>NZ_QMBM01000001.1:0-27519 GCF_003289665.1 Acinetobacter sp. SM1B
AGCGTCTAGCAGTAGGAATCCCCTTGCTTTAGCTGGGGGAGGATGTCAAAACTCATCAAGATATACTTAAAAAACAATATATTCCTAAAAGTTAATTCACTTATAACTTAATAAATCAAGCTAACCCTGGAGAAATATTGAACGGTTGAACAAGATATATTATAAAAAATTAATATTAGGAGCAGAATTTACACAAATCATACTTAAAACTCAGTATTGTTAAATCCATATACACGGACAGTGTGGGCAAGATGCTTTATCCAGGATTTGACATGCTAGACCGTTGGCTGATTTAGAAGCTGAAGCTCACAAAGCAATGCTCCAATTGAAGCACCCAGAATTATTTTTATTGGTACTTTTTTTGCTCGCGCGATAACCACAATAAGCAGCATCTAAAGAGACCTAAGGTTTAGGTGTTCTATGACAGATACTCGAGAGAATTGGTCGGCACGATCAGGATTTATTATTGCAGCGATTGGCTCTGCAGTAGGGTTAGGGAATATTTGGCGCTTTCCATACGTTGCCTATGAAAATGGCGGAGGCGCATTCCTGATTCCTTATCTGATTGCGATTTTCGCAGCAGGTTTGCCATTATTGTTTTTAGATTATGCAGTTGGACACAAGTTCCGCAAAGCACCACCGATGGCCTATAAAAAACTCATGAATGCAGAATCTCTGGGTTGGTGGCAGGTGATGGTGACCCTGATCATCGGGATTTATTATGCCAGCGTATTGTCCTGGGCTGGCAGTTATATGTTCTATTCCTTCGGACAACAGTGGGGAACTGATACTCAAGGCTTCTTCTTCAATACCTACCTGCAAAATGGTGAAGGCCTGACCTTCGGTTTTGTTCCGGTACTGTTTTTTGGTCTAGTAGTCGTTTGGGCAGCGGTGATGCTGATCCTTTACGGTGGAGTACGCCGTGGGGTGGAACTGGCGAATAAAATCTTTATGCCATTGCTGGTGATTTTATTCACGATCCTGGTGATTCAGGCAGTACGTTTACCTGGTGCAGTCGATGGCTTAAATGCCTTCTTTACTCCAAACTGGGAAGCCATGACCAATTATAAAGTCTGGCTGGCAGCTTTTGGTCACATCTTCTTCTCACTTTCGGTGGGTTTCGGGATTATGTTGACCTATGCATCTTACTTGAAACGTAAAACCAACCTGACCGGTTCAGGTATCGTGGTGGCATTGGCGAACTCGTCTTTTGAAATTCTGGCGGGTATTGGTGTCTTTGCAGCACTTGGTTTCATGGCATTCAGCTCAGGTGCAAAGGTTGAAGATGTAGTATCTGGTGGTATTGGTCTGGCCTTTATTGCCTTCCCGAAAATTATTTCCAGTTTAGGTGCAGGTGGTGACCTGTTCGGCTTCCTATTCTTTGCGTCATTAACAGTGGCGGGTATTACCTCCATGGTCAGTATCCTGCAGGTGCCAATTGCGGCATTCCAGGACAAGCTGGGCTGGTCAAAGAACAAGTCCGTGACGATTATTGCCGGTGGTTCAGCAGTGGTATCGACTTTGATCTTCTCGACCCATAGTGCCATTACATTTGTCGACATTATTGACTACTTTGCCAATAACATCGGTATTGTCGGTGGTGGCCTGTTATCGATTATTTTATTGTCCTGGTTCCGCCGTCCATTGATGAAACAGCTGGAAATGCATGTCAATGAATTTGCCAGTGTGAAACTTGGTGCCAGCTGGAAGTTCATGCTGACAGTGATCACGCCTTTGTCATTATTGCTGGCATTGGGTTTAACCCTGAAATCAATCATGGCTGAAGGCTATGGTGGTTATCCTGCAAGTACGTTATGGACGATTGGTGGGGGCACCCTTGCATTCTTTATTCTGGGCGCCATTCTGCTCAGTCTAGTTAAAGACCGTCATAGTTAGGAGAACCAATATGAATACATCTGCATTAATCATGATGATTTTCTCCATCGTTTTATTATGGGGTGGTCTGGTACTGTCTGTGATTCATCTGGCAAAAAATCCGGAAGAACCAGAAGACTAATAATCTTCACATAAACTGATTGTTGCTGTAAATGAAAGTCATTATCATCTTTGCTGATAATGACTTTTTTAATGGCTGACTTATGGGTATTGCTTCCGTTACTGATGCACAAGTCTATACAGCCTTTGCCGTAACTCTATTTGCCGGCTTGGCCACCGTGGTGGGTGGGGGACTGGTATTATTTTTAAAAAAGCCCAACCTGCGTGTCATGTCCTTCGGTCTGGCCTTTGCTGCTGGAGCGATGATTTATGTGTCTCTTACTGAGATTCTGACCAAATCCATTGATTCTTTTAGCGTGGCGTATGGCGCGAAAATGGGGTATGCCTGGGGAACCTTGACTTTATTACTGGGTGCAGTCTTGGTGCTGTTACTGGATCATCTGGTCCCCAATCCGCATGAGACCTTGGAAAAAAATAATACCCAGGATCTAGGACAGGAACAGTTGCTGCGCACCGGCTTGCTCACGTTATTTGCCATCACTGCACATAATTTGCCGGAAGGCATGGCGACCTTTTTTGCAACCCTGGAAAGCCCGATGCTGGGTGCGCCGTTGGCGGTAGCGATTGCGATTCACAATATCCCAGAAGGTGTAGCGATTGCTTTACCGGTATATATGGCGACACATCGACAATCCTATGCATTGCTCGCCAGTTTGGTTTCTGGTCTGGCGGAACCTTTGGGAGCCGCATTGGGCTACTTCATTCTGGCACCGTATCTGAATACCACCATCTATGGCATCATTTTCGGTCTGATCGGTGGCGTGATGGTCTATCTGGCCTTGGATGAAATGTTGCCAACCGCCAAGCGTTATTCCAAAGGTCACGAAACGGTTTATGGCCTGATTAGCGGGATGGCGGCGCTTGCCAGCAGTCTGGTGATTTTCAAATTTCTCCAATAAATCTAGAATAAAAAAAGGCAGCCGAAGCTGCCTTTTTCTTCAAACAACTATTTAAGCCGTTTTTTCGATTCGGCAATAGAAGAAACCATCGCCTTGACCCGCTTTAGGCAAAAGCTGACGACCATGAATCTGCTCAATACCCCAATTCGCTTTGATCTTGATTTCTTTGGCATCCGCATGGGTAGTAAAGAACTCGACCATCTGCTGTTCATTTTCTGCTTTTAGAATCGAACAGGTGATATAAAGCAAAGTACCGCCAACTTTCAGCTGCTGCCACATATTTTCCAGAATCTGTTTTTGCAGTTCCACCGTCTGGGCGATATCAGTAGATTGACGCAGCAGGCGAATATCCGGATGACGACGCATCACGCCAATCGCTGAGCAGGGTGCATCCAGTACGATACAGTCCGGCTGCTCAGCCGCCTGCCAGTTGATTGCATCAGCAGTAACGATTTCTACATGCTCACCTTCAAGTAGCAGACGTTCCAGGTTTTCCTGGACGCGCAGCAGACGTTTGGCATCCTGATCCAATGCAATCAGCTTTTTAGGACTGTATTTTTCCAGAATATGTGCGGTCTTGCCACCCGGTGCTGCGCAGGCATCGACGACATATTTATTATTCAGGTTGGGCAGTAAAGTGGCACAGAGCTGGGCATGCTCATCCTGTACCGAGAAACCACCAACATCGAAGCCGGGCAGGTGCGGTACATGGATACTCTCATCCAGCACGATACCCACTTCAGAAATACTGCAGGCATGCGCAGCAATATCATGTTCTTCCAGAATTTCTAAATACTCATCACGGCTCACCTGACGTTCATTGACGCGTAAGGTCAGAGGAGCCACCTGCTTCAGTTCAGTGCTAAGTTCCAGCAGCTGTTCAGGCCAGTCTTTCTTCAGACGTTTATATAACCAGCTTGGCAAACCATGCGCCTGTTTTAATGCTGCCTGAAAGTCAGGTGTTTCACGTGAAACACGACGCAGGATGGCATTCACTACCCCACTTAAAGCCTGATAACCGAGCTGTTTAACAGCCGTTACGGTCTCGGAAATTGCGGCATGCGGCGCAATCCGGGTTTCCAGCAACTGATATAGACCGACATAGAGACAGGTTTCGACCGTATCATTGTTAATCGGTTTCACCAAGAGTGGCAGGGTCACGCTTTTCAGCGCATACCACTGACGCAGTGTCCCAAGAACCAGTTCATGGAACAGGGCGCGGTCACGCTCTGCCACTTTGCCTAGATGTTGTGGCAAAACACTGGCAAGCGATTGCCCTTGCTGTACCGCGAGCAGGGTGCGAATCACCTGGGCACGTAAGTTCAGGTGTGATGTGCCGGCTTCGTAATGACTCATGCCAGTATTTGTCCTACATGTAATTTTTGGGTTTGATTGATTTGAACCGGATTCAGCGCTTTACCGCCCGGCCACTGCAGTGAGGTCAGGCAAATAGCTTTTTGATCACCACAGGCCACATGTACGCCATGTTTATCTAGCGCGAGGATAGTTCCAGGGGCCTTGCCTTCCGCATTTTCATGAGATAACAAAGAACCCCAAACGCGCAGGTTATTTGTTTCATCAATAGGCGTAAATGCTACTGGCCATGGATTAAATGCACGGATATTGCGGTCAATCGTGACCGCATCCTGAGTCCAATCAATTTTAGCTTCTGCCTTGGATAATTTATGTGCATAAACCGTAAGCGCTTCATCCTGCACTTTGCGGTGATCAAGATAGTGCTGTAGAGATTCTTCTGATTCCAGCACTTTGACTGTTGCTTCAGCACCTTGCTGAGCCAGCTTGTCATGCAAAGAAGCAGAGGTGTCTTGTGGCTCAATCGGGCAGATGGTTTTATACATCATGTCGCCAGTATCCAGACCAGCTGCCATTTTCATAATGGTCACACCAGTCTCGGCATCACCCGTAGCGATGGCACGCTGGATTGGTGCGGCACCACGCCAGCGCGGCAGTAATGAACCGTGAATATTCAGACAGCCATATTTCGGCGTATCTAAAACCACTTGCGGCAGGATCAGACCATAAGCTGCCACAACCATGACATCCGCATTTAAGGCTTTTAACTCAGCTTGAGCTGCCAGACCTTCGTCTGTTGAAGATTTAAAGTGTAGCGGTTGATAGACCGGAATATTGTGTTCCAGTGCCAGCTGTTTAACCGCAGATGCAGTGAGTTTTTGGCCGCGACCCGCTTTACGGTCCGGTTGGGTATACACCGCCACAATCTCATGGTCGGTTTTTAGCAGCGCAGCCAATGCAGTGGCTGCAAATTCTGGTGTGCCTGCAAAAATGATTTTCACGGATGAAATTCCAAATAAACTTAAGGGCATTATAAGGCATAAGGCAATTCGCAGCCTAATTCAGCAAAAGCTTAAAGCTCAGTACCACCCATTACCATGATAAATCACTCAAATTTCATATAAAAAAAACTCATGCAAATTGTAAAAAATATTCATGAAAGTTTTGTATTTAAACCGGAACGATAACGGTATAGTAGTTTTTAATAAAATATTTTAATCGTGTACGTACTGAAACTGCTCTGAGCATATCCCCGCCTGTCACATTGATAAGCGCCTGATCCGCCGTGTAACTTGGTGTATGATATGTTCAATTTTCGACTGATTTCATGCTCTCGATCAGACAGATTTCGCCAGAGTGAATGAACTCATTCATCTCAAGCACAACCTTTGTTGGAATAACACAATGCCTGACTATCGTTCAAAAACATCGACACACGGAAGAAACATGGCGGGTGCGCGTGGCTTATGGCGCGCCACTGGTATGAAGGATGAAGACTTCGGCAAGCCAATTATTGCAGTGGTCAACTCATTTACCCAGTTCGTTCCGGGCCACGTACATCTTAAAGACCTCGGTCAATTGGTGGCGCGTCAGATTGAACAAGCAGGCGGCGTAGCAAAAGAATTTAATACCATTGCTGTGGATGATGGTATCGCGATGGGTCATGATGGCATGTTGTATTCACTGCCTTCACGTGACCTGATCGCGGACTCGGTTGAGTACATGGTGAATGCACACTGTGCTGACGCGATGGTCTGTATCTCGAACTGTGACAAAATCACACCGGGGATGCTGATGGCGGCAATGCGCCTGAACATTCCAGTCGTATTCGTGTCAGGCGGCCCAATGGAAGCCGGTAAAGTGAAAATCCGTGGTAATGAACACGCGATTGACCTTGTTGATGCCATGGTGGTTGCAGCAGATGATAGCTTCACTGATGAAGAAGTTGCAGCATATGAACGTTCTGCATGTCCAACTTGTGGTTCATGTTCTGGTATGTTCACAGCGAACTCAATGAACTGCTTAACTGAAGCATTGGGTCTGTCTTTACCAGGTAATGGTTCAACACTTGCTACACATGCAAACCGTAAAAAGTTATTCGAAAAAGCAGGTCAACTCATCGTAGAGATCACCAAACGTCACTACGAGCAAAATGATTACAGCTTGCTGCCACGCAATATCGCAACCAAAGCATCGTATGAAAATGCTATGACTTTAGATATCGCGATGGGCGGTTCAACCAATACGGTACTTCACTTATTGGCAGCTGCTCATGAAGCTGGTGTTGATTTCACCATGAATGACATTGACCGTCTGTCTCGTAAAGTGCCAGTCCTGTGTAAAGTTGCACCTGCAAAGCAGGACGTACATATGGAAGATGTACACCGCGCTGGTGGCATCATGTCGATCTTGGGTGAACTGGATCGCGCAGGCTTGTTGGATACCTCTGTACCCACCGTCCATGAAGCAACTTTAAAAGATGCCTTGGATAAATGGGACATTATCCGTACTGAAGATGAAGAAGTGTATACCTTCTTTAAATCAGCACCGGGCGGTGTACCAACACAAACCGCATTCTCACAAGACCGCTACTACTCACGTTTAGATGGTGACCGTGAAAATGGTGTGATCCGCAATGCCGAACATGCCTTCTCTAAAGACGGCGGTCTGGCAGTACTTTATGGCAACATCGCACTGGATGGCTGTATTGTAAAAACGGCTGGTGTAGATGAGTCGATCTTGAAGTTCAACGGTACAGCACGTGTATTTGAAAGCCAGGATTCAGCAGTTGAAGCGATCTTGGGCGGTAAAATCACGGCCGGCGATGTGGTTGTAATTCGTTACGAAGGCCCACGTGGTGGCCCAGGTATGCAAGAAATGTTGTATCCAACCAGCTACCTGAAATCAAAAGGTTTAGGGAAAGACTGTGCACTTGTAACAGATGGTCGTTTCTCGGGTGGTTCATCAGGTCTTTCAATTGGTCACGTGTCACCAGAAGCTGCGGAAGGTGGTGCGATTGGTCTGGTTGAAGATGGCGACCGTATCGAAATCGATATTCCGAATCGTACGATTCACCTGGCTGTTGAGGACGCTGTAATGGCAGAACGTCGTGCAGCGCAAGAAGCCAAAGGTTGGAAGCCTGCGGAAGAGCGTCCACGCAAGATTTCTAAAGCCTTGAAAGCCTATGCAATGCACACCACGAGTGCTGCGAAAGGTGCAGTACGTGATATCTAAGCTGTAAATTTTTATAGCACAAAAAAGCACTCCAGATGGGGTGCTTTTTTTATTTCTTAGATATTTAAGGTTGGGTAAATCACGTGAACTTTCATAAAAGCAATCATGGCAGTACTTTAGATATTTAAAACCAATAAAGGCTTAATAAAAGTAGGTGTATAGTAAAAATACAGTATCAATGCAAAAGTGATTACACGCATGTCAATGAAATTTATTAGCCGCTTTGTCGTAATTTTAGTGCTCATTATGATTTTAGCCGCACTTAGTATTCAATTTTTCTTTGATCCACATTACACCGTCGTATTCTGGATTTTAGCTGTTCCTGTAATTTTGGGAGCTCCGATTCTTGGATCTGTGATCTTGGCATCCAATGAAGAACTTGATCTTCATCAGTTGAATTAAGCACATATATTAAAAATGCGCCAGGCAGTGATTTGAATGACTATGTGAATGAATCTATCTCAGTTCTCTAACATTTGAACCATCGTCCAAGAAAAAGACTCGGCTTTAAAAGTCCGAGTCAGGTCATATGGCAACCCCCTGATATTGCACTGCAAATGCTAGTCTGATTGTTTGATAATTCACTGCCTCAAATCACTTTTAGGGTTCTAATAATTTTTGCATAGGCAGACTTTTACTTTGGATAGCGCCAAAGTAAAAAATACTTTTATTGCACTGACTCTATTGCCTGAACAAGTTTAAAGCATTGCTTTAAGATGAATGCAAGGCAGCGACATTGATATCGCTCTTACTCATGCGCCTAGAGCAAGAGAAAAACAGACTTAGGTGATACACAGAGTCTTACTTTTATGTGGACACGGCTTTCTATACAATCGGATAAAACCTAGACAGCTTTCAGGCTTCACAAGAATTACATCCAGGACAAAACAAGATGAGTAAAGATAATATCCGAGAGCACTCAGCCCCCGTTTATGAAGGCATCGAAAATGCCCCGGCCCGATCCATGATGCGTGCCACGGGTTTTCAGGATGAAGACTTTAATCGTCCTTTTATTGGCATTGCTTCGACCTGGGCCAATGTCACCCCGTGTAATATGCATATTGACGGTCTGGCCAGAACGGTAGAACAGGGTGTGAGTGCTGCGGGTGGCAAGGGCATTATCTTCAATACCATTACCATTTCCGACGGGATTTCTAATGGTACCGAAGGTATGAAATATTCCTTGCTGTCCCGTGAAATCATTGCGGATTCGATTGAAGCAGTGGTCGGCTGTCAGGCCTATGATGGTGTAATTGCCATTGGTGGCTGTGATAAAAATATGCCGGGCTGCATCATGGGACTGGCACGTCTAAACCGTCCAGGTCTGTTTATTTATGGCGGTACCATCAAACCGGGCGAAGGTCATACCGACATGATTTCCGTATTTGAAGCAGTCGGACAGCATGCCAAAGGTGAAATCAATGCGATTCAGGTCAAGCATATTGAAGAAGTGGCTTTGCCGGGTCCAGGTTCTTGTGGCGGGATGTATACCGCGAATTCCATGGCTTCTGCGATTGAAGCACTCGGTATGAGCCTGCCGGGTTCTTCTGCACAGGAAGCCGTCTCTGAAGACAAGCAGATCGACTGTGCCCGTGCTGGTGAAGCCGTGATGAATCTGTTACGTCTGGACATCAAACCACGTGACATCATGACCAAAGCGGCTTTTGAAAATTCAATTAAAGTTCTGATTGCTTTGGGTGGTTCGACCAATGGTGTACTCCATCTGTTGGCCATGGCACATACCGCAGGTGTGGAGCTCAGTCTGGATGATTTTGTCCGGATTGGTAAAGACATTCCTGTAGTCGCTGATGTACGTCCATCGGGTAAATATCTGATGTCGGAGCTGATTGCGATTGGCGGGATTCAACCATTGATGAAACGTATGCTGGATGCCGGCATGCTGGATGGTTCCTGCCTGACTGTGACTGGTAAAACTCTGGCAGAAAACCTGGCGAATGTAAAAGATTATCCTGAAGGTCAGCAGATTATCCTGTCATTTGACCAGCCGGTGAAAAAAGATTCACATCTGATCATTATGAAAGGTAACCTTTCACCAAAAGGTGCCGTGGCCAAAATTACCGGTAAGGAAGGCCTTTACTTCAAAGGAGCAGCACGGGTCTTTGAGGGTGAACAGGGCGCCATGCGCGGGATTCTGGATGGTGAAGTTCAGCCGGGTGAAGTGGTGGTGATTCGCGGTGTTGGTCCTAAAGGTGGACCAGGCATGCCAGAAATGCTGAAACCGACCTCAGCGATTATTGGTAAAGGCTTAGGGGATTCCGTAGCACTGATTACCGATGGCCGATTCTCCGGTGGTAGTCATGGGTTTGTGATTGGTCATGTCACCCCAGAAGCCTATGAAGGTGGACCGATCGGTCTGGTACAAAATGGCGATGAGATTTCGATAAATGCAGAAACCCGTGAAATGACCTGGCATGTCTCGGATGAGGAAATCGCTGCACGTCAGGCCGCCTGGATTAAACCAAAACCGAATTACACGCATGGAGCATTAGCCAAGTTTGCCAAACTGACCTCTGGTGCAGAAACCGGGGCAGTGACTGACCTAAATCTCGAGATCTAAACGCTCTGTAAACATTGATCATTTTGTCTTGAATTGATATAAGTTTTTTTCACATACAGCAGATCCAGGTGATCTGCTATTCTGGTGAAAAAGATAGTATCCTGTAGCAGTTAGACGCTGTCATCTGCTGCGTTGTTCTCTACTGAGGCTGATCTCATGTCCCTGTTACGCCGTTGGTTCGATCCAATCCGATCGAGTTGGTTTTATCAAAAGCCAACCCGCCAGGCGGTGCTATCTGCTGAAGATGGCTTAACGATTTATCTGCGTCTGGATGATGTGTATAGCTATCTGGCAGTGCAGCTGTTACCACAACTGGAAGAGATCCTGAGTCCGGAATTAAAACCGTTGAAGGTAGTCATCTCCAGTCAACGGGGCGAAATACCGAATCAGATGTCTTTTGAAGAATGGCAAAATTACTGTATTAATGATGCCAAAATCCTCTCCAGACAGCATCGTTTCAGCTTTCATGAAACACCAGAATTACCCACTGCAGAAGCCTTAAAACAGGCCGAAACCATTCTGCGCCGAACCCCATTGCGTGGCCAGGATTTTCTTTATCTGCTGGAAGATATCTTTCATATGCTGTGGCAAAAGCAGTATGGCAAACTGCGTACCTTGCATACCATGGCCAGTCGCCATCATCAGCCACAGGATTTTTCTGAACGGGTCTTTGACACAACCCCGGTTTTGGCCAGCTATTTTGATTTCGGTGGCCGTCAGTATCATGCCGTAGATGATCTGCTGCGTTTAACCCGCCGTCTGAAACAGCAAAAATTACTGACGGGTAATCCAATCTTCCTGATCAATCATATTGAATGGCGTGAGCACCTGATCAGTGATGCTGAAGAACTGAATGAAATTCAGGGCTTAGATCCGGAACTGGATCTGTATATTGCCCTGGAAGATCCAATTTCCTGGCTGTTGCTGGCCTATATTAGGGAAGAACTGGCTGATTTTTATAATATCCATCTGAATGTCTATCCGCTGTCTTATCGTGGCCGTGATGGCTTTGACTGGGGACTGGCAACGCGCCTGTCAAAACGGACTGAAGTCGAATTTACCCCATTTTGCCGACCGACGGTACAAAGCATTTTGCCGATGGCACAGCTGTATTACAGCTGCCCGGAAGAAGGGCGGGTGGATGCGATGTACCGGATTTTGCAGGCGGTCTGGACGCGTGGACGTGACTTGAGTTATACCCCACATT
The DNA here is from genome assembly GCF_003289665.1 of Acinetobacter sp. SM1B. NCBI lineage: Bacteria > Pseudomonadati > Pseudomonadota > Gammaproteobacteria > Moraxellales > Moraxellaceae > Acinetobacter > Acinetobacter sp. SM1B. The sequence continues at coordinate 11,249 of NZ_QMBM01000001.1, forward strand.
TCAATGCCTTACAGCAGGAACTGGGAGTTGGGCAACTGACCGAAGAAGATATTCAGGCTAAGCTTAGAGACAATGATATGCTCTGTGAAATGAAGTCTCAGCCCAACTTGCCGGTGCTGGAACTTCGGATTGATAATCAAAGTTTTGTATTTAATAGCTTATATCGTGTCTGGATGATTGAAAGTATTTTCAGTAATGTGTTAGAAGAAAAGTATAAGAGTGATAATCAAACTGAAAGTGAACTGAATAAACATGAACAAAGTAAAAGCTGAATCATTACAACATGCACGTGAGCAGATTGACGCGATTGATACAGCTTTGGTTGAGCTGATTGCTGCGCGCCAGTTTTATGTAGATCAAACCACCCGTTTCAAGAAAACTGAAACTGACCTGCAATCTCCGGAACGGATGGAGCAGGTTGTTGAAAATGTCAAAGCCCAAGCTCAAAAGCAGGGCATTGATCCAGTGTTTATCGAGCACCTGTATCGGGAAATGTTCCAGCATTTTATTCAGCGCGAACTGAAAGAATTTCGTCCTTAAGCGCCCTTTATTTAAAATCTGTGCTGGTCAATCTGATGCTTTCCAGCAAAGTACATCTTGAGCCTCAAGATTTGCTTGAGGCTGTATCCTTAAAACCCTGATTTTTCTTTGGTAGTAATTTTTATAGCATGGTCCTAAATAAATTTGGGATCATCAGATGATTACTTTCGTTATTGCCATTTTTACCTTGGCAGGTCTGATTAAAGGTACGATTGGTTTAGGTTTACCTGCGGTTTCTATGGGTTTACTGACTATTTTCATGAGTCCCTTTCAAGCGGCAACTTTACTGATCATTCCCTCCATGCTGACCAATTTCTGGCAACTCTTTGCTGAAGGTCATGTGTTACAGCTGATACGCCGTTTTTGGCTGCTGTTGTTAGGCATCATCGTCGGTTCAGTGTGGAGTGTTTTCCCGACCCTGGGACATTCTGAATTTCACAGCGAAGCTCTGTTGGGCGGGATGTTGGCCTTATACGGGCTGTATGGCTTATTTGCGAAAAAGATGCCGGATTTAAGCCGGCATGAGAGCTGGCTGTCTCCACTCATGGGTTATCTCGGTGGTGCTTTAACCGTTGCCACAGGGGTCGTGGTGATTCCAGTCGTCCCTTATCTACAGACTTTACATTTAAAACGTGATGATCTGGTACAGGCTTTAGGCTTAGCCTTTACCACCTCGACGTTGTGTCTGGCGATTTTCCTGCATCAAAATCCTGTGGAAGACATTCCGATCGATTATGCGATGTCGGCAATTGCTTTAGTTCCTGCGCTCATCGGCATGTGGTTGGGTAAGAAAATTCGCTATCGAATTCCTGAGCAGAAATTCCGTACTGTATTTTTTATCGGTCTGATTGCTCTGGGCAGTTATATGATACTGCACCAGTTCGGCTGGATTTAATCCAAGACTTTCTGAATCTCGGCAGAAAGTAAAAACTGGCTAAAGTGTTGATAGGCAGCACTCAGTTCATCAAAATTTTTCGCAGCTAATAGTAACTTGCGGTTGGCCCAATCTCCAGTCAACTGGATTTGCTTAAATGCATAGAGCTTGGCCAAACGTTGCGCAGCACGTTGCGGCATGATGGCAATGCCAACACTATTAGCAACCACCTGAGCAATAGCAGCAAAATTCGGCAATCTTAAGCGGTATTGGATTTCGCAGTGGAGTAATCTGGCCTGGGTTTCAATGGACTGTTGTAAGGAGTGATATTGCATTAAACCCACAAAGGGATAATTCAGACAGTCCCCTAATTTTAATGCTTTGCCGGTACTGAGATCATGCTGTTCCGGACAGATTAGCACCAAAGGATCATCTGAAAATTCCAGGGTTTGCAACTGTGGAGTAGCAAAGAAGCTGGAAATTAAACCGAGTTTGGCAGTGCCATTGGTCAATGCTGCAATGATGTCATTGCTCTCTGCTTCTTTTAGATCAATCTGGATATTGGGGTTATTGACCAGATACTTGGGTAGCAACAGGGGAAGATATTCACTTTGTGCCGATGAGTTACACCACAAGCTAATATTAGAATGCTGTCCTTCACTAAAAACTGCCATAGCTCGTGACAGCTGTTGTCCCTGTTGCAGGATGGCTTGAGCATGTTCAGCGAAGACCTGTCCGGCAAAAGTGAGTTTTACTCCGCCAGAATGACGGATGAACAGGTTGACCTGATAGTGCTGTTCCAGTTTTTTAATCCTTTCACTGGCAGCTTGCAAGGAAATTGACGAGTATTCGGCACCCCTGGTCAGGCTGCCAGTTTCAACAATATTTAAAAACAGTTGTAAATCAAATAAATCCAGACGCATCTACAGGATGCTCATTGCAAAGAATCCACCTATCTTAAACAATTCTTCTGACATAAAAAAAGCAGCCTTGGCGGCTGCTATTAAATTAATTATTTGGAATCTATTTTTTATCGACCAGGCTGAAGAACCAGTTCAGGAATAAGGCTGCAAATGTTGCAGTACCAATTCCACCCAGGTTGAAATCACCAAAGGTCAGGGCAAAGTCACCCGTACCTAAAATAATGGTCACAGCCGCAACCATCAGATTTTTGTTTTGTGAGAAGTCGACTTTATTTTCAATCCAGATTTTTGCACCGGCAATGGTGATCAAACCAAAGACTACAATCGAAGCACCAGTTAGAATCGCAGTTGGAATGGTATGAATAATTGCACCAAACTTCGGTGATAGGCCAAGGAAGACTGCAAACACACCGGCTACGGCAAAGATAATGGTGGAGTAGACACGGGTCACAGCCATGACACCGATGTTTTCACCATACGTGGTCATACCCGGAGCACCGACACCACCAGCCAAGGTAGTCGCAACACCATCTGCAACAAAGGCTTTACCAATATGCGGATCCAGGTTTTCTCCAGTCATTGCGCCGACTGCTTTAATATGCCCGAGGTTTTCAGCGACCAGAATCAAGGCAATTGGTGCAATGATCAGCATGGCATTCAACTCAAAAGTCGGCGCATGGAAGGTCGGTAAACCAAACCAGGCAGCCTGCTGAATTGGCAGGAAATTAATTGCAGTGCCATAACCCATGACATTGCTGAGCACGAAATAGATCAGATAAGCCAATAACAGGCCGACCAATAAAAGTAGACGCTGTAATAGACCACGGGTGAATACGGCAATTGAACCCATGCATAATACTGTGACCAAAGACATCCACATATTAAAGGTATTGCCCATCACGCTTTTTACAGTTACAGGAGCCAGGTTTAAGCCAATAATCATGACCACCGCACCAGTGACGACTGGTGGCATCAGTTTCTCAATCCAGCGGGTTCCTGTTGCCATGACCAGAAAACCCATCAAGGCATAGAAGATACCACAGGCAATAATCCCGCCTGCTGCAACGCCAATATTCGGATTGAGGCCACCACCACCGGCATAACCGGTTGCCGCAATCACCACACCAATGAAGGCAAAGCTTGAACCTAAATAACTTGGAACTCGACCACCTGTCATTATAAAGAACAGAATGGTACAGATCCCTGACATTAAGATTGCCAGGTTTGGATCAAAGCCCATTAAAAACGGTGCCAGTACAGTGGCACCAAACATTGCAAAAGCGTGTTGTACACCCAGAATTACAGTTTGTGCGGGTGGTAAATACTCTGCGGTACCTACTGGTCGTGCATCGATACTGCCCTCATAAGGGCGCCATTTGGGAAACCAACTGGACATAAAATGAGCACTCAAAAGATAAATTGAGCACATCATACTCTTGTTCTTTCGAAGATTTAATTACCAAAACAAAATTTTTGTTCAAATTAATTCTATGACTTTATTTGAGATTTTACCGTGTGGTAAAAGTACAGTGGTTTAAAAATAAAGTGAAATCAGTAGATTAATTCATCAGCTACTTCTTGGGATGATCTATAAATAAATCTAATGTGATATATAAAAGAAAGCTTTTTTGGCTATTGACTGTTCAATAAAAAAGCACATCATGGAAATGTGCTTCTTCATGATTAAAAATTACTTAGCCCGTATTACGTAAACCAGCGGCAATTCCGGCAATACTTACCATTAAGGCATGATCTACCGGGGTGTGTTCAGCATTTTGCTCTGCCAGATACAGACGACGGCGTTTCATTAGTTCGGCCTGTAACAAGTGCAGCGGTAGTAAATAGGGCTTACGCACACGCATTGATTGATCCAGCACATCGTTACTGGTCAGCAGTTTTGATTCACCTTTTAAAGTCAGTAGCGTTTGTACTGCATCTTTCAGACGTTGACGCAGTTCCTCACCCAATACTTTCAGGTCGGGATCATGAGTCAAGTGTGACTCATAATACAATGCCACATCACCATCTGCTTTGGACAGGACCATTTCCAGCATATCAATCAGGGTCTGGAAATATGGCCACTGCGCTAGCATTTCATCGAGTGTGGCACGTTGACCCTGATCCAGTACCTCATTTAATGCAGCACCCGTACCGAGCCAGGCAGGTAGCATCAAACGGATCTGGGTCCAGGCAAACACCCATGGAATTGCACGTAAAGATTCAATCCCGCCACTGACTTTACGTTTCGCTGGACGTGAACCTAAGGGCAGCATTTGCAGTTCCAGCTCAGGAGTAACGGTACGCAGGTATTTTACAAAGTGGGGATTTTCACGGACTGTCTGGCGATAGACCTGTACCGATAAATCGGTCATCTGATGCATCAGGTCACGCCATTCTGTTTTCGGCACAGGGGGCGGCAATAGCGTTGCTTCCAGTGTTGCCGCGGTATAGATCTCCAGGTTTTGTAGCGCAATGCCTTCCAGACCGAACTTGAAGCGGATCATCTCACCCTGTTCGGTAACACGAATCGCACCTGAGATCGAGCCGGGCGGTTGTGAGAACAGGGCCTGTTGTGTTGGAGCACCACCCCGGCTGATTGAACCACCACGGCCGTGGAACAGCGTCAGCTGGATACCATGCTGTTTGGCAACAGCCGTCAGTTCCTCTTGGGCACGGTATTGCGCCCAGTTGGCAGACATAAAACCGGCATCCTTGGCTGAATCTGAATAGCCAATCATGACTTCATGCTTGCCCTGAATATGCTGTTTATACCAGTGCATATTGAACAGGGTCGACATGGTGCTGGCTGCGCCGTCGAGATCTTTCAAAGTTTCAAAGAGAGGCACTACACGTAAAGCCTGTTTGATACCTGCTTCTTTTTGCAGCAATAAAACCGCCAGTACATCACTTGGATATTCCGCCATCGAAATGATATAGGCACCGAGTGATTCACTTGGCTGTTCTGCCAGCGTACGCATGGTCGCGAAGACTTCCTGCACATCCGGATGCTCAATCAGGCTACCGGCCGGTTCATTGAGGTATTTTGGTAATAACGGACGCTTGCTTTGTAGTTCCTGTAATAAAAAATTTTGACGTGCCTGTTCAGTCCAGGTTTCAAAATTACCTAAGCCAAGATACTCCGTAATCGCAGAGATCGCTTGACGGTGACGGCCAGATTCCTGACGGATATCCAGTTTCAGCAATTCAATGCCGAAACTGTTCACACGGTAAATAAAGTCCAGCAGTTTGCCATTGGCAATTTCCGGCAGATTGCACGCTAGCAGCGAGCGATAGCACAGCAATAAAGGCTGTAATAACTCATCTTTGGTTTTAATTACCTGGCTGTCATCGGCATCATTGCCATGCAGTTTTTCTGCCAGCCAGTGCCGTGTTGCTTTCAGGCGTTCACGGGTGTCACGGAGATATTCACGATAAGGTTCCGGATGTGAGCTGCCCAGCGCCTGTTGCAGTTCTTCACTGCATTGCTGGATCGACAGTTCCCAGCGCAGATCTTCAATATCACGTAAATACAGATCAGCGGCTTTCCAGCGTGACAGCCATAGTACTTCCTGAGTAATGTGATGGGTCACATTCGGGTTACCGTCACGGTCACCTCCCATCCAGGAGGCAAAACGCACTGGCGCAACACTGAGCGGTAATGACTGACCGCACTGTTCCTGTACCATGCCATCCAGTTCACGGATGAATTTTGGTACTGCATTCCATAAGGTCTGTTCAATGGTAGTAAAGCCCCATTTGGCTTCATCAACTGGTGTCGGACGATGCTGACGGATTTCATCAGTCTGCCAGGCAGACGTGATTAGCTGTTTCAGTTCGGCCAAAACAGCTTGGCGTTCACGAGGGGTGAGTTTCTGCTGGTCGCATTTGGACAGACAGTCATTGATACCATCATATTTTTGAATCAAGGTACGGCGGCTGACTTCAGTCGGATGCGCAGTCAGTACCAGTTCAATTTTCAGTTCACAGATCTGCTGATATAGGCTTTCAGCGGAAATTTCCTGCTGTTTAAATTTTTCAAATAGGGGAACCAGGGGATTTGGCGATTCCGCAGTTTCATCAAATTCGCTTTGACGGCGACGACGGACCACGTGATATTGCTCGGCAATATTGGCAAAGTTCAGAAAGTGGGTAAAGGCGCGGGTAAGCGGAAGAATTTCATCATCTTCCAGACTGAGAAATAGCTGTTCGAGTTGTTTTTCTGCTTCTAGCTGGCCGTCGCGAGCACCTTTGGAAAGCGCCCGAATCTGTTCCACCTGATTAAACAAATCCTGCCCCGCATGTAGCTTTAAGGTTTCACCGAGCAGATTGCCCAGTAAACGTACGTCTTCGCGTAGTGGTGCATCAATTTGTTGAGCCATTTTTATATTCCCTCTGTTGCATTTCCTGACTATACCGCGCCTGGAAAGCATTCCAAGCCCGTTACAGACAAAAGTCGGACACGACCTGCCTATAAAATAGCAAGGTGAATGCCAATTTGTATGAATCTAATTACAAGTTGGCATTTTAGGCGGCATAGCGCAATAAGAAAATATGAATAGCGTCCTGAATAATTATTTGCTGTTGTTCTAAGGCAGGTACGGGAAACACACCCAGCAGAACTTTCTGATGCCGGTTACCAAACAGCAGTGAGAGCATCAGTTCAGTTTGACGCAATGGACATCTTGCTGAATAAAATGATAGCTCTGGGCCAGATGAAAGAACTCTTGCCAGAGCTGGCTTAATCGCAGATGCGAGGCATTAAAGAATTGTTGGGTTAAAGGGCTTTGCTCGGAAGCCAGTTCCATCAGCAGTAAATCCAGTTTAATCGCTTCCGGCAGATTGACCATATTCATCGACAATATACAGGCTTCATGCAACGCATCACAAAAATTGCTCTTGGCATGCAGCAGTGTCGTTGGACTGGCTGGAATCAGATGCTCGCAAGTATCTTCAATCGCGCAGGTAAACAGTGTGGCTTTGTCCTGAAAATGGTTATATACCGTCAGCTTGGTCACGCCTGCAGCCTGCGCAATCTGGTTCATGCTGGAACCATGATAGCCATGCTGCAAAAAAAGGTGTTTGGCCGCATCCAGAATCCGCCGGCGCTTTTCGAGATCTTTAGGACGTCCTACGGGAATTTGCACATTTTTTTCCAAAAAAATAAAAATGGTCATTGTTTTATGGGGGTAATTCTAATTAGTGTACCGCATGGTATATTAATTAAAAAATAACCAGTTCACTATAGCGCAGTCTATCGACCAGAAAAATCATTATTTGATAAGAGCAGACAACATGAGCACGATTCAGTACGTCCTGACCGGCATGATTATAGCTTGCAGTGTGACCTTAGGGGGATGCAGCAAAAACAATGCGGCAACAGAACAGGAAGTTCCCTTTGTCATGGTGACTCAGCCGAATACCTCCTATTTAGAACAGAAAAGTTATGCCGGGGATGTACAGGCACGTCAGCAAACGCCACTGGCGTTTCGGGTCGCTGGTCAGATCACCCAGCGTTATGTCGATGTCGGGGATCAGGTTCGGGTAGGGCAAGTACTGGCAAGCTTAGATGTCAAGGATGCGGAACTGCAGTTAAACGCAGCGCGTGCCCAACTGGAAAGTGCCCAGTCTGCAGCCAAAATTGCGGAAGATGAACTGAACCGTTTTAAACAGTTACTACCGGCCAATGCGGTCAGCCGCTCGCAATATGATGCAGTCGAGAATCAATATAAGGCAGCTAGATCGAATCTGAAGCAGGCCCAGTCCAATTATGATGTCAGCCGTAACCAGACGGGGTATAACCGCTTAATTGCCAATAAAAATGGCGTGATTACTGCACGTCATATTGAAGTCGGTCAGGTGGTGGCGGCAGGGCAGGCAGCCTTTGAAATTGCGCTCTCCGGAGATCGTGAAGTGGTGATTGGGGTACCGGAACAGGCGGTGAGCGAAATTAAAGTGGGTCAGCCCGCTTGGGTTACCCTCTGGTCGAAAAAAGATGAAAAATTCAGTGCTTATGTGCGTGAGATTTCTCCGGCTGCAGATCAGTCCCGGACTTTTACGGTTCGGGTAGCATTACGTGAAGGCCAGAAGTCAATTCAGCTCGGACAAAGTGCCCGTGTATTCTTTATCAAAACTCAGGACAATGCTCTGAGCGTACCCTTATCCAGTGTCTCTGCGACGGATGGTCAGGCCTATGTGATGATCGTTAAGCCGGACGCTACTGTACGTAAGATCCCGGTACAAATTGGTGCTTATGGCCGTGATTCTGTGCCTGTGCTGAGTGGCCTCAAAGCAGATGATTATGTAGTGATTGGAGGCATTCACCTGCTCCGGGATCAGCAAAAGATCCGGCCGATTGACCGTCAGAACCGTAGTGTGACCATTCGGGCTGGAGGTTAAACATGAATTTTAACCTTTCCGAATGGGCCCTGAAAAATAAGGGTCTGGTGCTGTATTTCATGATTCTGCTCGGTCTGGTCGGCATCATGTCCTATTCCAAACTGTCACAGAGTGAAGATCCGCCTTTTACCTTTAAGGTGATGGTGGTACAGACCTACTGGCCGGGGGCCAGTGCACAGGAAGTTTCCTTGCAGGTCACGGACCGGATTGAAAAGGAACTGATGACCACGGGACAATATGAACGCATCATGGCTTATTCCCGTCCAGGTGAATCGCTGGTGACCTTTGTGGCCAAGGATTCGCTGCGGTCCAAAGAAGTTCCTGATGTCTGGTATAACGTCCGTAAGAAAATTAATGATATTCGGCATGAACTGCCACAAGGCGTGCAAGGCCCGTTCTTTAACGATGAATTCGGCGATACCTTCGGCAATATCTATGTGCTGAAAGGCAAAGATTTCGACTATGCCACACTAAAAGAATATGCCGACCGTCTGCAACTACAATTGCAGCGTGTCAAAGATGTTGCCAAAGTTGAGCTGATTGGCCTGCAAGATCAGAAAATCTGGATTGAGATTTCTAATACCAAAGCTGCACAGCTGGGGATTCCAGTCACTGCCATTCAGCAGTCGTTACAACAGCAAAATGCCATGAGCAATGCCGGTTTCTTTGAAACCGACACAGACCGGATTCAGGTTCGTGTCAGCGGTGCATTGCAGACTGTAGAAGAGCTACAGCAGATGCCACTGTATGTGAATGGTAAAACTATCCAGCTCGGCGATGTCGCAGAGGTCTATCGTGGCTTTACCGATCCCGCCCAGCCACGTATGCGTTTTATGGGGGAAAATGGCATTGGTATTGCGGTATCGATGCGTAAGGGGGGAGACATCATTGCCTTGGGTAAACATCTGGAACAGGAATTTGCCCGCCTGCAGAAATCCCTGCCTCTGGGAATGGACCTGCAAAAAGTATCGGATCAGCCGGTGGCAGTAAAGCGCAGTATCAACGAGTTTATGAAGGTGCTGGCGGAAGCCGTAATTATCGTGCTTCTGGTCAGCTTCTTCTCCCTCGGCTTCCGCCCGGGACTGGTGGTGGCTTTTTCGATTCCTTTGGTACTGGCGATGACCTTTGCCGGGATGCAACTATTTGATGTCGGTCTACACAAGATTTCCCTGGGTGCACTGATTCTGGCACTTGGCCTGCTGGTCGATGATGCCATTATTGCCATTGAGATGATGGCGATCAAAATGGAACAGGGCTATAGCCGGCTGGAAGCTGCCGGGCATGCCTGGCGTACCACGGCATTTCCGATGTTGACCGGAACCCTGATTACTGCAGCTGGCTTCCTACCAATTGCGACTGCTGCATCCAGTACCGGGGAATATACCCGTTCTATCTTTCAGGTGGTGACCCTTGCCTTGCTGGTGTCCTGGATCGCTGCAGTGCTGTTTGTCCCTTATCTGGGTGACAAACTCCTGCCGGATTTTAATAAAGATCTGATCCAGAAAGCCCCCTGGTATCAGCATCTCTGGGCACGTCTGCGCAAGCAGCCTGAACCAGAGCCGATTGTGCATCATGCGGGGGAGCATCATGATCCTTATCAAACCCGGTTCTATCAGGGTTTTAGACGTTGGGTAAATATCTGTGTCACTTATCGCAAGACCGTGATTGCGTTGACTGTAGGAATTTTTGCCCTGTCGATCATCATGTTTAAATTCGTACCGCAACAGTTCTTTCCACCCTCGAATCGGGCGGAGATCCTGGTTGATCTGAAACTGGAAGAGGGGGCTTCACTGAAAGCCACCGAAGCTGCCGTGAAAAAAGTTGAAGATTTCCTGTCTAAACAGGAGGGCATTGATAATTATGTGGTGTATGTTGGCACCGGCTCACCGCGTTTCTATTTGCCTTTAGATCAGCAATTGCCTCAAACCAGCTTCGCCCAGTTTGTGGTATTGGCCTCTTCCCTGGAAGATCGTAATGAAATCCGTGAATCTTTAAGCAAGCAGATTCGTCTGCTGTTACCTGAAGTACGTACCCGTGTATCTTTGCTGGAAAATGGTCCACCGGTCGGTTATCCACTCCAGTTCCGGGTATCGGGTGAAGACTTGGCGCTGGTACGCAGCTGGGCACAAAAAGTCGCTGCCAAGGTAGCCGAAAACCAGAACACCACCAATGTGCATCTGGACTGGGGCGAGCCAAGTAAAGTGATCAAATTAGACATTGATCAGGACCGTGCCCGCCAGATGGGGGTGAGCAGTAGTGATCTGGCCAATTTCCTGAACAGCTCCATTGCAGGCGCGGGACTGGATCAGTTCCGGGAAAAACGTGAGCTGATTGAAATCCGTCTGCGTGGTGAGCAGGCTGAACGTGTCGATGTGGCATCTTTAAGCAGTCTGGCGGTACCCACTGCACGTGGTAACTTTGTGCCCTTGGCGCAGATTGCCAATATTGAATACAGCTTTGAAGAGGGACTAATCTGGCATCGTAACCGTTTGCCGACGATTACCGTACGTGCGGATATCCGTAGCAATTTACAACCAGCCACCGTGGTCAATCAGATTGCTCCTGTCTTGGAGAGCATTAAAGCTCAATTACCAAGTGGCTACTTGATTGAGGTAGGTGGAACCGTAGAGGAATCAGCACGTGGTCAGACATCTGTGAATGCCGGTATGCCATTGTTCCTGGCAGTGGTTCTGACCCTGCTGATGATCCAGCTGAAGAGTATTTCACGGACCTTTATTGTGTTCCTGACCGCGCCACTGGGTATCATTGGCGTGGTACTCTTTCTGTTATTGTTCAATAAACCGTTTGGTTTCGTCGCCATGCTGGGTACGATTGCACTCTCAGGCATGATCATGCGTAATTCCCTGATTCTGATTGATCAGATTGAACAGGATATTCAGGCTGGGGAATCACAATGGGATGCCATCATCAATGCCACGGTACGCCGTTGCCGTCCAATTGTATTGACTGCCCTGGCTGCTGTACTGGCCATGATTCCACTTTCACGTAGTATTTTCTTCGGCCCAATGGCAGTTGCCATCATGGGCGGACTGATTGTGGCGACACTGTTAACCTTGTTTTTCCTGCCAGCCTTGTATGCGCAATGGTTTAAGGTAAAGAAAACTTCGCAATCGGTCTAAAACTGTCTTAAAATCAGGTGCGAAATATTAAATTTTTTAATATAGTAGTGCCTGATAATTTTACAATTTTAAAAAATGCGAAGTTGCCGTTTTTCCCGTGTTGCAGAAACGGACAACGAGGTTGAAAGAGACATGAATCAAAAAAGTTTAACTCAAATGCGGCGCTCTGTAGCCATTGCATATGTGTTCATGTTTTTAGCCTCTTTTACCGTGATTTTTGGAATTTTTTCTTATTGGTTAGCACGCAAAGTCGCTCAGGTCGACTATGCAGAAGTCTGGCTACAGGCACAAGCGCTGTGGATCATGCGTAATGTGGTGATCTATACCATGCTGGCTGTTTTTGCAGCCCTCTGGTTTATTCCACTCTTTTTCCATGCCTGGGACAGCATGTTATGGGTGAAAGCCTGCACGGTCGCTGGCGTCGTATTCAGCTTTATTGCGTTTATTTTCATGATTAATGCCTGGTTCAAAGGCGTGTCCAAGTTCTATCAAAGCAAAGCTGTTTTCTAGGCTTTCGATTTTTTTTCAGATTCCCCCTTGTAAAAACTGGTTTGACCCCCAATTTCAGACCACAGTTAAGTATTAAATAAAATTCCGTGAGGAGCATCGCCAGACATGGCTAAACGTGATTATTATGAGGTTTTGGGTGTTGCTAAAACCGCTAGTGATGATGAGATTAAAAAAGCCTACCGTAAGTTGGCGATGAAATATCATCCAGACCGCAACCCTGACAATCCAGAAGCTGAAGAAAAGTTCAAGGAAGCTTCAGAAGCTTATGAAGTACTGTCTGACAGCGAAAAGCGCAGCATGTACGACCGCATGGGCCATCAGGCCTTTGAAGGTGGTATGGGCGGCGGCGGTGGCTTCGGCGGTGGTTTTAGCGCAGAAGATATTTTCAGCCAGTTCGGTGACATCTTTGGTGGGGCATTTGGTGGCGGTCGTCAGCAACAACGTGCGCGCCGTGGTTCTGACTTACGTTATGTCATGGAACTGAGTCTGGAAGAAGCAGTCAAAGGCGTCAAGAAAACTATTACCTTCACTGCACCTGCACCATGTGATGCTTGTGATGGTAAAGGCTCTAAAAATCCGAATGATGTGGAAACTTGTCCGACCTGTCATGGTGCGGGCCAGGTACGTATGCAGCAGGGCTTCTTCTCTGTACAGCAAACCTGTAGCACCTGTCGCGGTCAAGGCAAGATCATCAAGAATCCATGTAATAAATGTCATGGTTCGGGCGTATCTGATCGTCAGCAAACCCTGGAAGTTACCATTCCAGCCGGCGTGGACAATGGCGACCGTGTACGTTTAACCGGTAAGGGTGAAGCGATCCGTGATGGTCAATCAGGCGATCTGTACGTAGAAGTGGTGGTGCGTGAGCATGAGATCTTCCAGCGTGATGGTGCTGACCTGTATATGGATGTGCCTGTTTCAATTGCTGATGCTGCATTGGGTAAAGAGATTGAAATCCCAACCCTGGATGGCCGTGTCAGCCTGAAAATCCCGGAAGGTACGCAAACCGGTAAATTATTCCGTTTACGTGGTAAGGGTGTAAAACCTGTTCGTACCAGCATGACTGGTGACCTGTTATGCCGGATTGTGGTTGAAACACCGGTAAACCTGACTGCACGTCAGCGTGAATTGCTGAAAGAGCTGCAAGCATCAATGGATGGGGAAGGTAGCCAATCTTCACCGAAGAAAAAATCATTCTTCGATCGTCTGTTTGACTAATTGAATGAGAATAGAAAAGGACGCTCAGGCGTCCTTTTTTTAGATCTCAGCTTTACAGTTCACCGATTTTTAAAGAGAAAAAATTGGTATCTTCCTCAGATTTCTATATAAGTTTACTGCTTAGTAAAGCTCCTGTCATACCTTACATTCCTGTGGCTTGAACTTACTCTGTTATTTCAACAAAGCTAACATAAATGATACTGATCTCATCTTTTGCAATTTGTTGAAGTAGCTAAACTGATTATAAGAATAAACAAGTTGATCACGCATATTTTTTTAAAATTTAAGGTAACCGAGATGATAAAAGTAAATATTGGTATTTCAGCCGAAAACAGAGCGGAAATTGTAGAAGGTCTATCCAGACTACTTGCCGATAGCTACACCTTATATTTAATGACCCATAACTTTCATTGGAATGTCACCGGCCCGCAATTTAATACTTTACATAACATGTTCATGCAGCAATATACTGAACAGTGGAATGCCTTGGACATCATTGCAGAACGGATCCGTTCTTTGGGCTTTCCGACACCAGGAACCTATCAGCAGTTTGCAAAGCTGACTTCTATTGAGGAAATTGAAGGTGTGCCTAAAGCGGAGGAAATGATTCGGTTACTGGTCAATGCCCATGAAACAGTTGCCCGTACCGCAAGAAGCATGTTCGATACTGTAGATAAGGCAAATGACCAGCCAACTGCGGATATCTTGACTCAACGACTGAATGTGCACGAGAAAACAGCTTGGATGTTAAGAAGTCTGTTAGAAGAGTAAATATTTCAGATATACAAAGCTGAATTTTTAGTTTTCTATTTCCAAAATATTGCTCTCATACAACTGGCCTATGGTGATCCTATGGGCTTTTTATATTTTTTAATCCTGAGCTCGTAATGTATACAGGAAAAACAGCTTGCCCAATATTTTATAGAAAGCCGACTCTTTAGAATTTAATTAAACATTTCCTGCATATCAAAAACGCTCATGACCTTCTTTAATTCTTTTCATTGATTTTTATGCGATCAATCTTAGTGTTAGGAGCGAGTTTTGCTATAGTAAGAATAATTTCGAATCAATATCAGGACTATGTTATGTCAGCGATACCACGCATTGGAATTTTAGGTGCAGGCGGCCGTATGGGACGCATCCTTATTCAGGCAGTGAAAGAAGCCGACTATCAATTGGGCGCAGCAGTTGAACGCCCAGAAAGTACCTTAATTGGTACAGATGCAGGTGAAATGGCAGGTATTGGTGCAGTTGGCGTAAAAGTTGTAGGTAGTCTTGAAGAAGTGGTGAAAGACTGTGATGTTGTCATAGACTTTACTGCACCTGCAGCCACTGTACATCACCTTAAAGTGTGCCGTGAAAATGGCGTGGCCATCGTGATTGGTACCACGGGTCTCAACGACGAACAAAAAGCTTACCTCGATGAGTCTGCAACTGAAACCCCTGTGGTTTATGCTGCCAACTATTCAGTGGGTGTAAACGTCTCAATTAAACTACTAGAGCTAGCATCTAAAGTGTTTGGTGATACCGTTGATATTGAAGTGATTGAAGCGCACCATCGTCATAAAGTGGATGCACCATCAGGTACAGCACTGATGTGGGGTGAGGCAATTGCAGGTGCACTTGGCCGTGATCTGAAAAAAGATGCAGTCTATCACCGTGAAGGCCATACAGGTCCACGTGAGCGCCAAAGTATCGGCTTCCAAACGATTCGTGGTGGTGATATTGTGGGTGAGCATACAGCGATGTTTATTGCCGATGGCGAACGCGTTGAGATTACCCATAAAGCCACTAACCGCATGAACTTCGCTTCAGGTGCAGTACGTGCCGCGGCTTGGGTAGTTGGTCGCGAGGCGCGTAAATATGACATGAAAGATGTACTTGGTTTTAACGATATTCAAGTTTAAATTTTCGTCAAAATCATTTATAAATATAAGAATAACTAAAACTAAAATAAGACGACAATGGAATGAAAAAAGTCATACTCATGTTCTGTGCTGTGGCATTTGCCGCCGCAGCACAGCCTAAATCTGTACCGAATGCCAAACTCAGTATTAATAAAAATAATATCAAGGTCTGGACCTATCAAGACAAGAACAATCCGGTTTTTCTGTATAAAGCTGAAACGACCTATGATGTACCGATCGAACAGGCAGTGCACCTGATTATTGATGTCAACAATGCAGTAAAATGGGTGCCTTATATGGGCAATGTGAAGGTACTCTCCCGGGATGACAAAAAGGGCGATTTCACCTTGTATATGGTGCTGGATTTCCCATTTCCGCTGAAAGACCGGGACTTAGTGGTACAAGGGAAAATGATCCGTGAAGCCAATGGCCAGATCACGATTAAGAACAAAGCCATTCAAAAGGGCTATCCACTAAATCCGGATTATGTACGCTTGACCCATTATGAAGGTGATTGGACTTTTAACCGTTTAGGCGAGAAAAAGGTCAAGGTCTCTACCTATGGTTATGCCAATCCTGAAGGCTCTATCCCGCTGACCTTTGTAAATATGTTTGTACAGCAGCAGCCTTATCAGATGTTGCAAAAAATGAAGCTGGAACTGAATAAATCCTCTACAGTTCCGGTATTGCCAGAAGCGCTGCGT
This sequence comes from Acinetobacter sp. SM1B, assembly GCF_003289665.1. Classification (NCBI taxonomy): domain Bacteria; kingdom Pseudomonadati; phylum Pseudomonadota; class Gammaproteobacteria; order Moraxellales; family Moraxellaceae; genus Acinetobacter; species Acinetobacter sp. SM1B. The sequence continues at coordinate 27,461 of NZ_QMBM01000001.1, forward strand.
TAGTCAGTCTTGACATCCTCACCCACCTAAAGGAGGGTGATTCCTACTGCTAGACGCTC
>NZ_QMBM01000001.1:27619-194825 GCF_003289665.1 Acinetobacter sp. SM1B
AGCGTCTAGCAGTAGGAATCCCCTTGCTTTAGCTGGGGGAGGATGTCAAAGTATCTGCATAAGCTAATCATAAAGATTTTGAGGATCATAATTCCAATGAAAAAATTTATTTTAGGCACTGTTGCTGCATCTGTTTTAGCATTTTCTGGTAGTGCGATGGCCAACTTTGTAGCAGGCCAAGACTATCAAGTGCTGGCTAAGCCAGTTAAAGTTGAAAAGCCAGGGAAAATCGAAGTACGTGAATTCTTCTGGTATGGCTGTGGTCACTGCTACACACTTGAACCGCATATGCAGACCTGGTTGAAACAACTGCCTAAAGATATTCGTTTTGTCCGTACTCCAGCTGCGATGAACCCACTATGGGAACAGGCAGCACGTGCCTATTATGTGTCTGAAGCCCTGGGTGTTCGTCAAAAAGCGCACTTGCAGTTGTTCCATGATATCCATGCGAAGCAAAAACCAATTTTAGAACAAGCACAACTCGCCAAGTTCTATACCCGTTATGGTATTTCAGAAGCGAAATTTAACAGTACGTATAAATCATTCCCGATTTCTTCAAAAATCGCCCAGGCGAAAAATCTAGCCGCATCTTATCAGTTAACGGGTGTGCCAGCCGTGACCGTGAATGGTAAGTATGTCGTTCAGGGTGATGATGCCAAAGTAATTCAGGTGGTAAATTTCCTGGTAGAAAAAGAGCGTAAGGCAAAATAATTTCTGCCTGATCTTAAAAAACCTGCACATTGCTGCAGGTTTTTTATTGTTGAAAATATCTATTCTAGCTGCCTGAAGGCTGTTTATGCATGAATGCCCTGAAATAGCAGTTGCATCTGAATAACCGTCTGAGCTTTAAATTCTGCTGCGCGACTTTGTTGAAGATTGGCATCTGACAGACCCTGAATACTCAGCCAACCCATCGCCCAATTCAGGGATAAATCCACGAGCATCTGGATCAGCAGCCTCAAGTGTTGAGGCGATTTGATTCCCTGAGCGGAATAAAGATTTCCCAGCTCATCGACCAGATCAGCAACTAAAAATTGCAGTTCTCGCTCAATACTGGTCCGCAAAAAGTCTGATCCGCCCCAACGTTCTGTACTAAAAAATAGCCATGGCTCAGGATGTTCTTCAACAGCCTGAAGGAAAAGACCAATTGAGGTTTCAGTGTCTGAATGTACTTGATACAAGTAAGCTTCTACCAGCCGATTTAAGACACCTTTTAAATTAATGGCGACTTGGTCGAGCAGTTCCAGACCCAATTGCTGCATGTCCTTAAAATGCCGGTAGAACGCCGTCGGCACCAGTCCAACTTCACGGGACAGTTCACGCAGGCTGATATTGCTAAATGCACGACCACGGCTACTCAGTACCAGTGCGGCATCTAGTATTGCCTGATGACTTTGCTGTTTGCGTTCTGCACGTAAAGACATAAAAATCTTCTCGATATTTCCCTTTAAGTTTAACAAAAAATCGGCAATCACGCAGCGCCATTCAGATGGCCTGATTTTGTATTTTGATCGAACAAGACTGAATTGATTTTGTAAATCATGCCAAGGGCCGGGCAATCTTGGCAGAGGCTTCTGCTATACTGAGCCGCAATTATTTTTCAGTCAAAGCAGGACTTATTTATGCGTATCGACCAGCGAGCATTAGATCAATTACGTGACATCAAAATTACCCGCAATTACACACGTTATGCGGAAGGTTCAGTATTGGTTGAATTTGGTCATACTAAAGTGCTTTGTACTGCCAGCATTGACAACTCGGTACCCCGTTTCCTGAAAGGTCAGGGCCAAGGCTGGGTAACCGCAGAATATGGCATGCTGCCACGTTCAACACATACCCGTAGCGACCGTGAAGCGGCACGTGGCAAACAGAGTGGCCGTACTCAGGAAATCCAGCGTCTGATCGGCCGTAGCCTGCGCGCTATGGTGGACCTGAAAAAACTCGGTGAAAATACGATTACCATCGACTGTGATGTGATCCAAGCAGATGGCGGGACACGTACAGCCTCTATTACCGGTGCTGCGGTAGCATTGATTGATGCGATGAATGTGTTGCTTGAAAAGAAAAAAATCAAGCAAGATCCACTTAAAGGTCTGGTTGCTGCAATTTCTGTGGGTATTTTCAAAGATGAAGTATTACTAGATCTTTGCTATGAAGAAGATTCTAACTGCCAGACTGACTTGAATGTCGTGATGACCCAAGCGGGTGAATTTATTGAAATTCAAGGTACTGCTGAAGATAAGCCATTTACCCGTGAGCAATGCAATGACATGCTGGCCATGGCTGAAAAAGGGATTCAGGAACTGATCAAGAAACAGCAAGAAGCTTTGGGCTGGTAATATTTCCAGAGTTTACAAAACGCATCTTCGGATGCGTTTTTTATTATAGCTACACATTGCCTGACAAAAAATGAACAGGATCTGTCTACTGTGTAACCTCTGTTTTAAGCGATGATCTTTTAACCAAATCTCATTCAGAGGGTTATAACATGAAAATATGGTTGATGGCATTTTCAGTATTTGCTGTACTGGGTTTAACTGCCTGTGATTCGAATTCTCGTGATGAAAACCGTGATGGTGCAAATATGGAACGAGGAAGTGATACCAATTAACAGAGTAGAGGCCATTCAACCTCTATGATTTATATCCTTGAGAATAAGAAAAAGGGTGCTATGGCACCCTTTTTTATGGATAAAACTTTAACTATTAAAACGCATCGATAGGTCAATGGCTTTGACATCTTTGGTCAATACGCCCATCGAAATATAGTCTACGCCTGTACTCGCCACTTCACGTAAATTATCAATAGTGATATTGCCTGAAGCTTCCAGTTTACAGCGACCAGCCACATGTTTAACGGCATCAATCATTTGCTGCTGACTGAAATTATCCAGCATCACGATATCAGCCTCGGCTTCTAGGGCCTGATTTAACTCATCCCAGGTTTCAACTTCCACTTCAACTGGTTTACCCGGTGCAATCTGGTGGGCCATGGCAATCGCCTGGCGAATGCCGCCGGCTGCCATAATATGATTTTCTTTAATCAAAAAGGCATCGAATAGGCCCAAACGGTGATTCTGACCACCACCGACAGCAACAGCATATTTTTGGGCAATACGTAAGCCTGGCAGCGTTTTACGGGTATCTAAGAGCTTGGTATGCAGACCGTCCAACTCTTTGACATAGGTTGCTGTTTTGGTCGCAACTGCAGACAGCGTCTGTACAAAGTTCAGGGCAGGGCGTTCTACAGTCAGTAGGCTACGTGCAGAACCGGCCAGTTTTAGAAAAGCTTCATTGGCAGCGACATGATCGCCGTCATTTTTTAGCCAGATCACTTCTACACTCGGATCATAGGCCTGAATCAGGGCATTGACCCAAGGCTGACCAGCAAGAACCATTGCTTCACGGCTAATAATCGTGGCAGTCGCCTGTTCATCTTCAGGAGTCAGCAGGGCAGTAATGTCACCATCGCCAATATCTTCGGAGAGTGCCTGTTGAATATTGATCTGAATCGACTGTTCTAGCAAAGCCTGAGATATGCTCATGAGTATTTCCGTATCTTTTTTAGCCGTGAAAAATTGTGCGTTATCTTAACACCGTTACATTAAAATGAGCGATTTTTCATACAGCCTGCCGGGATGAATTGAGATTTGCCTATGAAAGTTTTAGCATTAAGCCGGCTGCAATCCTGATATTGCAGATTTTATTTTTGTACAGGACAGTTTTATGCAACAGGCAGCTGAGTTTCAAATCCGGGACGGGCAATTGCTCGGGGCGCGCCAGATCCCTTCTCCAAATTTTAATCAGCGGCCTGAACATACCGATATCCAGTTACTGGTGATCCATAACATCAGTCTGCCGCCGTCACAGTTTGGTGGCGGCTATATTGAACAGTTTTTTCAGAACCAGCTGGACTGGTCAGTGCATCCGTATTTTCAAACTATTGAAGGCATGCAGGTGTCGGTGCATCTGCTGATTTTGCGTTCTGGTGAAGTGCTGCAGTTTGTGAATTTCAATGACCGGGCCTGGCATGCAGGTCGTTCCAGCTATCTGGCCAAAAAAGAATGTAATGATTATTCCATCGGGATTGAACTGGAAGGCAGTGATGACCTGCCGTTTGAACAGGCACAGTATGATGCCTTGGTCAAAGTTACCACCTGTTTGCAAGACTATTATCCCAAACTGCAGCAGCATATTGCCGGACATTCGGACATTGCACCGGGACGTAAAACCGATCCGGGACCGTATTTTGACTGGTGTGCTTTTCGTGCCCAGTTACAACATTATAAGAACCCATGACCCTTCAGGAAGTCATGTGATTAAGCAATGAACTTCTTTTGCAAGTTTCATTACAATAGGCCCAAATTAATTATTAGGTGAATAGGATGGCGCTTTGGCGTTCGACCGTAATTGTCAGTGCGATGACCATGTTATCGCGGGTTCTGGGATTGGTCCGGGATGTGGTTTTACTGAATGTATTCGGTGCCGGTAAAGATTTCGATACCTTCGTGGTGGCATTTCGTATTCCAAACTTTTTCAGACGGCTATTTGCAGAAGGGGCATTCTCCCAAGCCTTTATTCCGGTACTGACAGAATATAAAACCAGTCGTACCCATGCAGAAGTGCAGATCCTGATCAGCCGGGTATTTGGCTGTCTGGCTACTTTCATGACCACCCTGACCATGATTGCCATCATTGCCGCACCGGTGATCATGTATATCTATGCGCCAGGGTTCCATGGCGATGAAGCAAAGTTTGCGCTGGCTACAGACATGTTCCGCCTGACCATTCCATACCTGCTATTTATGTCACTAACGGCTTTTGCCAGCAGTATTCTGAACAGTTATGGCTCTTTCAGTACGCCAGCCTTTGCTCCGGTCTTATTGAATATTGCCATGATTGCAGGTGCGCTCTGGCTCACCCCTTTTATGGCAGAGCCGATTATGGCGCTAGGCTGGGCAGTCGTAATTGCCGGTATTTTGCAGCTGGCAATCCAGATTCCAGAATTATGGCGTAAAAACCTGTTGATTCCACCGAAAGTAGACTTCAAGCATGAAGGGGTGGATCGCATCATGAAACTGATGCTACCCGCTTTGTTTGGTGTATCGGTCACACAGATCAACCTGTTACTGAATACGGTTTGGGCTTCTTTCATGCAGGATGGTTCAGTGTCCTGGCTATATAGTGCTGAACGGATGACCGAATTACCATTGGGTCTGATTGGCGTCGCAATCGGTACCGTGATTCTGCCGTCTTTATCCACACAGCATACGGAAAAGAACCCGGAAAAATTCCGTGGCATGATGGATTGGGCAGCGAAAGTCATCGTACTGGTGGGTCTACCAGCCAGTATTGCCTTGTTCATGCTGTCAACACCGATTATTCAGGCATTATTTGAACGCGGACAATTCACTTTTGAAGATACCCAGATGACTGCCTTGGCACTGCAATGTATGAGTGGCGGTGTGATTGCCTTTATGCTGATTAAAGTCTTTGCTCCCGGCTTTTATGCCCAGCAGGATACCCGTACACCGGTACGCGTCGGTTTAATGGCAGTAGCAGCCAATGCAATTCTGAACGTGATCTTTATTGGTTTCTTTAAGCTGATTCATTGGGAAGCGGAACATATGGCGCTGGCACTGGCTTCGACCGGTTCAGCCATGGTCAATGCGGGTCTGCTGTATTTTTATCTGCATCAACGCAATATTTTCCGCTTTGGTGCACACTGGAAAAAAATCTTCCTGCAATTCATGTTTGCCAATGTGGTGATGATTGCAGCTTTGGTCTATGCACTGAGCTGGTACAATGGTGATGTATCACAGTGGATGCGTGTACTGGAAGTACTGATTTTATGTGTGGTCGGGGTAGTGGCGTATTTGGCCGCATTGGTCGCTGCTGGTTTCAGACCACGCCATATCAAACCGTAATCCATTTTGGGCGCATAAAAAACAAGAGCCAAATGGCTCTTGTTTTTTCTGTAGGAAACTTTTCCTTAAGCAAAAATCAGTCGCTAGACCTTGCCGCGAGAAAGGAAACCAACAATGGCAAGAATAACGGCAATCACCAATAAGATAATCGCGAAATCCTTAGATAAGCCTGCTACTCCACCGAAACCAAGTAGACTGGCAATTAAGGCAATCACAGCAAAAATAATAGCCCAGCGAAACATATCAATTCTCCATGTGTTTTTATTCTCAAATCCAGTATAGGAATATTCGATTTTGGGCACTGTTAGTGTTTTGTTGATGTACTGTCTCTGATTTAACAATAGTTTACGTGATATTAATAAGATTCACGTCCCTACATTTCCTTTGTTGAGACTTGGTATAATAAGCTGATTTTTACCATAGCCGTTTTGATTATGTCTGATGCCTTACGTCCATACTTCTGGAAAAAATATAGTCTCACTGAGCTGACACCAGAAGAATGGGAAGCGCTTTGTGATGGTTGTGGGCTTTGCTGCCTGATCAAGCTGGAAGATGAAGACACCCACGAAGTTGCCTATACCAAAGTGGCTTGCAAATTACTGGACTGTAAAACTGCCCGCTGTTCGGATTATCCGAACCGGCTGCAATATGTGCCCGATTGTATCCAGCTAACACCTGAGAAACTGGACACCATTCACTGGTTGCCATCAAGCTGTGCCTATCGCCGAGTTGCTGAAGGGAAAAGCCTGCCATCCTGGCATTATCTGAAGACAGGTTCACGACAAAGCGTAATTCAGGCCAAAAAATCTGCTGCTGGTCGCTGCTTAAGTGAAGTCGATATTGATGAAGATGAAATTGATGAATATATCGTACGCTGGGTGCGCTAGCTGTTAGCGCAATCCAACCTCGTCAAATGATTAAATAAAAAAATTAAGCTGCCTGTTGTAGCAGTTGCTGTGCTGAAGACCCCGACATAGGTCGGTAAAAATAAAAACCTTGTCCGATCTGGCAATCACAATTGATTAGCGTGTCCAGTTGTTCAGTATTTTCAATACCCTCGACCAGTACATCCAGAGAAATACTGGAACCAATCTGGGTAATGGCTTTGACAATGGCCAGCGCAGACGGATCATTGTTCATGCGTTCTACAAAGTTGCGATCAATCTTGATGCAGTCGACCGGATATTCCTGTAAACGGGTCAGGGAAGAATGACCGGTACCGAAGTCATCCAGAGAAATATGAATTCCATGTTTTTTTAGCAGGTTTAGTGCCCGGATCACATAATTGGCTCCGCCTTCGGATAAGCTCTGCTCGGTAATTTCCAGTTCAACCTTATGTGCAGGAATATCGAATCGGGATAGACGAGCCAGGAATTTCTCAGCATAGTCATCGCGCAGGAATTCAACTGGAGCTGCATTGATTGAAATTGGCAGTATATCCAGACCCTCGGCTTGCCAGCGGCTCATATCCTCAAAGACTTTTAGCTGCATGGTTTCACTGATGCGCGAAGCTAAATCATAGTCCTGGAAAGCAGAAAAAATATGAGAGGGTAACTGGATCTGATGCTGTTGATCCTGCCAACGCAGTAAGGCTTCGAAACCAATCACCTCACCATCAGAAAGGTGAACCTTAGGCTGATAATAAGGAATAATCTGATCCGCATGAATAATCTTGCGTGCCAGCGTCAGTTGTTTGGTCATGTTTTCCAGTGACCTGAACATCTCCTGATTAAACATGCGAATCCCGCCACGACCACTATTTTTCAGATCATTCAGGGCAATATCGGCACATTTCAGCAGGTTGGAACTATTCTGGGCATCACGCGGATAAACGGTACAACCGATACTCATACCGATACTCATACGATGGCCGACATAACTCACTGGTTGTTCCAGTTGGGCATAGGCCAGTTGTGCAGTATTAATCAGCTGGGCTTCGTTTTCCAGGTTTTTGACTAAAATAGCAAACTCATCGCCACCCAGACGGGCAACGACTATATTATTGGAGCCAAAACAGGCCTGAAAACGCTTGCCCAAGACATGCAGCAAATGGTCCCCGGCAATATGACTCAAAGTGTCATTGATATACCGGAAATAGTCTAGGTCGATCAGGAGCAGGCCAACCATTATTTGCTGTTGCTTGGCTTTTAGCAGTACCTGTTTAAAGGTCTTATAAAAGGCATTGCGGTTATACAGTCCGGTCAGCTCATCACGCTGAATTACGGCTTTTAAACGGCTTTCAACTATTTTTTGCTGACTGACATTGCGTGAAACACACAGGATATTTTGGGGAATATTATTTTCGTCCAATACTGGAGTCAGTAAATGATCCCAGTATTGTGGGTCCTCATTCTCCGTCTGGGCTTTTTCTACAAAACGGCTATTTAAACCTTGAGCAGCCTGTTTTAAAGCGCGTTGTCCGGTTTTTTTAACTTCAGCGGGTAACAGGCTTAACCATGAATGCGGGGCAGGCTGCTGTTCAGGATCAATCCCTAACTTATGACAGGCTGACTGATTGATATGACGGATTTCGCCTTGTGGAGACATCACTTTAATACAATCGACACTGGCATCCAGCATGTTTTTTTGGGTAGAAATCACCTGAGACAGTTGTTGCTGAATCTCAAAATATTCATGGATATCGGTCAGTGATACCGACCATTGCAGCAGATGTTCTGCTGTATGCTGAAACTTGATGGCCAAGGCACACATACGGTAGCTGGAATCAGCCGATTTAATCCGGCACTGGGTATTAAAGCCTTGTTGCTGATTCAGGCCAGCATGCCATTGCTCAGAAAACGTTGGCTGATCATCTGGATGAATCAGGCTTTGCCATTCTTTAGGACCATATTCACTTAAATTGGTACCTAAATAATCCGAAAGTGCCTGATTAAAATATTCAATATTATCCTTGCCCAGCACCCAAAGCGGATGCGGCACATCATTGATCAGATCTTGTAATAATCTGGATTTTGCCTGTTGTTCATTAGAAGATTGTATCAAGGTTGAAATAAGCGAATCAGCGCATTCTGCAGTTGTTCGTCTAGATTTATTATGCTTCATGCATCCCCACCGATACCACCCAAAGAGCATCCAATCAGTTGCTCAAGTCCATTCTAATTAATATGAGATAATGTGAAATTTACAAGGTTATTAACCTGTAATTAATCATGTTCTATTTATCTACTTTTCATAAGATTAATCCATTCATTGTAAAAAAAATAGAGATTTCTTACATAAATTAAATTTTTCTCATAAATGTTTGAAATATTGGAATCAAAACTACCAGTGTTAGAATGAAAGCAGAATTTAATTTGAGCCAATAATAAGATGTCAGACAGTCATATCCCGCTTCCAGAACGCTTGCGGCCTCGCGACCTTGCAGAAATTATCGGGCAGGATCACTTGCTTGGAGAGAATGCACCTCTACGTCAGATGATTGACCAAGGGCATTTACCATCGATTATCTTCTGGGGTCCACCTGGAGTAGGTAAAACCACGATTGCCTTGCTACTTGCCCAAGCGGTGGACCGGCCATTTATCAGCCTGTCTGCACTCAATACCGGTGTGAAAGAATTGCGTGAAGTCATTGCGGAAAGTGTTGATCTGCTGACGCCTGTAGTGTTTATTGACGAGATTCACCGTTTTAATAAATCCCAGCAGGATGCACTGCTGAATGCCGTCGAAAAAGGCAAAATTACCCTGATTGGCGCGACGACGGAAAATCCATCTTTTGAAGTCAACAGTGCCTTGCTGTCACGTTGTCAGGTCTATACCTTGAATGCGCTGAGTGACGAAGCGATTCAGACTTTACTAACTCAGGCGATTCAGACTGACAAATTCCTGCAGGAACGCTATATCCAGATTGAAGAATTTGACGCCTTATTGCAGTTTGCCGCAGGGGATGCGCGTAAGGCACTCAATCTACTAGATCTGATTGCCAGTACTTTTGAGGCTGATCAGGAAAATATCATTACTAATGCGATTGTGGTCAAAGTCGCACAGCAGAATATTGCCCGTTATGACAAGTCTGGCGAGCAGCACTATGATCTGGTTTCGGCCTTCATCAAGTCGATTCGTGGTAGTGATCCGGATGCTGCCCTGTACTGGATGGCACGTATGCTGAAAGGTGGTGAAGATCCGGTCTTTATTGCCCGCCGTATGCTGATTGCGGCATCAGAAGATATTGGCAATTCCAATCCGAATGCCTTGTTGCTAGCGGGTGAATGCTTCCGCTCAGTTCAAGCGATTGGTATGCCGGAATGCCGGATTATTCTGGGACAATGTGCGGTTTACCTGGCGACCAGTGCCAAAAGTAATAGTACCTATCTCGCGATTAACAAGGCGATGGATCTGGCTGAAAAAACGGCCAATTTGCCAGTGCCTTTACATCTGCGTAATGCAACCACCAAGTTGATGAAAGAGCAGGGTTATGGAGTGAATTATCTGTATCCGCATAACTATCCGGAACATTTTGTTTTGCAAGATTACCTGCCGCCTGAGCTGAAAGGCACCAAACTGTACGAATCGGCACGTAATAAGCGTGAAGTGGAAGGCGAACGTCTGCAACAACGTCGCTGGCAGGAACAACAGCAGCAGTAAACAAAAAAAAGCCCAATTCAAGGAGAATTGGGCTGAAATAGGATGTCTTGGGGGAGATACATCCTAGAGGGTAAGGGTATAAATCTAGCCGACAACACCAGATGGATTGCATCTGCTGGGGATGTGGCTGGGATGCAGTAATATTAAGGCATGCATTGAATAATGTAAAAACGATCATTTTTATTAATAAAATTCATTTTTTCGATCATAAGATTAGACAATAAAAAACCGGGCTATTTGCCCGGTTCTTTGAAGCATTATTAGTGCTTAGATATCTTCAAGATTGATACCTAAACGTGCTGCAACTTCTTCGTACGCTTCAACCACACCGCCTAGGCCTTGACGGAAACGGTCTTTATCCAGTTTTTTCTTGGTGTCTTTATCCCATAGACGACAGCCGTCTGGAGAGAATTCGTCACCCAGTACGATACGGTCGTGGAACACACCAAATTCAAGTTTAAAGTCAACCAGAAGCATATTACCCGCTTCGAATAATGCTTTAAGCACATCGTTCACTTGGTAAGTCAGTTCTTTCATTTTTGCCAGTTGTTCAGCAGTCGCCCAACCTAAAGCAATCGCTTGAGATTCGTTCACCATTGGATCGCCTAGCGCGTCATCCTTGAAGAACAATTCGAATGTTGGAGGCGTTAACTCTTTACCTTCTTCTACACCAAGACGACGGCATAAAGAACCCGCAGCATAGTTACGTACTACACATTCTACTGGAATCATTTTAAGTTTTTTCACCAGCACTTCAGTCGGTGTCAGCAGTTTCTCAAAATGAGTTTCAATACCAGCAGCAGCCAGCTTTTCCATGATGAAGGCGTTAAAACGGTTATTCACCTTACCTTTACGATCCAGTTGTTCGATTTTTTCGCCATTGAATGCGGACGCATCGTCACGAAAAACTAAAATCAGGTGGTCTTCACTGTCCGTGGTATAGACAGATTTCGCTTTACCAGTATAGAGCAAGGTTTGTTTTAACATGAGGGAACCTTCTACAAAAAAAAATGCCTAGAAAATGTCTAGGCTGGCCAATTTTGGTAAATCTGGTTTAACAGTTCTGCTGCTTTTTCGCGGTCGGCAAAACTGTTATCGGGATTAAACACAGCCAGGGTGTTACTCGAACCTGCGGGAGAGAGTCTTAAAACATAGGTTTGCTGATCGACCTGAATCGCTACTTCATAACGATCTTTATTTTGACCAACGATAGAATGGTTAAGGCTGCTAAGCGTGGCAAGAGTGTATTGCCATATTGTAGCAGCATTTCCATCAATTTTGAGCAGTGGATTTTGATTTCCGTCAGTGACTAATTGCGGCTTTCCCGAAAAATTTTCTTGAGTTTCATCTGCTTGAGTTGAATTTACTGGCTGTGCAGTAGGACGTGGCATCGCAAAGCGGTTACCACGCTGATTTTCAAGCTTTGGTGCATTTTCCAGGGCAAGCGGATCTACGGTCGGAGCAGGGTACAAAGGCGTTGCAGGACGAACCATTGACCCTTCAGGATATTGTAATGGTTGCAGCGTGGTTGTCTCTTTATAGTCCAAGGTACCGTTTTTAAAGGCCATTGAACTACAACCTGCTAAACTGAATACTGAAAGTGCCAGGGTAAGTCCTAAACGTAATTGCATAATCGTTGCTCTTTATTTAATGACGCTCGCTTCTACAAGTGCCTCATGAAGCGGAGCGCGATATTGTTCTGCAAGTGGTGTTAATGGAAGGCGAATACCTGTACCAATTAAGCCCATATCATGGAGAGCCCATTTCACAGGAATTGGGTTTGATTCGCAAAATAGAATATTGTGTAAATTTGCAACCTGAGCATTGAGCTCTTCAGCACCTGCCGCATCGCCTGCAATGGCTGCAGCACATACTTCACTCATGACTTTTGGTGCAACGTTAGCAGTCACAGAGATATTACCTTTGGCACCATGACCCATTAACTCATAGGCAGTTGCATCATCACCTGAGTAAACAGTCATGTTTTTGCCTGTCAGACCTTCAATCAGGGCAGCACCACGGGCTACATCACCTGTTGCATCTTTAATGCCCACGATCTGTGGAATATCTGCCAGACGGATCACGGTTTCGTTGGCCATATCTACGCCAGTACGACCTGGAACGTTATAAAGAATTTGAGGTAGGTCAACCGCTTCAGCAATCGCTTTATAATGCTGGTATAGACCTTCCTGAGTCGGTTTGTTGTAGTAAGGAGTAACCAGCAGGGCAGCATCAGCGCCAAGTTCTTTGGCTTCCTGAGTCAGCTCGATTGCTTCACGAGTCGAGTTTGCGCCTGTACCGGCAATGATAGGAATACGTTTGTTGGCAACACGAATGATTTCTTTGATCACTTGAGTGTGCTCGCTCATGCTGAGCGTTGATGCTTCACCAGTAGTACCAACCGCGACGATACTGTTAGTGCCTTCTGCAATATGCCACTCAACCAGCTTCTCGAGACCCTTCCAATCTACGCTGCCATCTTCAAACATGGGGGTGACGATTGCGACAATGGAACCCTGAATGGTCTGTGCTTGCTGAGTCATTTTAAAAAACTATCCTATTTGTCCATCCGAAGAGAATGAGAAAACATATTTGGGATGGGTTTGTATTTTGATTTGTAGCAAATTCAATAGATTTGCACTGAATTGAATATTGCTTATGCAAATTATGACTGATCAAACGCATAAGAACAATATGCTTTAGTAAAAGCCACTGAATTCTTTATACAAAGCCTCTAGGCAACAATCAAGTTTTAATCGTTATGATTTTTTGCTGTCCAAATCATCCTTTATCCTCCAGCAGTATGAAAGCTAATGAATTCATTTTTTCAGTAAAAAATACACAGAATAAGTCACTTAAGTGAATTAAATAGATTTAGAAAACATTCTTTTATGGCGTTTTAGGGGAGTATTAATATTTATATTTGATGAATTAAGAGCTAAAATATATCGAATAATAAACCTCATTTATGATGAATAAAAAGCAAAAATGCCTGAACTAATCTTTTTTTCGTATTAGTGATCGGCCCTGAATTTTTCTCACTGTTGAATTTCCGGGTTTGATGTATAAGTCTAAATCCAAAAATACTGGGATTTTAATACTTCTCATTAATTGCTTTTTTGACTTTATCGAACAGCATCTTAAAGTCATTAATTTTCTGGATTTTTCAGTATATCCGAGCAAATTGTTCAACTTATTGGTAGTTAATTCTCTTTAGCGGCTCATAGATGATGGCCTCTCTTTTGAACGCTGATTGAACAAGGATATTCCATGGAAAAATCAGACAATAAGCACGCGATCATCACGGTAGGGATCTGCTTTCTGATCGCTGCGATTGAAGGCCTGGATATTCAGGCTGCCGGGATTGCCGCTGCTGGTATTCGTGAGCACTTTGGTCTTGATAGCTCACAATTGGGTGTATTTTTTAGTGCAGGGATTCTGGGCTTATTGCCTGGTGCACTGGTCGGTGGTCGATTCGCGGACCGTCTTGGTCGTAAGAAAGTTTTAATCTGGTCAACCACAATTTTTGCACTATTTACCTTATGTACCGTGTGGGTGAACAGTTTCCACACCTTGCTGGCAGTTCGTTTTCTGGCGGGTGCGGGTCTTGGCGGTGCAATGCCGATTCTGATCACTTTAGCTTCTGAAGCCGTGGCTCCACAAAACCGTGGACGTGCCGTGGGCCTGATGTACTGTGGTATGCCAGTGGGTGCTGCAATCTTGTCTTTAATCGCAGCAACTGAATTCGGTGCAAACTGGAAAAATGTTTTTTTACTTGGGTGGTTTATTGCCCATCATTGTGATTCCTCTGATGATGGTGTGTCTGCCTGAATCTAAAGAATACATAAAGGCACAAAACAAGACAGCCGCAGAACGTGCAGCATCTCCTCAGGGTTCATTCAAGGATTTGTTTAACTCTGACAACCTACTTCGTACGCTGTGTATCTGGGTGAGCTACTTCTTCACCCTGATAGTGGTGTACATCATGTTGAGCTGGTTGCCTTCACTCTTTATGGAGCTGGGCTTCACCCGTAAAGATGGTTCAACTGCACAGTTCTATTTCATGGCGACTGCAACGATTGGTACCGTGATTCTGGGTATGCTGACGGATCGCCTGAAAAAAGCGTATGTCATTCTGTTGATGTACGGCGGTATCTTGGCAGGTCTATTGGCGCTAAACGCCGCAGGTTCATTAACACAAATGTACATGGCATCAGCGCTAGTGGGTGCATTCGTTATTGGCTGTCAAGGTGTATTGTATGCCTTCGGTGGTATCGTTTACCCAACAGAAGTTCGTGGTACGGGTGTTGGTGTTGCATCAGCAGTAGGCCGTATTGGTGCAATGCTTGGACCAGCAATTGCAGGTAGTCTGTTAACTGCAGGCTTCGGTGCGGCGGGTGTAATCTCAGCAGCGATCCCATGTATTATTATCTCAGCAGTATTCATGTTGTTCTTGGTTCGTAAAATGAACAGTGTGGCATAAGCGAAACTGAATAAAAAAACCCGCAGGATGCGGGTTTTTTTATGCCTCAAAGGATGATTCAAACGACATAAATGAACGTCTTAAAACCTATGTCGCTATTCAAATTCAGCCACATTTGTCATGATTATACTAAAAAATAATTACAAATAAGAAAGAGTGCTTGGCTCAAAAACTACGTATTGCGCATTTCCTATAACAACATCAAAACTATACGCTATGAATCATTCAGGACGAAATTGAGCTTGAGTTACCTCATCTCCTTGAAACTCAAACACACTCTTTCTGGACGGGCATAGCTCAGCTTTGAAGATCAAGCGCGTATGATGATGTCAATCTATAGATCAATGTCTTTAAGCTAATGATGTAATGCCGGAATATTTTGATTGGCTATATACGACGTCATACACTGGCTTATTTTTACTTTCGTACCACAATGCCAGGTAAAGCCAAAATCTACTTACGTTTTGTGCGCCATTTGGCCCAAGAATTGCCCGAATATGATTTTTGTCAGAATGCGCAGTCATTCTATTTTTGTCACCGGGACTAAAAAACAGCATGGTTTTTAGGCTATGCTTGGGCATCATCAAGATTTCAAGGAATGAGAGCGTATGCAGCAGAATGCCGCGTTGATTGTTGTGGATGTTCAGAAGGGATTTACCCCGGGAGGTAATCTGGCAGTCGCAGGTGCGGATCAGATTATTCCGAATATCAATCAACTAGGACAATACTTTAGTAATATTGTACTGACCCAGGACTGGCATCCAGAAAATCACATTTCCTTTGCAGCTCATCATCCTGACAAAGCTACCTATGACACGATCCAGCTAGAGTATGGCCCTCAGGTGCTCTGGCCAAGCCACTGTGTGCAGGGCACTGCGGATGCTGAACTGCATCCAGAATTGGATCTGCCACAAGCGCAGCTGATTATTCGCAAAGGCTTTCATCAAAATATCGACAGTTACTCTGCTTTTATGGAAGCAGACCGGAAAACCAGTACCGGTCTGGCAGGTTATCTGCGAGAACGTGGTATCGATACGGTATTTATTGTTGGAATTGCCACCGATTTCTGTGTGGCGTGGACAGCGATGGATGCCTGCAAACTGGGTTTTAAGTCCTATGTAATTGCGGATGCTACTAAAGGCATTGACCTAAATGGTTCACTGCAACATGCCTGGCAGGATATGCTGGCTCAAGGAGTAAAAAGGATTTATCTGAAAGATATAATCGATGTGGCCTAAGCGCTGGCTTTTTATTTTTGAGCTGATCTGCTTTCAGACGAGTTGATATATTTATATATTTTGAGGCATCAAACGATGCCTCGATTTCCTTTTAAATGCCCCCGGATTTCCCCATGTCAGCACTCCTTCAATTTAGCCAGTTTGTCCAAAAGACCTTTGCTTTGTGGGTGATTCTGTTTTCTGCCATTGCCCTGATGCTACCGGAGCTTTTTGTCTGGCTACGTGCCTATATTCCCTGGATGTTGGGCCTGATCATGCTAGGTATGGGCATGACCATGACAGTAGGCGATTTTAAAAGTGTGTTACAGAGTCCAAAAGCAGTGGCAATTGGGGTAGTGGCCCAGTTTATAGTGATGCCAGGGCTGGCTTTTCTCCTATGTCAGCTGTTTCAGCTCCCGGCTGAAATTGCGATTGGGGTAATCCTGGTTGGTTGCTGCCCAGGTGGAACTGCATCCAATGTGATTACCTACATGGCCAAGG
This sequence comes from Acinetobacter sp. SM1B, assembly GCF_003289665.1. NCBI lineage: Bacteria > Pseudomonadati > Pseudomonadota > Gammaproteobacteria > Moraxellales > Moraxellaceae > Acinetobacter > Acinetobacter sp. SM1B. The sequence continues at coordinate 44,349 of NZ_QMBM01000001.1, forward strand.
GCAATACCGCGCTGTCTGTGGCCTGTACTTCGGTTTCAACTTTGCTGGCACCTGTTTTAACCCCGGCTATTTTCTATCTGCTGGCCAGTCAGTGGATTGAGATCAATGCCTGGTCAATGCTGGTATCAATTCTGCAAGTGGTATTATTTCCGATTATTTTAGGCCTGATTATTCGTGCCATTTTAAAGGCTAAAGTTGAGGCTTATATCCAGGTAATGCCACTGATCTCGGTGATTGCGATTGTTGCAATTGTCGCCGCAATTATTGCTGGCAGCAAAACCCAGATTCTGGAATCTGGACTAATGATTTTAGGCATTGTCGCCTTACACAATGGCTTGGGTTATTTACTCGGTTATTGGGCCAGCAGAATCTTGAAACTGGCTGAAATTGACTGCCGTGCGGTGTCGATTGAAGTGGGCATGCAGAACTCAGGGCTAGGTGTGGCTTTGGCTGCAACCCATTTTGCTGCATCTCCCATCACAGCCGTACCGAGCGCCATTTTTAGCTTGTGGCACAATATTTCCGGACCAGCCTTGGCCACTTATTGGGCAGCCAGAAAACCCGCTGAGACTGATCAGCAGAACTGATGCCAGCAGAAACAAGGAATAAAAAAAGCCCGATGCTAAGATCGGGCTTTTTACTCTTCAAAATTTATTAGGAGGCTTTAGATTGTTTCGATTTCAGGATATCGGTTCGGAAGCTTTGCGCCAGTTCTGCCATCTCGGCATCCATCCCATTCATCACGAAAGCATGACGAGTTAGGACATTGGTTGGATTTGGCATGCTGACCAGTTCATAGTGATCAGAAATAGATTTAAGTAAGAAGTTCGGGACATGTACCGCACTTTCACGCGCTATCAGTTGCTGTGCCAGACGTTCAGCCGCTTGAGCTGAATTCAGCTGCATTTCATCCACTTTCGAAGCAATCGCGCTACGTGTCTGCAAGACAAAACGTTTATCTTCACGGTAGCGTTTGTACAGCACTTCAGAAAGTAACTGGAAGACATAGCTGATCAGGGTGAGGCAGGCGAGGGCATTGGGCTTGTCTGCGGCAATACTCAGCGTTGCACCTTTTTCATCAAACTTGTGTACCGTCCAGACATCCGAGCTGTTCAGCTTATAATGCTGCACACATAGTTCAGTGGCCTTATTTAGGAAGATCTGACACAGGTTGAAATAAGGCACAGACACAGTCTTGTTGACCGAATCCAGCAGCTGTTTGGGATCATAGAACTGGATATTCAGCGAAAGAGTATCTTTTTCGACTACAGCCGGCGTGCTGTCTTTTTCCTTTGGCTTATTGTGAACCGCTTGCTGTGCCTGAGCAATTGCCAAAGCTGCATTGTGTTTTTCCTGTTCCAGGGCCTGAGTCAGCGTCTGAATTTCAAATTTCAGACGTGATTCATTATTGATGCGCGCCAGGTATTCACTGCGGCTTGGACGGGCAATGGCGCGATAAGCTAACCATAATAAACTATGCAGAATGAAAGAGGATAAAATCGCTGTCCACTGGGTACGCAGAATTTCACCGATACTTGGCTCAATCAAAGTAATCTCAACTGAACCGACTTTTTTCTCGTTAAGTAATGCTTCGCGGACAAAAACCTCGCCATCTCGGGTTTTCGTCAGACCACTAGTGGCTAAAACCTGAGCATTTGCATCCAGGATGCGAATTGAGGCAACACTTGGGTTAGTGGAATAACGATTTGCCAGTAAAGCCAGTGAAACACGATTGGCTGGATCCAGCTCAGCCAGGCTGTCTGTCACCAGTTGACTGGTCATGAGCTGACCTTGGCTGGCACGGTTTTCATTCAGCTGGTGAGTGGTTGCCAATACCAGTAAGAAGGTATGAAGGGCAAAACTTATAATCAGTAGGCTAGCAAATAGCCCTTGTCTAGGCGCATTCAACGTAAACTTCCAAGGCAATTCTATTCAAATTCGATTATGATTCTAACAATAGTTGTAGCTCAGACCCGAGTCAATTCATGCGAGAAATCATTCTTATATCATTCTTAGGACCCGACCAGCCTAATCAATTTACACGATTAATGCAGGTTTTGTCCGCTCATTCCTTACAGATCCTGGATGTTGGACAAGCGGTTATTCATAACCAGTTGACCTTAGGTATTGTTGTATCTTCGGACGATCAGACCGCTACCGCATTAGCCATGAAGGAAATCCTGATTCTAGCACATGATATCGGGTTAACAGTGCGCTTTAAACCGATCTCTGTCACAGAATATAATCAATGGGTCAAAGAAGGCGGTCAGACCCGCTATATCGTGACCGCATTGGCCCCGGAATTAAAGGCTTCCCATCTGCAAGCCGTGACCCAGATCGTGTCCAGCCAGGGCTTTAATATTGAAACTGTAACCCGACTCTCCGGTCGTCCGGTACTGGACGGTGATGATACGGAGGCTGGACCAAAACGTGCCTGTGTACAGTTCAGCCTGAAAGGCCAGATGCTGGATGCCGCAGCAATGCGTACAGCCTGCCTAAGCCTGTCTACAGCATTGAATGTCGATGTTGCAGTTCAGGAAGACAATGTTTATCGCCGTAACCGTCGTCTAGTCTGCTTTGATATGGACTCGACCCTGATCGAGCAGGAAGTGATTGACGAGCTGGCAATTGAAGCAGGTGTCGGTGCACAGGTGGCTGAAATCACCGAACGTGCCATGCAGGGCGAGTTAGACTTCCAGCAAAGCTTCCGTGCACGTGTAGCACTACTAAAAGGCATGGATGCATCTGTGCTGCCGAAGATCGCAGAACGTCTGACCATTACTGAAGGTGCAGAACGTCTGATCTCTACCTTGAAAGCACTGGGTTATCGCACCGCAATTCTTTCTGGCGGCTTCCAGTACTTTGCTGAGCATCTGCAGGCCAAGCTGGGCATTGATGAGGTCCATGCCAATGTCCTCGATGTTGAGGATGGGATTGTGACAGGTGAAGTCAAAGGTCATATTGTTGATGGTGCGCGTAAGGCGCATCTGTTAATGACGATTGCTGAAGAGATGGGTATTTCTCTGGAACAGGCAATTGCCGTGGGTGATGGGGCCAATGACCTACCAATGCTATCGATTGCCGGTTTAGGTGTTGCATTCCGTGCCAAGCCTCTGGTCCGTCAGAATGCCAATCAGGCGATTTCCAGTGTCGGTCTGGATGGCGTGCTGTACCTGCTTGGTGTGCATGACAAAGACCTCAGCCGTGCCTGAGATTAGTGATTTTTAAGATAGAAACGCGGTCAAATGGCCGCGTTTTTTTATGCTGATTGATCACGCGCTGAAGAATAGTAGAGGGAGCTGTATAGAAATATACCGATCATCTTAAACGGAAAAATAATTTTTTCAGTCCAGAAAAACGGCGTTTATTTTGTAATGACACGCCAGCATCGATGGGGCAAATGTTTCGGAAAAACTCTAAAAATAAAAAATGTAATGACAAAATAATATCGCGACAGAATATGTCGTCGAACAGAAATAAAGGACTTTTTTTAGTCAAAAAACTCATCATAATGCTGGCATAGATAGACAAATCAATATATTCCACGAAGTGGGTTTTACGACATTCAACCGTGAGAACCGCTGCATTACTTGCATGATCTGGGGTTGGACGGAGGGGATTTTATGGTAACAGCGAATTTAGCAACAATTGTGGGCTTTGGCCTGGTAGCCGCTGCTGTACTTGTTGTGTTCTTCTCGCCGTATCGTCGCTGGTTAAGTTTTATGGTGGCTGGAATGTTTACCTGGGGGCTGATTGAAGTCATTCGCCTGGGAACACAGACACTATTTGAACTGCCAATGACCTATGGTTATTTAGCGGCGTTATCGAGTGTGATGGTCATAGTAACTCTATTGTTGCTACGTGAAGATCGTCGTGCCGAGCGCGCACTGGCCAAGCGCCGCTGCATCGAACATACACCTGTTTATGAAGATGACCAGCAGCAGTTATCCAGCCGATAATTGCGCTATTAAAAACAATAAAAACAAATGCACCTTCGGGTGCATTTTTTGTTAACGATCATCTACAAACTGCATGCTTAACCTCCTTGTAATTTATGCTAGGATAGCTATCAATTTTCGTACAATTACAATAGGCATAACTCATGAAACTGTCGTCAATTCCTGTCCTGAAACTTCCTTTGGTCGATCTCAGTACCGACCCGCTTGATTTACTGGTTGCAGGCTTGGCTTTGCGTATGAAGCAGTTGGCACGTACCAGTCCAAAATTTATTGAATTGGTCCATGAGCGTCAGTTCCGTATCCAGATCGGTACAGATGAAGGTCTGGCGCGCCAGATTATTGTCAATAACGGTGATATTGATACTGTATCAGGTAATGCTGAGCCGGCAGATTTTGTATTGCAGTTTGCAGACAGCGAGCAGGGTGTTAAAACTTTGATGAAAGGTGACCCAACCGCATTTATGACCGGCATGCAAAACGGCACTATCAAAATGGAAGGTGACTTCGGTTTGTTGGTCTGGTTTAACCAGGTGGCAAAAATGCTTCCACCAAAATTGCCAAAACCAGTCAAAGAAAAGGTGAAGCTGGTACGTCAGTTCATCAAAGAGAAAACGGGTAAATAAGATTTAAATTTTTTAAAAGATCTGGAATGCTAGTCAATTAAATAATTGGTTAGCATTTTTTTCGAGCTTAGAAAATATTGGACACATGAAATATTATCCGCAATTGTTTCAGGCAAGACTAGAGCTAAAAGAGATTGTTTCTGCGAGACATATATTCATTGATCAGACCTGACGAGTTTTGCGGTGAGGAGCATTGCTTCGCAAGATGCCTCCCTTGCGAAGCTCCACTTCTCATTCAGGCAAAACCAAAATAATAAAGACTGATGTAAAAAAATAATTTATAAAGAAAAAATTTCGAGAAACAAAGTATCAGGAAACTTGTTATTCAACTTCTAAATTAAACGTTACCGGTCCGTCATTGATCAGATGCACTTTCATGTCGGCGGCAAAAATACCAGTTTGTACATGATCAAACTGGCTTTGTGCATATTCCACCAGCTGTTCATACAAGGCTTTTGCTTCAGCCGGTGGCATGGCCGGACCGAAGTCAGGACGTAAACCTTTTTGGGTTTGGGCCATCAGGGTAAACTGTGAAACCAGCAATAAACCACCGCCCGCCTGGGCAACGTTCCAGCCCATTTTTCCCTGTTCATCATCAAAGAAACGATATTTCAGGATTTTATCAATCAGCTTCTGGCCTTTTTCTAGGGTATCTTCCTTACCAATCCCTAAAAAGACCAAGATACCGTGCTGAATTTCTCCGGTTGTTTCACCCTCAACAACGACTTTGGCTTCTATCACTCGCTGTAATAATGCGCGCATATTTGACTCAAAAACTGAAAATTATGTGCATTGTACAAGAACCGCAGCAAGTCTGCAGATTAGCTCTGCTTAAAATGTATTCTAATCTATTGACTATATTTGATAATATTTTAAATAATCTAAAAACACGATTGAATTTATAAAAATTATCTGTTTTATCTATTTTTTACTCTCGAGTATCTTAGCCCATGCAGGAAAGGTAATAAATTGAGAGATTTAGAAATGTTTAAGCGTTCATTACTGGTTGCAATGCTTGCAACTGTCACAGCCGCACAAGCTGCCCCATTAACTAAAGATAACGGCGCGCCAGTGGGGGATAACCAGAACTCGATCACCGCCGGTCCAAATGGTTCCGTTTTACTTCAAGATGTACAATTAGTTCAAAAATTACAACGTTTTGGTCGTGAGCGTATTCCTGAGCGTGTGGTACATGCGCGTGGTACAGGGGCATATGGTGAATTCGTTGCAACCAAAGACCTATCTGATCTGACCCTTGCTTCATTGTTCAAAGCCGGTACTAAAACTCCAGTTTTCTTACGCTTCTCTACCGTAATTCATGGTAAAGGTTCACCAGAGACTTTACGTGACCCGCACGGTTTCGCAGTGAAGTTCTATACTCAAGAAGGTAACTGGGACTTGGTCGGTAACCAGACACCGGTATTTTTTATCCGTGATGCAATCAAGTTCCCGGACTTCATTCACGCCATGAAGCCAAGCCCGGTGACCAACGTACAAGATGCTAACCGTGTGTTTGATTTCCTGTCAAGCCAGCCATGGGCAACCAACATGCTGACGTATGTATACGGCAAGCAAGGTGTTCCAACCAGCTACCGCGAACAGGACGGTTTTGGTGTGCACGCTTACAAACTGTATAACGACAAAGGCGAATACAAGTACGTGAAATTCAACTTCCGCTCTAAACAAGGCGTGAAGGGCTTGAACGTGAAAGAAGCGGCTGAGCAGCAAGGTAAAGATTTCAACCATTTAACCAATGATCTTTATAACAACATCTATGCAGGTAACTTCCCGAAATGGGATCTGTACATTCAGGTGATTGATCCTAAAGACCTGGGCAAGTTTGATTTCGATCCGCTAGATCCAACTAAAATCTGGCCAACTGAGCTGGTTCCAGAAACCAAAGTCGGTACCTTGACCCTGAACCGTATGCCGAAGAACTTCTTCAATGAAACTGAACAGTCGGCATTTGCGCCAGGTAACCTGGTACCAGGGATCGAGCCATCAGAAGACCGTCTGTTACAAGGCCGTATCTTCTCTTATTCAGATACCCAAATGTACCGTCTGGGTGCAAACCACCAGCAGATTCCGGTGAACCGTCCAGTGGTGAATGTGAACAACAATAACCAGGATGGCTACATGAATGTATCTGAGCGTGACTCAGATGTGAACTATGAGCCAAGCCGTAAAGAGCCAAAAGCTGCAACTGCGAAAGCACGTGCGGTTCAAACTCCACTTACTGGCACAGTTCAGCAGATCGGTACCAAAGAGCAGAACTTCAAGCAGGCTGGTGAACTTTACCGTTCATACACAGCTAAAGAGAAAGATGACCTGATCATGAACCTAGCTGCTGACCTGGGCAATGTCAAAGATTCAGAAACCAAGCACATCATGTTGTCTTATTTCTATAAAGCAGATGCAGACTACGGTACCCGTATGACCAAAGCGGTGAACGGTAACCTGGCGACGGTTAAAGCCAAAGCTGCAAAATTAAAAGACTAATCTCGATTGGTCTTGAGGAACTGGTGACTAGGGTATAGCGCATCACCTCCGAAAAGTCCTGTAAAACTCCAAACCTTTCCTGCACCCTAGGGGGAGTTTTACAGGCACTCCGTTTCTATCTCATCTCAGGTGAATTGAATCCTGAGTGACTGAAATTTTCTTTTCGATTTCTGTTGGAGTTCATCATGAAATTTATGCCAGAAGCATTTTTAGCCAGTATTCTTGCCTTCAGTTCCGCATTCGCAACTGCTGCTGAAGTAAAGAGTATCTCCCCTGCAAAAACTGCGGCAAGCGTTCAGATGACCTCACAACAGGAATTGGTCGACCTGTTCTTTGCTGCGGCCAAAATTGGTAATAGCGAAGTTATCAACGAATTTTTAAAGCATGGCTTTCCGGTCGATGTGCGCAATAAAGACGGTTATACCCCGCTGATGATGGCGACCTATTATGGTCATCAGAGTATTGTTACAACCTTGTTGAAACATGGTGCAGACCGCTGTGCCCGAGACAACCGCGGCAATACGGCTTTAATGGGTGCCTTGTTCAAAATGGAATTTGCCATTGCCAAGCAGCTGCGTCAGATGGATTGTGATGCCCAAGCCAAAAAGGCCGGACAAAAAACCACGGCTGAATTTGCTAAAGTGATTGGCCAGGAAAAACAGCTACAAAAAATCATCCAGGAAGCAGAAAAACCTAAAACAAAAGCAGACAAATAGGCTGTTATTTATAGCAGTACTTTGGTCTATATTTCTCCTGGCTGTATGTAATTGCTGCAATATTGCATGGCTTTTTATGCTTTAATGCAAAGATAAGCACAGCGATATTTCCTAAGTTATGGCGTCAATCATCCAATCCCTGCTTGATACTGACTTGTACAAATTCACCATGTTACAAGTGGTATTACACAAGTTTCCGCAAACGCACAGTCTTTATCATTTCCGTTGCCGTAATCTTGAAGATACGGTTTATCCACTCACGGATATCCTGGATGATCTGAACCATCAGCTTGATCTGCTGTGCCAGCTGAAATTTAAAGAAGATGAACTACAGTATTTACGCAGCTTGCGTTTTATCAAAAGTGATTTTGTGGATTATCTGGAGCTGTTCCAGCTCAAACGCCGCTTTATCAAGGCGACCATCGACAGTGAAGGTCGTTTAGACATTACCGTTGAAGGCCCAATGGTTCAGGCTATGATGTTTGAAATCTTTGTCCTGGCGATTGTCAACGAACTGTATTTCAGCCGGATCCGTACTCCAGAAGTGCTGATAGAAGGTGAACGTCGGCTGCAGGCCAAAATGGAACTGCTGAAACAGTACGATGCTTCGCAGGATTCAAATGATCCGCCATTTCTGGTATCTGATTTTGGTACCCGCCGCCGTTACAGCTTCGAGTGGCAAAAGCATGTGGTGGAAGAATTTAATAAGGCAGCGCCACAAGTCTTCCGTGGAACCAGTAATGTACTATTAGCCAAAGAATTGGGTATTACGCCAATTGGTACGATGGCACATGAATTCCTGCAAGCTTTCCAGGCACTGGATGTACGCCTACGTGATTTCCAGAAAGCAGCGCTTGAAACCTGGGTGCAGGAATATCGTGGTGATCTGGGAATTGCCCTGACTGATGTGGTCGGGATGGATGCCTTCTTACGTGATTTCGACCTGTATTTTGCCAAACTGTTTGATGGCTTACGTCATGACAGTGGCGACCCTTATGAATGGGGGGATAAGGCTTACGTACATTATAAAAAGCTGAAAATAGACAGCAAAACCAAGATGCTGACTTTCAGTGATGGACTGAATCTGGAAAAAGCATGGAAACTGCATCAGTACTTCAAAGATCGCTTCCAGGTCAGCTTCGGGATCGGAACGAATTTGACCAATGACATGGGGCAGACACCGCTGAATATCGTGCTGAAACTGGTGGAATGTAACCGTCAGTCAGTCGCAAAAATTTCCGACAGTCCAGGAAAAACCATGACCGACAATGATACCTTCCTTGCGTATCTGCGTCAGGTATTTGACATCAGCGAAGTCGCTGAACAATAATCCCAATCAGCCGTCTCCAACCTGAGGCGGTTTTTTTATGCAATGTCCTGTGTGTTAGGGTCGTTAGCATAAATTGTGATAAATAACTCAATAAAAACCGCATAATTGTAAAAATGAGCTGTGCTAAGATCAGACTGATTTGAACCATAACACCTATGATAACGATGACAGCTTTAGCTTTTAATTTGGGTCTGCTGATAGAAACAGAAGACTTGGTGCAGCATCTGGGCAATGAAAAACTCCGTATTGTTGACCTGAGCCGTGCCTCTGTTTATGAACAGTTGCATATTCCGCATGCACTCCATTTACAGCCAAAAATGCTGGTTCGTCAGGAAGAGCAAGCTTTGGGTTTATTACCGGATCAAGAAGGCCTAGAAGCACTGGTTGGTTATCTGAACATTTCTCCTGAGCATCATGTCGTGGCTTATGATGATGAAGGTGGGGCTTGGGCAGGGCGTCTGTTATGGAACTTACATTGTTTAGGATTTGAGAACACCAGCTTACTTAATGGTGGTATTCATGCCTGGTTAGCGGCTGGGCTGCCGACTTCCTCTGATCCGGTGAAGCTGGAGCCAGTCGAACAACTGGTGCAGATCAACCTGAACCAGGAAAATACAGTACGGATTGACTATGAAGCCCTACGTCAGCAGGTCGATCAAGGGCAGATCCAGCTCTGGGATTGTCGTACTGAAGATGAATATACCGGCCTGCGTCTGACAGCACGACGCGGCGGTCACATTCCGGGAGCACGTCATTTTGAGTGGAGTACTGCCCTTAACCGTGAAAATCATTTAAAATTACACCCTTTGCAGCGCACACAACAGCGCCTGGAACAACTGGGTTTTAATCTTAAGCAGCCTGTGGTGGTGTACTGTCAGTCACATCACCGCTCCGGGCTGGCCTATATCTTAGGACGTCTGCTCGGCTGGAAAATTCAGGCTTATGACGGTGCGTGGAGTGAATGGGGCAACCGCCTCGATAGTCCAATCGCTACAGGGGAGTTGCCATCTTGAGTATCACATCGCGTTTAAAACAACAATTATTTATCCAGGCTCAGAAAGTGGTGCCACAGCATCGTCTGTCTCGTGTGGTAGGTAAAATTGCAGCCAGTGAAAATCCGGTTGTAAAAACTGCGGTGATTTCTGCTTTTAAAGCCAAATACGGTATCGACATGTCGATTGCGGAGCAGACCAATGCCTTGAAGTTCAAGTCATTTAATGATTTCTTTACCCGCGGTCTAAGAACCGGAGTGCGTGCGGTTGACGCTGACCAGGGCAGTATTGTTTCTCCTGCCGATGGCGCCATTTCCCAGCTCGGCAAGATTGAAAATGGTGATGTGTTCCAGGCCAAAGGCCAAAAGTTTACAGTTGAAAATCTGATTGCCGATCCACAACTGGCGCAGCCATTCAAAAACGGTGAATTTGCCACAGTATATCTGTCACCACGTGACTATCACCGTGTGCATATGCCATTTGCTGGCACACTGACAGAAACCCTGTATGTACCGGGTGAACTGTTCTCGGTCAATCAGACGACAGCAGAAAATATTCCAGGCCTGTTTGCACGTAATGAGCGCATGGTGTGCCTGTTTGATACTGAGCTTGGTCGTATGGCAGTGGTGCTTGTTGGAGCCATGATTGTAGCCGGTATTGAAACCGTGGCGACGGGTAAAGTAAAACCTTCAGGCCGGATTGAATTGAACCAGCATAATCTGTTCCTGGAAAAAGGTGCAGAACTTGGCCGTTTTTACCTGGGCTCAACGGCTGTCATTCTGTTTGAAGAAAACAAGATGCAATGGGATGAGAAGTTTAAAGCCAATTCAACAGTGTTGATGGGTGAAGCTTTAGGGCATACCGTTTAAGAAAATTCCTCCTGACCTTCCTTTGAAAAGGGAGGAATTAAAAGGTACAAAAAAAAGCGCCATCAGGCGCTTTTTTTAGATCTAGAATTTATTTATTGCTTCACAACAATCGAATCGATACCACTATGCTGCAAAGTCTGTTGTGCAATCACTGCCGCTTCTACAGAATCATAAGGGCCGGAAACCACACGGTACCAGACCTTGCCATTTTCAACGCTTCTGACCACATCCGCAGATAGGCCATTCAGGATAATCTCGGCACGGCGTGCATCCGCCTGATCCGGATCATCAAAACTGCGTACTTGTAGAATATAGGTCGCTACTGGTGCAACAGGTTCTTCAGTTACCAGTCCCGGCTCATTCACAGTTTCAGGTGCAGCTTCCTCAGTTCGAGGAGCTTCTACAATGACCACAGCATCCTGTTTATTGGTTTCAGGCACAGCCTGTTCAGGAATTGGAGTAACCTGCTGTTTCGGCAACAGGTCATAGAAGCGATAATCCTTGTTGGTGTCTTCCTCTTCATAATGCTGAGAAGTGATCTGATCATTGTTTGGTTTTACAGGTTCCCATGGCTTCCACAGCATGAGCGCCACCAGAAAACTTAACACGATTAAAATGATCACGAGTGTGCCTAACCATGCAGGAATCAATGGCTTCTTTGGCTTGTTCGGACGTTCAGATACACCGCGTTGCGTTTTTCCAAACACTGGGGATTTCCTCTTGTATTTATTTTACCAGACAGAGAAAGGCATAACCGGTGTTATGCCTTACTCTCTGCATCGTATGTGATCGTAATACAAATGTCATTATACAAATCACCCACTCCACAGGATATTTTTATGAACTAGATGTCAAATTGGACATCTAGTTCATAGTTTTGGCTGTCTGCTTGCATGCTTACTCTGAACAAAGTTCTTCGTCTCGCGTCAAATAGAAAAGTAATGCTTTACATTTCCACTTCGAGTCTAGCTCTCGTCTTGCGAGTATGCAAAGCAGTGCTTTGACTATTTACCTTCTTGTATCAATGTAAAAGCAGTGCTTTACATTTCCACTTCGAGCCTAGCTCTCGTCTTGCGAGCATGCAAAGCAGTGCTTTGCTTACATGCTCTCAGGAGCTGATACGCCAAGAAGTTCCAGACCATTACGGAGCACTTGACGTACATTTACAGACAACAGCAAACGAGCTTGAGTCAGTTCAGCATCATCACCGAGTACTTTGTTCTCATTGTACCAACCATGGAACAATGCAGCCAATTCTTTCAGATAATTACCCACCTGGTGCGGTTCATAGCTGTTTGCAGCACGAAACACAATCTCAGGGTAGGCTGCCAGTTTTGCCAAGATTTCAGTTTCAGCATCCAGCTCGAGCTTAGCGGCCAGACCACGTGCAGTCACAACATCAAAGTTTACGCCAGTCGCAACCGCCTTTTCTAACATACGGCAGATACGTGCATGGGCATACTGGATATAGTACACAGCGTTGTCCTTGCTTTGTGACACTGCAAGGTCAAGGTCAAAGTCAATGTGCTGTTCAGACTTACGCATCACATAGTAGAAACGTGCTGCGTCATTACCCACTTCTTTACGCAGGTCACGCAAAGTCACGAACTGACCTGAACGAGACGACATTTGTACCATCTCACCACCACGCCATAAGCTAACGAATTGCACTAACAGCACAGTCAGTTTCTTCGAATCATAGCCCAGTGCATCAATCGCGGCTTTTACACGTGCGATATAACCGTGGTGGTCTGAACCCCAGATATCAATGATATCGGTATAGCCACGTTGTAGTTTATTTAAGTGGTACGCAATGTCTGATGCGAAATAAGTCGTTTGACCATTACGGCGTTTGACCACACGGTCTTTTTCATCACCAAATTCAGTTGATTTGAACCAGATGTTGCCATCTTTTTCGTATAAGAAACCACGTTGATCCAGCGTTTGTAATGCTTCTTCAATTTTTTCTGTCAAAGATGCTTCACTGAACCACTGGTTGAAAGTCACACCAAATTCACCAAGGTCATCTTTAATGTCATCAAGAATCGCTTTAAGCGCTGCTTGATGGAACACACGGTAGCCTTTGCCAATTAAGCTTTGAGAATTGAAGATCAAACCATCGATATGTTTTTCTTTATCGCCTGAAAGTACGACTTTATTGCCTTCAGCATCCGGTTCTGCCGCAAATTGCACATCTTCAGGTACGTCTTTGTAGACATCTGCCACCGGGCGCACATAGGCATCGCCATCCTGGTCGATAATGCTTTGTGCGATCTCTTTAACGTAGTCACCTTGATAGGCATTTTTCGGGAATACCAGTTCTTGGCCAGTCAATTCCAGATAACGTAAATAAGTTGAAGTTGCCAGAATATCCATTTGACGACCGGCATCATTCACATAATATTCCCGGTCAACTTTCGCACCTGTTGCCTCTAACAGGTTCGCTACGGTCATACCATATGCAGCACCACGGCCATGACCCACATGCAGGCTAGAAGTTGGATTCGCAGAAACAAATTCCACCTGGATGCGTTTTTCCGCATTGGCCTGGGTACGACCATAAGTCGCTTGTTGCGCCTGGATCTGGTCCAGAACCGCGAAACGCTGGTCAGCATTCAGGAAGAAGTTAATGAAACCCGGGCCTGCAATCTCGGCTTTGCTGATATCTGCAACTTCTGGCAAGGCAGCAAGAATTTTTTCTGCTAAATCACGCGGCTTCATACCCGCAGCTTTAGACGCGATCATGGCAATATTTGATGCAAAGTCACCGTGGCTACGGTCTTTGGTACGCGTCAAATTACTTGTATTGTTCCAGTCAGATGGGAGTACGTTTTGTGCCTGTAAGGTTTGCACTGCATGATCGAGAGCTGCTTGGATTGCCGTATTCATAATCAGTCGAAAATAGATATCGCAGAAAAACAGCAAATATAGCAAATTTCCGACTCTTTAGGTAAAACCATTTATGGGGAATAAAAAATATACGATCGGTAGCTGGAAGATTTATACAGAATTGTCATTTATTCGTTCGTATATCACATAAAGAATATCGTAATAAGCAAGTTGCAAAATTTGCTATAAAAATGAATCCTCAATCACTGAAAATAGCCTATATTAACCAGATTGAAATAACAAAAAGAGCTTGCAGTGGATTCGCAACAACGTCCGGTTATCTTTGGCAATACTCCTAAACTTCCCGCTAAATGGGCACTGATAATTATCCCTTTCATCCTGTCCTGCCTGATGAGCGGTATCATTTCTTTCATTAATATGCTGCGTACTTTGGGCTGGATTGAAGGTTTTATTTCATTATGGCTGCATAACTGGATGATTTCCTGGGCGTTCGCTTTTCCGATCGTGCTGCTATTGTTGCCATTCGTACGTAAGCTCACTGGCCTGTTGGTGGATATGAGTGGCTCACAACTACCGAAGTAGATTTATTGATTGCATACCACTCACGCGTTGATTGAGTTGATTTACCTGCCGATTTTGAAAAGTATACAGCTGGCCCGAATGATCAATTTTCAGGACTCTGGCTTGCACTAGAGCAAGCCGGAAGATCTCCAGCTTTTTGAGATTAAGCAGAACAAAAGGATTACCAAGATTGTTCTAGCAGGAACTACACCTGACCTTGTACTGCTTAAAACACGTTTAAGGTTTTCTAGAGTTCTTATCTGGCAAATAGAAAATTGAATGATGGCTCAATCCCTGAGATTTGAGCATAAGCTAAGAATCAAAGCACATATTCGACAATGGCCCGGATAATCCCCAGTACCAGACCGATAAAGGCCCCGACCACCACGCCGTTGACCCGGATCATATGCAGATCGCCACCGACCTCATTTTCAATCTTGTCAATCATTTCACGTGAATCCCATTCATGAATCCGTTCACTGATAAAACGGATGACTTTCTCGCTGTATTGATCACTTAAGTCAACTGCCATATTACTCATACGGTTATTCAGTAATTCACGCACTGAACTGTTGGAAATGATATTTTCACCCACTTGCTGAATGGCAATACGTAGATTCTCTGCAATACCGGAATCCGGTTTTTCCAGATCTGCCTTGATCGCATCACAGAGAATCACCACGGCACCACTAATGAAGTTCAGTACCTGTGGGCTGTCCAGCAGGGCATCTTTAGCAGAATTTAGACGCTGACTGGCATCGCTATCATTGTCAGCTAGTTGCAGCATCAGCTGATGGGCGGACTCTTCAATCTTCAGGCGCCAAGGATGATCCGGATCTGCCAGCATGGCTTCGACGCGCTGAATTACCGAGTCGATACTGCGCTGTTGCACGTCAATCCCGATCCAGCTGGCACCCTTTGCCAATTTCCACACCCCCATTTCCTTAAACAGGGTACGGGTCAGTTCACGGGTCTGCTCCGGATGAGACGTCATCCAGGCATGTACCAGATCCAGGCCACGTTGCAGAACATCCTGATGAAAATCATTTTCCAGTACAGCGCGCAACATCTCACTGGCCAGATGATTGATCTGGGTGCTTTTCACCCATTGCACACTATTGCTCTGAATAAAGCCGGAAATCTGTTCCTGACCGACAAATTCAAAGATCCGTGGAGCAGTCTGCTGGATGACCTGAGTCACCTGACGGTTATTCTCCGGATTTGCCAGCCAGCGGCCTGCTGCCAGGCTCAGGTCGGTACTGGCCAGACTACGCTCCACAATTTGTGGAGACAGGAAGTTTTCCTGCACAAAGCGACCCATCGACTCGGCAATACGGGCCTTATTGCGTGGAATGATCTCGGTGTGGTCACGCAGAAACCTGGGAATGGGCAACTTGCCAAAAGGATTGCGGAACAGAACGGTAATTGCGTACCAGTCTGCCATTCCACCTACCACACCTGCTTCTGCAGACAGCATCAGGATATGGATCAACCATACATATTCTGGCAGTAATTTGGCAGCGACCATCAGTGCCAGCCAGGTGACGACAGCCACAATTAAGGCAATGGTGGCAAAACGTTTACTGCGTTGCAGGCTCGGTGAACTGGTCTCTGTCTGCATAAAGACTCCTATTTAGTCATAGTCACAGGCTGTGGCTGCAGTATCTCACCTGTTGGGCTCAGACCATATTTAGCGCCGAGCGATTGTAGAATCAAGCGAGCATCGAAGGCATCTTTGGGCGCCTGTCCCTGTTTAAAGCATTCAATCGTATAGGCAATCTGTGCTGGCTCTACAGTGACACGATACGGCATGTCATAGAAGGGATCAGGCCAATAAAATGGATAACGGCGATAATAGCCATAGGGATATGGCATGGGTGTGGGATAGACGATTGCTTCACGCGGAGGTCGTTGGGTACGGTTGCTTGGATCATCCAGCACCCGAAAGAACTGGAAACCATTCTGTATAGTCGTCTGGGCCGCCTTAACTAAGGTAATTTCTTCAGCTGTCCCAAAGCTCATGTTTGGACGCGCCTTGAAACTGATCCGGTAAGTCTGGGCATTGAGAGGTGTAGTACTGTACTGGCCGAGCTGATCAAAGGTCAGTGGTTTGGAAGGCGTCGTTGCACAGCCTGAAAGCAGGGCAGTGCTTGCAAATGCTAAGGCGATGATGGTCTTCTTCATCTTCGTTCTCCTGATGGGGTGATCCAGCGACAGCAGTACCTGAAAATACCTAAAAACTGCTATCCGGCTGGGTCAGGAAACTTAATTCTTCCTCGGTAGATTCACGGCCCAGAATCTGGTTGCGATGTGGGTAGCGTCCAAAGCGTTCGATAATGATTTTATGCTTGATTTCATATTCGAGATTAGACGGATTACCGAGGCGTTGAAATAGTTTGAAGGCATATTCATGAATCAGTCTGGATTCACTGTGCATGAACGGCATATATAAAAAAGCCCGCTGTTCCGGACTGAGCTGCTTGTCCAGATCCAGGCTAATGGCTTCCTGTGCCAGAGCTAGAGCCAGGCTATCCTGGGCAAAAGCACGTGCAGTACCCCGAAAAATATTGCGAGAAAACTGGTCCAGAACAATGATTTCTGCCAGACGGCCTTCGGCAGTTTTACGCCAGGACCATAATTCGGCCTGACTTGCCTGTTCCAGAATTTCTGAAAATTGCTCAGTCAAACTTTGGTCGAAATGGTCGCTTTTGGCAAACCAGTTCGGCTGGTTCTCGGCACTAAACCAGAAGTCCAAAATATCTTGATAATTCATAAGGTTTACAATTCATTAGCATTTATTTGTTAATAAAATCACAAATTTCACATGTCTTATAGAGAAAGTTTGTGTTAAAAATTTGCGGAATTAAAATCAATGGTTTGCCTGAAAAGCAGGCAGGGTGTAATGTGCGGATCTAAAATCACGTTATACTCTTATAAAATGATGATTTTATTTTAATAGTTTAGCCCATTAAGCGAGATTGTAATGAGTCAACCTGAATCGACCAGCCAAGCTGTATTACCAACTTGGGTGGATTCGTCGCTCATCAAGGGGATGCTGCGCGGAATTGAGCGAGAAAGCCTGCGTATGCAAGGTAATGGCTTTCTGTCGCAAAGGCCGCATCCTGTAGCACTAGGTTCAGCCCTGACTCATCCGCATATCACCACTGACTATTCTGAAGCCTTGATGGAGTTTATTACTCCGCCAAAAGACAGTATTCGTGGCGCTTTGGATTACCTGATGGATATCCATGCCATCGTACATCGCAAACTGGAAGATGAAGAAAAGCTGTGGCCGATGTCGATGCCATGCATGCTCGACAGCAGCGATGACAGCATTCCACTGGCGCAGTACGGTTCTTCCAATATTGGTTTATTCAAGACACTTTACCGTCGTGGTCTAGGTGTGCGCTATGGTCGCCGTATGCAGACCATTTCGGGCGTACATTATAATCTGTCTTTCCCGGATCATTTCTTCGAAGCGCTACAGGCCAACGAAAGTGATGAATCACTGCGTAACTTAAGCCTGCAGGATTACCGTAGCCACCGTTATATGGGGCTGATCCGTAATTTTATCCGACTGACACCATTGGTGATGTTCCTGGTCGGTGCTAGCCCGGCAGTGTGCCAATGCTTTATGACCGGTCGTGACCATCAGCTGTTGCCACTTACTCGCGGCACCTTATATACCCCATATTCAACTGCATTGCGCATGGGCCGTTTCGGTTATCAGAACTCAGCCCAAAAGCAGCTCGGTATTCATTACAATAACTTGCAGGACTATCTGGAAGGTCTGCAAAAAGCAGTTAAAACACCATATAAACAATTTACCCGTCTGGGCCTTGAAGATGCAGCAGGACAACCAATCCAGATCAATGATCATGTGCTACAGATCGAAAATGAATATTACAGTCTGGTACGTCCAAAGCAGGTGCCAGAAGCCGGTGAAACTCCATCACAGGCACTGGCAAATCGTGGTATTGGCTATGTGGAACTGCGTGCAGTGGATGTCAATCCATACAGCCCGATCGGGATTGATGAACATACCGCAGGCTTCCTGGAAGTAGTTGCACTGTACTGTTTATTGCAGGACAGCCCGGCACTGCTGAGCGATGAGCAGGACATCATCGAAAAGAATCAGGCTGAAGTGGTCAATCGTGGTCGTGCTCCGAATGCGGCTATTCTGGAAAATGGTCAAAAATATCTAATCGAAGACTGGTGTGCAGTTCATCTGGCGCGCATGCAGCCGCTGGCAGAATTATTGGATGCAGCATATGGCAATAATCTTTACACGACGGCCATGAAAACCATGCAAATCCGTGTTGATGAAGTCGATGCGACACTTTCTGCGCTTGTGGTGGGTGATATCCGTAAGCAGGGTGGCATGTGGCATTTCGGCCAGGTGCTGGCACAGCAGCATGCTGCGGTTTATCAAGCGCATCAGCTCAGTAAAAAAACCACTGCATATTTTGATGAGTTAGTACAAAAGTCCTTGCAGCAACAGCAGGAACTCGAGCAAGATAGCAGCATCAGCTTTGCTGAATATCTCGCTCAATTTCGATAAAAAACAAGAGGATCGACCATGAAATGGGGTTACCGCTTCGTGAGTGGTGCGTTATTTGCCGCATCCGTGATGGGGATGGCATTTGCATTATATCTAGAACATGTGCAGGGCCTTGAGCCTTGCCCGTTGTGTATTTTTCAGCGTATTGGCCTGATTGGTCTGGGGATTATTTCTTTCATTGCTTTCTTGCATAATCCGAAAGCAAATGGCATGAAACGCCTGTATGCCTTTTTAGGATCACTGAGTATTTTGTGGTCCGCAGGTGTAGCAGGACGTCATGTCTGGCTGCAAAACCTGCCGCCGGATAAAATCCCAAGTTGTGGTCCGGGTCTGGATTACTGGCTGGAAACCTTGCCAATGAAGTCGGTGTTCCAGCAGGTACTCAGCGGTTCAGGTGAATGTGCCAAAGTGGACTGGACTTTTCTGGGGCAGTCTTTACCAGTCTGGTCACTGGTATTTTTCTGTATCTTGTTACTGGTCAGTTTATGGCAGTTATTCCGTAAATATCAGACGGCGCCAGTCAAACGCCTAAGAGATAAATACTGATGCAAATAAAAGCCCTCATTTGAGGGTTTTTTTTATAACTGAATCAGGTCAGAGCAATGCCTTCAACACTTTCCAGATCCATCATATATTCATGGATCTGGTCAAAGACTTTGTCCTCCACACTCGGATAGAACCAGCGCACGATCTGTTCAGCCACTTGTGGGTGAAACCGGATTTCAAAATGGTTCAATCCATAGAAAATCGCTTTATGGGAGTCTGGAACTTTCAACTGAAAACGCGGGTTTGGATGTTCACCGAGCGCACTTTTGACACTGACCAGATAATCCCCAATCACATTGCGGGTGCGGTTATGCCGGTTTTCATATTCAATTGTACCGGCCACCAGATAGGTCTGGATATGCGACGGAATCGGTGCCGGTTTACGGTTATCATCCATTAGGCCAATTCTGACTTCATTATGTTCCCAGTCATCATCCCGAACACTGCCGTGGCGCAGATCCAGAATGCCATTACTGCGGATATTCACCACATGACCAATAATCTTTCCAAACGGGAAGCGTCCCAATTTATCCTGCAGGCTAAAACCAAAGCGCTCTAATGCTGCACCATGATGTGGTGAGCCGAGGCAGACCAGATTGTCGACCATATTGACCCATTCATAGACATGCTGTTTACCATAGAACAGGGCACTACGAGCAACTAATCCGCCCATACTGTGTCCGATCAGATCAATACTGGTAATGCCGGGATTGCGGGTGATCAAGTCATGCAGGGTATTGGCCAGACTACGGCCATTGGCGGAGATACGGCGTCCGGAATTATAGTTGAGGTACAACATGGTATTGTTATCACGCTGCGTCAGCAGCTTTTCACCAATGCCTTCATGTTTATGATTGGACCAGGTCAGATGATTCATGCATAAACCATGCACGAAGATAGTAATTCGACCCGTCAATTCGCCCTGCTGTAGTGAGGTATAATGATCATAAATCACCATCGGCAACGCCATCGGATTTTGATGCTTGATCAGATAGTCGCCAATAATGCCATTTAATACACTTACCAGAAAATGCAGGCTTGGTGTCAGCGGCTTGTCATGCAGGCGTGGAAATTTGGTAATAATACGGCGCAGTCCAGGGGCAACCATGGTATTGCCATAGTGGAACAACAGGTCATAGGAACGTTGATAGAGCCGGACAATGGCAGGCAGGTTCTGGATTTTTTCTGAATGACGTTCACTTAAACCAAAGAAACTATATAAGATTTCACGCTGGATGGTCTTGATCAGTTCTTGGGCAACATCATTAAACCGCATGGTAACAAGCTGAGCAAGTCCTTCCAGTACATCTGCCTGGGTAGGAGGAGTACGATCCCACTTGCAATAGGTTTCATGCAATGGCGTTAAGCTTGTCATCGGATCCGTTCCTTTCATCAATGCGAATATCTGAGACCTTTCTTTTTAAAGATGTTCGCGGTATAAATTCTTCTGAACTTTGATGTTTCTAATTTTTCTGGGAATATTCTTAAAATACCGAGGAACGTGAAGAACTGGTGTGTTTTTTGTCGGACAATTCACCAAAAACAGATTAGATAACGATGATCCATCTCTGATATATAAAATAGATTTTGATTAAAATATAGGCGTTTTTTATTAATAATTGATGAATGTCATTTACTTACACGGCTTTCGAAGCAGCGCTGCCTCGATCAAGGGCCAGTTACTTCGGCAGTATTGCGAAAAAAATCCACAAATTCAGGTGCATTTGCCAGATCTGAACATGTCACCTGTGGATACGATTCAGCACATGTCAGCACTGATTGAGTCACTGGATAATGTAAGCTTGGTGGGCAGTAGCCTGGGGGGATTTTATGCGACACATCTGGTCGCCAAGTACAGTGTGCCGGCTGTACTGATCAATCCGGCCATGCGACCATGGCAGCTGTTCCGCGAACTGTTCGATGATGAGCTGCCGTTACAGGTGCATCCGAACTGGCGTCTGGACGATTCACATCTTAATCAGCTAGAAGGACTGTCACTGCCAACTGCACAAGATGCAGACAAAATACTGGTACTGTTACAACAAGGCGATGAAGTTTTGGATTATCGTGAAGCACATCGCTATTATAGTGCTGCTCATCCTCCGGCGATGCTGATGACTGAGGCCAATGGCAATCACGGGATGGATGATTTTGCGGAGAAGATTCCGCTGGTGTTACAGTTTTTATTGGACTGCATAAAAAAGGAAACCGAATAACGTGTCTCAATATACGGCTCAATCTCTTGAAGTTCTGTCTGGTCTGGACCCGGTCCGTCGTCGTCCGGGCATGTATACCGATACCACTCGTCCAAACCATCTGGCGCAGGAAGTGATTGACAATGCTGTGGATGAGGCACTGGCTGGACATGCCAACAAAATTACCGTGACAGTCTATAAAGATGGCTCGTTATCAGTCGAAGACAATGGCCGTGGTATGCCGGTGGATATTCACCCGGAATATGGTCAGAGCGGGATTGAAATCATCCTGACTAAACTGCATGCCGGTGGCAAGTTTAGTACCGATAATTACCAGTTCTCTGGTGGTCTGCATGGTGTCGGGATTTCAGTGGTCAATGCGCTGTCGACCCGTGTCGAAGTGGCCGTCCAGCGTCAGGGTAACCTGTACAAAATGGCCTTTGAAAATGGTGAACCGGTTGCACCACTTGAAGTACTGGCAGGTAAGGCACCCAAACGCGCGTCTGGGACTACGGTGCAGTTCTGGCCAGAAGCCAAATACTTCGATTCACCAAAATTTGCCCTGAAAGCCTTAAAACATAATCTTAAAGCCAAAGCTGTTCTGGCCGCGGGTTTAGAGATCAATTATATCGATCAGATTAATGACGAGAAGATCACCTGGCAGTTTGAAAATGGTCTGGTCGACTATCTGATGGATGAGCTGGAAGATCGTGAGATCATCCCAGCACCCGCTTTTGTTGCAACGGGTGATGCCGAACGTGCCAGTGCTGAATTTGCCATTTGCTGGAATGTTGAAGGTGGCGAAAGCATCCAGGAATCCTACGTCAACCTGATTCCAACTGCGCAGGGCGGTACTCATGTCAACGGCCTGCGTTCGGGTGTGACCGATGCGATGCGTGAATTCTGTGAATTACGTAATCTGTTGCCGCGTAACATGAAGCTGTCTGCCGAAGATGTCTGGGACGGCGTGAACTATATCCTGTCACTGAAATTCCAGGAACCGCAATTCTCAGGTCAAACCAAAGAACGCCTGTCGAGTCGTGAAGCGGTCGGGGTGGTGCAGAATATTGCCAAAGATGCCTTTGCATTATGGTTGAATCAGAATTCAGATATCGCCATGCAACTGGCGGAGATGGCAATTTCCAAAGCCGGTCGCCGTCTCAAAGCAGCGAAAAAAGTAGAACGTAAGAAAATCGTCGCGGGTCCAACACTACCCGGAAAACTGTCGGATTGTGTTGGCCATGATCTGGACCAGTCAGAACTGTTTATTGTAGAAGGGGATTCTGCAGGCGGTTCAGCCAAGCAAGCGCGTGACAAGAACTTCCAGGCCATCATGCCGATTCGAGGTAAGATTTTAAATACTTGGGAAGTGTCTTCTGATGAAGTTCTAGCATCTCAGGAAGTGCATAATATCGCGATTGCCATTGGGGTTGATCCGGGTTCGGATGACCTGTCTGAACTGCGCTATGGCAAGATCTGTATTCTAGCCGATGCCGACTCGGATGGTCTGCATATTGCGACCTTGCTGTGCGCACTGTTTGTGAAACATTTCCCGACACTGGTCGAAGAAGGCCATCTATATGTTGCAATGCCGCCTTTATTCCGGATTGATGACAACAAAGACGTGCACTACGCCCTGGATGAAGACGAGCTAAATAGCATTCTGAAAAAATGCAAAACCAAGAATCCGCAAATTACTCGATTCAAAGGTTTGGGTGAGATGAATGCCAGCCAGTTGCGTGAAACCACACTTGATCCAAATACGCGCCGTCTGGTGCAACTAGATTTAGATGATGCTCATCATACGGCAGGTTTACTGGATAAATTACTGGCGAAAAAACGTGCCAGTGACCGTAAAGACTGGTTAGAACAGAAAGGTAATCTGGCAGATCTGGTGGTTTAAACTATCGAATTTAAGCAATCAAAAAAATCCCGCCAGAGCGGGATTTTTTATGAATCAAGATTAGACATCGCATAAAGAACAGTTAACGCCGCGGCAATTATGTAGAACTGAGCTGCGTGCGCTATTTTTATTGGTACCGGGTCCTTCTACCAGAGGCCCTGCAAGTTGTTCAGCACCTGAACCCGGACGCCATTTGCTTTTCATATTAATTTGCTGATGACCGGTGATCATCGGTTTAGCTAAAGTCTGCTGTTGGCAATAATTACATTCAATCGTATCGGTCGAGATACGGGCAATTGGAACACGTTGTTCAAAAATTCCCTCGCAATGCTCACAGCGGAAATCATATAACGGCATTTCTGTACTCCTGTAGCATGAAGGCCTCAAATTAAAAAGACGGGTAGCCGAAGGCTTTAGGTTGGATGACTACCCGTTGTGAAGCTAAAACAATAATAAATCGTAAAATCTAGCGTTTATGCCCCCAGAACTTATCATCGTTCAGCGCACCCTGAGGCAGGATATTCTGTTCAAAAATTGAAGTTGGCAGAGATACGGTACATGCACAATTTGGAATATCCACGATACCGCCAATACGGCCTTCAACTGGTGCCGCAGTCAGTAACATGTATGCTTGTGAACCGGTAAAGCCGAAGTTTTCAAGGTATTTGATTGCTTTTAAACACGCCTGACGATATGCCACAGTGGCATCCAGATAATAGTTTACGCCATCTTCAACGCTGATGCCTTCAAAGGTCAGCCACTGGTCATAAGCCGGACGGACATTACTTGGCACAAAGATTGGAGAATCAATATTATATTTCTCCATACCACCTTTGATCAGGTCGAAGCCGACACGGGTAACACCGTCCATTTCGATCGCGCCACAGAAACCGATTTCACCATCTCCTTGAGAGAAGTGCAGGTCGCCCATCGAGAAGCCAGCACCTTTCTGATAGACAGGGAAGTAAATACGGCTACCTGCTGCCAGGTCTTTAATGTCCGTATTCCCGCCATGTTCACGTGGTGGAACAGTACGTGCCGCTTCAGCTGCCATACGGTCGAATTCAGCACCTGTTACGCCACGCAGAACAGCAGTACGTGGATCAGGCGGATTAGCCTGACCTTTAGGAACCAGTAAAGCTTCACGGCGATTCCATTCCTTTAGCAAATCATGCGATGGCAAAGTTCCCATCAAGCCAGGGTGTTTTAAGCCGGCAATACGCACGCCCGGAATATGACGTGAAGTCGCAAATAAGCCTTTTAAGTCCCAGATGGCTTTGTCAGCTTCAGGGAAATAGTCAGCCAGGAAGCCACCGCCATTTTCCTTGGCAAATACGCCAGAGAAACCGACATCTGAAATTGGCTGAATGTCGAGCAGGTCAATTACCAGCAAGTCACCTGGTTCAGCACCTTCTACATAGAAAGGTCCGGTTAATGGATGGGCACGGGTCAGGTCGACATTTTTGACATCAGAAATGTCATCGGTATCCTTAATCTGCGCATCCAGGAAATCCAGACTTTCAATCAGGATTTCTTCACCCGGTTTTACCGAAGTCAGAAATGGCAAATCCGGATGCCAGCGGTTATGTCCAATTTCCGCCTGTTCTGCCAGCGGAACCCCCGGTTTAATTTTAATATGTTGCATGTTTTATCCCCTGTGTTGAGGTCGAATAAAGCTAGTTTTTGATGTTATTGCCCGTGTCATCCATGATGAACAGCAGATCTTCGATCACGCTTTCAACAGGAACTGACTGAACCTGGATCGTTTTGCCGTCATAATCAATGATGATTTGACCGGCTTCTGGATGCTGAATAAAAAACCTGGCGAGTTGTGGCTCAACCAGAACCCGAAAGCGGCGACTCAAGCCTCGTGCACCGAAGCGAACATCGTGTCCGGTAGACAGAAACTGGGTGGCAGCGGGTGTAAATTCAACTGTGCGGCTCTGCTTACGGAGTCGCTGATTCAGTTTCTCGATTTCCAGACTGACCAGTGTTGGCGCGAAATCAGCTTCAACCGCTTCATACTGCAGAATACGTTCAATACGATTCAAAAATTCAGGATCAAATTTCTTGTACAAGGCGCGTTCGGTAATCTGGCTGTCATCCAGTTTGGCCAGTCGGGCCAGTTTCTGAATAGGCTTGGGAAGCTTGGCCAGCTGTCTTAAGCGTGCCTGAGCATCTTTGGCGCCGACGTTACTGGTCATAAAGATCATGCAGTTTTTGAAATCCAATACTTTGGTACCCGCGGTCAGCTTTAAGGTTCCGGTTTCCAGAACATTCAGCAGGCCCCGAATGACTTCGGTACTGGCTTTTTCAATTTCATCAAACAGCACAATACCTGGCTTGGAAAAGCTGCCCTGAATATGAGCTTCATCAAAAAGGGTATTGCCTTCCTTGGAGCCGACGTAGCCTGGAGGGGCACCTGTCAGGGCTGCAGCATAATGTTCCTGTGCCAGTGTATTCATGTCGATCCGGCAGAATGCATCGGGCTTGCCATGAATCGCTTCCGCAATCAGCCGAACCGTTTCGGTTTTCCCCACACCCGTCGGTCCTAGCATCAATGTGACTGCCAGCGGCCGGGTAGGGGCATTAAAATCTGCCTTGACGGTTATGAGCATGTTTTCGATTTCATCCAGGGCAACGCGCTGCCCGATAATATGACCACGGACATGCTGCATGACTTTTTCAGGATCAAAGCTAAAGCGAGAGGTACATGCAATACGTTCTTTGCTCTGCATCTCATAACGCTGTTTCGCCAGGGTTTCCTGATTGGCACTGATGCGGTCACTGGCAAATGTCATATCGAATACCTCCTCTCAGACCAAACTTAAGATGCTTCTTTTTCTAAGCCTTCATGTGGCAGATTGCCGATTGGGCATTCCGCAACACCGATGGTAGAGCGGGTAATTTTTTCCACGTTCTCTTGCGCTTTTTGAGCATCCAGAACCCAGGTCTTGTAGAAGTCGAATGGACAATCTGCAACGCCTTTATCGCCGTCACCATTGTTATAGACACCGGTATAGCCGCGGTGCAGCAATTTAAATAAATGGTTTTGTGACTGGTCGTATTTACGTGCATCACGAATTTCATGCAGTGACAATTGTGCGTATTGGATGCCGTTTTCTTCCGTACCACATTCCCCTAAAGTACGACCGTCGAAGCCGACTACTGCTGAGTGACCGAAATAGGTGTAAACGCCGTCAAAACCGGTACAGTTGGCAACAGCAACGTAAACGTTATTTGCCCATGCCATGCATTTCGCCATGTTGATCTGCTGATCTGCAGCCGGGTACATATAGCCTTGGCAACGCACGACCAGTTCAGCGCCTTTCATGGCACAGTCACGCCAGATTTCTGGATAGTTACCGTCATCACAGATGATCAGTGACATCTTGATGCCCTTCGGTCCTTCAGTCACATAGGTGGTATCACCTGGGCACCAGCCTTCAATCGGGCACCATGGGATAATCTTGCGGTATTTCTGAACGATTTCGCCCTTGTTATTAATCAGGATCAAGGTGTTATAAGGCACCTTGTTTGGATGTTCCTCATGTTGTTCACCGGTAATTGAGAACACGCCCCAGACGTTGGCTTCAATACAGGCTTGCGAGAAAATTGCGGTTTCCTCGCCTGGAATGGTGGCAGCGGTTGCCATCATCTCGTCATGGTCGTACATAATGCCCATGGTGCTGTATTCAGGAAAAACAATCAGGTCCATACCTGGAATACCCTGTTTGATTCCTTTCAGCATCTCAGCAATTTTTTTTGCGTTCTCAAGCACTTCCGCTTTAGTATGCAAACGAGGAATTTTGTAGTTTACAACTGCTACACCTACTGTATCTGGGCTGCTTGAGATATCACCGTGACGCATTCAAATTTCTCCAACTCTTTTATTGATTCAACTTTATGATTCGAGTGTCGCGTGAAATGCGTTACAGCAAAATACGTTGAATTGCGTATATGGGTGCGTAGACTGGAAGGAATTTTTAAATGTGAATAATCAAATAAAATATTAAAATCAGCTGCCGATTAATTAAGTGAAATAGAAATTAAAAATCCCCCGACGAATCGAGGGATGTAGAGAAAAATTACAGCCAGATTAAACCAGGAAGATTAAACAGAGAGATATTTACTGATGGTGGTCTCATCGACATTTTCACGGACATTTTCATAAGCAAAGCGGCCCTTATCGATCACCAGGAAGCGATCGGCCATCGCCATGGTGAAACTCAGCACCTGTTCAGAGACCACAATGGTCAGATCACGCTGATCCCGAATCTCTTTCAGTGTTCTGGCAATGTCCTTAATGATAGAAGGCTGAATCCCTTCCGTCGGTTCATCCAGCAGAAGTACTTTAGGATTAGTCGCTAAGGCACGGGCAATTGCTAATTGCTGTTGTTGCCCACCCGATAAGTTTCCGCCTTTACGTTTGCGCATATCCCAAAGCACAGGAAACAGCTCATACAGGTCATCCGGTACTTTGCCATGGGCAGAAGCCGGTAAACCGGTCTGGATATTTTCCAGTACGGACATGGTGGAGAAAATCATCCGGCCTTGTGGCACATAAGCCACACCGTTTTCTACACGTTGGTAAGGATCCAGTTTTTCCAGATTCTTGCCATCCAGCTTGATTTCACCTTTGGTATTTTTAATATCACCAATCAGGGTTTTAAACAGGGTGGTTTTACCCATGCCGTTACGCCCCATGATCGCTACAATTTCCTTCGGCTGGATCTTCAGTTCCAGGTCGTGAATCACCTGACTTTGTTTATATCCTGAACACAAAGCATTAATTTCTAATAATCCGCTCATAGTGGCCTCCTTAGTGTCCCAGATAAACTTCAATCACTTTTGGATCATTTTGCACATCGTCCATTTTGCCTGCTGCCAGAATTTTGCCCTGGTGCAGTACCGTGACTTTGTCCGCAATGGTTTTGACAAATTCCATGTCATGTTCAATCACTAGCACAGAACGTCCTTTGCTAATCTCCCGCAACAGTTGCGCCGTCTGCTCACGCTCCGAGACACTCATCCCTGCGACAGGTTCATCCAGCATGAGCAGCTCTGGGTCTTGCATGAGTAACATGCCAATTTCCAGCCACTGCTTCTGGCCATGAGAGAGCAGACCGGCGGAGGTATCCAGCAGGTCGGTCAGGAAAATCTTGCCAGCAACTTCACGAATACGCTCATCGACATCTTTGGTGCGTCTGAAGAACAGCGCACCAAAGACATTACGGCCACGCGGGAAGGACATTTCCAGGTTGTCATAGACCGACAAATTTTCATAAATATTCGGGTTCTGGAATTTACGCCCAACCCCTTTACGGACAATGTCGAACTCTTTCAGTTTGGTCAGTTCAATATCATTAAACTTGATCGTGCCTGAAGTTGCTTTGGTCTTGCCGCAGATCAGATCCAGCACTGTGGTTTTGCCGGCTCCATTGGGACCGATCACCACATGGACTTCGTTTTTATCCAGATAGAAGTTGAGATCACTGACTGCCTTGAAACCGTCGAAGGACACGGTGAGATCTTCAATGACGAGAACCGGTTTATTCATTTCTATGCCGACTTTATTCATTTCACGCCTCCTTCTACAATTGGATCGATCGTTTTATCCGGATCACTACTTGGCGGTGGCGAAGTGCTGTCGATCGGTTTCTTTTTCAGGAACAATGGACGAACATATTTTTCATACAGACCCGCTAAGCCATTCGGTAAGAACATGACCACACCGATGAACAATGCACCGAGGAAATACAACCATACTTCAGGAAAGGCTTCAGAGAAGTAAGTTTTACCCAGATTCACCAGAACAGCACCATACACTGCCCCAATCAGTGAAAGACGACCACCGACTGCAGCCAGAATGACCATTTCAATCGAAGGTACGATGCCGATAATCGTTGGTGACATGAAGCCAACTTGCAGGGTAAACATCGCACCACCAATAGATGACACCACAGCTGCGAAACAGAAAATGAATACTTTATACATGGCCACGTCATAGCCAGAGAAACGTACACGTTCTTCTTTGTCACGCATCGCAGAAAGCAGACGACCGAGTTTAGAACTGAGGACAAAACGGCTGATCATGATCACTGCAATGAGTAGCAGGGCATTGATGTAGTACAGGACATATTTGGCTTCATCGGTACGGATATCCCAGCCATGCAGGGTTTTCAGGTCTGTAATCCCGTTAATGCCGCCAGTGAAACCTTGTTGACCAATAATCAGAATGGTCAGGATCGCTACAATCGCTTGCATGATGATCGAGAAGTACACATCACCGACACGACGGGTAAACATCGCGAAACCGATGATGAAGGCAAGCAAGATTGGAATGATGATGATGGCAAACAAAGTAAACCCGAAGCTATGGAAAGGTTCCCAGAAGCCTGGCAAGCTGGTGATCTGGTTCCAGTCCATAAAGTCTGGAATTCCTGGCGTGGTTTGCGCTGCTGTAGATTGCATATCTGAAGCTTCAAGTTTCAGGAACATGGCCATGCAGTAGCCGCCAATGCCAAAGAAAATCCCTTGACCTAAACTTAAGATACCCCCGTGTCCCCAACACAGAACCAGGCCGATTGCGACAAAAGCAAAAGTCAGATATTTACCCATCAGATTCAGACGGAAAATATCCAGAAACATTGGCATGACCAGCAGGATCAGTACGGCAAGAATCACCAGACCAATCGCACCTTCTTTACCGCCTAAAAAGGCATTCATTAGATTCTTCATAATATCTCTCCTGAATCCCTATTTACGTACTTTGATTGAGAAGAGACCCTGAGGACGCAGCATCAGGATAATAATGACTGTAGCCAGTGTGAGGACTTTAGCGACAGAACCAGAAAGGAAGAATTCCAGAATAGATTGTGCTTGCGCGATACTGAATGCGGAGGCAACGGTGCCAAGCAAGCTTGCAGCGCCGCCGAAGACCACGACTAAGAATGTATCGACGATATACAGCGAACCGGCTGTAGGACCAGTAGAACCGATGGTTGTGAAAGCTGCACCGGCAATACCTGCAAGCCCACAACCCAAGGCAAAGGTTAAGCTGTCAACACGTTTGGTATTGATCCCGACAGCACCACTCATAAAGCGGTTCTGGTTGGTTGCACGAAGCTGTAAACCCCAGCGTGAACGGTAAATCAGAAAGTAGACAAATGCAGTAACACAGAGGGTGACGCCCACCAGGAATAAACCGTTGATTGGAATATCGATGGCTTCCGTCGGTTGATAAGAACCCATTAACCAGTCAGGTAGAGTCGGGCTGACTTCCTTAGGGCCGAAGATAGAACGAAACAACTGCTGCATGATGAGGCTCAAGCCCCATGTTGCAAGAAGTGTATCGAGTGGCCGTTGATAGAGCCGGCTGATCATGAGCCGTTCCACCATGTAACCGATAATGCCTGCTGTGAGGAAGGCTGCAATGATTGCAATCAGGAAATAGTAAGGTAGGAGTTGAGGGAAAAAACTTTCAGTCAGTGTGGAAATGAAAAATGTCGTATATGCACCAATGGTCAGAAACTCACCATGTGCCATGTTAATTACGCCCATTTGCCCAAAGATAATTGCAAGGCCGAGCGCCATCAATAACAGCACACAGAACACAGAGAGACCATTAAAGCCTTGCATGGCAAATATTGCACCGAATTCTGCAAATGATAGATCCATCGCATCATCCTCCAAGCTTTAAAAAATTGTGTGGAATAAAAAGATCAGGAGAATGGCTTCCCCTGATCATGTGGCTGTTAACTCAGTAACCTTTAGGGAATGGGTTTGGTTTGATTAGACCTTTAGACTCGTAAACAACTTTGAACTGACCATTTGGTTGCACTTGACCAATACGTGATTTGCTCCATAAATGGTGGTTCGGGTCAATTTTTACATAGCCTTCAGGTGCAGTTTTCATTTCTAGGCCTTTAGATGCGGCAGTCACTTTCGCGACATCGAAGCTACCGGCTTTTTCAACTGCGGCTTTCCATAACCATGGACCAAGGTAGGCTGCTTGTGTTACGTCACCTACCACCGCTTTAGGGCCATATTTCGCTTTAAAGGCTTTTACGAATGCAGCATTATTGGGGTTATTCAGGCTTTGGAAATATTTCATTGAAGAGTAGAAGCCCTTCATGTTTTCGCCGCCAATCCCCAGCAATTCATCTTCAGTCACTGAAAGGGTAAGCAGTGTCTGTTTGTCGCCTGTTACGCCCGCAGCTTTCATTTGTTTGTAGAAGGATACGTTCGAACCGCCCACAACTGCTGCAAAGATGGCATCTGGTTTACGCAGTTTGGTTTTGTTGATGAGGGAGCCGAATTGTGTATGGCCCAATGGATAGTATTCTTCACCAACCACTTTACCTTTCAGTACTTTTTCGATGTGGGTACGGGCAATTTTCATGGTGGTACGTGGCCAGATGTAATCAGAACCAATCAGATAGAAGGTTTTGGCTTTTTTCTCT
This sequence comes from Acinetobacter sp. SM1B, assembly GCF_003289665.1. NCBI lineage: Bacteria > Pseudomonadati > Pseudomonadota > Gammaproteobacteria > Moraxellales > Moraxellaceae > Acinetobacter > Acinetobacter sp. SM1B. The sequence continues at coordinate 76,418 of NZ_QMBM01000001.1, forward strand.
TTTGCCAGCCAGTTCAGTGCTTCAAGTACCTGTTGAGTTGCTTCCTGACCGGTGTAGATCACGTTTTTAGATTGTTCTAAGCCTTCATAGAAGGTTGGGTAATAAAGTAGAGAGTTGTTGCGTTCAATAATCGGCAGTACGGCTTTACGAGAGGCTGAAGTCCAGCAGCCGAAAATTGCAGCAACACGGTCTTTTTCAGACAGTTTACGTGCTTTTTCTGCAAAGGTTGGCCAGTCAGAAGCACCATCTTCCTGAATAATTTTGATCTGTCGACCGAGAACACCGCCCTGTTTATTGATCTGTTCAATGGCCAGACGTTCTGCCTGAATCGAACCGGTTTCAGAAATTGCCATGGTACCGGTTGCTGAATGTAGCTGCCCTACATACACAAACTTGTCATCGACTTTAAGTTTGGTGGTATTGACCTTTGCTGTTGCAGGAACGCTGGCATTGGTCAGTGCGGGTGCCAGCAGGAATGGAACAGCAAGTAAACCTGCCAGTAATCCAGATGTCTTTACTTTTGATTTCAAGCTCATGTCGGGTTCCCCTATAGAATTAGATGTGCTGATGCGCTTAGTGATTGGTTTGCGCTTGGTATGGAACTAAGCCTAAGGGGAGTTAAAAAATGAGCATATACGTCACTTTACGTATATAGCATTCAGTCGGATTATTTTTAGATACTGATAGACTGGGCATAGTTATTGCTTTTAAGAGCAGATATTTAGCTTTATTTGATCTGTATGGACCCAACAGCGAATACCAGTCAGGCACCGCAGCGCGTCATTCATACCCGGCGTAAATACAATACCTGGGTGGTCGATGAAAGTATTGAGGATTATGCCCTGCGCTATGCGCCTAAATCCGTCCGGAAATGGTCACTATGGACAGTGACCAATACGGCGCTTGCGGCCGTCAGTTTCCTGGCAATGGAGGCACTTGGAGCCACCATGCTCTGGCAATACGGTTTCGGTAATGCTTTCTGGGCCCTGGTGGTTGTGGCGATTATCATTTTCCTGACCAGCTGGCCGATTGGTTATTATGCTGCCCGTTATAATGTCGATATTGATTTACTGACCCGTGGTGCCGGATTTGGCTATATTGGCTCCTCCATTACCTCGGTCATTTATGCCAGTTTCACCTTTATCTTTCTCGCCTTTGAAGCCGCCATCATGGCGCTGGCATTGGAGCTAGGCTTAGGGATACCCCTGAGTATTGGCTACCTGATTTCAGCACTGGTGATTTTGCCATTGGTGGTCAAAGGTATTGGCTTCATCAATAAGGTGCAGGCCATCACCCAACCACTCTGGTTATTCCTGCTTTTATTACCATGGTGCTTTGTGTTGGTGAAGCAACCTGATTTGATCAGCAATCTTGCATTGATTGAGGGCGCAAAAAGTCAGAGCGCTGCCTTTAACCTGTCTTTTTTTGGTGCATCCTGCACGGTGCTCTTTGCCCTGATCACCCAGATCGGAGAACAGGCGGATTATCTGCGGTTTTTACCCGATAAAAAACATATTCAGCGTAAATGGAATTGGGCAGTCTTTTTAGGTGGACCGGCCTGGATTCTAGGCGGATTTATCAAGATATTCATGGGTATGCTGCTCATGGCACTCGCAATGCAGTATCTGGTTGCTGATTCCGAACTGAGTAACCCCAATTATCTGTACTGGATTGCTTACCAACAGGTGGTCAATCATCCCGGGATCGCTTTATTTCTGACTGTTCTATTTGTCTGCGTCGCTCAGATCAAGATTAATGTTACCAATGCCTATGCAGGGTCATTGGCCTGGTCGAACTTTTTTGCGCGTCTGACGCATAGCCATCCAGGGCGCGTAGTCTGGCTGGTATTCAATATCTTTATCGCTTTGCTGTTGATGGAACTTGGGGTAATCCATGCGGTGGAGCGTGTGCTTGGCTTATATAGTAATGTGGCCCTTGCCTGGATCGGTGCCATTGTTGCGGATCTGGTGATCTGTAAACCACTGGGACTGAGTCCCAAAGGAATTGAATTTCGACGAGCTTATTTATATGACATTAATCCGGTTGGAGTCGGTAGCCTGATCATTGCATCGGTCTTATCCATGCTGTGTTACTGGGGCGTTTTTGGAGAGATTGCCCGATCCTTGGCCGGTTTTATTGCATTGGGTACGGCGATGTTATGTGTACCGCTAATTGCTTGGTTTACCAAAGGTAAATATTACTTGGCACGTCAAGAAAAGCCTGAGTTGGAGCTGCTCGAAACCCAAACCTGTGTAGTCTGTGAGCATGATTATGAAACTGCAGACATGGCCAGTTGTCCAGCCTATAGCAGTCAGATCTGTTCTCTGTGCTGCACGCTTGAAGCACGTTGTCATGACCTGTGTAAGCCGCATGCACGCTGGTCTTCACAGCTCAGAGTTTTTGCGGCCTGGTTCCTGCCGAAATACTGGGTACAACATATTAATACCCGTTTAAGTCTGTATATCCTGCTGATTTTTGTCTTGGGCGTGGTGCTGGCAGTCAGTCTGAGCCTGATTTATTTACAGGAGTCTGCCAGCCTGGGCGCTTTGTCACAGCAGCAGGATGCGCTGACAATGCTGTTCGTCAAAATCTATGCCGTACTGTTCCTGCTACTGTGTGTAGCCGCCTGGTGGTTAGTGCTGAATGATGAAAGTCGACGTCAGGCGCAATTGGAAAGCAATACCCAGACCCAACTGCTGATGGATGAGATTGAAGCGCATAAAATTACCGATCGCCAGTTACAGGATGCCCGCATTCAGGCAGAAAAAGCCAATGAAGCCAAAAGCCGTTATGTAATTGGTATCAGTCATGAATTACGCACGCCGTTGAACAGTATTCTCGGTTATAGCCAGCTACTGCAGAAACAGGAAAAACTGTCTGAACAGGGCGAGTCTGCCCTTGGCGTGATTAGCCGTAGCGGTCAGCATCTGACTTCTCTGATTGATGGTCTGCTGGATTTGGCACGGATTGAAACTGGCAAGATTTCTTTGGAAAATTCCAATATCGACCTGCCAAAATTTCTTAAACAGATCGTGCATATATTCGAGCCACAGTTTGCCCAAAAGCAGCTGAACTTTGATGTGGAGATCAGTAGCAAGATTCCACAGTATGTCCGTATTGATAAAAAACGTCTGGAACAGATACTGATTAATTTGCTGGGTAATGCTTTGAAATTTACCCTGGAGGGGGGAGTCAAATTTAAGGTCGATTACCGTTTTCAAACTGCTTATTTTGAAATTCAGGATACCGGTTGTGGGATTGCTGAGTCGGATGTTGAGCGGATATTCCAGCCTTTTGAGCGTGGTCGTAATGTGGTACAGGGCAGTTTTGCCGGCACGGGTTTAGGGCTGCCGATCGTAAAACTTCTGGTTGATATTCTTGGTGGCGAGCTGACCCTGAGCAGCCAATTAAAACAGGGTTCAGTGTTTAAAATAAAACTGTATTTGCCTTCTAAATCCCTGATCCATCCGATCGCTGACGTTGCCTCTAATACTGTAACCGGTTATACCGGAGAACGCCGTAAAATACTGGTGGTTGACAATGAAGCGACCGACCGTGGCCTGGTTCTGAATTTTCTTAAACCCTTAGGTTTTATTTTAGAAGAGGCAGAATCAGGTTTAGCCTGTTTGCGTCAGGTTCCAGAATTTAATCCTGATCTGATTTTGATGGATTTAAGTATGCCTTTACTGGGCGGCTGGGAAACGGCGAAATTGCTGCGCCAGAATAAAATCACCAATGTCCCGATTATTATTATTTCTGCAGATGCCAATGAGCGGATGATTAATCCGGAAACGGATGTATTGAATGAAGACTTTTTAGTAAAACCGGTCGATCTCAATTTATTATTAAACAAGATTGGCGATAAGCTGGGCTTAAGCTGGCTTCATCAGCATGAGCAGCAGCCAGAACAAGAACAGCCTTCTGACCAGAAAGTACAGATCTCCACGGTTGTGGTTGAAAGCAGAAATGAATTGAACCCATCCATTCCATTGTTGAGCGTGGCAGAGGTGGTCATTCAGCTGGAACAGCATTTAAGTATTGGTTTTATCCGGGGGGCAAAAGATGTACTGCATGATTGTGGTCAGCACTTTGAACAATATAACGATATATGGCATCAGATTGAGCAGGATTTAAAACAATTTGATTTTAAAAGAGCAATTCAGCGACTTCATGAGCATGCAGATGTGCTGAAGTAGGGGTAAGGTGGACATGTTGGAAAGTATTTTGATTGTGGATGATATACCTGAAAATCTAAGTCTGTTGCATGAGAGCCTGGATCAGGCTGGCTATCAGGTACTTGTAGCGACCAATGGATTTGATGCAATTGAAATTGCGCATCGTATTCAGCCTGACATGATCCTGCTTGATGGCAGTATGCCGGAGATGGATGGTTTTGAAACCTGCACTCAGCTTAAAGCCAGTCCAGTGACTGAACATATCCCGGTGATTTTTATGACGGGTCTGACTGAAACCGAGCACATTCTTAAAGGCTTTCAGGCAGGTGGGGTAGATTACGTAACCAAGCCTTTAAATATTGATGAAGTTCGGGCACGAGTAAAAACCCATTTGTTACAGGCTCGTTTAATGCATCAGCAGCGACAAATGCTGGATGCAACCGGCAGTGCGATTCTATCGCTGAATCTGGAAGGTGAAATTATCTGGCAGACCCCAATCGTCAGTGAATTACTGAAAAATCATCAGGTGGATGTACAGCATTTTCAGTCCAGTTTAAATCAGTGGCTACAGGACTTGCTCAAGCAGCCAGATCAAGCACACTTACTGCATGGTCAGTATGGTCATGGCCATCAGCAGTTACAACTTAACCTGCTCACCAAACTGTATGCAGGCCATATCTCTAAACATGTTTTGGTACAGTTGAAAGAGCAGACCCAAATGCCGAGCGCAGAGGAAATCGCGCAGGCCTGTCCAAACCTGACGCCGCGTGAAGCAGAAGTGATGCATTGGGTCACGATGGGGAAGACCAACCGGGATATTGCCGAGATCCTGCAACTCAGCCCGCGGACGGTGAACAAGCATCTTGAGCATGTCTTTGAAAAGCTCTATGTAGAAACACGGACGGCTGCGGTATTGCATGTCATGTCAGCTTGTCAGAATCAGGCAGTGGCTTAGTTTTCCTTTAGTAGAAGAATGTTTGGAGGATTTTTGACCTCACCCTAACCCTCTCCTAGAAGGAGAGGGAATTTTCTTTAGATTTTTAATAATTTTAATAAATACTCTTCGATCTGAAATGCTAGTACTCGCTTTTTATCAAAGGCTTTATCTAACCATGATGTAGTCCAACCTTTTTCACTGATTTTGATTATATCAGGATGATCAAATCCGATTAGTTCATCAGACTCAAAAAACATGTAAATTTCAGATATAATTTCAATGTATTTTTCTGAAAGCGTATCAAAATATTCATCATTTTGGATTTTGCTTAAACGATTTAAAACCTTGTCTAAATTAATCATACTATGTCCTAATGACTCTAGTAAATTTGGATAGTTAGCAGGTATTGGATTCAAATAATATTCTGACATAAGTAGAAAATTATTATCTTTTTCTGTCTCTGCATTGAATTTATCAACGATTTTAAAATTCAATGCAGAGACTGCATGTATAGTATCTAGCGCATCTAAAACAAAATCTCGTTGTAGGCTTTTATTAAACTGTTTTTTCCAAGAATGAAGTGCAAATACAGCAACAATCAATGTGCCTAAGCTAGTAATAAAACTACCTAATGCGAGTAAGTTGGAATCCAATTTTTTAGCTCTTAAAATTATTCTTAGTTATTTGAGTATATAACAAAAAATAATTCGGCAAGATATAGCTTATTCTGAAGGTTCAATAGTTTAATTAAAGTATAAAATCACTCTGAATGTCTAAGCTCAAAAGCGCTATTCCACCTTTAAATAAACTCCACTCGCCGACACATTATGACCAAAACCACAACTCATGATGTTAGTTTCTTTTACATGAAGCTGCTGCCCAACTTTTGAATCAAATTTAAAATCCAAATCAATTTTACAGTCATCTGCACGATAGCTGGTTTGAGTTTTCTTAAATGGCATGGTGGTCTGGAATTCACCGATATTCGGTCCATAAATCAGACTGCGAATTCCCATATATAAGCCATTAAATTCTATTGCATAGGACTTTGCAGTACGTTTCACTTCAATAGTATTCCATTGCCCAAAACCCGCGTAACGTACATATTTTCCAGACAGGTGAGAACTTTGCCTTGGGGCAGGAAGCTGTTTCAAGTTGAACTGGCTGTTTTTAGCGTCAGGATAGACAGAAAACCAGGCACGTGCCCATTGCGGTTTGCCTAGTTTGGCATAACTCAGACCAACATTATTAAACGCAGTACTAATTGCGTGCTCGGTAAAAGCAATGCCCCCATCTTCTACATTCATACTGCAAAAGCTTGACCATGCTGCCTGTTGTTCAAACTGTTCAACGGCCTGAGCATACTGTTTCTGATCATAGAATTGCTTGCCAGTGGCTGCATAGCTTTTGACTTTGGCACAGCCAGCCCGTAATTCCTGTTGAAAGGGGGTATCTGAAAAACAAAGAGGACTCAAAGCAGTCAGGGCGATAGCAGCTAAAGATTTATACATGGTTTGCTCAGTTTTAATTCTTATTCTGAATAAAACACACAGCATACTTCAAGTAAATATTGGTCTTGTGATTAGAAGAGATTTCCTTCGATTTTGAAAGTTTCAGGAAACTGATATACATCGCAATTATGTCCGGTACCAATCCGGTCGACCACGGCAAAATCACTGGGTTCCTCTAGTGTCAGCAGGGGATGATGCCAGGTACCTGCCCGGTAATTGATCCCCTGTGTCCCATCTGTAATAAATGCACAAAGCTGAGACAGATCCGGAGTATCTGTATCCAAACTTGGCGCAACGACAATCAGGAACTTTTGTCCCTGCATGGGGATAAAGGCTTGAGAACCATTCGGATGTCGTTCCAGCATGGAGATTTCAAAAGGAATTTGAGTACTTTTAATATTTCTAAAAATACTGATCCCCGCTTTGGCATCTCCCATAATTTCAGTCATCACCAGTGCATGATAACGCTCGGTATGTGCATCGTTGATATGGAAATAGTCATTACCCTGACAGCTGATGACTTCACCAAAACGAGCAAAGTTTTCACTGGTTAATAGCTGAATTTGGATGGTATTTTTCATTCTTTTATATTCCTTTTGCTCGTATTTTTATGACAAGACTTTCTTGATTAATCTCACTATTTTATCCCTGTATATTAAGTAAGCAAGAAGGATACTTTGATGAAAATGTGAGTAGAAAGTAAATGAGCGAATTCGATCTGTCAGAAAGTATGGATAAAGTTTGGCAGTGAACCCGATTCTGAGATCAGGTCCACTGCCATCTGTTAAAACAGCTGTTCGATTGACCATCCTGTGGAGAGGGAGGGTCAATCGCATTAATCAGCTACCTTTCCCCATAAACGGATACGGCTAATACCGCCATCAGGAATCATATTCACACGGATATGTGAAATCTTTTCATGTGCCAGAATTTCATTGATAAAGCTATGCACATGATCCATCTGCATGGGCTGGGCTTCAAGCAGGAAAGGCCAGAACATACTTTGTGGAATCAGTTGCGGATCAGTCGCATCTTCTATATAGACAGCTTGAATGGAGACTTCTGCTGGATAGTTGCCTTTGAAGTGTGCAGTATCAATATCAATTTTTTCAATTTTTCCAGCTTGGCCTAAAGCCAGAATACACCAGTCAAAACCTGGAGCACGGCGGCGTTTAGTTTCCCAGCCATCGCCCATATTGATGCCACGGCCTGGGTTAATCAGGTTACGTGGATGACCAAAGTGCGCATCACTGTAGGCAATCACACGACCGCCATTTTCCAGTGCCAGCAGATCCAGAGTTTCATTGCTGTCTTTTAACTGAATCTGGACCTCCCCATAAACGCGTAGACGGGCTACACCACCATCCGGGTAGATATTTAAACGTAAATGGGTATAAGTGTTTTCTGAAGCAACTTGAAAAATATGATGCTGGCTTGGACCTAATATACTGTTTGGTAAAATTTGGTGCCATTCAACCTGCTCCAGGTTCTGATCTGGTGCATAGCAGGCTTCAACTGCAGCAGAGGCAGGATAGTTGCCACTAAAAAAAGTGGTATCAATATCCAGTGCACTAATTTTTCCCGCAACACCGAGCTTTACAATTGCCCAGTCATAGCCGGCATGACGCTTGCGGCGGGTTTCCCAACCGTCCATCCATTTACCATGATTATCGAACTTATCTTCGACAAAAATAGGTGCTGTAAATTGGAGCATGCGCTGTGCTTCAGCAAAAAAATCATCTGAACATTGCAATACTTTTGCACCAATACGTTCATCTGCCAGATTAGTAAGTTGCTGTAACTGTGCAGGTATTTCAAAAGCAGGTGCAAACAGGGTCGCCATATCAATCTTCCATTCTAAATTTATTCAACTGTCATTTCTTACAGGCTAAACATAGCCAATGCCCTGTTCTTTTCTCCCCAAAACAAGGCAGTACTTTAAAAAATGATGCACAGCATGTGCCAACTTGAATCTGGGTATTTGAAACTATTCGGATAATGGCACACTTTTCGCTTTGTCTCCCTGAGATGGATCAACATTTATGAACTTAGGGGGAACAATGAATATCACCATTATTGGCGCCGGGATGGCGGGCTTAACCACAGGTATTGCATTAAAGAAGTTCGGACATCAGGTCAGCATTTATGAGCAGGCCGAACAGATCTTGCCCGTGGGTGCTGCGATTTCTCTCTGGTCCAATGGGGTGAAATGCCTGAATTATTTAGGTTTAACTGACCAGGTCGCCCAACTGGGCGGGCAGATGGATAATCTGGCTTATGTTGATGGCCTGACTGGCGATGTTATGACCCAGTTCAGCCTTTATCCGCTGATTGAAGAAGTGGGACAGCGTCCATATCCGGTCTCTCGTGCCGAATTACAGAATATGCTGATGGATGAATTTGGTCATGCTGATATTCATCTCGGTAAAAAAATGGTGGCGCTCAATGATGATGGACAACAGGTCACCGTTAGCTTTGCAGATGGTTCAGAAATTCAAACAGACTTGCTGGTTGGTGCCGATGGAACCCATTCCATGACCCGCGCTTATGTGCTCGGTGAAACTGTATCGCGTCGATATGCCGGTTATGTGAACTGGAATGGTCTGGTTGAGGTATCGGAAGCTTTAGCCCCTGCTGATCAATGGACCACTTTTGTCGGTGAGGGCAAACGTGCTTCACTGATGCCGGTTGCAAATAACCGTTTCTACTTCTTTTTTGATGTGCCATTGCCAGTAGGACTGGAGAATGAGCGTAGCCAATATAAAACATTACTCAAAGAATACTTTAAAGACTGGTGCCCTCAGGTTCAAAAGCTGATTGAGGCAATTGATGAGCAGCGTACCAATCGTGTCGAAATTCATGACATCGAACCATTTGCCGATTTTTACAAAGGCAATGTCGTCATTGTCGGCGATGCAGCCCACAGTACAACGCCGGATATTGGTCAAGGCGGTTGCCAGGCGATGGAAGATGCAATCTATCTGGCTCGTGCACTTCAGATCAATACACTGGGATTACAGGACTCATTACGTCGCTATCAGAATAAACGCAATGAACGTGCGAATGAACTGGTGCTGCGTGCGCGTAAGCGCTGTGATGTCACTCATATGAAAGATAAAGAGGTAACAATGGAATGGTATGAAGAATTACGTCGTGAAAATGGCCCACATATTATGAAAGGCATTATTAGCAATATTATCGGTAACCCTTTGGACTGAAACTTGTATGAAAATTCATGATAATAAGCATATAAAATAATAACAATGATTGATCAGCAGAAGGGCGTAAGCCCTTTTTTTTATCTCTGTATTTTCTTGTTGCAGTCAGTTTTTAATATAGAAAAATCTAAAGTGAATTTTGATCCAGGTTCAGCTGAAGCAAGACCAGATCACGCCACTGACCAAATTTTTCTCCCACCTGTGGCATATAACCCGTTTGAATAAAGCCAAGTTTTCGATGCAAATGAATGGAGGCTATATTTTCCGAATCAATTGCTGCCACCATGATATGCATGCCCTGCCTGCTGGCAATTTCCATCAAGCGCAATAACAACTGTTCTCCTATCCCTTGACCAGTATAGTCAGGATGTAGAAAGACCGCATGTTCAATTGTTTTAGAGAAACCCTGAATACTACGGAACTCATCATAATTGGCATAGCCAATGATTTTAGCTGTAGGCTGATGTTCTGCAACGAGTACCGGATAGTTCTGATCTTGAAGGGTTTTGAACCAGGCCTGTATATCTGACCATGCCATCGCAGTATGGTTCCAGGTGGCAGTACCGTTGATAATCTCCTGATTATAAATATTAAGGATACTTTCAAGGTCGTCTATATTGGCTGTACGGATCTGAACTGCACTCATTGAACCACCTACTGATTAAGTTAAATTAAAGAAATAAAAAAAAGCAGAACCGAAGTTCTGCTTTTAAGATAACATCTCTTAGAAGTGATACTTCACAAGAGCGCTGACATCGTGTTGATCTAAACCTTTAATGGCATATTTGTTATTCCAGACAGAATGCTCAATACCAAGGTAAAGTTTAGTCTCAGGAGAAATGTGTTTGCCTACATTCCATTTGTACTGAGATGTCCAGTTCAATTCACTTGCGTGACCATTTTTCTCAGCAGTTGACCAATCCAGGAAAGCATCTGCCAGGAATTCTTCAGAACCGATTTTAAATGGCACTGCATAAGTGATGGTCATTTGATAATCATCTGGTGTGTCATCGTTGTCAGCTTTGTAGAAATTGATATTCGCATAACTTGTGTATGGAATATCAAGTGCAAAACCAATACCATATAAGTAGTTGTTAAAGTCAGTATTAGCGCTAGCGCTGCCTTCCCAAGTTGTCGCGATAAGAACGTCTTTAATTGGACCCAATTCAAGTTTTTGACCTGTTACAGCGCCCAGGCTTAAACGTGGTGCAACTTCGAAATAGGTTTCATTACCAAAGTCAGTATTACTACGGTCAGCAAAAGCAAAAAAATCGCCATACTTAAGACCTGCTGCATATTCAGCAGTAATCGTGGTCTGTTTGTTGTCATCACCTGCAAAAGGGACAGCATAGTTTTCACCATACAGACCTGTTAAGCTAAAGTCTTGCCAGATAGGTGCTGCTTGAGTAACAGCCGCAGTAGAAGCCAATGCACAAAGTGCTACGATTTGTTTAAGTTTCATTTAAAATCTCTCCCCCAAGAAAGCAGATAAAGCATACAGATTAATAAGTAAAAATAAAGTGAAAATTGACCGGTAACTGAAATTTATATGCAATATTCCGACCAACTTTTTTAACCCAGGTTTAGTGGTGGCTATCTACTGCCGGTTCAGCATTGGCCAAAGTCTTAGTCTTAAACCAGTTTAAATGGTTGAATAAGATATTCAGTAAAATGGCCATTAAACAGGTTGAACTAATACCAGAGTGGAATAAAGTTTGAACCCATTTTGGAAAATCTGCATAAAAACTATGATCAATAATAGGCACCATGCCGGCAGCGATTGACGTTGCTACAATGATCAGGTTCTTTTGCTCGTTATAGTCAATCTTCGCTAAGGTACGAATACCGCTGGCTGCAACTGTTCCAAATAACACCAAGCCTGCACCCCCTAGCACCGGTACGGGAATAGACGCAATTAAACGGCCCATAATTGGTAGCAAGCCCAGTACCACCAGAATAATGCCGCCTGCGGTCACAACAAAACGGCTCTTAACTCCAGTAATCGCCACCAGTCCAACATTCTGTGCAAAAGCACTTTGCATAAACGAACCGAAGATAGGGGCTGCGGCACTCGACAGCATGTCCGCACGCAAACCATCAGAAATACGGTCAGCATCGACTTTGGTACCAACAATTTCACCGACTGCAATAATATCAGCCGTGGTTTCAGTCATGATCACCAAAGTCACAATCAACATGGAAAGAATGGCTGTCAACTCAAACGTGGGCATGCCAAAAGCAAAAAAACTCGGGAATTGTAACCATGCACCATCTGCCACTTTAGAAAAGTCACCGAAGCCGATTAAACCTGCAATTATGCTTCCTAATACAATAGATAGCAGAATGGACAAACGACGTACTGTGGCATTGCGGGATAAATTCAGCAAAATCACAATAGCTAAGGTCATTAGCGCTAAGCTAACATTTTCTGCACTACCCCAGTTTTCAGTATTTTTGTTGCCACCCATCATCCAGCGTACTGCAACTGGCAGTAAAGACAGACCAATGATGGTGATCACACAGCCAGTAACTACCGGTGGGAAAAACCGAATAATTCTAGAGAAATAGGGCGCCAGGAAGAAACCGATCAGACCAGAGACAATTACCGCGCCATAGACTGCCTGCAATCCTCCTCCGGTGGTCACGATCGCCACCATAGTGGCTACGCCAGCAAAAGATACCCCTTGTACCAAAGGCAAGCGAGCACCGACATATTTCACGCCTGCTGTCTGTAAAATTGTTGCCAGACCACCCACAAATAGTGCTGCGGCAATCAACAGACCGATTTCCATGCCGCTCAGGCCTGCAGCAGTACCCACAATCAAGGGTGGGGCAATAATACCGCCATACATGGTCAATACATGCTGCAAGCCATAAGCCGCACTTTTTCCAACCCCTAAAAACTCATGTTCGGGTGAGACAGTTTTTTCTTGTTCTGACATATAAAATCCTTCTCTATTCTGAATAATGAGCGGGCTAACCTAACTACCGCGATAGGTCGAATAAGCAAAAGGGCTGATGAGTAATGGAATGTGATAATGCTGAGCAGCATCTAAAATGCTGAAATGGATCACGGCCTTTGGAAAAAAGGTAGCCAAGCCTTGGACATCAAAATAGGCTTTAGTCGCAAACTCGATGCAGTAGTCACCGGCATGAATACTGTCTAAGCCAAAATCCGGCACCAGTACTCGGCCATCACTATTGGTGCTAGCAGTCGCCAATACCTGACCTGTGGCATCCATTAATTTGACTTCAACATCGGCTGCAGGTTTACCCAGATGAGTATCAAGAATATGGGTGCTGATCATGAATCAATCTCCTGTGCCAGACGTAACAAAGCAATTTCTAAAAGTTGCTGATGAACAATACGCTTTTCAGTATCCAGGTCATTCGCCAGGCGGTAATTCAATGCTGTCAGAATCTCTTCGCTACTACGACCTGCTGCGCGAATCAGGAAGATGAAATCAAATTTTTTCTCATAGGCCTGATTGCCTTTTAGCAAAGCGGCTTGAGTTTCTTCATCTTGTGAAATCGAGGCCTGTTCCCGTTCGGAAAAACCTTCTTCTTTGGCGGTTAAAGCAGTCTGTGCCTGCTTTTCACCAATCCGAGGATGGGTTGCGAGTGCCTTGGAAATCTCTTCCCAAGTCCAGGTCTGTGCCTGTCTTTTGGCAGCTTCGAGCAGCTCATCACTTGAAGTAAAAGGTCGTTGCTGCTTTAATTCTTCAGCCCAACGGTCAATATGCACACACTGCTTGAGCAGCAGTTCAATATCGCTGTCAGATGCCTGGTTAAATTCAGTTAATTGCATAATTTAAGCTTTGTGATCTGTGTTTCTCACTGGAAATTGCAATAACAATGCCAAAGTGCCGACAATCGTATGACAAGTGAGTCCACCAGAAGGTCAAAATAAAAAAGAGAGCAGCATGCTCTCTTTGGGTGATTTCAGTGAATGATTAGTCCTGGTGCGCAGGAAAATGGTGGGTGTACCAATGTTGTGCAATATCGTTACGACGACAGACCCATACTTTGTCATGGCTCTGTACATAATCCATAAAGCGCTGCAAGGCTTTGAAGCGTCCCGGACGTCCGAGCAGGCGACAGTGCATGCCAATTGACATCATTTTTGGTGCAGTTTCCCCTTCACTGTAGAGCACATCAAAGGCATCTTTTAAATATTGGTAAAATTGCTCACCTGAATTGAAACCACCCGGAGAGCTAAACTTCATATCATTGCACTCTAATGTATAGGGGATGATCAAATGAGGGCGTTTTTGACCATTTGGTTCAGTTAAGGTGCTCCAAAATGGGAGGTCATCACCATAATAATCAGAGTCATATTTAATCTGAGAAAATTCAGCTAATAATTGACGTGTATTAGGACTGTCGCGTCCGGTATACCAGCCAATTGGCGTTTCACCAAAGAGTTCAGTCAGCACGCTTAAGGCCTGATCCATATGCTGACGTTCAATTTCAATATCCATATCCTGATAATGCAACCAGCGCTGACCATGTGAGACCACATCATAATCAGCCACCTTAATAGCCTCGACGATATAAGGATTACGAGCCAGTGCCATACCGACTCCAAAAATTGTCATAGGCCAGCCACGTTTTTGAAACTCCTCATGAATACGCCAGAAGCCAGCACGTGAACCATATTCATACATTGAATCCATGGAGCGGTGTACTGCTGGAAAACTGGCAGCACCCACGATTTCGGACAGAAACTGCTCGGAACTGCTATCACCATGTTCGACATGATTTTCACCGCCTTCTTCATAGTTCAATACAAACTGTACCGCGATCCGGGCAGCATTGGGCCACTGTGCATGGGGTGGTTTGCCGTGATAGCCGATTAAATCGCGTGAATATTCTTGCTTTTGTATCGTTTCAATCAATTGTTTTCCGCGTAAGTAAGCAGTTGTCACTATTGGTTGTCCTTTTGCTAAAAAAATCAAAATATCACTTGCATATTTTTAAGAGAGGACCGATATTCAAAGTATAAGGACACGGTTCTGCAGACTCAAAAATGTGTTCATCATTCAATGTGGAGGGTTAATCCAAAACGATTTGAAGAAGTGAAATGCAATACAAAACAGCAAGCTACAAACGTGCCAAGATAAAAAATCTGCACTAAAAAGTTATAATGATTTGAGGATGGTATTTTATGAACATTGAACTCCGTACCGATAAAAATATTCGCAATAGTGATCGTCTAATTACTTACGTTCGTACCGAATTAAATCAGGAATTCCAGCGCCACAGTGAGCGTATTACCCATTTCTCAGTGCATCTTAGTGATGAAAATGCCGCAAAAGGTGGCGATGATGATATTCGCTGCATGATCGAAGCACGTCCTGCTGGCTTGAAGCCAATTGTGGTCAACCATCATGGTCACAATATTGATACCGCAATTCGTGGGGCCATCGACCGTTTAAAACGCAGCTTGGAACATGTAATTGAGAAAAAAGACAATGTGCGTGGTAATCCGCTAAAACTTGCCGAAGAAACGGTTACAGATATAGAAGAATAAAAAGTTTGCAGATGAAAAAGGCCCCTACGGGGCTTTTTTCAATTTTAGATAAAATAAACGAATGAGAATAAAACAAATCGTGCTTTATTCGGCATAATAGTCGAAAACGAATTGAAGTGAGCTCCATCATGTTAACTGCGCAACAACAGCTTTTTGTGCAAGCACTCGAAGAACTGGATCTGAATCAGGTGAAAAAGCTCCTGGCAGATGGACTCAACCCAAATTTTATTGATATGGAAAAAGGCCCGATCATTTCTGTCTGGTCAGATGGTCTGTTCAAATGGTGGGAAGAAGTTTGCGAGGCTTATGAAGCAGGCAATGTTCTATCTAACGAAGAAAAACAACAGAAGCTTCAAGTGCATCTTGATATTCTGGATGCCCTGATTGCAGCCAAAGTGAATCTGCACCTGTGGGATGCCGAAGAAATTTATGGTCCACTTTGGGACGCCGCCAGTGCTGCCTGTGTACCGGCCGTACAACGTTTACTGGATGAAAATGTCGATCCAAATACCCGGGATGAAGACGGCCTGACGATTCTATCTTCAATCTGTGATCTGTTCTTTGACTGTGACTTTGATGAAGTTAACTGGGCAGAAGCATTAGAAGAAGAAAAGCAGACACTGGAACTGCTGCGTAGCCGTGGCGCGAAGATGTCCAAAGAACTCGGTTAAGACTTAAAAAAGAAAGAGTAGCAATCTATGACAACATTAAAGACATGGGGTTTTGTGGCACTGGCAACTGCGAGCGCGCAGGTATTTGCTGCAGATTTTGCTTTCGACCGTCCAGGCACGGGGTTTAGCACGACGACAATACCAGTAGGGCAGTTAGCCTGGGAGCAGGGCCTGCCTTCTGCCAGCTATGTTGAATCAGGCAATGACTATAGCACCACACTCAATGCCGATATGTTGTTGCGTACCGGTTTAAGTGACAGCCTGGAATTACAACTGGGCTGGCAGGGTCCATCCTGGTCTAAAAGTAAAATAGATGGCATTAAATCAGAAGATGATGGTCTCGGTGATGTCAGTATTGGTTTGAAAAAAGCCATTGATCTGGATGATGAGCGACTTTCGATGGCTTTACTGGCTGAAGCATTGATTGCGACAGGTAATCCAGGCTTTAGTAATGAAGAAGATATTTATAGTTTAAGTTCAGCTGTGGCTTATCAATATAATGATCTGGTCAATACTTCAATTACCATGCGCTATGAATGGCAAGATGACCAGTGGGCCGTCCAAGCCGTACCCACACTGGAATATAAAATTACTGACAAATGGTCAGGCTTCTCGGAATTTGTCTATCGCAAGGCTGAAAGCCAGGATTATGAATATGGGCTGGGTACAGGCGTAATGTATGCCCTGAATGATCGTGTTCAGCTGGATGCCAGCGTGGGCGTGGATCTGAATGGTGCTGACAAGAGTTATACCTCAGGTCTGGGCGTAGCGTTCCTGTTCTAGGAGTTTTGACCAGTCGTCATGGATGCCGAAAAACTGAAAGCCTGGAGTAGATCTGGCTCCCGAATCCTGTTCGGGAGCCTGCTGCTGAGTTGTGCAGTACAGGCGCAAGCACCTTTATTGCCGCCTGATCAGGCTTTTCCATTTACGGCGATTTCCAGCAGTTCGCAGCGGGCGGAACTGAGCTGGGAAATTCCTGAAAATTATTATATTTATCAGCATATGGTAGAAGTTCAGCAGGGTGGCCAAATACTGCAACTGGATTTGCCACCCGCTGAAGACCTGTATGATGATAATTACGGTCAGACTCAGGTTTACTATCAACAATTACAGTTCAATATTCCGACACAAGCCTCGCAAACCTATCAGGTGACCTGGCAAGGTTGTGCCAAAGATCGACTCTGCTATCCGCCACAAACGATTGAATTGAAAACTGATCTGTCCGGCTTGGTACAATATCAGCCTACAGAAGGCAGTTCTAAACGGTTACTTAACCTAAGCAATTCATCAGACCAGCAAAATACTATTCTGAATAATAGTTCTGAATCTGTCGAGGTGAGTACATTAGATAATAAGGATGGCTCCAGCTTTGCTGCCAAAGACCAGAAATGGTCTGAACAACTGGCAGAAAGTTCATTAGGCTATGGCCTGTTGCTGTTTTTTGGCTTAGGTATGCTGCTGGCTTTCACGCCTTGTTCCTTGCCAATGTTACCGATCTTGACCTCACTGATTGTGCGGGATCGACGCGGAATGCAGGCCTGGATGGTTGCCTTGTGCTTTGTCACCAGTATGGCTCTGGTCTATGCAGTACTAGGCTTGATTGCTTCTTCTGCCGGACTAAATTTCCAGCGCTGGCTACAGCAGCCCGCTACTTTAATTGCCTTTAGCTTATTATTTGTGGCTTTTGCTCTCAACCTGTTTGGTCTGTTTGAAATCAAGTTGCCACAGCGTTTGGTACATCGACTGGATCAAGTTCAAGCTATGCAACAGGGCGGGACTCTGGTCAGTGCCAGTATTATGGGCATGGTGTCAGCACTGTTGGTGGGTCCCTGTATGACAGCACCACTGGCAGGGGCATTACTGTTTATTTCTCAAACCCAAAGTCAGTGGCAGGGTGCTTTGCTTCTATTTACCTTAGGCTTTGGTATGGGGACTCCTTTGCTACTCGCCAGTGTTCTCGGTTCGCGTATATTGCCTAGAGCGGGACATTGGATGAATCAAGTTAAGGTTCTGTTTGCCTTTATCATGCTGGCGCTGGCATTGTATTTTATTCGCCCCCTGATTTCAGAAGCAGCACTACAGTGGCTCTCTCTTGGGTTGGGCTTAAGCTTTGTGGCCTACATATTGGCACGGCTGTTCTGGAAAAATAGCGGACTGCGATGGTTGTATATTATCTGCCTGGCAACGGCAGTGCCGTATATTATTTATAGTCAGTATCAGCACAGTCAGCGCTTCTTTGTTGAAACTGCTCAGCAACAGGCGACTTGGCATATCGCAGCGACTGCTGCTGATTTTGAGCAGTTACTGGCTACAGTACCAAAAGGGCAGCGAGTTATTATCGATGTCTATGCCGACTGGTGTGTGGCCTGTCAGCCTATCGAACACCGGGTGCTAAAATCAGCTCAGGTACAGCAGGCTTTGGCGCCGTATTTTCTGATCAAACTGGATCTCAGTCATTATGATGTAACGCATCAAGCACTGTTAAATCAGTGGGAAATTCTGGGTCCACCGACATATCTCTTCTTGAATGATCAGCAACAGGAAATTCGTGGCTTGCGTTTGACTGGGGCTTTTACTGAAGCTGAATTATTAGAACAAATAGAACGTTTTGTTCAAGCGCAATAAAATAATTTTATGCAGTATGCAATTATGGAAAAGTCAATTAAATCACGAATGATGCAGTTGCATCCCGCCATCAAGTGTAGTGTTATAAGCTTTAACCAGATTACGACCACTCGCTTTGGCTTGATACAGGGCTTTATCTGCCTGACTCAATAACTGTTGTGGGCGAAGTTCTGGACTAGATAATGCAATACCAAAACTTGCAGTGACATGAATGCGCTGACCATCATCACTATAAATTTCCAGCTGCTGAATTGCAGCACGGCAACGTTCAGCCACCTGAGCTGCCTTTTCCAGATTGGAATTTTTCAGGATCAAAATAAATTCTTCACCACCAAAACGGCCAACCACATCACTTTCACGTAGCAGCAAGGTGAGCACCTCACTGACCCGGATCAGGGTTTCATCACCTTTATGATGCCCATAATAATCATTAATTCTCTTGAAATGATCCAGATCTAACAAAACTAAGGCATAACTTTCCAGTTTCACGCTATTCAGTTTATCCAGACATTGATTGATACTACGTCGGTTAAACAGATTGGTTAATGGGTCAATCTGGCTTAGGTGCTGAATCAGTTTTTCACGGTGTCGCCACTGGCTGAGCAGGATTTCAAACAGCATCATACAGATAGTCAGAATAGGCAGAATAAAATACAACATGGATACCAGCCAGAAACCGTTATAGAACAGTTTGCCTGGAATGGTAAAAAGTGGTGAATAAGTAAGCTGACCGGTATAGCTCAAATAACCGCAAATACTGAGAAAAATTGAAGCTGGAATCAGCATGCTATATACCAGCGTTCGAGAAAACAGGACCAGCCCTACTGTAATCAGGCTCACATAGGCAATCATGGCCACTGGACTGACGACACCAACAATATAGGCATCACGGCAAAGGGAAACCACAAAGATGCCGACTGAGATATAGGGCAGATAACGTTCGACGCGGGTGTTATTTCGAAATTTATAACAGGGATAAATCAGGCAAAGCAGAATCAGTAAAAACAGGCTATTGAGGATAATCTGCATTTTTGCCACGCTTATATCCACATATTGCCAATATTCAGGACTGAGTAAAACAAAGATATCCCAAAGCATCCAGCTGAGATGGATACCACAGCCAAGTACAAGCATGAGGATACATTTTTTCAGTATCCCCCAATTCATCACCACTTCTTCTTCGACCAGATACTTGGTAATTTTATACTTGAAAATAGCTTGCAGAGCAGGCGAAATACGCTTCATACAAGGCTGTATCCTATAATGACCATTCTAAATTATAAATATCGTAATAAATAAAATGTTTTATTTCTTGGGCTTAAGATAACATGAATATACTGCGAAAGAGAATGGTTATATTTTGTACAGCTAGGTCATTTTAGTAAAGTTTGAAATTTACATCGTTGTAACATGCAAAAAGATTACAGGATGGGCAGGTCACAGTGATGTGTCTGGCTTTTTAAATATTTACCAAATAGAAAATTTTCCCGCACCATCCTGAAAATTGAAAAATATAAAAGCTGGGCATTTAGTCCTGATCCAGACGGTGTGCGAAGTCGGCCAAATCAGCCAGAGATTGTCGGGCTTCATCAAACCAGGCGCTAAACATCTGAAAATTGTGCCACATACCTGTATATAGCTTGAACTCTACTTCAACCCCTGCTGCGAGGGCCTTATCGCGGAGACGCTGCGCATCATCCAGCAAAATTTCCTTGGAACCGACCTGAATATGCATGGGTGGCAGACCAGTTAAGTCGGCAAAATAAGGTGATACTTCAGGATTGCCATGCTCGATTGACGAAGGTACATAGTATTGAATGCCACTTTCTAATGTTTCAATGGATAACAGGGCATCATGTACCTGATTGTAGCGCAAGGATTCACTGGTCAGGGTCAGATCAACAAAGGGAGAAAGCAGGATCAAACCACTGGGCTGAGGGAGTTCCAGTTTCTGAATTTTTAGGGCTAGCGCCAATGCCAAATTTGCCCCACAAGAATCTCCAGAGAGAATGATATCTTTGGCTTGCACGCCTTGATCTAACAGTTGCATATACACATTGAAAACGGCATCCAGTGCGGCTGGATAAGGTGCTTCAGGAGCAAGTGGATAATCTACATGCAGCACCTGCATCTGGGTACGGGAAGCAATCTGGCTCATAAAAGCACGATGGGTCTTCATTGAGCCCAAATAAAAAGCACCCCCATGAATATGGAAAATCAGCTGGGTGGCTTCTTGTTGAGGCTTGATTTCCTCTGCATTCAGCCCTGCCAGTTTTAAGGATCGTATTTCAACATTTTTGTCTACAGGAAAAAGTTTGCAGAACTGTTCAAGGGCTTTTCTAAGCGCAGCAGGCGGGAGATTAAACTGGCTGGGTTTACGGATGGAAGTCTTTAAAATCGTTTCTGTAATTAACTGTTTCGTAAGGGGACTAATCTTCATTTTCTTTCCATCTTTTTATGTTTTCATTGGTCTGGTATGTTATTTACCAACAATATTTACAAGGTTACACTAGATAGTCACATCCAGAAATTGAAAAATTGTTGTGACTTAATTAATACTACAACGGTCTACTCACAGACTTAGGGAAAGAAACAAAAATGAAAAAAATCGCGCTTATGTTAGGACTACTGGGTTTAAGTGCATTGGCGAATGCCGCAGATCCTTTAAACGGAACAGTCTGGAAAACAATTGATGACAAAACCAATCAGCCAAAGGCGATTGTAAAATTTACTGAACAAAGCAATGGGACGTTAAGTGCCAGCATTCAGAAGGTTTTGACCAAAGGTGAAGAAAATGCCTGCACGAAATGTGAAGGTCCATATCACAACAAATCTCTGAAAGGCCTGACCATTGTTAAAGGTCTGAAAAATGTTGGCGGTACCAACTATGAGAGTGGTTCGATTCTTGATCCGCAATCAGGTAAGACCTATAAGCTAAAAGGTAACCTGGCTGATGGTGGTAAGAAGCTGCAACTACGTGGCTTTATTGGTGTAGCTGCGCTGGGCCGTAACCAGACCTGGATTCGTGCAAACTGATTCTGAGTCTGAGACTGTTAAAGCCTGACGATTGTCAGGCTTTTTTGTGGCTATAAATCGGTTGCTATATTGAACTTTATTATCAGTTCGCTTTAATTATTCAGCGCACGATAGGCAGTCTCATCAAAACCCGCGATCAAACCTGAACCAGTTGCCAGAATTGGACGTTTAATCAGACTGGTATGAGTCATTAAGGCAACAAGCAGATTTTCTTCATTTGCCAAAGCGGTTTGCTGCTCTTCTTCACTGAGTTTGCGCCAGGTGGTACCTTTTTTATTCAGCACAACTTCCTGACCCAATGTATCCAGCCAGGTCTTTAAAGTTTCAGCATCGATTCCCTGTTTTTTATAGTCATGAAACTCATAGCTCAAACCCAGTTCACCTAGCAGATCAAATGCTTTCTTCATTGAATTACAGTTTTTAATTCCATAGATCTTCAACATGATCATCACCCATCTAAATTTTACTGTAGCTTAGCGAAATTTAATGATTACAACCATGAGTAGGAAACAAAACCCAAGTAAAAAATGAGATAAAAATAGATACATAGCAGATACAGGAATGTCATGAAATTGACATCTGATTTGTGCAAAATAGTGATAAAGATAAGGACGCAGAATAAAAAGAAATGAGAAGCTGATAATGTTATAGAGGCGCTAAAATGAGAAAACCCGCATCTAATCATCCTGATTATGCGGGTCTCATCTCAACGTCCGATGTCACATCCATGCAAAACAAGCTAAATCTTGTAGTCTGTTTTATTTCTTCCTACGGCTTCCTGTCCTTTTGTTGTCATCCTGACATGTCCTTGTGCCGTGTAAATATAATGCTCTGTATTTAGCCCTAAAAATAGCTGTTAATACGTCTTGTTATGTAAGTGATTAACACCAACTCAGTGAACAATTGTTCACTGAATTTATCTATTGGATTAAAGTTTGTAGTCAATAATTACTGGAGCATGGTCACTAAACCATTCATCCTTATACACCCAGGCATTTACGGTACGCTCTTTCCAGTCGGGTGAACAGGCTTGATAATCAATTCGCCAGCCTACGTTTTTGGCACGGGCCTGGCCGCGATTCGACCACCATGAGTATAGCTCAGCTTCTTTGCATACTTCACGGAAAGTGTCGACATAGCCCAGATCATCATAGATGTGATCCAGCCAGGCGCGTTCATGTGGCAAGCAACCCGAGGCTTTCTGGTTACCTGACCAATTTTTAATGTCGATGCGTTTATGCACGATATTGTAGTCACCGCAGACAATCACCGATTTATTTTCATCGCGCCATTGTTTCAGGATCTTTTTATATTCATCCAAGAAATGATCTTTACGTGCCTGTGCTTCATCACCCGATGAACCGGATGGCAGATACAGCGAACAGATATGTGCAGTTTTATCTAAACCTAAGTCAAATTCGGCAGCAATAAAACGGCCTTGTGAATCGGCCAGTTCAAAACCCAGACCATCGGTCAGAGAAACAAAAGGCAGGCGGCTATAAATGGCGGTACCGGCATAACCTGGACGTTCAGCCGGGAACAGGTGTGTATACCAGCCTTCAGGTTTAAATTTATCGGTCCACTGCGCATGGGTAATCCGGCTTTCTTGCATGCAAATCACATCTGCGTCAGATTTTTCCATCCACTCCAGCAGACCTTTGGTCACGGATGAACGTAAGCCGTTGACATTAATTGAAACGACACGAAGAATTTTTTGATCACCTGGATAGCTACTCTTTGGTATCATGCGCAAGTCTTACCTTAATTAATGGATTTAGGAGCACCTCATGTCAACGCCAGCTCAGTTTAACCCGCAAGCTTTTATCGAACTCGCATTATCACGCGGTGTGCTTAAATTTGGTGAGTTTACTTTAAAATCAGGTCGTGTGAGTCCTTATTTTTTCAACGCAGGTTTGCTGAATGATGGCGAAGCGTTGACTGGCCTGGCATCTGGCTATGCAGCAAAACTGACTGAATGTGACAATGTTGAAGTGATCTTTGGTCCTGCATATAAAGGTATTCCATTTGTGGCTGCAACCGCAGTGGCGCTGTCACAAAATCATGGCGTGAGTGTGCCTTGGGGCTTTAACCGCAAAGAAGCCAAAGATCATGGCGAAGGTGGTGTACTTGTTGGTGCTGCTGTAGAAGGTAAAAAAGTCTGGATCATTGATGATGTGATTACAGCAGGCACTGCAATTCGTGAAGTGGTCACTATTCTGAAAAATGCCGGTGCGCAAATCGCGGGTGTGCTGGTCGCATTAGACCGTCAGGAAAAAGGTCAGGGTGAGCTTTCTGCGATTCAGGAAGTACAAAAAGAACTGGAAATTCCGGTGCATGCACTGATTACCATGAAAGACCTGATGGATTATCTGGATGCCAAAGGTGATAAAGATGCATTAGCAAAAATGGAAGACTATCGTCTGAAATATGGGATCTAAGTACTCCTCAGTTTTACTTAATGATCGTGTGGAACATTGATCAATAACTAAGCGTGGAATGTAATAAATCTATAAAAAGCTCAACTCACTTGAGTTGAGCTTTTTATTATATTTTAAGTATATGATTTTTATTAAATAAAAATATAATTTCGTATAAGGTGGATAATGTTAATTTTAGGAAAATTTAAACATTGTAAATGAAAATAGTAATTAGAAATTACCACTAGAAATGATAACTTCAATCAAAATTTAAGATAGTTATCAAATAATCTAATTCAAAGAGCTAAAGCAATAAAAAGTTAAACTAAGCTTTTAATCGTTAAATCTAATTGTTCGGCTATTGCCTTTAATGGAGTTACATTCCCCCACGCTCGACATAACAAGATAGCTCCCTCTAATGATGCAATAATATTCATACTGATTTGATTGGATTGTTCCAAACATATACTTTCTTGTTCAAATGCTTGTATCAATCGCAGTTTCCATACATTTATTATTTGTTTAACTATTTCAACATATTGTACTTTCTCTGGATCACTTCCTGTTTCCATTAATACAGACATTAAAGGACAACCGGCCTCAAAATTAGAAGCTTGCACCATATCGGCCCACCACGTAATAAATACAGTGATGCCTTTACGCACCCCATGCTGATTCAATGCTTTATCTAGTTGTTCTAATGCAGTATTTCCAGAAAAAATTAAAGCCTCTTTAACTATTTGCGATTTACCACCAGGGAAATAATGATAGGTCGAGCCCAGTGGGGCTTGTGCATGTTTCGCAACTTCTCGCACACTTGTAGCAGCTAATCCCTGTGTCCTTAATAAATCCAATGCGGATAAAATAAGCCGTTGCCGTGGATCTAAATTTTTATTTACTTGCAAACTCATTAGTTATGTTCCGCTTAAAAAACAAATTGCTATAACGCTCGTTATAACTTAGCATAATTTCAACTATAACAACTGTTATAATTGGATTAAAAATGAACAATGATTTTATAGTTACCGCGAAAGACGGTTACCCACTTGCAGCAATTAAATACAGTGCAAAAAAACCCAAAGCAAACATTATTCTTGCGGGTGCAACAGGGGTACCACAAGCGTTTTATCGACGTTTCTCCGAATATGTAGTTACACAGGGTTATAACGTCATAACTTTTGACTATCGTGGAATTGGTCGTTCTAAACCTACTGATTTTAAGAATTTTGATAGCAATTTTCTTGAGTGGGCAACACTAGACCTTGCAGCAGTGGTCGATATTGTGGCAGATGATTTACCTCTTTTTATGGTGGGTCATTCATTCGGTGGACATGCCTTTGGTTTACTACCGAATCATCATAAGGTTAAGTGTATTTATATATTTGGTACAGGTGCAGGCTGGCATGGTCATATGCCAAAAACTGAAGCAG
Organism: Acinetobacter sp. SM1B; assembly: GCF_003289665.1. NCBI lineage: Bacteria > Pseudomonadati > Pseudomonadota > Gammaproteobacteria > Moraxellales > Moraxellaceae > Acinetobacter > Acinetobacter sp. SM1B. The sequence continues at coordinate 101,971 of NZ_QMBM01000001.1, forward strand.
TGAAAATAAAAGTACTGTGGGAGCTTGTTTTACCTACATTGGCTCAGTGGAAAGGCTATATTCCAATGTCACTAATAGGTATGGGGGAAGATTTACCCTATGGGGTGTACCAACAATGGAAGCGCTGGTGTAAATTTCCACATTATTTTTTTGATGATCCTCAAGTCCCTGAAATAGCAGAACAGTTTACCAAGGTAACCACACCTATCATTGCAGCGAACGCACTTGATGATTTATGGGCAATGCCGAAATCACGTAATGCATTTATGCAGGGGTATAAAAATGCTGATGTTCAGTTAATTGATATTCCTTTAACCAAGTCGCTACCAAAAATTGGTCATATGGGCTATTTCCGTAGTGACTCAAAAATGCTCTGGGATAATGTAGTAACTGCCTTTGAAAGAATACTTTAACAACGATCCTTGAGAATAATAAATATGGAACATAAGTTTGACCTTTCTAATCTACTCAAAGTCTATAAAGCTTTGATTTGGATTACACTTTATGCTGCTGCTTTACATTTCTTTGATAATGTATATTTTTTCTTTCAATACCCAGAACCTGCTTGGCTCACACGGGAAATTGTTGCATTACTTTGGATACCGATTGCTTTAATGGCTCATCGTGCCGTAGATTTAATTTATACAGGTAAAGTGGAGTACGCTTTCGCAATAATTCATAGTTTTGTATTAGCCAACTGGATTTCATTGGGTCATTATTTATTTGCTTGCCCAGAAGATGTATTACCCCGTATTAATATTGCAATTTTTATTCAAACCAGTATAGCAAGTGTATTATTTGTCATGACTTTATGGTTGCAAATCACTCGCTATCCTCAATCAGTGCGCTATATTAAACCCACTTGGCTGAAAAATATTGCCATGTATTGCATATTAATTATTATTTTAGAGTCAATTTTTCCCTCTGATTTTCATGATTGGTGGTATACGTGGTTAATACCGTCAGATATACATTAACTTGAATTCTACTTAAGAAAGAACAACTTGCATCGACCTTTAACGGAATCTGATACTGAGCTGGAAGATATTTTTACCTGGCGTGAACCACGCCGAGTCACGAATAGTCTGATCATTACATATGACAAATGCGTATATCTCCTGAGAATACAGAAGTAAACCAGAGATTAATTGGCAGATATCTTGAGTTTTTAGCATACCCGGATGCTACGGTTGTAATTGAATACCAAGGTAAGAAGATCAATTACAGCATCCTCGATAAATTAAATCAGCTTAACCAACGAGATTGTTGAGAATGAACATTTGGGTTCTGTGCTGGTGCATATTCAACAGCAGCATAAAGAATTGAAACAACAAAACAAACGTAATCGTTCTCAATCTACGCCAAGAAGACGTGCCCAGAAAACAGCAGTTCAGCAACGAAATCTGGATCCTGCACTTGACTTGGAAATAATACTCTCATATCGAATTGATATGTAAGGAATTGATCCCTAAATCCTCAGGATCAATTCCTTTTTTTATAAACTACATATAGGTTAGAGGCTAAAATCTAAACTTCACCCCAAGCCCATACACCCAATCTTTTTCGGAATTTGAGCTGAGCTGATCATTTTCCCACTGGCTTTCCTGCTCATAACGGTAAGCAATATCAACATAAGGCATGACCTGCTTCGTTATTTCATATCGGGTATTCAAACCCAGCGCAGCTTCACGTAGTCCAGTCTTTTCTGCATAAGGGGAACCATCATTTAAGATTGCTGCCACTTCGATATAAGGCTGTAGAATCAGTTTTTGAGTCAAAAGCAGGTCGCGTTCAGCCTCAAAATTCAATGCTACATAGTCATCTTGCCCCACTTCCAGATAAGCCGAAGTTTCAAAGAAATAGGGTGCCAAACCATGTAAACCAAGCACTGCATTCCAGCGTTCCTGCATGGTATGTTGCTGGTTCACTTCAAGCGAATGTTCCTGATAACCCAGACCGGCCTGCATATCCCAGAAGTCTGAAATCATACGGCTATACAGTATTTTTGCAGTGTATTCCTCTGGTCTGGACTCAGTCTTTTCAGCTTCCAGTTTAAGTACCAGTCTGTTTTCATCCGTACCGATTTTCAGTTCATTGTCTGACTGAAATGTGCCCTGACCATGTCCCGTGGTTTGCCAGCGCTGATCCAGTTCAAGCACAGTATAAATCTGGCCACCATGCTCATGTTTATGGTTAATTTCCTTTATCCTTTCAGTAGGAACAAGCGGTGAGGGCTGCATATCTGTATGCTGTTGATGTACATGAGTAGGGACAGATGCTTGCATCATGGTGTGATCATGCTGCATTGGTTCGGCAAATGCAGTAGAACTCATCAACAGGGTCACTGCCAACGACAGGGAGTACTTCACTGTTTTAATGGTGTGCATGAGCATCTCCTTGTTGTTGGGCTGATTGCGGTTTAGCAGGCGGGGTATTGGTGTGGTCATCATTAACCTGTGCTACGATCAGTTTGTTCATCATACCAGCGCTCATGTGATAGAGCAGGTGACAGTGAATTGCCCATTCACCCAATTCATCGGCAGTTAGTAGCGCGGTAACCGTTTTGCCGGGTGGCACCACAATGGTGTGCTTGTTGGGCAGATCACCTGCAGGCTGACCGTTTTCCAGCTGCATAAACATGCCATGTAGGTGCATTGGATGTGCCATCATGCTGTCGTTGATGAATTTCAGCCGGATACGCTGACCATACTTCACCTGTAAAGGTTCAGCTTCGCTATATTTCTTGCCATTGATGGTCCAGATGTAACGCTCCATGTTGCCGCCGAGGCGGATCACCAGTTCCGATTCCGGTTCACGAACATCCGGCTGAGGAAATAATGATTTCAGGTCACCATACTGCAGGGCTTTATGATCCGCAGGGGTAGACGCATTGGCCCAGCCTTCAACGGCTCCAGCAGGCTGTTTTTGTTCTGGCATGGAATGCTGTGCATGCAGCTCATGTTGAGCAGACTCATCATCTGAGGATTTTTCCGAATACATGCTATGACCCGCAGGCATATGCTGTGGCATTTCATGTTGTCCAGCATGTCCCATATCCTGCATGGTTAATATAGCGCGGGGACGGGCTGCGGGTTGGCTGATATGATGCGGCATGGGCTGGGTCTGGTCATGCAGGCTGCCTAAGGCAAAGCCGGAACGGTCGATCGATTCCGCCTGGATCTGATAATGTGCTGCAGTTGGTTCTACAATCACGTCATAGGTTTCTGCGGCACCGATGCGGAATTCATCAATACTGACCGGTTTGACGGGCTGGCCATCAGCACTGACTACAGTCATTTTCAGATTTGGAATACGTACATCAAAAAAGGACATGGCTGCGGCATTGATAAAGCGTAGACGCACTTTTTCATTCGACTAGAACGGTCCGGTCCAGTTCTGTTCAGGCGTTTTGCCATTTACCAGAAAAGTATAGCCGCTGACATCGGACAGGTCGGTTTTGAGCATGCGCATCTGGTTCCACATCTTGCGGTCTGACCAGGTTGCCTTAAGACCATCACGTTTGAGCTGCTGCCAAATATCACCCACTGTTTCACGCTGGTTCTGGTAATAATCTGCTGATTTTTTCAGGTTATTCTGAATAGACTGGCTGCTCTGTTCATGAAATTCTGAAAGCATCACCACATAGTCACGCTCAGTTTTTTCATGGGCAGGAATCGTATTTCGATTTTTAGGGTGAATCAGCAGCGCACCGTACAGCCCATCCTGTTCCTGACCTTTGGAATGGGCGTGATACCAGTAGGTACCATTCTGGCGTACCTTGAAACGGTAGCTAAACTTCTGTCCGGGCTTAATGCCCTGAAATCCGTTAAAGCCAGGCACACCATCCATCAGGCCGGGTAATAACAGGCCGTGCCAGTGCAGGGAAGAATCCTGATGATCCAGATTATTCTGTACATGAATAATTGCTTCATCGCCCTCTGTAAATTCAAGTGTCGGAGCCGGGAACTGACCATTGACGGTAATACGCTGCAGAGGTTTCCCGGTCAGATTGAGTTTACCTTCATCAATAATCAGATGGTATTCTTTCACTGCGGCAAAAGCAGATGATGAGATCACACATAAGCCTACAAACAGGCTGTGACGAAATTTAATAGACATAACTTGATCCTGAAATTTATTAAAAATATTTAAAAATTTGGATCAGGCTTTGGGAGGACGGAGAATATCTTGCCAGTAACCGCTAAGGTGGCGGGCAGTATAAGGGAAAGAAAGTGCGGTATTGGCTTCGTAGGGGTGCAATATAGTCAACGGCTGCGATTCGGTATTTAACCAGCTCATCATGCTTTGGCAGGCACTAAAGTTACAATCGAGACATTCATGTTGTTGAGTCGAAGCTTGATTATCACAGTGTTGAGAAGCGGGAGCATGCGTTGCATGTTCTATGATAGCCATCTGTGAGGCGTGCTGATCACCATGTACCATTTGTTTGGCACAAGGCTGTTGTTGCATTTGAATCAGATGCATGGAGTTCGCGGATGCTACAGACATAGTGCCCCAGCCGATGGCAAAAACCATCAGCAGGATAAACCAGGCCTGTTGAAAAAAGCGTTGCAGCACGAAGCACCTTGAATCGCAGAATGCGTATTATTTTTAAGCATAAAAGTTCTGCAGGGATTTGGCAATAATACAGGACCACTTAACAATGCAGATAGTTTAAATATTCCAGAGAAGCTGAAAGATTTATTTAAAAATTAGAAAGCTTGTGATGAGCAGTCAGGGTTATTCTAATCAATCATCTTTATCGGACTGCTGTGTTTCCTCACATTTTTTGCAGTCCAGTTCTATGCCCAGTTTTTCCCTTCGACCTGATTCAGTCATGACCCAGGGACGGTTTTGCCAGGGCGGATCATGCCGTACATGTTGACCATGTCCACAGGCCAGTTCAGCGACCCAATGATTTTCCTCATCTAAATGAAAACCGACGATAGCTTGCAACATCTTTAGATTCATCCTTAACACAAGAATGCATACATACTCATGCAAAATCTGAATAAACAAAAGAATAATCTCGGCTATACTCATTGCCAAATTCATTTTGAAAAAAGAGCACAGAAATATGCGCGTACTTGTTGTGATGGATCCCATCGAAAATGTAAACCTGAAAAAAGATTCAACCATGGCGATGCTTTGGGCAGCCGCACGCCGTGGTCATGAACTGGGTTATGCATTACAGCAAGATTTGTATATTGATCAGGGTAAAGCATTTGGTTTGATCTCACCACTACAAGTGTTTGAAGACTATAATCATTACTATGAATTAGGTGAAAAGCGTAAAGAATCCATCGCGGCATATGATGTGGTGTTAATGCGTAAAGACCCACCTTTTGACATGAATTTTGTCTATGCAACTTATATCCTGGAACAGGCTGAACGTGAAGGTGCCTGGATCATTAACAAGCCGCAAAGCCTGCGTGACTGTAATGAAAAGCTGTTTGCCACCCAGTTCCCGGAACTGCAAGTACCAACTTTAGTGACTTCACAACAAAGCCTGATACGTGAATTCATTAAAGATCATGGTGATGTCATTGTTAAACCCTTAGATGGCATGGGGGGAATGGGGATTTTTCGTCTGTATCAGGACGGAGTAAATATCGGTTCGACTATCGAAATCCTGACCAATAATGGGACTCAGCCCATCATGGCACAGCGTTATATTCCAGAAATTGTTGAAGGCGATAAACGTATTTTGATGGTAAATGGTGAACCGGTACCTTATTGTCTGGCACGTATTCCCCAAAATGGTGAAGTGCGCGGCAACCTGGCAGCAGGTGGTCTGGGGGAAGCGCGTCCTTTAACTGAAAATGATAAAGCCATTGCTGCAAAAGTTGGCCCATTTTTACGTGAAAAAGGTCTGGTCTTCGTGGGTCTGGATGTGATTGGTAACTATGTCACTGAAATTAACGTGACCAGTCCAACCTGTATCCGTGAAATTGATACCCAGTTTGGGACTTCGATTGCGGATGACCTGTTTGATGTGCTGGAAGCAGGGGTCAAGCAGGCCTAAGTTTTGTAATTATAAATAAAAAGAGCCTCCATTGAGGCTCTTTTTATTTACCATGCCATCGGAACAGATAGCTGCTCATCATCAGACCGAGTACCGAAAGGCAGGCAGTAACCAGTGCAATATTGGCCCATTGTCCGGTCGCAGAAACCAGTGATGCACTCAGTGGCGGGACAAAAAACTGTGCAAATGCCGAAACTTGAAGAACAAGGCCGACACTGGCTGCCGCGGCATTGGCCTGAGGTGCATATTTCAGAGTAATGGCAAAAACAGTCGTCGGAATAATTCCGCCAATCAGTGAAAACAATACAGCACTCAGTACCTGTAATTCCAACATCAACCAGGAACGAGCAGCAAAGGCCAGAAAGCTGGTCAGCATCATGCTGATAAAACCAGTCCAGAGCAGGGTTTTCGGCTGCCAGCCACGTTGCAACAGCATACCGGCACCAAAGGTACCACCCAGATTGGAAACCACGACCAGTGAAGCCAATATACCTGCAGTTTTTAAATCAATCTGATTCGCGACATACATACTCGGTAAAAAGCCGATTACAGTCAGCCACTGACTGGTATAACAGGCAAAAATTACCGCCAGACATAAAATTGGTGGATGAGTAATGGTGACCCGAACAATTTCCCAGAAAGAAGAACTGGTAGCCGATGATGATGCGGTTTCAGAGGTAGGTACTTGCGGTTCAAGATGCAGATAACGATGTACCATTAAGGCAATCAACAGACACAATCCACCGATTAAAACCCAGATGGTCTGCCAATGCAGCCATTCCAGCAATATCGGAATACACAGAACGGCTAGACTCACCCCTACACCCATATAGGAACTCCACAGCCCCATCTTGAAATTCAGATGTTCTAGCCGGCTGATCCTTTTCAGAATGGCTGGTGCACACAGGGAGATGGTCAGGAAGCCGATGCCTTCAGTAAAACGAAAAAAATATAATGCAGCGACATGCTGAGTCCAGAGTCCGGCAATACTGCTGAACCCTAGAATCGTTAGCGCCAGAATCAGGCAACGTTTTAGACCAAATTTTTCAGAGAATGCACCAATACTGAGTGCAAACAGCATGCCTGCGCCCTGAACCAGAGACAGGGAAAAACCTGCTTGGGTAAAACTGAGTCCTAAGTCCTGCTGCAAAATTGGAATTACGGCAGAGAGTTTGCCGACATGAATGGCCGCCAGATAACCTGCCAGGATCACCCAGCTATCATGCACTGAAATTTTTGACATCTGTCATCGCTTTATCTGTTAAATCAATTCATTAAAGAATTGATGTTATTTATTAAGAATATAAATAACATAGAAAAAGAATAAATTTCATGCTGTTTAGACCTAAGTTTAGGTCTGAAAAATAGTGATCAGTGCAATAATGTTTTCGCTTCATCCTGCGATAAAATCTGTTTTATATCTATAAAAAAGAAATCATTGAAATCAATTAATAAAATCCGTTTTTTTTCTGAAAATTGAATAAAAATGCAGACCTGATTATAAATACAGTTTAAACTTTAAAATCGTGTGAAAAAAAACAATGAAACGCTCGTTGAAATAAAGTAAATAAACTTTCATGGCTTAGCGATTGTGATTACAATTGACGACTTAAATTACACATCCTGTTTATATTTTAGAATTGAAGAATTAGACCGTGACCGATGCTCAGCAAAAACAGCCTAAACATGTCATGATGATGGCCGCAGGTACCGGTGGACATGTATTTCCAGCGTTAGCCGTTGCAAAAGACTTAGAACAGCAGGGGATCAAAGTGTCCTGGTTGGCAACTCCGGCAGGCATGGAAAACCGACTTTTAAAAAACCATAATATTCCAATTTATCAGATTGATATTCAAGGCGTGCGCGGCAATGGCGTAGTACGTAAATTGGTGGCACCGTTTAAAATTCTAAAAGCCACTCTTAGCGCCATGAAGTATATGAAACAGCTGAAGGTGGATGCTGTCGCCGGTTTTGGTGGCTATGTCGCCGGTCCAGGTGGTCTAGCAGCGCGAATGCTGGGCATTCCCGTGATTATTCATGAGCAAAATGCTGTAGCCGGTTTTACCAATACCCAGCTGTCCCGTATTGCCAAAAAAGTCTGTCAGGCATTTCCGAATACTTTTCCGGCCCAGGATAAAATTGTCACTACAGGCAATCCGGTACGTAAAGAAATTACTGAAATTTTCAATCCGTCCTGGCGTTATCAGGAACGGGAAAAAGCTGGCCAGCCACTGCGTATTTTAATTGTCGGGGGTTCACTGGGCGCTCAGGCACTCAATGAATGTGTGCCTGAAGCCTTAAAACAGCTGAATGTCCCATTAAATGTTTATCATCAGTGTGGTCAAAATCATGCAGATGCGACCCGTGCCCGTTATGCTGATGCACCTGCAACTTTAAATATTGAAGTACAGCCATTTATTGAAGATATGGCACAGGCCTATAGCGATGCGGACTTAATTATCTGCCGTGCCGGTGCGTTGACCGTAACTGAAATTGCCACAGCAGGCGTGGCCGCAATCTTTGTGCCATTACCAAGTGCGGTAGATGATCACCAGACCGCCAATGCCCGATTCCTGGCAAATCTTGGCGCAGCAAAAATCTGCCCGCAAGCCACAATGACCCCAGACAGTTTAAAAGCGTTGCTGGAACCGATGCTGAATCGCCAGCTTCTTATGGAAATGGCTGTAAAAGCACGCCAGCAGGCTCAACCAGATGCAACCCAACACGTGGTTCGTTTAATTCAAGAATTGTAAACCGAGTAAATTATGTCTCCATCAACTCCAGCTGACCAAGCGAAAAAATTAATCAAAGTGCCAGAAATGCGCCGTATCAAACACATTCATTTTGTGGGGATCGGCGGTGCTGGCATGTGTGGTATTGCTGAAGTATTAAAAAACCAGGGTTACAAAGTCTCTGGTTCAGATATTAAAGCGTCCAAAACCACGGCTCAGCTGGAAGAAAACGGAATTAAGGTTTACATCGGTCATGCCGCTGAAAATATTCAGGGTGCCAATGTCATTGTGGTTTCAACCGCCATTGATCCTGAAAATCCGGAAATTAAGACTGCGATTGAAAAGCGTATTCCAGTGGTTCGCCGTGCTGAAATGCTGGGTGAATTGATGCGCTACCGTCACGGTATTGCAGTAGCAGGTACTCACGGTAAAACGACAACCACCAGTCTGGTGACTTGTATGTTGGCCGAAGAAAATCTTGATCCAACCTATGTGATCGGTGGCTTGCTGAATCGTACGGGTGTGAATGCTGCATTGGGTGCTAGTCGTTATATCGTGGCAGAAGCAGATGAATCAGATGCCTCTTTCCTGCACCTGCAGCCAATGGCGACCATTGTCACCAATATCGATGCTGATCATATGGATACTTATGGCGGCAGCTTTGATGTGCTGAAAGATACTTTTGTTCAGTTCCTGCAAAAACTTCCGTTCTACGGCCTAGCCGTGGTATGTGGTGATGATGCCAATATACGCGAAATTATGCCGCGGATCGGTCGCCCACTCCTTACCTATGGTTTCAATGAAGACAATGACATTCGTGCAGTTGATATTAAACAGGATGGCATGCAGTCGCACTTTACGGTATTACGTAAAGATCGTGAGCCACTACGTGTTACGATCAATATGCCGGGTGCACATAATATTCTGAATTCACTGGCAGCAATTGGTATTGCGACTGATGAAGGCGTTTCTGATGCTGCGATTTGCCGTGCCTTGGAAAGCTTTAGCGGTGTTGGTCGTCGCTTCCAAGTGCAAGGTCAGTTCGAGCTTGAAGGCGGTGATGTGAAGCTGGTGGATGACTATGGTCACCATCCTAAAGAAGTTGAAGCAACCATCAAGGCGGCACGTGCCAGTCATCCAGACCGTCGTCTGGTAATGATGTTCCAGCCGCACCGTTTTAGCCGTACCCGTGACTGTTTTGAAGACTTTGTCGATGTATTGTCCACGGTAGATCAGTTGTTATTGCTGGAAGTTTATTCAGCAGGGGAGAAACCAATCGTTGGTGCAGATAGCCGTGCTCTGGCGCGCAGTATTCGTCTGCGTGGTGAGGTAGAGCCGATTCTGGTTGATCCGGTTGAAGGAAACCTCAGCAATGTCATGAAAAATGTGCTACAAGCAAATGACCTGCTGCTGACTCAGGGTGCCGGTAATGTAGGTGCAATTTCAATTGAACTTGCTCAGAATCATCTATATGTAAAGTAGTCGCCGTGTGTGGCTCAGATAGAATTGACCAGATTTAAAAGTTTAAGGATATAAACGTGTCAAATGCTTCAAAATTCGGAAAAGTTGCCGTATTGCTTGGTGGTAAATCTGCAGAGCGTGAGGTTTCGCTAGACAGTGGTACGGCAGTGCTTGAGGCATTGCTGCGTTCTGGGGTGAACGCCGAAGGCTTCGATCCTCAGGAGCGTAGCATCACGGAGCTGACGGCTTATGATCGTGCTTTCATTGTGCTGCATGGTCGTGGTGGTGAAGATGGTCAGATTCAAGGTGCACTGGAGTGGCTGAATATTCCTTATACCGGTACAGGCGTACAGGGTTCAGCGATTGGTATGGACAAGGTTAAAACCAAGCAGGTTTGGCAAGGTTCAGAACTGCCAACAGCACCTTACCGTATTGTGACCAAAGATTCGAATGCTGAAGAAATCGTTGCAGCACTCGGCTTGCCACTGATTATCAAGCCAGTGCATGAAGGCTCAAGCATTGGTATGAGCAAGGTTGAGAAAATCGAAGACTTCGCTACTGCCATTGCGAAAGCGACTGAACATGATGCCATTGTGATGGCAGAGAAATGGATTACCGGTCGTGAATTCACTATTGTTTTGTTAAATGGTCAGGCACTTCCGGTAATTCGTTTGCAACCACCAGAAGATGTGGCTTTTTACGACTATGAAGCCAAATATAACCGTAATGATGTACAGTACGGCATTCCATGCGGTCTAAGCGAAACAGAAGAAAAAGAACTGCAAGCCTTGGCTTTACGGGCTTTCCAGGCAGTAGGTGCTAGCGGTTGGGGTCGTATTGATGCCATGCAGGATCAGGACGGTAAGTTCTGGCTACTGGAAGTGAACACGGTGCCAGGCATGACCAGTCATTCTTTGGTGCCAAAAGCGGCAGCAGCAGTAGGCTATAGTTTTGAAGCGCTATGTGTGGCGATTCTGGAACAAACTCTGAACGGTGTGGCTCACTAAGATATGGCTCAACTTCCTGCATCCATGCGCCGCAAACGTGCTGCGATTACATCAATTCACGACAAGCCGCCCACACGAAAAGAAAAAATGGCCAATCTAGGTGGTTGGTTACTGCTGTGTGTGGCGTTTGTAGTACTTGCTGCAGGAATACTGGGATTCTATCGTGTGATGACCGATGCCCAGGTAGCAGAGCTTGAGGTGATTGGTTCTCGTTCGGTGGCAGAAGAACGTCAGATCCTGCAACATGTATCGCCAATTATTACCGAAAATTATTTTACCTCGGATTTAAGATCAGTCCGTGATAAAACTCTAGAATTATCTTGGGTAGATCGTGTTGTGGTATCACGTGCCTGGCCGAATGCAATTCGGGTAAGGGTAATGCCGCACCATGCAATTGCACGTTGGGGCACTGGACGTCTGCTCAGTGATAGCGGGAAAATTTTTACTGAAGTACTTCCTCGCAGTTATCCTGAATTACCGTTACTGCATGGTCCTGCCAGCCAGGCCAAAACCATGATGCGTCGCTATAACGAAATTAATCAGCTGTTCGCACCGCATGGCATTCGTTTAAAAGAATTATATCTAACAGAGCGCATGACATGGTTTATGCAGTTTGATTCGGGATTACGCGTGATTGTGGATCAGGATCAAACCATGAGCAAGCTGCAACGTCTTAGCCATCTTTCCTATAGCGATTTGAAGCCAGTTTGGTCTAGAATTTCTTCAATTGATCTGCGCTATAGAAATGGGCTTGCGATTCAGTGGAAGAATGCAGTTCCACCAAAGATACAAAATGGTCATTTTATTGTAACGAATAATGACACCGGCGTTGAGAACGGCGTTACAGTAAAGCCATAATGTTCGGCTTTGAAAAATAGAGGCTTAGAGCCATAAATTAAACACAGGTAATGGTAGTAACGAATAATGAATGAAGCTGTTCCCTCAGTTGTTGCGATTGACATTGGGACGCACAAAGTTTCAGTTTTGATTGGTAAGGTACATGCGCCAGACAATATCCAGGTCATTGGGATGGCGACTGCTCGTAACCGAGGCATGAATAAAGGGAAAATTGTAAGTCTCGATAAAGTCATTACCGCAATAAAAAATGCCGTTCAAGAAGCGGAAGACATGGCGGAATGCCGTGTACATTCAGCTTGGATTTCAATTCCAAGTGCGGAGCTGAAAAGCTTTTATGCTTCAGGCCGTACTTCAGTTGACAATGCAGAACATACAATTACCACCAGTGAGGTGGTGCGCGCGCTTGAACTGGCTAAAGCCAGTCATCAGATCTCAGATCATTACCTGGTCAGCGCAGTTCCACTAGGTTTTGAGCTGGATGATGCACCGGAATGGGTATTGAATCCGATCCGTATGTCGGCGCACAGCATGACTGGGCATTATCATTTAATGATGTTGCCAATTAGCACCATGCAGAATATTGACCGTGCCCTGAAAGGTGCCAATATTGGTGTAGAGCGCATGGTGGTATCATGTCTGGCCACTGCTGAAGCCAGCTTGCTGAAAGATGAAAAAGAGTATGGGGTATGTCTGGTCGACATCGGTGCCGGAACCACAAATCTTGCAGTTTATCTGGATGGTCGTCTGGCACTTACCCATACCATTCAGCGTGGTGGAGAACATGTAACACGTGATATCGCAGCGGTGTTACAGACTACCACTGAAGAAGCTGAACGTATCAAGCTGTTATATGGTTGTGTCGATCTGAAAGTGGTAAAACCGGACCATATGATTCAGTTCCAGGGTATTGATGGTCCGCAGACTATTAGCCGGATTGAACTGACCGAGATTATTATTGCGCGTTATAGTGAAATTCTGGGCTTGGTGCGTGATGAACTGGAAAACAGTGGTGCAATGCAGGGGCTGTACCATGGTGTGGTATTAACGGGTGATGCCAGCCATATTGAAGGTATGGTCAGCTATGTACGCCGCACTTTAGGTATATCGGCGCATTTGGGTAATCCGCCAGCGCCAGTACATGCAGATGAAGCACATCAGGCAGCGCTGCGTCGTTCGCAGTACGCTACAGCTGCAGGTCTGCTGATGTTCAGCCAGAGTGACGCGCAGGAAACCATCGTAGAATCGGAAGAAAATGAAAGACTGTCAGTGACTCAGCGCGTTAAACGTGCCTGGTCAGGCTTTAATGAAACATTGAAGTCAATTTTTTAGTCGACATTTATTGTGAATATTGTTGAGAAGTTGTAGTAAAAAATGCCTGCACTTGACAACTGAGTTGTGGAGCAGCATTCTTAAAAACAATTTTTTATTAAGATCAGGGCAGTATACGGGCTTAGTGACTGCCAGTACTAAATTAGGAATTTTATAGGTCATGGCCTCATTTGAATTTTTTGAAGACGATCAAGACGATAGCATTGGTCAAGCCCGTTTCACTGTGTTTGGTGTAGGGGGTGCGGGTGGTAATGCTGTACAGCATATGCTGCAATCAGACATCCAGGGTGTAAAATTTGTCTGTGCCAATACTGACAAACAGGCACTGGATCGCATGGAAGCTGAATTTAAAATTCAGCTGGGCGAACAAAGTACCCGTGGTCTAGGTGCAGGTGCAAACCCACAAGTCGGTCAAGCGGCAGCAGAAGAAAGCCGTGAACTGATCCGCCAGCATCTTGAAGGCACAGATATGGTATTCGTGACTGCTGGTATGGGCGGCGGTACAGGTACCGGTGCGGCACCAGTGGTTGCAGAAATTGCTAAAGAAATGGGTATCCTGACAGTTGGTGTCGTTACTACGCCATTCAACTTTGAAGGTAAACGCCGTTTACAGTCCGCTGAGAAAGGTATTCAAGCCCTGGAACAGCACGTGGATTCCCTGATCATCATTCCAAACCAGCGCCTGCTAAAAGTATTCCGTGACATCTCGATGAAAGATGCTTACAAGAAGGCAGATGACGTTCTGTTAAATGCAGTACGCAGTATCTTTGATCTTGTGGTACGTCCAGGTCATATCAACCTTGACTTCGCCGATCTGAAAACAGCGATGAGCACACGTGGTTATGCCATGATGGGTGTTGGTCTTGGTCGTGGTGAAAACCGTGCACGTCAGGCAGCTGAACAGGCAATTCGTAGCCCATTACTGGATAACGTTACTATCATGAATGCCAAAGGCATCCTGATTAACGTGACTGGTGGTGATGATGTAACCTTCGGTGAAATTGAAGAAATTACCGATGTTGTGAACCAGATCGTGGATCTGGACGAAGGTCAAGTCTTCTATGGTACCGTATTCGATCCAGATGCGCGTGATGAAATTAGCGTAACTGTAATCGCAACAGGTCTAACCCGTAACTCGGCAGATGCTGCTGAGCCTGCGAAACGTACCAATGTACAGCAGTCACGTCCTGCAACAGCCCCGGCTGCAGTAGATGAAGATGATGTGCCAGCGATTCAGCGTCAACAAACTGGTGCAGGTGCGGCAGCGACGCCGGCAGCCTCTGTTTCAAGCCCACGTCCAACGCCAATGAGTATTCAGGATTATCTTAAAAATCAACAACGTAAGTAATATGTAACAATATGTGTTTACGATGATTCAACAGAAAAGGTGGCTTTAGGGCCACCTTTTTGTTTTTTATCAATGGCTAAATATGCTAACGTATAGCGGTTTTGTTGATGAACAGATGATAAAAGCATGTTGAAACAGCGTACCCTGAAACGTGTCGTGAAAGCGAGCGGTATCGGTCTTCATAGTGGGCAGAAAGTCATGATTAACTTCGTGCCACACCATGCCGATGGGGGAATTGTATTTCGACGCATCGATCTGAATCCACCAGTTGACATTCCCGCCAATGCCATGCTGATCCAGGAAGCCTTCATGTGCTCGAATCTGGTTCAGGAAAATGCCAAAGTGGGTACCATTGAGCATGTCATGAGTGCTATTGCCGGCTTGGGCATCGATAACCTGATTATTGAAGTGTCAGCTTCTGAAGTGCCCATCATGGACGGTAGTGCTGGGCCATTTATCTATCTGCTGATGCAGGGTGGACTTCAGGAACTGCAGGCACCAAAGAAATTTATTAAAATCATCAAACCTGTAGAAGCGCTTATTGATGATAAGCGTGCGGCTTTTAGCCCGCATGAAGGCTTTCAGCTTAACTTCACCATCGACTTTGATCATCCTGCTTTCAAGAAAGAATATCAGTCTGCCACCATCGACTTCTCTACTGAAACCTTTGTATATGAAGTCAGTGAAGCACGTACCTTTGGCTTTATGAAAGATTTGGACTATCTCAAAGCCAATAATCTGGCACTTGGTGCAAGTCTGGAAAACGCGATTGGCGTGGATGAAACTGGGGTAGTCAATGAAGAAGGGTTACGTTTTTCAGATGAATTTGTGCGTCACAAGATTTTGGATGCTGTCGGTGACTTATATCTGATGGGTCACCAGATTATCGCTAAATTCGACGGTTACAAGTCAGGCCATGCCTTAAATAACCAGCTTTTGCGTAATGTCAGCAGTGATCCGGATAGCTATGAAATTGTAACATTTGATGACATTGAAACTTGTCCAATTCCTTATGTGAATGTGACATAAGTCATTGTCTTTTAGTGTGTATGTTATATTATAACAATATAGAATGAGAACTGGTTCTCGCAATTTACATTGTAAATCAACATGATTTAATTTGTATGTTATTTTTTATTGCTTGCCAAACGTAGTAAAGCTTGGCTAAGCTTAGGGTCGCTTATAAAGTCAGCAGCACTACGGAGCATATCCTGTGTTTCTGGGCTTAAGGCTCTTTCGGATTTTTCTGTAATCAAAGGTGTTTTGGAGGGATTTCGTAAACACACTTGCAGTTTGGTTAAGTCCTTTAATTCGCTAATTTGAGAGAGTTGTGAAACGTATTGCTTCTGTAAGTAGGCCAATTGAGAAATCATGGCCTGGTTTTCACCAGTAAGCGTTAACACACCATTTTGATAGCAGACAACCTGCCACTGTTCCGGTTGGGGCAACAAAGGTTGAATGAGTTTTGTAAGTTTCTGCCATGCAGCAACTTGTGATGAGAGAAACGAGAAGTTTCCTGTTTTTATGTGTTTTCTTGTTTGTTGAAAAACGTTGACAGGTTCAGACATACATCATTCCTACATGATTATGCCTTAATCTTATGCGCTCTTTTCGGTAGATATCAAGGAAGAGATCACCCAAGGAACTCGATTAAAACAGTTTTAGAGAGGTTTTTTATGCATTTGCGACGTATTTTGTTGGCATTTTCCCTGGCGAGTTCAGCTGCTTCTGTAGCATTCGCAGATTTAGTGGATCTAAATCAGGAAAGTGGATCCGTCGATCGTCTTGAGCAGCTTACACGGACTTTAGCACAGGGCGCTTACACACAATCAGATGATGTTTATATCCCTGCTGAAACCAAATTAAGTGTTCAGCTCCGTGAGAAGCCAGTTGAGCTCAACAATGCAACGATTGAGAAAAAATACGGCGCTTCTAAGTCTACATCTAAATCTTCTTCAAGTTTTTCATCTTCTCCATATTCCTGGTTAGTTGCACATCCTCTGCCAAACCTGAAACGTGTCAGCTCTGACTTTGGTGGGCGTACCATGAATGGTCGCGCTGAAAACCATTCTGGTCTGGATATGTCTGCACCAAGCGGTACACCGATCTATGCGACGGGGCCTGGTATTGTGACCAAGTCAGGTTGGGGTACAGGTTACGGCCAATACGTGGAAATTAATCACGGTAATGGTTACCTAACTCGTTATGCACATGCTTCACGTCTGATTGCACGTGTGGGTGATCGCGTAGAAGCAGGTGAGCACATTGCCAACGTAGGATGTACAGGTCGCTGTACAGGCCCGCATTTACACTATGAAGTAGTAAAAGACGGTCAGCGTAAGAATCCTTCAACTTATCTTGCCATGCTGCCATAAGGCCTGTCAGGTCATTTAAGCTACCCTGTACATAACACCTACAGAAAAAGCACATCCATATTTAAAAGTAATAAATCTCTGGTCTCTTTCTAAAATGAGAGAAACTGGAGATTTATTGCTTTCAGGTCTTAATTTATCACTAAAAAAATATGATCAATGTATAATTTTGATTCTTTACTGACTCAGATTTGTATCTTTGTGTAATAAATGATCAATAGGTATTTAGCTGCTAAATACCCTGGCATTCGCGCATTCAGCGTGGGCGATACCTGTCACTGCCCTAAATATGATACATATAAACGATTAATGTAGATCTTTAGGAACAGTAGATTATGGCGTTTTATGGCGATACAGACGCGCAAGAAACTCAAGAATGGCAAGACGCTTTTGACTCTGTTTTGCAACACATGGGCACTGAGCGTGCAGCTTTCTTATTAGAGAAACTTTATCAGCGCGCGATTGCTAAGCATGTTCCCATTCAGCGTTTAAATACTCCTTACTTAAACACGATTTCTGTTGAAGAACAACCACCTATGCCGGGTGACCAGGACATGGAGCGCCGCATTCGTGCGCTGATCCGCTGGAATGCATTGGCGATGGTTCTTCGCGCAAATAAAACTGGCGATGATCTAGGTGGCCACTTGGCCAGTTTTGCATCATCCGCAACGTTATATGATGTAGGCTTTAACCACTTCTTCCGTGCCAATAGCGACAGCTTCGGCGGTGACATGATCTATTATCAAGGTCACTGTGCTCCGGGTATCTATGCACGTTCATTTCTGGAAGGCCGTTTAACGGAAGACCATTTAAATAACTTCCGTCGTGAAGTAGATGGCGTTGGCTTACCTTCTTATCCACATCCATATTTGATGCCGGATTACTGGCAGTTCCCGACTGTATCGATGGGTCTGGGTCCAATTATGTCGATCTACCAGGCACACATTCAAAAGTATTTGATGAACCGTGGCTTGATCAAGGAAGAAGATCGTAAAGTCTGGGCTTACCTGGGCGATGGTGAGATGGATGAACCAGAAAGTACCGGTGCAATCTCTCTGGCTGGCCGTGAAAAGTTAGATAACTTGATTTGGGTGGTCAACTGTAACCTGCAGCGTCTTGATGGCCCGGTACGTGGTAACGGCAAGATCATCCAGGAACTTGAGTCGCTATTCCGTGGTGCAGGCTGGCGCGTCATTAAAGTCGTTTGGGGCCGTCATTGGGATCCATTGCTTGCCAAAGATGAAACTGGCGCTCTAAAAGCGATTATGGAAGAAGCGGTAGACGGCGATTACCAACGTTATCAAGTAAAAGGTGGTGCTTATACACGTGCGCACTTCTTTGGTAAATACCCAGAAGCTGAAGAGCTGGTTAAAGGTTTAAGTGATGAAGACATCGACAACTTGAACCGCGGTGGTCACGATCCATTCAAAGTATATGCAGCCTATGCAGAAGCAATGAAATCCACAGGTCAGCCAACTGTTATCTTGGCGAAAACAGTGAAAGGCTATGGCCTGTCTGAAGAAATTGAAGCGGTGAATAAGACTCACCAAATCAAGAAAATGCAGCTTGAGTCGTTGAAATATGTACGTAACCGTTTCAACTTGCCATTTACTGATGAGCAGTTAGAAGAAGTTCCATTCTACCGTCCAAGCGAAAACTCGCCTGAGTTGAAATATATGAAGGCACGTCGTGAGGCGCTCGGTGGTTACCTGCCTGCACGTCGTAAGGAAAGCGAACAGCTTGCGATTCCAGAACTGTCGGTATTTGACGCAGTACTTGCAGGTTCTAACGGTAAGCAACAATCAACCACCATGGTGATGGTTCGTTTAATTTCTTCATTATTGAAAGAAAAAGCCATCAAAGACCGCGTGGTTCCAATCGTTCCAGATGAAGCACGTACATTTGGTCTGGAAGGTATGTTCCGTCAGCTGGGCATTTATGCTGCACATGGTCAAAAATACACGCCTGAAGACCAGGAACAATTGATGCATTACCGTGAAGCAAAAGACGGTCACATGCTTCAAGAAGGGATTAATGAAGCGGGTGCGATGAGTGCCTGGGCTGCGTTGGCAACCAGTTATTCAACCAATAACCTGCCAATGATTCCAATGTACATGTACTACTCTATGTTTGGTTTCCAGCGTATTGGTGACATTGCATGGGCAGCAGGTGATGCGCAAGCACAAGGCTTCTTGCTCGGTGCCACAGCAGGTCGTACTACATTGAATGGTGAAGGCTTACAGCACCAGGATGGCCACTCGCATATTCTTGCGAATACGATTCCAAACTGTATTTCTTATGATCCTTGCTTTGGTTATGAGCTTGCCGTGATTGTTCACGATGGCTTGAAGCGTATGTACGTGAATCAAGAGCGTGTGTTCTACTACTTAACCGTAATGAACGAAAACTACGAGCATCCTGCAATGCCACAAGGTGTTGAAGAAGGCATCAAACGTGGTATGTATCTGCTGGAAGAAGACGAGAAAGCGACTGTCCAGTTGCTTGGTTCAGGTGTGATTCTGCGTGAAGTGATCAAAGCTGCGAAGATCCTGCGTGAAGAATATCAAATCCATTCAAACGTATACAGCGTAACCAGTTTCAACGAGCTGGCACGTGATGGTATGGCGTGTGAAGAGTACAACCGTTTACATCCATTAGCTGAAGAAGTGAAAGAGTCTTGGGTTGCTCAGCAACTACGTGGCACAAACGGTATCGTTGTTTCTGCAACAGACCATATGCGTGCGTATAGTGAGCAAATCCGTGCCTACCTTCCAGACAACCGCCCATTCGTTGCATTGGGTACTGATGGTTATGGCCGTTCCGATACACGTGCCAAACTTCGTAGCTACTTCGGTGTAGATGCTGCTCATATTGTGGTTGCTACATTGAAGAAACTGGCTGACGAAGGTGAAGTAGATGCTCGTCTAGTGAAAGATGCGATTTCTAGCTTCGAGCTGGATACTGATCGTCCAGTTGCATGGGCGCCACAAGCAACGCCTGAACTACACGCTGTTGCTGACTACAAGGAGGAGAACTAATCATGCAAATTACGACTCCTGATATTGGTGTAGATAAGGCAACAGTTGCTGAAATTCTGGTGAAAGTGGGTGATACCATTACCATCGATGAAAGTATTGTGCTGCTGGAATCTGACAAAGCCTCTGTTGAAGTGCCTAGCACTTCAGCAGGCGTGGTAAAAAGCATTCTGGTTAACCAGGGTGATGAAGTATCTGAAGGTGCAGTACTCATTGAATTAGAGGCTGAAGACGATGCCAATGCTGTAGAAACCCAGCAAGCTGATGTGTCTGATAAAACTTCGGAAAATACCGCGACTTCATTACCTGATGATGAAATCCTTCAGGAAGTGGCTTCACATCAGCCGGGCACTGCGGCTAAACAAAGCCAGGCACCTGCTGCTAATAGCGCTGCATCTGCGACTGTTGAAGTGAAAGTGCCAGATATCGGTGTAGAAAAAGCACTGGTGGGTGAAATTCTGGTACAGGTCGGTGATGAAATCACGGTTGATCAAAGCATCGTGGTCGTAGAGTCTGATAAAGCGACTGTTGAAGTTCCAAGCACCGTCGATGGTACAGTAGACGCTATACAAATTAAGGAAGGTGACACCGTTAAAGAAGGTGTGGTTATCCTAACAGTGAAAACTGCGGCTTCAGTATCGGTTAAGCAAGCAGCTCCTGAGTCGGCTGAACAGGTTTCTGCACCAGCAGCACCTGAAGCCAAAGCTGAAACAGTTACACAAGCACCCGCAGCGCCTGCGGGTGATGTGGAAGTGAAAGTACCTGACTTGGGTGTCGACAAAGCTGCTGTAGCAGAAATTCTGGTACAGGTCGGTGACAAGGTTGAGAAAGACCAAAGCATCATCGTGGTGGAATCGGATAAGGCGACTGTCGAAGTGCCAAGCACGACTGCAGGTGTGATCAAGTCAATTCATGTTGAGCTCGGCCAGAACGTTTCTGAAGGCATTGCACTGATTACGATTGAAGCTGCAGGGCAGGCAGCACCTGCGACAGCCCCGGCTCCAAAAGCAGAAGTGCCAGCAGTTAAAGCTGCACCTGCACCAGCTGCAGCGTCAAAAGCTGAGACTGCTGCTGCACCTGAAACACAAAATGCCGACAAGCTCACCAAAGAGCAGAACGCTGCCAATGCCAAAGTCTACGCCGGTCCCGCAGTTCGTAAACTTGCACGTGAGCTGGGTGTGGTACTTGCTGAAGTCAAAGCATCTGGTCCGCATGCACGCCTGATGAAAGAAGATCTGTTTGCATATGTGAAAACACGTCTGACTGCACCGGCACCTGCTGCAGTTGCGCCAGCCGCGGCTGCACCCGCAGGCTTACCAAAACTACCAAGCTTCGATGCATTTGGTGGCGTGGAAGAGAAAGCCTTGACGCGTTTGCAGCAGGTTTCTATTCCGCAGTTGTCTCTCAATAATTACATCCCGCAAGTGACACAGTTCGACTTGGCCGATATTACTGAACTTGAAGCATGGCGTAATGAACTTAAAGGCAACTTTAAGAAAGAAGGCCTAAGCCTGACTATTATGTCATTCATCATCAAGGCAGTAGCACACCTGCTAAAAGAAGAGCGTGAATTTGCAGGTCATTTGGCAGATGACGGTAAGTCAGTCCTGTTGCGTAACGAAATCCATATGGGGATTGCAGTCGCAACACCAGATGGTTTGACGGTTCCTGTACTGCGTAATCCAGATCAAAAATCCATTAAGCAAATTTCGAAAGAATTGGGTGAACTGGGTCAAAAAGCACGTGATAAGAAACTTTCACCGAAAGATCTGCAAGGTGCGAATTTCACGATTTCAAGTCTTGGAGCAATTGGTGGTACAGCGTTTACCCCACTTGTGAACTGGCCACAAGTTGCAATCCTGGGTATTTCACCTGCGACCATGCAACCGGTTTGGAATGGTGAGGGCTTTGATCCACGCTTAATGCTTCCATTGTCATTGTCATACGATCATCGTGTGATTAATGGTGCAGATGCGGCACGCTTCACCAATAAATTAACCAAATTGTTAAAAGATATTCGTAGCCTATTGATCTAATTCATTAATGCTTTAATAGAAAGACCCTGCTCCGGCAGGGTTTTTTTATATTACGATTTGTAAATATGGATGCTCTTGATTATAATGAGCTTACTTCATTGGGGAGTAGCCGCCTTTTGCGCAAAGCGAAAGGGTGATGGTCAACATATTTGTCCTGAACCGGACATGGTCATCATAGCAAAGAACCAAATGAGCTTCTCGAAGCTTTCTTTTGTTGGCAAGACCTTTGATTTACCATTCTGCAGATTTTGGCTGGCGGGAAGGGTAAGTCATCGGTAGCACATGCCAGCCAGAGAAAGACACATGTACGAATTCCTTCTTTCAACTGCCATTGTAGCGCTGGCCGAAATGGGCGATAAGACCCAATTGCTTGCCTTGCTGCTTGCCGCGCGATTCAGAAAGCCTGTTCCTATTCTTGTTGCGATCTTGCTAGCGACCTTGATCAACCACGGTTTGTCTGCGGTATTAGGTCAGTGGATTACCACGGTAATGAGTCCAGATGTGTTGTTATGGGTTGTTTCAATTGGTTTTATTGCAATGGCGATCTGGATGCTGATTCCGGATGAACTTGGTGATGAATCTTCTAGCATCAATAAATGGCAAAAATTGGGGGTATTTGGTGCGACCTTTATCCTATTCTTCCTGGCAGAAATTGGTGACAAAACCCAAGTTGCAACTGTAGCCTTGGCAGCACGTTTTGACAGTGTGCTTTGGGTGATGCTGGGAACCACAATAGGTATGATGATTGCCAATGCACCGGCAGTTTTTATTGGGGATAAGCTGGCAAACCGCCTGCCAATCGCCTTGATTCATAAAATTGGTGCGTTGATCTTCTTGTTGATTGGTATTGGTACCTTGCTCAAACATTATTATTTCTAATTCATAAGAATAATATATTAAATCCTGAGCTAAAAACTCGGGATTTTTTATTGTGAAATAGCTCTCAAAATGCTGATAAATAAGGCTATATATACATTTTTATTTATTGTAAGTTTCTCCGAATACTTATATGTTAACAACAACACAAAAATCATTTTTAAATGTATAAAATTGGGGAAAGTTATGGCTTTTGAACGTACCACATCACAGGTTTTATTTGATGATGGCATCCACAAGTGCATTAGTTTTACCAGCCTGGTAAAAGGTGAAGGCGTTCAGGCCAACCAGTTTTTAATTATTGATAATAACCGTGCGGCAGTACTGGATCCGGGTGGTGACCTGACTTATGTGCCACTCACCATGGAACTGAACAAATATACCCGTTTGGCCAATCTGGACTATGTCATGGCCTCGCATCAAGATCCGGACATTATCACTTCGATGCCGCGCTGGTTAGTCTATACCGATGCCAAAGTGGTTGCATCCAAGCTTTGGGCACGTTTCTTGCCGCACCTGAACTCGGCCTTTATGAGTGACCGCATGAAAGGTAACTGGTTAGATCGTCTGGTGGAGCTGCCGGATCATGGCCAGATTATCAAACTGGGCAATTCCAATATTGTGGCAATTCCCGCTCATTTTCTGCATTCAGTGGGTAATTTCCAATTCTATGACCCGATTGCAAAAATCCTGTTTTCAGGCGATATGGGCGCGTCTATGGTCGAAGACGCTTCGCGTCCACTGGAAAACTTTGCGGCGCATATCCCGAAAATGAAAGGCTTTCACCAGCGCTATATGTGTAATAACAAGGTGATCCGTCTCTGGGTGCAAATGGTACGTACCATGGATGTAGAAATGATCGTGCCACAGCACGGTACACCGTTTGTGGGCAAAGAGCAGATCAATCAGTTCCTGGACTGGATTGAAACCCTGGAATGTGGCACTGACTTAATGGATGAAACGGTATTTACCTGTCCGGAATAACAGGAAAAATTAAAAAAATACTTGAGTGAAAAAACAACATTTTTTATATTTTTGAATTCCAAAAAATCTTTTTGATGACGAGAATTTATAAAAAATGTTGTCTCAAGTTCCAACACAGGATGCATGTTTAAGTTGTGGCGCATGTTGCGCCCATTTCAGGGTGTCGTTTTATTGGGCAGAGGGTATTCCGATGCCGGAGCACTATACGGAACCTGTTACATCGGTGTATTCGTGTATGGCAGGGACCAATCAGAAAAATCCGCGCTGTATTGCATTACAAGGTACGATTGGTGAGCAGGTCAGTTGTGGTATGTATGAGCTACGCAGTACTTCATGTAAGGAAGTACAGGTTGCAGATGCGCAGTGTAATAAAGCCCGCATTGCCCATAATATGATTCCATTCATCCAGATCGATCGGGATGAAGCCGAGAATGACGATAACTTTGAACGCGTCAGTTAAATCTTGAATTTAAGATTTTAAAAAACAGAGCTTCGGCTCTGTTTTTTATTGGAGATAAATATTGGCATGCTTGAGCTTCAAATTTACAGGCAAAGTATTATCGCTGAATGATTGGTTTTTTATTTCACTATCTGTGGAAAATAACAAGTGCATAAATGATTTTGTAAGCTTAATTATTCTTCTTGCCAAGCTGGAATATTTAAACTGTTGATTGAATAGTCGAATTTATAAATTTAGCCAGTTAAATTAAATCTAAGTCCAGATTTCGACAAAATAAATTTTGCAATTGCAATGAAATTTAGAGCTAAATTTGTTTATAATGGCGCACGGAAATTACCAGTGAGACTGTTATGTTGACCATCGTTCAAGACGCGTTAACCTTCGATGATGTCCTATTACTCCCTGCCTACTCTACTGTTCTCCCAAAAGATGTCTCTCTAAAGACACGCCTGACTCGTGGCATTAACCTGAATATTCCTCTTGTGTCTGCAGCTATGGATACGGTGACTGAATCCCGTATGGCGATTGCAATGGCGCAAAATGGTGGTATCGGTATTCTGCACAAGAACATGGATATTGCTGCACAGGCTGCTGAAGTACGTCGTGTGAAGAAATTCGAAGCGGGTATGGTGAAAGATCCAATCATTGTTACCCCAGAAACTACCGTTCGTGAGTTGATTGCCTTGACTCAGGCAAACAATATTAGCGGTGTACCTGTTGTTAAAGATGGCAAAGTGGTTGGTATCGTGACAGGTCGTGATACACGCTTTGAAACCAATCTTGAACAGCCAGTCAGTAACATCATGACAGGTCAGGATCGTCTGGTCACAGTTCGTGAAGGTGAGTCGAAAGAAAACATCCAGGCCTTACTGCAAAAACACCGTATCGAAAAAGTTCTGGTGGTAAATGAACAGCAAGAACTGAAAGGTTTGATCACGGTTACAGATTTCCGCAAAGCTGAAAGCTATCCAAACAGCTGTAAAGATGACTTAGGTCGCCTACGCGTGGGTGCTGCAGTTGGTACGGGTGCAGAAACACCAAGCCGTGTTGAAGCATTGGTTGAAGCTGGTGTAGACGTGATTGTCGTCGATACTGCACATGGTCACTCTGCTGGTGTGATTGAACGTGTACGTTGGGTAAAACAGAACTTCCCACAAGTTCAGGTGATTGGCGGTAACATTGCAACGGGTGATGCTGCACTTGCACTTCTGGATGCTGGTGCAGATGCTGTTAAAGTGGGTATCGGTCCTGGTTCAATCTGTACGACGCGTATTGTTGCCGGTATTGGTATGCCGCAAATCTCTGCAATCGATTCAGTTGCGAATGCATTGAAAGAACAGATTCCATTGATTGCTGATGGTGGTATCCGTTTCTCTGGCGATATGGCAAAAGCGATTGGCGCTGGTGCAAGCACCATCATGGTGGGTTCACTGTTGGCTGGTACCGAAGAAGCACCAGGTGAAGTTGAGTTCTTCCAGGGCCGCTACTATAAAGCTTACCGTGGTATGGGCTCATTAGGTGCGATGGCTGGAGCAACAGGTTCTGCAGATCGTTATTTCCAGGATTCTAAAGCGGGTGCCGAGAAACTGGTTCCAGAAGGCATTGAAGGGCGTGTACCTTATAAAGGCCCAATGGGTAACATCGTGCATCAGATGATGGGTGGTCTGCGTTCATCTATGGGTTATACCGGTTCTGCAGTGATTGAAGATCTTCGCCAAAATGCGAAGTTTGTGAAAATCACTTCTGCAGGTATGTCTGAATCTCACGTACATGACGTGACGATTACCAAGGAAGCGCCGAATTATCGCGTTGGCTAATTTCCTTTCTGCACTCGTTCGAAAAAAGCCGTCATACAAATGACGGCTTTTTTGTTTTGGTGTAAAGTGTCACACATTGTAAAAATGGATGATGGAAATCACCCAATAAGAAGTGAGACAACGATGAGTTATTTTGGCACCGATGGTATCCGTGGCAAGTTTGGCGAATTGCCAATTACGCCTGAGTTTGCGCTTAAATTAGGCTTTGCTGCAGGAAAGGTACTCAAGCGATATAGCAAGAAAAATAAACCGCTGGTGGTGATGGGGAAAGATACGCGTTTATCAGGCTATATTTTGGAATCTGCCTTGCAGGCGGGCCTGAACGCAGCAGGTGTTTATGTACATTTACTGGGTCCATTACCGACTCCTGCAATTGCCCATTTGACCCGTGCACTGCATGCCAGTCTGGGTATTGTTATTTCAGCTTCTCATAATCCGTATTTTGATAACGGGATTAAATTCTTCTCAGGTGAGGGCAAAAAACTGCCAGATACTTTGCAGGATGAAATTAATCAGGAACTCGAAAAAGAACTGGTGATTGAAGATACGGCGAATCTGGGTAAAAGTTTCCGTGTCAAAGATGCCAATGGCCGTTATATCGAATTCTGTAAATCGACATTCCCTTATCATTTAGATCTGAATGATTTAACGATTGTAGTGGATTGTGCCAATGGGGCAGCCTATAACGTGGGTCCTGCAGTGTTCCGTGAATTGGGCGCAAAAGTTATTGCAATGTTTGATGATCCTGATGGCCTTAATATCAATAAAGACTGTGGCTCAACTCATCCTGAGAATCTGCAAAAAGCAGTCATTGAATATCAGGCTGATCTTGGGATTGCCTTTGATGGAGATGCTGACCGTGTCATTATGGTCGACAAAAACGGTGAGCAGATTACTGGTGACCATATTCTGTATATCCTTGCGACTCAGGCCAAAAATAAGCCAGCAGGAATTGTGGGCACACTCATGAGTAATATGGCGCTGGAATTGGCTCTAGAAAAAGCCCAAGTCCCATTCTTGCGTGCCAAGGTGGGTGACCGTTATGTATTACAAGGTCTGGAGCAAAAGGGCTGGGTCACTGGCGGTGAGCCATCCGGTCATATCCTGACACTAGACAAGAGCACCACGGGTGATGCCATTATTGCTGCGCTACAAGTATTGACAGTGATGGTTGAGCAGAAGAAAGCTCTGCATGAACTGGTAGCGGATTTCCGCTTGTTACCGAACGTATTGGTCAATGTGCGTCTGGACGCCATGTTTGATCCGTACGCCGTCCCTGCGCTTGCTGCTGAATTTGAAAAAGCAGAACAACAGCTGAAAGGCCATGGCCGCTTGCTGATTCGTAAGTCAGGTACTGAGCCGGTTATTCGTGTTATGGTGGAAGGCGAAGACCTGGATGAAGTCACTACACTGGCCCATTCATTGGCAGATGCTGTACGTGCCAATGCTGCCTAAACTTGCTGACTGATTATAGAGAGATGGAATGACTGATTTAATTAAAGATCTGAGTGAACTACGTCTGAATTATCAGAAAGGCGAGCTGCTTGAGGATCAGGTTAAACTGGATCCACATGAACAGTTTTTGTTCTGGTTTAACCATGCCCTGGCAGCGCAACTGCATGAGCCTTATGCCATGTCACTGGCTACGGCAAATGCGCAAGGTCGTCCGCATGTACGCACAGTCTTACTGCGTGGGGCGACTCCAGATGGTTATGCTTTCTATACCAATTATGATAGCCAGAAAGGGATGGACCTTGAGGTAAATCCTTATGCTGAGCTGCTATTTTACTGGCAGGAGCAGGAACGACAAATCCGTGTTTCTGGGCGTGTAGTTAAAATCTCCAAAGAAGAATCCACAGATTATTATCATAAGCGTCCACGTGACAGTCAGATTGCTGCGCATGTCAGTACGCCCCAGAGTGGCGTGATTGCCAGTCGTGATGAGCTGCAGCAGCGTTTCTGGGACTACCATGATACGATGGCGAACCAGGAACAGCTTGATAAGCCAGAATTCTGGGGTGGTTACCGTTTAGTACCTGATTATTATGAATTCTGGCAAGGACGTCCAAATCGTTTGCATGATCGTCTGAGTTATACCAAGAATGACGATGCCTGGACATTGCAGCGACTGATGCCATAAATGCCAAAACTTGAAATCAAGCAGCGCCCTTTACTGACCCGTCCTGAATCTTTTCAGGACGTACCGTCTTTTATTGCAGAGATTCTGGCACGCCGTGGAGTGGAATCGCAGCAGGAGCT
The DNA here is from genome assembly GCF_003289665.1 of Acinetobacter sp. SM1B. Taxonomy (NCBI): domain Bacteria; kingdom Pseudomonadati; phylum Pseudomonadota; class Gammaproteobacteria; order Moraxellales; family Moraxellaceae; genus Acinetobacter; species Acinetobacter sp. SM1B. The sequence continues at coordinate 130,570 of NZ_QMBM01000001.1, forward strand.
TGAGCTGAAACTCAAGTATCTGTTGGCACCGAGCATGAAAGGCTTGCCGGAAGCCATTCAGCTGATCGATGCAGCGATTGATGCAGGTCAGAAAATCGTGATTGTCGGTGATTATGATGCCGATGGTGCCACCAGTACGGCATTAATGCTGCTGGCACTGCGTGATATGGGAGCGGATGTTAATTATCTGGTCCCAGACCGTTTTAAATATGGCTATGGCTTAACGCCGGCAATTGCTGATCTGGCATTTGCCAGTTTTACCCCTGATCTACTCATTACTGTGGATAATGGTATTTCCAGTCATGACGGGGTAAAACAGGCACAAGATCATGGTATGCAGGTGATTATCACTGATCACCATCTTACCACCAAACCGACACCTGCTGCTGAAGCGGTGGTCAATCCAAATCAGCTCGGTTGTGAATTTCCAAGCAAGGCACTGGCTGGGGTAGGCGTGGCTTTCTATGTATTAGCCAATCTGTCTACCCATCGTAAGAAGCTTGGTAAGTCTTCTACAGTAATCACCAATTATCTGGATCTGGTGGCACTGGGAACCTATGCAGATGTAGCTAGCCTGGACTATAACAACCGTATTTTGGTTGATGCTGGGCTGAAGCGGATTCAGCAGCACTTATGCCGTCCAGGGATTAGTGCACTGCTGGAAATCGCAGGGCGGGATGCAGCAACGTTAAAAGCCCAAGATCTCGGTTTTGTACTCGGTCCGCGCATTAATGCGGCTGGACGTATGGAAACCATGGATATCGGGATTGAATGTCTACTCGCTAAAGATCTGGCAACTGCTTATCCACTCGCAGAACAGCTGAATCAGCTCAATGTCGAGCGCCGTCAGGTCGAAGGCAAGATCAAGCAGGAGGCGCTGGCTGAACTGGAAAAAATCCAGCTGGATGAAATGGAGCTGCCGGCTGCCCTGATCATGTTTGAACAGCATTGGCATCAAGGCGTGATTGGAATTGTCGCTGGACGTTTAAAAGAACAGTTCCATCGTCCAAGTATTGTTTTTGCTGCAGATGAAGATGGCATTCATATCAAGGGTTCTGCCCGTTCAATTGAGGGGATTCATATCCGTGATGCGATTGAGCGGGTCGCTGAACAAAATCCACATATTGTCAGTCACTTTGGTGGGCATGCAGCTGCGGCAGGCCTGACCATTAAAAAAGCACATTTTGCTGAATTTAAGCAGACCTTTGAACAGTTAATAGGCAGTATGGATGAAAGTCTGTTTACTGCAACGTTATGGACTGATGGTGAGCTGCCAGCCTCTGCATTTCAGATTGATACAGTAGATCTTCTGCATAATCTGAGCCCATGGGGACAAAAGTTTCCACAACCTATATTTGAAGGCATATTTAAAGTATTGGATTATCGCTGGCTTAAAGAGGTACATCTGAAGCTGCGAGTGGCGCTGGAAAATGGACAGGTGGTGGATGCGATTGCCTTTAATGCAGCCAGTAAATATCAGTTTGATCCAATGCGGGACAGTGTACGTCTGGTCTATGAACTGGACAAAAATATCTTTAATGGCAATGTCAGTTTGCAGATGCGGATTGCACATCTGGAACAGTAAATAAAAAACCGCTCAAAAGAGCGGTTTTTTATACTCTGTAATATTTAATTAGAAGCGATATGCTGCACGAACAGAGAAAGAATCTTCATCATCACCTAAGCCTATACGTCCTTCAAGGCTCATTTGAGGACTGAAGAATTTTTTTGCATTGATGCCAAACTCGTCATAGACATCATTGTCATAATAGTCGACGCCTACGCTAAAGGTTTTATCAAAGTAGTAGTCGCCACGTAATGAGAATTCATCTAAATCGCCAAGACCGAAATAAGCTTCCAAGTTGATGTCATTGCCTGCCAATGGTGCAACATATTTAGCGCGTAAAGTTGGATCAACACCATCATCATTGTCATTGTCCCAACCACGCAGGCCAGCGGCAAGTAGTAGACCTGGTACTGGTAAATAACCTACTTCAGCACCATACGTGGTTAGATCTGATTCGGCTGTGACAGGGCCAAGCTCAACTTCTGTTTCATTATGGCTAATGTCAGCACTGATATAGAAATCAGAGTTAGGTACAAATAATTCTACGCCTGCTCCTAAACTCGTAGTATCGATGTCATCATTACTAATATAGGCAAACCCACCATTCACATTGCTGGCACGATTTAAAAAAGCAGCTTCATTGAATGGGGCGTTTTTCACTTGTACAGGATTAAAGTAGTAGGTTCCATCTAGGCCAAATCCGATTGCAGAATCTCCTTGATCGGGATCAATATAAATCAGATTACCACCTACTTCAGTCTGATAAGCATGGCTCAAACCAAATGTACCCAGCAGGGCAGTTACAAGTACAATTTTTTTTAACATGTATAAGTCTCGGTTGTTATTGATAAAACTTGAAATTTTATACTTGTAACAAATTGTATGTTTTTTATTCTTATGGTCAAGACCATTGGTCTTATTTTGGTGCATTAAAAAAGCCCCTCCGAAGAAGGGCTCTTTTATTAAAGCTATGTCTAACTTAGATTAGAAGCGATATTTTGCAGCTACACCAAATTTATTGTAGTCATTATTACCTGCTTCACCAAAGCCTACACGGCCTTCAAGACTAACTTGCTGGTTGATGAATTTACGTGCACTCACACCAAATTCACTACGGTCGATAAGGTCATTGTTCTGATAGTCAGCACCAACGCTTAAAGTTTTATCGATAAAGTAGTCAGCTTTCAGGTTGTACTCATCGAGATCACCAAAAGCGGCACCAGCTTCAAGGTTAATGTCTTTACCGTTGCTTAAGGTAGTCACATATTTTGCACGAAGTGTTGGATCTACACCGTCATCACGGTCGTTATCCCATCCTTTCACACCAGCAGCAATCAATAAGCCTGGTGCTGGAAGGTAACCCACTTCTGCAGCATAAGTCGTCAGGTCATTATCGAAGTCATCATTGTCTTGTAAATCATGACCACTCACCTTACCACCTAAATAGAAGTCTGAATTCGGTACAAAGTATTCTGCACCGACACCGTAGCGATGTGCTTCAGCATCACCAATTTCATCATATTGGTATTCAGCTTTCACATTGCTTGCACGATCAAGGAAAGCAGCTTCGGCTAATGGTGAATTACGCGTTTGTACAGGATTAAAGTAGTAAGTGCCATCTACACCGAAAGAGCCGCTTGAACTACCGTTGTCCGGATCTGTTAAGCCTGCTGATGCACCAATTTCTGCTTGATAAGCATGTGCTGCGGTACCCGTAAAAGCTACGGCTGAAATTAGTGCTGAAGCGATTGCTAATTTTTTCATGCGGATACTCCCCTCTGAAATTTTGGCTGGGATTTAATACATTTTTTGTTACAGTTTCAGTCTAGCCCAAATCGGCAGATCGTCAATCAAGGGAAAGTTACATTAATGTCAATACAGTAATTTTGTGTAATTTTATGATTTTAATTCATTGAAATATAAATAAAAAAAACAATGTTTTGTTTTATTAAAACTATGTAAAGATTGTGAATTTTAGAGATTTTGATTAATAAATAATCAGAAAATTTATGATGAAATAGACTGGTTGAGTTTTAAAAAATTAGAAATTTTTCGTTAATAAAATTCATTTTGAATGCATTTTCTCTCTATATGAAGATGAATCAACACTGCTAAATTGATTGAGTTGAATTATTGAAATAAATATTTATGGCAGGCAGAAATCATACAGATGTCCTGTTCAAACTGCGGGAAAGGACTGTGATATAATTGCCTGCTAAAAATTTATGCCTTATTGATTGAGAGAAATTCACGTGGAAATTAATCCTTATCTACTCCAGCTAAAAGACTTGAACGAACGTGGTCAAACACTACGGGGGTATCTTTGACTACGATCTGAAAAAAGAGCGTTTGGAAGAGGTTCTCCGTGAATTAGAAGATCCAGCCATCTGGAATGATCAGAACCGTGCGCAGGCTATGGCCAAAGAAAAAGGCGAGCTTGAGAATGTACTGAATGTACTGGATGGTCTGGCGAGTCAGCTTGAAGATGCACAAGCCATGCTTGATCTGGCTGTAGAAGCCGATGAAGAAGCCATGCTTGAAGATGTTCAGGCAGAATTGACAACAGCAGAAGAAGAGCTGGCAAAGCTTGAATTCCGTCGTATGTTCAGTAATCCGATGGATCCGAATCCATGCTATGTGGAAATTCAGGCAGGTTCAGGTGGTACGGAAGCACAAGACTGGGCATCGATGCTGCTGCGTATGTACATGCGCTGGATTGAACGTCATGGTTTTAAAGCAGAAGTGATGGAAGAGTCTGACGGTGATGTAGCCGGGATCAAGTCTGCTACGATCCGGGTAGAAGGTGAGTATGCCTATGGCTGGTTACGTACCGAATCAGGTGTACACCGTCTAGTACGTAAATCACCATTCGACTCGGGTAACCGCCGTCATACTTCATTCTCTGCAGTATTTGTATCGCCTGAAGTAGATGACAATATTGAGATTGAAATCAATCCTTCAGATGTCCGTACCGATACTTACCGTGCCTCGGGTGCCGGTGGTCAGCACATTAACAAAACTGACTCTGCGGTACGTCTGACCCATATTCCAACCGGTATTGTGGTGGCCTGTCAGAACCAGCGTTCACAACATGCCAACCGTGACCATGCCTGGAAACAGTTACGTGCAAAACTCTATGAACTGGAAATGAGCAAACGTAATGAAGCGGCTCAAGCATTAGAAGACTCGAAGTCTGACATTGGTTGGGGTAGCCAGATCCGTTCTTATGTACTGGATGACTCACGTATCAAAGACTTACGTACTGGTGTTGAAAATTCAAATACAGGTGCAGTTCTGGATGGTGATCTGGATAAATTTATTGAAGCAAGCTTGAAACAAGGCCTGTAAGCAGACCTTTTAACTCTCTGCGTAGCAAAGCAGATACAGTTTGTGACTCTTATATCTAAAATATTCGATATATAAATCGAAAAAATACGATATAATGGGATAAATGCTGCAATCAGCTTTGTTGCGCACGACTATGTGATGTGACTATGGACTTTGATCTGATCTTTAAAGCACTGGCAAATCCCACACGCCGGCAAATTCTGGAATGGTTAAAAACACCAGAGCAGTTTCTGTCTGCCGAAGAATGTGGCGGCTTTCAGCGTGGTGTTTGTGCGGGCCAGATTGAAAAATTAGGGCAAGTTTCGCAGTCCACCATGTCCAATCATTTGTCCGTGTTACAGCAGGCGGGATTAATTACCGCCACCAAACATGGGCAATGGTCATATTTCTCCCGCAACGAAGCTTTGATTCAGCAGTACATCGAACATCTACAACAACACCTCTAAAATAGATCTGGAGGTCGGAGTCAGTATGGCTGAATTAAATACCCCCCTGAAACTGGGTGCGCTTGAATTAAAAAACCGTGTCATCATGGCGCCTTTAACCCGTAGTCGTGCAACCGATGAGCGTGTCCCAACCGCGATGATGGCTGAGTACTATGCCCAACGTGCAAGTGCAGGCCTGATCATTTCTGAAGCGACAGTTATTTCTGAAGAAGCCAATGGTTACCGCAATACACCTGGGCTATTTACAGATGCACAGGTCGAAGGCTGGAAACTGGTAACCAATGCTGTACATGAGAAGGGTGGTTTAATCGTTGCCCAACTATGGCATGTGGGGCGTGTTTCTGATCCAGAGCTGTTAAATGGTGAAACACCGGTATCGGCGAGTTCAGTACAACAGGCCGGTCACGTCAGCCTGTTACGTCCTAAGCGCCCTTATGTTCTTCCACGTCCGCTGGAAATCTCAGAAATTCATGCCATTACCGAGCAATATAAGCAGGCTGCAATTCGTGCCAAAGACGCCGGTTTTGATGGGGTAGAGTTGCATGGCGCCAATGGTTATCTGATTGACCAGTTCCTGCAAACCAAGACCAACAAGCGTGAAGATGAATACGGTGGTTCTGTTGAAAACCGGACTCGTTTCCTGCTGGAAGTGGTGGATGCCTTGATCGAAGTCTGGGGCGCGGATCGTGTTGGTGTGCATCTGGCACCACGTGGTGATGAGCATGACATGGGTGATGATGATCCACGTGAAACATTTGGTTATGCAATGGAGCAGCTGGGCAAACGTCAAATCGCGTTTTTCTTTACTCGTGAATATCTGGCTGAAGACAGCATTTCTGAATATATGAAACAGCGTTCAGGTGGCGTGCCGTATATTGCTAATATGCGCTTGAGCCGTGAGGATGCTATTGAACTTTTAGCCTCAGGTAAAGCAGATGCGGTCTCTTTTGGTAAGGCCTATATTGCCAATCCGGACCTATACGAGCGTCTGTTACAAGATGCACCGCTGAACGAGCTAAAACTGGAAAATATGATCGGCAGTCAGGCGGCTGAGGGTTATATTGATTACCCGACTTTGGCAGAAGTAAAAGTTTTAAGCACAATAGAATAATCTGAAAATAAGCCACATCGGTTAACATGTCGATGTGGCTCTGTTATATTTTGCCGATTCACTCAATTTCGGGGCAACATTTGGCTACTCCTTTTTGGTACAACGCGGCACTGACACTGATCAAGCCTTTATATCAGTCACGTATTCGCAAGCGTGCGGAAAGTCCTGAACAACTACAACAGGAATTGCTTGAGCGTTTTGGTCCGTTTCAGACCCCAAAAAACAAACATGCCATCTGGTTTCATGTGGTTTCGGTTGGAGAGACTAATGCGGCACAGCCACTGATTGAATATTATTTAAAATCAGGCCATCCGGTGCTGGTAACCAATACCACTAAAACAGGTCAGGCACGCGCCAAATCTCTTTTTCTTAAAGAACCCTATTTAAATTTATTTCAGGCCGTTTATTTACCTGCCGATCAAAAACATCTGATTCAGGATTTTTATCAGAAATATCAGCCGAAATTATTGCTATTAATGGAAACTGAGCTCTGGCCAAATCTCATTGATCAGGCAAGGAATTATAAGGTGCCCTGTCTGTTGCTGAATGCCCGTCTTTCAGAAAAATCAGCTCAAGGTTATGGCAAGGTCAAAGGGCTAACCCGTAGCATGCTGAACGCAATGCAGCAGCTATTGGCTCAAGATCTTGCAACCCAACAACGTTATATTGATTTAGGCATCGAAACTAAAAAAACCCAGATTTTAGGTAATATCAAGTTTGATATCACGGCACCACAGCAGTTTATTGAGCGTGCGAGTGAGTTAAAACGGGAATGGACTTTACAAGGCCGTAAGATCATTACCTTGGCCAGTACCCATGCACCGGAAGAACAGCAGCTGATGGCCGAATTAAAAGCAGCTCTAGATACTGATCCAAACTTACTGTGTATTGTGGTGCCACGTCATCCGGAACGTTTTGATGAAGTGTTTCAGGCCGCGCAGGCTCTTAACTTAACCACCCAACGCCGTAGTTTGGAACAGAAAATTGAAGCGGATACCCAGATTTATCTGGCAGATTCAATGGGTGAGATGTGGCTGTGGTATGCACTTAGCCAAGTCTGCTATGTCGGTGGTTCTTTAAATGAGCCTGGTGGTGGACATAATATTCTGGAGCCGATCGCACTAAATGTGCCTACGATTCTGGGTAAGAATTATTTTAACTTCCAGACTATTGTGGATGAGTTTATTGAAGCTCAAGCTGTAGAAGTGGTAGAGAATGTTCAGCAGGCAGCTACAACTTTGCTGAAGATTCTAAATGATTCATCCAAGGCAGAAAGTTTAAATACCGCAGCACAAAAGATTATGCAGCAGAATCAGGGTTCGCTTGCCAAGCATATTGCAGTAATAGATCAGTATTTGTAAAACTGCACCACACTCGCATATATCGGTTTACTACTAAAAGTTTAATTGTAGAGATGACCTACTTTTCAGAGATGAAAAGTAGCAAAAATCTTTTGTTTGATTGAGAATACATCCATGTACCCCAATCAAACGGGTGACATCCATGTCACCTGTCACGAATGCCAATGGCGAGTTGTTATTCCTATATTGAGTTGTGATTCCTATATGACTCATTGTTGTGCTGATGATTGTCGTGCAGACAATGCGTTACTGAATTAAATCTTTTGATTGGTTTTTAGTTATGAACATCGTCCTGCTTGATCCTCGTCAAACCCAATCTGAGATTTGGGCGATCAGTGCCAAACGTCAATTGGAACATTTGCAACAGCATCTGGATATTCAAGTCGGTGATACGCTTAAAGTGGGTATCCGTGAAGGCAAACGGTATCTTACGGAAATTATCGAAATTACAGAAAAAACAGTTCGTCTCAAACCCTTAAAAGAAGAAGCTGTGCCTGCGAAGTTGCCAGTGACGCTGATTGTGGCTTTACCACGTCCGAAAGTGTTGCGTCGTTTAATTATGGATGCGGCGACACTTGGGGTAGAGAAGATCATTTTGCTGCATAGCTATCGAGTGGATAAAAGCTATTGGCAAACTCCATTTTTACAACAGTTAGATCATTATATAGAGCTGGGACTGGAACAGGCCGGGGATACGATTGCGCCGAAAATCGAATTCTATAAACGTTTTAAACCCTTTGTAGAAGATGTACTACCGACCTTGATTAGTACAGATTGCCCGGCTTATGTGGCGCATCCTTATGCTGAAAGCAAAATGCCTTTTGCAATTGAGCATCCGTGTACGGTGGTAATTGGACCAGAAGGTGGTTTTATTCCTTATGAAATAGATTTGCTTATAAAAAATGGCTGCCAGGCTGTGAGCCTTGGCAACCGTATTATCCGTACTGAAACAGTAATCCCTTATGTCTTAGGTCGACTGTTTAGCACGGCCTGAAGCATCTTCAGTATTTTCACCACGGTACACTTTTACTTCCTGTACAGGGTAAGGAATTGAAATGCCATGTTCCGCGAAGGCTTCAATCACATGTTCCTGAACGGTACTGATTGAATTACCTGTAGAATTTTCCTGGGTGTCGACCCACCAGGTTACCGTCAGATTAATCGAGAAGTCAGCCAGTTGAGTCACATTGACATTAAAAGCAGGCTGGCTGAGGATCAACTGATCCTTGTCCAGAATTGCCATAATGATACTCTTGGCTTTCTGCACATCATCTTCATAGCCAATACCAACCACAAACTGACAGCGGCGGCGTGGATAAGCCGTATTTACCGTCACGGCACTGGTATAAACCGTTGCATTTGGAATCACAATGCGGCGGCCATCGGGTGAGCGCAGGAAAGTTGCACGGATCTGGATATCTTCTACCGTGCCTTCCATGCCTGAGACAATAATGTCATCGCCAATTTTAAACGGTTCACCGAGCAGAATCAGCACGCCGGACAACAGGTTCTGGAAAATATCCTTGAAAGCGAAACCGATCGCCACCGAACCAATCCCCAAGGCACTCATCAGCTGCCCGGGTGTAAAGCCTGGAATAGCAATGACCATGGCAATCAGGAAGCCAATAAAAATAATTGCAGATGTACCGACACGGTTAAGTACCAATACCAGGTTCTGTTTACTGTAACTCCGTTCACCAATCGCTTTACGCACAAAAAACTTGAACAGCTTCGAAAGCAGATAAAAGATACTGAAAACTACCAGTGCGATACAGATATAAGGCAGGCGCTCCCAAAACGCCTCAATAAATTTATCGACGGTTGAATACGCATCATTATATTTAGCCGTGTGCTCAATGACGGTCTGAGCAGTTTTTTCAGTTGCTTGATGCAACAGCTCAGTTGTCCCTTCAGTCACTTGGCTTAGAGCATTGTCTTTTTCAGCCACGAGTATCCCGATTATAAAAAAATCGCATTATTTTGCCTGATTTTTACATTGAACTTAATAGAAAGTTGCATAGCCCTTGCGGGTGGTAGCAAAATTTAACATAAGCTTAAAAATATTCTGTCCCTTGCTGGATCACTTCCTGTGGACTTTCCAGCTCACCACTTCCCATCATGAAGGATACCATGCTGCTAGCAGCAAATAGACTTAACACGGTCAATAGTATTATCAGCCAGGCCAGAATTTTTTCCCAGACTGCAGTTGGTCGCGGTGCACCAAAGCGGTTATGTCCTGCTGTGCCTCTTGCCAGCAGCAGATAGAAAATAAATAAAATATTAACCACCGGCACTAGCATCAGCAGCATCAGCCAGCCAGATTTATTCAGGTCATGCAGGCGGCGTGCCACTACCACAATATAGAAATACAGATAGAACACAACCAACAGCAGATAGCCCAAGCCAGCCAAACCAGTCAGTGCATCAACAAACTGCCGATTATCCAGAGACAAGGTGGTCAGGCTGAAAATACCGCTGACCAGACTGAGGGCAATCGAAGCAAAGAAAAAAATGATATGCAGGAAAGCGTACCAGCCAATAAAGCTGAGCCGGCCAAAGCGCCCTTCAAGAGATAGCGGATTATCATTGGAAGGTGCCGGAGAGCGGGAGAAAAATGGCGAAGTATCTTTAGAGTTCATGGGCTGAGCCAGTTCAAGTAATTGAAAACAGGCAAACATGTTTGCCTGTAAGGAAGTATAAAAATTCAACACCATTATAAGATTAAACGGAATGGTGAGATACGAAAACTAGACAGGAATGTATTGGATTCACCTGTAAACCTATGTTTTAAATGGATTGATCAGAATACGACCAAAGCATGATTGTCCAATTTGAGATAAGCCGTTCATACTGAGCTATGCATAAAAAACAATCAATAACGTGGCATGAACCTTTCGTGATGAGAGGGAATAAGATCAAGGAAGTAAATAATGAAAGAGATCTATCCTGTACCAGCAGAATTTAAAAAAACCGCACGGACCACCGAGGCTGAATATTTCGAACGCTATCAGCGCTCTATTGAAGAACCGGATGAGTTTTGGGCCGAGCAAGCCCAGCGCCTTGACTGGATCAAGCCATTTACCAAAGTTAAAGACACCAGCTTCGACAAAGATAATTTCAAGATCGAATGGTTTGCTGATGGCCAGCTGAATGTCAGTGCCAACTGTCTGGACCGCCATCTAAAAGAGCATCCTTATAAGCCGGCAATTATCTGGGAAGGGGATCATCCATCCCGTCACAAAATTATCTCTTTTCATGAGCTGTATGATGAAACCTGCCGCTTTGCCAATGTCCTGAAAAAGAACGGCATCAAGAAAGGTGACCGTGTGGTGCTGTACATGCCAATGGTCTCTGAAGCTGCGATTGCCATGCTGGCCTGCGCCCGTATTGGCGCAGTACATTGCGTGGTATTTGGCGGTTTCTCGCCAGATTCGCTGGCTAGCCGTATTGAGGACAGCCAGGCGAAAATGGTCATCACAGCTGACTCCGGTATGCGTGGCGGCAAGCCTATTCCACTGAAAGCCAATGTGGATGAAGCCCTGAAAATTGCTGGTACTGAATCAGTAGAGCACGTCATGGTGGTGCATCGCACGGGTAATCCGATCGAAATGAAGGAAGGTCGGGACCTGTGGTATCACATGGAAATCATGACGGTCAATGAGATCTGTCCACCTGAACCCATGAATGCAGAAGATCCTCTGTTTATTCTGTATACATCAGGCTCAACAGGCAAGCCAAAAGGGGTACTGCATACCACCGGTGGTTATCTGACGTATGTGAACTCCAGCTTTCGTGAAGTTTTCGACATCAAGCAGGATGATGTGTTCTGGTGTACCGCTGATGTGGGCTGGATCACCGGACACTCTTACGTGCTCTATGGCCCATTATCGAATGGTACCACCACCGTCATGTTTGAAGGGGTTCCGCAATATCCAAGCTGGGCACGCACCGGGCATATCGTAGACAAACACAATGTCACTATTCTCTATACCGCACCCACTGCGATTCGCGCCATGATGCGTGAAGGGGATGCCTTTGTGCGTGAAAGTGACCGCAGCAGCCTGCGCCTGCTCGGTTCAGTCGGGGAACCGATTAATCCGGAAGCTTGGAACTGGTACTACAGCGTAGTCGGTGAAAGCCGCTGTCCGATTGTGGATACCTGGTGGCAAACCGAAACTGGTGGTTTCATGATTACCCCATTGCCAGGTGCAACCGATCTGAAACCAGGCTCTGCAACCCGACCATTCTTTGGTGTGCAGCCAGCGATTGTTGATGCTGAAGGCAAAGAGATGGAAGGTGCAGTGGAAGGTAATCTGGTGATCAAGGATTCCTGGCCAGGTCAGATGCGCACCATCTGGGGTGATCCGGAACGCTTTATCGAGGCTTATTTCTCGACTTATCCGGGGACCTATTTCACGGGTGATGGTGCGCGTCGGGATGAAGATGGCTATTACTGGATTACCGGTCGTGTCGATGACGTGCTGAATGTATCCGGTCATCGTCTGGGAACAGCTGAAATTGAAAGTGCACTGGTAGCACATGAGTCTGTAGCTGAAGCTGCAGTCGTGGGTATGCCACATGATATTAAGGGTCAGGGTATCTGTGCTTTCGTGACTCTGCAGGCAGGAACCGAGAGTACGGAAGAACTGCGTGCTGAACTGGTGGCCTGGGTGCGCAAGATTCTTGGACCAGTCGCGACGCCAGATGCACTGCACTGGGCGCCAGCATTACCGAAAACCCGCTCTGGTAAAATCATGCGCCGGATCTTGAGAAAAATTGCAGCGAATGAACTGGATAGCTTAGGTGATACTTCAACTTTAGCTGAACCACAGGTGGTGGATAACCTGATTGCCGAAGTGCAAAGAACCGCTTAAATTTTTATAAAATCAAGAGAATACCGGCTTTCTTTAGCCGGTATTTTTATATCACTGATAAGCTCTGCATGCTTTCGGATATGGGCTCCGAACTTGATCTGTTAAGCTTCTGGCATGCTGTAGATAGCTAAAATGAGTACAAAAGAATGAATGTGCGACAACAATACCTGGATCAATCTCCGCTTGATATTGCTCAGTCTTTGGCAGATCAGTTTGCCCTGAGCGCAGCTGAACGTGATAAACAGGGGGGCAATCCCAAGCAGCAACGTGACCTGATTCGTGACAGTGGCTTGCTCGGGTTGTCTATTCCAAAGCAATATGGCGGGCAGGGTGCAGACTGGCAGACAATTTTTCAGACCATTCAGGCAATTGCACGCGTAGACAGTTCACTGGCACATGTTTATGGCTTTCATCATTTATTGATTGCGACGGTACAACTGTTCTCACAGCTGGAACAATATGGTCCCTGGTTTGAACAGACTGCACGTGAAAACCTATTCTGGGGCAATACCTTAAACCCGCTGGATCGCCGTACGACAGCCATTAAAGTTTCTGACCAAGAATATATTTTCCATGGAGACAAGAGCTTCTGTTCCGGTTCAATCGACTCAGACATCCTGCTCTGTTCAGGTTATAACGAAGAGGGCCAACTACTGATTGGCGTAATTCCAACCCAGCGTGAAGGCGTCAGCTTCCTGGGTGACTGGAACAATATGGGCCAGCGTCAAACAGACAGTGGTACCAGTCATTTTGAACAGGTGAAAATTCATAAAGATGAGCTGTTATTGAATCCCGGGCCATTGAGTTCACCATATTCCAGCCTGCGTCCATTGATTGCCCAGCTGATTTTTGTGCATATGTTCCTCGGTGTAGCGGAAGGGGCCTTTGAAGTAGCCAAGCAGACAGTACAGACACAAAAAGCCTGGTCGAAATCACTGGTTAAAAATGCAGTCAATGATCCCTTTATCCAGAAGCATTTTGCCGATTTTTATGTACAGCTAGAAGGCGTACGTCTATTGGCAAACAAAGCCATTCAGACTTTGCAAAAGGCTTGGAATGTGGGGCCTGATCTAACAGCTGAAGAGCGTGGTGAAGTATCTATTGCCATTGCCACCGCAAAAATCGCTGCAACCAATACTTCACTGTATATTACCCAGAATATTTTCCAGGTCATGGGCGCACGAGCAACGACAGCCAAGCTAAATCTGGACCGTTTCTGGCGCAATGTACGTACTCAAACCCTGCATGATCCGGTGGATTACAAATATCAGGAAATAGGTGAATGGGTACTGACGGGTAAAGTGCCTGATCCAAGTTTTTATTCTTGATTCATTTTTTAAAAAGCCTCTATTTGGAGGCTTTTTATTGGTCAGTAGTCTGACTTAAATTTGTTTAAATACTTCGATTGCCCGGACGCGGGACTGTTTTAAATCGACAATCGGTTTTGGATAATCCAGCCCTAAATCTGGGTTTTTGGCATAAGGTTCATGAATGGTTTTAGCATCCAGATGTGCCAGTTCTGGAACCCATTCACGGATATAGTCGCCGTTGGGATCGAAACGCTGTGACTGATTCACCGGATTAAAAATCCGGAAATAAGGTGCTGCATCCATGCCGGTCGAGGCGCACCATTGCCAGCCGCCATTGTTAGCAGCCAGGTCACCATCAATCAGATGTTGCATAAACCAGGCTTCGCCCAGCCGCCAGTCGATCAGCAGATTTTTGCTCAGGAACATCGCGGTAATCATGCGTACCCGGTTATGCATCCAGCCCGTTGCCAGCAGCTGGCGCATACCGGCATCAACAATCGGAATCCCCGTCCGGCCTTGCTGCCAGGCCGCTAAATCTTCTGGAACATCACGCCATTCTATCGCCTTGGTATTTTCCTTAAATGGCTGATGTCTGGACACTTTAGGAAAATCGTGCAGGGTATGCTGGTAAAATTCACGCCAGAGCAGTTCATCCAGCCAGGTCTGCTGACCGACATCTTCAAGCTGGAAATAACCTTGAGAAGAGGTGAATAAAGCCTGCACACACTCCCGGATTGAAAGAATACCGATATTTAAATACGGCGATAACTGGCTGGTACCATCGATCGCTGGAAAATCCCGATCGGTTTTATAATCCTTTAGCCGGTCTGCGATAAATTCATTCAGTAATTCAAAGGCGTGTTTATCTTCAACTGGCCAATACGGGTTGGCTGTTTCTGGCCGATAAGCCTCAGAAAATTTATCCAAATTAAAATTAAACTGAGAAAGATCGAGTTGTAACTTAGGCTGTGCTTCAATATCTGGATAACAGGAAGGCACATCGATAAGCAGTCGTTCATAGCATTTCTTTTTAAATGCAGTAAACACCTGATAAGGCTGCTGGCTCTGATTGCGGATCGAACCTAAAGGAAACAGGGTACGATCTTCATAGTATTCACAACTAATCTGATGCTGTTGCAATAATTGCTCGACAGCCTGATCACGCTGCTGCTCATTAAGCCCGGTTTCGATATTGCAGTGCACGGTGCTGATCTGAAATTGCTGGCACAGTGCCAAAAGCTGCTCTGAAATATCTTTCCAGAGTGGAATATTTAAAATTAGAAGAGGGATATTCAATGCTTCTAGCTGCTGTTTCAGGATTTTTAGCCGGCGCAGATAGAAGTCGATCTTGATCGGTGCATCCTGATGCAGTTGCCATTGTTCAGGTGACAGGATGACCAGCGCCAGACATTGCCTGCTTTGTGCTGCATGCCATAAGGCAGCATGGTCATGAAGGCGTAAGTCGTTCCGGAACCAGATCAGATGCATGACAGTTTTCTAAATCAATAAGATGCCATGCATTCTAGATAATCTGATCAAACAGAAATAGTAGAGAAATATTAACGTGATAGGAGCTGAAGTTTGTCACTATCAGCTCTGAAGGTATTAGCCTTTGGCGAGATGGATATTTTCCAGCGTATCTACCAGAGTTCGGGTCATCTGGTCAATTTCATAATTCACTTCATCACCAACCTGAACAGATTTCCAGGTCGTTAGACGTAGGGTTTCTGGAATCAGGTCAATCGAAATCTCACTTTTGACACGATCGACATGGTTTACTGTCAGGCTGCAGCCATTCAGTCCGATAAAACCTTTCAGGAAAAAGTATTTGATATTGCCAGCTGGAATCTGCAGGTTAATATGCAGGGTTTCACCGCGACGCTCGATCTGGGTGACTTGAGCTGTGCCTTCAATGTGTCCGTACAGGTTATGACCGCCATTTTCCGCCCCCACTTTTGCTGAACGTTCAATATTTACTTCATCACCGACTTTAAGTGATTTTAAAGTGGTGAGTTCAAGCGTGACATTAGAAATATCAAAATGAATCTGTTGCTGTTCATGGTCAATCGTGGTCACGGTCAGGCATACACCATTTAGTGCGACACTGGCACCAATAAATACATCTGCAAAGAAACCTTGCTGATCACTGACAATGATCGTAATAAAGCCATTGCCTTTGCGAATTTCAACGACCTTTTCCAGGCCTTGGACAATACCGGTATACATAGTTAAAACATCTATTCTTGCAATTGCATCACATTGTAGGGAGGAATACAGAATCCGGCTAGCGTTGTACTGTACTGCCTGGTTTTCTGCCCAGATAAAAAAATCCCCTAAGCCGAGCCTTAGGGGAGTGAATGGAAAGCGCTGAGATTTATTGGAATACTTATACGAGCTCAGCGTCTTCTTGTTGCACAGCCGTTGCCTGTTGTGCTTCAAGTTCACGGACCAAAGGCAATACCTTTTGGCCAAAATATTCAACTTCTTCAATAAAGTGCAGGAAGCCAGACAGAATTAGATCCACACCGACTTTTTTCAGTTCGATGATGCGTTCAGCAATTTGCTGCGGTGTACCAATCAGGTTAGTGCGGAAGCCGTCATTGTATTGAACCAGATCTTCAAAAGTAGACTTGGCCCAGTTACCTTCACCTTCTGCGGTTGCTGCACCTGCTTCCCGCGTTGCATCACTAAAAGATCTCACGGCCTGGACATTGGCCTTGGCAACGATTTCCTGCAGTACTGCTTGTGCTTCTTCCTCAGTATCGCGTGCAATAACGAAGGC
Organism: Acinetobacter sp. SM1B; assembly: GCF_003289665.1. NCBI lineage: Bacteria > Pseudomonadati > Pseudomonadota > Gammaproteobacteria > Moraxellales > Moraxellaceae > Acinetobacter > Acinetobacter sp. SM1B. The sequence continues at coordinate 147,369 of NZ_QMBM01000001.1, forward strand.
ATTCACACCGATTTTTACCTGGTGATTGTTGGCTTTGGCCTTTTCACGGATATCATCAATCTGTTTTTTCAATTCTTCAGGTGTGTTGCCATTGGTGAAGTACCAGTCGGATACACGTGAAGCCATATCGCGTGCAGCGCGGGAGCTGCCCCCCTGGAAAATTTCAATATGCGGTTTCTGTACCGGCTTTGGACTCAAGCTATAGTCATTAAACTGGTAATACTTGCCATCAAAACTGAAATGATCTTGAGTCCAGACACCTTTCAGACTACGGATAAACTCTTCTGAACGGGCATAGCGCTGGTCATGCTCTGGCCATTCTTCACCAATTGCATCAAACTCGCCGCGGAACCAGCCACTGACCACATTAATTGCAATACGGCCATTGGTCAGGTGATCGATGGTTGCCAGCTGTTTAGCAGCCAGCGCAGGTTTCCATGGACCTGGCAGAATCGCAGCGATGACTTTCAAACGTTCAGTCTTTGCCAGAATACCGTGGCTAAAACTGACTGATTCATGCTGATTTTCTGCATTATAGCCTGCAGTAAAACGGATCTGGGTCAGGGCATAGTCAAAGCCAGCCTTTTCCGCTGTCTGTGCCAGACGTACATTATAGTCATAGCTCCAGTCGGTGCGCTGCTCGATGTTACTCACCACCAGACCACCGCTCACATTTGGAACCCAATATGCAAAAGTAATATGTTTTTTATTTGACATTCTTCTCACCCTCTGAAGAAGTTTTTCGTTAAGCAACTTGAGTTTTTGGTGCTTTTTTGCTGTGTAAGCGGGACTCTGCTGCATCCAGGCTAGGCACTGCTGCTGAAGGCAGCACTTCTTCCTGTTCAATCTGTTTATTGATGCCCAGGTTCTGATTGGCTTGTTGAGACTTTTCTTTAATCACTTCAGCACGTTGACCTTTGGCTGGTGCCCATTCCAGGATTGGTAATGCACGTGCGACAGCCAGTGTGATACGTGCGCGAAGCAGTTCGCTGTGAATGGTATATTCAGGTGTGAAGTCACGATCCGTTGCGTACACACCAATTGGTAATGTTTGTGCCTGAAAGAAGCTGAATAATGGACGTAATTGATGTTCAAGCACCAGTGCATGACGGTCACTGCCACCGGATGCTGCTAACAGGACAGGAACATCCACCAGCGCCGTTTGCTCTACAAAGTCGAAGAAGTGTTTGAACAGGCCAGTGAAAGAGGCACGGTAAACTGGAGTGCCGACGATCAGTGCATCCGCTGCTTCTACAACTGCCAAATCATCCTGAATGCGTTGCGGTAACTGGTTACGGTAGATTGCGCCACCCAGTAACTGACCAATTTCACTGAATTTAATGAAATGTACATTGATAGGTGTGGCTTCACCCAGCTCATCAATAATCGCTTGTACCAACGCTTCAGTTTTAGAAGGATGATTTAAACCACCAGAAACGGCAACGATATTGAGCGGCTTTTGTAGATCTTGATTTGACATTTTGGAACCTAAAAACGGGTTAGTCTCGGAATGAACCTATTAATCCAAAATGCACTCATGGGTGTAAAATAAGGAAAAGCTGAAAAGTTATCTACATTTGAGATATAACTAAAATATTTGCTTTTTGGAAAGCCAATCGCAACTAATACATTGATATTTTGACTTATATTGAATAAGAATAAGCATTCTAGTCAGCTAATAACACATATACAAAAAAATGATGAGAATTAAATAATTAGTGAAATACCCATATTCTAGAGTTTATGTAACGAAACTGGATATTATTTTTAAAAATTGTACAGTCTTGCATATCGCTGACCTACCGACTACAGGTAGAATATAAGCTACCGTGCACAAGATCTCTCTCACGTCCTATGAATATTTTAATCGTTGATGATCATCCACTGTTTCGTCATGCTTTAATTCAAGCCGTTCGTTATAGCTTACCGCAAGCACAAATTCATGAAACTGCAGCAGTCAATGAATTTTATGAACGCCTGGAAAATGGTCCTGAACCTGATCTTGTGCTGCTGGATCTGAATTTACCGGGTGCTTCCGGCTTTTCTGCATTGGTGCATGTCCGTGCTCAATATCCTTCGCTTCCAATTATTGTGGTATCGGCTCACGAAGAAGTCAGCATCATTCAACGCGCAATTGCACATGGTGCGATGGGTTATATTCCAAAATCAGCACATCCAAGCCATATTGGTGAAGCGATTCGGGAAGTACTGGAAGGCGAAATCTGGTTACCGCCAAATCTGCCAGCTAATATGAACTTTGATCCGCGTGCGGCTGATGAAACTGCACTGGCTGAACGTATTCAGTCTTTGACCCCACAACAGTTCCGCGTATTGATGATGGTGGCAGAAGGTTTGCTGAACAAGCAGATTGCTTATGAACTGGATGTATCGGAAGCAACCATTAAAGCCCACGTGACTGCGATCTTCCGTAAGCTTGGCGTACAGAACCGTACCCAGGCTGTCTTGGCGATCAATGCGCTGAATATTGAAGAAAAGAAAATCTAAGCTTTTCGAAGCGCCAAAAAAAGACCTCCGCAGAGGTCTTTTTTTATGGTCTGAATATCTGCTTTTAGGCAATACAGTCCTGTTTTGGCGTAAGGTCAGCACAGAACAGCGGGTTCAAGGCACATTGCAGTTCATCAATCTGTTCTTGAGTCACATAGCCTTTTGACATCAGGTATTCAGCAACACGGTCGTCACGCAGACTTAAAAAAGCTGCATCATACACACCCAGATCGACAAACAGCGCAGCCGTTTCCAGGCTGTTAAACCGATCCAGGTAAACATCATTGCCATACATCAGGAAAATATGATCCTGTTCTGACTTTGGATCGACGCGTAGGCGCTCTGCCAGCTCGATTGGTGAGGTTTTAATAAAGAGCAGCTCAGAAAGTTCATCAAACTGTGAGGTGTCCAGCTGGTCATCACCAGTTTTAACCTTGGCCAGCCATGCTTTAAATACCAGTACCGCACCACCGCGCAATAACATGCTCCAGATCTGATGACGGGTATCTTCACTTAAATCTGCAGCTTCGGTTTCCAGAGACTGAATCAGCTTCGATTCCTGCTCTGCCAGACGCTCGAACAGCCCCAGACCTTGCGGCTTATAGGCAAAAGGCTCAAACACATCAAAGTGCAGCTCATCAAATACCTGTAGGGCGAGAGGAACTGCAGATTGATACAGGGTTTCTAGCGCTTCAATTTGAGCAGGATCAAGTTTGCTGTACTTAAACAGATTATTCCAGTCGATTGCCGGCAGCATGGCATTGGCACCGTATTGACGATGAAACTGTCGGTTCTGATTGATCTCAGTATTAGTGTCTAGGCTCATGATTAGTCATCCTTTATGCAGTAATAAATGATCAGCTGACATGCGGATGAGGAATATAGGCATGAATAGATACTGATCGTTTCTAAGTCATATTTTTAGAGCGAAATAGGGGCATGAAAAAATACGACTAAAGTTCAAGCAATCAAGTTAATCCTATATTAGTTTATATAAAATAATAGCTTACAATATTGTAACCAAGTACACACAGGTTCACGTCAGGAATGGTGAAGTTTTGCCATAGCGATTTTTAAAATGATGTTTTTGGTCAATTGATGTAAGGATTTTTAGCCTGATTCTGATATTTTTGGCACATGCGCTTAAAAATCATGCAAATATTGAAATTTTTTGTGACATTTAACATAAAAAGTGCCTGCTTTACACGGTAAAACAGGCACTTATCGAAACCATAACCACTTAACTGTCTGAGATTTTTAAACCCGATAGCCATGAACGTAATGAAGCAGGTTTCAGCGGTTTTTTCAGCAGCACAATATTCAGTTCCTTAAGCTGCTGTGGCAGTTCAGGATCAGAATCCGCAGTGATCAAGGCAACCGGTACATTTGGCTTACGATTATCTACGATAAAGTCCAGGCCGCGTTGGTCATGATTCAAATGCTGATCCACCAGCCAGACCTGAATATTTTCCTGTTCAATCATTTCCTGTGCCTGTTCAGGCTCTGTAGCTTTAAATACCTGATATCCCCATTTGGTCAGCAAGGTCGACATACCTTCCAGAATGGTTTCATCATTGTCCAGACATAGCACTTTAAAGGCTTTGGATTTCAGCGGTACCGCCTGCACTGGAGCTGCCACAACTTTTGGTGCCTCAGTGAGCGGTACTTCAATCATGAAGCAGGAGCCTTTGCCATATTCAGAGTAGACGTGTACCGGATAGTCCAGCATGCTGGTCATACGCTGCACAATCGCCAGACCCAGCCCCAAACCTTGTTCACCCCATGGAGAGGTATGACCACAGCGCTCAAATTCCTGGAACAGTTTGATCCGCTGTTCTTCGGCAATACCCGGTCCGGTATCCCATACGCCAATACGGATATGATTCGGTTTGCTGCTGGAGCGCAGTACACCCACAATCACTTTACCGCTGGCAGTATAACGGAGTGCATTGCTGACAAAGTTCTGGATAATCCGGCGAATCCATTGTGGATCAGTATCAATCCAGAACTGCGCATCATGCACACTGAACTTGATGCCACGCTGTGCTGCGATGGATTTAAACTGTAATTCCAGATCGCTGAGCAGATCATGCAATGGATAGGCTTGACGCTTCGGCTGAATCGTTCCACCTTCCAGACGGGCAATATCCAGCAGGGCAGAAAGCATGCTTTCTGCACCATACAAGGCACGGTCCAGCTGCTGTAAGGTCTTGCGATCTTCTTCGCTTTGCACACTTTGTTCCAGTGCCGTACTGAACAGACGTGCTGCATGCATCGGCTGTAACAGGTCATGACTGGCTGCTGCAATAAAGCGGCTTTTGGACATATTCGCCTTGTCTGCCTGTTCACGAGCCAGTTGCTGTTCGGACAAGGCATCCGCAAGCTGCTGGGTACGATCACGCACACGTGCTTCCAGTACGGCTTCATTTTCACGGAAGGCGGTAATATCCGCAAAGGTCGTAACAAAACCACCGCCTTCAATCGGATTGCCACGCATCTGAATCACGCGGCCATCTTTACGGATCCGCTCGAATTCATGTGCACTACCGACCTGCATCCAGTGAATCCGTTTACGTACATGTTCTTCAACCGAACCCGGCCCACATTCACCGCGCTCGGCGTTATAACGAATCAGGTCGGCGATCGGGCAACCAACATAAACAATATCTTTTGGATAATCAAATAGCTTCAGATACTGGTTGTTCCATGCTACCAGGCACATGTTTTCATCGACGACACTGACACCTTGGGTCATATGGTCGATCATGGTCATGATCAGGTTCTGGTTAAAGCGTTGCCACTGGGAAGCTTGGTCAAGAATATTGGCAACCTGACCAAGAGCCAGACCGTTATTTACCATCGCAGTGGTCAATAAGGTACGCGCTGAGGCAGCACCGATCGTGCCAGCCAGATATTGCTCGGTAAAGCGCCACCACATGCCATTGGCACTGCTATTTTCATTCAGCTCGACATTATTCTGGGTACAGAACTGCTTGAATGCACGCGTGGTGGGTTCTTCACCGGTAATGCGTTTGGCCAGCGTAATCAGGTCACCGACTTTTAAACGGGCCACATCCTGATGGGAATAGCTCACTTCAGTAGTTGGGCTCTGTGAAGGCAGGGGTTTGGTTTCATAGTAGAAGAAACTTTCCGCCTGAATCTGCTCTGCCACACTTGGACGGAAGATGCGTGACACCCAAATGTAAAGCAGTAAATTGAGACCGAGTGACCACACCACACCATGAGTCAGGGAATCAAAGGATTCAAAACCCAGTAATGCTTCAGGACGAAGCCAGTTGAGCGCCAGTGGGCCATAATTGAGAAAGTCGTGGCTAAACTGCTGATATGTTTCGGGCAGGCTACGCAGAATGGTCGGGAACAGTAAGGTATAAGCCCACAAAGCAAAACCGGTCAGCAAGCCGGCATAGACACCCTGTTTACTGCCACCCCGCCAGTACAGACCACCAATCAGGGCAGGGGCAAACTGTGCCACCGCACTAAAGGCCAGCAGACCGAAGATAGAAAGCTGATCAATATCATTAAAGAAATTGAAGAACAGGAAGCCCATCAGCATTACAGCTAAGATAGAGATGCGTCGGGTAAATTTCAGTACCAGTGGCAGACGTTTGTCATGGCGTGAAATCAGATTAGAACGCCACAGCGCCGGCATGATCAAGTCATTACTCAGCATGATCGATAAGGCAACGGAAGACACCAATAACATCCCGGTGGATGCCGAGAATCCTCCGAGGAAGGCTAATAGGGTCAGCCAGTCCTGGTTATAGCTCAGAGGCAAAGACAGTACTGCTACATCTGGAATCGCCAGATAATGTGGTGCCGCATGTAGTGCCCAACTGGCAATTGGAATGATCGCGATGGTAGTCAGAATCAGATAAACTGCAAACCAGCGGCGGGCGCCACGGATATGCTTTTCATCACGCAGTTCAACCACGGCCACGTGGAACTGACGCGGCAAACAGATAATCGCCAATGCCGCGAGTAAAGTTTGTACCCAGAAACTTTCTGGCACGCCAAACAGTTGCACTTCATGGAAGGTGGTTTTGATATCGCCCGTAATCTGCGACAAATTTTCTGGTGCAGCAAACATGAAGAAACCAGCAACTGCCAGTAATGCAAACAGCTTAACGAAAGATTCAAAGGCGACTGCCAGCATCAGGCCGCCATGCTGTTCAGTATTGGCAATCTGCCGGGTACCAAACATCATCGCCAGAATCGCCAGAATACCGGTCAGGAACAGCACGCCATTGGTCGTGCCTGTTACCCCTGCGGAAGGTTCCAGAATCACGGATGCACTTAGGGCAATCGCACGCAATTGCAAGGCCAGATAGGGAATAATCGCAATGACTGCCAGAATGGTGACCAGTGAAGCCAGTGGTCCACTTTTACCATAACGTGCCGCGACAAAATCTGCGATCGAGGAAATGGCATGGTGCTGACGTACTCGTCCCAACCGGCGCCAGATGTCATAACCAATCGCGACAAAAAGCAGTGGGCCGAGGTAGATAGGTAGGAAAATAATCCCTTCACGTACTGCAGCACCTGTTGCTCCATAAAAGGTCCAGGAAGAACAGTAGACACCTAAAGTTAAGCTAAACAATAGCATGCGTCCACGAGTGCTGAGCCGACTGGCGTGTTTCTCCCCGAAAAATGCACAAACAAAGAGTAATGCGATATAGAGGGTGAGTACCCCTATGATGAGCCAACTGTTCATATTGCCTGAAGTGTACTGAGCATGCGGCTATGATACAGCATCATGAACGCAGGCGTTCAAATTGCTTATTTTTTAACGACCAAAGTCTAAATTACAAGCACCTGCGATTATTGTTAATTTGTAACAGTGATAATTCGAATTAAAAAATAGTCGGCCCAAGGTTGGGCTACAGGAGTGTAATTATGGATGAGGTACAAGTAGATCGTATTCTACAGAATCCAAAATTTAAGGAAATGGTCCGCAGGAAAAGTATGCTGAGCTGGACGTTGACTGGCATCATGCTATTTGTCTATGTGGGTTTCATGTTGCTTGTTGGCTACAACAAAGAATTTCTATTGTCTTCAATTTCAGGTGGTGTAACGACTTGGGGTATTCCGCTAGGTTTGGGAATTATTGTGCTGTCATTTATTTTATGCGGCGTCTATTCCTATATCGCGAATAACCGTCTTGATCAACTTACTGAAGAAGCAATTCGTGAAGTAGAAGCGATTGCTCATGAAAAAGGACACCACTAAGATGAAATGGAATTCTCTTATTGCCTTTGCTGCGACCACAATAGCTTCAGGTATGGCACTGGCCGGTCCTGATCTGGGTGCAGCTGAACAGCAGGCAACCAATTGGCCTGCAATTATCATGTTCCTGATTTTTGTGGGAGCAACCCTGTTTATTACTAAATGGGCGGCAAAACAAACCACCAATACCAAAGATTTCTATACAGCCGGTGGCGGGATCTCTGGTTTCCAGAATGGTCTGGCAATTGCCGGTGACTATATGTCAGCAGCATCCTTCCTGGGTATTTCCGCAATGGTATTCCTATCTGGTTTCGATGGCTTGCTGTATTCCCTGGGCTTCATGGTGGGTTGGCCGATCGTATTGTTTCTGGTAGCAGAACGTCTGCGTAACCTGGGTAAATATAATCTGTCAGATGTCGTCTCTTTCCGCTTACAGGAAAAACCAGTACGTACTTTGGCTGCATTAAGCTCCTTGGTTGTAGTAGCGTTCTACCTGATTGCACAGATGGTGGGTGCAGGCCAGCTGATCAAGCTTCTATTCGGTCTGAACTATAATATTGCAGTTGTTATTGTCGGTTTACTGATGATGGCTTACGTGATGTTCGGTGGCATGCTGGCAACGACTTGGGTACAGATCATCAAGGCCGTAATGCTGTTATCTGGTGCGACCTTCATGGCTTTCATGGTGATGAAAGGCGTGGGCTTCAGTTTTACCAATATGTTTGAACAGGCGATTGGTGTCTATTCAAAAGTGCATGATCTGAGCTTGGCTGATGCAACCAAAATCATGGGTCCTGGTAGCTTGGCGTCTAACCCGGTTGATGCAATCTCTCTTGGTCTTGCCTTGATGTTTGGTACAGCAGGTCTGCCACATATCCTGATGCGTTTCTTCACAGTAAAAGATGCCAAAGAAGCACGTAAATCGGTGGTCGTGGCGACAGGCTTTATTGGTTATTTTTACCTGTTAACCTTCATCATCGGTTTCGGTGCGATTCTATATGTATCGAATAACCCGCAATTCTTGGATATTGCAAAAATGGCCATCACTGGCAAGCTTGAGCTTGTGGGTGGTAACAACATGGCAGCAGTTCACTTGTCTGATGCATTGGGCGGTGACTTGTTCATGGGCTTCATTTCAGCAGTTGCATTTGCCACCATCCTTGCGGTTGTTGCAGGTCTGACCTTGTCAGGTGCATCAGCAATTTCACATGATTTGTATGCCAACGTATTGAAGAAAGGTCAAACCACGCCTGAATCTGAACTGCGTATGTCTAAAATTGCGACTTTAGGTCTTGCAATCTTTGCCATGATTTTGGGTATCCTGTTCGAGAAGCAAAACGTTGCCTTCATGGTTGGTCTAGCATTCTCTGTGGCTGCATGTGCCAACTTCCCGGTACTTGTACTTTCCATGTTCTGGAAAGGTTTAACAACTCGTGGCGCAGTAGCAGGTGGTCTTGTAGGTTTAGTATTAGCAGTGGTACTTATCGTACTGTCTAAAGCAGTTTGGGTAGATACATTGGGTATTTCTGATACACCAATTAATCCATACAATGGTCCTGCATTATTTGCGATGCCTTTAGCATTCTTCTTCTGCTGGCTGTTCTCTGTGACAGATAACTCTGCACAAGCACAAGCGGAACGCAAAGCATTCGATGCACAGTTTGTACGTTCACAAACAGGTATTGGTATCTCAGGTGCCTCTGATCACTAAGATGATTTGATCACCTATAAAAAAAGTCCCGCAAGGGACTTTTTTTATTGCCTGTAGATGCCAACGCTCATGAAGAAGTTCATTTTTCCATCTCTTTATTGCATAGCTGGATTTCTAGATTTTGGAAAAAACAGAAGATCAAGTCTTTTCTATGACATGTTACGAGAAGAACACAGGAGTACAACCAAGCGAATAAGAACAATAACTTATCATTTTACTTAAGTTTAGATATGTGATCGAAATACATTTTTTTATTCAAGTTTTTTTTGAGTAATGTATGTGGGACCGATCTGGTCTGATTAATAAAAAGCAAAAATGGAGTGGATATGTCTTCCAGAACCACATCCTGGTATTCCAATGTGAATCCTCGTGTGTTTTTAACAACTGTCATCATCATTGGACTATTTCTTTTAATGGTGGTCCTGGCACCTAATTCGTTTGAACTGATGACGCAGCAACTGAACCAGTGGGTGACGACCTCTTTTAGCTGGTTCTATGTACTCTCTGTTGCAATTTTCCTGATTCTGCTGATTTTTATTGCACTATCGGACATGGGCAGGATTAAGCTTGGTCCGGACCATAGTATGCCGGATTATAACAATACCTCCTGGTTTGCCATGCTGTTTACTGCCGGCATGGGCATTGGGCTGATGTTCTTCGGTGTTGCTGAACCGGTAATGCACTATGTCACTCCGCCATCGGGTGAACCGGAAACTATTCAGGCGGCACAGCAGGCCATGCGTGTGACCTTCTTTCACTGGGGACTCCATGCCTGGGCGATCTATACACTGGTCGGATTATCCTTGGCTTACTTTGCCTACCGGCATCAGTTACCTTTGAAAATACGCTCTGCACTTTATCCTTTAATTGGCAAGCGAATTTACGGCCCGATCGGGGATGGTGTCGATATCTTCGCAACGATTGGAACCGTATTTGGTGTCGCTACCACTTTGGGTTTCGGAGTAACACAGATCAATTCTGGTCTGAACTATCTGTTTGGCATTGAGCAAAGTACTGGAGTACAAGTCATCCTGATTATTATTGTCAGTGCGATGGCTTCACTCTCGGTATTTTTTGGTCTGGATAAAGGGATTAAACGCCTATCCGAACTGAATCTGGTTTTGGCTTTGGGACTATTACTTTTTGTCTTTCTGGCAGGACCGACTATTTATCTGCTGCAAACGACTATTCAAAACGTCGGACAGTATGTGTCTGGTCTATTCAGTATGACCTTTAATCTTTATGCCTATCAGCCTAATGGCTGGATTGGCGGATGGACCATTATGTACTGGGCCTGGTGGATTTCCTGGTCACCATTTGTCGGGATGTTCATTGCCCGGGTATCTCGAGGTCGAACGGTTCGCGAATTCATCGTGGGCGTTTTACTGATTCCAACCGGCTTTACCCTGATCTGGATGGGCTTTATGGGCAATGCTGCGCTTTACAGCATTTTGCATGAAGCGAATATTAACCTAATGCAGGCAGTACAGCGTGACTCATCTGTGGCACTGTTTGAATTTCTGCAGGGGTTGCCTTTCTCGGCAGTGATGAGTGTAGTCGCCACATTCTTGGTAATGTTATTTTTCGTCACTTCGGCTGACTCTGGTGCACTGGTTACTGATTATCTGACTGCGAAATCTGATCAGTCTCCAACTTGGCAGCGTCTGTTCTGGACAGTGATCATGGCTTTACTGGCAATTGTGCTGTTATATGCAGGTGGCCTGGCTGCACTGCAATCTGCCACCATGTTGAGTGCTTTGCCTTTTACCTTGATCATGTTGGTGATTAGTTGGGGGCTGATCAAAGCACTGCGGCTGGAAGTCACCAAAATGCATGCATTACAAGAAGCCCGAATTACACCACGAGCAATTCATAATCCGCGTAGCTGGCAGCAACGTTTGGGACTTATCATGCATTATGCTCATAATGAACAGGAAGTGACAGCGTATATCCAGTCGGAAGTCAGACAGGCATTTTTAAGTATTCAGAAAGAGTTTCAACGCCGTCATCATGCCGTCATCATTGATGAAATAGAGCAGGGACTTTGCTTACGAGTAGATCATCAGGATGAAGCGAATTTCGTTTATGCAGTGGTTGCACGCCAGATCTTGCCGCCAAGTTTTATGCCATCTCAGGGTGAAGATGCAGGACAATATTTTCAAGCTGAAGTCTTCCTCAATGAAGGTGGGCAAAACTATGATGTGATGGAATGGACCCGGGAAGATCTTTTGCAGGATATTTTGGATCAGTATGAACGGCATCTGCACTTCTTGAGCAGGGTGCGCTAAGTGGTGCTATCGCTTAATTAACCTAATAAACCGAATAAAAAAGGATGCATATTGTGTCCTTTTTTATTCGGTTTATCTTGAAATTTAACAAGGATATGAACCCTTAACTTATTTATAAATAATAAAAATTTCATTTATTCTTTAATAAAAATATAGATGATTAGCTCGTAAAATGATGAAGGAAAAATCTATATTAATAAACTAAAAAATTAGATGTGATTTAACTGCTTATATTTTTAAATGAATACATCATTTTGATACAAAGCACTGCTCTGCATATGACATGATTACATGTTAAGTTTGAGCAGATAACAATAAAACTGCAGATTGTAGTGTCATGAAGAAGAAGGATTAGATGAAGCAAGCTTTGTTAATGTGCTGGACGACCTTTAAGCGCCTGCCTTCTGCATGGCTGCTTTGTCTGCAATTCATCATTCTGATCCTGTCAGTACTGAGCTATGAATACGCACCTTATCGGGCTGCAACTTGGGTACTAGGCGTATTGGTTTTACTGGTGATCGCTAGGGTTATTCGTCAGACTCCCGTATTTACCTTATTGGGATTAAGTTTCGTTGTTGGTGCGCTATTTTTTTCATCATTGGTTTTATTCGGGATGAAACAAGTCTGGGTCTTAATTACCGCCCATGCCTTTGAAGCATGTGCTTATTTTAGTGCATCCTATGGTTTATTGCGTTATATGTTTCATGACCGTTACCTGACCAAAGATGAATTATTTGCGGCAGGCGCAGCCTTTACTTTGATGGCTTGGGGTTTCGCTTTTCTTTATAGTATCTGTCAGTTATTGGTTCCCTATAGTTTTGCTGATCCAGATCTACAAGCTTATCAGCCCTGGTTAGATTTGCTGTTCTTGAGTTTTAGTGTGCAGTCCGCGACAGGATTGGCGGATACCATGCCAGTGAGTCCATTTGCCAGAATGCTCGCCATGATCCAGATGTTCTTTGGCGTGATGTATCTGGCATTGATTGTCTCTCGACTGGTGGGGCTGCAATATATTTCTCATTTACCGCATAGAAAATCAGAGCAAGAAAAAAAGGACACATAAAGTGTCCTTTTTCTGTATTCAGAATCTAATCAGAAATTAGAAACGGAATTTAGCATTCAAGCCCACAGTTTGGGTATCTGTTGCAACATCTTGATCCAGATTAGCATTTTTAGTTTCGTAGTTAGCATTAACATAGCTAGCACCTACAGATACTGCTGGAGTAACGAAGTAGTTTACGTTCGCACCTAAAGCTTTATCTGGAGAACCTTCATAGCTAGATTCCATATAAGAAACGCCAACACTTAGTTTAGGGTTGAGGTAAAGCGTTGTACCTAGGTTATAAGCAGTGTCTTCACCGTAAACTAAACCAGATTCAAAACCGATCGACATAGTTGTACCATCGATTGCACCTACGTATTTAGTACGTGCAGTAATTGCATCTTGATCTTCATTGATAGTCATCGTCTCAAGAGCTGCTTTAGCAACACCATTAGAAACGATATTGAAAGCATCGTAAGAAGTCTGGTCAGCAACACTTGTATAACCTACAGTAACCAGGAAATTAGGAATAGGTAATACACCCACTTCTAATGCATAACGGTCACCATTGTCATCTTTTTCACCAGCTTTATTGTCAATAATAGTATGGTTATAAGAAGCGCTTGCATATGCTGGAACAAGTTTAGTTGGGATGTAGGCTTCACCTTTCACACCATAAGTATGGTAGACGGCACGGTCACCAAATTCTTGTCCATCTTCACCGTAGCTATAAGCCGCAGAAACATTAGAAGCTTGGTTTAGGAATGCTGCTTCAGCTAAAGGGCCTTTAGAAGCATCAACATCTTTCAGGTAGTAAGTACCTTGAACAGCACCAGCAAAATCTTTGTCATTGGCAGTATTGTCAATGTGTTCTGCTTGACCTTGAACTTCAAATTGATACGCTTGAGCACCGGTCATCGCTAATAATAAAGCAGTGGCTAAACCTAGTTTTTTCATGATTATTACCGTTTTTCAAAGGGGAGGTAAAACAGGGGGTAATTGTATTGTAACAATTTATTAAGTCAATAAACCTTTTAAAATCATATAAATGTGAATTTTATAATTGTTATGTTTTTGTAAAGATTGTGAATTTATTATTCAACTGCTTAGTTCTAAAAAAAATACTGATAGAACAAATAATTACTTAAATAAAAAGAAATAATATAAAACACGTGAAAATTCACATTTATAATAGGTGGTTATTGTTTAATTTAATTCAAATGTATATAAGAATTGGAAAAACCAATTCTATAGAGTCAAACCTCTCCATATAAATGATTAAGAATGCCTAGATCACTTATTTAGTTGATTCAATAATTCTTTTCTAATTCATTAAATTTATTTTTTATTTAAATTAAATCTAATTTTGTGTAAAAAACAGACAAATATCAAATCCAACTAATTTAATATGCTTTACATTCTACATGAAAGTTACGATAATTAATTCATCAAGTTAGATGATGTATTTACTTAAATTCTTTATTTGACCTGATTCTCCACGAATTTTGTGTTTTATCGGCCCAGCTTTCCCCAAGGTTGGGCTTTTTTTTGCCTGAAACTTAAGTAGAGATGAGTGAGGGGATAAAGACCAATCAATAAGTATAAATATTAAACAAATCAAGATATATTTTAAAAGAAATTAAAGCACCATAATGGTGCACTACCTTTGGTAAGATATTATATAAAAAATGAAATAGATAAAAAAAACCCCAATTTTCAATGAAAATTGGGGTTTTTTAGCCAAAATTTGCGGGTAAATTAAAATATCTGCTGAGGAAAAATTTAATTCGCCCTAATGCGGTGCATTATGCACTTAATTGTTGCATGTGTAAACAGCAAACAATATGAATTTCAATTTTTTTTGAAACTATTTGATACATCCGCTGGTTATTTGCTGAAATTAAAAAATTTTATTTTAAATATAAGGACATAAATTAGGACCTACATGACTTTTGAGTTCAGTAAAGTTATATAAAAGCATTTAATATAAAGAATTTTTTCTTTCTGAAGAAATGGATTTTTTGTATAATAATTAAGATAAATCAAATACTTTATTAATTATTAGTCTGAGGGCGTACGCTAAGACAATGAATACTCTGCGCTCTGAACAAATCAGTAAACACCTTTATTGCGCAATGTCTGTCATTATTTTATGTCTGCTGTTCATTTGCATTCCTCTCATTGTGAATAGCACTCAAAGTTACCTTAAGGCTGTGCGTACTTCTGACGAATTACATGCCCTGCAAGAAGTTGCCATTCTGGCCAATAAGATTTCCAAGGAAAGAGCCCCTGCCAATAAAGTCCTTTCCAGTACGCCTGAAGAGATTCACCAACGACAACAAGAACTCGAAATTTACCGTAAAGAAGTAGATCAGCAGTTCGAACATACAGCAAAAGTATTACAGCAAGTGGGCTTCCCCCATTTAAGTCAACGTTTGGAAAGTGCGGTTCGACCAAGTCTGGAGCAGGGACGTTTACAGATCGATAGCTATGCAAAAATTCCTTGGGAACAGCGTAATGCTCAAGCACTTGATCAGGCGATTGCTGCAATGTTTAAGGCCTGGGACAATTGTCGTATTATCCTAAAAGGAGTAGTAATTGCTTCTAATACTACCTCTACCTCTACCTCACAAAATAATTTTATTTCTCAGATTTTATTTTTATCTGACTTGAGGGATCAGGCAGGGCGTGCCGCCTCTACAATCATGGCTTATGTGACTTTCGACCAACCGATTCCTGCTGCAAACCTAACCCGTGCCATGCAAGTCCAATATCGGATCCATTATCTTTGGGATTTAATCGGCACATTGCAGCCGGAAGAGGACAAGACTGAAGAATTCAACCGGTTGCATAATGCTGTCGATACGGTATTTATTCAAAAAGGCTTACCGATCGTTTCAAGTCTGGTGGAAGAGAGCATTCAGCAGGTTCCTTATCATTTGACAGGAACAGAACTCACCAATGCGATGGTTGATAAATTTGCTACCGTTGTTGACCTGCAAAGCCATTTACTTGAGTACAGCAATCAGGTTGCAGAGCGGGAAAAATCTTCTCATTTGCAGCAATTGCTCTGGACAGTTTTACTTTCATTTGTGTCTTTAGGAGCAGCAATTGCAACGATGATTTTTGCACGTAAAAGTGTATTTCAGCCGCTGATAGAAGCGCGTCAAATTCTGTTTACGCTTTCGGAAAATGGTGATACCAAAGCTTTATCATCGAATGCCCATACTAAATCTGAATCCTTATTTACTGCCATTCAAAGGTTGCAACAGATGTTGCAGCAACGTGATGCCTTAGAATTCAGGCTTAAAAATATTGCTCATTCCGATCCTTTAACCGGACTGGCGAATCGGTTCGCCCTGGAGGAATACACTCGTTTTCTGGAATCACATCCTTCACAGTTTAGTCAGACGTGTTTGATGATTATTGATATTGATCACTTTAAGCAGGTGAACGATCAGTATGGACACATTATCGGAGATGAAGTCATTCAGTTTGTGGCGCAGTGCCTGAAGGACAATGTCCGTACTTCTGATTTACTGGTACGTTATGGCGGGGATGAATTTCTGGTTCTGATCGAAAATATTGACTTCGATAATGCCCGTAAGATTGCTGATAAGATTCGAAGCGAAGTAGAGGGTGCTTATATTTTAAGTGAAAATGGTGATCAGATTCAGGTCTCGGTCAGTGTGGGGGTGGCGATAGGTGCGCAGTCCTGGATCAGCCTGTTTACCAAAGCGGATAAGGCTTTGTTTGTGGCTAAAGGTCAAGGGCGTAATGCGGTGGCTGAGGTTTAGTTCATATATTTTTAATGTCTTTTACTTTATATATCCATGTTTTTAAAATGAAAAAAACGATGAATAAATCACTGTTTTAGCACAACATCTAATTCTTTAGAATCCGCCCTAACCCTCTTTTAAAAAGAGGGGCTAGGGGAGATTCCTTATTTCAATAACGGCTTTAAGAACCGCGCGGTATGCGAAGTCTTACTCTTTGCCACTTCTTCAGGTGTGCCTTCCGCGATAATCATACCGCCACCTGAACCCCCTTCAGGACCTAAGTCCACGATCCAGTCCGCAGTCTTAATCACATCCAGGTTATGCTCAATCACCACAATGGTATTGCCCTTGTCACGGAGCTGATGCAGGATATCCAGCAATTTGGCAATATCATGGAAATGCAGGCCAGTCGTCGGCTCATCCAGAATATACAGGGTTTGGCCGGTATCACGTTTTGCCAGTTCACGTGCCAGTTTCACCCGCTGTGCTTCACCACCAGAAAGTGTTGTCGCAGACTGACCCAGACGGATATAACCTAAGCCAACCTGATGTAAGGTTTCCAAGCGACGGTGAATCACTGGAATGGCATCGAAGAAATGCATGGCATCTTCAACAGTCATCTCCAGTACATCAGAAATGTTCTTACCTTTGTAATTTACTTCCAGCGTTTCACGGTTATAGCGCTTGCCATGACAGGCATCACAAGGCACATACATATCCGGCAGGAAGTGCATTGCCACCTTGATCATACCGTCGCCTTCGCAGGCCTCACAGCGACCACCTTTCACGTTAAACGAGAAACGGCCGGCTGCATAACCACGTGCCTTGGCTTCCTGTGTTTGTGAAAACAGTTCACGAATCGGAGTAAACAGACCGGTATAAGTCGCTGGGTTGGAACGTGGTGTACGTCCAATTGGACTCTGGTCAATATCTACAACTTTATCCAGGAATTGCAGACCATCAATCGAATCAAATTTCTCTGAGGTCTGAGTGGTTGCACCATTGAGCTGTGTTGCTGCTAGTGGCAACAAGGTCCGGTTAATTAACGTCGATTTACCTGAACCTGATACACCCGTGACACAGGTCATCACCCCTAATGGAATGGTCAGGTCGACATTTTTCAGGTTATGGCCTGCTGCACCCATTAGCCTGATCTGTTCTTCCGGTTTTGGTGGTTGGGTCCGTTTTTTCGGTACTTCAATTTTCAGCTTGCCAGACAGATATTTACCAGTCAGGGAATCTTCATGTTCAGCAAGTTCCTGATAGGTTCCTTCAGCAATCACATGACCGCCATGTACGCCGGCACCTGGACCGATATCAATAATATGGTCGGCGGCACGAATTGCATCTTCATCATGTTCAACGACCAATACCGTATTACCAAGATCCCGCAGACGTACCAAGGTTTGTAGCAGACGGTCGTTATCACGCTGGTGCAGGCCAATCGAGGGTTCATCCAGCACATACATGACACCCATCAGACCGGCACCGATCTGAGAAGCCAGACGGATACGTTGTGCTTCACCACCAGATAAAGTTTCAGCTGAACGGGACAGACTCAGGTAATTTAAACCAACAGACACCAGGAAGTGCAGACGCTCACGGATTTCCTTAAAAATCTTATCGGCAATTTCACCGCGGGCACCTTCAAGATTCAAACCTTGATAGTAGCTTTCGGCGTCACCAATCGACATGCGGGTAATGTCAGCAATGGTCTTGTCCAGAATTTTGACATTACGTGAAATTTCATTCAGACGTGAACCATCGCAGGCATCACAGGCGGCATTGGACAAGTACTGTGCCAGATCATCACGGACATAATTGCTTTCAGTTTCACGATAACGGCGTTCCAAATGCGGCAGTACACCTTCAAAAGCAATCACACGATTATGACGGCGACCGCGTTCATCAATATAACTCAGGTCAATCTTTTCGCGACCGGTTCCATAGAGGAATTTCTTTTTAACATCGGCTTCGAGCTGATTCCATGGCGTATCCAGTGAATAGCCAAAGTGATTGGCGACCTTTTCGATCATGCTGTAATAATATGGACGCTGACGGTCCCAACCCCGGATTGCGCCTTGACTGATACTCAGTTCAGGATTTGGAATCAGTTTATCTGCACTAAAATGGCTACGCGTACCGAGGCCATCACAAACCGGGCAGGCACCAAATGGATTATTGAACGAGAACAGACGTGGTTCCAGTTCCGCCACCGCACGATCACATTTCGGGCAGGAATGTTTGGCTGAGAAAACACGATCTGGCCGTTCGCCTTTCATCCGCGAGACAATGGCAATATCGCCACCCAGACGAAGGGCAGTTTCAAAGCTCTCGGCAATACGGTTACCCAGATCATCACGGACTTTAAAGCGGTCAACCACCACTTCAATGGTATGCTTTTTCTTTTTATCCAGTTCCGGCGGAGGATCAATTTCCATGATCTCGCCATCCACGCGGGCGCGTACAAAACCCTGGCTCTGTAACTGTTCAAATAATGCGGAATATTCACCCTTGCGTTCACGTACAACAGGCGCCAACAGCATCAGGCCAGTACCTTCTTCCAAGCCTTTTACCGCATCCACCATTTCACTCACGGTTTGCGCGACCATCGGCAGGTCATGTTCTGGACAATAAGGTGTACCGACGCGAGCATACAGCAGACGCAGATAGTCATAAATTTCAGTAATAGTCCCCACGGTTGAACGCGGGTTGTGGCTGGTCGACTTCTGCTCGATCGCGATGGCCGGACTTAAGCCTTCTATCGAATCGACTTCCGGTTTTTCCATCTGGGACAGGAACTGGCGTGCATAGGCAGACAATGACTCGACATAGCGGCGCTGACCTTCGGCATACAAGGTATCGAATGCCAGTGAGGACTTACCTGAACCAGACAGTCCCGTAATCACCACAAACTTGTCGCGTGGTATATCAAGGTTCACATTTTTAAGGTTATGGGTACGTGCGCCTCGAATACGGATGTGGCTTTGGCTCATGCAATGATCCTAGAATATTCATCAAAAACCCTTATATGATACCGGATGAAAAATGTTCAAGTGCAAATAAAAGTATTTTAAACGTCAAGTTATGTCGGTGATTGGTCAAAAGATCAGTACCAAAGCAATAAGTTAAAAATGTATGAGATATTTTTTCCGATTAAAATTTTGGTCCTGCTTTTAATCAAAGCATTTGAACATGGATTTAAGCTCTGTAAAAAAACACAGAGTGCTTAGCATTGCGGAGCATCGATCCAAGATAAAAATTAGGATCATTGTGCCTATTTAGAATTTTGTAGAAAAAATAAAAAGCCCCGTATTGAACAGGGCTGAATTCAGCTTGTATCAATCCAGACCAGGCCACTGGCGTTGCTCAAATGCGCTGTCCCAGAACAACCATTCCAGACGCGCTGCATGGGTATAGGCTGTATGCATTTTTTCCAGGGTGTCGGCATCGACACGCGCTGCTACGCGATCCACAGTTGCAATCACATTGCGTACAGCAGTATGGAAATCTTCCCCGGCGTAAGTATCAATCCAGGCCTGATAAAGATTATTGGCTGCGGCCTTATCGACAATATCCTTGCCGACTTCTGCATAAATCCAGAAACATGGCAGCAGGGCTGCCAGCACCACCGGATAGCTTTCGGCCCAGGCAGTTGCCTGCAAATAGGAAGTATAGTGATGGCAGGCCAGAGTCAACGGCGTATCTTCGAACTGGGCTTTGCTGATACCGAAATCCTGCATAAAGCCATTATGCAGGCTGCGCTCGACCACAATCGCAATTTTAGCCGCTTCACTAAACTGGATCACATCATCAGCCTCAAAGGCTTTGGCGGCACAGACTGCCAGTGCACGGCCATAGGCCAGCAAATAATGCGCATCCTGAATCACATAATGACTGAAGGCATCACGGCTCAATGTGCCTTGTGCCAGCTGCTGGTTAAAAGGCAGGGCCAGGGTCTTTTGATAAAGTTCGAGGTTACGTTGCCATACGTCTTGAGAGAAACTCATACTGAAATCCTGAGCAGTTGAAGTCAAAGCATGCAGCACTATAGCAAAGATCGACCCGTTGAAAAGATCGATAGATTTGAAAAGCAGAAAATACGCAAAAAATGGTTCAGGAAGTGCTTTGGTTTATGCGGCAAAAGTTTCATAATTGAGACAAGTTTTAGTCTTGGTATTTCCCTACAATAAAAGAAATACACTCAATGAAATTTATCTAAGGTCGATTTGTATGTTGAAACATTTTGGTTTCTCAATCGCATTTTCGATCGTGTGCCTTGGTTTGTCTGCTTATTGGGGTTATACCCATGGTCCGGAAGCGGGCCTGCAAACCATGTTCACAGCACTGACCATTACCGCCATTCTGGCGATTATGGAAGTGTCGTTGTCCTTCGATAACGCGGTTGTCAATGCCTCTGTTCTGCGTGGCTGGGATCATTTCTGGAAAATGCTATTCCTGACAGTGGGTATTCTGATTGCAGTTTTCGGGATGCGTCTGATCTTCCCGGTGGTCATTGTTGCAGTGACTGCAGACCTGGGCTTTATGGAAGTGGTACGTCTGGCCCTGAATGATCCAAAAGAATATTCAGCGCGTTTGATGGCGCATCATCCTGAAATTGCGGCATTTGGTGGTGCCTTCCTGTTGATGGTATTCCTGAATTTCTTCCTGGATGAAGAAAAGGATACCCACTGGTTCAGACGAGTAGAACGCCGTTTATCCAACCTGGCCAGTGTTCCGGCGATGTCGGTCTTTATTGCACTGGTGGCCTTGTTAATCATGGCAGCCAATGTCGATGAAGCCAAGCGTCTGGTCGTGACCATGGCGGGAATCTGGGGCATCGTGATTTATATCGGGGTGCAGGTGCTGAGCCATATGCTCGGTGGTGAACCGGAAGTCGATGAAGAAGGCAATGCCATTCGTCATGATGAAAATGGCGTACCGACGGGTGTAGTGAAAGCCGGTATTGGTGGTTTCCTCTATTTAGAAGTTCTGGATGCCTCGTTCAGTTTTGATGGCGTGATAGGTGCCTTTGCGATTACCTCAGACGTGGTGATCATCATGCTCGGTCTGGCAATTGGTGCGATCTTTGTTCGTTCAATGACGATTTATCTGGTTGAGCAGGGCACATTGGATGCCTATATCTATCTGGAACATGGTGCGCATTATGCGATTGGTGCCTTGGCTTTCATTATGATTGCCAGCGGAACCGGCCTGCATGTACCAGAATTGGTGACCGGTCTGATCGGTGTGGCCTTTATTGTCTGGGCAGTGATTGCCTCGATTCAGTACAAGAAGCGTCAGGCAGCTTTAGACAAATAAAGTGCTGACCCTGAATGAAAAGCGTAGCTTCGGCTGCGCTTTTTTATTTTTTAGATCAGCATCATCTTATTTCAAATAAAATTCCTGCATCCATCCCGGCCGAATGTCCTATAATCTTCGCCTGAAGATCCATCAATTGAACTACCATAATTTATGATGAATGCCCTAGAACGTCGCTCAACCTTTGCGCTTAGCAGCATTTTTGCACTGCGTATGCTGGGGTTGTTTATGATTATCCCTGTATTTTCGGTTGCAGGACAGTCATATGAATATGCTACGCCGGCACTGATTGGCCTGGCAGTGGGGGTTTATGGTCTGACTCAGGCCATTCTACAGATTCCCTTTAGCCTGATTGCAGACCGTTTCAGTCGCAAACCGTTGGTGGTCATCGGGTTATTGCTATTCGCTCTGGGTGGTGCAATTGCCGCCATGTCGGACACAATCTATGGAGTGATTATTGGGCGTGCCATTGCGGGCGGCGGTGCGGTTTCGGCGGTGGTCATGGCATTGCTTGCCGATGTGACCCGTGAAGAAAACCGCATGAAAGCCATGGCGACCATGGGCATGAGTATCGGCTTATCTTTTGTGGTGGCATTTACCTTAGGTCCTTGGTTAACGGGTCTTGTGGGTATTTCAGGGCTGTTCTGGGTGACTACCATAATGGGGTTGGCGGCAATTGCGATGCTGCTGATGGTGCCAAAAGTGACCCGTCATCATCGTAATTTTCAGCAGGGGTATCTGATTCAGCTGAAACAAGTCCTAAAAATGGGTGACCTGAATCGCCTGCATGTTTCGGTGTTTAGCCTGCATCTGTTACTCACGGCAATGTTTATCTATGTGCCTTCGCAGCTGATTGAGTTCGCTAATATTCCTTTGGCCAGTCATGGCTGGGTGTATCTGCCCTTACTCGTGATTAGTCTGTTCTTTGCTTTTCCAAGCATTATTCTGGCGGAAAAATACCGCAAAATGCGTGGTATTTTCCTGACTGCAATTGCGGGAATTATCGTTGGCCTATTGGTACTGATTTTTGGCTTTGAATCGAAATATATCCTGCTCACTGGTTTAGGGATCTTCTTTATTGCCTTCAATGTAATGGAAGCCTTATTACCATCGTGGTTATCCAAGGTTGCGCCAATTCAGTCCAAGGCAACAGCGATGGGCGTGAATGCCAGCAGTCAGTTCCTCGGCGCCTTCTTTGGCGGTACGCTAGGCGGACAACTTTTGTTGCTGAATGATACTTCCATGGGTTGGAGTATTTTGACTGCGGTTGCTATAATTTGGCTGCTCATTAGTTTTGGTCTGGCTCAGCCGCGCTATCTTTCGTCCCTGGTGTTAAGCCTGCCTGAAAATCGACAAACAGATGAATGGACTTCACAGCTTTTATCTATTCATGGTATTGAAGAAGTCGTGGTGATGCCGGAACAGCAAGTGGCCTACGTCAAGGTTGATAAACAGCAGATTAATGATACTGCGCGACAACAATTAACGCACTTGTTGGGTAAAGAGGTAGCCATTTAAGCATAACTCTTATAAAGTAAAATATAGAAACAAATAGGAAGTATAGGTCTCATGCGTGGTGTAAATAAGGTTATTTTAGTAGGTACTTTAGGTCGAGATCCTGAAACAAAAACTTTCCCGAATGGGGGTTCTCTCACTCAATTCTCTATCGCGACCAGTGATTCGTGGACGGATAAGAACACTGGTGAGCGTAAAGAGCAAACAGAATGGCACCGCATTGTGCTGCATAACCGTTTAGGTGAAATTGCACAGCAGTATCTACGTAAAGGTTCTAAAGTCTATATCGAAGGTTCACTACGTACCCGTCAGTGGACAGACCAAAGTGGTCAAGAGCGTTACACTACAGAAATCCGTGGTGAGCAGATGCAAATGCTGGATTCTGGCCGTCCTCAAGGTGAACAGTCAGACAATGGCGGTTTTGCACAGCCACGTTTCAACAATAACCAGGGCGGCTATGGCAATAACAATGCTGGTCAACAAGGTTATAATGCACCACAGCAAGGTGGCTTCAATAATGCACCTGCGGGTGGTAATGGCTATGGCAATAATAACCCAAGCGGTTTTGCGCCAAAATCTGCACCAGCTCCAGTTGCAGCGCCTGCAGCAGACCTGGATGATGACTTACCATTTTGATTAAAATTTAAAGCAGAAAAGCATCCTTAAAAGCCCGTCATCCGACGGGTTTTTTTAAACACGTTTATTTGTTTTCTTCTTTTTAGGAGATACCCACATTGTGATGAGGGCACGGCATACGGTTTCTTGTGCCATATCCAGAACCTCAACATTAACCTGGTATTCAGCAATTTCATGCCATTCAACATTTAACTTTGCAGGTGTGGCAATGGCTCTTAAATCGGTCGTTGCTTTTTTAAGATATTCGACCTGCATACCTTTTAGAATCCAGGAATGGGTTTTGGGGACGCTGGCATCGGTCATGGTACCTGCTGCCAGTTCAGCCAGATTGCATATGGCAATCGCATGGATTGTATCTAGATGATTGAGTACAGCCGCATGTTTCTTCATGCTCACTTCGCAATAATACGGAGCAAGCGTTTCGAGCAATGGGGAAATATTGCTGAAATAAGGTATTTTTATGCAAAGTAATCTGGAAAATATGTATTTACCACCTGGTTTTTTGTGAAAGGTTTTCCATATTTTTAGAGCCTGGCTCATGATCGCGATCCTGCGTAAGAGGTGAATAATAATAAGATCCTCATATAGAATAATATTCTGTATTTGCAGGACTCACAAGAAAAGTGTTTAAAATAGACAAGTTAATGATTAACGGTGCCGAGTACATTAAGGAGAATGCAAGGTATGGATGTATTGGAAGGGAGTTATCCAGGCGGACGCTTGGCCTTAAAGCGTCAAATTCTGAATTGTGCGCTACAGGAATTTGTACAGAGTGGCATAGCTGCAACGACGATTGAAATGATTCGGGATCGGGCAGAAACCAGTGTTGGCGCAATTTATCATCATTTTCATCACAAGGATGGGATCGTAGCTGCGCTGTATCTAGCCGCTTTAAAGGATCAGTCCAGCCGACGTTTAGATGCCTTATCCCAAGCGAAAAGTGCTGAACAGGGTATTCATGCCATTATCCGAAGTTATATTGATTGGGTCATCAGTTATCCAGATTTTGCCCGTTTTCTCTATGCAGCCCATCATGTGGTACATACCTCAGAGCTGCGTCAGGATCTGGAACAGCGTACCAGCCAGCGCAATCAGGATTTAAAGAAATGGCTGGCCCAGCAGTCAGATGCCGCTTGTCAGCAAGCTGTCCCACCTGCTTTACTGACCTCTTTAGTAATTGGCGCGACAGAAAGCTATTGCCGTGCCTGGCTGGCAGGTCGAGTCAAGGATTTTCCGCAAAAGCACGTATCTGCTTTGGCACAGTCAGTTTGGGATTCTTTACAGCATTTTTCTCGGTAGAGGTCAGGAGTTAAATTGGAATAAAAGATAATAAGTAAAAAATTAATAGAATTTATAAATCTAAAAAACCGATAGTTTTTATAAAAAGTTACGGTTTTATCTATTATTAGTTTTTGCGTATTCTTAGTTCATCGAATGAATTCCCGCGAACTGATAGGAAAAATCACATGAGTTTAATCAATACTGAAGTTAAGCCATTTAACGCAACTGCTTATCACAATGGTCAATTTATTGAAGTATCTGAGCAGGACATGAAAGGCAAATGGTCTGTTGTATTCTTCTATCCTGCTGACTTCACTTTTGTTTGTCCAACAGAATTAGGCGATCTTGCTGATCAATATGCTGAATTCCAGAAATTAGGTGTAGAAATCTATGGTGTATCCACGGATACGCACTTCACCCATAAAGCTTGGCATGACACGTCTGACGTGATTGGTAAAATCCAGTATCCAATGATTGGCGATCCAACCTGGACTCTGGCGAAAAACTTTGAAGTGCTGATCGAAGCTGAAGGTCTGGCTGACCGCGGAACTTTTGTGATTGATCCGGATGGTAAAATCCAGATCATTGAAATCAACGCAGGTGGTATCGGTCGTGACGCGCAGGAACTGCTTCGTAAAGTAAAAGCAGCTCAGTACGTATATGCTCATCCAGGTGAAGTATGTCCTGCAAAATGGAAAGAAGGCGAAGCGACTCTTGCTCCTTCAATCGATCTGGTAGGTAAAATCTAATTCGACAAATCTTTATCAACCATAAGAAAATCCAGCCTTCAGCGCTGGATTTTTTTATGGTTATTCGAAAATGAAAGGACAATTAAATCATATAGCCTTGATGACTTTCGGCTGTGGCAAGCAAGCCTTCAACCAGATGCTCGATCAGTTTTTCATCACCCGACGCTGGCTTTTACATAAGGTATAAACCAGTTGTAGGGTACCAGTACTGACACCAGTATTGTCTTATATTTGGGATACTGCATTTCATTGGCCTAGTATCGATAGTTATCCGCAACGCATACAATGAATACATGTTTATCCTATTCAGATAGGAGTAAAAGATGAAAAAAGTCATAGGCGTTTACCGTAGTCAGCACATGCATTGGGTTGGTGATGGATTTCCGGTTAAAAACCTGTTTTCTTATGACCGTCTTGGTCAGGTCATCAGTCCGTTCCTGTTGCTGGATTATGCAGCGCCGTATCATTTTGATCCGACTACGGTGCAGCAGGGTGTCGGTTCACATCCACACCGTGGTTTTGAAACCGTGACGATCGCCTATCAGGGTGGAGTAACACATAAGGATTCTGGCGGTGGTGGCGGTACGATTCAGGCAGGTGATGTACAGTGGATGACTGCAGGTGCAGGCGTGGTGCATGAAGAATTCCATTCTCCAGACTTTGCCCGGAATGGTGGTCTGTTTGAAATGGTCCAGCTGTGGGTGAATTTACCTGCCAAAGACAAAATGACTACACCGCGTTATCAGGCACTGACGGCAACTGATATTCCCCGGATTGAAATGGATGAAGGTGCAGGGCATATCCGGGTCATCGCTGGTGAACTTGATGGGCATCATGGTCCGGCGCATACCTTTAGTCCGGTCAATGTCTGGGATGGTGAACTCAAAGCAGATTATGAAACGATGCTGCAGATACCTGCCGGTCATAATGCTTTGCTGGTGCTATTGAGTGGAGAGCTGGTAGTGAATGCTGGCCAGAAAGTTCTGGACAGTTCTATTGTGATATTTGCTCAGGATAGCGATCCTATAATCCAGATTCAGGCTTATCAGGACAGCAAATTCGTAGTCTTGACTGGTGAACCCTTGAAGGAACCCATTCAAGGTTATGGTCCTTTTGTGATGAATACCAAGGAAGAAATTGTCCAAGCCTTCCAGGATTTTAATCAGGGTAAATTTGGAGAAATTCCGGTAGCTACTGAATAAAAATGTCAGTCCAGAAAGAAAGAAGCCTCTGCAGTGCAGAGGCTCTTAAATAGTTATGCGCTGTAAGTTCTTCTGATTATAAGATTTTTTAAATAACTTCAACACTGTGGAGGGCGATGGAGTTATCATTTTATTATGCAGAAAATTATAGCGCTTCTTGTATCTTTTGTAAAACGAAAGTTAAAAAATTGGTTAATTTAAATGTATTGTTTTTAAAGGATAATTTTTTTAAAAATACAAAAAATATCAATAAAAGCATAAATTTAAACAGTGTTAACTTTTTATATTAAAAATGTAAAAAATTATGAATTTTCAAGCGCTTTAGTCCATCTGAAAAAAACGCAATCTGGAAGATTTTAATAGCCTAATTACGGCAGGCTTGGTACATAATTTCTAAAAGTTTCTCAATGACGGATGATCAGTTTGGATATCGCAGTAATTGGTAGTGGCATGGCCGGACTGGCTACAGCCAGAATTCTTCAGGATGCAGGACATCACATCACTATTTTTGAAGCGCTGCAGGGGCGCGGCATGGACAGTCACAGCCTCGAGTTTGAAGGTGGACTAGTAGATGCTCCTTTGCGTGTGATGAATCCGTACTTGTGGAAAAATACGCTAAGTCTTGCGACTCATCTGGGGATCAAGACCTATCCGGTACGCACTTATATGGCGTGCAGCTGGTTATTTGAGGACCGGACTGAAACCTGGCTGACGACTTCGCGTAGCCGAATTGGTAACTTTCCGATTATCAATAACCGTAAAGGCCTTCAGCAGTATGGCTGGCGTCTGGTTAAAGGTTTATTACAACTAAAAACAGCGTTGAACAAATTCTTTAAATCTAAAAATCAGGATATCAGCCTGGCAGAATTTATTAATCGCAATGATATTGAAGAAGTATTCTGGCATGGTGCGGTGATGCCAGTGCTGTATACCATCTGTACCTGTAACCCAAAAACCATTGGTGAATGGCCAGCCAAGCCCTTATTGATTTTCCTACGTCAACTGACAGATGGCGATGCATTATTACGTATGCAGGGCGGTACACCAGCCTTGGTGGATAAACTGATTGAAGGCATCGACATTGTCAGTGGTGCAGCAACCACGCTGGTACAACAGCAGGGTGATCAGGTCCGTGTAGAAAATGCGGCGGGTTATTCCAAGTTATTTGACCGTGTCATCGTTGCTACACCCACCAACAAGATCGAGGAATTTCTTGATAAAGACCAGTTTGCAACAGATATAGAATTATTGAAAAAATTCCAGTTTGAGCAGGGGCAATTGGTAATCCATACCGATACCAGCGTGATGCCGCCGAAACGTAAAGACTGGGCAGTACTAAGCTATATGATGGACCGCAAGTTTACCCGTCAGCAGTTTACGGTATGGCTCAATGCGGTTGAACCGACATTGGTAGGTAAATCTCCGGTATTCCAGACCTGGCGCCCGGTGACTGATATCGATCCGAAGAAAGTTATTTCTTCTGTGACACTGACCCGCGCAGTGGTTGATGCGCATACTGTAGCCTTGAACAAGGAATTACAGCAACGTCATCTGGATCAGGACCGTAAGGTATTCTATTGTGGTTCATGGTCATGTGATGGCTTGCCAATTCTGGAATCTGCAGTTACTTCAGCGATGAAGATTGCAGAAATCTTTGGCGCACCATTGCCATTCGAGGGATTAAAACCGAATATTGAGGTTGCACCACAACTCGGTTATTAAGCATGAAACTGTTCCAGGCCTTTCGGCAGCGTCTACCCGAGCATAAATATGCTATTAATGCGGCATTGCTTGGAGATACTTCATTATTGCCCTGGAGCAATCTTGGTTACTGGCAGACAGGGCAGCAGGACTATGTTGCTGCTTGTCAGGCTTTGGCTGATCATCTGGCTGCAACCATTCATTTAAATTCAAAAGATAAATTACTGGATCTTGGCTGTGGCCAGGGTGCCAGTCTGCTGCATTGGCAGCAGCACTATCAGGTGCAATACCTGGCAGGCGTAGAGCTACAGAAAACTTGTGTTACCAGGATTCAGCAGCATTTACCTGAACTGAATGCAATTTATCATGCTTCTTTTCTTCGACTAAAAGATATCCATTTCCCACATAAGTTTAACGCTGTGCTGTGTCTGGATGCGGCTTATCACAATAGCGTACCAAGCTTGCTGGAACAGATAGTCCCAGTTTTGAATTCAAAAGCGCGAATCGGTTTTCATCATCTAGTCTTGTCTGAGCGCTGGAAAACTTTAAATTCATTTCAAAAGCGTAAATACCAGCTTTTGCTGAAATCAGCAGATGTCAATTTAAGTGATTTGATGCCGCTCGGTACGCTATATGAATGTCTGGATCAGTTTGAATTCACAGATGTTCAGGTTGAAGATCTGTCAGAATCAGTCTTTGCCGGTTTTGCCAGGTATGTACAGCAGGATTTAAATTCAAAAAAAATGGTTCAGTCTGTAAAGACGTCCAGACTAGATGAATTTAAAATTCAGATGACCGCAAAACTATGCCGAAAGCTTTTTGAAGAAGGTGTGGTGCGGTATGTGCAGATCAGCGCGAAAGCAAAGCACTAGAACAGTGCCTGAAAAGATCAAGCCCGTAGAAAATGCAGACTCCAGAAACATCAAAGCCTCACTAAAAAAGCGAGGCTAAGAAAATGGTGCCGGCACACGGATTCGAACTGTGGACCTACTGATTACAAGTCAGTTGCTCTACCAACTGAGCTATGCCGGCGTTGTGGTGTGCATTCTACAGATTTTTCGGGGTGATGCAAGCCAAAAAATAACCGTTTAAATGCTTTGGTGAAATTTTAAGTTTGATTGAATTCTGCATGATACGAAAAGCTGCAAAACTTGAAATACATCAGCTGGATTCATGAAAATCGCCCACATGCGAAAGTGTGGGCGAGGGTGGAAAATGTAAGCTGGTTTCAGAGATGAATAAAAACTAGGTTTATCGGCTTTTTAGGATACGGTCCAGATCCTGAGCACATTCCTCCAAGGTAAAGGCCATGTCAAACTGCATTTGGGGTTTGAGTTCTTGAGCGAGGCTTCTCCACTGTTCGATGAGTCTGAGGGCTTTTTGAATCTTATGTTTGTTGACGTCTTTGGCAATGGTCGGAGTGTAACCGCCACGTTTAGCATTTTTGATCTGTTTTGCATAGTTTGCGCTGTTATTCATGTTCGCTCCCGAATAGCAGTGTGTCTATCTTTTAGCTTTTAGTTTGAATCAAGATCAATGGCGTGGTTGGTTGGATCTACTGGTTTTTGTTCTCCTTTTATGTGCCCGCTAAGAGCAACATAACATAGCGATGATGACAATAAAATTAAGCTATTTTTATGCCAAGTTAGAATTCAGTAACTGAATTTTTTGTATAACTTTCATGAAGTATATATAGGGAAAAGAGGGCAATTCATTTGTTCATTAATTAAAAGACAAGCATTAGCAAACGACATTGTCCTTCTTCTTATAAAAATCCAGTGCTAGCTTCAAATCCTGTGCTAACTGTTCTTTTGTGTTTTCTGGCGCAATTTTTATAAAGGCAGGTACATATTCTTTAAAATACACCTCAGGATAATCTTCGCAAATGATTTTCTTGCGAAGTTCCATAGGTGTAGCCGGGTTATCTAACTGGTCCAGAAAACCACTGATTTTCTGATCCGCCTGTTCAAACTGAATGACATCTATAGAGTTTTTATCTGTCGACATTGCGGCTTCTGCCTGCTCAGGCTGCTTTTGGCAACCAGCAATAACAAACATAACGAGCAGGGTAGTAAAGGTTAGTTTTTTCATCGTCTTTTCTAGTTGTTATCCGGGGCTGAATAATAAGAGTATAAGAGAATTCACCACTGTATAAGAACTGATTTTTTTTAAAATAAAAAAATACCTCCATCATAAGGAAGGAGGTATTAAATTGGAAAAGAAACTACAGCGAGCTTCTGATTACACATTTTATATTAGATCACTTTTCAAACAATTGGCAGAATATTACAAGCTTAATAGTGATTCATAAAATTAAAATTAATGTAACTTCTAAAAATGGAATTTAGCCAACATGCTTAATGAGTTTTCCTTTATTAAGCCGTAAAAATTAAAGAATCTGATTAAATATTTATGCTTTTCTAGGAGCTAAAAATGAAGGCGTTGAGGAATAGTCAATAGTGAAATTGCAGCATGATATGTAATTACAGCCAACAAAAAAGGCTTAAACCCTTTAGATTTAAGCCTTTTAAGACATCATGTGGCTACATGATAATGATATTTGGCGGTGAAAGAGGGAGTCATATTTGTTTTTTAAGTAAATGAAATATAATTAAATAAAAATATATATTTTTGATTATACCCACATTTGTACCCCCAACTACATAAGGGTGCCTTTATGTCATCTGATGCTTATTATAAAATGAACAAATAACAATCAGTTGCTATATCTGAATTATTTTACTCACAGTGAATCGATTTTGGTAGTAATTGAACGTTCAGGGTATGCAAGTCGAATGACCACACATGATTTTAGAACAATGTTCAGTACGGTGGTGAATGAGTCGAATTTATTCAATATAGATGCGATTGAAAGTCAGCTTGCTCATGTTCCCCAGAATAGAATTCGTTCGGCATATAATCGAGCGCAATATTGGGATGAGCGAGTGAGATTGATGCAGTGGTATGGGGAGCAGGTAGAAGGATGGATGGCTCAGTATTGAGCCTTACCTTTCTAGTTACTTATAGTCTTTATATTCTTCATATTCCTTATTAATCAATTTTTCTAGAAGTTCTGATTCAGAAATATTGTAAAGCTCTGCTAATTCTTTCAATCGAACCTTTGTATTTTTTCTTAAGGGTAAGTGAAATTTCTTTTTAAGATTATCCTTATTTTTTAATCTGAAAACATTTTGCTGCCATGCTTTTTTAAGTTTATTTAAATCATTAATATATTTTTCTCTATTATGAATGTAAAGATCGTCAAAATAGGCATAGATATAATTTTCATGTAACTTTTCTTTTTCAAAAAGAAATTGAGGGAAAACATTGTATTCAAAATTTTTATCAATATAGTTTTTGCTCCACTCTATAAAATCTTTATCCTTAATGTATTTATTTAGATTTATTTTTTCTTTTATTATTTTATCAAAATCAGCAATATATTCTTCCAAGTCTAAATTTTTTTGAATGATATTGTGCGTTATTTCGGGGTTTAAATAAATCAAAGCTAAAATAAAAATTCTAGGATTATTAATGTTTTTATGAACTTTATGATTGGCGTTTTGTCTAAGTATTTTAGGGTTGTGGGCGGATTTGTGTATTATATTATTATTAATTTGACTTGATGTTTCTGAGTTTTTTAATTTTTTAAATGTACTTTCTCTAATAAAAATAGGTATATCGTAGTCTTGGGTGAATCTATTAATTAAGAACCAACATAATCTGTCATCCTTTAGATGTAGATTAATATCTATATTTAAAATATATTCTTCCTGTTCTTTATGACAATTCTTAATAAAGATATTTATTTCTTCTTCTTCAAGTTTAGATAAAGTTGTTTTTATATAATCAAATAAATATTTATAAGAATATTTTTCATTATAAAAATTGAAAAAATCACGAGGGGTGTAATTATTAGTGCTAGCCACTTTCCAAGCTATCCATACATACTCATGCTCTTTAAAACCTCTTAAAAGTTTGTCAATCAAAAGCCCTTTACGGATATTGTGATTTACTGAAGTTAAGCCCATTTTTATTAATTACCTGTAGTATTTCTTGTAGTATTTATACTAATATTTTCTCTAGTATTTTTCAATATTGAAATCACCTTGAATGCTTAAAAATATTAGCTTATGGACATTTTTATTAGCTATTAATTAGGTTTTAGCTTAACTCTAGCTTTTTGGAGACTCGATCCTACATGAATTTAAGCGTAGAGCAGGGAGGAAAAGTTTTTCATGTAGAGAATAGGTACTGCACTACAGGAGGAATTTGGACTCCCTAACGCTTTGGTTATTAATCTAATCGTTTATTAGGTAACACTTTATTGTGAAGTAAACGTATATATATACTGAATTCCCTATCTCTTATGTAACTATCACACACATAGGTTTAAACATGAGAATTTCAATTAATCAGGAAAAACTTACACTTGAGATTGAGAAATTTTTAAAACGTTTAAAAAGAGAACGAACAAAATGGGATGAATTCTATTCACAGCTTATAGATCTATTATTTGACTTTAATGATATTTATGATCCTGATGATGAATACATAGGTTATCTTAAATTCTTTGTAATTCTGAGATATGACTTACAGAGAATAGACTCTGGTTATTTTGAACTTATGGATGAGTTAAAGATAATTGGGTACAGAGAGATGAGAAAATGGTTTTTAGATTTATTTGAGCTTTTCAAGAAAGATTATGAAACTATTGAAAAACAGAAAGATGAAAATAAAATTGAAGTGCAGGAATATTGTAGATCAATACTTAATAAATGCAGTCGAATATTAGTTGCTCGTGTAGACTTGGGTTATTTGCAAGAATATTCTAGTCGAATCAGGGTTGAAGATATTTATAAGGACTTAGATATACTGCTTAATCGTATCCAAAATAAAGATGGCATATTTAAACATGTGATTGGATATATATGGGGAGTGGAGCAAGGCGGTAAAAGTAAAGGTTTTCACTGTCACTTAGCAATCATTTATGATAATGCCTATCGTGATGGAAGCGCAGCATATTGGGGGGATGAAATAATCGCGCTATGGAAGGATATTACTAGAGGTTATGGTCAAGGATATAATTGCTGGAACCGTGAACGTGTAGCGAAACTTCGAAGAGAGAATAAGCTAGGGATCGGTGTGATTTATCGTCGTGATTCAACCCAAGTGACAAATTTCATTGAGGCAATGGAATACATTGCTGATCATCACAAACGTACTCTTCAATACTTACGTGTAAAGCCCAAAGGACGAAGAGTATTTGGTAAGGGTCAGTTAAGAGCGCAGTATGATAGACGCTAAATGAAAATAATCTCAGATATACATTATCTAGATGAAAACGAGTTTTTTAACTTTGCAAGGCTTGCCAATCGGTGAGCCTTTGTCATTTCTAGAGGTATATATTATGAGTTTAAATTGTCCTTATTGTTTTTCGGATCAGGTTATTCAAGTGGTTAATCAGCAGGTGAATGGTTCTGATTCTACAGGTCTAGCAGCGTCCGCATCGTTCGCAACTATCGGTGCAACCATTTCAAAGGGGTTGCCTTTGCCTGTATCCCCATTCATTGGTGGTATCGCTGGTGCAGTCATTGGTGGCTTATTTAGCAGCGTGTTTGATGAGCCTAAAAAGCCGATCACGATGACCTATTACCATTGCAACCACTGTCAGCAGAACTTCCGCTAATAACTCAGGAGATAAGAACGATGGCACATCAAATCGAACAAATCGCCTATGTTGGCGAAACCCCTTGGCATGGTCTGGGTAATCAGCTGAGTCCGAATCAACCACTCGAAGTTTGGGCACAGCAAGCTGGGATGGACTGGCGGATTGAATCCTCGAACGTCAGCTATATGGCACAGAATGAACGTGGTCAGAGCATCATCATGCCTTTTGAAGAGCAGCGAGTGTTGTATCGCTCAGATACCCATGCACCTTTATCTGTGGTCAGTCAGCGTTATCAGGAAGTTCAGCCTAAAGAGATTCTGGAGTTCTACCGGGATCTGACTGAGCAATCTGGCTTTGAGTTAGAAACCGCAGGGGTTTTGAAAGGTGGTAAGAAGTTCTGGGCTTTGGCACGTACCGGGCAAAGTACCGCGTTAAAGTCTAAGGATGTCAGTAATGGTTATATCCTGCTGGCTACTGCGTGTGATGGCACCTTGGCAACGACAGCACAGTTCACAAGTATCCGAGTAGTCTGTAACAACACTTTAGCTATTGCGTTACGTGGGCAGAGCAGTAGTGCAGGTGTAGTGAAAGTTCCACATAGTACCAAGTTTGATGCAGAGAAAGTGAAGCAGCAATTAGGTATTTCAGTGCGTGCATGGGATGAGCACATGTATGAGATGAAACAACTCACACAGCGTAAGGTGAGTCAGCAAGAAGCCAAAGCTTATTTTGATGCCGTATTCAACAACAGCACCATGTCAATTTCCGATCCTGAAGAAAACATTATTCAGTTCTATCGTAATGTCGCGCAGCAAGCTCAGGAGAAAAAGCCTGAACCGAATGGTCGTGCCATGAATAAAGCTTTGGACATGTTCAATGGGCAAGGACGTGGTGCTGACCTGTCATCCGCCAAAGACACTGCTTATGGCTTACTGTGTTCGATCACAGAATTTGTGGATCATGAACGACGTGCCATGAGTACCGATCATCGTCTTGATTCAGCTTGGTTTGGTGCAGGTGCGGGTGTGAAACAACGGGGATTGGAGCAAGCGCTTGCTTTGATCGCCTGAAATTAACTAACTCACTTATGTCGAAATCAAGTCACCCTAAACAAGTGCTAGTCAGAGCACTCATGTAACGCCTCTCAATTAAAACAGCAAACGAATCGCCATACCCGACCTCGTGTCGGGTATGGCTTTTTTATGCATTTCTTTTACAGAGATCAGAATTTATAAGGATAATTCCATGAATCAAATTGTACCTATTTCCCATCAGCCTACGAATGTAGGCTCAAAGATCGTAGTTAATCCAACCATCACTACTAAACGCTCAACAGCAGCCAAGCGGCTGGTCAACACCAAAGGGATGGCGTATCAAGATTGGCTCGAAGTTCGTAAACAAGGTATCGGTAGCAGTGATGCCGCGACTGCCTGTGGTCTCAATCCCTATATGTCGATGCTGGAACTCTGGCTAATCAAAACTGGACGACAGGCTCAATCCATAGAAGATGAAAGCTCAGGTGTAGCACCGCTATATTGGGGTAAGCAGCTGGAACCTTTGGTGGCAGAGTTCTATAGCATGCGCACCCATAACAAGGTACGACGGATCAATGCGGTGCTTCAGCATCCTGATCCCGATAAACACTTTATGCTAGCCAATCTGGATTACAGCGTAGTCGGCAGCGATGAAGTCCAAATTTTGGAATGCAAAACAGCAGGTGAGCATGGAGCAAAATTGTGGCGTGATGGTGTGCCTTTATATGTGCTTTGTCAGGTACAACATCAACTGGCGGTGACTGGTAAACAGGCAGCGCATGTTTGTGTCTTGATCTGTGGGCATGAAACCAAGATATTCAAAGTGACACGGTCTGAATCAGTGATTGAGCATATTGTTAAAGCAGAACGATATTTCTGGGAGTGTGTAGAAAAGGATATGCCGCCATCAGTCGATGCCAGTGAATCCGCAGCTAAAGCGATTCAACAACTTTATCCAGCGCATGTACCTTTAACGGTAGAGGATCTTTCGCAAAACGAAAATGCCAATTTGATGTTCGACCAGCTCATCAAAATAAAAGAAGAGATCCAGCATCAGCAGGAACGCTTTGACCAACTTAAACATGAAATTCAGATGATGATGCAAGACAAGGAAAGGGCAGTCTTTGCACATGGCTCAGTGGTCTGGAAGAAAGCCAAGGATTCTATCAGCCTCAATACCAAGACATTACTTCAGCACCAGCCTGAACTCATCGAGCTTTATCCACTTCAAAAGCAGGGCAGTCGTCGATTCAACATCTATACCGACTAAGCCCTATCTACAGCACCCAATCGAAAATTCACAAAAATCGCTCCCCGCTCTCTACCCTTCGGTAGAGAGCAAATCGGTCGCGATTTCTGTAGCACTTTATCTGGCTCTACATTCTTTGGGTCACTTATTTGGTCCTTGTTCCGACCTACATAGATAGACCCAAATTTGTAAGGTAATACATTAAGGAATATCAACATGATTAAAGGTTTAGCAATTACTCCACCAATCCTGGGGCGTATCAGTATCGGTCGTATGATCGAAAAGAATGGCAAGCGACTGCCTGAAAAAGATGATCAATTCACCATTACGTCCCAGATTCAAAGCAAAGAAGGCTGGGTCAAACATCCATTAGATGACCAGCTTCGAGCGAATACTCCGAATCAAAAGCTACGTTCAATCCCTGTCAGAATGATCTTTAATGATCCTGATTTAAACCTGCGTGCAGAATACAGCCTGTTTGACCGACAGACTGGAAGACCTGTCTGTGTCGGTAATGGAGAAACCTGCCAACGTTTAACCAATCAAGGCGTGGAGCAACTTCCCTGTCCATCCCCCGATTTATGTCCATTGGCTCAAGGAGGGAACTGCAAGCCCTACGGGCGTTTGCATGTGAACTTAGATGAATCGGATGAGTTTGGCACCTTCATCTTTAGAACTACAGGCTTTAACAGTATCCGGACTTTGGCTTCACGGCTGAGTTATTACCATGCGGCATCAAATGGTTTGCTGTCATGTCTACCCTTGCAATTGATATTGCGGGGCAAGAGTACGACACAAAGCTATCGTCAGCCGGTGTATTACGTGGATCTAACTTTAAGGGAGGGGATTAGCTTGAATGAAGCCATTATTCAGGCAAAGCAAATTGATGAGCAGAGTAAGCAGGCTGGGTTTTATCAGGAGGCTGTGGACTTTACCGCAAGGAAGGGCTTTGGGAATGGAAGGATGGACGTAGACATGGAGGAAGGTTTGGATGTGGTTGAGGAGTTTTATCAGCCTGTTGAAGGCCAGCAGATTGAGGAAACGCAGACTGCATTTGATATCCAACAGGGATTGAAAGGATCAGTGACGGCTTTAAATTAAATCGTACAGGGTAAAACCTTACGAGATTGCCGTATCTCATGAGCGAGTTGCTCGAAATCATGAGATAGGAGTAAACATCATGAATGCATTTGTTGGTCAAACTTTCCCGATGAATCAAATCATTAATATTAAAGAGGTAGTTCAATTTACAAGTATCAGTCGAGCTAAAATCTATGAAATGATCAATGAGAAATCAAAATACTACGATTCTACTTTTCCAAAGCCTGTGCGACTAAGTGAATCTCGTATTGGCTGGTCAGCTTGGGAAATAAATCAATGGATTGAAGATAAGCTGGAAAATCGTGAATAAAAGTGGGGAGCTTCGGCTCCCTTATTTTTTGGTTTTCAGTAAACTATGGAAATGTTAAAAATCTAAAGAATAAAATGAATCAAGCCATTCACTACTACAATCAAAAGATGCTTTAAACGACATTTTCTGTCGCTGAGTGAAATCAATTCAGTGATTAATCACTATTTTTTTCCAAAATTTCAACAAAATTTCAGTAAGATAAAGGTAAGCAAGTTTTCAGTTGATGCTACTGCGTTAAATAAGAACCAGGATTTTTCAGAACACTATGACCAACAATAACTTTTCACAAATCGCTTCTTTCATCTGGTCGGTTGCCGACCTGCTGCGTGGTGACTTCAAACAATCGCAATATGGCCGCATCATTCTGCCATTTACCTTGTTGCGTCGTCTGGAATGTGTACTGGAACAAAGCAAGGCTGCGGTACTGGCAGAACATGAAAAAGTCTCCAAGCTGAATCTGCCAGAAGAAGCTCAAGAAAAGTTATTGCTGCGTGCCACCAACGGTCTAGCCTTCTTTAACACCTCCCCAATGGTTCTCAGTAAAATGGGGCAGAGTGATATCAAGGCCAACTTGAGCACCTATGTGCAAAGTTTCTCTAAAGATGCCCGCGAGATCTTTGAATACTTTAACTTCATCGAATTTGCGGGCCTCCTCGATGATGCCAACCTGTTATATAAGGTGGTGCAAAAGTTTGCCACCACGGATCTGAGTCCAAAGAATGTATCCAACCATGACATGGGCTTGGTGTTTGAAGAACTGATCCGTCGTTTTGCCGAAGGTTCTAATGAAACAGCAGGGGAACACTTTACCCCGCGTGACATCGTACGTTTGACCACTGCACTGGTGTTTATGGAAGATGATGACGTGCTGACCAAAGACGGCATTATCCGTACCATTTATGACCCGACTGCGGGAACAGGCGGTTTCCTGTCTTCAGGCATGGAATATCTGCATGAGCTGAACCCGAATGCCGTGATGCGTGCGTTTGGTCAGGAACTCAATCCAGAATCCTACGCCATCTGTAAAGCCGACATGCTGATTAAAGGCCAGGACGTGAGCCGGATTAAACTCGGCAACACGTTGTCGAATGACCAGCTTGCTGTGGATCAGTTTGACTACATGCTGTCGAATCCACCCTTTGGCGTGGACTGGAAAAAGATCGAACAGGACATCAAGGACGAACATGAACACAAGGGCTTTGATGGCCGTTTCGGTGCAGGCTTGCCACGGGTATCGGATGGTTCACTATTATTCCTGATGCACCTGATCAGCAAGATGCGTGATGCCAGCAGTACCGAGAGCGGTAGCCGCATCGGGATTATCCTGAATGGTTCACCATTGTTTACCGGTAGTGCAGGCAGTGGTGAAAGCGAGATCCGTCGCTATATTTTAGAAGCCGATTTGCTGGAAGCCATTATTGCCTTACCGAACGACATGTTCTACAACACCGGGATTGCCACCTATATCTGGGTACTCAGCAATAAAAAAGCCGCTGAACGTAAAGGCAAGGTACAGCTGATTAATGCCTCAAACCTCAGTACCAAAATGCGTAAGTCGCTGGGTTCAAAACGTAACTATCTCACTGAAGCTGAAATTGCCACCA
The DNA here is from genome assembly GCF_003289665.1 of Acinetobacter sp. SM1B. NCBI lineage: Bacteria > Pseudomonadati > Pseudomonadota > Gammaproteobacteria > Moraxellales > Moraxellaceae > Acinetobacter > Acinetobacter sp. SM1B. Next base: position 187,313 of record NZ_QMBM01000001.1, read on the forward strand.
TTACCCAAAATTACGGTGACTTTGTCGCGGTAGACACCTTGGCGCAGGATGGCGAAACCGAACAGCAAAAACCATTCGCCAGCAAAATCTTTTACAGTCATGAATTTGGCTATCGTCGCGTGACCATTGAACGACCATTACGTTTATCGGCACAGATCACGGATAGCGCGATTGCATCATTACGCTTTGCGCCAAAACCGTTTAATGCCGTGATGCAAAGTATCGATGCGCAATTGGGCACAGCCTTTGGTACAGCGTGGGCAGCAGAAACTTATGGTCAGTTGCAGGACGTGGCGCTTGAGGTCCGTGCCCTGATTAAAGCCGAGTTCCCTGAGCTAAAAGAAAAAGACATTAAAGAGGTGCTGGACAGCAAAATCTGGCTGTTCCAGAAAGCCCTGATGGAAAAAGCCCAAGCTTTACAGGAGGTGATTGGCACTGAGCAGTTTGATGACTTTAACCAGTTTGATGACGTGTTGAAAAAAGCCCTGAAGCAGACCGACATCAAGTTGGATGCTAAAGAGAAGAAGCAGCTGTTAGATGCCATTACCTGGAAGAATCCGGAAGCGGAACCGGTGATTAATAAAGTCGTGAAACAGGCGGAAAATCCACTGTATGGCCAGTTTAGCTACCAGGGCAAAGTGGTGGAGTTTGTGCAGGATGGGGATTTGCGTGATGCCGAGAACATTGCACTGAATCCAAAAGTCAGCACGACTGAACTGATAGAAGATTACTTTAAACGTGAAGTACAGCCACACGTGCCGGATGCCTGGATCAATGCCGACAAGCGTGATGAAAAAGATGGCGAGATTGGCATTGTCGGTTATGAAATTCCGTTTAACCGTCATTTCTACGTGTACCAGCCACCACGTGACCTAGCCGAGATTGATGCGGATCTGGATGCGGTGAGTGCCGAGATTATGCAGCTGCTACAAGAGGTGCATTCATAATGGCAAAGTATCAGGCCTATGCGGAATATAAGAATTCAGGGGTTGAGTGGTTGGGGAAAATTCCAAGTCATTGGTTAGCTACTCAAGTTAAATATGGTTATTTAGTTACTTTAGGGAAAATGCTGCAAAGCACTCCGAAGTCGAGTTTAGATGAACTTAAATTATATTTAAAAGCACAGAATATTCAGCCTAACGGAATAAATATTGATCAAGTTGAATCAATGTGGTTTTCACCTGATGAATGTAAAAAACTTCTTTTGCAAAAAAGTGACGTATTAGTAAGTGAAGGTGGTGATGCAGGAAGATCAGCTATTTGGAATTGTGAATTAGAAGAATGCTATATTCAGAATGCAATTAACCGTGTTCGTCCTAAGTATGTAAATAATTCAAAATACTTTTTGTATTGGATGAAATTCTTAAAATCTACTGATTTTATTAATATCATTTGTAATAAGGCGACCATTGCTCATTATACGGCTGAAAAGTTGGAAGGTTCTCCTATCTTTCTACCATCTAGTGATGAACAAAAGAATATAGCCAACTTCCTCGACCACGAAACCACCAAAATCGATCACCTGATTGAAAAACAGCAACAACTGATTGAACTGCTGAAAGAAAAACGCCAGGCAGTGATTAGCCATGCCGTGACCAAAGGGCTTAACCCAAATGTCCCAATGAAAGATTCGGGTGTGGAATGGTTAGGGGAAGTGCCGGAGCATTGGAAGATTTCTCGCCTAAAATATAATGCTTCTATTTTTGGCAGAATTGGATTTAGGGGCTATACAGTAGATGATATTGTTGATGAAGGCGAAGGCGCATTGGTCTTAAGTCCTTCTAATATTAGTAATGCTAACAAGTTAACTCTAGAGAAAAAAACTTATTTGAGCTGGAAAAAATACTTTGAATCTCCAGAAATTATCGTTGATGAAAATGATTTATTATTAGTAAAGACTGGATCAACTTTCGGAAAATCTGCGATTATTTTTAATAAATTAGAACCTATGACTATTAACCCTCAAATGGCATTGATAAAAAAATCGAAAATAGAACCTAGATTTTTGGGATATTTGTTTAGTTCAAAATTCATTAAATCAATAATAGAAAACAGTAATACAGGTAGTGGTATGCCTACAATGACTCAGGAAAACATAAATAATTTTCCAATACCACTACCTAGTGATGAAGAAGCAACCATAATTAGCAACTATTTAGATAATAAAATTTATAAAATAGATTTTCTGATTGAAAAGTCAGAACAAACTATTCTGTTAATGCAAGAACGCCGAACAGCTTTAATCTCAGCCGCAGTCACCGGAAAAATTGACGTTCGCAATTGGCAAGCCCCAACAGTTGCTGAGGCAGACACGGAGTTAAGCACATGAGTGAGCATTCTTTAACGCCCGTAGCCTTGCCACAATTGACCCAAGAGATTGTTTCACTCGTTCATACGGCCAAACAGCGCGCAGCCGTAGCCGTCAATGCCGAACTGACCTTGCTGTATTGGTCGGTAGGACAACGTATCCGACAGGAAATATTAAAAGGGGAGCGGGCAGAATATGGGCAACACATCATTGGTAATTTATCCAAAGCCCTGACAGCGCAATTAGGCCGAGGCTGGGGAAAGTCACAGCTCAACTACTATGTTAAATTTGCAGAAGTTTTTGATGATATTAACATTGTCCATGCAGTGCGTGGACAATTAAGCTGGACGCATCTTAAAACCCTGATGTATATAGATGACCACATCAAACGAGAGTTTTATCTCAGCATGGCCGTGCAGGAACGCTGGTCTACGCGAATGCTGGATGAACGGATCGGTTCAATGCTGTTTGAACGTACCGCCATTTCCAAAAAACCGGATGAAACCATTCTGCATGAACTGCAACAGCTCAAGGAACAAGGGGTTGTACATCAGCAGCTCTTGCTCAAAGATCCTTATATTCTGGACTTTCTCGATCTGAATGACCGCTATCTGGAAAAGGATTTAGAAGATGCCATTTTGCGCGATATTGAGCAGTTTCTTTTAGAGCTTGGTTCAGGCTTTACCTTTATTGCCCGCCAGAAGCGTATTCAGATTGATGAAGATGATTTCTACATTGACCTGTTGTTTTATAACCGCAAACTCAAACGACTGGTCGCGATTGACCTGAAAACTGAAAAATTCCGGCATTCGCATAAAAGCCAGATGGAACTGTATTTACGCTGGCTGGCTAAATACGAACAGGAAGAAGGTGAAAACCCACCGCTGGGCATTATTTTCTGTACTTCTAAAAAACATGAGCAAATTGAATTGCTGGACTTGGAAAGCTCGGATATTCATGTGGCTGAATACATGACCGTTTTACCGCCAAAAGAAATCCTGGAACAACGCTTACAACTTGCTATGGAACGTGCTAAACAACGCTTGCTCGCCGATGGAGAACAATAATCATGGACGCTACCCGTGAAAGCATTTTCCAGAACGATATTATTCAACAGATGCTGGCTCAAGGCTGGCAACTTGGTACGCCACAAGGCTACAACCGTGAAACTGCCTTGTATGAGCAGGACGTACTGGATTTTGTGCAACAAACCCAAGCACAAGACTGGCAGAAGTTTCAGCGCATCTTTCCGCAAGATACCGAACGGCATTTTCTGGAAGCCGTGGTTGCCCAGCTGAAGAAAGCCGACATCAATGCCACTGATGAACAGTCACGTAGCTATGGCACTTTAGGTGTGCTGCGTCATGGCGTGAAAACCCGTAGCGCACGCTTTTTCCTCTGTCAGTTTAAACCGGAACATGCGCTCAATCCAGATACCTTAGCCAACTACAAGAAAAACATCTGCCGCATTGTACCGGAACTGGTGTATAGCCCGTATGCCACGGCTGCCGAGTTACAGAACATGGGCAAACAGGCCAAGAAATGGCGTATTGATCTAGTCCTGTTTATCAACGGCTTTCCGGTGGCGACACTGGAACTCAAGTCCGAGTTTAAGCAGGCGGTGCAGAATGCCATGTTGCAGTACAAACGCACCCGCTTGCCGAAAGATCCAGAAACCAACAAGCCTGAACCCTTGCTGATGTTTAAGCGTGGCGCATTGGTGCATTTTGCTGTCAGTCAGTATGAAGTCTATATGGCGACCCAACTGGCCGGAGAAGATACTTTCTTCCTGCCATTCAATAAAGGCACACATGACGGTGGCGCAGGCAATGATGTGCCGGAAGACCAGAATCAGTATGCTACGGCCTATCTGTGGAACGAAGTTCTCACACCGGACAATTTGCTGAATATCATTGGACGTTTTGTCCATCTGCAAATTGAAGAAAAAGAAGACTGGGAAGGCCGCAAGTACAAAAAAGAACTGCTGATCTTCCCACGTTACCACCAGTGGAATGTGGTCACCAAACTGATCAATGCCGCCTTAGAGGAGGGCACTGGACAGAAATATCTGATTCAGCACAGTGCAGGTTCAGGTAAGTCCAACTCGATTGCCTGGACAGCACATCAGCTGTCGACCCTGTACGATCAACACAATCAGAAACTGTTTGATTCGGTGATTGTGGTCACTGACCGTACCATTCTGGATGCCCAGCTACAGGACACCATCTACCAGTTTGAACATGCCGATGGCGTGGTCGGACGCATCAATAACAAAGAGGGTGATGGCTCCAAGTCGGAAAAACTGGCCAAGGCACTGGAAACCTCACAGCCGATTATCATTGTGACCATCCAGACTTTCCCCTTTGTGCTGCGTGCGATTGAAAACAGTACCAATCTGAAACAGCGACGTTATGCGGTGATTGCCGATGAAGCGCATTCTTCGCAAAGCGGCTCCACGGCACGCCAGCTGAAAGAAGTATTGATGCTGGAAGAGCGTGATGAGGATACAGAACTGTCCTCGGAAGATATTCTGGATGCGGTGGTGGCTGCACGTAAGGGCAGTAACAACCTCAGCTACTATGCCTTTACCGCGACACCGAAAGACAAAACCCTGCAACTGTTTGGCCGTGTACCCAATCCTGAGCTACCGCCATCCAAGCAGAACAAGCCGGAAGCTTTCCATGTCTACTCCATGCGCCAAGCCATTGAAGAAGGCTTTATTCTGGATGTGCTAAAAAACTATACCAACTATAAAGTGGTGTATAAGCTCAAACAGAAAATTGAAGAAGCCGACAAACAGGTCGATGCCAAAAAAGCCAAGATCAGACTGAATCAGTGGGTGCGCCTGCATGACCACAACATTTCCCAGAAAGTGAAAGTCATTGTCGAACATTTTAAAAATAACGTGATGGGCTTATTGGGTGGGCAGGCCAAAGCCATGGTGGTGACCAGTTCACGTAAAGAAGCGGTGCGTTACAAGCTGGCCTTTGACAAATACGTGATGGATCAGGGCTATAAGTCTATTCAGGCTATGGTAGCATTCTCGGGTGAGGTTGAGTTTAATGACAAGGATACCGACAGCAGCGGCTTAGTCGGGCAGACCTTTAACGAACGCAACATGAACCCGGGACTGAAAGGTCGGGAAATGCGCAAGGCCTTTGACAGTGATGACTATCAGGTGATGCTGGTGGCCAACAAGTTCCAGACTGGCTTTGACCAACCGAAACTGTGTGCCATGTACGTGGACAAAAAACTCGGTGGGGTAGAATGTGTGCAAACCCTGTCACGCCTGAACCGAACCTATCCGGGCAAGGCAGAGTCTGGCACCTTTGTCTTGGACTTCTTTAACGAGCCTGAAGATATCCTGGCGGCCTTCCAGCCATATTATCAAACCGCTGAACTGGCCGATGTCTCCAATCCGGATCAGATCTTTGACCTGTTTGAAAAACTGAAAGCCAGCAAGATTTTTCTGTGGACGGAAGTTGAACAGTTTGTCGAAGCGTTCTTTACCAAGAACAAATCCAATGCCGCGATCAGTAACATTTGCAAGCCTGCGGTTGAACGCTGGCAGAAACGCTATAGCCAAGCCATCGAAGCCTATAACACCAGTCGCGATATGCTGGAACGCTGCAAGAAAACCAATGATGCGGTGCTGATTGCTAATGCCGACAATGCCTTTAAAGAGGCCAAGCTTGAAAAAGACAAGCTGGAAATCTTTAAAAAAGACTTGGGAAGTTTTACCCGTTTTTACGAGTTTATGTCACAGATCGTGGACTACGATGACAAAGAACTGGAAAAACTTAGTCTGTATGCGCGTAACCTGCGTCCATTGCTGCGTGAAACCGCAACGAAAGACGATGAGGTGGACTTAAGTAATGTCAGTATGAGCCATTACCGCTTGTCCAAGATCCGTCAGCAAGACATCAAGCTCAAAGAAGACGCCGAAGATTTTAAGCTAGAACCCGGCAATGACCTCGGTGCAGCCAAGCCACGCGATAAGAAAGAAGAGTTCCTGTCACAGATCATTGAGCGTCTGAATGATGTCTTTATCACTGATAACCTAACCGATAAAGACATGCTGAACTATGCCTATACGGTACGTGACAAGCTGGCGGAAAATGAGATTGTGATGAAGCAGATTGCCAACAATACCCGTGAACAAGCCATGCTGGGTGATTTCCCGAAAGCGATGGATGATGCCATTCTTGGCAGTAGTGCGGCACATCAGGAACAGATGATGCAGTTGCTGTCCGATCCGGCGAAAGCCAGCATATTTGCACGGGTGATCTTTGATATGTTGAGTGGTGGGTAATTTTAGAGAGGGAGAGGGGGGAAAGAGAATGCAAATTGATGCCCAAGGGCTTTGTTGCACAAAGATTTGAAAGGCAAAGCGCCCCTAATTGAGCCAAATTTAAGGCGTAACTTGGGTAAGTGGTCGACCTAATTCCGTAAATCTGTTGAGGACTGCTACACGTGCATGAACCTCATTGACTTGGCTATCAAAGCTCCTTGCACTGAGTTTATCTCCTAATAATTTGATGCAGTGCATTTTAGTCTCAACCAAACTTCGGCGATGATAGCCTGACCATTTTTTCCATAGTGTCCTGCCTAAACGTTTAATTGTTCGAAGTAATTCATTTCGCTCTAGCGAGCTACTCTTTGTATCTTTCCATTGTTTCGCATTTTTTCTAGGTGGAATCACCGCATGCGCTTGCCGATCTGCAATGACCTGACGGCATTGCTTGGTGTCATAAGCTCCATCGGTATAAACAGAGTCAATCTGCTCATCTTGTGGAATCTGATTAAGTAAATCACCAAGCACCTGTGAATCACAGACATTATTGGTTGTGAGCTGAATAGCGCGTATTTGTAGGGTTTTGGCATCTATACCAATATGTAGTTTACGCCATTGGCGACGATATTCAGATCCATGTTTCTTGCGTTTCCATTCGCCCTCACCTAGAAACTTCATGCCTGTAGAGTCTATGATGAGCAATATATTGCGCAAGGCAGCCCATCGCTACTTTTTTGGTAGCTGATTGCAATATCAATATGCTTTTGTCTTCTACAAAGCGTACTGTAATCTGGTGCGGTCCAATTTAATCCGCAAAATTTAATCAGACTTTGCACAAAGCCAGTGACCATACGTAAAGATAGACGGAATAAGGATTTAATCATTAAGCAGCATTGGATGGCTGCGTCGGA
>NZ_QMBM01000001.1:194835-230701 GCF_003289665.1 Acinetobacter sp. SM1B
GGGCAATATTTCCGCGATTAATGAGTGCTCGGTTATATGCGGTCCAATTGGTTGTGCGGTAGATTTTGTGTGTAGGCTTCTTCATTTGAAAATTATATCGCTGAAAAAGCCTTTACAGATAGGTTTGTGCAACAAAGCCTTACGAGACTGCAATCATAAAAATTTAATATTCTCTGTCTTTCAAGCATATTTGATTTAGGAGTTAACCTTATTGCTTATCATCGTATTCTGATTTGAATAGGATATGATCAACAAGTAGACCGCCACTGTGACCATCAATATTAAGAGTAAATAAAAAGGTAAGTGAATGCCGAACTGATATAGAAAAGTGCTCAGTAAAGGCGCCACAATGTGACCAATCGCTTGAGTAGCTGTACAAATACTTGCCATTTTGACTTGAGCAGCTTGCGTAACAGATTGAGCCGCCCCTGTGGTAAATGCAGGCAAAAGGCTTGCCACTCCGACCCCATAAAATAAATAACTTATTTGAAACATCCAAATATGGATTGCACTTAAAGATAGGATGAGTCCAATAACCATGCTAAACGTACCCACCAATACCAAAGCTTTCAGTTTTAAATGAAGTACTTTTACAATCAGGATCTGAGTAATCACTAAGCTAAAACCAACAATGAGCATACATTGGGAAAAATAAATCGCACTTTGTTGTGAGCTTAAATGAAAATGGTCTTGAATATAAAAACCTGCCGTCATATTGAGCGTCACGATAGCCATATAGGTAGTAAATCCTAAAATAAGCCAAGGAATAGCTGGTTTTAATGAAAATGAATGCTCTATTTTTACAGGCTGTTTTTGATCCAATATTGTGTTTTGTTTACCCTCATCATGTTTAAAATACATTGTGATAATCAAACTAAAAATCACCAATAAAATAACTGCAATCCACATTGGCAATAAAATTCCACCGAACAATAACACTGAAGTTAGAAATGGGCCGACGATCATACCTAAACTATTCATCGCACCATACATTGCCATTTTTTGACTGCGTTGTTGTTCCTCTGTGACATGTTGCATGACATAACTTTGTAGACCTATTTGTGGCATAGCCATAAAACCACCAGTACTTGCTCGACTAATCACCAACAAAGCAAAAACTATCATTACGGGTAATGTTTGTTGTATTCCCCAATAAAGAATCGCTGTAAATATAGCCCAAGTAATGGTCATGCCCAAGAAACCATAATTCATTAATTGATAAGGAGTCTGTATTTTTTCCCCTCTGGCAATCAGAATAGATGCAATCGCCATACAAATTGCACCCGCTGAAACAATTACTCCGCCCTGTACTTCTGTTAAGCCAAGCTCACGAATTAATGGGGCAAGTAAAGGTAAAATCATTGAAAAACAAGTACCGTTGGCTAGAGTTGCCCAAGCCAATAATTTAAAATTTTGTTGCATAGGTAGTATTCATCAAAAGAAAAGGCATCTAAAAGATGCCTTCTGGATAAGATTAGTACTTGAGAGTGTAGCTCAAACCATAGGTACGACCTTGAGCAGCCAAGCTCGAAATATCGCCGTAAACCGTTGAAACTGCTTGGCTATAAACAGACTTATAGTCCGTATTCCACACGTTATATACACCAAAACCTAAAGTTCCTGGACCTGCTTTTGCATTGGCAATCACATCCATCACTGCAAAACCTTTGATTTCTGCTGGAGGACGAGTACTACCATTCGCAATCGCATCTTTACGTGCTTCATCCGTACCATCAATAGCCAAAGCTTGTACTCGTAAACCTAAACCATCATTGAATTGCCAGTCTGAATAAACCGTTGCTTTCAAAGGTGCTACACGAATTGCATCTAACTCTTGCCATTTACCATTTGAGTTTTTGAACTGACCACGTGTATAAGCTAAAGTCCCACCTACATTCCAATCATCTGAAACGGTATATTTGACATTACCTTCAATACCATACACGCGTTCATCTGTATCAATAACTTCAATTGCAAAACTTGGAGGACCAAATTTCAATGACTTATCAGATTTGTTATAGAACGCAGTGATCCCTGTGCTTAACGCATCATCTTGTAGACGCCAGCCCAGCTCAAAACTATTTACTTTGATTGGATCAATTGTTTGGTTACTTACGACAAAGTTTGCAGGGACATCTCTTAGCATACGTTGTACATCAGGTAAATTTGCACCTTGCGAGAAATTTGCAAACACCTGTTGTGCATCAGTTAAATGATAAAGTGCGCCTACATTAAAGAGTGTTGCATCATGCTTAACTGAACCACCTTTTAAGGTTTTAGCTTGGTATGTTGGAACGAAATCGGCAACCATTGCTTCAGAATATGGAACTGAGTCTTTAACATCACTATCGATGCGCTCATGACGAATACCTGCTTGTAGATTTAAGCGATCAGTTGCTTCAAATTGACTTTGTAAGAAGAAACCAAGCTTTTCAGTATCTACCTCAGGACCAAAAGCATAATTATTTAAAGGCTTAAACTTTAGACCATTACTACTCATAAAAGTATTTAGATCATAAAGTTGTGCTGTTTGTTTGCCATTTTCCTTATCGTAATCCACACCATAAGTTAGATTTAATGGACGTTCTGCCAGATTGAGCTTACTTTGAAGTGCTAAACGAGCACCAAAAACATCAATATCTGTTTCTGATTGGGTAACAATAAACATCCCTTTTTGTGGATGTTCAGCATGTGCTAAGTAATTTGCACTTGGGAAGAATCGTCCTTTTTCAGTACGATAATAAGCCTCTGCATTTAAAGTCTGACCAAGAAAATCCTGATTTTCATATTGAGCATTTACTGCACTGCGCTTAGTACGTGGTTGAGTATCAAGCTCTAAACCTTTTACAGCTTTTTGACTAGGTTTTGCCCCTCGAAGTAAAACAGATAAGCCTGGACCATAATCAGCGCCATATTCACTGTCTTGCTCATCATTATAGTATTGCGCACCGATACTTAATTTTTGCTTATCTGCCAACTGCCAGCTTAAACGACCATTCACATCTACAGTTTCAGTATCTTGACGATCTGTTTGTGCAACTTCTGGACCTACACGATCACCGCGACTATCTTGAATTTCACCGCGTTGTGTATAGCTCGCACCTAAGAAACCACTCCAATCCCCTTGGTTAAATGATGCAGACTGAAACGCTTCATAAGCTAAAGCATCACTTTTGAAATTATCACCAGAAGTAACACCGAGTTTGGTTTCAAAATTTACACCATCACCCGAACCTCTTTTGGTGATGATATTGATGATCCCACCAGTAGCACCTGCACCATAAATACTACTTGCACCTGACACGACTTCAACACGTTCAATCATGTCTGGGCTAATACTATTTAGCTGACGTGAACTATCGCGTGAGCCCGTTTGCGGAACACCATCAATCATATATTGCACTGTACGACCACGCATGGTCATCCCATAGTTACTGGTCGTACCTGAACTTGGTGTTAAAGATGGAACCAACAGTCCTAAAATATCTGCGGTACTTTTACCAGCAGCAGCTTGTTTGGCAATATCTTCTTGGCTAATACTGTAAACAGTCCCTGCAATTTCAGCGATACTTTGTGCTGAACGAGTTGCTGTTACAACAATTGGCGCAAGTTGTGTTGGTTTTTGGACTTCTGCTGCAACATTATTTTGAATCGTGGTATCGATCTCAGTTGTTTGAGCATAAAGCTGGGCACTTACTGCCAAGCTTAGAAGTGTTAGTGTTGTCGAAAGTGTATGAACTTTCATAATTAGCCCCTAGATAAGTTGTTTCGATTGTTTTGCTTTAGAAATCAAAACTTGACTGAGTAAAACGCTTAAAATGGATGCAGCGGCGAGAATTAAATAAAAATTTCCATAGCCAAACGCTTTAGCTAAGAAACCTGACATCGCACCACCAATGAAATAAACCAATAATTCAAAACAGACCAAAATCGTAAAATCCGTTCCTGCTTGATCTTTAGAGCTGGTCTGCATGAAATGTGCATATAACGCCGTCATCGCGATATAACGAATTGCAAGAATGACAACTACAAATACACCAAGTAATCTGTGCCATTGATCAAACCAACTGAGTAGAACAGCTGCACCCAACAAGGCATAAATCAAAGTACGTGCCCAGCCTGCCCAGATCAGTAATTGTGTTGCGGCTATTTTTTTTAATAAAAATGCAGCTGAAACAGCGGCTAATAATCCAATACCCGCACCGATCACAGACATCAACACTCCAATCTCTGCCAAAGACCACTTTTGATCAATTAGCATCGGATTCAGCATTGCCATTGCAGGTGCTTCAACGAAGCGATAACACACGATCAAAGCTAAAGCCCATAACATTTCTGGACGTTTAAATGCACGGATCAAACTTGGCGGCTGTTTTGAGATTTTCTCTGTACTTGATTTTTCTTTAATTTGGAAAATAGCCAACATGGTCAGTGCCGTCATAGCGGCTAAGGAAATCAATGCAGTTTGCCAGCCATAAAGCTGGTAAAGCCATAAAGTTGCTGCTCCACCCACCATACTACCGAGCGCAACGCCGATGCTTTGTGCCATGCTTCCTAAGCGATATTCAGACTCTGAAAAGGTTTCGACGGTATAGCCATCAATGGCAATATCTTGAGTTGCTGCAAAAGTTGAAATCCATAAACCAACAATGACAAATACACCGAGGCCATAATCAAACTGTGTTAATGCCAAAGCAACAACACCTAGCACCAGTGCAATTTGTGTAAATAGCAACCAAGTCTTACGCTTTCCTAGTTTTTTTAAGTAGAAACGATCAATTAAAGGCGCCCAAAAGAATTTGAATGCCCAAGGAATATAAAGTAGCGACAACATGCCAATCCATCGTAAATCTACACCTTGATGACGCAGAATCGCAGGTAAGGCCACATTATAAAAATACAGTGGTAAGGCATGCGCGAGATATAAAACCACCACGACACTCAGGCTCAAGGCTGAGACTTTCTGAATATTTAATGAATTTTGATTCATAAATACCTCTGCAAAGCCCATTGTGTGGCTTCAGCTTTATCTACGCTCACAAAATATGGAACATGCCAAGCTTTGTGCAGAGCTGGTGTATCCAATCGAATACGATCTTCTTCATCTTGAGCAATACGAGCAAAACCCAAGCAATATTGGTAAAAATCTTGTTTATATTGCTTATACCATTTGCCTTGGATTGCTCTATATTCTTCAGGAAATTCAGTATTTACATCGGTTTGCATGATCAACACGAAATTTTGCTTATGTTCGAAATAGTGCTGAATCCGTGCTAACCATTGTTCAAATTCTGCAACAGAGACATTCGCCGCAAAGCGCATGTCTAAAATATGCATTTCATTGATATATAAGCTCATGTAACACTCAGGAGTTTGGCTGGCCGATCTGCTAGCTGTTGTTGTGATGTTTGGTAATATTCCCCAAACTTGTGATAAAAAGTTTCTCTAAAGCAGTAATACAACATTGCAGTTTTTTCAGGCATCGGTATTAAACGTTGACTTTCATAGCAAAGCTCTGCCACCACAGCTGCATAAGGTTTAACGGTATGATCTGGCTCACCCACAATTTTTTTCGCTTTAGAGTGCTCAAAAATATAGAAGCTGAGTAAACGAATAGTTGGGCGTAAAAAACCTTTACCAAACACTGATTTGTCACCAAATAGCAAATGCCAACCGAGATCATTGTCATCACCATCGTAATAACGGCCTAAACGATCTCGTTTACCCTCATAAATTTCGGTATAGCCCACATCTTTGCCATCAATTCCGACGATCAATAAACGGTGATGGTCATCTGCAAGCATTTTGTCGAAGTAAACTTGTAACTCCAGTTCCGATTTATTTAGCTGCCACTGTGGAATCACATGTGGTTCATGCATCCATTTGTGCAATAAAGGAATATCCTGCGGATATTTCACTTGTCGTAAGTAGTACTGTGTACCATCTTCAAAGTATTCAAAATAATCTGGTAATTGCTGAGAGATTGTTTTCATATCGAACCTATAAAATGACGAATAAAATTAGCCCACTTTCGCTTGGCGAGGTTGTTGTGCCCATGTTTTCAATGTTTCTGGGCTAACTGGATTTGCAATGGGATCAAGAAAGACAGGAACAGGACGCTCTGCTTCATCGTTATAACTTGTGGTAAATAAACGCACACGGTTTAGGCAAATTTTGGTGTAGTTAGGACGTAACATGGCAAATTTGTCAGCGCGCTCAGCCAGTTCTGGGTGTTTTTGGTTAAATTCAACAATCGTGTTGGAAATGGTCTGCCAGAAATCAAGCTCAGAATATTCAGGATAGTCTTGCAAGAACACATTACAGATATAGCGGTAATGCACCATGAACAGACCTGTGAAAATAAAATGGCTTAGATCAGTCGCTTCATGACGGAGTAATAAATCTGCTTCAGATGGTAACTGAGCTAACTCAGGAAAATCCTCATCCACTAAATTGATGTCATCAATGAAATCTTTTAATACCATGGCTTTCGGCACACCATTTTCATGTACCAACATTGTGTTCTCACCGTGTGGTGAAAATGCTAAACCATAACGATATAAGCAAAGTAATAATGGACTCATGCTTACTTGAGCAAATTGTGCTAACCAATCCAAAGGACTTAAACCTGATGCTTGGATCAACACGCTCAGGATCGATTGACCTGAAATATCACGGTGTAACAATGCTGCTTGAGATAACACTTGATGAGATGGATCAACATAACGATCAACACTTTCACGCCATAAACAACCGAACAGCTCTTTAAATTGATACGGTGCACCGTCAATGCGGTCAAAACACGGCTGATGGATAGTTAAAGTCGCAACTTCACCTAAGAAAATCACACCTGTATTTTGTAAGTCTTGATCTTGTTGATGAATTCTTTTTAACCATGCGGTCACTGCTGGAGCTGCTAGATTACGCTTTGAGGGTAATCCACGATAAACAGCGGTATTAAAAATACTGACAGGCAACTTAATGTAATGGCGTTGTAGGTTTGACGTATTGCATAATGTGCGGATTGATTGCATCGGCACATAGCTATCTTGGCTGATATTTAACTCAATAATTTTCTGATCCACAATCTCATTGGCATAAGTCGGAACAAGCCATTGATGCCATTGCCAAGCATGTACGGGAATCAAAAAGTAATTTTGTGGATCTAGGTTTTTTTCTTGGAGAATATTGATGAACTGCTGTAGTTCATTGGCATCAAATTCATGTTGATATAAACCGCAGGCACTCCAATCTTCAGTACTTCGATACTCTGCTAAATCACGATGTACGGCTAACCACAACACTTTAACTTCAGGTGAAAGCTCTGGTGCAGCGCTTAAATAATCATCATAACCAAAACCCATACGCCCTTTACTCATGATGAGCCAAGGATGACCACGTAGCATGCCTTCAACTTTGTAATGTGGCTCTGTCAAAACCGCTATACTTGGCAAACGTGTTTCATTGAACAAATGTGCTTCTGCCAGCCAAGTATTATTCATTTCTTTGATCAAATACGCTTTGGTAAATGGCTTAACATTAGAACTGTCAGACATTGCGACAATAAACTCATGTAAGTTCCAAGCAGGTTGATCATTTTCCTGACTATGAGTCACATCACGTACCGAAGCTTCCTGAATATTCCAGTGTCCGAGTAGATATTGATTTCCTTGAAACTCATACTGACGATTGCCTAAATCTAAACGATAACGCCCTGCTGACAATGCTTTAACTTCAATAATTTCTTCGTATAGAAACTCTGCAATCGCCATTTCAATAAGACGTTGTCCTGCGGCACGCCATTGCTGCTGATTAATTTTTAAAGTTGCAAAGTTCATATCAGTTTCTCATATGTTGAATGTAGAGAAGCAGTTTGTGTATGTGTGTTTGCACCACGACGATTAGGATGCGCCGTCATCACGTTCTGTTCTGTTTTCTTGAAAATTGAATGGTTTTTATTGGGAGAATTTTCGCAAAGGCACTCGTTTGATTGTGCTTTGTCATCTGCCATACAAATTTTTGGATTTTGAGAGAGATTAAAGTGTTGGAATGTCTGCGCTTGATTGCCTAATTCATAAAGAGGCTCAGCAAGCAATTGATTAATGATCTTTGCTGCACGATAAGCACCAAGACCTAAATCAGGTGTGCCGACACCATGACTATGCATTTCCTGATTTTGAACAAAAATATGACCATTCAGCCGATGTACAACACGATAGTCGTCTGTAATCTGCCAACGCTGTTTATGATCAAACTCGATGTATGGCTTGAGCAACTGCATAAAACCAAAATCAGGCGTGAAATAACCCGTCGCGGCTACAAGAAAATCACAGTCGAGATGAAAAGACTGAGCTGTAGCACGATGCTGGAAATGCAGTCGGATTTTTTGTGTATCCAATGCTTCTGCATCTTTCAAATCACATTGACTATGTAAATGTGTCTGTAAGCTTTGACCTGCAATACTGCGGTGATAAAGTCTTTGATAAATTTCCCGAATGGTTTTTGCACTAATTCCCTTGTATAACAAGGCTTGTTGCTTTAACTGCTGTTCCTTTTGCTGCGCAGTCAAATCATAAAAATGCTGTGCATAATCTGGACTAAAATGTTCCAAACCTAATGGCGCATACTCCATCGGGAAGAAACCTTGAGAACGAGTAAACCAATGCAAATCAAACTGATGATTGTCGATGTCTTGCTGTTCGTCAAACAAGTCGATAAACACTTCAGCTGCGGATTGCCCTGAACCTAGTACAACAACATCGCCATGTAAATCTGTATCTGCATGCGTCATATACTGTGCTGAATGCAGACATTGTTGTGGACGGATTTTCTGAATTTTTGCCAAACATTCAGGCAAATAAGGCACATTGCCACTACCAACCACCAAATGACGGCATAAATAACTTTGCTGAACACCGTTTGATTCAACGACTACCTTAAAACCAATCGCTTGAGGTTCAATCTTCAAGACACGAGATTGATATTGGATACAATCGAGTTGTTCTGCAACCCATTGGCAATAGTGGTTGTATTCACAACGTGGAATATGTGGCTGCTCTAAAAAGTAAAACTTATACAAACGTTGCTGATGACGCAGATAATTCAAAAAACTAAATGGACTGGTTGGATCAACCATCGAGACCAAATCTGCCATGAATGGCACTTGTAATACCGTATTAGGTAGTTGCATACCTGCATGCCAATCGAATTGCGCCTTTTGCTCAAAAAACACGTAATTGAGTGAGCTTTTGTTTTGTAGCAAACTAGCAAGACTTAAATTAAAAGGCCCTAAACCAACTCCAATAAAATCAAGCATAACTGATATCCTTCTGTGAAATACGCAGCGGATTTGGCAGTTGCACGTAAACAGATTGATTTTCTACAGGTGCGATCAACTCGTCTAATTCATGCAAACGTGTCAGCAAGTTGCCTTTATAAGGCAGCGTTGAATTGAACAGTAGTCCTTGTATTAAGGTACTCTCAGGATATTGCTGTAATTGCTCTTCTAAAAATCCAGTTAGATGCGCTAACAATTCATCTTCAGTGATATAGCCTGTTGCACCGATGGCATTAATAATCCCGAACAAAGTATTGCCAAAGAAATAATAACTAAAACGTTCATCAACAAAATTTTTCGGACCTACCGCAAAGGCTTTTTCTTTCAGTTCAGGCAGTGCTTGCAGAATTTCAGTGGCAAATTCTTCAATATAATAAAAACCTTGGTTATCACGTAACCATAAAGTTTTTGGGAAATGATTTTCCAGTTCCAACAACACATTTTGCTGATGTGACTCAAATGCCATACCATAACGATGGTATAGATACATCAAAGGCTGCAAACTGACTTCGAGGAAACGATTAAACCAATCTGAAGCAATCTCAGAAAGTTCAGCATCAGGATGCGCTTTCGCAATTTTTGCAAATAAGGCATTAAAACGATTTAAAGGCTTAATCGGATGATCTTGGCACAAAGATGCGATACACGTGACTTGTTGTTGTGGAT
The DNA here is from genome assembly GCF_003289665.1 of Acinetobacter sp. SM1B. NCBI lineage: Bacteria > Pseudomonadati > Pseudomonadota > Gammaproteobacteria > Moraxellales > Moraxellaceae > Acinetobacter > Acinetobacter sp. SM1B. The sequence continues at coordinate 204,839 of NZ_QMBM01000001.1, forward strand.
GGAATGGTTGATCTCGGAAAATACAAATACTGTCATTGATCACTTCATCATCGATTTTTAAAGCGATCCAAGCTGGATCATTGACTGCTTTTAGACTTGGACACTGTTTAAGAATATTTTGCCCAAACTCACTATGCCACAGACGATGTGTCAATTCACCACGATGACATTCTTTGGCCAAATTGACTCGAATAGAATTGGTAATCATCACTGAAAGTGACGGCTTCACCATCCAAGGTGCATTGAAGCTCGCTAATGTGCGTATGGAAGTGGTTGGAGAGAATTGCCAACCACGCAAGCCCAAATCAATCAGTTGCCCTGTTTGCTTTAATCGTTCAAACCAAGCTTTGCCTTGTAAATAACGCGCTTGCCATGGATGTAAAGGAAGTAACTTATATTCCACATGTGTCTTTAATAAGTTGAGATCATTTTCAGATAAATACCACTGTAACGCGGTTTTTAATTGCGCTGAAATAGGTTCATCAGTCGCACTACCTTCTGCAATATAATCTTGGTGCACTAGCCAATAATGAAGTTGAGTCTTACCTTTATTTTCAGGGGAAAAGTTTAACCAATCTTCATGAACAAAGCCTGTCCTACTTTTTGGCACGGGATGCATACTATGCCCTAAAATCAAAGCTTGCTCTGTTTCAATAAAGCTTTGCCCTGCTTTTACTAAATCATCAAATTCATATTCACGATTTTGTAAAAACTGTTGTAGCGCATCTCGACTTTGAATCCATTTTTCAACTAATGAAGCAGCATCTAGATGAACAGCGGCTTCTTGAACAAGTTCTTCTAGCAACAACCCAACAATTGCTACAGGACTAAATACCTTAATTTTTTCATCGATGATAATTTGCGGAAGATCTGCTAAGCGATGTCGCCCAACACAGCTCACATAAGATAAAGGGAAAAAGCAACGTGCTTGAATAGAGGTAATCGGTATTGATAACAGCGTCAAACCTTGGCTAAACGTCTGTAGTTGAAGAGATTGCTGACTTTTATGAAGCAAGTGACCTTTGCCAGTTTCTTGCGTATATGCATTGACGAAATGTTGTAACGCCAACCGATTAGCAAGTGAATGCATCTGTCGATATCCTCTTTCAAAAGAGTTAATTTGTTTTTCGAAATGTTTTAGGCCTGAAACACATCTTAAGTACAAGGGAGTTTGTAGTTAAAATAGAACTAATGATAATTATTATCATTTACTATTTCAATTCCATAAAAGAACCTAGAAAAACAACACTAAATCATTGAATTTATTTTGTTTAACAAGGAATATTGCTCAGTAAAGATACAAAAAGATAATAATAATTCTCATTAAATAAAATGATCAGCTTGTAGCCATCAATAGTTTTTATAGATGTATAAAATTTTTAAATAGTCTCAAATGTAATATTTCCCCACATCAAAAATCTAATATGTCAAAAAAAAAAGCCTACCATAGAAACTTTTAGAAGTTTTGAAGAGAAAAATATCATCGTTGCAAAATAGCCCAAAATTTAGCCTATTGCATAGACTATTTACCCTATCTTTTGCTTCGGAAAAGGCACAATTTTATTTCTCAAACTATCAATAAAATCAGACCATTCTTGCATCATCTTGATTCGATATTCTAAGTGTTGAGCATGGTTATAAGCTTGAGATACGGCATTACCAACTCGATGTGCTAACTGAATTTCAATGGCATCATGCATATAGCCTTGCTCATGAAGTGTCGTTGATGCAAGCCCACGGAATCCATGACCAGTCATTTTACCATTATAGCCCATCGTGCGGATCACGCATAAAAGCGCATTACTGCTCATAGGTTTAGCAGTACTGTGGTTATAAAAAACGTATTCCTTGTTACCTGTGAGAGGCCGTAATCCTTCAATTAATTCAATTGCCTGCCTGGATAATGGAACGATGTGAGGTTGAGCCATTTTCATTTTTTCAGCTGGAATTCTCCATAAGTGAGTATCAAAATCAATCTCATTCCACTCCATCATTCTAAGTTCAGCTGTGCGTACAAAAGTTAAGGTCATCAGCTGAATTGCAGTTTTGATCATTGGGTTGCCATGATAGCGATCCATTCGTTCAAGGAAGGGTGGGAACTCAGAAATATCCAATCGTGCCATATGCTTCACTTTACGAGGTTTCAATGCTTCGTGAAGATGGGGAGTCGGATCATTCTCGATTAGACCCTTACGAATCGCAAAACGAAAAATACGACCTGCTAAAGGTATGGAACGTTTCGCCATTTCCTGTGCGCCTCGTTCTTCGATTTTTTTGGCACAGGCAAGCACATCTTTACCTTTGATCTGATCAATAGGCATATTGCCTAAAGTAGGGAACAGGTCTTTTTCAAAGACAGATAAGTCACGTAAATAGGTATTTTCTTTAATAACCGCTTTACGGTCTTCCATCCATTCCATAGCAAGTGCTTTGAAAAGCGTATTTTCAGCGGCTTGCTGTTTCTTTTGTTTCTTCGCTTCGTTGGGATTAACCCCATCTTTTAGCTTTAACCGCGCTTCATCTCGAATTCTTCTTGCTTGAGCCAGTGAGGTTTCAGGATAGGTTCCGATGCTGAAAATATTTTCTTTACCGCTAAAGCGGAACTTCATTCGCCAATACATACCGCCCGATGGCGTGACTTCTAAGTACATACCTTTCTCATCGGAATAACGAGTTTTTTTATCTGAAGGCTTAAGCTTTCGTACTTTTGCATCTGTAAGCATTTTGAAGTTCCGCAGAAAATGGGGGTATAAAAATTGGGGGTATAAATATGTACCCCTAGTTATACCCCCAACTGGAACAGGATTTCAATAGATGTTGTGAGATAGCATAAGACAAAAAAAAGACCTAAACCCTTGTGGTTTAAGTCTTTTAAGATCCCATAAGACATCGTGGGAATGATATTTGGCGGTGAAAGAGGGATTCGAACCCTCGATACGCTATTAACGTATACACACTTTCCAGGCGTGCTCCTTCAGCCACTCGGACACTTCACCATGGCGGTGGATGATATAGAAAAAAAACCAGTCTGCCAAGCTTGAAACAATTGATTTGCAGAAAAAGTTTGGAGGCAGTGCTATGATTCGCAAAAATGCTTTCTAAAACGAAGACAATATATGCAAAGTACTGCACAAAAAGCAGCTTTACCAGTCATTACGCTGGCTGCGCTTGGGGTCGTTTTTGGTGATATTGGTACCAGTCCTCTTTATGCACTACGCCAATGTTTCCTGACCTCACATCTTGCCATCAGCGAAGCCTCGGTACTGGGCATTCTCTCCCTGATCTTCTGGTGCATCATGCTGACGGTGAGTTTTAAATACGTCACCATCATCATGCGTGCTGACAACAATGGTGAGGGCGGCATCATGTCACTGCTGGCCCTCAACCTGCGAACTACACTAATCTCGGATAAGAAAAAGATTTACCTGATTGCTTTAGGCTTTATTGGTGCTTCATTATTCTTTGGTGACGGGATTATTACACCTGCGATTTCTGTACTCTCTGCCATTGAAGGATTGAGTATTGCTACGCCAGTGTTTAATAAATGGCTGGAGCCCTTATCCATCGGAATCATTGCCGGTCTGTTTCTGGTACAGCGTCATGGTACCGGGACCATGGGTAAATTTTTTGGTCCACTGACTTTACTGTGGTTCCTGTCGATTGGTGGCTTTGGTTTATGGAGTATCATCCAGACGCCGACGGTCCTGCATATGATCAACCCTTGTTGGGCTTATCATTTTGTGGTAGATCAACCTTATGTGGCTTTCCTGACCATGGGCGCAGTGATTCTGACCATGACCGGAGGCGAAGCGATTTATGCAGATATGGGACATTTTGGTCGCCTGCCAATTCGTCTGGCCTGGTTCATTATTGTCTTGCCATGTCTGTTACTCAATTATGCAGGGCAGGGTGCGCTTCTGCTACGCAGTCCAGAAGCTTTGGCTAATCCATTCTATATGCTGCTGCCGGAATGGAGCCTGTATCCAATGATTGGTCTGGCAACGGCTGCTGCGGTCATTGCCTCACAAGCCGTGATTACCGGGGTATTCTCGATGGTCAATCAGGCAATTCAGCTACGTTATTTACCACGTTTGAGCGTGAAACACACTTCAGCTGAAGAACGTGGTCAGATTTATCTGCCATTTATTAACTGGATGCTGTTTATTTCAGTCGTGATTCTGATTTTGTTATTTGAGAACAGTGCGAGACTTGCCAGCGCCTATGGGGTGGCAGTAACCATGACCATGCTCTGTGGCACGATCTTGATCTCCATTTTAGCTTATGGTTTCTGGCGCTGGCCAATCTGGAAAGTAGTATTATTCGCGGCTCCTTTTCTGGCGCTTGATCTGATTTTTGTCGCATCTACTTCACTAAAAATCTATTCCGGTGGCTGGGTGCCAATCATGCTGGGTGCCGTACTGTTTACGATACTCATGACCTGGAAAGATGGCCGCGAACTGTTACTCAAACGTATGCAGCAAAATACTTTGCCAATTGAGTTATTTATCAAGAGTGTGTCTACCGGTGGCGGGACCCAGTTTGTGCCGGGTGATGCCATTTTCCTGACCGGAACTCCGGATGTAGTGCCACATGCCATGCTGCATAACATCAAGCATAACAAGGTACTGCATCAACGTAATATCATGGTTACGGTGATTACCCGGGATATTCCCTTTGTGGGAGAGGAAGATCGGGTAGAAGTTGAAAAGCTGAATGAGCATTTTTATAGGATTTATGCCTACTTCGGTTTCAAGGATCAGCCTGATATTCCACGGGCGGTCAAGCAAGCCTACACGGAATGGGGCTTTGATTATGATCTGATGCAGATCAGTTTCTTTATCTCTCGTGACCGGGTAATTCATGCAATCGGAGAAGGCATGTCACCATGGCGTGAAAAACTGTTTATCTCAATGCAACGTAATACCAGTCCGGTGAGTGATTTCTATCAGATTCCAACTAACCGGGTGGTGGAACTTGGTAGCCAGATCGAAATCTAGCAACAATATTCAAAATAAAAAAAAACCAGAGTTTAGCTCTGGTTTTTTAATATCTGTTTTCAAACCCGTTATGGAGTAGTTACACCTGGAGCAGTAGAGCCTGCTGGTGTCATCGGGGAATGTTGCTGCATTTCAGGCAGAGTACGGGGATCGTTGGGTTGCTGCATGCCTGGAGTTGCATCTTGTCGCATCATGGTAGGATCTTGAGAATGGCGCATCATACCCGGAGCCTGAAACATGCCCGGCTGACCAGATTGCATGCCAGACGACGGATTACTTTGCATAGCAGGTGCCTGACTTGGCTGCACTAAACGAATCTGACCAGAATTGACCAAATTTTCCAGAGAAGCATTCTGACCGTTTACAGTGGTGCTAATTCGTGCCTTGGACAGGCTTTCTAATGTTTCGCCCGGCTGTACCCGTGGTTCAGCCAATGCACTAAGGCTCATTACACTGGTAAATACACCTAGAGCCAGTAACTTTGAATAATGAATTTTGCAAGTATGGGAGTTTTTCTTCAGCGATAACATCACAATGCTCCTTCGTATATTTCTTCGAGGAATTAGAGGTTCTTACAATTGCATAATTAAAGACTGGGCAGCAAGGAAAGCTACATAAATGGGTTGAAATCTAGTCTAAGTATCCGTAAAAAACCGACAGGCTGTTACATACTTAATGGATGTTTATTTACATATTGCTTATTTGTTAATCGATTAGAAAAGTCGTGATATACATGGCTTACAGGGCTTGTTAAGCTCGGCAACACCCGCTGTAGATGTTCTAAAGTAGCTGTAATCATGGCCAAGAAGCAACGTACCAAAAAAAATCCTGTCTTTCAGTTCCTTAACGAAAATACTGTAAAAATTATCCTGGGTGTGGTGGCATCGGGTAGTTTTGCGATTGCCTTTGGTCAAGAAAAAATCAGCCAGTGGGTATCGCTGTCTTCACCATCAAATTCTGCCTGTCTGGATCAGTTTTACCGGGATGTGCCACCTTACTTAATGAAGGATAGCTTAAAAAAGAACAGCTATGCACTGTGCTTTAACGGCTTTAATGTCATGTACTCTGGTGTCTCCAAAACACCATTATGGGTGGCAGAACTATTGACGCCATCTCGCCTGAGTCAAAAGATTCCGCGTGAAGACAGCTTCCATGAGGAAGAACGTGTCAGTTCAGCGCATCGTGCAACTCTGGCAGATTACCGCGGTACTGGCTATGACCGTGGACATATGGCGCCAAATGCCGATATGCCAACCAAGCAGGCACAGTTTGACAGTTTCTCCTTAGCCAATATGGTACCGCAAGCCCCGAAGAACAATCAGCAAGCGTGGCGTGAACTGGAAGAAGCCACTCGTGCGGTGGTGACCAAACAGAAACAGGATGTCTATGTGGTTACGGGACCGGTTTATAGCGCGAAAAAGCTGGAGACGATTGGCAAAGGTGTAATCGTACCAAATGCGACCTATAAAGCGGTATATATGCCGAAAACTGGTGCAGCCGGGGTGTATTATGTGGATAACAACCTGAAAAATCCGGCACCAAAAGTCCAGATCATCAGCGTCTGTGCCCTAGAGGAACTGGTTAATATCAACATTTTCCCGCAACTGACTGAAGAACAGAAACGTAATACCTATAAGCTGCCTTTGAAAGCCAGCGAGGTGAAGGCCAATAAGCCTATCACCTATGCAAACTGGGATGCAGAAAGCCAGTGCGCCGAAGATGTATCCAAGAGTGACCTGGAAGCATTACAAGAGGAATTCAAACGTTCTGGTGGAGGTCGTACGTCTGTGAGCGGGAATACTTCAACATCTGAGGGCTCCACTAGTGACGCAGCAGACAATAATGATCCGCAAGGTGCATTGATCAAGCAGTTGCTGGAAGCAGTGCTACAGTTCATTTTACAGCTTTTGAAATAATTCTGTTGTGCCAGACAGGATTCAGGTAGCATAAATCTGTCCGGTACAATTAAAAAACAACAAGGAAGCGACAGAAAAAAATGTTTAAACCTTATGAAAACGGCACCGAATCACATGCGATTCATGACCTGACCATTGAAAATGATGTGGACTGTGTCAGCCTTTATGGAAACTTGCAGTTAACCAAGGATCAGGCCGGGCTGAAAGCAGCCAAGGCCTTGCAGGCGCTGCTCAATGATGTGGTGCAGCAACTGGAAAATACCCCGGATCTGCCTGACAAGATCCAGCGTGATGACGCTCAGGAAATTGATAATCCATTTTTATAATGGGTCATTTTTTAAAATTTCATGACTCTTCCATGCGAAACAGAAAAAGCTCAGGATAACTATGAGCTTTTTTATTCAGGTTTAAAAGTTTATTTCTCTCGAATTATCTTTATTATTTTTATTCAAAAATCTAAATTTGATATTGGGTATTGAGATTGGCCTGCATCGGATAATCTAAAAATTTCTCCTGTGTTTTGTTTTTCAGATAGTCTGAGCGCCACTGTTGCGGCGTCTGACGGGTCCACTGCTTAAAGGCACGCTGGAAGGCACTTTGTTCTGAATAACCCAATAACAGGGAAATCTCGTGCAGGCTTAGATTTTCATCGGTCAAATATTGCTGGGCTAGCATAAAACGGATTTCCTGCATTCGCTGCTGATAGGTCTTGCCCTGTTTTTGCAAATGACGCTGTAACTGCCGAACCGACCAGTGTAACTGACGGGCAATATGCTCAATCTGAAACATGTTTTTTTGTAGTCCGGTCAGGATCGCCTGCTGAATCCGATGATCTATCTGTGAAGTATTCGGCAGTTTTTCCAATAAGGCTTCTGCCTGTTGTTTTAACAGCTTCTGTAGCGTCTGGTCACCTTGACGTAATGGTTTTGCCAGTTCAGAAACATGCATAAAAATCACACTCTTTGGCTGATCAAAACGAACCTTGCAACGGAAGTACTGTTCATACAGATTGAGATACTTGTTGGTCGGCTGGCGGAAATGGACTTCATGTAAGTGAATATCATCGGTAGCCATCAGCGAACGTACAAATTTCAGCATCAATGCCATGGCGACTTCATCAGTCAATTGAGTCGCCAGATTTAGAGGCACATCGACCCAGGCAATTGACAGGTAGTCATTTTCGACACGGACTTCTAAAGGACTGCCGTCATAGACCAGACGATGATAGTCATGATAGCGCATCATGGCTTCGCCCAAGGTTTCACAGGACAGGGCCAGATAGGCAATAATGCCCAGATGTCGGGGTTGTACGAAATTAGCAATTTCCAGGCCTAAGGCAGGAGTCTGCAACTTTTGCTGTAATTGCATGAGCAACTCACGCCAGATGACAAATTCAAAGCGTTCAACGTCCTGTATAGCGAGTAGTTTTTCTGGAATGGGGAGTTGTTTGGATAGATAGAACTCCAGCAACAAATGTCCCAGACCTCCATAAACCGTGCCTGCATCGTCCTGTATGCTGTGCATTTTTTAATTCTTTTTTGTCGTGTTTTGTCAATCATATTGAATTTTGTGGTCAATATCTAGCCTTTTAGCTCACCTATAGTAAATAAAAAGGAGGGACAGACGATGCTAAAAGGTTTTCTGGCAGGACTGGTAATTGCCAATGGTTTTGAATGGTTTGCGCATAAATATATTCTGCATGGTATACCTCGCAAAGGGCAGGCTCGCTACAGTCCAGTACCGCAGAGCATGCGTTCACACTGGGAGCATCATCGGGAAGTGCGTAAGACGGCATTCTCTGATCATGGCTATGTAGAAGGCTGGCAGAACTGGCGTACCCGTAATGAAATTGGATCTCTGGTTGTTGTTGCCAGTGTATTTGGTCTGACCTTTTATCCGGTTTCAAAAGGAATGTCGCTCGCAGTGCTTTATAGTGCCTGCAATTATTATTATGTGCATCGTCGGGCACATCTGGAACCAGAATGGGCCAAGCGAAAAATTCCCTGGCATTATGACCATCATATGAATAGTAATCAGGATGCCAACTGGTGTGTGACCCGGCCATGGTTCGACTACGTCATGGGGACACGGGTGATTTCATCGCCTGAATTACAGGAACAAAATCCACTCGGCATCTATCTACCCAAACCGGTTTCTCAAGCCCTGAGCAGCAGTATTCAGCAGATCTTTCCAGCCAAATGGGTTGAGAAAAAATAGAGCTTTAAACCCTTAAAAGAAACTTAGAAGTTTTAGACAAGGAAATAAAATGCATTTGCACGCTATTTTTGTCGTGATTTGTCAATAAATCCTGCTTAAATTGTCAATATTCGGGGTGTTTTTTGACCTATATTTACACCTGTCAGCGATATAGCCTAACGCTGACAGGCTGTTATGAATACTTGAGTTATGGTTAGATTTTACTGGTTATGTTGACACCAAGCGCTGTAGTCTATTCTTGGTTTTATAGGGAGTCGCAAGACTCCTTTTTTTTGTCCCTAATTCATGTGCTTAAATTTTCAAGTAATAAAAAAGGCATGATTAACATGCCTTTTTCAGATCTTGTCTCTAAAAATTTTTAAAGACGCATTTCAATGCCTTGCGCTGCCAGATAGGCTTTTGCTTCTGGAATGGTATGCTGGCCGAAGTGGAAGATTGAGGCTGCAAGTACAGCATCTGCGCCCCCTTTTAAAATCCCGTCCGCCAGATGTTGCAGGTTGCCGACACCACCAGAAGCAATTGTTGGAATGTTAACGCGGTCATTAATGGTACGCATGAGTGCCAGGTCATAGCCCGCTTTAGTACCATCAGCATCCATTGAGGTCACTAACAGTTCACCGGCGCCGTAGTCCGCCATTTTCACGGCCCATTCAATCGCATCAATACCCGTTTCCTTGCGGCCACCGTGAGTAAAGATTTCCCATTTATTCTCGCCGGTTTTCTTGGCATCAATAGCCACTACGATACATTGTGCACCAAAACGCTGAGAAGCCTCCTGGACGAATTCAGGATTATAAATAGCTGCTGAGTTAATGCTGACTTTATCCGCGCCAGCATTTAACAGTAAACGGATATCTTCAACTTTACGGACACCACCACCTACAGTTAACGGTACGAATACAGATTCGGCCATACGCTCTACAGTACGATAAGTCGTGTCACGTCCATGATGTGTAGCGGTAATATCAAGGAAAGTAATTTCATCGGCACCTTGTTCATTATAGCGACGCGCCACTTCGACCGGGTCGCCCGCATCACGAATATCAAGGAACTGAACACCCTTGACCACACGACCATTATCAACGTCGAGGCAAGGAATAATACGTTTAGCTAGCATAAATTTTTCCAATTATTACAGCCGATTATGAAACTCACCCACGCAAGCGCTACACCTTGGCAGATGGAAACGGTATTCTAGCAAAAATATGTAAGTTTTTTCGCAGGTTTTCTATGTCGGTTTATACCACTTTGACTTTAAAGGAAGTTCAGGATTTTGCAGCGCCTTATGGTCTCAAGGCGATTGATCTGATTCCCATTCAAGGAGGTATCCAGAACACCAACTACTTTCTGGTCTGTGAAGACCAGCAATATGTATTGACTGTGTTCGAGGACATGGATGAACAGGCTGCTGGTGAACTGGTTCCCGTACTTGAGCATTTGGGACAGGCAGGGGTGGCTGTGCCTGTACCATTATCGCATTCAGGTAAGGCCATTCATAGCATTAAAGGAAAGCCAGCCCAGATCGCGCCACGGATGCTGGGCGAACATCCTATGCCAGCGACCAAGGCTCAGGCCGAAGCCATTGCCATTGCGCAGGCAAAAATGCATGTGGCACTAAAAGATTTTAAACTGGAACGCGAATTCGTACGTGATCATGCCTACTGGTACGCTGTGGCACAGGAGATCAAGCCAACCCTGAATGCTGCTGATAAAGTCCTGTTGGGTAAGTTGCTCGGCCTGTATGAGGCATTGACAGCCGTTTATACTGATCGCCCACGTGGCTTTATTCACTCAGATCTGTTCCGTGACAATACCCTGTTTGAGGGAGATCAGCTCAATGGCATTCTGGATTTTTATGAATTGAATAAAGATGAGCTGCTGTTTGATATTGCCATTACTTTGAATGACTTCTGCACCGATTATCCCGCGGTGACCTTGAATGAAGAACGTGCAGTTGCTTTTTTAAAGGCTTATGAAAGTATCCGTCCCTTAACTGAGGATGAAAAAGCCTGTCTACAGCTTTACCTGGCGATGGCAGCCGGTCGTTTCTGGATGATGCGTTTACAAGTGGCACAGAAAAATGCGGCTCAAGGCCGTACCGGAAACGATATCCTGCAAAAGAATCCGGAAGAAATGCGTAATATGTTGATCGAACGACTTAAGTTTGTCACCGCTTAACCAACAGGAACAATAATATGCGTGATCAAGGGCGTTTGGTGGAATGGTTTGATGAAAAAGGCTATGGTTTTATTCAGCCAAATGATGCCGGCAAGGAACGTGTGTTTCTGCACATTAAGGACTTTGCGCGCCCTGGTCCGCGCCCGATTGTTGGTTGTGCCTTGGATTATGCCGTGATTCTGGATGATCAGGGCCGTTATCGTGCTCAGCAGGTGACTTATCTCAAAGCTACCCAAATCAAGGCGTTGACGGCTAAACAGAAAACTAGCATAAATAAAAAAGAAAAATTGCAGCCGATGCAAATCCTCTGTGTGGGATATATTCTGGCGCTTGTGGTATTCAGTTTCAGTGGCCTGTTAAGTGGGATGATAGTGTTGTTGATCAGCCTCATGAATGTGCTGAGTTACTGGCTTTATGTGCAAGACAAGGAAGCAGCCCAACTCGGTAATCGCCGTATTCCTGAAAATGCGCTACATCTGGTGGCTTTTCTTGGAGGTTGGCCGGCAGCTTGGCTGGCCCAACAAAAACTGAGACATAAAACACAAAAACAACCATTCCGTCAGATTTATTTTTGTACCATAGCCTTTAACATCATTTTGATTCTATGGCTTATTTCCCCTTTAAACGGCTTAAATATTTAAGGGAAATTGATAAAAAGGAGAGGGTATGAACTATTCGATTGACAAGGACCCTAACCGCACACTGACTCTTATTCTATATATTCTTTATATTGTGGCGATCTTTACCGGTGGCCTGCTTGCTGTCATTGCGCTGGTAATTAACTATGTGAAACGCAGTTCGGTTCGCGGCACAATTTTCGAGAGCCATTTTACCTGGCAGATCCGCACCTTCTGGTGGTATCTGATCTGGAATATTGTCGCCTTTATTCCATTTTTGTTCCTGTTCTTTACCGGTGAAGATCCGGATCTGTTCGCAGGTGTAGCATTCGGTGCAACCACTTTCTGCCTGATTGTGATTGGCTTGGCCTGGATCTGGATTGTGTATCGTGCAATTCGCGGGATTATGCGTTTGAATGATAATCTGCCGATGTATCGATAAATCAAATATTGAGATGGAAAGAGCAGCATATCGCTGCTCTTTTTTTATAGCTCTATGATTTTTGGCAGCAGAATATCCGAATCAGGTAGGCACTATTCAGCATGTCTTCCCGTAGTTAAAACAGGTCGAACTTAATTTTGTCTGGAGTGGTACAACTGATCTGACCATGAATGGCGCAGCCGACAGCCGCAAGTTTGGTGATAAATTTCCAATCTATGCAGTACAAGGTTGGAGTGGTCATGGCGTGGCGCGAACTGTGCGTATTGGCAAAGCGATTGCAGATGACTTCTGTGGCAAAGCCGATGACTTTAATATATTAACCAGTATCCAGCATCAAGATATTCTATTTGGTCGAGCACTTGCACCAGTGGTGATTCCAATGGCGAAAATGGCTTATGGTTTAGATGCTTTGGTCAATCCGGGCAAAATGGTATCTTTTTAAAATTCAATATAGATATAAAAAATCCCCCTTTTTAAAGGGGGATTTAGGGAGATTCATAAAGGGTTAGGGGAGGGAAAAATTAAGAAAGATTTTCCTTCAACTCTTCCCTTTTTTCTGTTCTTAAAAACTTCGGTTTCCATTCACTGGCAATTACACCCAGTACCACCATTAATCCGCCCAATAAAGCCAGAGCAGGTAAACGTTCTCCAGCGAGTCGGCCAAACAGACTGGCCCAGATCGGCTCACCTGCATAGATAATGGCAGCCTGAGAAGGATCAACCATTTCTTGTGCCCAGTTCATGACCAGTTGAATCACTGCGCTGGCTATACCGAGGCCAACTAAAATGATGGCAAGGTGAGGATGGAACTCCGGTAGCTGAGGTTCGCCGAGTATTGCTGCCATAATAAAGCAGAACAGTGATGCGAAAATCAGCTGTAACACGGTCACGTGGCGCGTATTTACCTTCGGTGCAAAGTAACTGATAAAGATGATTTCAAGTGCAATTGCAATCGAACCCAAAATCGTCAGTAGCTGTCCAAAACTCAGTTGAATCGCACCAAAGCCATTTCCTGTTAAGAAGACCAGACCTAAAAAGGCGAGGGCTGCCCCAATCCATGTCATGACATGTGGTTTTTTACGAAACAGCAACCATAGCAAAATAGGCACAAGAGGCACATATAGTGCGGTTAAAAAAGCCGATTCACTACTGCTAATCGTTTGTAGTCCAACTGTTTGCGTGCCATAGCCCAGTGCAATGAGCAATCCGATGACCGCACCAGCAAAAACTTCGAAAGCGGTCATGCCTTTGAGATATTTCCAGGAAATGAGTGTCACGGCAATAGCAGCAGCCATAAAGCGCAAGGCCACAAACAGCACGGGACTGGCAAAGGTCAGTCCGTATTTCACCACCACAAAGGTTGTACCCCAAATGATGGTAATTAAAATCAGAGAAAGCTGAGGGAGCTTCGCTTTCCGTATTGAGGATTCAGAGGATAAGGTAGACATGGGAGATCAGTATTCAGGTAAAAACAAAAAGAGGCCCGAAGACCTCTTTTACAGCAACATCAATCTTTCAGATTAAGCGTCTAAAACTGCTTGTGCTTCACGAAGATTTAAAGTGCCTTCATAGATCGCACGACCAGTAATTGCGCCAAGAATGCCTGGTTGGCCTTTTAAGCCGTGAACATCATCGATATTAGTGACACCACCAGACGCAATCACTGGAAGACCTGAGTAAGTTGCCAGGTTCACAGTTTGCTCAATGTTTACACCCTGCATCATGCCGTCACGTGCGATGTCGGTATAGACAATACTGGACACGCCTGCATCGGCGAAACGTTTAGCCAGATCAGTCGCTTTCACGTCAGTCACATTGGCCCAACCATCCGTTGCGACCATGCCATTCATGGCATCAATCCCAACAATGATATGACCAGCGAACCGTTTACATGCTTCTTCAACAAACTCAGGCTCTTTCACTGCTTTTGTACCAATGATCACATAAGATACGCCTGCATCTAGGTAATGCTCAATGGTTTCCAGTGAACGGATACCACCACCGATTTGAATCGGTAAGTTTGGTTGTGCTTTAGCAATCGCTTCTACGACTGGCTTATGAATCGGGGTACCTGCAAAAGCACCGTTCAGATCAACCAGATGGAGACGACGCGCACCTACATTTACCCAATGCTGCGCAGTAGCCACTGGATCATCAGAAAATACAGTATCGTCTTCCATACGACCTTGTTTTAAACGGACACATTTGCCATCTTTCAGGTCAATTGCAGGGATGATCAGCATGCTTTCGCTCCTGGCCTAATCGTCGATTGAATTTGAATGGCTGCCATCTTAACAAATAAACGGCGGATTTCTAAATCTAAATACTGAATCTCGCATATGAAAAAAACCTGTCATGGACAGGTTGGAGTGAGTGAGTACAGCTCATTGTTATTTTTATATCTGATCAGGCTGATCATTCAGCATGGATGAAATTCAATTAAACATATGCGAGTTGAAGTTCCAGATCCAGTGGACCTACTTTACCAAGCTGAGTACCCAGGTCATAAAGACCGTCATTGACTGCACCTGCTGTGGCGCCTACAGTTGTGACGATACTGCCGATAACTGGCAGATCTGCTGCCGTATCAGTAATCGGGGCAAGGTCATCCAGCAGTGCATCGACAGTGCCTGAGACATCTTGCAGGACACCGCCCACACTCGCTACCGGATTACTGAATACATCATTCACCAGATCTAGTGGTTGGATGCCAGCAACATAATCACCCGTTTCTGAAATCAGTCCACTCAGGTTAGAAGTAGTCTGCCCGACTGATACAACCACATCACCGATGACTGGCAAAGAAAGCAGTGGGGCAGTCAGCGGCGCCGTAGTATCTAAAACGCTATCCAAGATATCAGAGACGCCATCTAAAGTTTGACCGACCAGGTCTGTAGTTCCATTTAGCAGTGTGTCTATACCACCAGCTAAATCTCCCTGTAATAGCTGGTCTGATAAGGCATGCACGCCTTGACTCACATCTGCTAACAGTCCTGTACTGGTATCCAGGACAGTTTTTAGCGTATCGCCAACTACAGGTAATTGTGTCAGTGCGTCCGTCAAAGGTGCCGTCAGGGTACTGACTGTTTCAACCACTTCATCAACTAAGGTAATAACAGCCTTAGTCAGGAAGCCTACGGCTTTGCTAATACCTTGCACTGCTAGTGTGAATACCCCATTAAACTTACCGCCGCCCAACAAACTTGCCATGATTTTTACCCTCTAAAAATTTGAACCACTTAACGATGAAGAATTGTTATGCACATCATGTTTTAGCAAAAATCTGCCAAATTTATAGAGCCTAGAACCATAATTTTGACCATAAGTCAGAACAATGTTATGGAAAATTCATGTTTATCAAGGGATTGATAATAATTTTATATTTGTGAAAAATGTAATTAAAAACAATGGTTTATATTGGTTATTTTGGTGCTTGTAAAGGAAGGGTAGTGTTATTTTTGTGCATTTCTATCATTTGGCTTAATGTTCAATTGAAAGAATAGTAAAAAAGTTGAGTAATTTACTCAGATTTTTAGAAAAAGTGATTATTCTTTTGCTGAATTTTGGTGCGTTATATAGTTTACATTACCTTACAATCGGTCGGCGCTTAATTTCTCAAGTAACAGTGTTAAGGAACATCCAGAAGCAATGATGGTTTTCTTTAGGAAAGTTTCAATTCTCGGCTTAGGAGTTTCCGTTGCCAAAGTTCTTCTAGAATCAAAATACAGGCATAAGCATCCGCGGCTGCGTATTCAATTTGAGCCTGACTGAGTTTCCGTGCTGCCCAGTTAGAGGTACTGATCTTTTTGGACTTTGGGAAATTGACCTGGAACAGGAGTGCCATCGCATTTCTGACCCCAACAGCCTGTTTGAACCCAAAACTGCCAAAGCATTTGGATAGTTCTAGTACCCCATTTAATTCAATACCTTTTTTACGGAACAGATGTTTGTCATTTTTTAAGCCAAAGCCAGCTTTCATCTGATGGGGATTGGCAAATATCGGCTGTAAAAAATGCCATAGTTCCGTATTCATTTGAAATAAATACGCCCTTTCTCGGGTAGCTAATTGAATCAAATGCGGTCCTGTAGACTGTTCACCGGCTTTAAATATGGGCTTGGATTCTGAATCAAAGCCAAAGACTTGTACTTGTTCAAGTTCTTCACGTATTACTTCTGCCTGTTGAAGATTCTGAATCACAATAATTTTTTCAAAGGAGATATTTTGAAATCGTGGAAGTGTGGCGATCTCTTCTTTGGTGGGTAAAATTGGAGAATGAAGGGCATCCATGACGAGTCTGTGTGGGTCCGTGTATGAAGATGCAGCTTAAGACTTTTTCAATTCAGTCTAAAGCGCTTTTAAGAAAATTATTTTTAAATCAAAATGAAAAGCCAGACCCATTTTTAGATCTGGCTTCTGAATTGAGTTGACTGGATTAAACTTATTGCTGTTGCAAAGTTGTCTGTTTTGCACGATTGACATAGTCCTGATAAGACGGAACAGCTATCGCTGCTGCAATCCCCAAAACAATCAGAAGAATATAAAGAATCGCCAGTACATTTTCCCAGCCACGTGTGGTACGGGGGTGTCCAAACTGGTTGTGATTGCGGTTACCCGGAGCAAACAGGGCATACAAGACAAATAAAATATTGGCGATAGGTACCAGCATCAGCAAAGACAGCCAGCCGCTATGGTTTCGGTCATGCAGGCGACGAATTAAAAAGATGATACTGAAATAAATTACTGCAATATAAATTAATCCCATGACTACCAGGGATAGCATAGGCAAGGAGCCATCTGGACTCAGAAATGGATTTGCGCCTGGTAGAATGACAGCAGCTAAAATACCGACAAGCATCAAACAAAAGCCCATCAGCATATTCCAGGCCAGATATGAACGACGCCCAAAACGTCCCCCTGCATTTAAAGCAGAATCATTTAAATTACTCATTGTTATTTCCTTGTTTTTATCATTAAGATTTTTATAAGTAAATGAATGATATAGTAATTTATTAAAAAATAAAAGATTAAATATTGGGCAATAAAAAACCCGCTTCAAGCGGGTTTTTTTTAAACATGGATAGGATTAGATATTCCATTCCACGAAGTTTTTCAGCAGTTGTAAACCTGCGGTATGGCTTTTTTCCGGGTGGAACTGGGTCGCAAACAGATTTTCTTTATGCAGTGCCGTACAGAATTCCAGTCCATAGTTGCATGTCGCAGCCACGATGCTTGGATCTTTTGGCTCTACATAGAAGCTGTGTACGAAATAAAAACGTGCATCCTGTTCAATATCTTTCCACATTGGATGACCTGGATCAGCCTGATGCACCTGATTCCAGCCCATATGCGGTACTTTTAAACCTTCCACATCCGGGAAGCGTTTCACTTCGCCTTCAAAAATACCCAGTGCATCTGCACCGCCATTTTCTTCAGAACGTTGCATCAGCGCCTGCATACCGACACAAATTGCCAGTACCGGCTTATTGAACACCGCATGACGTACCACATCATCAATACCCGCTTCATGCATACCGTGCATACAGTCACGCATTGCGCCTACACCCGGGAAAACAATCTTGTCTGCCTGAGCAATCAGCTTCGGATCATTGGTCACATCTACTGTAGCACCGACATGTTCTAATGCTTTGGCAGCGGAGTGAAGATTTCCCATGCCATAGTCAAGAAGGGCAATACGGGTCATTACAGGGTACCTTTGGTTGAAGCAACAGTATTGGCAGCACGTGGATCAACTTCACATGCCATACGCAATGCACGGGCAAACGCCTTAAATACGCTTTCAATCTGATGGTGACTGTTTTTACCTTTTAGGTTGTCAATATGTAAAGTCATCAGCGAGTGATTTACAAAGCCCTGGAAGAATTCAGAGAACAGGTCTACATCAAAACGGCCAATCATGGCACGGGTAAATGGAATATCCATAAACAGACCCGGACGACCAGACAGATCAACCACGACACGGCTCAAAGACTCATCCAGCGGGGCATAGAAGTGACCATAACGGCGTAAACCTTTCTTGTCACCCAATGCTTGTGCAAAGGCTTGACCCAGCGTAATACCACAGTCTTCTACAGTATGGTGATCGTCAATTTCCAGGTCGCCGTCACAATGAATATCAATATCAAACAGACCATGTCGCTTGATTTGATCAATCATATGATCTAAAAATGGAATACCAGTATTTAAAGTGCCTTGACCAGACCCATCGAGATTCAAGCGAACTCGAATTTTGGTTTCGTTGGTATTTCTTACCACTTCACTGATACGATCTGTCATAGACACGTTCCTCAAATACGTCAAAATGATTGATGTAGAAAATATTTTCGCCGTGACGACGTCACCGCATATTAGATTACTCAGGAGGGTTTATCAATGCCTATAACCGTAAATGCCTATACTTCTTTGGAAAATGATGAAGTGCGCAGCCAGCTTGAGCGACTGTATGACACCAGCCCGGAGTTTAGTGATGGGGCCGATGCCATGGAACAACTAGAGCAAAACTTGCAACAGTATACCGTACTTTATACTGCAGAATTTAATACCCGTATTATTGGTGCGATCTGGTGCACGGGTCAAGGCGCAACCCGCCTGCTGGAGTATGTCGTTGTACATCCGGCCAATCGTGGACGTGGAGTTGCAGAAAGGCTGGTCAGTGAAGCCTGCCGAATGGAAGAAGAAAAAGGTGTAAAGGTGTTTGAACCTGGCTGTGGCGCGATTCATCGCTGTCTGGCGCATATTGAAAAAATTTAAACTTTTCCTGTATAAAGGCAGCCTTAGGGCTGCTTTTTTATGCAAATTTTTGACTGAAAATGAATAATTTAGACCGTTTTAATTAAAAATTAAGCAAGTGATAATTAAATCTGCTGCAAAAGTAGACGATTGATAAAAATTATACTTTTCATGCTTGACGGCATTGGGCTGAAACGGTTTAATACGCGTCATCGGCGTGATAGCTCAGTAGGTAGAGCAACGGATTGAAAATCCGTGTGTCCCCAGTTCGATCCTGGGTCTCGCCACCATATTCAAAACGATTTAAAGTTTTCAATCCCTGATCCCATCAGGGATTTTTTTTGGGTTAAATTTTACACATTCAATCATTTTTTTTCTAATTTCGATTGACTAATGTGTGCAGATACGGCTTAATACACCGCATCGGCGTGATAGCTCAGTAGGTAGAGCAACGGATTGAAAATCCGTGTGTCCCCAGTTCGATCCTGGGTCTCGCCACCATATTCAAAAAACCTCAAACCATGTTTGAGGTTTTTTTTCGTCTGTCATTTTGTCATTCAACAGAAAATGATCTTTGCTTATTATCCGGCTTTGAAACTGTGAGCGTCATATGCTTTTAGGTTTCGAGATCATTTTCCTAAGATGCCATTCATCCGAGCAGGCATGAGTTGTCCAAATAATCCAGGTAATCTAATAGATAAGAATATTAAAAATAGTTTATGACCTCTGCAGTTATACAACTTGGGTGATAGAAAATAAGGGGAAGGCAAGACAATGAATATCATGACAATGTCTGCATTTGGAATCATGCTGGGCACATTCAGCATGGGAGCACTAGCCGACGATGATAAAGTAGCGGTAACGCTGCCGACCTTGACCGTAATGGCGGAACCTGAACTGAGCAATGAAACTGGTTATGTTCCTTTTGTCCAGGAAGAAAAGACTCAGCGTGCCTTACAGCATCAGGTGATGCGCAGTTCCAAGGAAGCCCAGAATTTTGTACTGAATGCACAGGTGATCGAAAATCTGGATTTTCAGCCGCAGAGCCAGCCTGACTTTAGTTCGGTTTCTCCAATGCTGCAGCAATATGTCATGAGTATTGCCCAAGGCCTGCAATCCAGTGATCCAACTCAGGGTTTAAATATCATGCTACAGCCGCTGGGGATTGATCGTAGCAATAGCCAATCTGCCGAATATCGTTTTCAACTACAAATTAATCCGAGCACGATCAAACTCGGTATGCAGGATCATTTTAACAAGCTTTCCCCTGCTCTCCCTTAAGCTCGAAGTAAGCAATCTAATCTTAAGTCTTTGAATCCTCGTTAGTCGGGGATTTTTTATATCTGGAATTTGCGAGAGATTTATCTTTTATTCAAAAGCAATCTGCATAAAAAACCGTTTACATCGAACACCAGTAATCATGCAGTATTAACCGTCTATCGACGCTCACAGTAATACTCAGCACCTTTACATAAGTTCAAGCAAGAATAAGGTTTCTCCCACTGAAATGACGATGCGGAGGTTTTCCTTATGCGTCCCCTCGACACAACTTTTCTGATGCTACTGAGTCTGTTTACTGCACTGCGTCTGGTTAATGCACATGCTGCACCCGATTCCGTCACCTTGCCGACACTGACTGTGATGGCCGATCGTGAACTGCGTGAAGAAACCGAGTTCATGCTTCCCCTGCAAGAACAATCCAGCCAGAAACAGGCCTTAAAGATGCGAATGATGAAGATTGAACGCGAACTGCAAGACTATACGGTTAATGCTGACTTCGCGGGTGATATCGAGATTCTGCCTACCACCAATCCGGCACGACTGGATAACCTGCCACCAGGGCTGCAACAGTATGTGCAGGCCATTGCCGATGGTTTGCGTTCTCCTGATCCACGTGACGGTATTTATCTGATGCTGGTGCCATTTGGTATTAACCGCGATGCCACTTCAGTTCAGGCGGCTCGGGAACAGTTTAATCCGAATAATGTTGACCGAACGCTGATTAATGAATGGTGTGCTGCCAACGGTTGCTAGGCAGGATTAAACGATTCAGAGCTGGCTTAAAAAAGGAATTTCAGTGAAATTTCCTCGTAGCATGAACTATGTTCCTGCATAGGGTTTTTGTATAGAACAATTGATTTATGTCTAAAAAATCAGCATATTGGTTAAAAGTAAACCTATACATAACTTGCAGCAGGGGAGCATGTGCATGCCGCGTGTCTTTATGATCCTGGCTGGTGCGACACTTGTTGTCTTTGCATGGCTATTTTATCAATACACTGCGCAACAGCAGGAAGAAGCCGAGCTGATCGAATATGAAACTGTTCTGAATGAAAAGACAGCTGAAATCTTTGAACAGGCACAGGACTGGAGCCAGCCGATTCAGTTAGACATTGAAGAAGACCGTCTGGATGGTGATTACGCGGTCATGGCGGAATATGTATTGGGACAGATGCGAGACCGCGCTGAAGAACGTAATCAGTATTTGCGAGATCTGAAAGCAGCGAACTGGGAGCATTTTCTGGATATTGATCGTCTAGAGAAAGATCAGGCTCAAGGTTATCAAGAAACTGAGACCATGCTCAAGCAGGTGCATCAGATTGTGCAGAACTATGAGCAGACCATCCAGCGCCGTGAAGAAAGCCAGATTGAACAGGTCAAGCGACTCGATATCAAGCAGCGTTATCGTCAGCAGTTGGCACAGAACCTGAAAGCAACCCAGCAGGAAAGTGATGCCTATGCCATCTTTGCAATTGAAAAGCAGAGTCTGGCCAAGGCGGATCAGCTATTTGCCTTGCTCAAGAAATATAAATGGGAAAAACGCAACCGCATGTTTATGTTCCATGATGAAAAAGCGGTGCAGCCCTTTATCGCATTGTATAAAGATATTGAAAACCTGAATAAACAGATGCAGCAAATTAAGACCAAAAATCAGAAAATTGTCGAAGAAGCTTTGTAGCCTGAAAGAGTCATTTAGCTATAAATCATCCTGAGCATGGTGCCAAAAACAGAAGCATGCTATAGATAAACAGGAAATTATCAGTTGAATAAAATGGTGCGAGAACAGGAGCAATGCTGCATGACTCAGGACTTAGTCTGTTATAAGGAAATGCCCGTCTGGATACAGGAGCAGATTCCTCAGGGCTTTCAGCGTCCGCATAATACCAAGGCGGGTACTTGGGCCAAACTGACAGTCTTAAAAGGTGAGCTGATTTTTGCGTTGGTTGATGAAGGCGGAGAAGTGCAATCTACTCATGTTTTTACACCTGAGCAGCAACCGCCATTCATTGAACCGCAGCGCTGGCATCAGATTGTCTCTGGCAGTGCAGATGTGGAATGCCAGTTAAAATTCTATTGCGCCCCACAAGATTATTTTCATAAAAAATATGCGATTTCTCCAACACATTCTGAAATTGTGGCTGCTACGCCTTATTTAACGGGTGGTCGTGCCTTAGATGTCGGCTGCGGAGAAGGACGGAATTCGTTGTATTTAAACCAGATGGGCTATGAGGTTGATGCCTGGGATGTGAACTCCCAGAGTCTGGAAAAATTTCAGCAAATTGTTGATGCTGAAGATATTCGGCAGATTCGTATTGCACAACGAGATTTGAATGCAGATCCAAGCATTTCTGGTAGTTATGATTTTGTCTGCTGCACTGTAGTGATGATGTTCCTGCAAGCCAAGACCGTTCCAGCACTGATGACTCAAATGCAACAGGCGACCAAAATCAATGGCTATAACCTGATTGTCTGTGCCATGGATACTGATGACATTCCAGCCCAGCCAGATTTTCCTTTTGCCTTTAAGCAAGATGAATTAAGAGCCTTTTATAAAGACTGGAAGCTGATTAAATACAATGAGAATATTGGTGAGCTATATCGCAGGGATGAGCAGGGTAACCGCATCAAACAACATTTTGCCACGATGCTGGCGCAGAAGGTCTCAGCTTAATTTTTTGATATTTGAAAATACAGGCTGATTACTTAGTCGCAGGCCGTATTTAAAAATAGAAGATAATAAAAAGGAATGTCAGATGACATCCCTTTTTAGTTTAAATCGCAGGATTAAGCTGCTTTTTTAAACCAAGAGAACCAGCCTTTTTTCTCAGCTTTTACTGCTGCTTCAGTAGGTGCAGCTTTTGCAGCTTCTACTTGTTGAGCTGCTTCAGTTTTTACTTCTGCTGCGTTAGCCATTGCAGTTTCTTTTGCTTCTGTAGTTTTTACGACAGCTTCTGTTTTTACTGCTGCAACTTTTTCTTCAGCTGCTGCTTTTGCTGTATCTGCTTTTACCGCATTTTCAGTTTTTACTGATTCAACTTTTGTTTCTGCTGCTTGTTTTGCATTCGTTGCAGTTGCTTGTGCCGCTTCAACTTTCGCTTGTGCATTTGCTTTAGCTGCTTCAACTTTTACTTGCGCAGGTACAGCTACTTGTTGAGCAACAGTTTGTACTGTTGTTTTAGCCGTTGCTGGAGCTTCAGCTGCCATTGCAGATGCAGAAGTTGCTACGATTGCAGTTGCGATCATTGTTTTAAGCGTGTTCATATCAATCCCTTAAGGAAGTAGGAAAAAAGAGGCTTGATCATACGCTTATAAAATTTAAGTGATTCATAAATAGGATTTTATTGGTTGATTATTCAACTGAAATTACAAAGGGATAACATTTGAAAAAAATTGAGTTTTTTTTAATCTGATAAAAAGATCTATTTATTAGACTTCCTTCATAAATCATTTTTCAACCAATTTAATTGTTTATCTTTCACCCAATCTAAATTGTATATGCCAGCAAGTAAATTAAACCGCAGGTTTAATCGTTTACGACGATTTCTATATACACAAGATAAAATCTTAAAACATTTCATCCTTCCAAATACATGCTCTACTTGAATTCGTCTACGACCAATCTCTTTATTTAACTTTTTTAATTCAGAATCTAGTTGTTCAGTTTTCTTTGCTTTAGATGGCATGAGGCATCCAAAACCCAATTTCTTTATCCCTAAATACCCCTTATCAACGATAAAAAAGGGCTTAAATTTTAATTTCCTCATGCTTTTTTTAAATATTTTAAAATCATGCATGCTTCCATGACTTCCACATACACTCAGTATTTCACCTGTTGTATAGTGCATAGATAGCTGAAATTTAAAGGTATGTCGCTTTTTTTTACCGCTATACCATTTCTTCTGTTTTTTTTGGACGTTGAACTAATATTTCAGTTGCATCAATCACAACAACTTCCCAATCCACTTCATCTCGATTAGGAAGTTGTTTTGGCAAGTTAAATTTTCCAGAACGGATTAAGGTATCTTCAATAACACGTGTGATACGAATTGCACTCGTTTCAGATACACCGTAACTCATACCAAGATGAAAAAATGTTCGATATTCTCTCCAATATTCTATACATAAGAGCAAACGATCTTCCAACGGTAATTTATGCGGTCGTCCTTTACCAATATGACAAGGTAAATGCTTATTTAGCTCGGCCAACATGAGGTTAAATGTAGCCCAACTAACACCGGTAAGCCTACGAAATTTAACGTCTGATAATTTTTGAATATCTTTGAATTTCATCCAAGAATTATCCCTTGAATTAAATAATTTTGCTGATTAATTTAAGATCAAATAAATTGTACGTTTTTTGATTTATGACGGAAGTCTATTTAAAACTCCTTATTAAATTGTTTAATTATTGATTAATATAGAACTTAAATTACTAAAAATTTAAAACCTATGAGCACTAGATTAATTCAACATCTAAAAAATAAATGTGAGGCTGACGCTAATGTTGCCATTCTATATGCACAATGGGAATTTGACCAAAAGTTGGTTGGAAAAGCTTTAGAAAATATTGGGGGCTTTTACCCTCACTTTAGTAATCACAATGCTTCGCACTCACAACAAATTCTTGTAAATATTGAGCGTATTTTAGGTGATGATGTAGATTTATTGAGTGCTACAGATACGTGGTTAATCCTTGAAGCAGCTTATTGGCATGATGTAGGCATGTTGGTTGATGCTAAGAATGCAAAAGAAGTGCATACCAATCCTGACTTTAATTTCATGATTCAAACGATTGCCAACGAAAAAGGGCATGACTTACAAAAATTTTGCCAAGCATATGTAGAGAATGGTTGGTTGTCAGCGATTGGAACTTTAGATCATCCTTTTGATGGAGTTGAAAAATATCGTCAATTAATTGCTGAGTGGTTTAGACGAGGGCACGATAAAAGAGTTGGAAAGTTAGTTGAAGACCCATTTAAAGACTTAGGAATCACCTCACCTAGAACAGAATTATTGCCAAATCGTATTTATCGTTATTTAGGACAAATTTGTGTTTCTCATGGTATGAACTTTAGTAATTTAATGGAAACGCTTCCCTACAAGCAGACAGGTTTGGGAACAGAAAATTGTCATCCAAAGTTTATTGGCTGTTTGCTCCGTTTGGGAGATTTATTTGATTTAGACGACAATCGTTTTTGTCCTGTTATGGCAAAACATGTCAGTAATATGCCTTCAGTAAGTAAGCATCATCATGATAAGCATTTATCTTTACGTGAGTTTCAACTCGATAAGCGAACTGTAAAGCTAGTCGCAGAATGTCCTGATGAAATGTCTTATGTCGAAACACAAAACTGGTTTGGATGGATACGTGAAGAGTTTCAAAATCAGATGTCGCAATGGAATTTGATTGTTCCTGATGGCTTTGTTGCACAAAGATTTGAAATGCAAAGCGCCCCTAATTGAGCCA
>NZ_QMBM01000001.1:230801-247438 GCF_003289665.1 Acinetobacter sp. SM1B
GAAGACATATCATGATCCATACCTTTCATAGAAGACATATCGTGATTCATGCCTTTCATAGAAGACATATCATGATCCATACCTTTCATAGAAGACATATCGTGATTCATATCTTTCATAGATGACATGTCATGGCTCATCCCCATATCTTCCATAGTTAATAAAGCACGAGGGCGAGATTTAGGCATCTCAATTTGTTTGACTGCTGGGCTGCTTTCTTCATGTAATGTTCCCACTGAAAAACCGGTACGATCAATAGATTCAGCTTCAATTTGGTAATGTGCTTGTTTTGGTTCCACAATGACATCATAGGTTTCAGCAGTACCAATACGGAACTCATCTACAGGAACGGGCTTTACAGGTTGACCATCAGCACTGACTACAGTCATTTTTAGGTTTGGAATGCGTACATCAAAGAATGACATAGCGGAAGCATTAATAAAACGAAGGCGAACTTTTTCACCAGCTTTGAAGTTACCGGTCCAGTTTTGCTGAGGTGTTTTGCCATTCATTAAAAATGTATAACCAGTCACATCGGACATATCTGTTTTCAACATCCGCATCTGATTCCACATAGAGCGGTCTTGCCAAGTTGCCTTTAATCCATCACGTTTAACTTGTTTTAATACATCGAATACTGTTTCGCGACGGTTCTGATAGTAATCTGCTTCTTTTTTAAGATTTTTCATAATTTGATCACTTGTTGAATTATGAAAATCAGAAAGCAAAACAACGTAATCTTTATCGGTTTTTTCAGCAGCTGTTAGTGGAGTTTTATCTTTAGGATAAATAACAAAAGCACCATATAAACCGTCTTGTTCTTGTCCTTTACTATGTGAATGATACCAATAAGTACCATTTTGGCGGACTTTAAACTTATATTCATAAGTTTTATTAGGGGCAATGCCATTAAATTTGTTAAATCCAGGTACACCATCCATAATTCCAGGTAATAATAAGCCATGCCAATGGATTGAAGAGTCCTGATTTTTTAACTTATTGTGAACACGGATAACGGCCTCATCACCTTCTTCAAATTCAAGAAGTGGTGCAACGAATTTACCATTAACGGTAATTCTCTTTAGCGGTTTTCCTGTGATATTTACAGTTTGTTCAGCGATTGTTAAATCATATTCTTTAACTGCCGCCATTACCCAAGTTGATGAAAATAAACCAACTCCAATTAAGAGTACATGACTTAACTTTTTTGACATTCTATCTCACCTTTAGAAAGGTCAAGATTGAAGTAATAAAGCAAATATTTAGTATAAACTTTAATACTTCTTTCTCGCTATTTATAAAATTATTTATTGCTACCAGGCATATTCATCTTTGAATGATCCATTTTAGAATGGTCCATATTCATCATAGAATGATCCATTTTTGACATGTCAGATGAGTTAGGAGACTGATGTTGACTATGATCTTGCTGAGTCTTGTCATCTTTTTCCATTTTACAAGGTTTTGTACAAGGTTTCTGTGCTTTTACCGTTTTAGTGGCACTTGAGGTTGATACATCTTTTGCCCAAGATTGAGTACCAGCAATTAAAGTTCCAGCACACATTAAAATTGTTAGACTACGACGCACTACAGTTTTCATAAGTTTCTCTAAAAGTTAATTTCTTGCTACTACAATAAAGTGAAGCACTGAACATCTAAGTGACTTGAAAATGACATTTTTGTAATCTATCTCGATCAGATGTTTTATAACGTTATTATAGTTTTAATGAATGACTTAGGATTCGGAAATGAGAATACTATTAGTTGAAGATGAACAAAAAACTGGTGATTATCTCAAGCAAGGTTTATCCGAAGCTGGCTATATTACGGACTGGGTTACAGATGGGTTAACGGGTAAACATCAAGCTCTTTCTGAAGAGTATGACTTAATTATTTTAGACGTGATGTTACCTGGACTAAATGGTTGGAATATTATCAATGATATTCGTAGCAGCGGTAAAACAATGCCCATTCTTTTTCTTACCGCCCGAGATCAAATCGAAGATCGAGTAAAAGGATTAGAGCTAGGCGCTGATGATTATTTAGTTAAGCCTTTTGCTTTTGCAGAGCTTCTAGCTCGAATAAAAACGCTCCTTAGACGAGGGCAACAAAGAGAAGATAATAATATTATTAAGATTGCTGATTTAGAACTTGATTTGAGAAAACGTCGGGTAACACGAGCAGGTCAACGCATTGATCTGACGGCTAAAGAATTTGCGCTTATGGAGCTTTTTATGCGTAGAAGAGGTGAAATTCTACCAAGAGCACTTATTGCATCTCAAATTTGGGATATGAACTTTGATAGTGATACAAATGTAGTTGAAGTCGCTATTAAACGATTAAGAAATAAAGTAGATAGTAATTTTACCCCTAAGTTAATTCAGAATATTCGAGGAATGGGGTATGTATTAGAGGTAGAAGATGAATAATAAATTATTCAAATCTATCAGTTTTCGTATTGGTATTATTTTCTCATTATCGACTATATGCATTCTCATTATGATGGGGTTTTTCATCCATAAATTAGTGATGCATCATTTTGAAACGCAAGATCGTACCCAATTAGAAGGTAAAATCCAGCTTATTCAGAATCTTCTCCAACAGCATCCTAAAAATTCTCTAGAACTTGATCTATATTTGAAAGATGCTTTAGTTGGACACCATGATCTTATGGTCCAAATAGAACGACCGGCAGGTCAGATTTTATTTAGTTCTACACCTTCAATCATTAATACTCAACAGTTAATCAAGTCAGCAAATAACCCTTGGATTAAATGGAAAATTAAGAATAAGACCTATCGTGGCATGATCTACAACACGGATATAAACAAAAATACTGAAATACAATCTGTACGCATTATTGTGGGGATCGATACATCTGAACATCTACATTTTTTAAATGATTTTAAGCGTCAACTTTTTTACATTGGTTTAGCCGGTACGATTTGTTTAATGTTTTTAGGCTGGTTTGCAACCTGGAGAGGTTTAAGACCCGTGCAAAAAATGGCTAAGGTCGCAGAAGGCATTTCTGCCCAACATCTTTCAGAACGTTTAGAAGTTGAGCACACACCAACAGAACTAAAATCATTAGCAATTGCCTTCAATGATATGCTCGACAGACTAGAATCAGCTTTAGAAAGGCTTTCCGATTTTTCATCTGATTTAGCGCATGAAATTAGAACACCGATTAATAACTTAATGACTCAAACTCAAGTATGTCTTGCCCGTAAACGAGATACCAGTACCTATCAAGAAGTACTATTTTCTAATTTAGAAGAATTAGAACGTTTGGCTCGAATGGTATCCGATATGCTTTTCTTGGCAAAAGCAGAACATGGCCTAAAATTACAGAACTTACAGAATATTGACCTGGTTAAAGAAGTTACAGCCTTATTTGATTTCTATGATGCGCTAGCTGCCGAAAAAAATATGACGCTTCAACAAACAGGATCTGGAAATGTCAAAGGTGATCCTGCTATGTTACGTCGAGCACTCAGCAATCTATTATCTAATGCAGTTAAATATGGAAATAAGAATTCTACAATACGCATAAAACTTCAACAGAATTTAGGTAACACAATATTTTCAATTGAAAATGAAGGCCCTGAAATCTCTCCTGAACAACTATCCAGGTTATTTGATCGATTTTATCGAACAGATGCATCTAGACAAAGAACAGAAGAAGGAACCGGCTTAGGGCTCGCGATAACAAAATCTATTCTTGATATGCTTGGGGCGACCATCCAGGCTGAATCCCTCAATGGTCGAATCATTTTTACCATTGTTTTTCAAAGTGAATCCATGCAAGGGGAATCATTTTAACTCATTTTTTGAACATCTTCCATTTACCCGAGTTGACCTTACATAAAGCTCAAACTGAGAGCCAGAGCTACGCCAGCACCTATCATGGGGTAATCCTCCCATAAATAACCGAAGTTAAAAGTAGAGGTTAAGCAGCCATTAGAGGTGGCCTTCCTTTGTTTGCTTGGTGTGGTCTTTCATAGTTGTAATGCCACAGCCAACTCGTTGCATAATCTTGTACTTCTTCCAGTGTGTCAAATAGATGCTTGCTTAGCCAGCTATAACGTATAGTCCGATTATAACGTTCAATATACGCATTCTGCTGTGGCTTACCTGGTTGAATATATTCAATACGAATACCTTGTTCAGTTGCCCAGCGTACAAATTCATGACTGATAAACTCGGGGCCTGAGTAGCACTGCTACGCAAGGCATCGGATCACTAACGGCTTTTCTCGCCACTCCAGCAACTGATTCAACGTACGAATAACTCGGATTGTAGGTAATGAGAATCCTGCTTCAATCGCTAAGCCTTCTCGACGGTAGTCATCAATCACATTTAATAATCGGAACTTTCGACCATCGATCAGCTGATCATGCATAAAATCTAATGACCAGACCTGATTTTCTCGGATTGGTTCTTTCAATGGTTCAGGCGCGTGCCGTTTTAGTCTTCTTCTCGGTTTAATACGCAGATTTAGTGCCAACTCACAGTAAATGCGGTAAACCCGCTTGTGATTCCAGCAGTGATTCTCAACATGTCGTAAATATGAGAAGCACAGACCAAATCCCCAATCGGAATTTTCCTCAGTGAGTTCAATGAGCTGTTTAGCAATTAATGCATTGTCATCGCAAAGTTTAGCCTGATAACGGTAGCAGGTTTCACTAATGCCAAATGCAGAGCAAGCTAAACGGATACTAACCGCATGCAGGGCAACGGCTTGTTGAGCCATCTGACGTCGGCAAGATGGCTTCACCACTTTTTTGACATTGCTTCCTGAACAATCTCTGCCTTTAATCGCTCTTCAGCATACATTTTTTTTAGTCTGGTATTTTCTGCTTCCAGCTCTTTCAGTCGAGCCATCAATGAGGTATCCATACCGCCATATTTGGCACGCCATTTATAAAACGTGGCATTACTCATGCCATGTTCACGACAAAGGGTGGCTACAGGTGTGCCAGACTCCGCCTGTTTTAAAATGGACATGATCTGGCTGTCAGTAAATTTAGATGTTTTCATGCAGAATCTCCTGCTCGTATCTTAAGAGAAAATTCTACTTTTAGATCCTTTTATTTTTAGGGGGGATTACCATGGCAATTGTGTAGCCAAATATGATAGCTCGGCCAAACTGTGCCCCCCCTGTCATCCATGCAATTGTCGCTTTGCTTAACATGTTGCTCAGTGTGGCCAGCCCTAGCGCGACAGCAGCCACATTTGTTGTTAAGCCTTCAGTACTATGCAGGCGGGCAAGTGAGACTAAAATAGCATCTACGTCTGCTAGCCCAGAAATAGTCGATAATACGAAGATGCCGCTGGTGCCCAACCATTGTTTTGCTGCCGGAACCAAGACTGCCATGACAGCCAGAAAAGCAGCAAAGCTGAATGCTGTCCCAAGATCAAAGGGAGCCATTGCTTCTATTGTTCGATCGTTGTTTTCAGCGCTGGTAATTTGGCGTTGTCTCCACAGTGCCACACCCAGCAGAAGGATTCCAGCAATTATCATTGCCCCACCAAAGGTGCTTAGAAGCGCGGGTTCAATGATACCTATCAGCACAGTCATACGGAAAAACATGATGCCACAGGCAGCCAATGTTCCAGAAATAGCAGCACTGACCATGACGGGGTGCTGGCGTGTATAGCGTGCCAGTGCAACAGTTGCAGCTGTAGAAGATGCCAAACCACCCAATAGACCTGTCCAGAGTATGCCTCTTTCTGAACCGGTGAGCCGCATGGCAAAATGACCTGCCAGAGAGAGTCCGGCAATCAGGATCACCGCCCACCATAACTGGTAAGGATTTAATGCAGCAAAAGGTCCCATACCCGTATTGGGTAAGTAAGGTAATATAACGACAGAAAGTACCAGTAACTGTAGAGATGCGGTTAATTCACGATGTTCGATCAAGCGTAACCAACCATGTAAGGTTGGCTTGAGATCCAAAAATACAGCCACGATGACAGCCGCTGTTAATGCTAAAGTAACATTACCATGGGATGCATATGCACCTAGAACTAATGTCAACAGCATCGCGATCGTCGTGGTAGCGCTTAAATTACCGGAAATTTTTGCGGTACGAGCATAGGACACTGTTAGTAATAAGGAAAGCCCTAATACGGCCGCAACTAGCGGCCAAGCTCCGAAGTTTGGTTGTAAATGACCGAGCACTCCTCCGAGCAATCCTGTCAATGTGAAGGTACGTAGACCTGCTACTCGGCTGCCTTCTGGCAGTTCTCGATCCTGCCATCCTCGTTCTAAACCAATGAGCAGGCCGATGGCGAGTGCTGCAACCAGCCCTGATACATCTGGTGGAAGAAAGGAACTCTCTATCAGAACTTTTTATTTCGCAGGCGAAGGGCATTGGTGATGACTGAAGCTGAACTCAAACTCATAGCCAAGGCGGCAATCATCGGTGACAACAACCAACCGGTAAATGGATATAGTACGCCAGCCGCGATAGGGATACCCAAAGCATTGTAAAGGAAAGCAAACATGAGGTTCTGTTTCATGTTGCCGACAGTAGCTTCCGAAAGTGAACGGGCAACAGCAATCCCTCGTAAATCTCCCTTGACCAGCGTAACTTGGGCACTATTCATTGCAACATCAGTCCCGGTTCCCATAGCGATACCGACATCAGCTTTAGCCAAGGCTGGTGCATCATTGATGCCATCACCAGCCATAGCCACGATGCGACCTTCCTTCTGCAATTTGCTGACCAGTTCTAGTTTATCTGCGGGTTTGACTTCGCCATGTACCTCATCAATGCCTAGACGTGCTGCGACTGAACGGGCAGTGGTGAGACCATCTCCTGTTGCCATCACGATACGTAGACCCGCTTCCTTCAGGGTGGCAAGTGCTTCTGGGGTATTTTTTTTGATGGGATCGGATACTGCAAGCAGACCGGCCAATTCACCATTGATGGCTAGATGCATCACACTTGCACCTTCCGAACGCAGCTCTTCGGCTTGCGGAATCAGAGATTGTACCGAGATACCCAATTGCTCCATCAGTGCTGTGTTGCCCAAAGCTAACTGACGATCGCCCACTTGACCTCGAACACCAATCCCTGAGCCCGATTCAAAATTATCTGGTGTTTCAAGAGACAGGCCACGTTCGTGTGCTGCGTTTACAATCGCTTCGGCTAGCGGGTGTTCACTGCCTTGATCAAGACTGGCGGCTAAACGTAATACTTCAGATTCGTCAAAATCTGATGCGGCAACTACACGATCGAATACAGGGCGTCCTTCAGTTAACGTACCTGTTTTATCGATGATTAGTGTGTCAATCTTGCGTAGATTCTCAATGGCTGCTGCATCACGGAACAGCACACCATGAGTAGCACCTTGACCCGTCGCAACCATGATAGACATTGGAGTTGCCAAGCCTAGTGCACAAGGACAGGCAATAATGAGTACTGCCACAGCATTGATTAATGCATAAACCCAGCTTGATTCTTCTGGGCCGAATAGTCCCCATCCAAAGAAGGTAAGCAAGGCAATGGTCACTACAGCCATGACGAACCAACCTGCTACCTGATCAGCCATACGTTGCATTGGTGCTCTCGATCGTTGAGCTTGCGCCACCATCTGTACGATCTGGGATAACATGGTACTTGAACCAATTTTCTCTGAACGCATGATCAATGAACCATTGGTATTCAGGGTAGCTCCAATGACTTTATCGCCGATACGTTTAGTGATAGGTAAAGGTTCACCTGTCAGCATCGATTCATCCACTGAACTACTTCCTTCAGTGATTACACCATCCACAGGCACTTTTTCACCTGGGCGAATTCTGAGTAAATCTCCTACATGGACATGCGTTAGAGGAACATCTTCTTCAGTTCCATCAGGCAGGATTCGGCGAGCTGTTTTAGGAGCGAGCCCAAGGAGTGACTTAATTGCAGCAGAAGTTTGCGAACGTGCTTTTAACTCCAATATTTGTCCCAGTAGGGTCAATGAAATGATGACCGCTGAAGCTTCAAAGTAAACAGCGACACGACCCATGGAAATAAATGAGTCTGGGAAGATTTGCGGTGCAATGGTTGCGACCACACTATAAATAAATGCAGCTCCAGTGCCCAAACCAATCAGCGTCCACATGTTCGGGCTGCGATTCACAACCGATTGCCAACCCTGGGAAAAAAATGGCCAACCTGCCCAAAGTACAATTGGGAGTGACAACACCAGTTCAATCCAGCTCTGAACCGCCATATTGAACAGGTTCATTTGATGACCAAACATCGCCAAAAAAGTCACGATGATGGTCAATGGCAGTGTCCACCAGAAGCGTCGGCGGAAATCACGTAACTCCGGATTCTCATCTTCCTCTAATTCAGGAATGAGTGGCTCCAGTGTCATTCCGCATTTAGGACAGTTTCCAGGATGATCTTGTTTAATTTCTGGATGCATTGGGCACGTATAGATGATCGTGCCTGTTGTGCTTGTCTCATTAACGGATTGAGTAGTCTGATGATGCTGTGTATGTGCATCGGCAGTCGTCGTTGCGGGTTTAGCGATATATTGCACCGGGCTGCTATGAAACTTTGATTGACATTTATCACTGCAAAAAAAGTAAGTTTTCCCCTTAAATTCCTCATGGTATTTCGATTCTTCAGTGACGGTCATACCACAGACTGGGTCTTTCAGTACGTCTGTTGTAGCCTGTGCCATATGGTCCTGGTTATGATTTTTTTGATCTGACATAAATAATTCTCTTATGGTAAAGTGGTTTTATGGCCGAATTTTGGAATAAATCTCGGAGTCTGTTGAGCATAGCTGTCATAGACAGCGCCAAACTGTTTACTCATTTCAGCCTCTTCCTTAATTGCCAAGCGGCTGTACATTAAGAGTAGGATTGGAAACATAATCAGTGTCAGTAAAGTTGGCCATTGCAATAAAAAACCCAGCAAGATCATCACAAAAGCCACGTATTGTGGGTGACGTATACGTGCATAAGGGCCTGTGATCGCTAAAGAATGCTGACGTTGCGCGTTGTACAGCACGTGCCATGACGTTGATAACAGGTAAAATCCATAGCCCAAGAAAACGTAACTGGCGATATGCAAAATGCCAAAATGTGGATCACCTTTTTCACCTAATAGCGTTGACCACAAGTGACCTGCATTATGAGAAAGTAAGTCAAGTTGAGGGAAGCGAGTTTGAAGCCAACCAGATAACAGGTAAATGGTTAAAGGAAAACCATACATTTCGACAAATAGAGCAATGATAAAAGCCGAAAAGGCCCCAAATGTACGCCAATCGCGCGCAGTGGAAGGTCTAAAAAAACTGAAAGCGAACATGATAAAAACTGCTGAGTTAATGATAACCAGCGTCCATAAACCATAAGCCGATTCCGCATGATTCATGATGGATCTCCTGATAAGAGCTATTTTTTGTTATCAGATATATCGGATTTTTTTTGCTGCGAGTGGTTATGCCCATGACCACCATGCATAAAAATATGCATCAGTGGACACGCTAAAAGGAATAAATAAGGCAAAGCACCGATAACGTGGGCTAAATGTTCCGTTAATAGAAAATAAGCTGCGATACCACCCAGCACGATTAGACCAATGGCATAACGTGTAGACCAGAAGTTAGGTACTGAATTATTTTCTTGGTGTTGGTGATTCATGGTGCTTTCCCCTAATTCATGGGTAACTATTTAGTTGCTGACGGAGGCATACAGTCCATCATCATCTGCATCATGGATTGCATCATGTCCATACGTTTTTCCATCATCTGCTGACGGTCAGCCATATTTGCATTCATGCTTTGGCTGCCCATCTGTTTCATCATACTCATACCTCCTTGCATGAGTTTCATGTGCTCAGCCATAAGTTTCTGACGTTCTTGTGGGGTTTTTGCAGCCATCATCTTCTCATGCATGGCTTGCATCGCCTTCATGTGTTGATCCATTGCAGCCATTTTATCTGTAGCAGTGGTGCTGGTAACTGTTTGCTTAATTGTTACTGCAGATGGTGCTGTTTTTTCAGGGTGGTGATCTTTGTGTTCATCGGATTGCTGTGCAAATGTATTCAATGACGCGGCTGCGATACATAAGCCCAAAAAAATGTTTTTGAATTTCATCATAATTTTTTCCTTTAAATAATTTGGAAGTAAAAGCTATGTTTTAGTACTGAACAGAGTCTAGGAATTTGACTACTAAACTGATGAAATTTTTGGTTATTCTCTGTCTCTCTTAAAAATTTTAGCACTATTAATTAATTATTTTTAAAAATGACAAAAATGTAATTTTGAGATCTTCTCGAAATATATAGTCTATGCTGAGATGACAAAAATTTTATTTAATATTAATCTTTTAAAACTATTAAAGTTGTTATGATTTTATGTGCTTAAAAAAATAAAAATGAAATGATTAGATGACTCCAAGGGTAGTTAGAGACACATTCTTAATGTAATTTACACTGTTATTCCTTTAAAGAAAAAATACAGTTGATCAAAATAGTTTTTTATAGAAAAAAGGGTGGATAATTTAATTATTAAACTTATTGGTATATTTATTAGATAGAAGGGGCTTTGTTGCACAAAGATTTCATAACTATATGATTTTAGAAGTTTTGATTATTTTTTGATCCAAAATTAAATTTATTTAAATCAGATGCTTACATATTTATGCAACAAAGCCGATAGAAGGTAAAGAAGATTATTTTTAATATTAGGGTTTATAATCCAAATTTCAGAGTAAGGAATCTACTACTTATATAATAGAGATTCCATCTCCAAAACAGTACTACTGTATGAATGAGTTGTATTCAATGCAGGGAAGAATGTAGATCCTTAATACTAACGGAAAATTATTTTACTGAATTTTCATGTAAAGACTCATTTAATTGATCAATCACTGTCGTCCATTCACCATCAGAGTGTAGTTTTTCTTCTAAAAAATGACGTTGAGCATCAGTCCAAAAAATTGCTTGTGTTAAAAAAACATCTCCAGCTAGCTGATGGCTCTCTATGAATTTTGCAATTGCTTCTTCAGTAGAAGCTAAACCAAGCTGTTCAAATAATTTGGTCATTCTTGGACGTGTTTGAGTCATGTGCTTAGCCCACAAATTTATATTAGATCAAATTAAACATAACATGTTTATATTTAAAATAAAATATAAAAAATTAAATAGCTACTATTTTCTTAGACAAAATGATTACTACATTTCATAAATCAACCACCTACATAATTTGTTTGTTAAATGATCATTATTTTTCAATAAGATTATTTTAATAGTTAAAGATTTTAAATTTTAAAAATGACAAAAATGTAATTTTGAAGTCATCGCTCTGTTTCTGTCTCTCACTAATAATTGAAATATAAGAGGAGATGATGTGGTCTCATTAAATATAGATTTTATAAAGTCATCTCTAATGAACTAACGAATCAAGAGGAAACGTAAATGAAATTATTTCAAAATAAAATGACTGCTCTACGTAATGTTGTAGTAGCTGCAACGATGATTGTGGCTACTACAACTACGTTCGCTCATGTGAGTTTAGTGAGTGCGATTCCTGCGGAAAATGCATCTATCCTTAGTCAACCAAAGAACTTGACCCTTAACTTTGGTGCAGAGGTTATGTTGATGAATATTAAGTTACTGGATGCTCAGCGAAGAGATGTTCCTTTAAAATATAAAGTTACTCATGACTTAAAGAAATCCTTTGATGTCGCTCTTCCGAAACTGAAAAAAGGTAAATATACCGTTGTCTGGACAACAATGGGGAAAGATGGTCACAACATGAATGGTGAATATAGTTTCACTATCAAATCAACTAAATAAGAATTGATTACCTTTCAACATGTCAGTGAGGTGCTGGCATGTTGTTCTAGAATGGACAAAAATAATGATTTCTGAATATTGGATGTGGGCCACTTGGTTAACTAAGGTTATTTTATATTTAAGTGTAGCTTTTGTCGTTGGTGGAGCCTTTTGCTATTTTTTACTTAGACAATATCTTGAACTAAAAGAATCGATTCTTAAATATATTACAATTGGCGCTGGATTAGGCCTAATTTCCAGTACCTTGGGATTTTTTATTCTGATTGGTAGTTTTGCCAATACTGGTATTACAGGGATGGTGGACCCCACGTATATTAATATATTGGTTAATACTCCGACGGGGTATATATACGTTCTTCGTTCTATTAGTTTTGCTCTTTTACTTCTTCTCATGGTGGTTAAACTTAACAGGAACAAAGGTCAGTTTTCTATAATTGAAAGTTCAATATTTTGTATTTTACTTATCCCGATTATTTTTAGTTTTTCCCAGCTCGGACATGTCGCTAATTTAACCTTACTTGCTCAAATTTTATTATCAATCCATATTCTAGTTATGTCGTTATGGATGGGGTCTTTATATCCGTTATGGAAAACCAGCCGAGAAATAAGTGGTTTACCTTTAAAAGATCGCATGCATGTATTTGGACGTATTGCTGCTTTCATTGTTGGGATATTAATCGCCTGTGGCGCTAGTGTAGCTCTTCTTTTAATTAAAGATTTTAATACCTTAATCAATACTGCATATGGCTATGGTTTCATGGTTAAAATGTTTTTTGTTATAGGTATTCTACTTTTAGCTGCCTTCAACAAATGGTATTTCACCCCGCGTCTTCAATATCCTAAATTCGCTAAACACCTTAGTCATGCCATTTTATTTGAGATGTTATTAGGTCTATCAATTCTATTAACAACAGGCTATATAACCACTGTCGTGGGTATTGAATAAGAGAATTTCAAAATAATGGAATTGAGGAAATTTAACATTACTGCATTTATCTTTTGTAGCTGAGCAATAAAGTTTCTACTGGACTGCCAGCTTACGACAATCAGAACAGTAAAATCGCATCATAAGGCATTTATATATTAAAGGTAGTCACCGGTTTTTAGCTTCAATCCATAAGAGTCTCATCTATTCAGTTCACTACCATTGATTGAAATAACTATCTTATAAATTTCAAAGTGATCGTAGATGACAAAAATGTCATTTTTAAGTCACGTTAATGTTGGTTAAGTACTTTTACTGTAGTCATTAGAACGCTATGCTTTAGAATACTCTGATGAAAACTATGGATGTAAACAGACCAAGTTACAGCAAGTAACTGATTCAGAGAAAGGCTGGTTGTATGGTGAAAGTTTAGAGTTACTGTTCTAATGGTTTAAACAAATATTTTGTTAAAAAGGAGCAACATATGAAATTTCACATCGCTAATATGACTTGTGGTGGTTGTGCACGAGGCATTACTACTGCAATTAAAGAGCTCGACTCGAATGCATCACTCGATATTGATTTACAAAACCGTATCGTTGAAATCAACACAACGGTGAGTCAGGATAAAGTCATTGCCACTCTCGGTGATCGTGGATTTACAGCTGAGCCTGCTTAATCTCTGTTAGAGTAAAGTGGTAATCCCTTATCACTTTACTTACTCTTGTTTTTCTCATCGTACAGATAAAATCTGTACTTGCTTGCAATAAAAGTGCTGCCTGAATTCCCAATTATCTTGGTTCGAGCTGATCTTCGCATATAGAACTCAGCATATCTAAATGATAGAGATCGTATATGAGTACCGAAATGACTGATACGCCACACTACAGTGAAACATTAGAGATTGAGGGGATGACATGTGCTTCTTGTGTAGGCCGTGTGGAAAAAGCTTTAAAATCTGTTGAGGGTGTTGAATCGGCTCATGTAAATCTGGCTACCGAAAAAGCAGTCATTTATGCGCATCAACCACTTGATCGCGCTACTTTAATTAAAGCCGTAGAAAAAGCAGGCTACGAAGTGGAAGTATTGCAACCGATAGAGCTTACGATAGAGGGTATGTCATGTGCTTCTTGTGTAGGTCGAGTAGAAAAGGCCTTAAAATCTGTTGAGGGTGTGGAATCAGCTCATGTAAATCTGGCTACTGAAAAAGCGACTATTCAGGCAAGCTCATCTGTCACTCGTGACTCGTTAATTCAGGCTGTCACCAAAGCAGGGTTTGAAGCAAAGTCAGTTCATCAAACTACGGAAAGCTTTCAAGATAAAAAGAATATTGAATTAGAAAAACTTAAAAAAGATTTAATTTTGTCAGTCTTATTGACTCTACCCGTTTTTATTTTAGAAATGGGATCACACCTGATTCCCGCCTTTCATACGTTTATGATGGATAACATTGGCCAACAAAATAGCTGGTTAATGCAATTTTTCTTGACCACAGTAGCATTAATTTTTCCAGGCCGACGCTTCTTCAAAAAGGGCATCCCAAGTTTATTCCGCTTAGCACCAGACATGAATTCCTTGGTGGCTGTAGGAACATTGGCTGCTTATCTTTATTCAGTGGTTGCTACTTTCTTTCCAAGTGTCCTGCCACAAGGCACGGTCAATGTTTATTATGAAGCTGCAGCGGTTATTATCACTTTAATTCTATTAGGTAGATTTTTTGAAGCCAAGGCAAAAGGCCGAACGTCTTTAGCAATTCAACATCTAGTTGGAATGCAGCCTAAAGTTGCCAGAATACAGCTCAATAATCAGGTGATAGAAGTTCCGATTGCCGAAGTTCAAACAGGAACGATTGTAGAGATTAGACCAGGCGAGCTTATCCCTGTCGATGGTGAAGTTATTCACGGCCAAAGTTTTATTGATGAATCCATGATTACTGGCGAGCCTATGCCCGTTGAAAAAACGATAGGCTCTACTGTGGTAGGAGGAACAATTAACCAAAGTGGCAGCTTAAATATCAAAGCCACCTCTGTTGGTAGTTCATCAGTGCTTTCTCAAATCATCCGAATGGTTGAACAGGCACAGGGTTCCAAGCTGCCTATTCAGGCATTGGTTGATAAAATTACCATGTGGTTTGTACCTGTAGTAATGGGTCTCTCTCTTTTAACTTTTATTACTTGGTTTATCTTCGGCCCTGAGCCAGCCCTAACGTTTAGCTTAGTTAATGCAGTTGCGGTACTCATTATTGCATGTCCTTGTGCAATGGGACTTGCAACGCCTACATCAATCATGGTAGGAACTGGGCGTGGTGCTGAAATGGGTGTTTTATTCCGTAAAGGGGAAGCTTTGCAGCTGCTCAAAGAAACTAAAGTGGTTGCTGTTGATAAAACAGGGACCCTGACTGAAGGGAAACCAATTTTAACCGATCTGCATGTCTTAGAAGGGTTTGAATACAATGCCGTACTTTCACTTATGGCAGCCGTTGAATCAAAGTCTGAGCATCCTATTGCTCGAGCAATTGTACAAGCCGCTATAGATAAGGAATTAATCCTGTCTCCTGTTGCTGATTTCAAGTCAGTCACGGGCTATGGAATAGAAGCAACGGTGTCTGAACATTTGGTTCATATTGGTGCAGATCGATATATGGAAAAACTAGGTTTGAATCCTAATGTTTTTTCTCAATTTTCGGATCGTTTGGGAGAAGAAGGAAAAACCCCTCTCTATGTTGCGATTGACCAGAAACTTGCTGCCATTATTGCTGTAGCAGATCCAATTAAAGAATCAACATTTGCTGCAATTGAAGCGTTACATCAGTTAGGTTTAAAGGTTGCCATGATTACAGGTGATAACCGTCATACAGCTCAAGCGATTGCAAAAAAACTAGGTATTGATGAGGTTATTGCAGAAGTCTTACCAGAAGGTAAAATAGAGGCCGTTAAAAAATTAAAAAATCAATATGGTAAACTCGCATATGTTGGAGATGGCATTAATGATGCCCCTGCACTTGCAGAAGCAGATATTGGTTTAGCAATAGGTACAGGTACAGACGTAGCTATTGAAGCTGCTGATGTGGTTTTGATGTCTGGCAACCTGAAAGGAGTGCCGAATGCTATCGCTTTAAGCAAAGCGACTATAACCAATATTCGTGAAAATTTATTTTGGGCATTTGTTTACAATGCAGCTCTGATTCCTATTGCAGCAGGTGTACTTTATCCGCAATTTGGACTGCTACTTTCTCCTGTATTTGCTGCTGGTGCAATGGCTCTCTCGTCAATATTTGTACTAGGAAATGCTTTACGATTAAAACGTTTTAAGGCCCCCCTTGCAATTATTTAACCATTTTTTATATACATTTAAAGTTTTGTTGGCTTTACTTTATATATTTGGAAATAGTCTAAGCCATGTTGGCTTTTATTAAATATCATACAGTTGATATTCTAATTATTTGAGAGGGATTAAGATGAAAAGAATTTTATTAATATGCTTTATAGGCATGTCATTTACCTATGCGAATGCTCATTCTGGGGGAACGAACTCACAGGGTTGTCATACCAACAGTAAAACTGGTGATTACCACTGTCATTAATAGGTGCGCACACAGTTTTTTTATTTAAAAGACTGTGCTTTAAAGTTATAAGTAGCGTTTAACTAAAGCTAAAAATTCATTCAGTTCTTTTTCCTTTATTTCCTCAGTATCACCGAGTACATGTTCTCTAAGATGAAGTTCTATTAACTCATTCATTAAGCCATTTATCGCACCTTTAATTGCTGCAACTTGCTGTAATACCTCAATACAAGAATTTTCATAATTTAAAATATTCTGTTCAAGGGCATTAGTTTGACCTTGAATTCGTCTAGGGCGTGTCCTCATTTGGCTTTACACCAAATAAACATGCAAGCAATGT
>NZ_QMBM01000001.1:247538-249546 GCF_003289665.1 Acinetobacter sp. SM1B
GGATAGTCTCTCAGAATATTGACTCTCCGACAAACCCGGTACGGTTCAATAGATACAGATAAAGCACACATATGGAGGTGCTTTGTCACGGTTAAAATGGGAAAGAAAATGTCCACCAGATCTTGAGCACAGGCAGGTTAAGTATAAAAATAACGTGATCGAATGTAATCATGGCAAGCTAAAGCGGATCATTAGGGCCACTTTAGGATTCAAATCGATGAAGACGGCTATGCCACATGCATCTATTCAGATGGCATTAAACACCGATGATGTACAGACGAAGTAGTAGCAGCCGATCCTACTAAAAGAATAGCAAACGATAAAAACAGCGATAAGCATGTTTTTAACCACTGCATAAAAATAGACCAAAAATTAAGCTTTTTTAGTTTTACAGATTCGAAAATAAATAGTAATAATTCATGAATAGTAGCCGAAGCTACCATTCATGAATCCAAATCATACTATTTTAAAAAACTAATTCGATGCCTGCACCATATTTCCATCCCTTTTCAGACTCTGTTGCCTCTTGCATAGAAGTGGCTTTCTGTCCTTTTTCATATTGGTAAGCAACATCAATGAAAGGTTTAATTCGCTTAGTAATCTCATATCGGGTTTTGATACCAGTTTTTAGTTCTGATAAACCTGATTTTGCAGCATAGTTAGAATCATCGCTAAATATTACATCTGCTTCGATATAAGGTTGAGTAATAAGTTTCTGAGTTAAAAGCAAATCACGTTCTAATTCAAAACTTGCTCCCCAAAAATTATTCTCACCGCCATAAAGATATGCTTGTGTTTCAAAGAAATAAGGAGCTAGACCTAATATACCAATAACCCCATCCACTCGATCGCTGCTGCTATTATTTTTATTTTCACTATATCTTACCCCAGCTTGTACATCCCAAAATGGGGCTACGTTACGGCTATAAAGTGCTGATACAGCATATTTTGGATCATTACTTTCTGACTTTTCCGAATTGGCTTCAATAAATAGACGATTTTCATCTGTTCCAATTAAAGTTTCAAACTTTGTTCCTAGGTTGCCCTTACCGTCTTCATCAACCATCCATTCATTTTCAAATTTTGTCGTTTGATAAATTTGTCCACCATGTTCTTTAAGATGATTGTCATGAGGTGAGTTAGAGTTCTCAAGCGCAATCTGGACACTCTTATCCCCCATATCCGCATTTTCCATTGAATAATATTCTGGATAACGCTCTTGAAGGGAATACTTTAATCCTCCAGATTCCTGTAAAAGAATTTTCATATTTTTTGTAATATTACTGTCTTGTACAGGAGTTTCATTTTTAGCGAACGTTAGATTTGATAATCCAAATAGCGCAATCATCAAAGTTGTTTTTGAAAACAAATTATTAGTGATGTGCATGTGG
Source organism: Acinetobacter sp. SM1B (assembly GCF_003289665.1). Classification (NCBI taxonomy): domain Bacteria; kingdom Pseudomonadati; phylum Pseudomonadota; class Gammaproteobacteria; order Moraxellales; family Moraxellaceae; genus Acinetobacter; species Acinetobacter sp. SM1B. The sequence goes on from NZ_QMBM01000001.1 coordinate 248,930, forward strand.
ATTTACTCCCTTCTCATTTACTTGGGACTGAGGAACAGTCTTTGTAGAATTACCATCTTCCACTTGAGCTACAATGAGTTTATTCATCATTCCTGCACTCATATGGTAAAGCAGGTGACAATGAATAGCCCACTCACCTAACTCATCAGCTGTGAGTAGAGTGGTTATCGTTTTCCCAGGTGGAACAATTACCGTATGTTTGTTTGGCATATTGCTTGGATCCTGACCATTCTCAAGCTGCATAAACATGCCATGTAAGTGCATTGGGTGAGCCATCATACTGTCATTGACAAATTTTAAGCGAATACGTTCACCATACTTCACCACTAGTGGGTCGGCTTCATTAAATTTTTTACCATTTATTGTCCAAATATAACGCTCCATGTTTCCACCAAGACGGATCTCTATTTCACGTTCAGCTGCACGAGTGTCTTTTTGAGGATCTAACGATTGCAAATCACTATATTGCAATGCTTTATTACCTTCAGGTGTTGAAGCATTTGCCCATCCAAATACGGTATTATCATTCTTGTCTGAAGCCGCCTTAACAGTAGCGCTATTCATCGGCATATCATGATCCATACCTTTCATAGAAGACATATCATGATCCATACCTT
>NZ_QMBM01000001.1:249646-251526 GCF_003289665.1 Acinetobacter sp. SM1B
GGAGCAGAATATCACTTATAGGAGTTGTTCAAATTTACGGATCCATCTCTACCGGACATTTCTATTTTGGAGTTACAAGATTGCTTCACATAAGAGATTTTATGTTAAATATAGTCTCAGGCTAATAATTTAAGCTATCTTAGTAAGTTCAAAAAATTATCAAAACTATCACATACTTCTATCAATTCTAATTTAGGCTGTCCATGTTGATCCTTGATATATTGATCATGGTACATAAGAACTACTTTCGGATTATTAACGTCAGATCTGTAGTCAAATCCGATATAGTCACCACAACCATTTAGTCCAAAGACGACTATCTTATCATGGCCATATATATCCTGATCTTGACAGTTTTCAATATGATCACCTCCTATCCCTTGTCCAAAACAACAAAAGGCTATGCTAGATTCTCCAACTTCATTGTTAGAATCAGAATATTCAAAGCTATTCTCAATAAATTGCACCCCATTGTGGGAAGCAATCAGCTTTTTATAACTTAAAGGAAAATTAATTTTATTATCTTGCTCAAAAATCTCTATGACCTTTACGTCGATTGGTCCGAAGTCATACATAATATTTAAGTTCTGATAAGGCATATGATTGTTTTACCTGCTAGGAATAACGAAATTTCGTATAACAACCATTATGTTAAATAGATAGCATTTGGGGGATATTATTTATTCTTTCAATAGGCAGAAACTTGCAGAATTTTTCTTAATTTGTAATCCTTTCGGCTAAGGGTGTCTAGCGTAGCTAAGACAGGTATTAGTTATAGTCGGGCCGCTATAATACGGATGACGAGTGCCTGTATGTTTAACCTAAATATCTTTAATAAGATCTCTAGCGAAGTATTGACCATCAAAAATGATCTTGAGCTGAATTCTGAAAATCAACTGATAACTAAGTATAAGACTTCTACTTCTGAAGATTATAAACAGGCTATTGTTTTGATTTTTAAAGAACGTGGCTATACACGTTTGGAAATAGGTCAATTACTTAGGGAGCCAAAAGCTTCATAAAATACCGATTAAACAAAGCTTGGATATAACATCCAGGCTTTATAAAAAAGTACCTAGCTGTTACCCTTGTCCTGATTTTTTTACTCTAAAACGTTCTTTCATCTTATGACACTTACGCCACCTTAAGTTTATTTACCGTCTTAAATCGGCACTGTTGCAAATAGGGATCTGAGTCGATGATTTTCCCTTCAAAAAAGCTTAGAGACCGAAAACTCTATTTACTAGCCAAACTTCTCCTAGAATATTACCGTTATAAAATAATGAAGCTTGTCCTTTACGTAGTGCACGCATGACTTCAATACCTTTGATTGTGGCATAAGCCGTCTTCATAGATTTGAATCCTAATGTGGCCCTGATGATCCGCTTTAACTTACCATGATCACATTCAATGACATTATTTTTATACTTAATCTGCCTGTGCTCAATATCTACTGGACATTTTCCTTCTCGCTTTAACCGTGATAAAGCATGGCCATAGGTCGCTGCTTTATCTGTATTGATGACCCGTGGAATTTTCCATTTTTTCACCGTATTGAAGATTTTTCCTAAAAAACAATAGGCTGATTTACTGTTCCGTCTAGCGGAAAGGTAAAAGTCAATCGTATGACCACGTTGATCAACTGCACGATACAGGTAAGTCCATCGCCCCTTCACTTTGATATAAGTCTCATCCATATGCCATGAATGTAAATCTGTAGGATTACGCCAATACCAGCGTAAGCGTTTTTCCATTTCTGGAGCATAACGCTGAACCCAACGATAAATTGTGGTGTGGTCAACATTCACACCCCGTTCAGCGAGCATTTCTTGAAGTTCACGATAGCTGATGCCATATTTACAATACCAACGAACAGCCCA
>NZ_QMBM01000001.1:251561-253692 GCF_003289665.1 Acinetobacter sp. SM1B
TGAATACATGAGCAGCTAAATCACTCAAAGCCAGCATCTAAAACCATTTAACAAAATCTATGACTATTTTACTTTCCCTTACCTAATCGTCCTAGTGTATATCTTTTTTTTTGATTAGCTTATTCCTAAATCAAGTGACTTTAGGTAAGTATGATGAACGATATCCAATTTTCAGATTGCGCAAAGGCATGTATGAGCTGTTACCTTACCTGTGCCAGTTGTGCAAATGCCTGTCTAAAAGAAGAAAATCTGGAGATGATGCGAGAATGTATTCAGCGTTGTCTAGATTGTGCAGATATTTGTCAGCTCTGTGCTCGTATGCAGCAAAATGAATCTCCTTTTATGAAAGAAATTTGTGAGCTTTGTGCCAAGGCTTGTGAATACTGTGCAGATGAATGTAGCCAACATGAGCATCAACACTGCCAGCAATGTGCTGATGCTTGCCGTGAATGTGCCGTCGAATGTCGAAAAATGGTTGTCTGATAAATAAAAGAATTAGTTGAGTTTAGGATTTACTCAATGAATAGCCAACGTGTTAGTTGTTAGTGGGTCAAACCACTAACAACGGCACTGTTGCAAATAGGGATCTGAGTCGATGATTTTCCCTTCAAAAAAGCTTAGAGACCGAAAACTCTATTTACTAGCCAAACTTCTCCTAGAATATTACCGTTATAAAATAATGAAGCTTGTCCTTTGCGTAGAGCACGCATAACCTCAATTCCTTTAATTGTGGCATAAGCCGTTTTCATAGACTTGAATCCCAACGTAGCCTTGATGATCCGTTTGAGCTTGCCATGATCACATTCAATCACGTTATTCTTGTATTTAATCTGTCGATGGTCCAGGTCTTCAGGACACTTTCCTTCCTGTTTTAGTCGCGACAAAGCACGGCCATAGGTATGAGCCTTATCAGTGTTTATGACTCGTGGAATCTGCCATTTTTTGACATGATTCAAAATTTTACCAAGAAAACAATAAGCTGAATGGGTATTTCGTCTAGCAGAAAGATAGAAATCAAGAGTATGGCCACGTTGGTCAACTGCACGGTATAGATATGCCCATTTGCCATTCACTTTTACGTAAGTTTCATCCAGATGCCATAAATGTCGATCTGTAGGATTACGCCAATACCAACGTAAACGTTTTTCCATTTCTGGAGCATAACGCTGAACCCAGCGATAAATTGTGGTGTGATCAACATTCACTCCACGTTCAGCGAGCATTTCCTGAAGTTCACGATAGCTGATGCCATATTTACAATACCAACGAACAGCCCAAAGAATGATTTCACCTTGAAAGTGCCGACCATGGAAGGGATTCATCTGCTGTATCTCGAAATAAATAAGATATTTAGCTTATCATGTCAGCCTATTTGCAACAGTGCCGTTTCTGGTTCAAAGCCTTCACCTTTTCCTTATTTATCTCTGACTTCTTTAATGTAAAAACCCAATCATGAAGACTGGGTTTTTACAATATTCATTGTACCTTTAACAGCACTTCATCGGTACAGCATAAAAGTGTTACTGACCTGGCAATGAGGCGCAGTATTTAATACCATCCAGCATTTATAAACTGCGCTGATTTACACGCTTGGACAACTCTTCAGCCGATTCCTTGCGTTCAGAATAACGATCAGTCAGGTATTTGCTTTGACCACGAGTCAGTAGAGTGAACTTAAATAACTCTTCCATGACATCCACAATCCGGTCATAGAAAGCTGAAGGCTTCATTCGTCCATCTTCTTCAAATTCCAAGAAAGCTTTCGGAATTGAAGACTGATTTGGAATGGTGATCATCCGCATCCACCGCCCCAAAATACGCATCTGGTTCAGGCTGTTAAATGACTGTGATCCACCACTGACTTGCATCAAGGCAAGGGTTTTACCTTGGGTAGCACGGATTGCTCCTCCTGCAAGTGGAATCCAGTCTATTTGTGATTTAAAAATGGAACTCATAGAACCATGACGTTCAGGTGAACACCAGACCATACCTTCAGACCATGCAAGAAGCTCATGCAGTTCTTTTACTTTTGGATGCTCAGTATCCGCATCTTCTGGCAAAGGAAGGCCCCACAAGTGATAGTGAACCGTACCGGGTTTGTCGGAGACTTTTTTATTTAAGTTAGGCCACC
>NZ_QMBM01000001.1:253792-254893 GCF_003289665.1 Acinetobacter sp. SM1B
TAGGACTTACGCACTGTTATTTATAGACTCTCTGTGGTAGCAGATGATTTTTATCGAGAATAAAGTCATCAATGAAGTTTTTGATCATTGGTCTAAATAATTTCTTCTGCCAATGATATACATTTTCAAAGATCCCCTCAAACTGGTTCTTTTGTATCTCAACGTAGGCCATTAAGGCTGAAAAAATATGATTCAAAATCAGTTTAGACCGTCTTACTTGAAACTTTTCAATATGACAAACCTGTTTAATCACTCGGTGATATTGTTCTATTTTCCAATGACTTGAATGTAATTCATGAAAACCCTCAAAGGACAATAAATCATCTTCATCTTGATGCACAATATAAAACCTCTGCTGTTCTTTTAACTGAGTCTTAAATAATTGTACAAAGCCAAAATCTTTGAGCCAGACCACTTGACCCTGATGGAAATCTGGCAATAAACGCAGTTGAAACCATTGTCCTTTTTCTGGGGAAACCTTACGGTTACTGTCGACACCAAACATAAATCGAATACCATATTTTCTTATGGTTTTTAGATTTTCAGTCGATGAATACCAACTATCACCTGTAATAAATTGAATCTTTGCACCCCAACTGAGTACTTCACTTAACATATCCATAAAGTAATCATTCTTGGTTTTACTTTCAGATTTGTCATAAATTCGGAAATTAATTGGAATATTTTGACCATTTTGATCTGTCGCATACAAGGTAATGAGATTAATACCTTTGACGGATCGGTGGTGTTTGCCTGACCAAAAATAGCTAACTAAGTCCATATGCTGACTATACGGTTTATCTAAAACAGTATCATCAATACTGACTATAAGTTTATTATTATCAATATGTTGAATTGCTTCTTGATATAGGTCGTGAGGTGTGTAGTCTTCACGCTCTAGAAAGCGATTTACACTATCATGCGAGATATTATAAGTCTCGGCAAGTTGTGTGCAGCTAATAGAGTTCGGTTCTGTCATGAGAAAGCCCATATAAATGGGTAATGTACAAGTTGCTGTAGAAGCATGTTTAATTCGTCTGATCACAGATACTTTATAAAGTATTTTAATACTTTTTTGAATCTGTCAATGCGTAAGTCCTA
>NZ_QMBM01000001.1:254993-339094 GCF_003289665.1 Acinetobacter sp. SM1B
ACAGCGTTGAGGGATAGTTTAAGCGTTTACACAGTTTTATTTACAGTCTCGCTTTAAACAATAAACTCTGCTACACTTCGCTCAATTTTTTAAATTCAGCTCTTTTAAAATTCTAAAAAGAGTAAATGAGCCTTAACTCTTCCATGCAAAATATTCAAACGACAAAACTCACCCGTGCCACCATTATGTTCCCGTTGGCACTGGTACTGTTTGAGTTCTCTGTCTATATCGGCAATGACCTGGTACAACCCGCCATGCTCGCTATTACCAAAGAGTTTGGTGTGAGCAGTACCTGGGCGCCGTCGTCCATGTCTTTTTATTTATTGGGTGGGGCATTTATTGCGGCTGTGCTTGGGCCCTTATCAGATCGACTCGGTCGTAAAACCGTATTACTTGGCGGTGTCGCTTTCTTTGTTATAACTTGTCTGGCAATTCTGTTTGCTCCAAATATTGAAAGCTTTATTGCACTGCGCTTTTTACAAGGCTTCGGCCTGTCTGTGATCGGTGCAGTAGGTTATGCCGCAATTCAGGAAACCTTTGAAGAACGTGATGCCATTAAAGTCATGGCACTTATGGCAAATGTGTCTTTGCTCGCACCATTGTTGGGGCCTGTGCTCGGTGCTTTTATGATTGAGCATGTATCCTGGCATTGGGGTTTTATCGGGATTGCCTTCTTGGCTTTTTTGAGCTGGTTTGGTCTGAAAGCCAAAATGCCTGATCCTCAAATCAGTCGGGTTAAACAGCCGCTGAGTTATATCTGGGATGACTTCAAAGAAGTACTGAAGAATAAGCGCTTTGTGACATTAACCATGTCATTGCCTACCATTTGCATGCCGTTAATGCTGTGGATTGCATTATCCCCAGTTATGCTGGTCGAGCATTTGGGCCTGACCAGTATGCAGTATGGTTTGGCCCAGATTCCAGTTTTGGGCGGCCTGATAGCAGGTAATCTGGTCTTGCTGAAAATCATCGACAAAATGCCCTTAGGTCACACTGTCATGCGTGCCGTCCCGCTGATGTTTATTGGAACATTGGTCATCGTCGCGGGGCTGTTTATTCCAGACTATTTTGTACACTGCCTGATTCTTGGCATGACTCTAATCAGTTTCGGTGAAGGCTTGAGTTTTTCGGTTATTTACCGTTTTGCTTTGATGTCTTCTGAAGTGTCTAAGGGCACCGTAGCGGCTGCATTATCTGTACTGATGATGCTGAGCTTCTTCGCTATGATTGAGCTGGTTCGGGTGATTTATGAAGCTTATGCTATTTGGGGTTATAGTATTTCTTGTACTGTGCTGACTGCACTGTGGTTTGGCATTCCAAGAGCATGTTTAAAAACACTGATGGCAGAAAGAAAGGAAAGAGGGGAGTTTTGATATTATTTTCTTAATAACTTCACCTTAACCCTCTCCTGAGAGGAGAGGTAACATTCATTATAAATTTAATAGTTTTTGGAATTCAGAGTAGAAAGTGAAAAAATATAAGAAGTCCTCTCTCCCTATGGGAGAGAGTTAGAGAGAGGGAAATATTAATAAAATAACCTCACCCTTGCGCTGCAGTGCTGCTCATCTCCTAAAAGGAGTAGGAATGTCCATTACCATTTGATAATGATTGCAATCCCAAAATTAAGCTTCAGCTGGCTGTTCTAGCTTCTTCAATTTCATATCAAAGATAAATGGCCCAAATGGCAGAATTGAAGCGATCAGGCCCATAATAAACATACTGAGTGACCATTTCTGTTTTTCACATACCGCAAACAGCACTACTAGAAAAAGAATAAATAACACGCCATGCCCCATGCCGATATATTTCACCAAAACAGGATTGTCCATCATGTACTTCACTGGCATGGCAATAAATAACAACAGCAGGAAAGAAATACCTTCAATCAGACCAATAAGGCGTAGGGTTTTGATGTTCATAAGCAAGTCAGAATATTTGGAAACTCTACGAGTGTAGCCGATATAAGTAGCAGAATAAATAGGCTTTATAACTATAAGTAATTGTATTTAAAATAAATAATTCAGAGTTGTGTGGTTGGTTTTAGCTATATTTTTATATTGGTAAAATGATCTGTATGATTTATAAGATATAAAAAAGCACCTCCGGGAAGGTGCTTTGCTGTAGTCAATAAATTAGATCACGCCACAGGCAATACGGTCACCGCCACCGCCAAGTGGTTTAGGTGAATCAGAGTAGTTATCACCACCGGCATGAACCATGATGGCACGGCCTTGAACATCAGCCAGCTTTAAGCGTGGTGCAACCACAGTCACTTTCGCAGTACCATCAGCAGCTACTTTCAGCGCTGGCAAGTCACCGAGGTGACCACTCATTGGCGTACCGTGATTCGGTGCCTGATTGGTATTCAGGTGACCGCCCGCAGCAATTGCAGCACCGACTTTACCGTCTTTTTCAGCAGGAGCACATGAACCATTTTCATGGATATGGAAACCACGTTCACCCGCAGGCAAGTTGCTTAAATTGGTACGAATCACCAGACCTGCCGGGCTGTCAGCCAGGTAAACCATACCAATCGACTGACCCACACCTTGTGGAGATACAGCATTTACCGTAACCGCTTTCATATTGTCGATACTTGGTTGAGTCGAAGAGGTTGCACAACCAGTGAACAGGGCCGCACTGATGATACCCAGTGCAGATAACTTGAACATTGATGACTTAAACAATGCAGACATGATATGGCATCCCATACTTATTTTGATTTTGTGTCCTCATTGAAACAGAGAATTTATGACAATTCTATATGGATTAAGCACTTAAATGTTTTAGCTTTGTAATGCGATATAAGCGCTGCCAACACTACTTAGAGTGACGATGTTGGTGGGTCTTTCTTCTCTTCTTCCAGATCATAGGCCATGGTGGCTTTCGGCATCATCAGCGGTTCATTCTGGCCATTTTCATGCAGCCATTCACGCCAGATCGCCAGTAATACAGCCAGAATCACTGGACCGATAAATACCCCAATCAGACCAAAACTGGCAATACCGCCAAGTACACCAAACATGATCAGCAGGAATGGAATCTGGGTTGCGCCGGAAATGACCAATGGACGAATCACGTTATCGGCCGTGCTGACGATACAGACGCCCCATGCCATCACGCCAATCGCTTCGATAGTTTGACCTTGTGAAAATAGCCAGAGGGATACTGCACCATATGCCATAGGCGGGCCAAACGGAATCAGGGCAAAAATAAAAGTAATAATGGTCAGAACCATCGGGTTAGGCACACCTGCGACAAAGTAACTTACACCCGCAAGGAGGGCCTGTGCAATTGCAGTCAGTCCAACACCATAGACCACGGCACGCGTGGTATCAGAAATGGTATCCAGATAATGATGCACACGTGGGCCAATCACTTTTTCTAAGGCTTTGCTGACCTGTTTCAGAATGATTTCGCCATCACGGTAGAAAAAGAACAAAGACAGCATCGCAAAACCTAACTTAATCAGGTTTTTGCTGATTTCATTAAATACCACTTTACCGTAGTTTAGGTGCCCCTGAATCCAGATGGAAATATTCTGAACAATGCTGTTCGGGTCGTTATTGATATCACGCAAGGTACGGGAAATTTCCTTACCTACAAGGGGCAGATTACGAATAAAGTCTGGAACATTGAGATGACCAGAAAAGACCTGTTTCTGTAATTCGTAATACAGGCTACGACCTTCATGTTGCAGCAGGAAGATGGCAAATGTTAGTGGAATACCGACCACCAGCGTTACCATAATCATCATGATAATCGCACTCAGGTTCGGTCTTGAACCGACAGAGCGTTTGATAGACTGATACAGAGGCCAAGTCATATAGGCAATAATGGCTGCCCAAACTACAGGTACAATAAAGTATTTGAGTACATTAAAACTCAAATAAAGCAGGATAAAAAATAATCCAAACAATAAAACTTTTTGTAATGTAGGCGCGTATTGTTGCACTGAATTCAATGACTCATTCCTTAGGTCTGTCAGGCATATTAACTGAAAAAAAGCCGGGCGCAAATGTACACTGACAAAGTTATATGGATTCTTTTATCAAAAAAAAGATATCGTACGCTGCGAGTTTAGAACCATTGGGCTGGATCATCGATAATGGCATTTAATACAGGTTGCCATTGTGCCTGCATTTCCCGGTACATTTTTTGCGGTTTATCGAAAATCGACAGTCCTTCCATCGCCAGACGTCCATATGGTGCACGTTCTGAAATCCATGCCACTGGCTGCTGTTCAATCCGGTCAAAGAACTGCTGAATTTCCTGATTCGATGCTGCATTCGGCCTGTTACGATTTGCCAGAAGCAGAATCTGGACTTTACCTTTACGAATCCGCTTGATTTCCTGAAGATGTTTTAGAAAACGACGGGTCGAATCGATATCAAAAAATGAAGGCTGTAAAGGAATGATAATGGCATGTGCTTCACTGACCAGTTGTTCCGCATGCTCACCATTTAAAGCGCCTGGCGCATCAATGATCAGGTATTCGATTTTCTTGGGTGCATCGCCAATAGATTTGGTACTACGCCAGTCCAGACTCTGAATCGGAGCAGCATTTTCAGGGCGATGTTTTAGCCATTGCAGTGCAGATTTCTGGTTATCGGCATCAGCAAGCGCAACCTTGTAACCTTTTTGGGCCAGTGCTGATGCTAGGCTGATGGCAGTCATTGTCTTGCCACAACCACCTTTCTGATTTGCAACTAAAATTGTTTTCATGAGTCGGGGTGATTTATTTATGTACATTGCTAGCATATCATTCTTTTCTGATCGGCAGATGGCGGAAAACCTCGACTTCAGTCGAATCTACCCATAACTTAAGTGAAAATTAAGGAAGATTGAATGTCCATATGGATGGCAATGTTAATAGGAGCGTGTATCGGGATTGTGCTGACCACACTCATTCTGGGGCAAAGCCGTAATGGCCGCATCAAGGCAGAATATGAACAGTACATTGCCGAGCTGGAACTGGAACATCAACAGGCTCTGACCGCGGCCCAGAAGCGCAGTGTGAATACCAGCCGTGCTGTACTCAAGGGGAAAATGGCCGAACAGTTGGCACCGATTATGCCTGAATTTCAGTATTTACCCAGTGATGCCAAGTTCCTGGGTGATCCCGTAGATTATGTGGTTTTCGATGGTTATACCGACTTCCGTGATGGTGATGGTCTGGCTGAAGATATTGAAGTGGTGCTGATCGATATCAAGAGTGGTGGCGCACGGCTGAGCAAAGGGCAACAGGCAATTGCCCGGGCAATTCAGGAAGGACGGGTACGCTTTGAAACCATCCGTATCGATTTTGAAGAATTCGAGGATTAGGGAAAGATCATATGGATAAATTACTGATCACCGCAGCACTATTCGCATTTGGAATCTGGGTCTGGTCAGAGTATTTTCGCGCTATCCCTCATCTGGAAGAAAGCGGCGTCCTCAAGAATTTTAAGGTAGAAGCGGTGCAGCCTGTTTCAGCAACGTATACAGTGCTGGATAAATCGTTTATCAAACCAAACCGTCGGGTCTTGCATCAGGCCAGTCCCTTTGTGGGCAGTTTTAATGATCTGGCCTATGTCAGCAATATTGATATTTTGTTGGCGACTCAGCCTTTGCCCACTATGCAGGCCAGACTGCAGCTCGATCAGCCAAAACGCTGCTTCCAGATTGAAGGTGCGATCAATACAGCGCAGCAGGAAGCAATTAAAACCCATGTACAGCATTTTAGCCTGATTGCCGCCAATGAAAATATTGCCAATCAGATTCGCCGTCTGAAATCAGGAGAGCAGGTTCATCTTCAGGGTGACATTGTCACTGTACAGTCGGGTACTACAGGTCAGGCTTTTCAGGCAGGGATCGGGTCGAAACATCGCGCCCAATGTCAGCTGCTTAAAGTGAATGCTATTCAGGTGAATTGATTTTATTTAATGCCTGAAACAGGTTTACGTGCCCGAGCCAGCAACATACGCTGTCCAATACTTGGAATACCAGCGGCATCGACATATTTTACTTTATCCAGTTCAAAACCAGCTTCAAGTAAAGCAGTTTCAATATCCCGATCAAGATGGCAGCCATCCGCGACTTTCTTCTGAATCGGGGTCAATAAATGCTGTAAACGCTGCACGTTCAGATTCTGCCGATTCAGTACATGTTCTGCTACATGCAAAGTTCCACCTGGCATCAGTACCCGGTAAATCTCCTTCAGGCTTTGAGGCAGATCAGGAATACTGCAGAGAGTCCAGGTTGAAACTACATTTTCCAGCTGATCACGATCAAAAGGTAATGCTTCAGCACTGGCAAGAATGTGCTCAACCACAAAAGGCGCTGCCTGAATCCGCTCTTGGCCTAATTTAAAAATTTCGAGATTAGGCTCTAAGGCATAGACAGTATCTACGCCTTGATAGAAGGGCAGATTCAGCCCGGTACCGAAACCGATTTCCAGAACTTCACCAGAAACCCCAAGTAACAGTTCACGGCGCAGATCCATGAGTGATGCGGTTTGCATGACCTGATTTAGCAGGTGCGGGAAAATATGTTTTTGATAAAGTTTATACAGCATGATTTTAGGTTCAATTTATTGCTGGATTGCGCTTAGCTTAACCGAAAATTCCTTGGTAAATATAATTTTTAGTACGACTCATTCATAGCACATTGTTACCAATTTCAACTATTTCCTTCATAAGTTCGCGCTAAGATATTTGGTAAACAGATGAACTGAGATGGTTGGGATAAAAGCAAGATGAGGTTGAAAAGCATGAAGCATATTGCCCTGTGTCTGGGTCTGATGTTACCGGTGCTGTCACAAGCATCCGTAGAACATAATATTGCCAAAGGCTTGCCACCCGTGGCAAAAGGCCAGTCAATTTCGGTATTGCAGCCGTTTAAAGGTGATTTCCGGATCTTGGGTTCAAAAATTTATAATAATGATCCGCAGGCCAAGTTTTCTCCAATTGATTATGCAGTAAGTTGGGGACTATTTGCTGAACCAGAAATTGCCCGGCATATCACGGTAAACCAGTATGACCGCTATCTGAACTGGAAAATGGATCGTATTCCAGTGCCTAAAGCACAAGCCATGCAGATGGTATCCAATATGCATATCATTCCTGCCAATCCGCAGATTGCCAAAGCCATTAAACAGGTCAAACGTGGTGATCTGGTCCGTTTGAAAGGCGAGCTGGTTGAAGTGCGAGATAAAGATCTGGTGTGGACCTCATCATTGACTCCGACCGATACAGGTGATGGTGCATGTGAAGTGTTTCGTGTCAATTCAATTCAGTGGATTGAAAAGGTGCAACGTAGCTAGTGATAAAAGTTCATTCATGGCAATTTATAGGAAAAGAAAACCGCTCAAAGGAGCGGTTTTTTATAGCTTGATTGAGCATTTATTTAGCAGCTAGCGCTTCGCCTTCAAACTGAATACCATCCCAGCCATTGAGCATGAACTGGCGGATATTCTGATGATCGGTCGCTTCCGGCGTTGCCAGTACTGCGGCATAGTGTTCAGCAAAAAGACTTAAAGTTTGCGACTGATCCAGACCATTTAATTTGGCAAAAGAGAATACTTTTGCACTGCCCTGGTTTTCAGTAGCGGCATTGGCTTGTTGACCATTTTTAAAAGCTGTTGGTGTGTGCTGATAGCGTGCATCAATGAATGCAATTACATCAGCAAATTTTACTTCGCCAGCAGCCAATTGAGCCAGTAATTCCTGAACCATGGAGTTTTCCTTTAGAACTTAAATAAATATGAATGGCGTCGAATATACCAATTTTTTGGCAAAGATCCATGTTCATTGTGCAATTTTAGGTGCATGATGTTATTCATTATTCTCGCCCAGTATAAGGGTTGATGACGTGTTCAGGATTGAAGGATAACGGAGAGGACATGAACTGGCTTTTGGTGGCAATGGGCGGCGCAATCGGGGCGACACTGCGTTATGCAACAGGTATGCTGATTTTCAAGCCGCAGATGTTATTTCCCTGGCCGACCTGGTGGATCAATATTATCGGTTGTTTGTGTGCGGGGATCTTCTTTGCCTTTAGCCAGAAATACAGCTTTCTACAGAATGAAGCACGGCTGTTATTTATGGTGGGGATCTTAGGCGGTTTTACTACTTTTTCCAGTTTTGGTCTGGAAACTTTTCAGCTGCTTAAACAGGGGGCGCTAACAATTGCTGTCAGTTATGTCGTATCCAGTGTGATTGTCGGTGTACTGCTACTGGGAATTGGTTTCTATCTGACTCAGCTGGCTTTAGCGCAGGCATAAAAAAGTCAGGAAACTAGGGAGATTTCCTGACAATAGAGGATCTAGAAATGAGACATTAAGGTTTAGCTGCGTTTAAAGCGTGCAAAACGTTTATTGAAGCTTGCTACGCGGCCTTCATTACTGGTTTGACGCTGTTCACCAGTATAGAAGGGATGAGACGCACTTGAAATATCGAGAGTGACATAAGGGTAAGTTTTGCCCTCGTATTCACGGGTCTGGCTTGAATTCATGGTGCTGCCAATAACGAAATAAACATCGGCATTGGTGTCATGAAATAGTACTTCACGATACTCTGGATGGATATCTGGACGCATATTTTTACCTTGCTTGAACAACAATGATTAGATTTAATGTTATGTTATAATATAACAATATTGTTTTCAATATAAGCCCGGTAACGATGTGTATCCTGGTGTAACTCTTGTTAAAGCTTAGGCACGTTTCGGCACCAGCTCCTCAAATACATCACTGAGATCATCTTTAACTTTCAAATGAATCAGGTTCCAGTATTGTCCTGAAATGGTCCGGTTTACCATCAACGTATCTGGAGAAGGTTTAAATACGTCCCAATATTTCAAGGATGGCTTGATCAGCTCTACCCCGTCATGGTGCGCCGAGTTTTCCTCAAAATCATAATAGCCATTTAGTGGGCGTAACAGTACTTCCAGCCACTGTTCATACAGTTCCTGAGGGAATTTTCCAAGTTCTGTAAGTGACTTAAGCGAGTCTAGCTGTTGCTCGATCATCGGAATATTCTGTTCCCGAGCTGCATGTACTAACTCTCTAAAATGACCAATCACTTCAGTAGATAAAGTTTTTACACCACCGAAATCGTAAATAATCACTGTGCCATCTTCACGGAAGGCGAAGTTACCCGGATGCGGGTCACAATGGAAACGACGCAGATAGAAAATTTCCTGGCCAATGGCACGGAACAGGCGACGGCCCAGATCATTACGGATTTCTACCGGCCAGGTACTGGCAGTTTCAATACTTTCACCATGTTCCAGACTTAAAGTCAGAATATGCCGTGACGAATAATCCGGATAGACTTGTGGAATCACAATTTTGCTATCCAGTGTTTCGTGGAAAGCACGAGCAACCTCTAAATTTTGTGCTTCGATTTCATAGTTCAGCTCATCGTCCAGACTGTGCTGAATTTCCTTAAACAGCTGATCTTGCAGTTTACGGTCAATTTTCAATACACCCATCAGACGTAACGCCAGACGGACCTGTTTTAGGTCGCTTTCACAAGCTTCCTCCACACCCGGATATTGCACTTTCACCACGACTTGCTGACCATTCGGCAAGGTGGCTTTATGCACCTGACCAATCGAGGCAGCTGCAAAAGGTTTAGGTTCAAAATCCTGGAAAATCTGCTCCAGCGGTTTGCCAAGCTCTTTTTCAACCTGTGCTTTAATCACATTAAACGGCATGGCTGGCGCCTGACGTTGCAACTTGGAAATGGCACGTGCGACTTCAGGCGGAAAAATATCTTTATATTGAGAAGCGATCTGACCGACTTTCATCACCGCGCCTTTCATTTCCCCAAGAGTGTCGGCAATCTGTACACCAATATCCTGAAAAAGTTTGCTGCGCGCTGCATTTTTCTGCTCTTCGTCGGCAGTTAAATTTTTAATAGAATTTGATAATGTTTTGCTGGCGATACTTGCTGTCATACCGGCAAGTTTCATAAAGCGACGACCGGGTGTGCTAGCCGTTTTTGCCATGCGGAATTCCTCAAAATCATCTTTTTAATGCTGTCTTTGATCATAGGCGACAAAGGCGTAAATGCCTATAACTAATTGTAGAGGTTGTGTTGCTAGCCCAATCTCATACTTCACAATTTCTTCAATAATCTTCCAAAAACTGTGCCAATACCGCTTTGATTCATTATTTAGAGTGATTGGGTTAACCATTAATTCTGAGTTTTTATGCATTGATGAGATTAGAATAGTCAGCATGATTTAAGCTAAGATTATTCCATGAAAGTTTATCGTTATTTTACCGGTAAGGATGATGTGCATTTTTGTGCCCGTGTCACCAAGGCATTAAATGAAGGCTATGAACTGTATGGTTCACCAACCATGACTTTTAATGGGACAGAAGTGATTGTAGGCCAGGTCGTCATTAAAGAAGTAGCAGATGAGTCTGAGATTCCACAGGGTTTAAAAGCAGCTTTAGAAACAAACTAGAGTTTTGAATGATCATGCCCTCAATGTTTCATTCGCATTTTTATCTCATTGTGTAGGTAGTTTTTACTTTCACAGCGGCAAAAGTAATAAAACCCCTTTATTAATCTGATGCTCTATCCTGAGCACGCTTTAAGCACTGCTTTAAAGCATGGCGCAAGATGACTGATCAACGGCGACATCCATGTCGCTTGCGAGCTAATTGAATATAGGATTGAAAAATCATCCCTTTTAATTCTTTTTAAGCTTGCTGAATTAAACGTTTATTGTTGCCATAGAGACGCATGAGTAGTAACACACAGGCCACACTCAGACCAACAATCAGCCCCACCCAGACACCGGCCGCACTCATATCTGTAAATCTGGACAGATAGACACCGACCGGGAATGCAATCACCCAATAAGCAATCATAGTGATCCACATCGGGCCTTTGGTATCTTGCATACCACGTAAGCAACCTGCCGCACTGATCTGCCAGGCATCCATCAGCTGATAGGCAATTGCAAATAGCACCAGATACACTGCGATCTGGGAGACCTGCATTTCCGAGGTATACAGCGCCACAATTTCATGCTTAAAGAACCACAGCAGCAGCATGGTCAATACGGCAAGCACCGTAGCAGTGACTAAACCCAGCCATTGCACCTGACGCATCGCGACCCAGTTTTTCTCGCCATAATAGGTTCCAACACGGATCGTCAAAGCAATCGCCAAAGACATCGGAATCATAAATAGCTGCGATGTAATCGAGATCGCAATTTGATGTGCCGCGACAATAGTTTCACCCAGCGGACTCAGGACAATCGCTGCCGTACTGAAAATGCTCACTTCAAAGAAAATTGCCAAGCCAATCGGTAAGCCTAGCTTGAGAATACGTTTGAGCCAGTAAGTATTAATTTTTTCCCAGTGAGTAAAAGGTTGGGTTGCCTGATAAGACTTATTTTTTAGAATATAAATCGCGAGCGTAATCAGCATCAGCCATTGCAGAATCGCTGTAGCAAAACCACAACCAGCACTGCCCAATGCAGGAATTGAACCGAAACCATACATAAAAATAAAGTTGAGTGGTATTAATGCCAGCAGGGCCAATAGACTGATTACAGTGACTGGGCGTGGATAACCGATTGCCTCGGAATAGCCACGCAGTGCTGCATACATAGTCACGGCTGGCATACCAAAACCAATGGCATGCAGGAACAGGCCAGCCTTAGGCTGCAAGCTTTCCGGCACACCCAGCAAAGGTAGGGTTAGAGGTAAAATCTGCAAAACTAGCCCTGCGATTACTCCGAGTACTAAAGCCACCCAAAGGGATTGACGGGCAATCGTTGAAATTTTCTCGGGAGTGCGAGCACCGTAAGCTTCAGCCACTAAAGGAGTAGTAGCAATCATGATGCCACTAAATAATAACATCACCGGAATCCATAACCCGACCCCGACCGCAATGGCTGCCAGATCAGTTGCAGACAGATGCCCCGCCATAATGGTATCAATCAGACCAAGACCAGCTTGGGAAAACTGGGTGATCAAAATGGGCAACATTAAGGTGAACAGTCGTTTTAATTCAAAGCTTAGGGTTGTGGCTGACGAAACATTCGACACAAAAAATACTCATCTTTCATCATGTGCTTAGATATAAGGTTTAGCGTTGTAAAGTGAGAAGCACACCAATAAAAATCACCACGCCACCCAGAAGACGTTGCCAGTTGAGTTGTATTTTTTCACTGTCGAACCAGCCAAAATGATCAATGATCATGGAAGAGACCAGCTGTCCAAAAATCACCAATGCAGACAAAGTCAGTAGCCCAAGCTTAGGCGCACTATAGATGCTCATGCTAATTGCATAGACACCGATGACACCGCCCAGCCATAAATACCAGGGCAATTGCGTAAATGTACTGAGGCTCGGTTTATCCACCTGTTGAAAAAATACCAACACAGCAAGCAATATTGTACCAATCAGAAAGGAGAAAAGGGCAGCTTGTAAGGGAGAATATAAATATTCCCGTAGCTGGGTATTGATACCGGTCTGAAAACTTAAGGCAATACCAATTGCCATTGCCAAAGGGATAAACAGCAGGATCTCGGAAGATATTTTCATTCTCAGGGTCTTGTTTTTGTTGAGTTAAACTGAGTCTACTGTAAAGCGGATGAGAATTCATAAGCAGGGTACTTTTGTCATGCTAAAATACAACAAAATTCATCTGATGTTCTGAGCACTGTCCTTGACTGATTTAAATCCTGCCGCTATTCCCTTGTCCCTGTATATTCATATGCCATGGTGTGTGCGTAAATGTCCATATTGTGATTTTAATTCGCATGCGGTACCAGATGGCAAGCTGTCTCTGGATCTTGAGCAGGAATATTTGCATGCCTTGGTCGAGGACTTTAAAACTCAGCTTGACTTTGCACACGGACGTCAGATTCATAGTGTATTTATTGGTGGGGGTACACCATCCCTGATTTCTGCTCAAGGTTATCAGTGGTTATTTAATCAATTAAAAGCACTGCTTCCTTTTGAAGAAGGCTGTGAAATCACCTTGGAAGCCAATCCAGGTACAGTAGAGCATGATCCATTTGCCGGTTACTTGGCAGCGGGTATTAACCGTCTTTCCATCGGTGTACAAAGCTTTAATACTGAGCATTTGAAAAAGCTGGGGCGTATTCATAGCAATGAAGATGCGATCTCGGCAATTGCGCATGCGAAAGAGGCAGGTTTTGAGCGCATTAATGTTGATCTGATGCATGGATTACCAGAACAGACTTTAGAGCAGGCTTTAAATGACTTGAAATTAGCTGTGGAAAATGGAGCGACTCATATTTCCTGGTATCAGCTCACTATTGAACCAAATACGGTATTTTTCCGTACGCAGCCTATTTTACCTATAGATGAGGTCTTGGAAGATATTCAGGAACAGGGTGAGGCTTATTTAAAAGCTCAGGGCTTTATCAACTATGAAGTCTCGGCTTGGCGTAAAGAGTTACCGTCAGCACATAACCTGAATTACTGGCAGTTTGGCGATTATTTATCAATTGGGGCAGGGGCACATGGGAAAGTCACCCAAGCTGATGGGATCTATCGTTTTCAGAAAACCCGTTTGCCAAAAGACTATTTAGCGAAGGTGCCAGCAGAGCATTTACAGTTTAAACGGATTGAAGCTAAAGATATGCCGTTTGAATTTATGATGAATGCCTTGCGTTTAAATAATGGTGTAACAGCGAAGTTCTATGCAGAGCGTACTGGGCTCAGTCTGGAGGGTCTGAATGAATTATTGACTTCACTGCGTCAACGTAAACTCATGGTTGAAGATCCAGAACGTCTGGCTTGTACCGAGCAGGGGCATATATTTTTAAATTCAGTACTGGAAGAGTTTTTATAAGCCTGTGGATTTCTATTCAATAAAGTTTAATTCCATCTGCCTCTATTAATTTCTCAATAATTTTGTGATTATTCAAATATTAAGTCATTTGAATAACATAACAATATTGCGAGGGGCGGGTGAGTTCTTTATTAGATTTCTACAAAGTAGAATTAGGCGATGCACGCTTTTTTATTTTGGATAGTAAGAGTGATCATCTGGTGTATGGTGACTTGGATTTTGAGGAATATCATTGGGACCGCGCCAAATTTAATAAAGTTCGTCCAGGGGATTTCTTTCTCTACCGTCGACCACAAAAAGCTTCAGAAATAAAAAACCAATTCTATATTTACGGTGCTGGCCGCATTGGTCAGATGATTGAAGTTTCGAATGCATCTGGGCCCGATAAAGTTCGTCAAAAGCCAGTCTATGCCACTATTGAACAAGGCATTGCTTTTGAAAATCCCATCCTGCAATCCGATTTGGAAAATTTTCAGTGGAGCTTTAAGACCCGTGGCTCAACTTGGGAATATTTTTTCCAGCAATATGGTATGAATGAAATCCATGCTGATGATTTTTGGCGATTGCTGAATATTGGGGTGCAAGGTAATAATTATGAATTCAATGCATCCCAAACTCGTGTAGAGCAAGAAGTTGCTGATTATTTTGTTGAAGATAAGCGTGCCCATATCAAAATCCGAGGCGTTGAACAAAGAGAATTTGCTTTAAAAGTAAAGCTCAATTATCAATATCAATGTGCAATTTCAGGGATCAAAACCAAAGATTTTCTAGTAGCTTCACATATCATTCCTTGGTCAGAAAATTATGCGCAACGAACTAACCCACGGAATGGAATTTGTCTATCTTCCCTGTTAGATAAAGCTTTTGATACTGGTTTTATTGCTATTGATGAAAAGTTTAAAGTTTGTATCGCGAATAAAGCACTACACGACCAGTCTTTATATATTTATTTAAAACAGTATGAGGGGCAGAGATTACAGGTGCCAAAGAGCTATCAGCCCGATCAAAACTTTTTAGCTTGGCATCGGCAGCATGTATTTTTAGATAATCACAGTGCCGATATCAGTTTCAAGTTAGAGTAAGCAATAGATTAACCTTTGATATCATTTTGATTTTTTAAAAATAAAAAAGCCCGATGGATTACCTAGGGCTTTTCTTCTATTTCAACTTTGCCTTCAAGTTATTCGTTATTAACGAGGCCTAGGCGATATTTTGTAATATGAGCTGTTGCGATGATTATGACTTAGTGTAATTTTTTACATGATTGTATGCAGATGAAGAAATTAGACAGAGTATTTTGAATTGAAAGACTAGGGACTAGAGAAAAGCAAGACCTTAATTAATGTATCTAAGATAAGTGTGTATTTATTTATGGCACAAAAAAAGCACTCTAATGAGTGCTCTTTTTCATCTTAGCAACGATTAGATTGCAGTGATGTTAGTCGCTGTAGGGCCTTTTTGACCTTGAGCAACGCTGAAAGAAACCTTTTGGCCTTCAGCTAAAGTTTTGAAACCTGAACCTTGGATTTCGCTGAAGTGAGCGAAAACGTCTGGACCGTTGTCTTGTTGAATGAAGCCAAAACCTTTAGTTTCGTTGAACCACTTTACTGTACCAGTAACTGTATTAGACATAATATAACCTATTGAGTTTTATTGATTTATAGTCAACCTATGGGATGACTAAGATGTAACTTGGAAAAATAGACTGGATGGAGCTTTTGATCTATAAAAACGGAGGTTTATGACTAAAACTGCGATACTTAAAGAAGACTAACCAAAACAAGAATTTTTCTAGTTGCAACCATCATACCCTGAATTCAGAGATATTCAAGCTGTATATCGCTATTATTTTTTATGCAGTTGATATCACTCAAAATAAAATTGTAGAAAAATTATACAGAATTAAAAAATCAAGGACTTAATATGCTTTAACAAAAAGAGCACCGTAGCGCTCTTTTTGTTATTTGACTTTCAAAGTCACCAAAAACTTAGTAATCGAAACTGAAGTGCTCAGATGCTAGTGAAGTCATCGTTTTAGATGGATTGACCATGGCTTCAGCATGACCTTGAGTACGCGGCAACATGCGCTCAAAGTAGAAATCAGCTGTCTTGATTTTTGCCTTATAGAACTCAGGAACTTCAGTACCGTTGCCCTCAGCCAGTTTTGCGGAAGCTACCGCAGCCTGTTGTGCCCAGAAGTATGCCATCATCACATAGCCTGAGAACATCAGGAAATCTACAGATGCAGAAGAAACAATATCACGGTCCTTACGTGCAGCCAGCATGATACGAACCGTCAATGCATTCCATTGTGCGCAAAGTTTGGTTAAGTCCCAAGCAAAACGACGCATGTATTTGTTACGTGCATGCTGGCCACAGAATTTCAGGATTTCTGCCGTGTAATCACGAATCGCTTTGCCTTTAGAAGTTAACAGCACTTTACGGCCAATCAGATCTAGTGCCTGTACACCTGTTGTACCTTCATAAAGAGTAGAGATACGCGAGTCACGTACGATCTGTTCCATGCCCCATTCTTTGATATAGCCATGACCACCAAAGACTTGCATACCGTGATTGGCTGCTTCATAGCCCAGTTCAGTCAGGAAACCTTTCAGAATAGGGGTATAGAAACCTAAGTGATCATCATGCGCCTCGAAAGCTGCTGTATCGCCACGAACCAGAGCATCATTCATTTTGTCTGCAATTTGTGCTGCATGATAAATCATTGCACGACCGCCTTCAGCAATTGCTTTTTGCGTCAATAGCATACGGCGAACATCAGCATGGTGAATGATGGCATCAGCTACTTTTTCTGGATCTTTCTTGCCAGAAAGGGCACGCATCGACATACGCTCTTTGGCATAAGGCAGGGCACCTTGGAAAGACAGTTCTGCATGACAGATACCCTGAACTGCAGTACCGATACGTGCCGTATTCATAAAGGTAAACATTGCATGCAGACCTTTATTCTTTTCACCAATCAGGTAACCAACCGCATTGTCAAAGTTCAGTACAGCTGTTGCAGATGCACGGATTCCCATTTTGTGTTCAATCGAACCACAAGTAACCGGATTGCGTTCACCAATGCCGCCATCAGCTGCCGGAATGAATTTCGGTACGATGAACAGGGAAATACCTTTAGTGCCTGCAGGTGCATCTGGCAGGCGTGCAAGTACGATATGAATGATATTTTCAGTCAGATCATGTTCACCCGCCGAGATGAAGATCTTGGTACCTGAAATAGCATACGTGCCATCTGCATTTGGCTCAGCTTTGGTTTTTACCTGGCCCAGGTCGGTACCACATTGCGGCTCAGTCAAACACATGGTACCAGACCATGTACCTGCTACCAGGTGAGGCAGGTAAAGATTTTTTTGCTCATCTGAACCAAATTGAATAATGGTATTGATACAGCCGATACTTAAACCTGGATACATCTGGAAGGACCAGTTTGCAGTGCCCATCATTTCAGACTTAACCAGATTCAAAGATTGTGGAAGGTTTTGACCGCCAAATTCTTCAGGATAAGAAAGACCTTGCCAGCCGCCTTGTACGAACTGTTCGTATGCTTCCTTGAAGCCTTTAGGCGTAGTGACTTCACCATTTTCAAAATGACAGCCTTCCAGATCACCACTTTGATTCAATGGAGACAGTACATTTTCACAGAAATCTGCTGCACCTTCCAGAATCATGTCCACGGTATCAGCATCGGCATATTCACCATTTGATAGTGTCTGGTAATGTGCAGGGTAATCAAGCACTTCATTCATAAGGAAGCGAATGTCACGTAACGGGGCTTTATATGCTGGCATGCGTTTTAATCCTGATTAATAGTTTTGGATTATCTGTATCGATTCTTTGATTATTCACATTGCGGCTAAAAATACATTGATAAGGCAAGCAAATAAAAATGTCAGAAAGGCGAATCGAGGAGATAGGAAAATTAGGGTGATTCAGGTTAAAGATATGGGCTAATAATAAATAGCTGAAAAATAAAAAAGACTTATATGAAACGACTTTAATAGATAATTATTCTGTTTGTCTAGGTGATTTTTTGGGTGAATTGTACACAAATGTTATCGTTTGAAAATAAACAGAAGTGCTGTCATTAAATCCACTTATTACTTTGCATATTGCCTTCTGTCGGAAAAGCAAAAGAGCCTCCGTAGAGACTCTTGAATCATATTAGAAGCCTAAACGGACTCAAAGG
Organism: Acinetobacter sp. SM1B; assembly: GCF_003289665.1. NCBI lineage: Bacteria > Pseudomonadati > Pseudomonadota > Gammaproteobacteria > Moraxellales > Moraxellaceae > Acinetobacter > Acinetobacter sp. SM1B. Next base: position 273,037 of record NZ_QMBM01000001.1, read on the forward strand.
AAATCTTTGAGCTGTGGCTTGATCCCATTCCAGATCGAGAAAGATTCAATCGCTTGACCCACCAGCATGCCAAAACCTTCAGCGCTAGGAACACCACGCGCACGGGCTTGATCTAGAAAAGTAGATGGTTTGCCATAGGCCATTTCATAAGCGTGTTTAAACTGCAGTGCTTCCGGCAGGATTAAGGCATCACCACTCAAGCTGGCAGAAGTTGCATTGATAATGATATCGAAATCACCCGCCAGATCAGTTAAAGCAATCGCTTGCAGTTCAGCTTGTGGTACTGCATCTTTTAAATCCGCAATCAGCTGTTCGGCACGGGTAAGGGTACGATTGGCAATCACAATTTTCTTCACACCTGCCTGTACCAGTGGATAGACCACGCCACGAGTCGCACCACCAGCGCCAATAATCAGAATATCGGTATTTTCCAAGTTCCAGTCTAAAGCACGAATAGCTTCAACCAGACCTTGACCATCGGTATTATCACCATGCAGGACGCCATTTTCCATCCATAGTGTATTTACTGCACCGGCAATACGAGCGCGTTCAGTCAGCACTTGACACTGAGCATAAGCTTGTTCTTTAAACGGGACCGTGACATTCATACCGATACCGCCTTGGGCAAAGAAGTCCTGAATATTGGCTTCAAAGCCATCCAGCGGAGCCAGACGTTTACTATAGGTGAGATCAATACCGGTTTTAGCGGCAAATGCATGATGCAATTCTGGAGAACGTGATTGTTCAATCGGGTTGCCAACAACAGCAAATTGTTTGCTCATTTCACAGTGTCCATGTGCTGAAATGCTCAACAATATACGTGAAAACAGGTAGGGACTAAAGCATTGAAAGGTCTAATTCTAGGGGCTTATTTTAGGAGTTACAGGTTTTAATAATGCGTTCGGTCAGAAGCAGGGCACCACTTAAGATAATACCGATAATCATAATAATGCTGACACTGATTGCCAGACTGTCCAAGATAAGATCCTTGGTTAAGAATGTTGTAGTAATTGCACTGACTGTAACGGCCAGAAATACCCACATCATCAGCACATGACTTTTGAAATGTCGTAGCTGCATATATTTTTACTCAATATTTTTTAAGATTTTACTATACAGCAGAGCTTGTGACGAAGTGAGGACATTTCTACTTATTTATATAAAGAAAAGTTTCTAAATGTTTATAGGAAAATTTTTCGTTCAAATTAATATTCTTGAAGAATTAGTTTTGTAAATTTGGGAACGAATTAATTGCATGAAGTTTTCAGGAGAAAAAAATTAGAGGTATTGTAAGCAAAAAATAATTGGAACAGTTTTATAAAAAATGCCCTCAAAGTGAGAGCATTTTGGTTAAGCGTACACCTACTTCTTTAACTCTTGCAGCCAATCTCGTGGCTTTAGATAATAATCGGTGAGTTGTTTCTCTGGTGAACCTTCGGCCCATTCCGGACGATAAGACCAGCCAGTGAGTGGGGGCAGACTCACTAGAATGGACTCGATCCGGCCACCGGTCTGTAAGCCAAACAAAGTGCCACGGTCATAGACCAGATTATATTCAACATAACGACCACGACGATACAGTTGAAACTCACGCTGTGCTTCGCTATAAGGTTTGTTCTGATTGCGCTGGAAAATCGGAATGATGGCATCTAAGTAACCATTGCCTACCGCCTGCATGTATTTAAAACAGGTTTCAAAATCCCATTGGTTCAGGTCATCAAAGAACAGGCCACCGACACCGCGCTGTTCATCACGGTGCTTTAAGTAGAAATAATCATCACACCATTTTTTATGCTGTGCATAAACTTCTTCGCCAAATGGCGCACACAGGTCATGCGCCGTCTGATGCCATGAAAGCACATCTTCATCATTCGGATAGAACGGTGTCAGGTCAAAACCACCGCCAAACCACCAGATCGGATCTTGGCCTTCTTTTTCAGCAACAAATAGGCGCACATTGGCATGTGAGGTCGGCACATTGGGATTTTTAGGATGGATCACCAGTGAGACGCCCATCGCCTGTGCCTTAGCTCCGGCAATTTGTGGATGACGTTCAGTGGCTGAAGCCGGTAGTTTAGAAATATTGATGTGCGAGAACATCACCCCGCCTTTTTCAATTACTGTCCCATTTTGCAGCACACGTGAACGGCCACCACCACCTTCAGGTCGTTCCCAGTCATCAATGATAAACTCAGCTGAGCCACCACCAGTACGTTCTTGTTGTTCGAGAGCCGCACAGATGCGCGCCTGTAAGTCGAGGAGGAATTCGCGTACCCGTTGAATATCCGCAGAAGTTGGATGCTGCATCAAAGCCCTCATGGGGAGAAAGAAAGACTTTCTACATCAAAGCATAAAATGGCATAAAAATTAAGATGTATTTGCCGATACTGATGATCTAAAAAGACTTTGTGTTCACAGTAAATTAAAGCAAGGTAGCGTATTAAATCCGACCGAGATGCTAGGTTGAATTCTTTTTCCGAGCCCCACACAATAGCTTTAGATGGCCCATGCTTGGGTGAATTTTCGATGGTCATAGGTGGATATTATGTCGGTTCAGGCTACTTCCCTCATTCAAAAATACAATGTCCCAGGTCCACGCTATACCAGTTATCCAACTGTACCGTATTGGGAAGAACAGTACTTTTCTCTGAAACAGTGGAAACAGACTTTAAAGCGCTCTTTTGCTGAATCGAATCAGAAAGAAGGCATCAGTCTATATATCCATCTGCCATTTTGTGAAAGCCTGTGCACTTTCTGTGGATGCCATAAACGTGTCACCAAACGGCATGAAGTTGAGCAACCCTATATTCAGGCGGTGCTGAAGGAATGGGACCTGTACTGTGAATTATTGGAAGAAAAGCCAATGATCAAGGAAATCCATCTTGGTGGTGGTACACCGACTTTTTTCTCGATTGAGCACTTAACTCAACTGATTAAAGGTATCTTGGTTAAGGCCGAAATAGCGTCTGAGCATGAATTCAGTTTTGAAGGCCATCCGAACAATACCACTTATGAACATTTGCAAGGCTTGTATGACTTAGGTTTCCGCCGGGTCAGCTATGGCGTGCAGGATTATAATGAAATTGTGCAGAAAGCCATTCACCGCATCCAGCCTTATGAAAATGTCAAACAGGTCACCGAATGGGCGCGTGAAATAGGTTATACCTCGATTTCGCATGATCTGGTCTTTGGCTTACCATTCCAGAGCCTGGATGATGTACTGACTACCATTGGTCAAACTAATACCTTAATGCCGGACCGTTTAGCCTTATATAGCTATGCGCATGTGCCATGGATCAAGGGCAATGGTCAGCGCGGTTTTAAAGATGCCGATGTGCCTAAAGATGAAATCAAGCGCCAGTGCTATGAAGAAGGCAAGAAGAAACTATTGGCACATGGCTACCATGAAATTGGCATGGATCATTTTGCGCTAGAAAGTGACAGCATGTATCAGGCTTTTAAGGAGGGTTCTTTACACCGTAACTTCATGGGTTATACAGCTTCCAAAACGCAAGTGATGATTGGACTGGGGATTTCATCAATCAGTGATAGCTGGTACAGCTTTGCCCAGAATGTAAAAACCATTGAAGAATATTATGAATGTCTGGAACAGAATGAGATTCCAGTCGTTAAAGGGCATGTATTAAGTCAGGAAGATTTAATCATCCGTAAGCATATCCTGAATCTGATGTGCAGTTTCACCACTTCTTGGGCAGATGAGCACATGCAATTTGCTGAAATTGACGAAGTACTAGAACAGCTCAAAGAAATGTCACAGGATCAGTTAATTAAAATTGCAGACTCATCAGTCACAATTTTGGAGAAAGGGAAACCTTTTGTACGTAATATCTGTATGGCTTTTGACCTGAGATTAAAACGTAAAATGCCGGAGAACCGGATTTTTTCGATGACGATTTAGAATCCCACCAAACCTCACTTTCTTGCACTTCGACTTAAAGCAATACTGAAGTCTCACTCAGGGAGGCTTCCGATTCTTACTAAATGAAGGAGTTTCCCCCTCTTTTTCAAAGAGGGGTTAGGGGAGATTAAATAAAAATCAAAAATCATCCTTCCGATACAGATGCGCCATACGTTCATGCTTGGTCTTAAGATACTGTTCATTAAATGGATTTAGACCAACCGTCAGAGGTACACGATCCACCACATTAATACCTAAGTCTTTAAGTGCATTGATTTTTGTAGGGTTATTGGTAATCAAACGTACAGCTTTTACCCCTAAATGATCCAGCATGATGCTACACATATCGTATTGGCGTGCATCTGCTGGCAGGTTTAGCATCAGGTTGGCATCTACGGTGTCATGACCTTGATCCTGCAAAGCATAGGCTCGGATTTTATTGGTCAAACCAATCCCACGGCCTTCCTGACGCAAGTACAAAATCACACCACGACCGACTTCATTAATCAGCTTTTGTGTCGCCTGAAGTTGCGGTCCACAATCACATTTCAGTGAGGCAAAAGCATCACCCGTCAAACACTCAGAATGTACACGCACCAGCACGGGTTCATCACTCGATTCTTCCAGTCCTTTAGATAACGCGACATGTTCTTCGCCAGTCTTAGGGTCTTGAAAAACAGTAATTTTAAATTCACCATGAGCGGTAGGTAATCTTGATGTTGCGACAAACTCGATAGGCACAGCTGAACCCGTTAAATCCTGAAATTGCTCAAAGTATAGCGTAATGATTGGACATTAGTAGGGTTGCATAGATGATTTTCTGGAGAACATTTTCTTTTTTGTATAAAGCGAACGATAATAGTTGATAAACAGTAAGATTATTCAGGATAATCGTATTCTGCAAATTTTACCCTGATCAAGCTCATTGTTTAATATTGCGCCGTTAACAGCTTTAGTCAATTGAAGCTGCTACAATTCGACTATATGATCGGGACTCCCCATAGACAGACCTAGCTTAGGATTTGCCAGGCTTTTGAAGGCTTTGCCATTTATGCTGTATACAGAAATACCAACTCAACGCCCTGTAACACCGTTGCTTGATGCGATCGATCATCCAGAGCAATTGCGTTCACTTGAGCAAAATCAGCTTGAGCAGGTGGCCGATGAGTTACGTCAGTACATTTTGTATGCTGCAGGACAAAGTGGTGGGCATTTTGGTGCCAATCTGGGGGTGATTGAGCTGACTGTAGCTTTGCACTATTGCTTCAATACGCCAGACGACCGCCTGATCTGGGATGTAGGTCATCAGGCATATCCGCATAAAGCCTTAACCGGTCGTCGTGAGCAATTAACCACGATTCGTGCCAAAAATGGCTTGGCTGCATTCCCGGCGCGTGATGAATCTGAATTTGATACTTTCGGGGTAGGGCATTCTTCTACTGCGATTTCAGCAGGCTTGGGCATGGCCTTGGCGCGTCGCTATCAAAAGAATCCATGTGAAGTGGTGTCCATTATTGGTGATGGTGCAATGACGGCAGGTATGGCCTTTGAAGCCATGAATGACGCCGTCGCGCACAATGCAGATCTGATGGTGGTGCTGAATGATAATGACATGTCGATTTCCTGCAGCACTGGCGGTTTTGCCAAGCATCTCGCTGCACTGTGGGAACGTGGTGAGTCGGTGAATATTACTGAAGAGGGTGAAGCTTTCGTTCAGCCGCATCCAGAATGGGTGTATAACTCACGTCTGCATTGTGCAGCGACTGATGCTGCCGATAACCTGTTTAAGGCGATTGGTTTTGATTATTTTGGTCCTTATGATGGTCATGATCTGAGTCAATTGGTGCATGTGTTTAATGCACTGAAAAAGCGTAAAGGTCCACGTCTGATTCATGTCTATACCAAAAAAGGCAAAGGCTTTGCTCCGGCAGAAGCAGAACAAATTAAATATCATGCGATTAGTCGTTTAAATGCAGGATCTACTGCAAATCCAGCACCAAAATATTCTGATGTCTTTGGTCAGTGGCTGTGTGATGAAGCGGCGAAAGATGACCGCTTGCTGGCCATTACCCCAGCCATGTGTGAAGGCTCAGGCATGGTGGAATTTGCTAAGCAATATCCTGAGCGTTTCTTTGATGTCGCGATTGCAGAACAGCATGCGGTAACGCTAGCAGCGGGTATGGCTTGCGAAGGTTTGAAGCCGGTTGTAGCGATCTATTCAACGTTTTTGCAACGTGGTTATGACCAGTTAGTACATGATGTGGCGCTACAAAATCTGGATGTGACGTTTGCTATCGATCGTGCTGGTCTGGTTGGTGAAGATGGTCCGACCCATGCCGGAGCATATGACTATGCTTATATGCGTACCATTCCGAATCTGGTGATCATGGCGCCAAAAGACGAAAATGAATGTCGCCAGATGCTACATACTGCGTATCTCTATAAAGGTCCGGCAGCAGTACGTTATCCGCGTGGGAGTGGTCTGGGTGTTGAGATTCAGCAAGACATGGTTGAATTACCAATGGGTCAGGCTGAAATCGTAGCGAGCTTTAATGGTCAGCATGATGACTATATCTCTGTACTGGCATTTGGTAGCCGAGTGCAGGCCGCTATCGATGCAGCCCAAGCCTTTGCTGCAAAACATGATGTGGCAGTACGTGTGGTGAATATGCGTTTCATCAAACCACTGGATACCCAAATGCTAGATGATATTGCGCCAAGTACCACTCTGTTCGTGACAGTCGAAGAACATGCAGTGATGGCAGGTGCGGGCAGTGCAGTCAATGAATATCTGGCTGAAGCGCAGATCGTAAAACCAATTTTAAATCTTGGTCTTGCTGATACCTTTATGGCGCAAGCGACCCATGCACAGATGCTGCAACAGGCAGGACTTGATGCTCAAGGCATTGAAAAGTCAATGAATCAGGCCTGGTCTTCACTTACCCAGCCAGTCTGAAACAACGTCTTCAAAATTTTAGACACATTTTTTCCCAAAAAGCCCTTAGATTTGCTAAAATGTAGGGGCTTTTATGCATTATTCTTTATCAATATCTTCAAATTTGTAGTGGGTGTTCAATGGAACCTATGGTGGTGATGGCTGCGCGTGCGGCTCAATTAGTTGGTCAAGAGCTTTTAAAAGCGCATCAAAATCGTCATAAACTCGATCTACAAGTCGAAGAGAAAGGCATTGATGGTCCTGTAACGCGTGTTGACCGTTACCTAGAGCAACTGACTATCGATACGCTGCGTAAAAGTTATAAAAACCACAGCTTCCTTGGTGAAGAGTTTGGTTTGCAAGAAGGTAAAGGTCACGACGCTGAATGGTGTTGGGTGATTGATCCTCTTGACGGTACACTGAACTTCATCAACGGTTTCCCGCATTTCTGTATCTCTATTGCTGTTCAGCACAAAGGCGTAACCCAACACGGTGTGATCTATGACCCTGTGAAAGACGAGCTATTCTCTGCAAGTCGTGGTCGTGGTGCGATGCTGAACCAGCGTCGTATCCGTGTAAATGTGAAAGACAACTTGCAGAATTCTTTCCTGGCAGTCGGTCATGCTTACCGCGCTCAACGTGGCGGTGAAGTGGTGTCTTATGCGAAAAACCATTTCGAATCACTATTAAACGTTACTGAGGCAGGTGCTCAATACCGCCGTGCAGGTTCTGCTGCGCTGGATCTGGCTTATGTTGCGGCAGGTCGTTTAGATGGTTACTTTGAACTTGGTTTGAAACCTTGGGATATCGCTGCTGGTGAACTGATTGTGAAAGAAGCGGGCGGTACAGTGGTTGATGCACGTGGTGGCAGCGAATCTATGGAAAAAGGTCAGGTCATTGCCTGCTCTATGAAAATGCTGAAACCTTTAATGCAGGCAGTTGTTCCTGCATGGGGCGAGGCAGCTAAATAATCGGGTTTAGACATTTTGGTTTAAAACATATAAGAGGCATCCTAAGGGATGCCTTTTTTATGACTGGATAATATTTTTTTCTGCTAAATATAGTTAAAATATCAACTAATTTTAGATTAATACAAAATAACAATAAAACTTAATGACATTATTTTAAATCCTGCTATAATCCGCGCACGCACTTAATTTCTGTTCGTTACCTGAACATTTCTCTTCTTATCATTGTGTATGCGCGTGCGGTCCAAAGAGAGGACGATATCTCGCGCCCCAATCGCTAAAGCGATTCCTTCAGGTTATGCCGTAATCATGCGTGCGTTATATCACATCGTCGTTACTCGGATCGCCGCTGAATGATCTCTTATTTTCAGCGTATATTGCTGTACCGCTTTTTGTCGATGTTCATTTGACTTTATTTTTAATGGAGCACCCAATTTCCGGGTGAAAGACTCTATGAGCAAAACTTTTGCTGATTTTCCTCTACACGAAACCTTACAACAAGCTTTACAAGCACTAGGCTTTACTGCGCCTACACCTGTACAGGAACTATCTATTCCTGCGGCGCTTGAAGGTAAAGACCTTCTAGTGTCAAGCCAGACTGGTTCTGGTAAAACTGCAGCCTTCCTTCTCCCTACATTGAATGGCCTTGCAACTGAAGATACTTTCGTTCCGTTCAAAGAACGCATGAAAGCGGTAACTCAACCGAATATCCTGGTAATTTCACCAACACGTGAACTTGCACAACAGGTTTGTCAGGATGCGATTGCATTTGTACGTCACATGAAAGGTGTTCGTATTGCTGCAATCATGGGTGGTATGCCATTTGGTAAACAAATCCAACAATTAAAAGGTGCACAAGTTGTAGTTGCGACACCAGGTCGTTTACTTGATCTTGTTAACCGTCGCCAGATTAAACTGGACAAAGTTGATGCGTTAATCGTCGACGAAGCTGACCGTATGTTAGACCTTGGTTTCTCTGAAGACCTAGAGGCAATCGGTGACTTGGCTGCGAACCGTAAACAGACTTTGATGTTCTCTGCAACATTTGCACCGCGTATCATCACGCTTGCTGAACGTATGATGAATGAGCCAGAGCGTATTGCGATCGAAACTGGTCACTCTACGAATACTGACATCACTCAGACTTTGCACTGGACTGATGGCTTTGAGCACAAGAAAAAATTACTGACTCACTGGTTAAACGAAGAAGACGTTGATCAGGCAGTTGTATTCGCTTCTACGCAAGAAGATACCGATATGCTGGCTGAAGAACTTGCTGAAGCAGGTCTATCAGTAGTAGCACTTCACGGTGCAATGCCACAGACAGTTCGTAACCGTCGTCTACGCAGCATCCGTGAAGGTCGTGCAAAAATCTTGGTTGCAACTGACGTTGCAGCACGTGGTCTAGACGTACCAACAATCTCTCACGTCATCAACTTCGGTCTTCCAATGAAGAACGAGGACTATGTACACCGTATTGGTCGTACAGGTCGTGCGGGCCGTACTGGTAAAGCGATTACTTTAGCGACTTACCGTGAACGCGGTAAAATCCGTGCGCTTGAAGACTACCTGGATGCTCGTTTAGAAGTATCTGAAATCGAAGGTCTTGAGCCATCTCCACCTCCTGCACGCGGTAGCCGTGATGGCGCTGGTCGTGGTCGTGATGGCGGTCGTGGCGGCCGTGGTGGCTTCGGCGGTGGTCGTCGTTTCGAAGGTGAAGGTAACTTCAAACGTCGTGATGGTGGTGATGACCGTCCACGTCGTAGCTTTGATGACAAACCTCGTGGCGAACGTCCTGCGTTCGGTGGCGAAGATCGCCCACGTCGTGACTTCAACAGCGATCGTCCACGTCGTGAAGGCGGTTTCGGTGATCGTCCTAAACGTGACTTCGGTGATCGTCCAGCTCCACGTCGTGAAGGTGGTTTCGGTGACCGTCCGCAACGTTCTTTCGATGACCGTCCAAAACGTGATTTTGGCGACCGTCCTCGTTTCGAAGGTTCTGATGACAACCGTGGCAACCGCGTAGACTACAAACCACGTCGTGAAGGTTCTTTTGGTGACCGTCCTAAACGTGATTTCGGTGATCGTCCGGCGCCACGTCGTGAGGGTGGTTTTGGGGATCGTCCTAAACGTGATTTCGGTGATCGTCCGGCGCCACGTCGTGAAGGTGGTTTCGGTGACCGTCCAGCACGTTCATTTGGTGATGACCGTCCTAAACGTGATTTCGGTGGTGATCGTCCACGCCGTAACTTCGATGACAAACCACGTGGTGAGCGTTCGTTCGGTGAAGACCGTCCACGTCGCAAATTCAATGACTAATTGAATCTGGCCAGAAAAAACCAGCGGTAACGCTGGTTTTTTATGCATGCATTTTTTTAAAGTTTTAGGTAAAGTGTGTGCCATTCCTGAATTTGAATCGGTTATGATAACTAATCCTCAAAAATCACACTTGGCTCGTTATATCCATGAGGTTGTTATGCCTTATATTGCGCTGATCCTGATCTTATGTAACATCATTCTCTTTCTCTATAATTTTTATAATTGAATGATTATTGAACATATAAGCAGACGATAAAATTATAAAAATAAATCATGCTTTCTCATTTTTTTCATTCAGATATTGCCTTTTTGCCATTGTAACATTCCGATCAAAAGGTAACATTTAGAGAGTTAATCCTTTATAGTACGCATGCTGAAAAAATGCAGGAAAACGCTTAGCTATGAAAAATCAAACAGCGTTTGAGACTCAATCACTCATAGAAGTGAAAGGTTTGAGCTTCAAGCGAGGCGAACGTGTGATTTATGAGAATGTCAGCCTGAACATTCGACGTGGTCAGATCACTGCCATTATGGGACCTTCTGGTACCGGTAAAACTACATTATTGCGTCTTATTGGCGGACAGCTAACGCCAGATCAAGGACAGGTGTTGCTGGATGGCAAGGATATCGCACGCATGTCACGTAGTGAGCTGTTTGCTGCACGTGCACGTATGGGCATGTTATTCCAGAGCGGTGCTTTGTTCACAGATATGAGTGTTTATGAAAATGTCGCTTTCCCGATTCGTGCACATACCAAATTGCCTGAGCACTTGATCGCAGAAATCGTGGCACTCAAGCTGGAATCTGTCGGTCTGCGCGGTGCAGAGCAGATGATGCCCTCTGAATTATCTGGTGGTATGAACCGTCGTGTGGCTCTAGCACGTGCGATTGCACTTGACCCAGAGCTGATCATGTATGACGAACCATTCGCCGGGCAAGACCCGATCGTGATGGGTGTATTAACACGTCTGATTCGTTCCCTGCGTGAAGCATTAGACCTGACTACAATTATCGTTTCGCATGATGTAGCAGAAACTCTATCCATTGCGGACTACATTTACGTAGTGGCAGAAGGAAAGATCCAGGGCGAAGGTACACCTGAAGAATTAAAAGCACATCCTTCTGCATTTGTTCAGCAGTTCCTGACGGGTTCCGTTGAGGGACCTGTGGATTATCAGTTTAGTCATGCGGCTTATTTAAGTGATGAGGTGCGTTCATGAATGCAATTGCCTTATTGGGTAGACGCGTCATAGAACGTGTGCGCGGGATTGGGGTTGCGACCTTGATGCTGTTGCAAATTCTGATTTCGATGCCAACCTGGCTGGGGTTTAAGCTATTTGTCTACCAGATGTACCGTGTTGGGGTGCTCTCTTTACTGATCATCGTAGTTTCGGGTCTGTTTATTGGTGCTGTTCTCGGTTTGCAGATGTATACCATTCTGGCGACCTTTGGCAGTGAAGCCATGTTAGGTACCGCAGTAGCTCTAACCTTATTACGCGAACTGGCACCGGTTGTGGCAGCGCTCTTGTTTGCTGGTCGTGCCGGTTCCGCATTGACAGCCGAAATCGGTCTGATGAAAGCCACTGAACAGTTATCCAGTATGGAGATGATTGGGGTTGATCCGCTAAAAAGGGTCATTTCACCACGTCTTTGGGCGGGGATTTTCAGTCTGCCAATGCTGTCCGTAATTTTTGCTGCCGTAGGGATTATGGGCGGTAAAATGGTCGGTGTAGATTTCCTTGGCGCAGATGAAGGTGCGTACTGGAGCGGTATGGAAAGTACCGTGCAGTTCTACAAGGATATCTTTAACGGTACCATCATTAAAAGTTTTGTATTTGCATTGATTTGTACATGGATTGCGGTCTATCAGGGTTATGCCTGTGAACCGACATCTGAAGGGATTGCAACGTCCACAACACGTACTGTGGTGTATTCATCGTTGTGTGTTTTAGGTTTTGATTTCGTGTTGACTGCGGTCATGTTCGGAGGTGTTTAATGAAATCACGTACCAGTGAGCTGGCCGTTGGTGTTTTTGTCATTTTGTTTGGAATTGCAATTTTCTTCCTGGCAATGCGTGTCAGTGGTTTGGTCGGAACCAATATTGCCGACAGCTATAAAATGACAGCAACTTTCGAAAATGTAAATGGCATTAAGCCACGTGCCAAAGTGGCTTTAAGCGGTGTGAAAGTCGGTCAGGTCGATACGATTACACTTGATCCAGTCACCCGATTAGCCACTGTACATATGACGCTAGATGGTTCACTGACATCATTTAATGCTGAACAGTTAAAGAAAGTACAGCAAGAAGCCTTAGATGAGTTACGTTACAGCACTGACTATGAAGCTGCGGCACCTGCGCAACAAAAAGCAATGGAAAAGCAACTCTTAGACAACATGACATCCATTACCAATATTGATGAAGATGCTTACATTATGGTAGCAACCAATGGTTTGCTGGGTGAAAAGTATTTGAAAATTATTCCAGGCGGCGGTCTGAATTATTTGAAACGTGGTGATCAGATTGCCAATACCCAGGGCACGATGGAAATTGAAGATTTAATTACCAAATTCGTGACAGGTGGAGCAGGCAGTAAGTCATCAGAAACTCAGGAGGCATCTGCTGATGCAGTAACTTCTGAAGCTACAGATGCAGAACCTGCATTTGTTGAATAATGATTGAGGAAATTTGAGTGAATATTTTAGTAAAGCAAACCCTTGCAGCATGCATTCTATCTACTATGGCGATGGGAAGTGTTTTCGCTGCACCGGCTGAAGCACCACCTGCATTTATCAAGAAAGTTGCAGACAATCTGGTGGCTCGTCTGAAAGCAGACCATAGCAAGTTGCAGAGCAATCCGGCACTGGTGAAAACTATTATTCGTCAGAATCTTGATCCATATATCGATTCACAAGCATTTACCCGCATTGTGATGGGAACGTATGCAACTAATCAGTATAGCTCTGCTGCACAGCGTGCTCAGTTTGAACGTAATTTCCGTGAAACGCTGACTGAAAATTATGGTTCAGCATTTGCCAAATATACCAACCAGTCTTATACCATGCGTCCGTACAAAGACACGGGTAGCAAAAATCCAGTTGTAACCATTGATTTCCATAATAATGGCGAGAAAATTCCGGTTTCTTTCCAGTTGGCCGATAAAGGTTCACAATGGAAAATCCGTAATATCAACGTGTCTGGTATTGATCTAGGTTTACAGTTCCGTAACCAGTTTGCAGCGACTGTAAAACGTAATGGCGGTAACTTGGATAAAGCAATTGCAAACTTCAAGCCAGATGCAGAAGCAGCGGTTGAAAAGAAAAAATAAGATAGGTGAGCTGTGATCAGATTCAGTAATCAGGAACTGCATGTTATAGGCAAAATCGACTATAACAATGCGCAGCAATACTATGAACAGGGGCTGCGTGAAATTCAGTCACAGACAGTTTTTCCTATTGTGGTAAATCTGGCTGAGCTTGAAAGTGGCAGTACTCTGGCTTTGGCGATATTGGTCAGATGGTTACGTCAGACGCCACAAGCCAAAGGATTGCAGTTTAAAGCTGTTCCTCCAAAAGTGATGAAGATCATACAGTCCTGTCACCTGGAGAATGATTTACAGATCATTCAGTAGAGAGAAAAAGCACCGAAAGGTGCTTTTTTATTGTGATTAGATTTTAAGAAATAATGAAAATCAAATAGATCTAAGTATAGATTGCAAGTTCTCTCTCCCTCAGGGAGAGTTAAAGAGAGAGGGTGAAAATCCTCACCTAACTCCTCCTCTGGAAAAGGAGGGGGAATTTTCTTCACTTTTTTAGAGAGAAGTTGACGAGGGATTAAATAGATATAAGTTAAATACAGAGATTTCTTGCGCTTTGCTTTGAAGCAGTGCCTCAAAGCTCGCTCAAATCCATTTCTTCCATCTAAAGTAAATCAATGGTCCAATGAAGAATGCGACCAGAATCAGCCCGACAATAATAAAGCTGGTGGTGCCATGTGCAAAAGGCAGAACTTCTGTGTTCATCCCATAAATACTCGCAATCAGCATCGGTGGCGCAAGCATACTTGGCAAGATCGAGAATCGACGGATCGTGTCATTCTGTTCGGTATTAATGAATCCGGAAGTTGTATCGAGCAGGAATCGCACCTTCTGGAATAAGAAAGCATCATGCTCAACCAGAGAGCGTACATCTTCACTGAGCTCTCGAATGTCCGCATCATAGATATGACTACCGAGCGCCCGTGGACGGGACAGGAAGGTCAGTACCCGGCGTAAATCGATCAGACAAAGCTGGGCTTTTCCAAGCATATCCTCGAGCTGTGCCAGACGGGTAATCATGTCATCCAGATCCAGAATCTGTTCACGATGGCGGTTATTCAGGACTTCGGTTGAGTATTTTTCCAGATCCTTGTGCACATCTTCCAGAATATCCGCCAGCTCATCCAGCTTGGCTTCAAGCAGGCCAAGTAGAATCCAGGTCGGATCCTTGTAATCAATCTCATAATCATTGCGGCGCGCACGAGCACGAAAGGCACGGAACGCTACCAGCTTTTCCCCACGCAAGGTAAACAGCCGGTCTTTATGCAGAATGAAGGCAACGGTTTGCACCGTGGCTAAAATGCTGGATTGATCTTCAGTATCTTCTTCAACCTGATAGTTTTTATTTTTCGTTAAAAAATAAGTGCTGATATGCAAAATACCGTCATCATCGCGGTAGAATCGGGCACTGGATGAAATGTCTTCTAATGATTTGAGGGTAGGAAGATTTTGCTCATAAGCGTCCATGATCCATTGCTGCTCTTCCTGTGAAGGAGCAATCAGATCGACCCAAACCAAATCTTGATGTAAATCAAAGTCGCCATTAATAGTGGCATCTTCTAGGCTACCGCGCTCTGTGGCATAAAAGGCTTCAAGCATGCTGTCTTTTCTCCCTTGCGCAGTATGTAAATTGGAATGGGTGTATTTTAGACAAGGAATTGAATAAAAACACTGATTGAACAGTTATTTTTTCAAAAAAAGCTTCGATCAGGGATTCCTTGCGATACAGCTAGAACTAAATGGTGAAAAATGATGAATTCTATCGCAATTTTTTGTGGTTCCGCACTGGGGATCGCACCTGTTTATACCGAGATTGCTGAAAAAGTCGGCCAGACGCTGGCAGCTAGACAGCAAACACTGGTCTATGGTGGTGGCCGTTCAGGCTTGATGGGAATTGTTGCGGACAGTACTCTGGCTGCGGGCGGCCAAGTGATTGGGGTGATTCCAAAGCAGCTGGTAGACCGTGAATTGGCCCATCCAGGTCTGACTGAACTGCATATTGTTGAAAATATGCACGAGCGCAAAACCAAAATGTCAGAACTGGCAGATGGTTTTATTGCGATACCGGGTGGTGTAGGAACACTGGAAGAAATCTTTGAGCAATGGACCTGGGCACAGCTCGGTATTCATGAAAAGCCATGTGCATTTTTAAATGCAGAAAACTTCTATACCGGTTTGATTCATTTTATTCAGCACACGACTGAACAGGGTTTTACCAAGGCACGTTTTACCGAGAAACTCATTGTCAGTGAAGAAATTGAAACAATTCTGGATGCTTTTGAGAATTATCAACCACCGCAAGCGAAATGGGGGATGGTTGATCAGCAAGATCTCGTGAAATAAGCCCATTGATCATTTTTAAATTTGAGTAGTTATGAACGTTATTACTGTTGCCGCCGGCATTGTACTGAATGAAGCACAGCAATTATTGGTCGTGCGCAAGAAAGGCACCAGCTGCTTTATGCAGGTGGGTGGCAAGCTGGAACCGAATGAAGCACCTGAAGTGACGATTGTTCGTGAAATTCAGGAAGAGATCTGCTGTCAGGCTGAAGTACAGCAATTTGTTGGTCGTTTTGAAACGAAGACCGCGAATGAACCTGACCACCAACTGGTCAGTTATGTATATCTGGTCAAACTGGATCAAATGCCAACAATTGAGGCGGAGATTGCCGAGATGAAATGGATTGATCTCAATGAACAAGACTTAGCACTGGCCCCGTTAACCACAGAAATTGTGATTCCATGGGTGAAGTCAAATCTATTGGCTCAAGCTTAATTTAAAGCTTTGCACCTGCGACACAGGCTGTATAAATTTGCTGGCAGCCAAGTTCTTCGAGCTTCTGATTAAGTGCACGAATTGAACTGCCAGTTGTTACCACATCATCAATAATCAGTACTTTACGATAACGCAATTTTGATGATGTACTAATCTGAAATTGTGCTTCAATATCTTCAATCCGTTCCAGGCGGCTTAAGCCTTTTTGTGAATGCTGTTTGAGCCGGCTCACCGGTTGCCATACTGGAACTTGAAGATGCTTTGCGACCTGTTTAGCCAGCAGTAAGGACTGGTTATAGCCACGCTGTACCAGTTTGTCTGTCGAGATTGGCATCGGAACGACTGCGCTGACTTTGGGAAGTTTCAAACTGATAAGCGCACCTGCTAACAAGTTTTCCAGATAAAGCTTTTGCTCATATTTGAACAACTGAATCAGACGATCCATCGGATAATCATAATGGCAGGCAATCTGTACCTGCATTTCCTGGCGCTGGATGGTCTGATGTGCCCAGGGTAACTGGTTCCAGCAATCCTGGCATACTGAATGAATTGTTTGATAATCGTTGTGACAAAGCTGGCAGGGTTGTAACTTGCCCAGCCAATGTTTGCCTTGCTGAATCAGCTTAGACATAGGCATAACGTGGTGCCTCAGGTAACCAGCGTTTTAATAGCGCATCAGCCTGTTTCGGATAATCCTTTAACATCTGCTGCGCCACATAATGTGCCTGATTGAGCAGGTGGTCATCCCGTTCCAGCTTGGCTACCCGGAAACCCATATCTCCGGTTTGTTTGGTGCCAAGCAGTTCACCTGGACCACGCAGTTCCAGATCCTTTTCTGCGATAATAAAGCCGTCATTGGTTTCCCGCATGATACGCAAACGTTCCTGACCATTCTGAGAAAGAGGATGCTTATACAGGAGTACACAGAAACTGGCTTTGGCACCCCGACCAACACGGCCACGCAGCTGATGCAGTTGTGAGAGGCCGAGACGCTCAGCATTCTCAATCACCATCAGAGAAGCATTCGGTACATCGACACCCACCTCAATCACGGTCGTGGCAATCAATAGCTGCAATTCATTATTTTTAAATTGTTGCATCACCGCCTGCTTTTCATCAGGCTTCATCTTGCCATGGACCAGACCGATATTGATTTCCGGGAAGCGTTCCTTAATTTCGGCAAAAGTGGCTTCGGCTGCTTGGGCATCTAAAGTTTCCGACTGTTCGACCAGAGTACAGACCCAATACGCTTGCTTACCTTCAGCACAGTTGGTGGCAATACGTTGGAGTACCTCTTCACGGCGGTCCAGTGGGATAGTGACGGTCTGAATCGGAGTACGACCGGGTGGCAGTTCATCAATAACTGAAGTGTCCAGATCGCCATACGCAGACATGGCAAGCGTACGTGGAATTGGTGTCGCCGTCATGACCAGTTGATGTGGGGACATACCATCCAGCCCTTTATTGCGTAGAGCCAGACGCTGATCCACACCAAAGCGATGCTGTTCATCAATAATTACCAGCCCCAATTTGGCAAACTCGACATTTTCCTGAAACAAGGCATGGGTGCCGACCACCAGATTGGCACTACCATCTCTAATGCTTTGTTCTGCCGCAGTACGGGCTTTACCTTTTTGCTTGCCAGATAGCCAGGAAACAGTCAGTCCCAGTGGCTCAAACCATTTTTTAAAATTTAAATAATGCTGTTCTGCTAGAATTTCGGTTGGTGCCATGAGGGCCACTTGCCAGCCTTCTTCCAGAGCATGACAGGCCGCCACACCAGCAACCAGTGTTTTACCTGCACCGACATCGCCCTGTACCAGACGCAACATCGGTTTGTTGCCTTTCATGTCATGGGCAACTTCTCGTGAAACACGTTTTTGCGCCCCCGTCATTTCAAAAGGTAGACCCGCGAGCAACTGTTTGGCATAACGCTTACTTGGTGAAAATGCAGGCGCTTCAATCTGCTGAATAAAGGCACGGCGGGTCAGTAAACTGATCTGATGCGCGACCAGTTCCTCAAAGATCAGACGCTGCTGGGCTGGGTGGGAACCCTGTGCCAGCTGCAACATGTTGGCATCGACTGGAGGGTGATGGATATATTCCAGTGCCTGCTTCAGGTCATAGCCATTGCTGAATTTAGCCGGTAGCAATTCCGGTAGATCATCACTGTGTAGGGCGAGCGCCTGCTTGATATATTCACGTAATTTGGGTTGCGTCAGGCCTTCAGTTGCCGGATAGATTGCCGTAAGTTGTGTCTGCGGAAGTGGGGTATGTTCAGTAATGACCTGTAATTCGGGGTGATACATTTCCAGGCCACGGGCACCAACACGCACTTCGCCAAAAACTCTTAATCTTGCACCAACTTTGCAGCGGTCGGTAATGCCTTTATAGATATGATAGAAACGTAGGGTCACCTTGCCGCAATCATCATCCAGCAGTACGGCCATGGACTTGCGTTTACCTGGTGGAAAATCTACGCCTTTGACAATACCTTCCAGCAAATAACTACGTCCCACAGTCAATTGATTCATGGGAATGATCGTGCTACGGTCTTCGTAGTCACGTGGCAGATGAAAGAGCAAATCATCAGTTGTGAACAGATTTAATTTTTCAAGTAATGTGGCGGCGGCATTGCCGACACCTTGTAACTGATGGACTGCAGCCATGTCCCCTCAACCAGGTTTTGTGATTCGGTGCTGAATGCATATTTTATTTATCGGTTATGGTAAAACATCCGCACGCATAGCTAAACAATTATTTGAGCAAGGTCATCAAATTAGCACAATCAGTCGCAGTGCGAAAACAGATTCCTGTGCCACTCATCATGTTCAGGATGTGCATCAGCTCGATTTAAGCAGCCTTGCACCGATTGACTGGGTCTACGTCTTGCTCAGTCCTGACCAGAGTACGCTCGAAGCTTATCAGCAGACTTATCTGGATTCAGTCGGTCCAATTGTTAGGGCGCTAAAATCCCATCCGATACAACGTCTGGTTGTCGTATCTTCCACCCGGGTCTATGGCGAGAATGCCGGAGAGCGGGTGGATGATGACAGTGCAATTTATCCGAATGATCCGCAAGGCAAAGTCCTGCATCAAATGGAGCAGATTTATTTAGCTGCTTATCCAGACCAATGTACGATCATCCGCCCAAGTGGGATTTATGGAGCTTCAGTTGCACGCTTGGAAAAAATGGCACGATTTATGTCCAGTTATCCAAATCTGCACTGGTCGAATCGGATTCATATTGAAGACTTGTCACGTTTTATGGCTGAGATGATTCACGTGGAACATCTTGAATCTTCATATATTTTGACCAATAACCAGCCACAACTGTTGCATGAAGTTCTGCAATGGTTTCAGCAGCAGATGAGATTGCCTTTATTAAAGGTAGAAAGTGAGCAGGTGACGGGGAAGAAACTATATGCTACCCGTATGCAAAAAATGGGATATGAGTTAAAGCATCAAGATTGTTTTCAGGATTATTTGGAATTGATGAAGTTATTCACTCATCTTGAATAAAGTTGGGTTCCCTCTCCTTTTAGGAGAGGGTTAGGGAGAGGTAAGTTTTTAAACATTTTCTCTCATCCCTCTTGCGAAGCAATGCTTCTCATCCCAGAGGGAGAGGGCGCTTAAATAATCTTACTTTTTCTTCCGTTTCGCACGCTTCTTGGCTTGTTCAGCTGCCAAGGCATCCAAAGCTTCTTTCAATTCTTCATCCGTAAAGGCTGTAAGGTTATGAAGCATTTGCAGCTTCACTTCGTCCAATACCAGATCCGCATACTGAGCGATATTTTTGAAGCTTTCATCAAAGACAATCGCATTGTCTTCATTAGTACTGATATAACCTTTTTGAGTTAACGTTTTGATAAAGCTTTGGAACAGCGCCTTATCAAAGAATTCTGGTGAATTGAATTCATACAGTACAGACAAACGCTGACCTACCAGATGGCTTAATTCTTCAACTTGACGGGTGGAGATATTGCCTGAACCACGTTGGGTAATCAGTGCCAGCGTCATGTAATAGCGCTCGATACTTTGCATGACAGGTGCAGCCAAAACTTCTAGCTGATGATGCGCTTCGCTGTTTGGTGTAGGTGCAACCAGATTTTCACCATCCTGTGCAATCAACTTCGCTGCAATTAAGGCATCAATATAAGCGTCTACTGGTGCCTTGATTTCATCTTCATGCCATTTCAGGAACAGTTCAGCTTTCAGGAATGGGTATAAGGTGCTGCTGATATTCACCAGATCATCACGGCGAATAATGCCATTATGATTTACCAGGGCGGCTACCAGTGATGGTAATACAAAAGCATGCACAATATTGTTGCGGAAATAGGTCAGTAAAATTGCCTGATTATCTTCGATAGCGATAATATTACCCAGCACATGATTGACGCGTTTGATCAGTTTTAACTTCATTGCATAGGCAATGATTTCTTTCCCGGACAACGGCGTCACTTGCATACGTTCATCATATGGCAAAGACGTCAGCAGATTACGATAAGTATCTAACTGTTTGATACAAATCGCCTCATCCAGCGTATGTTTTGGTGTTGCTAATAAAATGAGTGATAGCAGGGATACCGGGTTAATGACGGCTGCACGGTTAATATTTTCCAGAATCGCCTGTGCAGAACTATTCACTGCTTCAGATACTGCTGGCGGGATCGGATCATCATTCTTTTCAATCTTGATTTCATCTGCACCATGCTGTTTCAGCATGTCATCCAGAAAGACGGGCTCACCAAAATTCAGATGTACCTTACCGAAAATACGTTCAATCTTGCGCAAGGTTTTTAGAATGCCAAAAATAGATTCTGCTTCTTTTTCCTTACCGTTCATTTCACCTACATAAGTTGCACCTTCCATCAGACGTTCATAGCCGATATAGGTGGGTACAAATACGATAGGCTTCGCTTTGCCACGCAAATGACCATGCACGGTCATTGCCAGCATGCCGGTTTTCGGTGGTAACAGACGACCGGTACGTGAACGGCCACCTTCAATAAAGTATTCCAGTGGAGTATTACGTGACAGAACGCTATATAGATATTCTTTGAAAACTGTCGTATAGAGTGCATTACCGCGGAAAGTACGGCGGATAAAGAAGGCACCACCGCCACGCAAGATCTGGCCAACAAATGGCATGTTCAGGTTATCACCCGCTGCGATGTACGGCACCATCAAACCACGACGATAAATCACATAAGATAATAACAGGTAGTCGATATGACTACGGTGACATGGTGCATAGACGATTTCATAGTCTTTCGCCAGTTCACGTACCGTACTGAAGTTATGTACATCAATGCCGTCATAGAGCTGAGTCCAGAGACGGGTCAGGGCCTTATCGGCAAAACGTACGGTTGAGTTGGAATAATCTGATACGATTTCATTTAAATAACCAATGGCACGGCGTTCAGCTTCATCCACACTGATCTTGCTGCGGATACTTTCATTACGGATAGCCGCCTGCACATCTGGAGATTTGATCAGACCCTGCATCACATTACGGCGATCTGAAAGGTCAGGCCCCAGCACTACTTCTCGCTGGGCATCCAGATAGTCATTCAAGGTACTGACAATATAAGTTGCTGGAGACAGGTTCGGATGTGTCACTTTGGCATGATCAATGAGTGCACGCAGAGACTGTGCTTCATGGAACTCCAGATAAGACTGACGACCATGCAGACCAATATTCACCAGCTGTTTCATCTTGCTTGGTGTTGACCAGGTATCGGTAAATAACAATTTGAACCAGGAATCTTCTTTCTCTGGCTCACGACCCCATAGCACGGTCACCGGAATCAGTTCCACATCCAGTTCTGGATTCTGTTCCAGTACTTCAATCAAACGCAGCAGACGTGGTGGAAAAGCATGTGGCGGCGAGCTCAGCAGATTGCTTTCATCATGATATTGCAGGAACAATACCGAAGCTTTTTCCCGGCGCGTACCTAAATCCATTGGATCAAGTGCAGCAGGCAATTTGAGACGACGGGTTTCACCATCTACCACCAGCGCATTACTGCGAGAATGGTTTTGCAGAACATAACAGACAATCTTTTTCTGATTTTGCTGGTCAGCCGCTGGAGCAGGGACTTCCGTTGGTACTTCCCCAAGTACATGCGGGGTAACCACAAGTTCAAGCATCTTACTTGAAAGCTTGCGATACATTTGACCAAAGCCACTCTTGGACATACCTACTCCTAATTTTACTGACCAGAACCACAGGATTTCTGAGGGGGATCTATTTTGATAGATTGTATTTGAAAACAATATGTCATTTTCTAACAAATTCTACAAAAGTTCTTTGATTTTAACGTGAAAAAACGTTTTTTTTAGC
The DNA here is from genome assembly GCF_003289665.1 of Acinetobacter sp. SM1B. Lineage (NCBI taxonomy): Bacteria > Pseudomonadati > Pseudomonadota > Gammaproteobacteria > Moraxellales > Moraxellaceae > Acinetobacter > Acinetobacter sp. SM1B. The sequence goes on from NZ_QMBM01000001.1 coordinate 295,617, forward strand.
GAAACGTCCATTAAGGGAATGACAGGTCAGTCAGTCAATCTCTAGGGATTTACTCAGAATTTATGGCAGAATATTACCAGAAATGAAACACATTGTTATTTTTCCAATTTTGGATATCCCGAACATCGTATAGGTTGCCTATGAATGTCTTAACACAAGAACTGGTTGAATTGCTTAGCCTGGAAAAGCTGGAAGAGAATATTTTCCGTGGAATTAGCCGTAACCTGGTAGGCAAGCGCGTATTCGGTGGGCAGGTATTAGGACAGGCTTTGCGTGCTGCATCGTATACGACTGATCGTCCAGCACATTCATTGCATGCCTATTTCCTGTTTGGAGGAGATGTCAATGCACCGATTATCTATGAAGTAGATCGTATCCGTGATGGCAAGAGTTTTGCCAGTCGTCAGGTGCGTGCGATTCAGCATGGCCGTACTATCTTTATGTGTATGGTGTCTTTTGCCGAACCAGAAGAAGGCTTGAACTATCAGATTTCTGAACCAGAATATCCCTCAGTCGACAGCCTGAAAAATGAGGCAGAACTGAAGCATCAGATTGTTGAATTCGTACCGGAAAATGTCCGTGCTTCATTTATGCGTGATCGCCATGTAGAAATTCGTCCTGTGATGCCGGTGAATCCATTCCAGCCGCAACCGGAAGCGCCAAATTATGCGCACTATATCCGTACCCATGGGCAAGTCGCTCCGGAAGTTGATGAGGTTTCGCTGCATCAGGCGATTGCTGCCTTCTACTCAGACTTTACCTTGATGACAACAGCATTGCGTCCACATGGTCTGAGCTATATTTCACCAAACCTGCAATGTGCCAGCATCGACCATGCCATGTATTTCCATAAGCCATTCCGGGCCGATGAATGGATGCTTTACGACATGGATGCGACAGTGAGTGCCAGCTCACGTGGCCTGAACTTCGGTCGTATGTGGCAAAATGGGGAACTGGTCTGTAGTACAACCCAGGAAGGTCTGATCCGTTTGCGGGAAATTGAAACCCAGTAAGAGTCAAAATAAAAAAGCCGGATTAGAGTTCCGGCTTTTTTATGGATGTGATTTGAAGTTAGTGGCAATGTGGCACATCATTGCTTGAATGCTTATGGCAGCCTTGCTGTTCTTTACCGCCCGAAGAATGTGCAAAAACCTGCCCGATGCTGCAAATAAGTGCAACAGCAATGATCATTTTTTTCATGAACGTGTATTTCCTTTCTATAAAACCAGCTTATTGCACTGATTAAGCACATTGCGTGCCAAAATTTGGTACATCACCATATGGATTAAATGAATAATAAAAGATATTTTGCTGCAAAGCGTTTATAAAATTTTACTCGATTATCCGAAACTTGCATGGCATAGTGCCGGATAAGTTCGATATTAAAATGTCCATGAAGATGAGCTTAAATACGCAGATTCTAGTTGCCGCAGTATTGGGTGTCCTATTTGGTTTTTTATTAAATCTTTTCCCGCAAACCACGTTTGAAGAGCTCAGCCTGTATGGTCTGGGTATCATGAGCAGCATCTTTATTGGTTTGCTAAAGATGTTGCTGGTTCCACTGATCTTTAGCTCGATTGTGGTTGGAGTATCGAATCTGCAAGCTGGTGGTCAGCTGAGCCGAACCTGGAAAATTACCTTGGCATGCTGTGTCACCACGACCACCCTGGCTTTAATCTTGGGATTGGCTTGTGCCCATCTGTTTGATGTAGGCAAGGGTGTCGATGTAGTAATGTTCCAGGATGCCATGGCTCAGCATAAAACTCTGGATACTTTAACGCCATCTTCATTCTTTACCAACTTTATTCAGAATACCCTGATCAATCCGTTTAAGGCCTTTGCCGATGGCAATGTGCTGGCAGTGGTGGTCTTTGCACTCTTTGTCGGTGTGGCACTGGTGGCAGGGGGAGACAAGTTTCGGACGGTGCGTAAGCTCAGTATGCAGTTTTTTGACATCATGATGCTGATGATTGGCTGGGTCATGAAACTGGCGCCATTCGGGATTTTTGCGCTACTGGCCAAGCTGATTGCCACTGAAGATATTTCGGTGCTGAGCCGTCTGGCAGAGTTTGCTGCGGTAGTAACGGGCACCACCATTTTCCACGGTCTGGTAGTTCTACCATTATTGTTGTGGATCTTCGGGAAAATGAACCCGATTACCTTTTTTAAAGGCACTCGTGCAGCCTTGATTACCGCTTTTGCGACCAGTTCCAGTTCTGCAACCATGCCATTATCCATGAAATGTGCCCAGGAAAATCTGGGAGTACGTCCACATACGGCAGGCTTTGTCATTCCGCTTGGAACTCAGCTAAACATGGATGGTACGGCACTGTATGAAGCTGCAGCAGCTTTGTTTATTGCCAACCTCATGGGACTTGATCTGACGTTGGGGCAGCAATTGGTCGTGTGTGCCACAGCAATGATTGCATCTTTAGGCGCACCGGGTATTCCAAGTGCCGGGATGGTGACCATGATCATGGTACTGCAATCAGTTGGCTTGCCGGCAGAAGCTATTGCGATCCTGTTGCCGATTGACCGACTGCTTGATACGGTCAGGACTGTGGTGAATGTGCAGGGTGATATGATGATCAGTGTCGTGGTTGACCGACATACCCGTGAACCGCAGCTGGATCAGTCCATCTCTAGTTGAGGATTGAAAACCACCTCCCACAGATGTCCATCTGGATCCTGAAAATAGCCTGCATAGCCGCCATAAAATGTGGCCTGTGCAGGTTTTACAATCTTGGCTCCAGCTTTTTCAGCCTGAGTCATGACCTGATCGACATCTAATGGGCTATACACATTGTGTCCCAAGGTCATTTGAGTGGGACACATCGGGCTCGGTTCGAGTCCGGTATCATGCTGGATGCTGCTTTGCGGCCATAAAGCCAGTTTTAATCCAGCCTGTAGTTCAATAAATGCGACTGCGCCACATTCAAATTCTTTCCCAACAATGCCTTTGCTGGGAAAGCCCAGCCCATCACAATAAAAGCGTAGTGCAGCCTCCAGGTCGCGAACACCGAGTGTAATCACTGAAATCCGTGCTTGCATGAGCTCATCCTTATGGTCATGTCTGTAGCTTTATCTTAGGTCAAATAAAAAGCAGGGAAATGATCCCTGCTGTTAGAAATTGTAATAAGAGGAGAGCTTAGGCGACTTTTAAACCTGCCCGTTTGGCCGCAGGGGAATGCTCAAGATAATACAGGGCATCATCGGTACTGCCTTCATGCACCGGGTCATACCATGGCATCAGATAGCCGAGTTGCTGAGAAACCAGCCAGAGGGGATTGGATAGCAAACGATTGTCCTGCTGTGAAATACGGAACCATTCTTTCCAGATCCAGGGTTTATATACCGCTGGTTTCAGCTGCTTAAAACGAGGGTCTTGTGCCAACAAGTGTGCTGCACCGTCGACCCACAGACCAATCACTCCAATAATCACCACCACACTTAAATAGTAGCGGGCAATATAACCGCCACCAAGATGACGATATAAGTCAAATGCCACACTGCGATGCTCAATTTCTTCTGCGCCATGCCATTTCACCAGATCTAGCATATTCGCGTCAGCACCGAGCCGTTCCCACTCGGTGTTATAGAGCGCATATTTTCCAAGGACACAGGTCATATGCTCTACAGTTGCGACGACACCAAGCCGGAACAGATCCCATTGATGTTCTGCGATTTTAGGAATTTTCAGACCAAGCGGCTGATCGGCCAGCAATTGATTGAACAGGAAATTCATAATGTCCAGATTGCGCTGGATATCAATCTGGCGTTCAGATAGATACTCTTTATTGGCCGAATTATGTGCCTGAGCATGCATGGCTTCCTGACGGATAAAAGCCTGTACATCATGCTTTAATTTTTCGTCGGTGATCTGAGCGAGAACCTTATTATACAAGCGACAGAACCAGAATTCACCGGCCGGCAAAATATTATTAATTTCATTCACAAAGTAACTGGCGAAAGGCTGATTTGGAATCCAGTCAATCGGGGTAGCCTGCCATTCAAACTTAACTTTGCGCGGTTGGATAAAATAGGAAATTGAAGAGCCAATTTTTGTTGTTTTGAATCGTGAGAGTAAAGACATGGGGTGGATCCATCACTGCTTGATCAATACAGTATGAAAAAAATGTCCCGAATTGCTGCAGGCAATACGGGACATTATTTTGTCACTTGGATCACATCGGACTTATTTTGGCTGTTCTTGGTTGACAATCTCTGTTTGATCAGCCTCAACCGGCTCATCCAGATTATTTAATTCACTCGCAGTAATTTCATGATCTGGGTCTGAGTCAGTTTCATCTTCTAGCTCCACAGATTCAATCGGTTCATCAGCTTCGTTTAAATCATGGATTGACGCTTCTGGAATGTTATCCAGATCAAATTCCGTTGGTTGATCCAGGGTAAAGTTAAGACGACCAGCCATCACGCTTGCCAGTTCTTCCAGACCTTCTTTATTTAAAGAGGAAAATAATTGAATCGAGAAGTTTAGCTTCATTTTATTTAATGTTGCTTTGACTTCCTGCAAGGCTTTGGACGCAGGACCACGATTCAGCTTGTCTGATTTGGTCAACAAGACATGCACGAACAGGTGACGTGAATAGGCCCATTCCAGCATCATCACATCAAAGTGTTGTAGCGGATGACGGATATCCATCAGCAGCACCAGACCTTGCAGGCTCTTACGGTGAATCAGATAGTTTTCCAGTTCTTTCTGCCAGACAATTTTCATGGCTTCTGGGACAGCTGCGTAGCCATAACCCGGTAAATCGACCAGACGCTGATCCGGATTGCCAAGGCTAAAGAAGTTGATCATCTGGGTACGGCCTGGTTTTTTGGAGGCACGGGCCAACTGTTTCTGATTGGTCAGGGCATTGATGGCACTGGATTTACCCGCATTGGAGCGACCGGCGAATGCCACTTCATAACCTGTATCTTCAACACACAGATTAAGTTTGGGTGCACTCATTAAAAATTCAGCTTTGCGCAGCCAATTGAGCGAGCGCACAGAGTATTCAGTAATCGCAGGATCGACTTTTTTGGTATAGCTAATCTTTTGCTTTGGGGCAGCAGCTGCCTTACTGTTTTTCGATTTTCCTCTGCTGTGGTGCATGGCTCAACTTCAAACTTAAATTTACAAGCAGCTATTATAAAGGAAGTCGCTTGGGCAAGCGAACTTTCAATGCAAGACTTGGTAAGCAGAAAGTGAAAACTAAAGATTGATCAGGCCGATTGGTGACTGGATGCTGTAATGGCCTTGCAGTGGTATTACCACTTCACTGAGCGTGTATTGTTCCAGGCTGGCATAAAACTGCTCTACGGCATCATCTAAAATGCCTTTTAAACCACAATTTTTACGCAGCACACAGGGTGGGGTATTGCATTCTACCACTTGGCTATCCTGTTGCAGGATACGCACGACTTGACCCAATGGTATTTTTAAGGTGAGCGGATTCATGCGAATGCCGCCGCCTCGCCCACGAGTAGTGATGAGCCAGTCCTGCTTTGCCATAAAATGTACGATTTTCATGGCATGGTTCTCTGACACCTGCAGCTCATTCGCGAGTTCCGCAATGGTATACGGCATTTCTTTCGGCTGAGCGATGTACATAAGAATCCGTAAGGCGTAATCGGTAAATTTATTTAACTGCATTATAAATCTAGAGTTTTCATACAAAGCAGGGCTAGTCTAACACAGCCAGACTAGCCCTTGCTTGATTTCAGTTTAAGCTGACTGCTTAGTGGCGAACGCCACCAGTACCAAAGGCTTCACTGTGAATATTCTCAGCAGGAATGCCTCGTGCAACCAGCGCTTTGTGTTGTTCTGCCATAAATGGCATTGGGCCACATAGATAGTAATCAGCATTTTCTGGTAATAAAGCACGATCAATTGTACTCAGATCCAGACGGCCTGCTACATCATAGTCTTCACCCAGTTTGTCACCTTGGTGTGGGAATTCGTAAGCAGTCAGCGTGCTTAAACGTGGGTATTTGGCTTTCAAATCATGAATGTGCTGTTTCATGGCATGCACCTGTTTGCTACGGCAGGCATGAATGAAAGTCACAGGTTGTGGCATATCCAGAGTTACCAACTGATTTAACATGGCTACCATTGGAGTTAAGCCTACACCGCCACTGATAAATACATTACGTTTGTTTGGATCAATCAGGTAGAAATTACCTGTTGGTGCAGACACTTCAATTTCTGAGCCTTCTGCCAAGCTATGTAAAGTGTTAGATACCCAGCCTGGAACCAAATCACCTTTTTGATCTTCACGTTTTACTGAAATACGCAGGTATTCATCTTGAGGACAAGTTGAAAGCGTATATTGGCGCGGTTGTCTTAAATTCAGTTCAGGTACAAACACACGTACAGAAATATACTGACCTGCTTCATACTTCGGTAATGGTCCGCCGTCGACTGGTGCCAGGTAGAACGAAGTGATCTCTTCACTTTCTACTACTTTCTTGGCAATCTTGAAATTGCGCCAGCCTAACCAGCTACCTTTAGTCTGTTCATGTTGATCATAAATCGCTTTTTCAGTCGCAATAAACAGGTCTGCTAATTGTCCATATGCAGTAGCCCACGCATCAATCAGTGGATCATCCATAGAAATATTGAGTACTTCACTGATTGAATGCAGCAGGTTTTCCCCAACAATGCCGTAATCAGGTGCTTTAATATTTAAGCTGACATGTTTATGCGCAATGAGTTCAACCACAGGTAATAACACAGAAGGATCTTCGATATTTTCAGCATATGCTAAAACTGCACCTGCCAAGGCTTGCGCCTGAGCACCGCTACGCTGGTGACCCATGTTGAAGGTTTCTTTTAGATCTGGGTTATTGTTTAACATGCGGTTGTAAAAATAACCGGTTAAAGCAACCCCATTTTCACGAAGCACAGGTACTGTAGCTTTTACTAGGTCAATTTGCTGTGGAGTCATAGCAGATCTCTCATGGCTGTTATTTATAAGATGTATTTAAAATACATCTTTAAAGATATATTCACAATACATCTTTAAGTAAAAACCATGAAAAAATTATGGGATATTAAAATATCCCATAAAAATAAAGAAAATAATCGGAGAAAGAAGGGTTATCTCTTACCAAATAATGACCCTAATAAACCACGGACAATTTTCTGGCCGGTAGTGCTACCCAAAGTGCGTGCGGCACTTTTAGCAAAGGTGCCAACAATGTCTTGGGTGAACTTTTCACGCTGTTTCGCTGCACGTTCAGCTTCTTTCTGCTGTTCGCGTGCAAGACGTTCCTGTTCGCGGGCTTGCTGCTTAGCAAATGTTTCCTGCTCTTTTGCGACTTGTTTGGCATACGCTTCTTGTTCTTTGGCTTGCTGTTTGGCAAGTTCCGCAGCCTGAAGCTGTTGCTGGCGTTCAGTGACTTTGTTTTGCAGCATTTCATGCGCACTGTCACGATCAACTTGCTGTTCATAAATCTCAGCCACAATGCTTTGTTGCATTAAAGTTTTGCGTTCTTCAGGAGAAATGGGGGTAAAAGAGGAGTGTGGTGGCATCACCCAGCCGCGTTCTACAATTTGCGGTGTGCCTTTTTCATCCAGACAGCTAATCAGTGCTTCACCGACAGCCAGTTCGGTAATGGCATCCTGAACTTTAAATTCTGGATTAGCTCGAAAAGTATCTGCCGCCGTTTTTACCGCTTTTTGGTCTTTAGGGGTAAAAGCACGTAAAGCATGCTGAACCCGATTGCCGAGTTGACCTAAAACGCTTTCGGGTAAATCGAGTGGATTCTGGGTGATAAAGTAAATCCCCACACCTTTAGAACGAATCAAACGCACCACCTGTTCAATCTTTTCTTGCAAGGCAGGGCTAGTATTATCAAATAGCAAATGGGCTTCATCAAAGAAGAACACCAGTTTAGGTTTATCCAGGTCGCCGACTTCCGGTAACTGTTCAAACAGCTCCGAAAGCATCCACAACAGGAAAGTAGCATATAGCTTGGGTGTGTTCATCAGCTTGTCAGCAGCAAGCAAGTTGATATTGCCATGACCTTGACTGTCGGTTTGTAAAAAATCCATCAGATCCAGCGCTGGTTCACCAAAGAATTGCTCACCACCTTGATCAGCCAAGGCAAGCAGATTGCGTTGAATCGCGCCCAGACTGGCAGGAGACAGATTGCCATAGTCCGCTTTAAAATCTGCGGCATGTTCGCTGACATAACTAATCATGGCCTTTAAATCTTTAAAGTCGATCAGTAATAGTCCCTGATCATCAGCAATACGGAAAATGGCAGAGAGCACACCTTCCTGAGTGTCGTTCAGATTCAAAATACGGGCAAGAAGGAGAGGGCCAATCTCGGAAATGGTGGTGCGAATCGGATGGCCTTGCTCGCCAAATAAATCCCAGAACACCACAGGCGACGCTGAAAAAGGGATGGATTCGATATTCAGGCTTTTAATGCGTTCATCAAATTTGGGATTACTTTCCCCGGCTTTCGCCAAGCTGGAAACATCGCCCTTGGCATCGGCCAAGAATACCGGTACACCAATTCGGGAAAAACTTTCTGCCAGTACCTTTAATGTCACGGTCTTGCCAGTACCGGTTGCCCCGGCAATCAGGCCATGACGGTTGGCAAGCTGAGAATGCAGCACGATATCCTGGGTGGTATCGGCGGTTTTTTTAGCGATTACGATTGGTGTACCCATATAATTTCCTATTGTTATTTATTCATTTTTAACTTTTTTCATGTTTTGTAGAGCGTGTTGAATGTCTTCAATCAGATCTTCCGGATGTTCTAGTCCAATACAGAAGCGCACCAGGAAGCCTTCTTTCAAGTGTGAATGTTCCAGCACACGCATATCTTTTAAGTTATATAGCATGACCAGGCTAACAGGACCACCCCAGCTAAAACCAAGCTTAAACAGTTTTAAGTTGTCACAAAAACTGCGGATATCTTGCAGTTCATATTTACTGTCAAAAATTACACTGACCAGACCGGCACTATGACCTTCCTTGCAAATTTCTTTCCAATATTGATGACCTGCGCTATGCGGATCGGCTGGATGCAGTACCTGCACAAACTCCGCTTGCTGTTTTAACCAGGTGAGAATGTTGAGTGCACTACTGGATTGATGTGCATAACGCAGCTGCATGGAAGCAAGACTACGTTGCACCTGAGCAACGTCATCACCTGAGACAGCAATGCCTTGAATGGCATGTGCGCGGAACAGTTGGTGATGCAGTTCTTTATCGCGCGTGACCACTGAACCCATCAGAATGTCACCACCACCGCTTGGATATTTGGTCAGCGCATGTACGGATAAATCTACACTCAGGTGTTCATCACCAAAATCAAAGGCATTAAAGGCCAGACCCGCGCCCCAAGTATTGTCCAGTGCAGTCAGAATATTGTGTGCTTGAGCTTTCTTCACGAGACCATTTAAATCCGGAAATTCCAGTGTGACTGAGCCAGCTGCTTCCAGCCAGATCAGTTTGGCTTTATCTGAAGGATTAAAGCTTTCCAGGCATAATGGATTATAAACTTGTACCTGAATGCCATAACGTGTTTCCAGGTTGCGTAGATGCTCCATGTTTGGGCCATAAATATTGTCCGGTACCCAAACTTCCTCTCCTTGACTTAAAAAGCAGGAATTCACGAGATTAATCGCAGATAAACCGCTAGGTGTAAGCAAATGGTAGAGCCCACCTTCGAGCTGGGCAATGTTATCACCTAAGGTAAATGTGGTTGGGGTACCATGTGTGCCATAGCTATAGTCATAATCATCGGTCCAATGGCGATTAAACAGGGCATCGGTATTGTTAAAAATAATGGTTGATGCACGATAGAGGGGAGGTTGAACCGTCGAAATGTACTGAGGGGCCTTTCGTGGTGCATGAATCAGGGCGGTTTGAGGATTTTTTTTCATGCTGCAGCTCATATCTGGAGTCAAAAACAGCTTTAGCTTAAGAGAATCTTTGCTTTAGCGCTACTTGCGTTATCAATTGTTTAAAAACCTCACATAAAATAAAAAGTTGGCTTCATTTTTGCAAAACCTAGCCTATATAGATACAAGAACAGGTTCGAGCGCATGAAGTCGCATTTACGAGTACATTATTTTCAGCATATTGCTGGTGAAGGTTACGGTAGTTGTCATGAATTTTTAAAGCAGCATCAGGCGCAAATTACAGCGACTGAATTTTTTGCTTTACCTGTGGATCGTCCTTTGGAAATAGAAGCGCTACCTGCAGTAGAAGAAGTAGATTTGCTCATTATTATGGGCGGCACCATGAGTGTAAATGATGAAGCAAATTTCCCTTGGTTGAAAATAGAAAAACGCTGGTTACGTCGTTACTTATCCCAGGGGAAGCCAGCGATTGGTTTGTGTCTAGGCGGACAGCTGATTGCCAATGCCTTGGGGGCAGCAGTCAGTTATAATCCAGAACAGGAACTGGGGTGGATGTCTGTCAGTAAAGTGGCCAATGTGCCAGCAGACTGTTTTAGTTTGCCTGAGCAATTCCGGATCATGCAGTGGCATAGCGAGACCTTTGAAATTCCCAAAGGGGCGGTACATCTGGCAGAAAATGAAGCCTGTCGCAACCAGATGTATCAATTGGGCAAAAATGTTCTCGGTTTCCAGTTCCATCCAGAAATAACCCCGGAAACCTTGGCTCTGTTTTTAGAAGATGAAGAGGAGTTGCTAAAATTTTCAGGAAAATATGTGCAGCCTGTGCATGAGCTCAGAAAAAGCCCAAAATCTAATTTTATTGAAGGAAATCAAATACTAAATCGCGCAATCGAATATGTGGTAGAGAAATCAGCCTGACGGGTGAAAAACAAACTCTTGATTTAGCAACCAAATTGATTTGCAGACGAAAACTATAAAAGGCATTTGCTTATGCATTAAACAATGGCTATAATAAGCCACCCTTCGATAGGAAGGATGTTAACTGCGAAGAAAGTAGTTAACTATCGTTACAGTCGTGGCATCGATCATGACCTTAGTGATAATTCACTGCTCTTGACACTTACCTCAAAAATTAGTGGGGTGAGATGCGTCAAGAGTGATTCTTTATATATTTGGCTTGGAGTTTACTGGTATGTCTAACCAGAGAATTCGTATCCGTCTTAAGTCTTTTGATCACCGTCTAATTGATCAATCAGCTCAAGAAATCGTAGAAACAGCAAAACGTACTGGCGCACAAGTTTGTGGTCCAATTCCAATGCCTACACGCATTGAACGTTTTAACGTTTTGACATCACCACACGTAAACAAAGACGCGCGTGACCAGTACGAAATCCGTACTTACAAGCGTTTGATCGACATCGTTCAACCTACAGACAAAACTGTAGATGCATTGATGAAGTTAGATCTTGCAGCTGGTGTTGATGTTCAGATCGCATTGGGTTAAGGCTTTCGGGTTAATTAACGCTCTAAGTTAATTAGGCCGCTTTTTTAGAGGTTTATGCACATGGCTATTGGTTTAGTCGGTCGCAAGTGCGGTATGACACGTATCTTTACAGATGCTGGTGTTTCTGTGCCTGTTACAGTGATTGAGGTTGATCCTAACCGCATCACTCAAATCAAAACGCTTGAAACTGATGGTTATCAAGCGATTCAAATCACTACTGGTGAACGTCGCGAATCTCGCGTAACTAACGCTCAGAAAGGTCACTTCGCTAAAGCGGGTGTTGCTGCTGGTCGTCTGGTTCAAGAATTCCGCGTTTCAGAAGCTGAGCTTGAAGGTCGTGAAGTTGGTGGTACGCTTACTGTTGAGTTGTTCCAAGTAGGTCAAATCGTTGACGTAACTGGTACTTCTAAAGGTAAAGGTTTCCAGGGTGGTGTTAAGCGTTGGAACTTCCGTACTCAAGATGCTACTCACGGTAACTCTGTTTCTCACCGTGTTCTAGGTTCTACAGGTCAAAACCAGACTCCTGGTCGCGTGTTCAAAGGCAAAAAAATGGCTGGCCATTTAGGTGCTGAACGCGTAACTACACAGGGTCTTGAAATCGTTGCTATCGACACTGAACGTTCAGTTCTAGTGGTTAAAGGCGCGGTTCCTGGTGCTACTGGTGGCGACGTAACTGTTCGTCCTACGATCAAGGCCTGAGGGGAAATAACGTGAATTTAAATACTGTTTCCGGCTCTGCTGTTGAATTATCAGAAGTTGCGTTCGGTCGTGAATTTAATGAAGCTCTTGTACACCAAGTTGTTACAGCTTACCTAGCTGGTGGTCGTCAAGGTTCTAAAGCTCAAAAATCACGCGCAGACGTTTCTGGCGGTGGTAAAAAACCATTCCGTCAAAAAGGTACTGGCCGCGCTCGTGCTGGTTCTATTCGTAGCCCAATCTGGGTTGGCGGTGGTAAAACTTTTGCTGCTCGTCCACAAGACTGGTCTCAAAAAGTAAACCGTAAAATGTACCGCGGTGCTATGCAATGCATCCTGGCTGAACTTGTTCGTCAAGATCGCTTAGTTTTAGTTGAAGAGTTTGCTGTTGCAGCTCCAAAAACTAAAGAATTGCTTGCAAAACTTAACGACTTAAATGCGACTCGTGCATTGATCGTTACTGATGCTGTTGATGAGAACTTGTATCTAGCTGCTCGTAACCTTCCACACGTAGATGTGGTTGATGCGACTGCAATCGATCCTGTTAGCTTGATCGCGTTCGATAAAGTTGTTATGTCTGTAGCTGCTGCTAAGAAAATTGAGGTAGAACTCGGATGAACAACGAACGTTTATATCAAGTCCTGCAAGGACCTGTTTTCTCAGAAAAAGCACAAGTTTTAGGTGAAACTGCTGGTGTTCAAGTTTTTAAAGTTGCTACTGATGCAACTAAACTTGAAATCAAAAAAGCAGTTGAGCAATTGTTTGGTGTTCAAGTTGTTAAAGTTAACACTACGATCACTAAAGGTAAAACTAAACGCTTTGGTAAAACTATCGGACGTCGTTCTGATGTTAAAAAAGCATACGTCACCCTGAAAGCTGGCCAAGATGTAGAAATGGCTGACTTGGGCGATGCCGCTGAAAGCGCAGCGGAATAAGGACGAAAACTATGCCTATTCAAAAATGTAAGCCAACGTCTCCAGGACGTCGCTTTGTAGAGAAAGTCGTTCACGACCATCTTCACAAAGGTGCTCCTTATGCTCCACTAGTTGAAGCTAAAAAACGTACTGGCGGCCGTAATAACAACGGTCACATTACGACTCGTCACGTTGGTGGCGGTCACAAGCAACACTACCGTATCGTAGACTTCAAACGTAACAAAGACGGCATCCCAGCTGTAGTTGAGCGTATCGAATACGATCCAAACCGTTCTGCGCACATTGCGTTGTTGAAGTATGCTGACGGTGAACGTCGCTACATCATCGCGCCTAAAGGTTTACGCGCTGGTGATTCAGTACAATCTGGTAACGATGCTCCAATTCGTCCAGGTAACTGTTTACCACTTCGTAACATGCCTATCGGTTCTACTCTTCACAACATCGAGCTTAAAATCGGTAAAGGCGCACAGTTAGTACGTTCTGCTGGTACATCTGCTCAATTGTTGGGTCGTGACGGTTCATACGCTATCATCCGTCTTCGTTCAGGTGAGATGCGTAAAGTACACGTTGAATGTCGCGCTGTGTTAGGTGAAGTATCTAACTCAGAAAGCAACCTTCGTTCATTGGGTAAAGCTGGTGCAGCGCGCTGGCGTGGCGTTCGTCCTACCGTTCGTGGTATGGCGATGAACCCGGTAGATCACCCGCACGGTGGTGGTGAAGGTCGTAGCAAAGGTATTCAACCTGTAAGCCCATGGGGTCAAAAAGCTAAAGGGTACAAGACACGTACCAACAAGCGTACGACTAAGATGATTATTCGCGACCGTCGCGTTAAGTAACAAGTAAAGGAATCTGACAATGCCTCGTTCTCTGAAAAAAGGCCCATTCGTCGATGCGCACTTGTTCGCTAAGGTTGAAGCGGCTATCGCGGCTAATAACCGTAAGCCGATCAAAACTTGGTCGCGTCGTTCGATGATCCTCCCGGATTTTGTTGGTTTAACAATTTCTGTACACAATGGCCGTAACCATGTTCCAGTGATCATCTCTGAACATATGGTTGGACACAAGCTTGGTGAATTTGCACCGACTCGTACCTACCGTGGTCACGGTGTTGACAAGAAATCTAAACGTTAATAGGTGCTATGATGGAAGTAACTGCTAAATTACGCGGTGCCGCTATCTCGGCACAAAAAGCTCGTTTGGTTGCAGATCTTATCCGCGGCAAATCTGTTGCGCACGCACTTAACATTTTGAACTTCAGCAACAAAAAAGCTGCAGTCCTGGTTAAGAAAGCGTTAGAGTCTGCAATTGCAAACGCTGAACACAATAACAGTTTAGATGTAGACGACCTTAAAGTTTCTACGATCTACGTTGATGAAGGCATGAGCCTGAAACGTATTATGCCACGTGCTAAAGGCCGTGCAGATCGTATTACTAAGCGTACTTGTCACATTACCGTTAAGGTAGGGGTTTGATATGGGTCAGAAGGTTCATCCAATCGGTATCCGCCTAGGTGTTGTGAAACGTCATAACGCTAACTGGTATGCGAGTCCGAAACAATACGCTGAATACTTGCTTAAAGATTTGCAAGTTCGTGAGTTTTTAACTAAAAAACTTAAGAATGCAATGATCAGCAATATTCTTATCGAACGTCCTACAGGCGCTGCTAAAGTAACTATTAGCACTGCTCGTCCTGGTATCGTGATCGGTAAAAAAGGCGAAGACATTGAGAAATTACAACGCGAATTAACATCTATCATGGGTGTTCCTGCGCAAGTAAGCATCAACGAAATCGATCGTCCAGACTTAGACGCACGTCTTGTTGCTGAAGCTATCGCTTCTCAATTAGAAAAACGTGTAATGTTCCGTCGTGCTATGAAGCGTGCGGTTCAAAACACAATGCGTGCTGGCGCTAAAGGTATCAAAGTTGAAGTTTCAGGCCGTTTAGGTGGTGCTGAGATCGCTCGTACTGAATGGTATCGTGAAGGTCGTGTACCTCTACATACACTTCGTGCAGACATCGACTATGCTACTATGCGTGCTGAAACTACTTACGGTACGATTGGTGTTAAAGTTTGGATCTTCCGTGGTGAGATCTTGGGCGGCATGAAACAAGTCATGAACCCGGCTCCAGCTGAAGAACGTCCAGCTAAACGCGGTCGCGGTCGTGGTGAAGGTCAAGAGCGTCGTGGTCGTCGCAATGATCGTTCTGCTGAAAAAGGAGAATAATCCATGTTGCAACCTAAACGTATGAAATTCCGTAAGGTGCAAAAAGGCCGTAACACTGGTCTTGCACACCGCGGTAGTTCAGTATCTTTCGGTACAATCGCTCTTAAATCAATTGAACGTGGTCAAATGACTGCGCGTCAAATTGAAGCAGCGCGTCGTACTATCAGCCGTCGTATTAAACGTGGTGGTAAGATCTTTATCCGTGTCTTCCCAGACAAACCTATTACTTCTAAACCTCTTGAAGTTCGTATGGGTAAAGGTAAAGGTTCTGTGGAATACTGGGTTTGCCAAATCAAACCAGGTAAAGTCTTGTACGAAATTGATGGTGTTAACGAAGAATTGGCTCGCGAAGCATTTACGCTTGCAGCTGCTAAACTTCCGTTTAAAACCACTATCGTGACTCGGACGGTAATGTAATGAAAACTAAAGATCTACGTGAAAAGTCGGTAGAAGAGTTGACGGCTTTGCTTGATGAGCAACAGCTTAACCAATTCCGTCTTCGTATGGCGAAAGCAACTGGTCAATTGGGTAAATCGCACGAAGTGCAATTAACTCGCAAGACTATTGCTCGTATCAAGACCCTCCTTACCGAAAAACAGGGGAACGGACAATGAGTGAACAAACAGTCCGCACGTTAACAGGCAAAGTAGTAAGCGACAAAATGGACAAGTCTATTGTTGTGCTTATCGAACGTCGTGTTCAACACCCGTTGTATGGCAAATCAATCCGCCGTTCAACAAAATTACATGCTCATGATGAAAACAACACAGCTAAAACTGGTGATGTTGTAACAATCAAAGAAAGCCGCCCAATTTCTAAAACTAAGTCTTGGACTCTAGTTGAAGTTATTGAAGCAGCTGCTGAGTAATTAACGTTCTTGTTGCATCATCGGTCAAATTCGAGTACTCTTTGAGCCTTTCGAATTTGCGACCGGTGATGCTCGGTTTTGGAGTAGGGCAATGATTCAGACCGAAACTATGCTCGACGTAGCAGACAACAGTGGTGCTCGCCGCGTACAATGTATTAAAGTACTTGGTGGTTCACATCGTCGTTATGCTTCTGTTGGCGACATTATTAAAGTTACTGTAAAAGAAGCAATTCCACGCGCACGTGTTAAAAAAGGTGACGTGATGAATGCAGTTGTAGTTCGTACTAAATTCGGCATCCGTCGTCCAGATGGTTCAGTGATTCGTTTCGACGATAACGCTGCTGTTATTTTGAACAACAACAAAGCGCCGATTGCAACTCGTATTTTCGGACCAGTGACTCGTGAACTTCGTACTGAACAGTTCATGAAAATTATTTCATTGGCTCCTGAAGTTCTATAAGAGGCAATCATGGCTAAGATTAAAAAAGGCGATCAAGTAATTGTGATCGCAGGTAAAGAAAAAGGCAAACAGGGTACTGTTCTGTCTGTTTCAAATGACCAAGTGAAGGTAGAAGGTCTTAACCTAGTTAAGAAACATCAGAAGCCTAACCGAGCTACTGGCGCTGAAGGCGGCATCGTAACTCAAGAAGCTTCTCTTCACATCTCAAACGTGGCACTTTTTAATGCTACAACCCAAAAGGCTGACCGTGTTGGTTACCAAGTGATTGATGGCGTGAAAACTCGCGTATTCAAATCAAATGGTGAATCAGTGGCGGTAGCGAAGTAATAGGTTGAAAAAGGCAATGGCCAGACTTAAAGCACGTTACAACGACGAACTTAAAGCTCAATTACAAGAACAATTGGGTGTTAAGAATGTGATGGAGATCCCTCGCATCACTAAAATCACTATCAACATGGGTGTTGGCGCAGCTGCTGCTGACAAGAAACTCCTTGATGGTGCTCTTTCTGATATGCAAGCTATCGCTGGTCAAAAACCAGTACTTACGTTAGCTCGTAAATCTATCGCTGGTTTCAAAATCCGTGATGGTTGGCCGATTGGTTGTAAAGTTACTTTACGCGGCGAACGCATGTACGAATTCTTAGACCGTTTGATCTCTATTGCGATTCCTCGTATCCGTGACTTCCGTGGTTTCTCAGCGAAATCATTTGATGGTCGTGGTAACTACTCAATGGGTCTTAAAGAACAGATCATGTTCCCTGAGATCGATTTTGACAAGATTGACCGTATTCGTGGTATGGACATTACCATCACTACGACTGCTCGCACCGATGACGAAGGCCGTGCGCTTATGCGTGCATTCGGCTTCCCGTTCAAATAAGAGGTCGAAATGGCTAAGAAAGGTATGATTAATCGCGAATTGAAACGCGAAGCTACTGTTGCTAAATACGCTGCAAAACGTGCTGAATTAAAAGCTGTTATTGCTAACGTAAATGCATCAGACGAAGAACGTTTCGAAGCGATGATGAAATTACAAGCATTACCACGTAATGCATCTCCAGTACGTCTACGTAACCGTTGTGGTTTAACTGGTCGTCCTCATGGTTACTTCCGTAAGTTCGGTTTAAGCCGTAACATGGTACGCGAAAAAGTAATGCAAGGTGATGTACCTGGCGTTGTTAAGGCAAGCTGGTAAGGAGCACTATAAATGAGTATGCAAGATACCGTTGCCGACATGCTAACACGTGTTCGTAACGCGCAAATGGCGAAGAAACAAACTGTTTCTATGCCTAATTCTAAGTTGAAGGTTGCTATTGCAAACGTTCTTCAACAAGAAGGTTACATTTCAAACGTAGAAGTTGCTGATGTTGAAGGCAAAGCAACTTTAACTATTACGTTAAAATATTTTGAAGGCAAACCAGTTATCGAAACTGTGAAACGCGTAAGCCGTCCAGGTCTACGTCAGTATCGCGGTAAAGATGCACTTCCAAGCGTTAAGCAAGGTTTAGGTATTGCAATTGTTTCTACAAGCAAAGGCATCATGACTGATCGCGCTGCACGTGCTGCAGGCATTGGTGGTGAAGTTATTGCTTTTGTTTCTTAATAGGTGATTCCTCATGTCTCGTGTGGCTAAAGCCCCAGTAACTGTACCTAACGGTGTAGCAGTTACTCAGAACGGCCGGCAGGTCGAAGTGAAAGGCACTAAAGGTACATTGTCTTTCAACCTGCATGCGCTGGTCGAGCTAAAACAGGAAGACGGTACTCTAGTTATTGCTCCTAAAGCTGAATCTAAAGACGCTTGGATGCAGGCTGGTACTGCTCGCGCTGTGCTTAACAACCTTGTTAAAGGTGTTAGCGAAGGTTTCGAACGTAAGTTACAACTTATCGGTGTTGGTTATAAAGCTGCGGTTAAAGGTAACATTGTTAACCTTAACCTTGGTTTCTCTCACCCGATTGACTACAACCTTCCTGAAGGTGTAACTGCAGAAACTCCTACAGCGACTGAAATTATCCTAAAATCTGCTGATAAAGCAAAATTAGGTCAAGTTGCTGCGGAAATCCGTGGTTACCGTCCACCAGAGCCGTATAAGGGTAAAGGTGTTCGTTATTCTGACGAAGTTGTACTTCGTAAAGAAGCTAAGAAGAAATAAGGCGCGAGGTTCTTATGAACGAAAAGAAACAATCCCGTTTGCGTCGTGCGAAAAGCACACGCTTGCACATCCGTGCATTGGGTGCGACTCGTTTGTGTGTAAACCGCACTCCGCGTCACATCTATGCTCAAGTTATCTCAGCAGATGGTGGCAAAGTATTAGCGCAAGCTTCTACACTAGACGCTACTCTACGTGCTGGTACAACTGGTAATGTTGAAGCAGCTCAAAAAGTAGGTGCTTTAATCGCAGAACGCGCTAAGGCAGCTGGTGTAACTAAAGTTGCATTTGACCGTTCTGGTTTCAAATATCATGGTCGTATCAAAGCCTTGGCTGATGCTGCTCGTGAAAACGGCTTGGAGTTCTAATCATGGCTAAAGTTGAACAAAACGAAGGTCTTGTTGAAAAGCTGGTTGCCGTTGATCGTGTAGCCAAAGTTGTTAAGGGTGGTCGTATCTTCTCTTTCACAGCATTAACTGTGGTAGGTGATGGTAATGGTCGCGTAGGTTTTGGTCGTGGTAAAGCACGTGAAGTTCCAGCTGCTATTTCTAAAGCACTTGAAGCTGCTCGTCGCAACATGATCACTGTAGATCTTGCTGGTACGACTTTACAACACCCTGTGAATGCTCGTCACGGTGCAAGCCGTGTTTACATGCAGCCTGCTTCTGAAGGTACTGGCGTAATCGCTGGTGGCGCTATGCGTGCCGTTCTTGAAGCTGCTGGTGTACACAACGTACTTGCTAAATGTTACGGTTCTACTAACGCTGCTAACGTAGTTAACGCGACTTTCAAAGGTCTGCGTGACATGACTTCTCCTGAGAAAGTTGCTGCGAAACGTGGTCTTTCAGTAGAACAAATTCAAGGGTAATAATCATGAAAACGATTAAAGTTACCCAGACTAAATCTGCATCGCATCGCTTGAAAAATCACAAGCTGAGCCTTAAAGGTTTAGGTCTGCGTCGTATTGGTCATACTGTTGAAGTGTTAGATACTCCATCTAACCGTGGTATGATCAACCAAGTCTACTATATGGTTAGTGTAGAGGAATAAGCCATGACTCTGCGTTTAAATACTATTGCACCTGCAGAAGGTGCTAAGCGTGACAACCTGCGTCTAGGCCGTGGTATCGGTTCTGGCGTTGGTAAGACCGGTGGCCGTGGTGTCAAAGGTCAAAACTCACGTAAGAGCGGTGGTACTCGTCCAGGTTTCGAAGGCGGTCAAACAGCACTTTATCGTCGTTTGCCTAAATTCGGTTTCACTAGCCAACAGGCTTTGAAAACTGCTGAAGTACGTTTATCTGAGCTTGCTAAAGTTGAAGGTGACATCGTGTCTCTAGAAACTTTAAAAGCTGCGAACGTTGTACGTAAAGACATGACTCGTGCACGTATCGTACTTTCTGGTGAAATTACTCGCGCATTCACTGTACAAGGTGTTGTGTTGACTAAAGGCGCTAAAGCTGCTGTTGAAGCTGCTGGCGGTAAAGTCGAGGAGTAATCTCCAGTGTCTATGTCTCCTAGTTCTTCAGGTCATGTCAACATGATGAAAGGCCAACCATTTCATGTGAAATACCGTGAAATTATTCGTCGAATGATGTTTCTCATTGGTGCGTTGTTGGTGTTTCGACTGGGAGCACATATTCCAGTACCGGGCATTAACAATGCTGCGCTGGAGAATTTGTTTAATGCAAACCAAGGTACGATCCTTGGTTTGTTTAACATGTTCTCGGGTGGTGCATTGGAGCGAATGTCTATTCTTGCTCTTGGGATTATGCCATACATCTCTGCATCGATTATCGTGCAGCTGATGTCAACAGTCGTTCCTTCGCTGGAAGCTTTAAAGAAAGAAGGCGAGCAAGGCAAACGTAAAATAAATCAATACACACGACAGGGCACACTGTTCCTTGCATTTGTGCAAGCGGTCGGTATGTGCGCGGGCTTGATCAGCCAGGGAATTACCCTGACCTCTGGTCTGGCTTTTTATGTTCCTGCGGTAACCTCATTGGTTGCGGGGACCATGTTCCTGATGTGGTTGGGTGAACAGATTACCGAGCGTGGGGTGGGGAATGGTATTTCCATGATCATCTTCGCAGGTATTGTTGCAGGTCTGCCAACTTTGGTTATGCAGTCCCTGACTTCTGTCGATAATGGTCAGTCTAGTCTTATTGGTCTGGCGATATTTGCATTGTTATCCATCGCCGTGCTTGCAGCAATTGTGTTTATCGAGAAGGCGCAACGTCGTATTCCGGTCAACTATGCTCAGAAGCAGCAGGGTCGTCGCGTATTTACTGCACAGCAGACACATTTGCCATTAAAAATCAATATGGCCGGTGTGATTCCTGCAATTTTTGCAAGTTCATTGCTTTTGTTCCCAGCGAGCTTAGGTCAGTGGGTTGGCAGTGCAGATCCTGATGCAGGAATTATCAAGCGTAGTCTGCAAGATTTGGCATTGGTGTTGTCGCCTGGTCAGCCGTTGTATTTGGTGCTCTTTGGTGCGTTAATTATCTTTTTCTGTTACTTCTATACTGCGCTAGTATTTAGCCCGAAAGAAGTGTCAGAAAACTTGAAACGCAGCGGAGCTTACGTGCCTGGTATTCGTCCAGGTGAGCAAACTGCTCGTTACTTAGATCATATTCTCAATCGTTTGACCTTCATTGGCGCGATTTACATCACTGTCATCTGTTTAATGCCGATGATCCTGCAGAGTTCTTTTGGTATTCCATTCAGCTTGGGCGGAACATCGTTGCTAATCGTGGTAGTGGTGGTGATGGACTTTATGGCTCAGCTACAAGCACATCTCACTTCGCACCAGTATGACAATCAAACATTAATGAGAAAAACGACTGCTCATCCTAAGGGATAGCGCACTTAGAGGTTTCATCATGAAAGTACAAGCTTCTGTAAAGAAAATTTGTGGTAGCTGTAAAGTTATCCGTCGTAATGGGGTTATCCGCGTAATTTGTAGCGCAGAACCTCGTCATAAGCAGCGTCAAGGTTAATCTGATCAAGACCTGTTGATTTCAGTAGGCGAATTAGGTTATTATCCGCCCCTCAAGATTTTTGTGGGGCGGTTGATTATCTCTACTGCCTTTTTGGAGAAAATTGAATGGCTCGTATTGCCGGTGTAAACATTCCGGATAACAAGCATGCTGTTATCTCTCTAACGTATATCTTTGGTATTGGTCGCCATACTTCAAAAGCTATCTTAGCTGCTGCAGGTATTGCTCCAACGACTAAGATCCGTGAGTTAGATGACGCTCAGCTTGATGCGATTCGTGCAGAAGTTGCCAAGGTTCCGACCGAAGGTGATTTACGTCGCGAAATTTCCATGAACATCAAACGTTTAATGGATTTAGGCTGCTACCGCGGTCTTCGTCATCGTCGCAGCTTGCCTGTCCGTGGTCAACGCACCAAAACTAACGCACGTACCCGTAAAGGTCCGCGCAAACCAATTAAGAAATAAGATTTCTGGAAGCTAAAAGATGGCTAAAGATACTCGCACACGCAAGAAGGTCACTCGTACCGTCTCTGAAGGTGTTGCACACATTCACGCTTCTTTTAATAACACCATTGTGACTATTACCGATCGTCAAGGTAATGCACTGGCTTGGGCCACTTCAGGTGGACAAGGCTTCCGTGGATCACGTAAATCAACTCCGTTCGCTGCTCAGGTAGCTGCTGAAGTTGCTGGTAAAGCAGCTTTGGATTACGGTTTGAAAAACTTGGACGTCCTTGTTAAAGGCCCTGGTCCAGGTCGTGAATCTGCGGTTCGTGCTTTAGGTGCAGTGGGTTATAAAATTAATAGCATTACCGATGTGACTCCAATTCCTCACAACGGTTGCCGTCCACCTAAAAAACGTCGCGTGTAAGGAGAAACATTCATGGCTCGTTATATTGGTCCAAAATGCAAACTCTCTCGCCGCGAAGGGACAGACCTGCAATTAAAATCTGGCGTTAAACCATTTGACGTTAAGACTAAAAAACATGCTAAAGCGCCTGGCCAACACGGTGGTGCGCGTGGCAGCAAACAATCTGAGTACTCACTACAATTACGTGAAAAACAAAAAGTACGTCGTATGTACGGTGTTTTAGAGCGTCAATTTAGTAACTACTATAAAGAAGCAGCTCGTGTTAAAGGCGCAACTGGCGAGAACTTGTTAAAGTTACTTGAAAGCCGTCTTGATAACGTTGTTTATCGCATGGGTTTTGGTTCTACACGTGCTGAAGCTCGTCAGTTAGTATCTCACCGTTCAATCACTTTAAATGGCCGTCGCGTTAACATCGCGTCTATCCAAGTTAAAGCTGGTGACGTGATTGCAGTTCACGAAGGCGCTAAACAACAATTACGTATCAAAAACGCAATTGAATTAGCTGCTCAACGTGGCATTCCTTCTTGGATGGAAGTAGATCATTCTAAACTAGAAGGTACGTTCAAAGCTGCACCGGATCGTTCTGATTTACCTGCTGAAATCAACGAAAGCTTGATTGTAGAATTGTATTCTAAATAATCCTTGAGGTAGCAATATGACGCGTACTGCAAATGAGTTTCTAACTCCGCAAGCGATCAAGGTCGAAGCGGCAAGCGGGACCTCGGCAAAAGTTATTCTAGAACCCTTAGAGCGTGGCTTTGGTCATACTCTGGGCAATGCTTTACGTCGCATCCTTCTGTCTTCTTTGCCTGGCGCTGCTGTGGTTGAAGTTGAGATTGAAGGTGTTGAGCACGAGTACAGTACTTTGGAAGGCTTGCAGCAGGACATCGTCGAGCTCTTGCTGAACCTAAAAGGATTGTCTATTAAGCTGTTCGATCAAAATGAAGCTTATTTAACATTA
Organism: Acinetobacter sp. SM1B; assembly: GCF_003289665.1. NCBI lineage: Bacteria > Pseudomonadati > Pseudomonadota > Gammaproteobacteria > Moraxellales > Moraxellaceae > Acinetobacter > Acinetobacter sp. SM1B. The sequence goes on from NZ_QMBM01000001.1 coordinate 319,167, forward strand.
GAGAAACAAGGTCCAGGCGATGTAACTGCGGCTGACCTTCGTTTACCTCATAATGTTGAAGTGGTTAACCCTGAACACTTGATCGGCACATTAAGTGCTTCAGGCAATCTTAAGATGCGCCTGAAAGTGGCTCAAGGCCGTGGCTACGAGACTTCTGACTCACGTTTCCCAGAAGGCGAGACTCGCCCAGTGGGTCGTTTACAGTTAGATGCATCTTACAGCCCGATCAAACGTGTGTCTTACACAGTTGAAAATGCTCGTGTAGAACAACGTACTGACCTTGATAAACTGATCATTGATCTTGAAACCAACGGTACAGTTGATCCTGAAGAAGCAATCCGCAAAGCGGCAACAATCTTGCAACAACAAATTGCAATCTTTGTTGATCTTCAGAAAGATCAAGCTCCTGTTGCTCAAGAACCTCGTGAAGAAGTTGATCCGATTTTGCTTCGTCCAGTAGATGATCTAGAGCTAACTGTTCGTTCTGCTAACTGTTTGAAAGCAGAAAATATTTACTACATTGGTGATCTTGTACAGCGTACTGAGGTTGAGTTGCTTAAAACTCCTAACCTGGGTAAAAAATCGCTTACTGAGATCAAAGATGTTCTGGCTTCTAAAGGCTTACAACTCGGCATGCGTTTAGAGAACTGGCCACCAGCTAGTCTCCGTATGGACGATCGTTTCGCCTATCGTAGCCGTTAATTAAGTAGGACTATCACCATGCGTCATCGTAATAGTGGTGTGAAATTAGGCCGTACAAGCAGTCATCGTAAAGCGATGTTCCAAAACATGGCTAACTCTTTGTTCGAGCACGAGTTGATCAAAACAACTGTGCCTAAAGCAAAAGAATTACGCCGTGTTGCTGAGCCTTTAATCACTTTAGCTAAAGTCGATACAGTAGCAAACCGTCGTTTGGCGTTTGCTCGTACTCGTTCAGCTGCAACTGTTGGTAAATTATTTACCGTTCTTGGCCCTCGTTACAAAGAGCGAAACGGCGGTTATCTACGTGTTCTTAAAGCGGGCTTCCGTGCAGGTGATGCTGCACCGATGGCTTACGTTGAGCTAGTAGATCGCGAAGTTAACTAATTTCGTGAAGAGCAGCAAACGTTGTTCGGAAAGGTCGGTTGAATAAACCGGCCTTTTTTAATACCTAAAATTTATCTTTTTATAAATTGATTATCGGTTTAGCTATAAAATTGTCCCCAAAAGATAAAAAAAATAGGGCAAACACACAAACTTGACATAGAGTATTGTCAGTTTTGTGCTTTAATAAAATAAATGACAAACTTGGGTTAAAAGAAGAATATGGAAAAACAGGTTGATATCTTAATTGTGGGTGCAGGTATCTCGGGAATTGGTTTAGCAGCACATATCTCTAAAAATTGTCCGAAGCGTTCTTTTGAAATTATTGAACGTCGGGAAAGCGTAGGTGGTACTTGGGATTTATTTAAATATCCAGGCATCCGTTCAGATTCTGATATGTCGACTTTTGGCTTTAATTTTAAACCTTGGAAAAAAGCCAGTGTGTTGGCTGACGGTGCATCAATTAAAAACTATCTGTCTGAAGTAGTAGAAGAATGCCAACTTGAATCCAGAATTCACTATCAGCACCGTGTTTTAAATGCCAATTATGATACGCATACGCATAAATGGTCAGTGAAAATCGAAAATGCTCAAGCTAAGACTGAAACCTGGGTAGCGAATTTTGTTTTGGGTTGTACTGGTTATTATAATTATGACCAAGGTTTTCAACCAGAATTTCCAAATCAGGATGCATTTAAAGGAACTTTTATTCATCCGCAACATTGGCCTGAGAACTTCGATTATAGCGGTAAAAAAGTGGTAATTATTGGTAGTGGTGCAACTGCTATTACGTTAGTTCCAGCGATGGTCAAAGGTGGAGCAGGCCATGTGACTATGTTGCAGCGTTCACCGACCTATATTGCTTCTGTACCATCCATTGATATGGTCTATGACAAGATGCGTAAGTATCTGTCTGAAGATATGGCTTATAAGCTTACCCGTGCACGAAACATTGGTATGCAGCGCGGGATTTATGCGCTGGCACAAAAACAGCCGAAATTGCTTAAAAAGCTGCTTTTAAATGCGGTGAAGTTCCAACTTAAGGGTAAGGTGGATATGAAACACTTTACCCCGGACTATGAGCCTTGGGATCAGCGTCTGTGCGTGGTACCGGATGGAGATTTATTCAAAATTTTACGTGAAGGTCGTGCATCGGTAGAAACTGACCATATCGATAGATTTACTGAAACCGGTATTCAGCTTAAATCCGGTAAACATCTTGATGCCGATATTATCGTATCAGCAACAGGATTAAATATTCAGATTTTGGGTGGGATGCAGGCTTTCATCGATGGCAAGCCCATCGATACTTCCAAACATATGCTGTATCGCGGCGTGATGGTGAGTGATATTCCGAATATGGCGCTGATTATTGGCTATATCAATGCATCTTGGACACTGAAAGTAGACATCGCAGCCGAATATATCTGCCGTCTGCTGAACTATATGGATATGAACGGTTTTGATGAGGTATTACCCGAAGGTAATGCTGCAGAGTTACTCGAAGATACGGTGATGGGTAGCCTGACCTCAGGTTATATTGCCCGTGCCGCAAACGTCATGCCAAAACAAGGTAAGCATGGCCCTTGGCGTGTCAGCAATAATTATTTAGCTGACCGTAAAGATCTTAAAACTGCAACTTTCGAGGATGATATTCTTCAGTTTAAATCTAAAGTTGAACAGGGAAAAGTTAACGGCAAAAAAGTTAAACCACGTCTAGTATCTTAATATCTGAACCTATAGAAAAGGAGCATTAAATGCTCCTTTTGTTATCTGTTTATATGATCTTAATTAAATTGCTCGTGAGATCAATTCTTTCATGATTTCATTGGTTCCAGCATATATACGGTTCGCACGATGATCGATGTAGGCACGAGCAATTGGATATTCCAGCATATAGCCATATCCACCATGTAGTTGCAGACATTCATCGACTACCTTACTGAACATTTCTGAAATTTTGTATTTTGCGGCAGCAGCTGCATCTACGCCTAGCTGTTGCTGTAACTGTTGTTGCATACAACAATCCAGATAAGCTCGACAGATTTCGATTTCAGTACGTAGTTCCGCCAGCTTAAAACGAGTGTTCTGAAATGCTGAGATAGGTTTGCCAAAAGCCTGACGTTCCTTAGTGTATTTCACCGTATGTGCAAAAGCAGCTTCAGCGCCTGCCTGACAGATCATTGCCACAATCAGGCGTTCCCAGGCCAGTTCTTTCATCAGCATCATAAAACCCATACCGGGCATACCCAATAAATTTTCTTTAGGAACACGCACGTTATCAAAGAATAGTTCACAGGTATCCTGGCCTTTCATGCCGATTTTATTTAGCGGTTTGCCTTTACTAAAACCAGCACGGTCAGCTTCTACCATGATCAATGAAAGATTAGCTGAGCCTTTGTCACTATCGCCTGTTTTACACACTACAATTGCCATATCGCAAAGATAGCCGTTGGTGATAAATATTTTCGAGCCATTAATCACATACTCATCACCCTCCAACACGGCACTGGTGCGTACAGCCTGAAGATCTGAACCTGTGCCGGGTTCAGTCATCGCAATCGCAGTAATCACTTCGCCACTGGCCATTTTTGCTAGCCATTGCTGTTTCTGGGCTTCATTGCCGAAATTCAGAATATAATTCGCGACGATATCGGAATGTAGGGAAAAACCGGTCGCTGAATCACCGGCATAAGCTTGTTCTTCAATCAGAATCATACTGTAAAGCCGATCCACACCTGAACCACCATATTGTTCTGGTAAAGTCGGGCAGAGTAGCCCTAGGCTTCCTGCCTTATTCCATAGTTCGCGATCTACGTGTTGTTGCTGTTCGAAGCGTTCGGTATGCGGAATGACTTCCTTTTGATAGAATTTGCGCACCGTCTCGCGGAAAGCATCATGCTCAGCATTAAACAAAGTACGCGGTAAAAGATGCGACATTGGTCGAATCGCAGCAGATTGCATGATCAGGATTCCTTGTTCTGGTTATTGTTCTCATGAACATAAGGGCAGGGTCTATCTGGGGACAATGTGCGAAATGTACAAAATACAGATAATGCTGATGCTTTCCGCCAATTCCCTCGAAAATTACTTGGCGCTTAGGTAAACTACTCATGTTTTTAACACGTTGGGGAAATATGATGACTGAAGACATCAGCCTGGAAGAGCGTAAAGTGATTTACCGCGCACGTCGTGGTCTTAAAGAGTTGGATGTGTATTTTGATCCCTATGTCAAAAACTGCTATTTGACAGCAGACCCATTTGAAAAAGAAATGTTTGCTGAACTCGTAGCGCAAGAAGACCCGGACCTGCTGGACTGGTTTATGGAAGTATCCGAACCGCCACGTCCTGAATTACGCGAGTTTATTAACAAGCTTAAACACTACGTTCATGGATAATCGTTGTTATCAGCTGAAACGCAGCCTGCTTGCACTTACGTTTCAGTTTTTCATTTTTATTGTGTTGATGTTTGTGATGTACCAGTTATTGCCCTTATGGCTATGGGGAATCTGTCTGGTTGCAGGACTGATCATCTATCATCTGTTTTATCGCAAGCGTCCGCAGATCGCCCAGTTTGAATATCTGGATGGTCGGGAATGGACCATTACCCATCATGATCAGCGCATACAGCGTGCCCAGATCAGTCATGTGATTGATCACCAAGCTTATCTGGTGGTGTATTTTCAGCATGCCAAAATACCGCCATTGCTGATCTGGTGTGACCAGTTACCAACACAACAATGGAAGTCATTGAAAGTCCTTACGAAAATGATCTGATTGCCAGGCAATCGGTATTTTCATCAAAATTAAAATTATATATTTTTCAAATTCTTATCTTTATATACTGATCCTTTGTCAGACAATTCACATAATTCTTCGGAAAATATTTGAATTGTCGGACAATTTTCTTAATTGCTTTTATTTTAAACAGGTACATTTGAATCACCGAAGTCAACAGAGGAGATTAATATGGAATTTCCAACGTGGATATTTCCAGTAATCGCGGTAATTCTGGCACTGGTCATTGGACGACTCGGCACTATAGTTAGGGAACAAATTTCAACTCAATCACATTAACAAGCTAAAACGATAAGTTAAAGCTTTCCCAGTTAATAAGTAGCATGTGCTGAACCGTCGCAATGCTACTTTTTTTTGCCCAAAATTCAGTATTTCTTTCGATCAAGTCAATTGCAGAACCGGTAATCAATGGCAAAGTGACTCATCTAATTTAGAGTAAATACTCTTTAATTCATATAGTTCATCTGCTATGTTTAGCAGCATGGACATAATCACAATTATAGAGGACAGGAAAATGTCAAAAGTCCAACAAATATGCCAGGGTATGGCGGCCATAGTAATAACAACAACGGCTTTAACAGGTTGCTCACAGGTGGTTAAAACGGGTGCCAATGTGGCGCTGGGTTTCACTGAAAAACATATAGTGCCACCAATTCTGGCGATGGATGATGCAGAAATGGTGTGTAATTCAGGCAATGCCTTAACACCAGCGATCATGTCAACCAAGGAGATGGGGGCAGATCCGACCCGTGTTGCAGTACTGATGTACTCTGCAGCCGGTATTTGTGCGGAGCAGAAAGCGCTAGATGCCGAACTACGCTATATGCGTGCATCTAAAGCCAATCAGGTTACTGAGGCGCAGGATGCTCGCGTAGAGCAGAAACGTTGGGCAGCATTGGCTGCACAGCGTCAATATACCGGTTACCAGATGTTCCAGAAGCGTTACGAGAAAAAATATAATGTCGCGCTGGGTGAAAGTTGCCCAACCTTGAAGGGTGATACAGAACAGACTGTCTATCTGCTGGGCATGCTCAGTGGCCTACAAGCCATGACCAATGATATTAACTCGGGTGGAGCGGTGCAGGTACCGAAGGACATCGCTGCTGTGGTAGAACGCGGGATGACCTGTCTGAACAATGAAAAATTCTGGGGCGCACCAAATGCTACACGTGCCGTGATCTGGACCTTGTTGCCAGGCGCAGGTGATGGAAAGCCGGATCCATATCAGACCTTGAAACAGTCGACCCAGATTGGTGAACAGAAAGGTGTGCGTTTATCACATGCACTTTATGCCGTAGCTGCTCAGGCATCAGGTGATGATGCCAAGTTACGTGATGCGCTGAAAACTTTTGCACAGGCACGTTCTGATGAAAAACCGGTCAATCCACAATTCAAGCTGATCGACAGTATGGCTTCGATTATGGTGGGTGGCATTGCAGACCGTTACTGGACCGAGCATACCGGTGTTCGTACTGGAGACGATGGCATGCAACGTTTCTGGGATGAAGCGGATACAGCATCTGACCTTGATGATCTGTTTAATGCGGATTCCTGATCCAGTCAGGTCCGTACGTTAAGGCGGACCTAAATTGACATACGCTAAGGGACTAAGCAATGCAGATGCATGATCACTATCTTCGTAACAAGATTGTCTTTCTGGCAGTCTTTGTTGCTTTCTGCGCATGGCTGCAGATATTTAAAGATAGTTTTATCTTTTGGCAAGCTAGCCTGATAAGTGAGCCCTGGCGGCTGTGGACGGCACATTGGGTGCACGTTGGCTGGACGCACTATTTCCTGAATATGCTGGCCTTTATCTGCTTGCCCTTTATCTTTCCACGTGTTTCGGTGTGGAACTTCGTCAGTATTCTACTGGTCTTGCCTCCGCTGATCAGTCTTAGCTTTTATTATTTCCTGCCAGATATTGAGGCTTATGCTGGACTGTCGGGTGTCTTGCATGGTGCGTATGCCGCTGTGGCCTGTGTGCATCTGTTGTATAAGAAAGAACGCAGTTTTGCAGCCTTGGTATTGTTTCTGATTTTTGCCAAGCTGGTCTGGGAAAATACCATCGGCAGTGAGGGCACGGCCCAATTGATTGGTAGTCCGGTACTGGTTGAAGCGCATTTGCTGGGTGTGATCTGGGGGATTGTAGTGACCAATCTATATATCATTGGTAATTACTGGCTGGATCAATGATGCAGTTGGCATAAATAACAAAAAAGAAAATGTAAATTGTCATTTTCATTTCGCACAGTCTGGTGCAGAGTCAGAAGCATAATAATCAGATTGGTCTGTAAATCGGACTTACAAGACAAAGGGAAAGGGAAGCCAAGTATGGTAGACATTCCCAGAGAATAACAATAGGAATACACATGCAAAATGATGCTGAAAACAGATCGGGAATAGGTCTGTTGCGTTATATCTGGACAGAATGGATCTCGACATTTGTCGTACTGGTCTTGCTGTTACTGACTCTTGTCATTGGTACGGGTGAAATGATCCATGGGCAATTGCTGCGCATGGGTGAACGGCTTTATGGCGACCCAGCTACGGGGATGCAGTATTCATTCCTACGTGCTGAACCAACCCGACCGCAATGTGAACGGAACATCGATGTCGATAGCCGTGTCCAACAGCAGATGAAAGCTGATGCTGCCGATGAATATGCCGATTTCTTTGGAGTGCGCTCCGAGGCGGATGTACGTGCAGCAGTCATGCAGGCGCAACAGGTTTGTGAAGAGTCTCATGCTTTCTATACCCAGGCCATAAATCATATCAATGCTCATCCGAGTATTCGTGCTTACCGTAGCTTTGAAACCAGTTTCTTTGGTCTGTTCAAGTTTGGTGTGGAAAACCGTGCGTTGCTGCTGGTGATTATGGTGGTATTTGCTGCCATTAGTGCGACCCTAAAAACTCATCATATTGGTCTGCGCAGCCCAGCCACCAAAATTGATTTCCGGGTCTATACACTGGCTATGCTCGTCGCAAATGCTTTCCTGGCATTCTCCTCCTATAGCCAGTATCAGTCAGTACTGAACTCTGGCGTGGCCATGGGAGAGATGAAATATATCTACTGGCTGTGGATGATTCTGTTTAGCACCTTAACCCTGATCAGCTTGTTCCAGGTGATTAAGTTGCCGAAGCCTACCCGTGAAGGCGGCAGTTTTGGTCTGGCTTTCCTGAGCGTACCGCTGTATGCCTATATGGCCATCAGTACCGGGATTAACTTTACCTTCTTCATGGATTATCCAATGGGGCAAGGGATTTATCTAGGTCAGCTGGTCGAGTTCTCTAGCATCTTCCTGAACCTGGCGCTGTTTATCTGGGCCGGCATGTTGCTGAAACAGACCCGTGTCGTGGATATGTTCCTGAATATTCTGCGTCCATGGAATCTGGCACCGGAAACCCTGACCTGGTTAATCCTGCTGGCAGCTGCATTGCCAACCGCTTATACCGGGGCATCAGGGATCTTCGTCATTGCTGCTGGTGCGATTATCTATAAGGAAGTCTGGAATGCCGGCGGTCGCCGTCAGTTTGCCTTGGCAGCTACTGCCATGTCGGGCTCTCTGGGTGTCGTATTACGTCCATGTCTGTTAATTGTGGTTGTAGCCTCATTAAATAAAGAAGTAACGACAGACTTGCTGTATCACTACGGTGTGTATGTATTCTTGCTGAGCTCGACCCTGTTCCTGGTAATTTCACTGTTTTTTGCTGAAAGCAAGTTCCGTATTGCCCCAGCAGGCGTAGCAGCACCACAATCAGGTCGTGCCTTCCTGGCTGTGATTCCATACATCGTGATCTTTGTACTGATCTGGATGTTCTACAAATATGCATTGTCGACCAATCTGAACGAGTTCACTGCACCAGTAATGATGCCAGTCATCCTGTTAATGATTGTACTGTATGACAAACTGCGCCATCAGCCTGCACCAATACCACCAGTAGGGCATTGGGATGAAAGTCTTAATATGAATCTGAATGGGATTGGTGGTACAGCAGCACAGCCTGAATCGTCACCTGGTTCATCCTTACGTCAGTTCGGTTTCTGGAAATCCATGCATATCTCCAGCAGCGAAACAGTAGGGCATATCGGTGCACTGGTCATTTTGATGGCTTTGTCCGTCAGCGTTGGCGGTTTGCTGGAACGTCTGGAAATCATGGAAGCTTTCCCGACAGATATTAACAGCACGATTCTGGTCATTACCATGATTGTTGGCTTGATGATCTTTGTGGGCATGATCATGGATCCGTTCGGCGCTGTGATTCTGATTTCTGCAACGGTAGCGCCGGTAGCGTACCAATATGGCATTCATCCGGTACATTTCTGGATGATCACCCTGATTGGCTTTGAACTGGGGTATGTGACGCCACCAGTAGCATTGAATCATCTGCTGGCCCGGCAGTCGATTGGTGATGCTGAAGTGGCAGAAGCAGATGCAGAGGTACGACATTTGTCTTTCTATTACCGCTATGAACGCTGGATTCTACCCGTAATTGTGTTACTGCCAGCAATGCTGATCATTGCCTATGTCCCCTACCTGTTCAAGCTGTTCGGCTGGTATCACTAACACCGGATATTAAAAAAGCACCTACGGGTGCTTTTTTCTGCCTTTAAGAGGACGGATGATTTCGTTTAAAGCTGTTTTGTAATAGAGGACTACATAGCAAAATGGCTGAGAAAATCAGAGCCAGTCCAAGCAGGCCCATAATATCGGGGATTTCTTTCCAGAAGATATAGCCCCAAATTCCGGCAAAGATGATCGCCACATAGTTGACAGGTCCGATCTGTCCGGCAGGTGCCAGCTTGTAGGCATTGGACATCAGGATCTGGCTGATATTAGTCAAAACGCCTGCTGCAATCAGATAAGCCAGTTCAGTCAGATGATAAGGGCGCCAGTGCCAGAACATCGGAATCACTGAAACCAGTGTGCCAATAAAGCAAAAATAGAACACGATCCGTTCTGGTGGTTCAGTATCTGTCAGCGCACGTACAGTGACAAAAGCCATAGCCGCTAAAAAGCTGGCACTGAGTCCAATCACTGACATGAGATTAAACAGCCCCGAATCTGGCTTTGTTACACACAAGACACCAATAAATCCGATAGCAGCGGCAAGCAGCATCGCTTTGGTGATCTTTTCTTTTAAAAATAGCCAGGCAATGAAGGGAATGAAAATTGGAGAGGAATAGGTAAACACCATGGCATTAGACAGCTTGAGATGGGCAATGGCATAGAAGAAACCATACATTGCCATTAAACCCACCACAGAACGCCAGACATGCATCCATAACTTTTCAGTTTTAAAGAAACCAACACCTTTACTGAGCAGCAAAGGTAGGAATAACAACATACCCACCGCATTACGGAAAAATACGACAGTCGCGTTATCAACCGTATGTGAAGCATAACGAATACACACCCCCATCATAGAGAACAGCAAAGCCGAGCAGGTGAGCAGAAGGATGGCTTTAATTAGATCAGAAGGGGCTGCGCTGGGCATAAGAAAGCATCGCTAGAAGATTGTGGAATATTCTAGCGAACTATTTGATCAAAAATTATGATTCTTCTGCAAGTTGGGCTTCCAGTAGCTTGAGCTGTTCTTCCTTCAGCCTGATCAGTTCATCGGCATCCTTGTGCTGAGCATCTAGCATGGCTTTTTGCTCATCTAGCTGTGACTGGATATCTTCCAGACGGGATATTTCCTCTTTGGCCAGTGCAGGATTTTCAGGTACTGGAGCTTTAATGAGATCGTCCTGTACCAATCGATTGGCAAGATTTGCTTCTGTTTCAATTGGAGCTACTTGAGCCGTTGCCTCAGTCTTAATAGGCTCTTGAGCAGGAGTAACTGTTACAGTTTCCTGTTCAGGTATTTCCTGAGATGAAGATGCACTAAACCACTGATAAGCAAATACCAGAATCACGACAGTAACTAAAGCCCCAATAATCCCCATTAAAAGTTTAGAACTATGCCTTTGCTCTACACTCATATGTTCAACCTTATTTATTTTTCTATACTTAACGCGGTTTAAACTGAATCACACCCACTTCATCAGGTACAGCAGGAACTTCAGGTTGCTCAACGTGGGTTGGACGGTTTTCCTCATAGCCACATTCAATACACTCAATCCATTCATTCTCGCCAGAGGTCAGCATGACAATCCGATCCATCGCCTGACATTTTGGACATTTAGCACCTGCAATGAAACGACGCTTGATGGTCATCATACTCACCTGTTGATTAATTTAAACAGCTAGTTTAAGCATTTTTTAATGTATTCGTCCAACCTTGATGACGGAGTAGGGCATCAATTTTCGGCTCACGGCCCCGGAAGTTTACAAAAGCATCTAGTGCAGTGTCTTTTCCACCAACTGCCAGAATGTTCTTGCGGAAAGCATGACCCGTATCAGTATTGAAAATGCCTTCTGTTTCAAAACGGTCAAAGGCATCACTGGCGAGTACTTCTGCCCATTTGTAAGAATAATATCCGGCAGCATAGCCACCTGCAAAGATATGGCTAAAGCTATGCTGGAAACGGTTATACGGTGTCGTTGCCAACACGGCATATTTGTCTCGGATCTCATTCAAGGTCGCCTGAACCTGTTCAGCATTCAGCGCTGGATTGGCACGATGAATGGTCAGATCGAACAGGGCAAACTCGAGTTGACGCAAGGTTTGCATGCCTGACTGGAAGAAACGGGCATCTAGCAGGGCTTTCAGCAGATCTGCTGGTAGGACTTCCTTGGTTTCTATATGCTCGCTGAGCAGATTTAGACTGTCCTGATCCCAGGCCCAGAATTCCATGAACTGACTTGGTAACTCAACTGCATCCCAAGCCACACCATGTGTACCGGCAACAGAGATATTGTCTACTTCAGTCAGCATATGATGCAGACCATGACCAAATTCATGGAACAGGGTAATCACTTCATCATGGCTTAGCAGGGCAGGTTTGTCGCCGACCGGTGGGGTAAAGTTGCCGACCATATAACAGATGGGCTTTTGTACGCCGTCATGGGTACGCATGCGAGAGCGGAAACCACTCATCCAGGCACCACCACGTTTACCTTGACGGGCATACAGGTCAAAGTAGAAACCACCGATGACTTCACCCTGATCTTCCAGTTCAAAATAATGTGCATCCGGATGCCAAAGCGGAGCTTCACGTTCGATGACCTGAATGCCATACAGACGGTTCACAATGCTGAATAGACCTCGAATTACTTTTGGGGTCGGAAAATAAGGTTTCAGTGCTTCCTGTGACAGGCTGAACTGCTGCATTTTCAGCTTTTCAGAATAATAACTGCTGTCCCAAGGTTGCAGCTCGGTAATACCATCTTCTGCTGCAATTGCTTTCAGCTCGGCAATCTCTTTTTTAGCAGGCGCACGCGCATGCTCAGCCAGATCACGTAAAAACTCATCTACGGCGTCAACACTTGGTGCCATTTTGCTGGCCAGTGAATATTCAGCATAGTTGTTAAAGCCGAGGAGTGCAGCCATTTCTTGACGCAGACTCAGGATTTCTTCCATCACAGCTGTATTGTCAAATTCAGATTTGTCGGACTGATCTGATGCACGTGTGGTATAGGCCTTATAGATTTCCTCACGCAGACTGCGGTTTTCTGAATGGGTCATAATGGCTAAATAGGACGGGAAATCTAGAGTGGCTACGGGTTGATCCAGTTCATGCTGTTTGCCATACTGTTTGAGCAGTTCAATATTACTTGCCGATAAGCCTGCCAGTTCATCCTCATTTAATGGTCTGAAGTAGGCTTGAGTCGCATCCAATACATGGTTGGAAAAATCTGAAGATAGCTGAGATAAACGTGCGGAAATTTCTGCATAACGTTTTTTCGCTTCACCTTCTAGCGCTACGCCCGAAAGTTTGAAGTCGCGCAGTGCTAATTTAATCGCGCTTTGCTGTGCTGTAGGCAGGTCAGTAAATACCGGCGCATCATGCACATGCTGATAAGTTTGATACAGGGCCGTATGTTGGCCGAGTTGGGTATAGTATTCACTTAAGCCCGGTAATAAGGCTTGATAAACTTCACGCGTTTCCGCATTGTTTTTCACGGCATTGAGATGCGAGAGAATGCCCCAAGCCTCACTCATATTATTTTCAAGTGTGTCGACATGTTCCAAAATGGCAAGCTGTTCCTGAGCTGAATCCGGTGTTTCGGTAAGTTCATTCAGGAATTTTTGACCTTCAGCAATACAGCTTTCAATCTTTTGTTTCAGTTCTGCTAGTGTAATCTGATCAAATTGTGGAACAGGCAAAGTTGCCTTTTCTAAAGTCATGTCGGTCTGCCGATTTATTTCCTATGTTAAATTTAGATGTAGGGCTTATTGGCAAGGAAATCAAGGTGAAACTGGTATTTATTATTTGAATATTGAGAGAAAGAAATTTTCTATGAAAATTATTAAAAAAGCCTATAAATATAAAATTATAGGCTATTAAATTTTAACAGTCTGGATCTACAATGTAGCTTGTTTGATTAAATTTTTGCCATGCGCCTGTAGCAGCACCATCGACTACTAAAATAGAAATAATACCCCAGTCAATAAATACACCTAGAAGAGTAGTAGGATCAAAAGTTTTCTGAGGGATCACTGTTGTTGTTTTGCAGCCATTTTTTTCAGCTTTTAGTACATAATTTTCTTTCTTTTTAAAAGTATAAACGGCGTTATTTTTCCCCATATATTCTTCATTCACATAAAGTTTAGCTTCGGCATCATTACTGCGAATATTTACAGTTTGACTTGACCCATTAAACATAGTTGCACACCCTGCGCTGAAGAGAAATGATGCAGCTAGAATAGGTGTTAGAATCTTTTTCATTTGTTACCCCTTTTAAAAATGTTAAAAGATATCTTTTCCAATAATTTAGTCAAGCTGTTTAGATTTAGGTCTATAGAAAATAAAAAAGAGCGCCGTAGCGCTCTTTTTAACTGTGAAAATCATTCACCCTTTGGCTTTGCATTGGATTTTTTCTTTTTCACTTTGGCTTTTTTCTTTACTTTACCTTTATCCTTTGTTTCAGGCTTTCCTGCAGATTTTTTAGCAGGCTTTTTGCTGTAGGAACTGGGTTTTCCTTTGTCTTTTTTGCGTCGTATGGGTTGTTCTCCATCTGCATTATCTTTGGCTTTGGACTCGCGTTCATGTTTGCCAAAGACTTGTTCAGTCGCTTCCGGACGGACTAAAGGCTTTTTCTCTGCGACACGGGGGGCACGGGCGCGGATTTGACGGCCAGCATGAGTTAACTGTTGTACCAGTTCAAAGTCAATCTTACGTTCTTCCAGATTTACCCCGGCAACCTTGATCTTGACTTCATCCCCCAGACCGAAGATTTGTCCACGGTTCTGACCGACCAGGCTTTGGCTGCTTTGATCAAAGACAAAGAAATCATCACCGAGCTGGCTGACATGTACCATGCCATCTACATAAAGATCTTTCAGGGTAACAAACAGACCAAATTCTGCAGTCGCACTGATAATGCCAACAAATTCTTCACCCAGATGCTGCTGCATGTAGTGACATTTCAACCAGGTCGTTACAGAACGTGAAGCTTCATCAGCACGACGTTCAGTTGAAGAGAAATGCTCACCGGCATCATCCAGTGATGCACCCGAAATCGGATATGGTTTTTGTGCCAACTGTGCTTTAATCGCCCGATGTAACAACAGGTCAGGGTAGCGGCGGATTGGCGAGGTGAAATGCGTATAGGCATCATATGCCAGACCGAAGTGACCATCATTCTTCGCGCCGTAGTAGGCCTGCATCATTGAGCGTAACAGGACTGCATGAATACTTGGGGCATCAATACGGTCTTTGGTCGCTTCAATCACTTCCTGATAATCTTTCTGGGTGGGTTGTTCCGGGAATTTCAGACCGAGTAGCTTGACGAAGTCACGTACTTTCTGAATACGGGAAAACTCTGGTGGCTGATGCACACGGTACAGCATTGGAATTTCATTTTTCAGCGCATATTCAGCCGCCGCCACGTTGGCGAGCAACATGCACTCTTCAATCAGCTTATGCGCATCATTACGGGTGCGTGGCAGAATTTCTTGAATACCACCCAGCTCATCGAAAGTCATATAGGTTTCGACAGTTTCGAATTCCATCGCATGACGATCCGCACGCAATTCTTTCAGCACCTGATACAGCTGGAATAGTGTATTGAGTGATTTGCGTACATCACGATCTTCAGTAATCGCGTTACTGTCACCATCAAAATACTGCGCAACCTGGTTATAGGTCAGACGCGCTTTGGAATGCATCACAGAAGGATAGAACTCAAAACTGGTCACACGGCCTGCACGTGACAGTTTTAAATCACAGACCATACAGAGACGGTCAACATGCGGGTTTAAGGAACATAAGCCATTGGAGAGTGCTTCAGGCAGCATCGGCAAGACATAATGCGGGAAGTAAACCGATGTACCACGTTCCTGAGCTTCGTCATCCAGTGGCTTGCCAACACGGACATAATGGCTCACATCTGCAATTGCCACGACAACACGATAACCACCGCCAGGACGTTTCTCTGCATACACCGCATCATCGAAGTCGCGGGCATCTTCACCATCAATGGTGACTAAGGCCAGGTCACGCAGGTCGATACGACCTTCTCGATCCTTAGCATTGGGTTCTTTAAAACTTTCTGCTTCTTTGATAACTTCATCAGGGAATTCGTAAGGCAGGCCATATTCCAGAATGGTTTGTGGAATGATGATTTCCGTATCTGCTTTATCTGCCATTGACTGGATAATATGCGCAGTCGCAAATTCTTCTTTGGTTGGGTAAGTATCAATCGCAACACGAATCGAATCACCAACTTTAACCTGAGCATGTTCAATCAGTTCTTTTTCTAGGGTGATGGGCTGATGCGCATTCGGACTGGCAGGTTGTACGAAATATTCACCTTCATGCTGGCAGACTTTACCAATAACCTGTTTGACACGATGTTGTATCACTTCAGTAATAAAACCCCAGGCCTTACCTTTGCGGTCGACTGAAGTTTGGCGGACTTTAACGCGGTCACCATTAAAGACCTGGCGCAATTCACGCTCGGGCAGTAACAGATCATCCTGACCGGAAATATTGGCTGTACCCATGCCTTTAGAATTGATATACACCGTGGCTTCATATTCCGGTTGTTCAGTAGCAATCTGGAATTTATAACCATCTTTCATTAACTGGCCATCACGCACCATGGCAATCAAGCGGTGACTCAGGGCATCAATACTTTTTTGATCTGCAATTTCAAAATGTTCCACCAGGTCGGCATGCGACTGGGCATTATTCTTTTCTATGGTTTCTAAAATCAGCGTGCGACTTGGGATAGGGTTGTCATAACGTTCAGCTTCAGCTTTTGCTTCAGGATCGACCCAATTTTTCATCATGTCTTTAAATTTTCCTAGGAGATGGGATTAGCATAAGACATGTGCGCTCAGACTGCACGTAAATGATTGCAATAATCTGTTTAAGTTTCCGTTTTTCGGCGGATTTTCGACTATTGGTTAGAAAGCGGAGCTTTTTCGCGCAATAAGTGTAGAAAAACAGATGAATTGTTTAAAAAGTATTTAATCGAGCAAAAAACTGCACTTTTTTTTAAAGCTTTGCTTGCAGTGCTATGCCGAAATTTGTATTATGGCGGCACGTTACGGTGAGATGGGTGAGTGGCTGAAACCACGTCCCTGCTAAGGACGCATACGGGTAACTGTATCGAGGGTTCGAATCCCTCTCTCACCGCCACGCTTACTTACGTCGCGCGCTCATAGCTCAGCTGGATAGAGCACTTGGCTACGAACTAAGGGGTCGGGAGTTCGAATCTCTCTGAGCGCACCAACTTGAACAATCAACCGCACATGTTGCGGTTTTTTTGTGCCTGAAATTTTCTGGAATTAGGCTCAAATGCCAGCGCTTAATTTTCGCTATGCCACTATCAATCTGATAACTAAACTAGCTTAAGGTCGAAAGCTGATACGCTATTAATTGCTTTTAGGTATAAATCTGCAGGAAAATTCACCTATAAAACCTGAATTTAACTATATCGTTTATTTACTGTACGTTCGGTTGGGTTTTTATTAAAAAAGACTTAACAAGTTTAGAAAAACATATATAATGCACCCCATCAAGACGTCGCGCTCATAGCTCAGCTGGATAGAGCACTTGGCTACGAACTAAGGGGTCGGGAGTTCGAATCTCTCTGAGCGCACCAATCTTGATGAGAATTCTCAAAAAAACCGCACATTGATGCGGTTTTTTTATGTCTGTAGTTTTTGATTTATAGATATAAAAAAACAATAACTGCTTTTAAATTTACTTCAGCTTTTGCTGTACTTTAAGTGCATAGACCGTATTTGCTCCAACTGCTGGCAGAATATCGTGATAAGGCATACTGCGCATGGCACGTAATAAAAATGGGGCCTGATCATGAATCTTCATGCTGCTGGTCATTTGAAATAAAGTGCCATGAGCTTGTGGCAGCAGTTTCATTCCTGCCTTTACAAATTTTAAATCTCCGCCAATCGCATCAAACTGGCTTTGTAAAGGCGAGGGCTGCTGATAACGAAGCTTAAAATCGAATGGAATCTGGATCACTCCCAATCCAACCGATACCTTATAGTTAGCATCCATCTGCTGACGATTCACTGGATTGAGTTCCACTTTACGAATCTGTCGTGGGAATAATTGCTGACTGGCATCAGCTGCAAGCCAAGGCTGCAGTTTCTGAACCGGTTGTGGATAATAATGAAAACTGCTACTAAAACGCATGTTTTCTGAGGCTTGACCATATTTGAGCTGACGTGCAGGCAGAATAAAGCTGACAGGCTGGGCAGACTGCTGACTCAGTTGAGTGATCTTCTGAATTTGCCCGGCATTAAAATGTACTTGAGGGATCTGGCTTGCAGATAATGGAATGCTCGACTGGGATTTAAAACGTTGCTGTAAAGCTTCAAGCAGGAAAGCATTGGTGCCAGCAGGAATACCCAGTTTAGCTTCAGGTAAGGCATTTAAAATTTTGCTAAATAGAAAGCCTTTCGGCTGATTTAAGTCGCCCCATTGCGTCACGGTGACCAAAGTTTTATTTGCTCCAAGTGCAAACCATTCCAGCCGTCCAGCACCATAAGGAATCGGGGCATCCACAATTAAAGTTTCAATACTGTTTTCTGACACATGATGCTGCATCACCACATTTTCCTTGAAATTCAGTACTGGAATAGGCGTAGGAATATGTACCTGATAACGCACCTGCTGGATGTGTCCGCGGGACTCCAGAATTTGAGCGGACTTGAGCGCTGGAAACAGGCCGGCATAGCCCTGATAATTTAAAAGATGTTTTTTAACCTGAGCTTCAGGAATCGATAATATCACCGCACTGCTGTAAAATTGCACGCTTTGGGCAGTTGCCTGCTTAAAGGTCGGAAGCTGTAAGGATTGTCGAGGATGTGCATAGATGAATAGTCGGTCACCGGTCAAATCCGCTAGCTGCTGTGGAATACCGGAAAAGACATCGATACTGCTCGGAAGTGCCGGCGTCCAGGGAATAATTTTCGCCCAGCTGAAAGGAATATAAGTTGTGCAGAGGCAAAGAAGCAGACACGATTTTAGTGATTTCATACAACGTCCTGTTGTGCATTTTATTATTCTGATAGTTGTGGATTAAAAACGATTTTTATAACCAGCGGAAGCAAAGATATGTAATTCATTTCCGAATACATTTTGCTAATGGGGATAGCAGTGAATTTGATATAGTATGAGCCAAGGATTTTTATATTTTGATGTGATGCTATGACTGAGTCAGCACCGACTTTATCGACCCGCTATTTTCTGACTTTAGAAGAATCTCAGGATGGATTTGCTTTGGCCACTTTTGGCAAAAAGCAGATCAGCCGATTTCTGACTCCTTTGGTGAGTGTCGGGATCATCATCTGGGGCTTTTCTATGGGCTTTGATGGGGTAGGGCGTTATTACGTGGCACTGGGTGCATTCTTTCTGCTTTTACAGGGCATCATGCGTTACTGGTTCCTGCCGATGATGTTCAAACGCCAGTTTGTAAAATACCAGTTCGGCAAGAGCGAGCAGGGTATTGACCTGTATCAGGACCATGCTGAAATCTTCCATAATGGCCGCAACAAGATCGTGCATTACAGTGAAGTGCAAAACTTTGCCAAAGGCAAGCTGACCTATATGCTGGAACTTAAAAATCGTACTGTGGTGATCGTACCTAAACGCGCCTTTGCCGATGCCACCGAACAAAGCATTTTCGAACGTACTTTCAAGAAATAATTTCAATATTTAAAAGGGAAAATAGTCAATCATGAGTACACGTCCATCCAAGATCGTTTGTGTCGGCCGCAGTTATGCAGATCATGCCAAAGAGCTGGGTAATGCCATTCCGGATCGACCGGTCCTGTTTATCAAGCCACCAAGTGCATTAGGCGATCTGGATGCAGGAATTGAATGGAATCGTGATCTGGGCAGCTGTCATTATGAATGTGAGCTGAGCCTGCGTATTGACCGTACCCTGAAAAATGAAACTGATCCTGTAAAAGCTTTAGAAGCAGTGGGTGCTGTGACTTTGGGTCTGGATCTGACTTTACGTGATTTGCAGGATGACCTTAAGAAAAAAGGCCAGCCATGGGAACGTGCCAAGGCTTACGATGGCGCTTGCCTGCTCTCTGACTGGGTGTCAGTTGAAGACGTAGTAAATGACTGGAAAGATGTACACTATACGCTGCATGTAAATGATGCACTGCGTCAGAAAGGCGATACTGCTTTACTGATCTTTGATGTGGGAACATTGCTGGCAGATATCAGTCAGGTATTTACCCTAGAAGAAGGGGATGTGGTAATGACTGGTACACCAGCGGGTGTAGCAGCATTGCACTCCGGTGAACAGCTGAAAATGACCTTAAAGGGTAAAAACCAGGAATATATCTGGACCACCTTTGTGAAATAAGCTGAGTCTTGCGTGGAAATAAGGGAGTCGAAAGGCCACTGCTGTCCCATAGTTTGCTTTAAATAAAAAAACCTGAGTCCTAAC
>NZ_QMBM01000001.1:339194-364031 GCF_003289665.1 Acinetobacter sp. SM1B
AGGAAGCTCATTTGAGCTTCCTCTTGTGAAAAATTGTGGGACAGCAATGGTCGAAAGGCTCCTTTATTTTTATTTAAAATTTTTAACTGGCTTGATGAATCTTCCTGAATTGATCAGGTGTATAGCCCATCCAGCGCTTAAACATTTGAATAAAGGCTGAGGCATTGGCATAGCCCAGATCAAAGGCAATATTTTCTACAGTTTTTTGCTGTTTCAGCATAGACATGGCTTTGATGACTTTCAGACGCTGCCGCCATTCATTGAGTGACATTCTCAGCTCCTTCTGGCAGTAGCGCGCCAAGGTGCGTTCAGTCAGGTTATGCATAGCTGCCAAATGCTGCAAGGTACTGTTATTCTCTGGATTTTGATGTAGGTAATCCAGAATTTGTCTGAGTTGAGGATGTTCAGTATGCGGCAAATAACTGCCAATCATCTGTGCCTGTTTAAGTTGATCAAGCAGTACGTGTAATAAACGTTGATGCTCTTCTGACCTTACATTAGTCGGATGTAATTTTAAATGCTGCAAGAGTGAAGTGACCAGAGGACTGGTTAATAAGATCCCCGGCTGATTTGGTAAACCTGTACATAAACTTTCATGAATATAAAAAGTTCCATGTGAAACATCGGTACGATTTAAACCACTATGTTGTAAGTTAGGTGGTAGCCATACACCGTAAGGCGGAGGGGTAATATAATCAATATGCCCAATTTTCACTTCCATGATGCCATTAAAAGCATAGATAAACTCTCCCCAGGCATGATCATGCAATGGATAGACTGACAGGGCCGGGTCTTCACGAAAATTAATCCACAGAGCTGCGTCAATATCATCATTGGTTCTAAGTTGCTTGATATCTTGAGCGACTGTTTTATTGCTTCTCACGTTAGATTGCCTGAATAATGCGATTATTTGTCTGTTTTAAAGTATATCTTTTATTTCTGACAGATTTATAGTGTGCATCTTTGATAGTGTGCGTAGAGTTGAAATTGTGGAGCAGCGTAAAGCGCTTGATGCGCAAGCCTCGTTAATCATGTTTGTCCTGTGTCTGTTATGGGGACTACAGCAGGTAGTGCTCAAGCTGGCAGCATCAGATATTTCAGCCTTGATGCAGATTGCATTACGTTCAGCCTTATCTGCATTAATGGTTTATCTTTTGATTCAAGCAGATGTAAGGCGCCAGCTATGGAGTCGTAGCTATCTTCCGGCAGGTTTGCTGGTCGGGGTATTGTTCGCTTTAGAGTTTTACCTGGTCGCTGAAGCACTGCGTTATACCTCTGCTTCACATACCATCGTATTACTATATACCGCACCAATTTTTGTGGCATTGGGATTGCACTGGAAACTTCCTTCAGAACATTTATCTCCATTACAGTGGGGTGGAATTCTCGTTGCGTTTAGCGGGATCGTGGTGAGTTTCTTATTTCGTAGCCACACTGGTCAAGCTATGCAAGCCAGTATGCTTTGGGGAGATTTGTTGGCTTTAATGGCTGGTATATTTTGGGCTGCTACCACTGTGAGTGTTCGATTAACACGATTAGCTGAAGCTCCAGCAACACAAACTTTGTTCTATCAGCTATTGATGGGCGGCATGCTGCTGTTACCACTTGCCTGGATGACAGGACAAGCAACGGTGAACTGGACAACCTTATCTATTTCTAGTCTGATTTTTCATACAGTGGTCATTTCTTTTGCCAGTTATCTGATCTGGTTCTGGATGCTGAAAAAATATTTGGCTTCACGTCTGGGTGTATTTTCTTTTCTAACGCCGGTGTTTGGTATGATTTTTGGAATTCTGTTATTGGATGAAGAAGTTGAGATGAACTTTATTATTGGCACGATCATGGTCATGCTGGGTGTTGTGTTAGTAAGTTTGCAGGGATGGCTAAAGCCGAAAAATATAAAAGTAGCTCCTTAAAATATTGGTTATCAATAGTGTTTAAAAAAGCGTGAATAACGCAGTGAAAATTTTTACTGAAAAACTTACTTATATAATTCCCAAAAAAAATCCTCTCATAAGAGAGGATTTTTATTAAAGTGTTTAAGGCTTGGGTGGAGTTTGAGCTTCATTCTGCATTTCCTTTTGCTTAAACAGCTCTGAAAGTGGAATACCCAGATTTTCCGCTAAATAATGATCTACTTCTCGTAATTTGGGTTGTAGTCGCTGCATCCAGAGGTCATTGATCTGAAGATTTTCAATTTGATGTGTGTGTGGCAGGGCATAAGGAAGTTTGAGGTAAAAATCCCAGAAATTGACCTGATCCAGATCACGTACCAAGACATATTCATTATCTTCAGTACGTTTAATCAGATTCTGTTTTTCAAACATGCTGATATAGCTTGGCAGACGGCCAATTTCATCCCGTCCTAAAACTTCGAGTGCTTGTGCTTCACTAATACTTTCTCCAGTTTTCTGCTTGCGGTAAAACAGCTCAAGTAAATCCAGTAACATTAGAATTGGATGGATTTTGCAATCTTGGCCCGATTCAAATGCCGTGATTGCATAACTGATCTCAACCCCAAGCAGGACAATATTCCAGGACAGATAAATCCAGAGCAGGAAAATAGGAACCGCTGCAAAAGCACCATAGACAATTTCATAACTGGTGAAATTGGACATGACAAAGCCAAACAGGTTCTTTAAGAGTTCAAAGACCACTGCACTAAATAAACCGCCCACGAATGCAGATTTGATCGGTACACTGCGGTTAGGAATGGTCCAGTTCAGGATAAAGAAGCCGATAATCGTCAAAGAAAATGAAATGAGCCACAGTATAAAAGCACCATTCAATTCGTAGCCGGCAAAGTTATTGCTCAGTACATTCATGGACGCTACAGTTGAAGAAATCACGAAAGCGCTACCGAGTAAAATTGGACCCAAAGAAATAATGGTCCAATAGCGCATAAAGCCGATAATCCCGCCACGTGTTTCCGTGACACGCCAGATCCGGTTAAATACTGTTTCAATACTGGTCAGCATCATCACGGTGGTAATAAACAGGAACAGAATCCCGATGATGGTCAGATTGCTGGATTTGTCAGTAAAAGCACTCAGGGCTTTATCAAAGGCAATGGTGGTCTTAGGCAGGAAATTGGTATAGATCATTTCCTGAAGTTGCTGACGTGCAGGTTCTAATGCTTTAATTGAAGAGATGATCACCAGAAAAACCGTCAGCATTGGTACTACAGCAAACAAAGTAGTATAGGTTAATGAGCCTGCCTGTTCACGGCAACGATCCGCCTCAAAGCGCCTAAGTACAAATAAAATAAATTGAAACCAGTGTTTTTCATAAAAAGGTAGTTTCTTTAAGTATTCAACGATCATGCGCTTGTTGTCTCAATTTCTTATACATCATGAATTTTCTGGTTCAGCTTACCCAAAAAAACAGAAAAATACCGTATAGTTTTCTTTTTTTAGTATCGAACATTCATCATATGCAACCTTATGTCCTTGTTTTATATTACAGCAAATATGGTTCAGTCAAAGAGATGGCACATCTGATTGCCAATGGGGTTGAATCCGCAGGTATGGCAGTGAAGATCAGAACGGTGCCGAATCTTTCCACTGTGGTAAAAGAAGCAGAGGCGAGTATTCCAGCGGAAGGGGATATCTACTGTACGCTAGATGAATTGGCGAACTGTTCTGCTTTGGCAGTGGGTTCACCAACACGTTTTGGCAATATGGCTGCGGAAATGAAATATTTCTGGGATCAGACCACCAGTCTTTGGCTGAATGGAGCTTTGCATGCTAAGCCAGCATGCGTGTTCACAGCCTCTGGTACAATGCATGGTGGCCAGGAAAGTACATTACTGAGTATGCTTCCGCCGTTGTTCCACCACGGTATGATGATCATGGGACTAAGTAATGCTGTTCCAGCATTATCAAATACTAAAACGGGTGGTACACCCTACGGCGCCAGCCACGTTAGTGGTGCACGCCATGATCAGGCACTAAGCCAGGATGAAAAGGTATTATGTGAAGCACAGGGTAAGCGCTTGGCAGAAATAGCTTTAAAGTTAAATCAGATTTAATAATTCTCAATCAGGATAATAAGTTTCAGGCTTTATTGTCCTGATTACTCGATTCCTCAGAATCTTCTTTATTCACTTCCAGTGCCTGAGCAGCTGTTGCCTGAATATTAAAGCGGTATTTGCACTTCAGGCAACGATAATCCAGAAACAGGTTACGATCCACGGTTACACCAGCTTTTTTACCCAAGAAATTACCGACAACACCACCGGTAATCCCGACACTAATTGCGCCAACGAAAGTCCCGACTGTTCCGCCGACAATTACACCGAGTGGGCCTGCCACAGTCCCAATAGCAGCACCAATCGACGCACCTGAAGCTGCGCCACCTACAGTTCCCGCCGTTGCACCTGCAGAGGTCATAAGTAGACCGCCAATTTTTTTCAGATTTTGCTCATGATCACGTTGTTCAATATCTGTTGAGCCACATTTAGGACATTGCATAAGGTATTCCATCAATGAGTGTTATGGGCTGATGTTCAGCCTATTTATGATTTGTCATTTTGCCTAATCAGGTGGATATATGATAGCTCTACAGTATGTCTATCTTATATTTTGATGTCAGGGACACTTCCTGCCAATTTGATTGTAAAGGAGACTTTGATAAGGCTTTGTATTTGTGCTGTAAATTATTTTATATCGAAATCCATTTTGGAATTCTTTAAGTTTTTAGCTCTCCCATACTCTACAGCTACTAAAAATAATATCTTCAAAGTATCTTTTCTATTTCTTATAAAAAATAATTTACTTGTCACCTTTTTACACTAAATAACATGACCATTATAAATTGAAATTAAGTACTGTTTAGTAGAGGTGTTGAGTATCTATATTGAGTATTTTGTTTTGAGAGTTTTTAAAGGTGCAAAAAAATGTATTTAGATAATATTTTTCATATAATCGGTTAATTATATTTCTTAATAAAGTGATTTATTAAGGGTGATTAAGATATAAACTTTTATAAAATGAAAAATTATTAATAAATGATCGTGAAAATCACCATAAATATTTCCTCGATTAAAGTATTTTTTCTAATTTTATCAATACTTTTAAAATATTATTTTAAATATTTTTAAAAAATAAATTTATATTTTGAGAATATTTGTAAAATATTTTTTATAAATAATAGAATTAATTAAAAATTCCATTTTAAATTAAAACAATAACTTAAATTTAATTAAAAATCAAAAAGTATGTGAATAATAATTAAATGTAAATTTTAAATTTTTATATGATCTAATTTTTGTCAGATAAATTAAATCTTAATTAAGCAGAAAACGAATAAACATACTAAATCAGAGGATACTAAGGGTATGAAAATATTGGTCATCAATGCGGGTTTATTGTGTTTGTTTTTTTTGAGCAACGCTTATGCTACATCAGATGAGTGGACTCAGCGCTGGAAAGCATCACCTGCACGTTCTAATGAGCATCTGGCACAGGCAAATCTGATTGAACTCAGAGAGTCTGATTATTATGAAAGTTTTGGAAAAGCAAGGACTACCGTATATAACACCTCTTCAAATTCTATCGGCACTGTGAATACTCCAACCAATAATATTACGGTGGAGGGCTCAGATAATAGTGTAAATATTTCCAGTGAATTATTCAATGAAGCTCCAGTGAGTTCTAATTCCAATCGGAATTCACCACGTTGCCCAAATGTGAGTAATCAGCCGGGAGAAACACTATGCTGAATTTCCCGTATGGAAGGTCTTTATCTTCCGCCGGTATCATTTTGATTTTTACTCAATCCTTGACAGGATGTACCGGCCTGGCATCTTCAAATTCAAAGCCGGTAGAGCTGGTACAAGGTCCGCCAATTACTGATATTTTTACTCCATTTGATATGGCCTTATCTTGCTTAAAGGGGCAATTACGCAATGACATCAGCTTTTCTGTAGGTGCAATTTTAGACCAGACAGGTAAAGACGTCGTAACCAATGGTGGTAGTGGAAAAATGGTGACCCAAGGCGCAGGAGATATGGTGCAATCCGCCTTATTTCAGTCTGGGGTCAGTGTAATGAACCGGCGTGATCCTCGTATTATTGAAAGTGAGGCCAAGTGGGGGATTCGTGACCCAAGACAAATCCAGGCCTCTGATTATTATGTGACGGGCAGTATTAATAGCCTGGATTTTATTCCAGGTGGCGGGTTGGACATGCAGATTGCGGGGGTTGGACCGAATTATAGTCAGACCCGAATTATGGTGGGTTTGGATTTATCCCTGACTGATACACGCAGCAGTAAAGTTGTCGCGAATGTCTCATTGCAGAAACAGATTGCTGCACAGGATTATGGTATCAGCGCTGGAAGATTTACCGGTCGTACCTTATTAAATATTCAGATCGGAAAAGGTGAGCGTGAAGCGACGAATTTTGCTTTACGTCAGATGTTGAATCTGGCCACTTTTGAATTACTGAGCCAGGTCGTTCCACCACCAGTATTCGAGAAATGTCGTGCAGAAATTCCACCAGAATTTGGACGTTTAAACTTAACCCGAAGTTCGGTGGCTTTGCATAAATATAAGAAAAATCAGCAACAACATAATCTAGATTCAAGTACCCCGGTTCAGGAATTAACCTCAGGCGATATTCAGCAATCTCAAGAGAAAAACAAATCTACCAATACACCGAGTAAAGATACCAAAGCACCAAAAAACAAAGAATCCGAGGTAATCCAAAATCCTGATCCAGAACCTGAAATAAGTAAACAGGATCTCATTAAATATATCAGTAAAAAACACTCTCCAGACTCTTCAGACAAAATGCTAGAGGAAAAAGAGAAGCAGGAAAGAAACAGCAAAGAAAAAGACGAGGAGAAAACATCCATGCCGTGGGATGCCAATCCTGAAGTTGTTGAAAACTATTGGTCAAGCACATTGCGTGATTAATAGTTTCACAAGTGGGCTCGCTCCCATTAGTAAAAGAAGTACTTAGCGAGGAGTGCTTCAAAACTAGAAAAGGAAAAACAAAGATGAAAAACACGATCAAAACAATCGCTTTATCCGTCACCTTCCTGTCTGGTGCAGGTATGGCATATGCTCAAGATACAAATGTAGAGGTAGATACCGGTTTACAGGCATCTCTGGATGCAATTTCCCAGCAGGTCGAAAATGGATCTGCCTTGAATCTAGCTGTCAATAGTGCTGATATTAATGCAAGTGTTAATACAGAAGCTTATGCTAATTTAGGAACAGATCTTGGAACAGATACTCAAGATGTGGTCAATTCAGTTGAAAATACAATTGAAACTACAGCAATGGGTGCAGCTAATACAGGTAGTATTGAAATCGCGCAAGGTAGCTTGAGTACAGTGACTTCAAATACACTTAATGAAACCCTAGATTGGGCATATACTGATGTAACTGGTGAAATCAATAACGAAACAATTGGAGAAGATATTTCGGAGAGTACAACGAGTGCGGATATTTCAGATACATTGAGCACAACGCTGGATAGGACTTTTGATGAGGAAGTTAATAAAACTTTAAGCAATTATAGTGTAGCGAATATTGCTTATAATGCTGGAGCAGTTGATGCCTCTGTAAGTGCAATTGCAGAAGGTGTAGATAATAGTGTGGCCAACACCATTACTACTACTGCAATTGGTGCAGTAAATACTGGAAGTATTACTGTCACAGTAGGACAATAATATAACTTGCTTGATTTTCTTACAGGTCTAACTATTGGCAGATAGTTAGGCCTCTTATTTTATATAAAAATTTTTAAAAAATATTGTCTACTTGTCGGAAAGTAAAGCAATTTCTATTAATGATTATTTTTTAATTGAAATTTTTTAGGAAAAAACGAAGCAATAGAAGAATATAGTTGTCTTAAAAATATTTCAATTCAAGAAAACGGATATAAAAAAAGAGCACCTCAGTACTCTTCTTTAATTTAATTCGAGAAATTTTAGTCTTGAACAAATTCAACCGTACCATTTGCTAGTGATTTCACACGCGCTAATGATTCTACGCGATAACCTTTTTCAAGCAGAATGTCACGGCCCGGCTGGAATGATTTTTCAATCACGATACCAATACCCACGACAGATGCTTCTGCTTGGTGAATCAGGTCTGCCAAGCCAAGAGCCGCTTGACCATTTGCAAGAAAGTCATCAATTACCAGTACTTTATCAGCAGCGTTGATGTGCTTTTTAGAAATTGCAATGGTACTTTCAGTTTGCTTGGTGAAAGAAAATACCTTAGAGCGATACAGATCATCTTTCAGAGTTAATGATTGATATTTGCGTGCAAAGATCACTGGAACACCCAGCTCAAGGCCAGCCATTACAGCAGGTGCGATCCCTGATGCTTCAATAGTGATGATTTTAGTGATACCAGCATCTTTAAATAGACGCGCAAATTCCTGACCAATTTGCTGCATCATAACAGGATCGATTTGATGATTTAAGAAAGAATCAACTTTCAAAACTTCTTCAGATAGAACGATACCTTCAGCTAAGATTTTCTGTTCTAGTGCGTGCACGGGAGAATCCTCAAGACCAGATGCTTTTTCAAGCAAAAGCGTATTTTAAAAAGCACCCGGAAAAAATCAAGCGAAAATCGTTAAAAATGCTTAGTTCGTTGGACCTTTATAGCCAGTGAGTAACAAACCATAGGAAGTTTTCTTATCGACATGCGCTACCTTGACTGGTAAATAATCAAGTTTTGGGGCTAACCAGAAGATGGTTTCGCGTCCTGGCTTGTCATGTTTCATTACGACCTTCATGGTGCTAAAGGTGCCGTAATTGGTTTTGATATTTTCTGTACCTTGTTTAACAAATTTACGTGCTTCCAGTTCTTTAGCATCTGCAATGTAATAATTACTTTTTAAACCAGAAGCTTTTAGGTCTTCACGGATCTGTAACTCGGCGTTTAATTCATCCAGAGCACCATCTCTCCAGGCAAATGAACGTGCCTTGTCATCTTTTTTAGTATGAATAGTTTTAGAAGACGGATTGAACTTGATACTCATGGTATTGTTATTAACCAATACCTTACTGCTACGGCTAAAATTGCTAGAATTAATCTTGCCATTATTAAAAGTAAAATGACTAGTTTCTGTTGCAGAAGCAATCGCGGCAGCCTTGGCTGCAAATACATAAGTCCAGTTATTACCTGACTTAGTTAAGGTTCGTGTTGCTGATCCCATGTTCTTACCATTATAGCTAAACTGATAAGTCGCCTGGAATGGGCTCATGGCAAACGCTTGACTGGACATGCCTGTGAATACCAGTGCTGTAGTCAGTCCTGCAGTCATACCAATAGTTTTAATTAAGTGTTGTGCCATAAGTGAATTTTCCTGTATGAAAGGGCAGTCAGTCACTTCTGCCAAGCTTTTATTATCAGACTAAAATGTGGAGGGAGAATGAACTGATAAAATTCGCAGAAGTGTATCATTCATGTCATTTTTTTCATTGTTGTTTCATAACTTAAACACTTTACGAATCTTGTTTCTGCTTGATCGGTGTGACCTGATTTTCACTGAATTCATCTGTATCATCCCAGCTTTCTTCTTTTTCTTGAGACAGCTTTCTGAAAAAGGCTGCTAGATTCACATTTCCAATAACGACCAGTTCAGCCTCACGTAATACAGCATGATTGACATGTACTTTAGACAAAGTATCAATCACTGATCGGCTTTTACCGAGCCAGCGGTTAAGATCTAAATGTAGTAGGTCATCAACAACTTTAATTACACCCAGCTTTTCCAGAATCATACCGAGAGGATCTTTATTCAGGATACGCTGATAGAAAAATAGGGCACAACGTACGCCAATTTTATAGAACACATTTGGGTATTTAGCATCAATTACTTGGGTATCGCTAATCTGTTCAAAAACAATCAGCTGGCGGTCTTTATTCAGTTCCATCTGTACCAGTTTCAGGTCAACAGACAGAGTAATGACCATGCCATTGTAATCAAGTGTTGCATATAAGCGTAACCAGTCATCATGCAGATCCGCATGCAGATCTTTTAAGGCTTTGACGTTATCAGTCACAAAACGCTGAAAAGTTGCATTCAAAAATACCTGAGAGAGGGGAAACTCGCGTTCATCTTCAATAAACCCTTCCGCCTTCTGATACACCTGGCGAATGCGTCTGGAAATATTGGAAATGATGGTTTGCATATGGAAGCATCCTGGCAACTATATTTTTGATAGCATGTATCTTGTCGAAAAGTATAAAAAATACAAGAGCGTGTGCTTGCAGTTTAGCAAAATAAATTGCACCATTTTTAGTGTTTTGTTTATACAACGTAGAAGATTTGATATAGCTCTCACTATCTACTCAAAGTGAAAGATATATCAATATTTGTATATTGAAAAATTTTCTTTGCAAGATATTAAGGATAAAGGCTCCTGGCTGAGCCTGAAAATGTGACTAGAATGACCCTGATGCCTTTGGTTAAATCATGGTGGAAAGATCCAATTTTTAGCAGTGCTATAGGGATTGCTGCATTATTACATATCATGATTTTAATGCTGCAGTTTGGAATGCCATCGGAACAGGATACTTCGACCAAGGAAATTGCAGTTAGCCTGCGCGTCAGTAATGACAAAATCGAGCATGCCGATTTTCTTGCCCAGACAGATCAGCAAGGTTCCGGTCAGTTCCGTGAAGCGCATCGTATGTCCAGTGATGCTCCATTGCCGATGCCAGATCAGACAGCTGGAAAAGAAGCAATGCTTCAAAACAGCCAAGATATGCTGCAACAAAAACAAGAGTTGAGCTTTGAAGAAAAAGTTCTGATGACAACCCTAAGCTGGCAGAAACAGGCAGAAGAAAATCAGCGCAAGAAACGTCAGGAAGAACTCAACAGCCAGTTTCAAGCCAAAGCTGCTATGGTCGCGAGTCTGGAAGCTCAATATACGCAGCGCCAGAAAAACTTTAGCCGTCAGCAGAAAATTAAAACTGTTGACGGTATCCAAGCCAAGCAGGATGTATCTGCAGCTTATCTGGAAAAATTCCGTCAAAAAGTCGAATTTTATGGGAATCGTTTTTATCCTGAATCTGCCCGTATACAGCGCTTGGCGGGTGACGTCCGCTTAATGGTGATTCTGAATCAAAATGGGGGTATTCGAGCGATTCGATTGTTGGAATCTTCTGGTCATACTGTATTGGATGAAGCTGCTCGAACCTCATTACGTAAGGCTGCGCCGTTTGGTGCTTTCGATGCCAAAATGAAAGATATTTCAGAATTACGAATTATCCGAACCTGGCGTTTTGATCCGGCAGAAGCCGAGTTTGAAGTGCGTTAATCTGGCGCTGTTTCATAATGGCGTAATACCTTACAGACATCTACGCTGAAATAGCGATACCAGTTATCTTTACCGAATTGTTGCGCGGCCTGGTGTTCAGCGTCCTGATGCCAGGCATGAATATCCTGCAGGCTGCTCCAGTAGGAAAGTGCAATCTCAGTGATTCCTTCAGTTAAACTTTCAAAATGCTGACAGTGAAACTGGGTCAAGGCCTTTTCCCGCATCTGTTGGGCAGTGGCAAAGTAATCTGTGTCTAACTGCTTAATTTTAGCTTTAAAAATAACGACATATTGCATAGTAACTTCTAATTTTAACTAATTTCTGAAATTATTCTTCCACACGATGATAATAACTGTGTTCTCCGGAACTGTTCCAAATCACATTTAAAAATTTGCCTTCAATTTTTAGATGCTTTGGAAAAATCCTCAGATGCTTTTTATATTTACGCTCAGGTTTTAAACCGATGCAGTTGCCATTTTTCCACCATCTACCTTCAGCATATTGATCTAGGGCTCCATAAGTTAGATACCATTTAAATTTACCTTCAGGCAATAACAGCATTTCAGAGCCTGTTTCCATGACGCCATTTAAATAATAATGACCTGTCCAGACTTCATCTGCTTTTTGAAATTGGGTTTCTTTACATAGCGTCTTTGAACTTGCATAAAGTGTTGAAGATAGAAGGGAAGTACCCATGAGTAGCAATACGAGAAGAATCTTTTTCATTTTTATCCTGAACTTTAGCTAATCATCTTTATTGTTATGAGGTGTATTTTATCAGCTTTGGTTGAATTAAATAGCATTGATTTGATTGCTATTTACAGGCATAAAAAAGCGAGCCGAAGCTCACTTTTTATAGTCGGAAAATTTTAGTCTCTTTCCAGATATGGATTTGCAAAACCGAATTTTGCCAGAATCTCGATCTCAATGCCTTCCATCTCTTCTGCATCTTCATCTGAAGTCTCATGATCATAGCCCATCAGGTGCAAGGTGCCATGAACCAGCATATGGGTAAAGTGAGTCAAAGGTGCTTTGCCTTGTTCAACGGCTTCACGCAATACCACTGGGATACAGATGACCAAGTCTCCAATCGGAAAAGCATCCAAAACTTCTGCCATTTCATCCGGAAGATCACTTGGAAAAGACAACACATTGGTGGGTTTGTCCTTTCCGCGATATTCCAGATTCAGTTTGTGGCTTTCATCATTGTCGACACAGGCAATACCAATTTCACAATCACTTTGCGTACCGATATGACGTAAAGCAGTTTCTACAACTTTCTTGATATAGGCACGCTTAATCACGAGTTCAGGTGCCTGAAAATCCTGTTGTAGACTAAGACTAAGTTTCAAAACAAATCCTTAAAAGTAAATATTAATGCTGGGCGTCAGCTGCCGCATCATTTTCAGCGACCAAAGCTTCCTGACGTGCTTTGCGTTCGGCACGTGCTTCGGCACTTAAACGTTGTTGTTCACTATCCCAGCCTTCATAGGCTTCAACGATTTTCTGAACCAGCTGATGACGTACCACATCACGGGAATGGAAGCGGGTGATATGAATCTCTTTCACATTTTCCAATACACGAAGTGAATGGGCCAAACCAGATTGCTGACCACGTGGCAAGTCGACCTGGGTCACGTCACCGGTAATCACTGCACGAGAGCCAAAGCCCAGGCGGGTCAAAAACATTTTCATCTGTTCAGGTGTCGTGTTCTGTGCTTCGTCCAGAATCACAAAGGAGTGATTCAAGGTACGACCACGCATATAAGCCAGTGGTGCCACTTCAATGATCTGACGTTCAATCAATTTGGCTACTTTTTCGAAACCCAGCATTTCATACAGGGCATCGTAAAGCGGACGTAAGTATGGATCGATTTTTTGTGACAGATCACCCGGCAGGAAGCCAAGTTTTTCACCGGCTTCTACCGCAGGACGTACCAAGAGGATACGCTGAATCTCATTACGTTCCAGCATGTCCACTGCAGCTGCTACCGCCAGATAGGTTTTACCTGTACCGGCAGGACCAATACCGAAAGAAATGTCACTTTGCAGAATGCGTTGTACATAACGTTTCTGGTTGGCACCACGTGGATTGATACGGCCTTTGCGAGTCTGCAGCCAGACATTGTCCAGACCAGTATGTTCCTGATCATGCAGGTCGTCCTGCAATTCACGGTCGGTCTGGCTGCCCTGTATCATCAGGTGCAGGGTATCTGCACTGATCTGGCCGCTCTGTTCAGATTCTTCATGAAGTCGCTGCAGGAGCAACTCCGCTCTCTCAACGGCATCGATCTCACCATCAATAAAAAAGCTGTCGCCTCGATGGGAAACTTTGACGTCTAAACGTTGTTCAATTTGCTTCAAATGACCGTTATAAGCACCGAGCATGCTTTGTAAACGGTCCATTGAAATTCCAGGAAAAGCTACTGTACGTCGAATCGCTGCTGTCAAAGAAAGTTCCTTATAGAGATAGGTTCTTATATCCCTACATTACGCCACGTCAGGCTCAAGATTCAATAGCTCACCGTAAACTAAATTGAGTGTTTTTATTTCAGTGATTTCAATCTCGGCAAAACGTCCAACCCATGCAGGATCACCGATAAATGTCACATAACGTGTGTTATCTGCGGTGCCTACCAGGACATTTGGATCCTTGTC
Organism: Acinetobacter sp. SM1B; assembly: GCF_003289665.1. NCBI lineage: Bacteria > Pseudomonadati > Pseudomonadota > Gammaproteobacteria > Moraxellales > Moraxellaceae > Acinetobacter > Acinetobacter sp. SM1B. The sequence goes on from NZ_QMBM01000001.1 coordinate 353,144, forward strand.
AGAAACTTTTTCTATGAGAACACGTTGAATAGTGCCAAGCATCGCATCCGTTTTCTCAATACTGGATTGCTTGATCCATTTTTGAACTTTTGCCAGACGTTCTTTTTTCACCTGTTCAGGTGTAGTGTCTTCAAGTTCCGCAGCAGGCGTACCCGGACGTTTTGAATACACAAAGCTGTACGAATGATCAAAGTCCATATCTTTAATAAACTGATATGTTTCTTCGAAGTTGTCGTCGGTTTCACCCGGGAAACCAATAATGAAATCTGAAGATAGGTGCATATCCGGACGGACTTTACGGAGTTTGGCAATTTTCTCGATATAGACATCAATCGTATGGTTACGCTTCATCGCTTGAAGGACGTCATTGGAACCACTTTGTACTGGTAAATGCAGATGTGACACCATTTGTGGCAGGTCACGGTAGCATTGAATCAGGTCATCATTAAATTCGAGTGGATGCGACGTGGTATAACGTAGGCGGCCAATACCTGGAATTTCTGCAACTAAACGTAACAGATCGGCAAAAGTACAGATCTTGCCATCAAAGGTTTCACCACGATAGCCATTTACGTTCTGACCCAATAGTGAAATCTCACGTACGCCTTTTTCTGCCAGACCTGCAATTTCTGCCAGGACATCATCCAGCGGACGTGATACTTCTTCACCGCGGGTATACGGCACCACACAGAAAGAACAGTATTTTGAACAGCCTTCCATAATTGATACAAAGGCTTTATAACCTTCAACACGTGGTTCAGGTAGGAAGTCGAATTTTTCAATATCCGGGAAGGAAATATCAACCAGTTTAATTTTATCTTTCTTTGGCTTTTCTACTTGCTCAAAATGCTGATCCAGCATTTGCGGCAAACGGTGCAGGGTTTGTGGACCAAAAATCATGTCAACATAATTGGCACGTTTCTGAATGTTGTCACCTTCTTGTGAAGCAACACAGCCACCCACACCAATAATCAGATCCGGATTTTTTTCTTTTAGTTTGCGCCAGCGACCCAATTCAGAGAATACTTTTTCTTGTGCTTTTTCACGAATTGAGCAAGTATTCATCAGAAGAATATCTGCTTCTTTAGGGTCAGTGGTTAGCACATAGCCATGTGAGTCGCCCAAAAGGTCGGCCATACGATGACTGTCATACTCATTCATCTGACACCCTTGCGTTTCAATGTACAGTTTTTTGACTGTAGCATCGTGGGCTGGGGTGTGCGCTGGCTGGGTAACAGTGTTTTCTGAGGCAGCTGGGGCACTCTTCGGAATGAAGGTTTGAACCGTCATGAAGGCTCCTAGGGATAATACGTTTAAATTGTGAACGGACGACCTTATTAATCTGCGAATCAGGTCAATTAGAATTCAATTCACAGAATGAATTTTTTGGAAGTCGCATATTTTAGCAGGAAAGTCGCTTAAACTTATAGCCTTTATTGGTGGCCTGAAAATATTGATTTATGGACAGAAAATGTTTGAAAATTAATATTGCTGAATCATAAGGTTACATAAGAGAACAGTAGAGTCGGTCTAGAATTTATAAACTAGCACCGATGTTGAACAAAATTGTCTGGCACGAACTACATGATAGAAGTTAAGTTAATGTTGAAACAGATTATAAGTGCACATAAATATTCAAGATTATTCACTGTAGGGATGGCCTGTCTGAGTTCAATGGGCGTTCAAGCTGCCGAAGAACAATTTAATGACGCACTCACTGCGGCAAATGCTGGAAATATTGAATTATTACAACAGTATCGTGCAGCCATGCAAAATGATGCCTTGGGTTACTACCCGGAATACTGGATTCTGAATCAAAATCTTGGCATGCAGCCGGCCAGTCAGATTATTAATTTTGCCCAGCGTTATCCGCAGTCTGCCATGGCAGAAAAGCTGGCAGCAGACTATGTTGAAGAAAAAGTAAAGCAGGCCGATTTTTCAGCAGCACAGCCGGTCCTGCAATATGTGACCAATCCAGATCAGGCAGAAAGCTGCGCGATTGCTCAGGTACGTGCCAAAAGTGGTGATCCTCTGGTCTATGCCGAATATAAAGATGTCTGGCTGACCACCAATTCTCAACCGGAATCCTGTGCCGGTTTAGGTCGAATGATGCTGTCCAGTCCCTTATTAACCATTGAAGACCGTCAGCAACGACTCTGGACACAATTGCGTGCCGGTCAGTCTGGACAGGCGATTGCGACCGCCCAGAGTATCGGCCTCAACCTTTCTTTGGCGCAGCTTAATAGCATTCAGGCCAATCCGACAGCCTATTTATGGACGGCACCCAAAGCGACCACTGCTGATCATGCTTATCTGGTGTATGCCATGGGGCGACTGGCGGATAGTGATCTGAATACAGCATTTTCGAGTGTGCGACGTACTGCTGAAGGCACCCCTGAACAGATCCAAAAAGCTTTGTACCGTGTAGTCGGCTATATCGGTGGCACCACGGTGATGAAGAACAACTTTAATCGTGAAGTCCTGAATTATCTGGATCTGAGTTATGGCCTGTCATTTAGTCCGGAAGAAGCAGAAATTTATGCACGTCAGGCGATTCGCTTTAGCGCTTGGGAAAGTCTGATTCGGGCGATTGATGCGATGAGTGTGACCCAGAAACAGGAAGACCGCTGGCAATACTGGCTGGCTCGTGCAAGTGAACAGCGCTCAGACCGAGCATCAAAAAAAGCAGCTGAAGATATTTATCGAAAACTGGCCACTGGTGATGATTATCATAACTTGCTGGCACGTGACCGCTTAGGACAGTTAACCTTAGGTACGCCGAAATCCGCACAGCCTTCTGCTCAGGCCATGCAACGCCTGAATCAGGATATTCATTTCCGCCGTGCTTTTGCCTTGCGTAATATCAATGCTTCAGCTGCGTATGTAAACCGTGAATGGAACTGGGCCGTGCGTCAGGCTTACTTGAAACATGATGATGATCTACTGCTTGCCGCAGCGAAACGTGCGCATGATATGGGCTGGCATGACCGTGCTATTTATGCTGCAGATCGTACAGTGAATAAGCACAACTATGATTACCGTTTCCCAATGCCATATCGAAATTATGTGGTCAGCCATAGCCAGAATGCCAGTGTTGATCCGGCATGGGCTTATGGTTTGATGCGTCAGGAAAGCCGATTTAATACTGTGGCGCGTTCACATGTCGGGGCAGGTGGCTTGATGCAGATCATGCCAGATACGGCCAAACTGGTCGCGCGTCAGATGGGCGAAACCTATAATCCGGCAGCATTAAGCGATATGAATACCAATATTCGTTATGGCACCTTCTATTTGTCTACGATTCAACGCCAGCTCAGCAACAGTCCTGTTTTAGCAACGGCAGGTTATAATGCCGGACCGAATCGCGCACGCCGTTGGCAGCCAGACTTACAGAATCTAGCAGCAGATCAGTACACGGAAACCATTCCTTTATTAGAAACACGGGATTATGTGAAACATGTCATGACCAATGCGACACATTATGGCATCCTATTGGGCCAGGGAGCACAATCAATCGGGAAACGTATGCAAGCAATTCCGCTACGTAGTACACAATAAAAATTAATGATTTAGGGATAGTGAATTATTCATGAAGTTAATGAATAGTCGTCGAGTATCAGTATGGCTTTCTGCTTGTATAGTCGCAGGAGGAAGTTTTCCTACGCTTGCGGCACCGACGGGCTATATCATGGATGTGCAGATGGTTCCCGCACTTTGCAGTCTGTATCCTGAATTGGCCAAAAAGCGAAAATGTCTGGAAGGTTATTCCTTGAATATCTCCGGCTTATTTCCTGAAACCAGTCAACAGGATTGCAGCACGCAGACTTCATCCGCACTTCCACCTTTACAAGCCAAGGTGGTTGCTCGTGTCATGCCGGACGAGGCTTCACGGGCACGCTTATGGCAGAGTATTGGAGGGTGTATTCCCATGAGTGCCAGCCAGTATTTTCGGACCATTATTAATTATGCGGATCGTCTGAAAGTACCACAGGAACTGACAGACCAAGAAAACATGGTCATGTCGATTAATACATTGCGTACAAAATTCCTTAAGATTAATCCGCAATTACCCGCCAGCGGCATCCGGTTTAACTGCCAGACCAACCGTAGTGTCAGCCTGCTGACTGCGGTTAAGGTGTGCTATCGCAGCAATGGCCAATATAAGCAATGTCCGAGCAGTGTAGTAAATACCTGCCCTCAGAACATTACAATTAAAGGTACATACTAAGCTTTTCAGCCAAATTAATTTATATTTCCTATCAGACTTTTGTTGGAATTCATTCGCTTTTACATGCATCTCCGAAAGGATTGGAGTACAATCTTTGCCGTTTATGATTATTAAGATTAGATAGAACAGCTATTTAATCCGCATTGACTATCCTCTCAATTGGAGATAATTACATGAAGCAACCTGTTCGCGTTGCCGTTACTGGCGCTGCTGGTCAAATTGGTTACAGCCTATTATTCCGTATCGCTAGCGGTGAAATGTTGGGTAAAGACCAACCAGTTATTCTTCAATTATTAGAAATTCCTGTTGAGAAAGCTCAACAAGCGCTTAAAGGCGTGATGATGGAACTTGACGACTGTGCTTTCCCATTATTGGCAGGCATGATCGGTACTGATGATCCTAAAGTTGCATTCAAAGATGCTGACTATGCATTGTTAGTAGGTTCTCGTCCACGTGGTCCTGGTATGGAACGTGCTGACCTTCTTAAGGTAAACGGCGAAATCTTTATCGGTCAAGGTCAAGCACTGAACGAAGTTGCTAGCCGTGACGTTAAAGTGCTTGTTGTGGGTAACCCTGCGAATACAAATGCTTACATCGCAATGAAATCTGCGCCAGATCTTCCAGCGAAAAACTTCACAGCAATGTTACGTCTTGACCACAACCGTGCGTTGACTCAACTTGCGCAAAAAGCGGGTGTTGCAGTTTCTGACATCGAAAACATGACTGTTTGGGGTAACCACTCTCCAACGATGTATGCTGACTACCGTTTTGCAAACGTAAACGGCGAAAGCTTGAAAGACAAAATCAACGATGCTGCATGGAACAAAGACGTATTCCTTCCAACAGTTGGTAAACGTGGTGCTGCGATCATTGAAGCACGTGGTCTGTCTTCTGCTGCTTCTGCTGCAAACGCTGCAATCGATCATATGCGCGATTGGGCTCTTGGCACTAACGGCAAATGGGTAACGATGGGTATTCCTTCTGACGGTTCTTATGGTATCCCTGAAGGCGTAATGTTCGGTTTCCCTGTAACGACTGAAAACGGTGAATACAAAATCGTTCAAGGTCTTGAAATCGACGAATTCAGCCGTGAACGTATCAATGTTACATTGAACGAACTTGAAGAAGAGCGCGCAGCAGTGGCTGACATGCTTAACTAATTTAGTCTTTTAAGATTAAATAAAAAAAGCACTCCAAATGGAGTGCTTTTTTTATTTCAGAATATCCTAAGAACAAAAAATAACATCCTGTCAAAGAGCGACAACTGAACTTTGTATATAAGTCGTTTAATTTGTAAGCAGAGTCATCAATAAAAGAGGAGGTACTGAGATGTTAGAGCAGCGACCTACCATGGAAGTTTTTTTTGAGCAACTCGGCTTGGATTCAAGCCCTGAAGCAATCGATGAATTTATCAGAACCCATCAGATCGGGATGGATGTGCCATTACATAAAGCACCTTTTTGGACCAAGAACCAACATGACTTTCTAATTGGGCATTGGAAGCAAGATGATGATTGGGCCATTTTTGTCGATGTACTGAATGAACAATTGCATATAGAAGCAGAGGGTTCAGGTACTTGTGATCTGCCGACCTCCTCACATCCTTGAACGTTAAAAAACTAGCAGCAAATTATTTTTTATTTCTATTACGGAGCAATCAAATGGTATTGGAACAGCAACCTACTTTAGAATTATTATTTGAACAACTCGGCCTGCCAGCAGATGAAAGGTCGATTGATGAATTTACCCGTACCCATCAGCTTCCATCTGAAGTTATTCTGCCAGATGCGGAATTTTGGAGTGAGGGGCAGAGTGCATTTCTTCGTGAACATTGGCATCAAGATGATGAATGGATTGTAATTATTGATAAGCTCAATCAATTACTGCATGTAGAGAGTGATAAGCAAAGCGCTTAGTCCACTTTTATACAAAAAGATACAAACAAACCTAGTCACAGGACTAGGTTTTTTTTGTCTTATCTTATAAGTTAGTTATATAAAGAATTACAAGTTAACTGATATAAGGAGGGCGAGATGCTCGGAACAATGCAACCATCCTTACCCCTATTATTTTCGCAACTTGGTTTGCCGAATAGTCCTGCTGCCATTGAGCTATATGTACGTACTCATCAGTTACCTAAGGAAATCTCATTGCATGATGCGCATTTCTGGAATAAAGCACAGCGTTCATTGTTAATTAGTCATTTGGTACAAGACGATGACTGGGCAATTTGGGTTGATGAACTGAATCAACAGTTACACTTAGATGCCGATCGCCGTCGACTAGCTTAAGAAAATAAAACTAGTTATAAAAAATGCCTCATTCATGAGGCATTTTTTATAAGAATAATTTCACAGTTTTAATGCATCCGGCTGCGTAGAATTTGAATAAACCAGTCCTGTTGACGGTATTCTGCAAATGCTGGATGTTGATCTACCAGTTCCAGATCAAAATTGTTCAATTTACTGTATTTATTTAACCAGTGACGGGTCATAGCCGGTTCTTTTTTGCTTGCTGAGGCATATGCCAGGAAGAAATAGATATCCGCATGCTCATAACGGGTCATCGGTTTTAAAATCTGCTGGGTAATCAGTGCATAGCGATTTTCTTTAGTCAGTTCAAAATAGATCATGTAGGCTTTAGCCAAATGCAATGACAGATTGATATAAAGATCGAGTGGCATTTCTTCAAACTCGATTCGACCTTGTTCCAGCAGAACAATCGCTTCTTGCAGAAAATGCACCTGTTCCTGACGTAACTGGCTGATCGCTACCAGTTGTAGGCGAAGGTCAGCCCGTTCAAGCGCCAGCTCAGGGGTATTGCCATTTAAAAATAGCTGATCTGTTTCACCAATGCGTGCAATGATCTCTTTGGTGGTTGGTCGCATGAACGCAGTCCTCGTGTCTTAATGATTGCTATATGAGGATGATTGTCTGCTTTTAAAGGCTAGATTAAAGAGGTATCTGAGCGTAACCACGCGGTAATGGATAAACGTTGATGTTTGGCTACTAATACTTCGTGCAATAAATCACTTTGGAAGAATGCTAAACGGTTGGGCTTAGGTGAAATCGCATGCCACTGTCCATTTTTATCTTGTAAATGTAGTTCACCCCCCCAGTCATCTTGCCATTCTTCATGCAGATAATATACCGAGGAAATCATGCGGCCATTCTTACCTTGCGGGTTGTCGCGGTGAAGAGCATAGAATTCACCTGCGTTATAGCAGGCAAAATGTGCTTCGACATCTTTAATACCCAAATAAAATGCGCGGTTTAAAACTTGAGAAAATTGTTGCAGGGTTTTGGTATGTTGGTGAGAGATTTGAAATTCAGGTTGTAACCAAAGAATATGATCACTGCGGATGTTACTTACTACGCCATTTTGAATCGCGGCATCACGAAATTCGTTTAAGTGACTTAGGCATTCTTGACTGACCGCATGTTGATATTCAATTGAATAAGCACCGTCAATAACACTAAAGCCATGTTGATCTAAATCATCTAAGATTTGATCAACATTCCAATCCCCTGGGATGACAACTGCTTCCATTTTTCAATTCTCGAGCGTGTGGTAAAAAAGGTTTGCTATTTTAGAGCAATAATCGTTTCTGAACGAATCAGTTTTTCATGTTAAAATAGCTATTGATCTTAGGAATAATTGAAACATGAATTATCGTCACCACTTCCATGCAGGCAACTTTGCCGATGTCATGAAGCACGTGTTATTGCTTCAGATTTTGTCTCGCCTTAATAATAAAGACAAGCCATATCGTTATATTGATACGCATGGCGGCGCAGGTAAATATGACTTGTCGACTTCAGAAGCGCAGAAGTCTGGTGAGTTCTTAAACGGTATTCATCGCCTGATTAAACTGGATGATTCGATTAAGCGCAATGCCCCTGAAGGCATACAGCAATATTTAAAAATTGTTGAAAAAATGCGTGAAAGTTTTGGTAAAGGCGCGTATCCGGGTTCCCCGTGGTTTGCCCTTGAAGGCATGCGTGAAATCGACAAAGCCACCATTTTTGAAATGCAGCGTGATGTCTTCCAGCAGCTTGATCAGAATATTTTTGACAAGCGTGCTGGTCTGCATGAGCGTGATGCTTATGAAGGTTTGCTCGCAGTCATTCCACCGAAAGAAAAACGCGGTCTGGTAATGATCGACCCGCCGTATGAGCTGGAACGTAAAGATTTCCCTCAGTTAGTCGAGTTGATTGCAGCAGCTTATAAAAAATGGCCGACAGGCGTATTTGCTGTTTGGTATCCAATTAAAGACCGTGCCATGATTGAGCGTTTCGAGAAAAAAATGTTCAAGACCGGTATTCGCCGTCAGCTGATCTGTGAAATATGTGTATGGCCAGACGACACTCCTGTTGGTTTAAATGGTTGTGGTCTGTTGGTGATTAACCCACCTTGGAAGTTCTCTGAAGATGCTGATGAAGCACTTCAATGGTTATTCCCGCATTTACGTATGCAGGAAACTGGTGGTCACGCCGCAGTTCGCTGGTTAGTAGGCGAATAATTTTTTTTAAGATCAGGTCATAGCTAGGATCGACAAGAATGACAAATATAAGCAAACCGGAACGTGACTCTTCCACCGAAGCACCTTTTGATGGCATCACCTTTGAGGTGGAAGAAGAGGAGCATACTCAGGAAGGGCAGAAAATTAAGCGTCGAGGTATCTATCTATGGCCGAACCTGATTACAACTGCAGCGTTGTTAGCAGGTTTTTACTCAATTATTGCCAGTATGAATGGCAATTTTCAGCAAGCCATTTATGCGATCTTTATTGCAGCATTACTGGATGGTCTAGATGGCCGTGTTGCACGTGCCATTGGTGCGCAAAGTCCGTTCGGTGAACAGTTTGATTCGCTATCGGATATGCTGGCCTTTGGTGTGGCACCGGCTATCTTGATGTACAGCTGGGGCTTAAGTGAGTTGGGCCGGATCGGTCTGGCGGCATGTTTTGTTTATACCGCTTGTGCGGCTTTCCGTCTGGCACGTTTCAATGTGCAGATCGGTGTAGTTGATAAGCGCTACTTCATTGGCGTCGCGAGTCCACTTGCTGCCGTAATGATTATTTCGCTGGTCTGGGTTGGTTTAGATTTCCCTGAAATTTTCGATATTAAAGATTCAGTGGTTCAGATCATCAATGCCGTTGCGATTGTGATTACCGGTTTGCTGATGATCTCCAATATCAAATACTATTCTTTTAAAACGGTAGAGCGTAAACGAGTTCCATTTTTTGTCTTGCCAATTGCCGTATTTATCTTTGCAGCGATGACTTACAATATTCCGGTCGGGATTCTGGTTATCTCTGTAATTTATGCTTTGTCTGGTTTTGTTACAACTTTTATGGCGAAACGACAAGTGAGCTAGTATGCAGGAGAGTCTGATATGGCGTTTCTTCAGGATTTATTGGATCGTTCGAAACAGCTGAATCAGACTCCTGCTGTCCAGGCCGATCTGGCCTGTCACGGTCCTAATAAAAAATATAAATATATTCACCATCGTTTTGTTATTCCCAATCTGCCTGCGCCACTGCATTATTTCAATTTTTTTAGCATGATCGGTCAGCCGAATGTGCCGATGCTATGTAATCCCGATGCCATTCATACGGATGCCTTGGATACAGCAACGGTAATCTGTAGTACCAGTCCGCACATGGTCGGTCAGTTGAATCATTATTCCATCCAGAATGAGTGTCGCTTTGAAAGCTGTAACTTTAATTTTCATACACGTGAGCAATTGAGCAGTATATTTCCGGAATTTCATTTCACCCGCCAGGATGACGAGCTCAGTGTTGATCTGAAAATTAGAGCTATCGAGTTGATTACCCACTTTACCCAGCTTCGATTTTCTCTGGCTGATTATTGGTCGATTCCATGCTGGTGTGAAGGTGTCATTCAATATAAAGATCAACAATACCAAATCGAAAGTCTGGGCAGCTTTGAATATGCCCGTAGTTTCAAGTTTCCCTATTTGCCATTTGCTTTCTTGACTTATCAGATGATTAACCTGAGTCAAAACCGACAGATTATTTTGGTTCAGGTACGAGATAGCTTTAACAAGATTATCCAGTCCCGTATTTACTATAAAGATCTGGAAAGCCAGCAGACCCAAATGCTGGATGAAAAGGTAATTTTTAAAGTGCATCGGGTCTATCCAAGTGTGACCACACCAAATGGCCAGAAAATGTATTTACCACGTGAATTCGAATGGCACTGTGAAAATAAAGATGGAATTCAGATTTCAATGCAAGGACAGAGTCGAGGTGATTTTAAATTTGGTCTTGGGGCAGGCTATGTAGGGAGTTTTAGCTATCAGGTAAAGATCAATGATCAGGAAGAAAATGGGGAAGGGGGCTATATTGAATACATCGATTGTCGAGCTTTACGCTTTCAGGAACTCAGCAAAGAAGAAAAAATATTAAGTAACGTGCCCGATTCTGTACCATTTTTAGTCAAAAGATAGAGAAAAAGCTGATTTCTGTAGAATAAATAAACAGACGGTGGTTTTTGTTGAAAAAGGGGGTTGCAAGCCTCCTGAAATACTGTAGAATGCACATCCATCGGCGGTGATGAAGATTGAAACTTGTGATAAAACAGTAACTTAGTTAAGATTGGTTGAGTTAGGTTTTATTTGATAAGTTTAAAAATA
>NZ_QMBM01000001.1:364131-365097 GCF_003289665.1 Acinetobacter sp. SM1B
GCTAATACCGCATACGCCCTACGGGGGAAAGCAGGGGATCTTCGGACCTTGCGCTAATAGATGAGCCTAAGTCGGATTAGCTAGTTGGTGGGGTAAAGGCTTACCAAGGCGACGATCTGTAGCGGGTCTGAGAGGATGATCCGCCACACTGGGACTGAGACACGGCCCAGACTCCTACGGGAGGCAGCAGTGGGGAATATTGGACAATGGGCGGAAGCCTGATCCAGCCATGCCGCGTGTGTGAAGAAGGCCTTTTGGTTGTAAAGCACTTTAAGCGAGGAGGAGGCTCCTTTAGTTAATACCTAAAGAGAGTGGACGTTACTCGCAGAATAAGCACCGGCTAACTCTGTGCCAGCAGCCGCGGTAATACAGAGGGTGCGAGCGTTAATCGGATTTACTGGGCGTAAAGCGTGCGTAGGCGGCTTTTTAAGTCGGATGTGAAATCCCTGAGCTTAACTTAGGAATTGCATTCGATACTGGAAAGCTAGAGTATGGGAGAGGATGGTAGAATTCCAGGTGTAGCGGTGAAATGCGTAGAGATCTGGAGGAATACCGATGGCGAAGGCAGCCATCTGGCCTAATACTGACGCTGAGGTACGAAAGCATGGGGAGCAAACAGGATTAGATACCCTGGTAGTCCATGCCGTAAACGATGTCTACTAGCCGTTGGGGCCTTTGAGGCTTTAGTGGCGCAGCTAACGCGATAAGTAGACCGCCTGGGGAGTACGGTCGCAAGACTAAAACTCAAATGAATTGACGGGGGCCCGCACAAGCGGTGGAGCATGTGGTTTAATTCGATGCAACGCGAAGAACCTTACCTGGCCTTGACATACTAAGAACTTTCCAGAGATGGATTGGTGCCTTCGGGAACTTAGATACAGGTGCTGCATGGCTGTCGTCAGCTCGTGTCGTGAGATGTTGGGTTAAGTCCCGCAACGAGCGCAACCCTTTTCCTTATTTGCCAGC
>NZ_QMBM01000001.1:365114-366308 GCF_003289665.1 Acinetobacter sp. SM1B
TGAAGTCGGAATCGCTAGTAATCGCGGATCAGAATGCCGCGGTGAATACGTTCCCGGGCCTTGTACACACCGCCCGTCACACCATGGGAGTTTGTTGCACCAGAAGTAGGTAGTCTAACCGCAAGGAGGACGCTTACCACGGTGTGGCCGATGACTGGGGTGAAGTCGTAACAAGGTAGCCGTAGGGGAACCTGCGGCTGGATCACCTCCTTAACGAAAGATTGACGATTGGTAAGAATCCACAACAAGTTGTTCTTCATGACGATGTATCTGAGGGTCTGTAGCTCAGTTGGTTAGAGCACACGCTTGATAAGCGTGGGGTCACAAGTTCAAGTCTTGTCAGACCCACCACTAACGACAAGCAAGCAATTGCAGAGCAAATAGAAATCAGAACATTGACTTATTGATAAGCTGGGGACTTAGCTTAGTTGGTAGAGCGCCTGCTTTGCACGCAGGAGGTCAGGAGTTCGACTCTCCTAGTCTCCACCACGTATTCGTTCGAATACGTAATAAGCAAACAGTTTGATAGCTTATAGAGCTTAGTAAGAAAGCGGCGTATAATGCGCGGCATTGTTATTAACCTCTGTGATTTATCACAGTAATGCAGTCCGACGAGGATGCATTAAATCATTAACAGAATATATTTGAGTTGAAATAATTTGTTCATACTCATACAAGAGCGGAAACGAGAGATCGCAAGATTGATTGTTGAAGTGATTGAATGAGAACTAGCGAAATTAACTGAATCAAGCGTTTTGGTATATGAATCTAATTGAAGCTGTACAGTGATTAAGTTCACGAAACTCTAACTGTGTAATTGACTGAGTGATTGGTTGATTATGTTGTTTATCCTACTTGTAGGGATGAACGACTGTTTGGGGTTGTATAGTCAAGTAATTAAGTGCATGTGGTGGATGCCTTGGCAGTCAGAGGCGAAGAAAGACGTGATAGCCTGCGAAAAGCTCCGGGGAGGCGGCAAATATCCTGTGATCCGGAGATGTCTGAATGGGGAAACCCACCGGCTATAAGGTCGGTATCATAAACTGAATACATAGGTTTATGAGGCGAACGCGGAGAAGTGAAACATCTCAGTATCCGTAGGAAAAGAAATCAATTGAGATTCCCTCAGTAGCGGCGAGCGAAAGGGGAACAGCCCATTAAGTCATATCAGTTTTAGTGGAATGCTCTGGGAAG
>NZ_QMBM01000001.1:366408-428256 GCF_003289665.1 Acinetobacter sp. SM1B
CTCATTATTCTAAACACCCCCTGTCAAATGACAGGGGGTGTTTTTTTATGCGTGGGAAAAATAGGTGGGTTTAAAGTATTTGATAGGCTTGGTTTAGTTTCAGCTATCGTATATAAATTATTAAAACTTAAAAAATTATAAAAAGGGATAAGTGTGTTTGATGTATTTGCACAACTTTGTGGTGGAATAGGTTTATTCCTGCTCGGCATGACCTTGATGACCGACGGCCTGAAGGATATTGCAGGTGAATCTCTGAGACAATGGTTAGGTAGATTTACGGGTTCTCCTTTAAAAGCGATGAGCTCAGGTATTATCTTTACCTTGATTGTGCAGTCTTCAACAGCGACAACACTTGCTACTATTGGTTTTGTAAGTGCAGGAATACTAACTTTTGCTCAATCTGTTGGCGTGATTATCGGTGCAAATATTGGTACCACTAGTACTGGCTGGATGGTAGCACTGCTTGGTGTCAAATTCTCGATTGGAAAATTCGCTTTACCCTTAATTGCAGCGGGTGCATTACTCAAGATCTTAGCTCAGGGTCGGCTGGCTTTGACTGGGCTTGTAATTGCGGGATTTGGTCTGATTTTCTTTGGAATTGAGTTATTGCAGGTGGCAATGTCTAGCCTGGCAAATCGTATAGATCTTTCTATATTTAGCACCCAAAACTTTTTCTCAAAATTATTATTAGTCTTGATTGGCTTGGTGATGACGGTCATTTTACAGTCATCTAGTGCCGCAATTACGACGACAATTACTGCATTGGCAAGCCAGATTATTCAGCTAGAACAGGCACTTTTGCTGGTTATTGGTCAAAATATTGGAACTGTAGCTACGGCAGTCTTGGCGGCAATTGGGGCGAATAGCAATGCACAAAGAACGGCTGCAGTACATGTGATTTTTAATCTGAGCAGTGCAACTTTTGCCTTCCTGATATTAATTCCATTTTTTCTCTGGTTATCCCACGAAGGTCACTTGCTGGCTTCCTGGGATTCTGTAGTAATTGTTGCAGCTTTTCATACGGCATTTAGTTTATGTGGGGCTGTATTATTAATGCCTTTCATCGAACAGTTTAAGCATTTTCTGACTTGGCTCATTCCTACTGATGAGGACAGTTTAATTCAGTCTCTGGATGAGTCGAGTCTTTCAGTACCCGCAGTCGCAGTTGCGAATGCTGAAAATGTCATTGAACAGATAGTATGGCAACAATATGGCTGGTTTATTGCAGCATTTAAAGATGGACAGCTGGTTGCAGCTAATCAACTCAAACAACAAGATGAACTCATTGCAAAGCTTAAACAATATTTGGCTCAAATTACCGTGTCTCAAAATACCGAAGAGCAAGCACGTTTATTGGCCTTACTCAGGAAAGTGGTCTATCTCAATGTATTCCGCAGTGATCTTGAACAATTATCCTATAGTTTGGATATCCGGACTCAGCCTGCTTTATATCAGGTTATATTGGATGTTGTTGAAATTTTTGATAATTATTGGAAGGAAGCTGCAGATGTAAAGGATTATGATAAAATTTGCATGTTACAAAATGAACTGATTCTGCTGGAACAATGGACGAAACAACATCATGCTGATCTTCGTGAAAAGATTAATCAGTATGCTTCTAGCAATCAATTGAGTGCTGCCAGAACCTTGGAATTACTCGCAGCCCATCGCTGGCTGGATCGGTTTATTTCCCATAGCCAGCGCTTTGTAAATGTATTAAGTGAAAATGAACTCAATGCTGATCAGCTAACTGACGACGCGCATGCTTGAGTGCAGTACGTAAGCCCTCTTCTAGAGTCGGATGATAGAATGGTTTTTCTAGGATCTGATCAATTGTCACTCCTTCACCAATTAACCAGGCAAGAAGATGTGCTAGATGTTCTGCCTGTGCACAAAATAGTTCTGCACCCAAAAGTTTACGCGTAGACCTGTCTACATATATTTCAGCACCACCCATATTGGTAGCTTCCACTCGCGCTCGGCCCTGTCTTTCATAAGAAATAAAACCTGTAACGAAATCAGTTTTTGCTTTTTGTAATTGCTGATAATTTTTTCCAATAATAGCCATTTCAGGCTGACTGAACACAATCGCCAAAGGGGTAAGTTTTGGAATTGCTTGTACATCTGGATAATTTAGGCAATTTTTAACGATTTTTTTACCTGCATATGCAGCTTCATGCTGAATTGGAGCATCAGGAGCTGCATCACCAATAATAAAAATTGGATAGTTAGCTAACTGTTTTGTAGAAAGATCAATTGGAAGATTTTTGATGTCTGTATATGAGGGATCAATTTTTTCCAGGTCGAGTTGATCAAGGTTGCTGCTTCTTCCAGTTGCCGTTAATACATAGTCAACCTTTAAAGTTTCTGGTTGATCATTTTGCTTAAATTTTATCTGGACTTGATCACCTTGTCGGATCATCTCATCAGGAACAGTTTTAAATTTAATCTCAAGTTCTGAACTGAGTTGCTGTTGAGCAAGTTCCTGAAGCACCGGACTTGTAAGAGAACCGACTTTTTGACTACGGGCAAATATAGTGGTCTTGACTCCTAAGCGTTGCATGGCTTGTGCAAGCTCAATGGCAATTACTCCGCTACCAATCACTGCCAGTGACTCAGGTAGGGTAGGAAGCTCAAACACTTCATTAGAGCTAAGCAGTCGCTCACCAAGTACTTCTTTTTGTTTTGAATCGATATTTGGTCGTGAGCCTACAGCCAAAATAAAACTTTTAGCTTGATAATATTGTCCATCTACTTCTACGGTTTGGGCATCTACAAATTTGGCATGACCTGAAATTTTATGTTTTGGATTCCATTGATTGACTTCTTTAAGGGTGGCTTGAGTAAAGAAATCACGTAATTCACGAACACGTGACATGACATTGGTCGGGGTAACTTCACTATCAATATTTAAAGCTAAATCATGTGCATGCTGAATCAGGTGCATACGATTGGCTGAAGCAATTAAAACTTTACTTGGCATACATCCGACGCGTGCACAGGTCGTATCCCAAGGACCAGCATTAATGATCAGAATATTATCCGTATGTTTGATTGCTTCTTTGTAGGCTGTAATGCCTGCTGTGCCTGCGCCAATGATGATGAGGTCATACATATAGTGCTTACCAATTCTCAAAACATGAATATTCATATGCATGATTTACAGTGTTTTCGATGTAAATTATGTAACTAGATTGCTTATTTATGCTATTTTGAGTAAATTTTGTATAAACGCCAAAAGACTAACTTTATGGCGATTAATTATTATATCTAGTAGGAAAAATCATGGGTTTTTTAATAAATTTGAAAAAACTAGGGGTAAATACAACTGTTTTAGCAACATCAATTTCTTTGGTTGCTTGTGGTGGTGGCGGTAGTGATGGATATTATAATAATGGTTCTTCTAGCGGTAATACGGAAGGGGGAAATACAAATGATAATAACCAGTCAGAAACAGATACGTCAAATGTAGCAACGCATTTAACTCGAGCTCTACAGAATGCGAGTGGTCAAGAAATTCAACTTGCACCAGATGATTCAAAAGTTTATTTGGCGGTCAAAGCCTTAAATGCTGACAATGGTGGTATTGCCAACAAAAATATTCGCTTAACAATTGCGACAAATAAGTTTGGCGTAACCAGCACTAACTCTTTGGTTGCAACAGGCACTAATGGTGTCGCTATTTTTGAGATTAATGTACCTGAATTGGCAGAAGCTGAAGGTTCAGTGCAAGTAACTGCTACAGTTGACGGTACTTCAGTTAGTATTCCCTACACTTTAAATATTAAGAAAAGTAGTACGATTGTCAGTGATTATAATATTAGTGTGACCCAGGGTGCAGTGATAGATATACCAGATGGTAGTGTGGATGTTATTGCGACTGTAACAGATGCAAAGGGTGGTATTAAAGCGAATCAATCTGTTACTTTAAATATGCCTGAAGCGATGCGTGGTAAATTTATTATTAGTAATGGTGCGGCTACTCAGGTTACAAATGCTGAAGGTCAAGTGAAATATACCCTTAAAGTAAGTAGTGATTTCAGATCAGATGATGTTGATGCGTTTGTTGGTAAGTCAGAGACGTTAACCTTTGTACTTGTAGATGAACATAAAGCAGAAAGGTTGGATACAGCAGACTTAACCTTCAAAGTCACATCACAACTATTATATTCAACGCTTTCAGTGATTAAGCCTGATTTGGCGGTTGCTGCGAAAAGTACAACGCCTGTAATTATTAAAGTATTAGCAAAAAACATTCAAGGTGAGCCATTAAAAGATCAAGATGTACGTCTAAATTTTGAAAAAGATGAATTGGCTTACGGTGTTAAACTGAATAATGTAACAGCCAAGACTAATGCACAAGGTGTTGCTGAGTTTTCTATTAGCACTGCAGATGTCACTCATCCGATTGCCTTATCTGAAACGGGTATTTCACTCAAAGCAACTTATGTTGATAACAGTGTTAAGGTTTCAGCAAGTACAATTGTTGGTGTCGTCACTGAAAATGTGAATGCTTCTGATCCCGAAGCTATTCAGCGTTTAGAAATTGCATCTTCATATAAAGTGAATGCAAAAAATGACTCAGTTGCTGTAACTGTTAAGGCAATTAACAATAAAGGCTTAGCAGCAACTAAAGGTAAGGTTAAACTTGACTTAAATGCTGAGGCAACATCAAATGGTGTAACATTGGATGGGGCTGCGGAAAAAGACTTGGTGAACGGGTTTGCCACTTTTAATATTAAGACTAATGCCCAAACACCTGCTGCAGTGGAAGCATTGGTAAAAGCAGGAATTAAAGCTAATTTTACGACTGATAATGGTGTAAGCAATGCTATTGCTATTACGGTTGCTAATGAAGAAGTTTCTGAAGAAGCGACGCGCTATTTAGCTATAGATCCAATCACTTCTTCGACAGATCCAAAACTAGCGGTATTTGATTATACAAAAACTCAAACTTTCACAGTTAAAGTGAAGGCAGTCGGTGTAAACGGTAGTGCACTAATTGGCGAAACTGTGTCTTTAAATATTGCAGGGTCTTTAAGTGATGAACAGTTGCAAGATTTAGGCTTGAGTCATACAGGTCAGTCTTCCAAACAGACCGGTACAGATGGATATGCAACTTTTACTATTGACTACAAGGCAAATTCATCGCCTGAGCAAGCTGCTTTAGCGATTCAAGGTGTACCGTTAGTTGCGACTTCAGCAAATGGTAAGACACAAACATTGCGTCTGAATTTCAAAGCACCTACAGAACAAGGTGTGATTGATCTTGATCACTTTACAGTTGATATGTTGGGAGATTTGACTTTAACAGTGGGTCAAGAGCAAACATTAACTGTTAATGTCACCGCAAAAGGTACAGATGGCGAATTACTTAAAAATCAGCTGATCAGTATTGGTTTAAATGATGCAGCATTAAATAATGGTGTGAGTTACGTTTCTACGCAAGCTATTCGCACAGATGAAAATGGTCATGCAAAATTTACAATTAAAGTAAAAGCGGGCAATGTTACTGAACTCACGAATCTAATTGCGAATGGTTTAACGGTAGTCGTGAAATCAACTCGTACAGATGGTTCCGCATTTACTGTTATAAAGAAAGTTGATGTTGCACAACCACCAGTCGTTTTACCAGACTTGGCTAACTTTCTGTTTACTACAATAGAAGATAAGCCATTAGATCCTATTTCTGTTCTCGGTGGTGAGACTCGCGTCAAAATTACAGCAGTTGATGAAAAGGGTAATCCTATTCCAAATACACCAATTGCAATTGCTTTATCTAGTCTCACTTCTAGTCGTGTGTCATTAAGTAATATACCAACTCAAACGAATAGTGATGGTGAAGCTGAATTTACCGTGACCGTAGCTGAGGGAGAGTATGACCCTAGTTTGATCAAAAATGGCATTATCTTTGCTGTAGTAGGTACAAACTTAAATAATGGTGACCGTTTACAGCAAACAGGTGCAATTAATATTACTGCTCCTGCAAATGCGTTAAACCCACGTTTAACCTCAGATGAAAAAACAGTGACAGCTGGGCAAACAATTAAAGTGTATGCAGCTGTTAAAGATGAAATGGGAGTTAATACTGTTACAGGTACACCGATGCGATTAAGCTTGAATAAAGAAGCCATCGATGCTGGTGTTAAGTTAAAAGCCAATGG
The DNA here is from genome assembly GCF_003289665.1 of Acinetobacter sp. SM1B. NCBI lineage: Bacteria > Pseudomonadati > Pseudomonadota > Gammaproteobacteria > Moraxellales > Moraxellaceae > Acinetobacter > Acinetobacter sp. SM1B. Next base: position 372,573 of record NZ_QMBM01000001.1, read on the forward strand.
TGTTGATATAGAGGGTGTGCTTATACCAGCAAATAGTTCAATTGAATTTGCCTTAGAGGTACCAAAAGGTATAACGACGGATATATTACAATCTATTCGAGTTACAGGTGTAATTCGAGATCCAAAGGGTAATGAAATTCCTGCTATTTTAACGTTTACAGTTGAAGATGTCGAAAACCCAAACCATCTTGAAATCAATAGTTTTAAAAACGCTTTGAATCCAGGTGATGACAGAACAGTTGTCGTTGTACGTTTACTCGATGCTTCTAATAATCCTGTACGTAATGAAGAAGTCACCTTGGCTGTACGTAAGACAAACACCACCACAGGTAAAAATGTAGGCTTTATTACTGAAGAAAATACTTCTGATGAAAATAATCATCCTTTACCAGAAAATATTGCTGAGAAATGGACTGTCAAAACTGATGAAGATGGACGAGGCTTCTTCACCCTATATATTCCAAAAGAAGGTTTTGATAAAGATGCTTTGATAGCAAGTGGTATTACCTTAGATGCAACTAATACTACGAATGGTATTGATGTGAAGCAGGTTCTTCATTTAAATGTTACAGATCCGACATCGACTACACCAAGATACAGTCTGTTCATTAAACCTAGTCAATCAACTATTAATGTTGTCGATGGAACGGCAACTGTTAGCGTCAGTTTACGTGATCAGTTTGGTGGTGCAGTGGCTAATGAATATGTTACATTGGCTTTAAAGAATTCAAACTTTAATGGGGCTTATATACAAGGTCCATCTGGGCTTGTAACTGATAATAATGGGGAAGCTACATTTAACATTAAAATTGATGAAAGTTTACGTCGTAATTATACTGAGACTGCTTTTATCAATGAAGATTTGGAGCTGAGTGCAAGTTTTTCAGGTGCTACCCAAACTTATATACTGGATGTAGTCAGAAAATCTCTTAACAATCTAGTGATTAATATTACAGATAATCATTTAGAACCTGTAGCCAATGGTAATACTTATGAGCAAACGTTAAAAGCTACAGTAAAAGATGAACTTGGAAATTTAGTAAAAGAACAGAATGTAAGCTTTGAAATTAAACCTCAAAGCTATATAAGAGGTCAAAATTTATGGGCATTAGCACCTATACCTTTCACAGACCCTCAAATAGGTGAAATGAAATGGGTATTTGCTGGTCAAAATTATTATCAAGGTAATAATATTAATAACCCTGTACTAGTCAATCAAAGCTTGCTCTGTAACTTTGCTGTAGATGTTACCCACGTCACAAATGCGAATGTAGCATTAGATGTTGTTAAGTTTAAGGCAAGTAATGATGCGACATGGACTGGGGTTACAAATAATTCAGGTGAAATTAATTTTGTAATAACTTATCCAAAAACGTATGCTCAATGGTTAAATGTACGTATTGATGCTACAGCAGAATCAAATTCGTATAGAATGTCAAATAGTTATCCTCATCTTCTACGTAACCAGCAAGGTAATGATAAGGATTTCAATGGAATTTATTCGATTAATGCAATTAGTCCATTTGGTACAAATACCTCGGAGTGTACGCCATAATAATGAAATAAAAACAGCGCTTCGGCGCTGTTTTTTTATGGGGAATTTAATTTAAAAATTAGAGCGAGGTCCCCACACTCACACCCACTGTTGGTTTCACATTCATCGAACTACAACCAACAAAACTTAAACTTAAGCAAATGATCAGTAAAACTTTATTCATGAATTAATCCTTGGTCCTTCGCCTTGTAATACAAGGCAGCAGAGCGTGTACCACTACGGCAAACCATTAAAATGGGTTTAAGTAAGTCATTATAGTATTTGGAAAATTCTTCAATGTTCTGTTGTGTAATTTTTCCGCTAATCACTGGTTGATAAATTACACTGGCATGATGGCGCTCTGCGATAGTACGAAGCTGAATAACCGATACTTCATTACTCGTTTCCTGATCTGGACGATTGACAATGACAGACTTAAAACCCTGTTTCATTAATTCTTGAAACTTAATACTATTCATTTGTCCAGCTACACTCACTGTAGGAGTTAATGGCCGGCTTAATTCTGCAGAAAAACTGAGTGTAGCAAAGCTTAGACCGAGTCCAAGCATTGCACATTTCCAGAAGAAGGGATTAGTCATCCAATAAATCCATTTGCTTTGCGATCTGGTACAGGTTATTAGAACGGTTACCAGTACGGCAGAACATCAATAAGGGTTTTGGCAGTTCGTTATAGTGATTGGCAAAAGTACGGACATCGAGTTCAGTGATCTGACCTGCAACTACAGGTTGATGCACATAATCCAGACCTGCTGCACGAGCAGCCTCTTCAATTTGTGCACTGGTTGGCTGATCCGAACCACCTTCCATATCCGGGCGGTTATTGATAATGGATTTAAAGCCTTTCTCAACTACCTGTTCGATATGTTCTGGACCAATTTGACCTGCAAAGCCTACATTTTCACTCATGATGTCACTCCATCATTTCATTTATAAAGATATGCTTTATGATAGCATTAAGCTCAAAAATGAGCAGAAAGATCTGAAATTTTTATAAACGAATACAACCATAAAATAACGCAACGGAGCGCGTATGCATGTATATACAGTTGAACCACTGTATGTCAAAAGCGGTCAAGATGTCATTGCTGCCGATTTTTATCGTCCCAAGAATATACACAAACCAGCAGTCATTTTAATGGCACATGGTCTGGCTGCCTTACGTCATTTTGAACTGGTCAAATATGCCCAACGTTTTGCAGCAGCGGGTTATGCCGTCATTTTGTTTGATTATCGCTACTGGGGTGGAAGTACCGGACGACCACGAGAACTGGTTTCAATTAAAGCCCAGCTTGAAGACTGGCGAACCATGATTGCTCACGTTAAAGCACGTAAATCCGTAGATGCTAAACGTATTGTGCTCTGGGGAACGAGTTTGAGTGGCGGATATGTACTAACACTTGCCGCAGAATCCAAAGATGTACAGGCCATTATGGTCCAAGTCCCATTTGTGGATGGTGCTGAAAGTGCCAAATTGTATCCTTTACAGCAGCTGCCTAAAGCGCTGAAAATTTCCAGTCAAGATTATATGGGCTCTAAAGTCGGGATGACGCCACGAACTTTACCCGTTGTAGCCCAGAATGAACTCTGTTTCTTACCAACACCCGATAGCTACGAAGGTTATCTGTCAATTGTTCATCCAGACCATTACTGGAGTGGGGAAATACCAGCCCGGGTGTTCTTTAAACTGATCCGCTATCGACCGATTCAGGATGTGCGTAAAATTACAGTACCGGTTCTGTTTATCGCTGCGCAACAGGATAGCCTGATTCCGATTGAGTCCAGCCGTGAAACGGTAACCAATATCGCACCATTTGCCCAATATCATGAGTGGAATATGCGACATTTCGATATATATCATGGTGAATGGTTTGAAAAAGCAATTTCGACCCAATTAGAATTCTTACATCAATATATTGGAGTTCGTTAGATGATCATTGTATGTCCGTCATGTCAGGCCAAAAACCGTGTGCCTGAAGATAAACTCACCGAGAGTCCTGCATGTGGCCAGTGTCATCAGGGCCTGATTCCACTTGCACCGATTGAACTCAATGAACAGAATTTTAGCCAGTTCGTGACTGGCAGCGATTTACCGATTCTGATTGACCTATGGGCAGACTGGTGTGGCCCATGCAAGATGATGGCTCCGCATTTTGCAACAGTAGCACAGCAGTATCCAAATGTGGTATTTGCCAAAATTGATACTGAAGCGAATCCACGACTCAGCGCTGCATTTAATGTTCGTAGTATTCCAACACTGGTTTTGATGAATAAAACTGATGAAATTGCTAGAATAAGTGGTGCGCTCAGAGCACCTCAGCTGCAACAGTGGCTGGATCAGCATCTGAATGCCAAATCCTAATACCCAGGCCTGGAGTTAACGTGTCAGATTCTCATGTAAAACCAGAGGGAGTTCTTTCCCTACAGACGATTGCAATGCCAGCAGATACCAACTGGAGCGGTGACGTATTCGGTGGATGGATTGTTTCACAAATGGACTTGGCCGGTGCGATCCATGCAGAACGTTTTTCCAAAGGACGTTGTGCGACAATTTCGATTAATCAGATGACTTTTCTGGTACCGGTAAAAGTCGGTGATGTGATCAGCTGCTATACCAAGATTCTGAAGGTGGGGAATACTTCGATTCAAATGCAGATCGAAGTGTGGGACAGTCACGATGATTCCCGTCCGCCTGTTCGTGTCACAGAAGGCGTGTTTACCTTCGTAGCGGTGGATGTCAAAGGCAATAAGCGTCCGATTCCAGATGAAGCAAAACAGAAGTTCCTTGACGCTCAGTAAACGAATTGATGAATGCAAAAAACCAGACAATTTGTCTGGTTTTTTTATTTTTGAAAATTTAAATTCTTAGGCAATGATTTTTATTGCTTATCCTGATTTTAAAGCTAAAAAATCAAATAGTTTTTAAGCTGAGACAAGGAAAACAGTCATTATCTTGATAGATGATGAGGATACTTTTAAATAATCCCCAATTTATTTAGCGTATATTCTTAAAAAATTAAGATGCGGCTTTGGTTTTAAGCTGCGATTTAGCGATCCAGGCCCACAGCATTTCACACTGAATTGGTGCTTCACCAGATTCATCTGTTATGACAACCTGCACCAATGTTTCGCCTTTATCTGTACTTTGCATCAATTGCTGCTGTTCAGCAGTCAGAGTGGCTATAGCACGCATTGCCCCCTGGGTAGGACGTTTATAATCAATTTTGATACTTTTAATAAGGACGACTGCAGAATCAGGCACGTTCATTGCGGTGACAAATCCTGTGGCTGTTTCTGCAAGCAGTGCCATGGCACAGGCATGAACCTGACCAATATGGTTCTGCATAGCCTTATGATTGGCCATGCTGACCATGACCTGATCATGACTCACCTGTTCATAGCGAATTCGGGCAGAACCGACCATCGGCACCACACGTCCAAAGGTTTTACTCAGCAGTGCAGTACGAATGCCTTGTGGAAGTCGTGAACTTGCTTTTACCAGTTTGGAGAGTTGATTGCTTTTGGCCATGGTTCTATTATCCGAAAATAGACTGTCTTAGTCTTTAAAGTTGTTGAACTGTAAAGGCACACCAAATTGCTGTTCTTTGAGGAATGCCATAATTTGTTGCAAAGTATCGCGTTTTTTATCGGTCACACGAATCTTGTCGCCTTGGATAGAAGACTGCGCTTTAATGCCACTTTCTTTAATGGCTTTATTAATTTTTTTTGCGGTATCTGAGTCAAGACCGTCTTTCAGTTTAATCACCTGGATATAGTTTTTACCTGAAGGTGCACCTTTTTGCGGATCAAGCGCCTGAATATCTACTTTACGTTTAAAGAAGTGATTTTCTAACATGCTATAAACTTGTTCACACTGAAAATCACTTTCAGTCTTGATTTTGATTTCTTTATTTTTTTCGTTCAGCTCGATTGAAACGTCCTGACCACGGAAGTCAAAACGGGTCGCAATTTCTTTTTGCGTGTTTTGAACTGCATGGTTTACTTCAAAAATTTCTAATTCAGAAACAATATCGAAAGAAGGCATAGTTTAGACCTTTACAAATGGAAAGAATATCTGAGATGCTAGGGATGTTTTCTTCATTTGCCAAGTGTTGTTTACATCAAAGGAGTGCGCAATGATCCGTAAACAAGAAATTACAACATTTGAGTTCCCAGAAGGTGCTGTAATCTGGGATGTACGTGATTCTAATGCTTTTGCTGAAGCACATATTAAGGGTGCGGTAAACCAGCCCATTAACGATCTTTCAGCAGATAGCCTTACTCAAGTGTCCACGGATCAGCCGATTTATATCCTGTGTGGTGGAGGTAGTAAAGCCCCTCGTGCTGCTGAAAAACTAGAGGGTTTCGACAGCTCTCGTGAATATGTCATCCTGATGGGTGGTACACGTGCTGCCCGTGATGCAGGCTTGCCGCTGGAACAGGGTGCCTGATTAAGCTTTAAAAAGAAAAAGCGCCGTCAGGCGCTTTTTTCTTGGCTATATTTCTTCAATGTTCCCCTTTGAAAAAGGTGAGCCATAGATGGCGCAAGAGGGGGATTAAATTTTTTCTATAAATCCTTCCCTTGCGGAACAGTGTTCCTCACCCTTTAATAAAGGGAGGGGCTTTAACACTAAGGTTTAAAATAAGGCTTTTGGGTTTTGATTTTCTTTTCAAAGCGTTTGACATCCAGTTTCTTCACTAGATTTGTGGATGCAGGACAAGCCTCTCCTAGAATCTGTGCAGCCAAAATTTCACTGCACAATGGAGCAAATAGAAAGCCTTTGGAACCTAAGCCAGCCAGACTATAGATTTCCTGATCTGATTTAAGTTTTCCAAGCAAGGGGAAATAATCTTTACTCTGGGCACGAACCGAAGCACGACCTTGCCATTCACTGACATCAGCCAAACTCTGTGCATACTCTGGAAATACTGAATGGATCAGTTCAAGGTTATGGATATGGTCTTCTTCCAGTACCTCTGTATCATCACGATTCAGGCAGAATGAAGCACCGAGCAGCAAATGCTGTTCATCAAACTGGATGCAGTATCCGCCGTAGCTATAGGCAATATTCGGATTGAGTGGTTGATCGCTATTTTTGAGCCAACTGACCTGTCCACGAATGGGTTTAAGTTCAGGATGCTCTTCAAGCAGCTGTGGCGTATTTAATGCGGTACAGACGATGATATGATCAAACTGTCCGAGTGAGCTATCACCATCAAATAATTCTGGACATGAGTGTGGTTCAATTCGGCTAATTTGGGCCTGGATATAGCGAATATTGCTATGTTGCAGGATTTCATCACGCAACTGATGAGGCGATACAGCTCCCGCCTGTAACAACGACAATGCTGGATATTTCGCTGTTAAAGACTGCTGATTTTGATCTGGAACTTCTAGAATACCATCAGGATACTCATCAGCCAGAGCCAACAGGTTTTCTGGATTTTTCAATGCCAGCTGCTGAACCTGAATCGCGTGAAAGGCTTTAAACTGTGCATAATGATTTAGGGCGTGTTGCCAAGCCTGGGTCATTAAATGTTCAGCGCTTTGTGCAATCGGTGACAGTTTCGGATTGAGTAGCGCTAATGGATTACCAGAACCACCGGAAAGTGGTGCTGTTTGATCGAATAGGCTGACTTGATGACCACGTAGAGCAAAAGCCCAGGCTATACTTAAACCGGCAATACCTGTACCAATGACAGCGATCTGACGTGCCTGACATTTCAACTCTTTATTGAGCGAAGTTTTTTTTTGAGTATGGTGTTCAGGAATTGCTGTTACTGGCTGTGCAAATTCAGGCGGATTCCAGATGGCTTTCAGCATTTCACGTTTATGGCCAAAGCCACGTGGACGTGAAATCGAAATACCATGATTTCTAAGACCGCGTTTCAGTATACCTGCGACACTAAAAGAGGCAAAGGTGGTGCCATAATCCGAGAGTCGAACAATATTGTTCAGGACATTCTCTTCCCACATATCCGGATTGCAGGAAGGCGCAAAACCATCAAGGAACCAGGCATGTACTGACACAGTTTTTTCAATGACTGGAAAGACATCATGTGCATCACCTAGCCATAAATCCAGAGAAAAACGTTCTTCAGGAAAACTGAGGCGATGACAGCCAGCAATTGGGAGTGGATATTGGGAAATCAGCTGATCTGCAAGGGGTTTTAGTTCCGGCCAGGCATTTAAAGCACGAATCAGATCATCTTTTGATAGAGGAAATTTTTCTACTGAAATGGCATGCAGATGGCTCCGGTTATCTGGACGAACCTGTTGCCACAGTTGCCATAAGGCCAGAATATTGAGTCCTGTACCAAAGCCCGTTTCCCCTACACAAAAATATTCAAAAGGTTTGAGATCCGTGAGCCGGGTACCGAGATCATTACCATTTAAAAACACATGGCGTGTTTCAAGCAGACCATTGTCCTTGGAAAAATAAACATCACCGAACTGTTTGGAAACTGGCACGTCAATGCCATCTACCAACTGCCAATCGAGATCGGCAGTTTGAATTGCATGAGACAAAACGGATACAACCTTGAATACGTCAGGAGAGGGAATAGCTTACCACTGACGACGGCGTTTGGTATAAACATAACTCGCAATCAGGAAGCCAAGTAGTACCCCAACTGCCAATGTCGCAGCACCGTAAAGAAACATTTGTGCACTACGTTCACTTTGTAGCACCTGCACCTGAACGCCGAGATTATCGTTTTTCAGCTGTAGTTCCTGATTCTGGGTCAATGCTTCAAGATTGGCTTTTTCCAGTTGTTGCAGACGTGTCGCCTGATCTTTGACCAAAGCCTTCACTTTGGCATCTTGCTGAGCTTTGTTCTGTGCAATATCTTCTGCAGTCAATGGCTTGGCAGCAGGATTTTGAACAAGAGGATTATTCGAAGCAGCCACTGGCATGATGCCAGGTTTATTGGCAGACAGTGTTTGCGGTGGCGTATTGGCTACCGCGGGTTGCACAGTTGCTGGTGTATTTTGCGCTGGGGCAGCAGATTCCGCTGCCGGTGTTACTTCAACTGCCCAGGCAGTTGTACAGGCAAAAGATAAACCGATTAAACTGGCAATTACAGCGTGCATGAACCTTATCCTTGTGGGAATGCTTTATTGAATGGTTTAACGTCAATATGCGCATAGACGCCTTCTTTTAAGAATGGCTCTTCCTGTAACCATTCCTCCAATGCTTCACGGCTGTCAAAGTCCACAATGATGGTGCTGCCATAAAAACCTGCTTGAGGATTACCTGGTTCTTTTGGCATCGCGCCGGCAACGATTAAACGACCTTCATCATTTAATTTTTGCAGACGTGCAAGATGTTGAGGACGAATCGCAAGGCGTTTTTCGACAGTACCTTCCTGATCGGTACAGCTGACAACAAATAATGGCATGGCAGTTCTCGATGACTTAGTCTAACTTTTATTCAGCAGTTTTAAAGTATTTGCGCAATACAATGAACTGAATAATGATAAAGGAAAACATCACGATCATGTCACCAAATGCGGTAAATTCTCCCCAATATTTTCCATCCATAAAGATATAGGCAAAGAAGCAATGCAAGAAAGACATAACTGCAAACATTGCTGCCCAAGCATAGTTGAGCTTAAACCAGCCTTTTTCAGTTAAATTAAAAACTGGTCCAAACAGACGTTGGATTAATGGTTTTTTATCTTTACTGAACCATGGTGAAAGCAGGAATACGCCAGCAAAAACCAGATTTAGCAAGACAGCTTTTAAGCGGATATAGAAATCATCACTGAGTATTAAAGTGATTCCACCGAAGATTACTGTCATAAACAATACGATCCATTGCTGTTTGTCCAGACGGAATTTCTGTGAAACAAATAACGCGCCATAGACCACTAACATGGAAATGATCAGACCTGTGGTTGCCACAAGAATATTGTTATTGTCGACACCGCCTGCGGAGCCAATCAGCTGGAGTAATGGATGGTTGGTGTCTTTAGGATCTACTGTCTTATATAAATAAAAGAAAATAATGAGTGGCACAAAGTCTAAAAGTGCTTTCATGTTAGAGTATCTAAATCTGATCAAATAAATGTCATAGTATAGAGATGCACGGCGTAGATTTACATACACACAGCAATATTTCTGATGGAACCTTAAGTCCACAGCAGCTGGTTGAGGCCGCGGCAGCGAGCTTTATCCATACGCTGGCCTTGACTGATCATGACACCATGGACGGTTTAGAACTGGCGCGTGAAGCCGCGAAAGATCACGAAATTAAGATCATTTCTGGCGTAGAAATCTCCAGTCAATGGTCACGTCCGGCCACCAAGAAGAATTATGGCGTGCATATTGTGGCGTTAGATGTTCAAAATCCTGAACCATTGCAACAGGCTTTAGAACAGCAAAAACGGATTCGCGCTGAACGCTCAAAAAAGATTTGTGATCTACTGATACCATTGATTGGACAAGATATTTATCCAGATGTAGTCGCTAAGGTTGATAATATTCCAGACCGTGTCACGCGAACCCATATTGCCAAAACACTGGTTGAAAAGGGGATCGTCACCCGTCCACAACAGGCTTTTGATAAATATATCAAGGAAGGCAAGAAAGCTTATGTGAAGTTTGATGGACTGGGACTGGAAGAAACCATTCAGGTGATTCATGCCAGTGGTGGTTTTGCAGTGCTAGCGCACCCCACCCGTTATGATCTGTCTGCGACCAACATCCGTTACCTGATAGAAATTTTTGCTAGGTTCGGTGGGGACGCCGTTGAGCTGCCACCAGCAGTTGATCCGGCTTCTACCCGGCAGATGGTAGATCGGATGATTGCTGAACATGGGCTAAAAGTATCTGTAGGCAGTGATTATCATGGGGACAATATGCCCTGGATTAAGCTCGGCCATATTCCAACAGTTAAAGACGGGCAAGTGGGCATCTGGGAAAGTTTTCGGTAACAGGCGTCAGGCTTCAATAAATGGAGACTGCTTTTGCTGCTGGATTTTTATGCCTAGAAGGCAGGCCAAAGCTAAACTCAGTAATGCCAGTTGCCAAGTTGTTGTAATCGCTGCCATCAGTAATAATGCTGCAATAAGCGTATAGTTCAGTAAATTGCGATAAAGAAAAGGATGGTTTCGGGAAATTACCGCCTGCTGGATGTCTGGATGATGTTTGAATTCTCGATAGCGTAGAAAATCGATCAAATTCGCGAGCGCCAGTTCCAGCTTGTCAAAATGTACTGCCTTGCAGGACATCCGATAGTACTTACCATAATTGGTACTCAGCTTAAGCGTATAAGTTGGAGAGTCATCTTCACGACTCGCCTGAATATGTACAATTCTTGGTAAGTCCAGCATGAGTCGACTGGGAATATGGTCGAAGTAAATCCGTCCGCGGAGCGGTGTCGCGATATAGTACTGCAAATGCTGAAAATTCTGGTCTCCATCATGTGCATACAGTTGAACAATCCAGCGTGTACGCCTCAGGTAATAGACCAGAACCTGCTGGCCGATGAGCGCATCACTTAGTTGAACATGGATATCCAGATACGACTCTGTTTTAAACACCTGATTCAAATCGACATTAAACCATTGTGGTGCTTCATGCTCATTGATCTTTAATAGCAGTTGCTGCTGTTTGCGTAGCCGGGTCGTATGAATCTGACGTTGGCCCATAATGGTGGCATCTGAGCTGCGTAAGGCTCTTTCACGGATATCCTGAGCCAGTTTCGAATCAATCAGATGTTGCTGAATCAGAAAAGGAAATTTGAAATATTGTTTCCGGTCATAGCTTAGACCAAACACCAGTATGAAACTGATGAGAAGCAGTAAAATCCAGTATTGTTCTAATCCACTAAATAAAATATCTTGCCAGGCCAATACACAGCCAAATGCGAACACGACCCCACTACAAAGTAGTAAAGCCGCTAAAGTTGCACCCAGACGCGTCACCGGTTGCGGTGTACAATGATGAATCCGTTGCTTGATAGTCATGAGATCTTATTTTTATTGTTTCAATTATTTTAATTTTGAATTGAATATATATGAGCTGCGTTCAGCTGTAATCGTACTTCTTATAATAGATTATGATCTTGGGCCTGAATAGGTGGTGGGGTTGGTTTGCCTAAAGTACCCAATAGTTCAATTTCAATGGTACGTACCATTGAATCAAGTGGTAAGTCATTGCTTTGCGTACCAAAAGGTTCTTCAATTTCTGAACTGAGCGCATCCAGTCCCAAGAAAGTATAAGCCAAAATTCCGACCAGCAGCGGTGTCACCATTCCAAGGGTCGAACCCAGACTAAATGGCAGCATAAAGCAGAAAAAATATACGGTACGATTCAGCAAGACTGAATAGGCGAAAGGTAGTGGTGTGGTGGCAATCCGATCACAACCTGTCTGTACAATACTCAACTCAGCTACATGCTGGTTCATCTGCGCATAAATGATGTCTGAAATTTCGCCTTCTTTCAGGGCCTGCATAAATTCCCATTGAATCAGACTGAGGGTGTACTGTGGGGCATTGGCCTGTTGATAGAGCTGTTGCAGGGCTTGAGGACTCATACCACTGGTCTGTACCAGTTCGGTTGGATTGGCAGTCTGATGGCGCAAACGATCGCGCAGTACATTGGCAAAGACAATTACATGCTGGATGACCCGCTCACGGCGTGCCTGCGTCAACATACGGCAGTCTCGGTCAAAATGACGTGCATTGGCAATTAGGATCCCCCAGAGTTTGCGCGCTTCCCACCAGCGTTCATAGGCGGCAGAGTTCTTGAAACCAAGGAAAATCGACAGTACTACTCCGATCAGGGTAAAACCGACTAAGGGTAATTCCGGTAAATGTAAATAATTGGTATAAGATAGCCCGCCAATAATGGCAGAAATAAGCATGACCACGCCTAGAGGCGGCAGTACCTTAGGTAAAATCGTTCCCCGCCATGAAAATAATACTTTAAAGATACTGGGTTGGTCACGTACGATCATTTATTGGAATCATCACAATTTTTTTCATGATCTTGTTGAGTTGTGTCTGCTTTGTCAAGTGCTATCGTTCAGGGTTTTACCGTATTAATGAGTTGCTGTTCTGCAAAGGAAAAACTGCCTTCCCGGGCAATGATACAGTGATCAATCAGGCGGATTTCGACCAGGTGACAGGCCTTTGCAATCTGCTGAGTGAGCTCAAGATCTGCTGCGGAAGGTCGAGGCTGACCGAGTGGATGATTATGGGCAATCACAATCGATGTTGCCTGTTGCTGAATGGCATGGCGTAGTAACTGATTAATCGAAATCTCACATGAATTAATCGAGCCATAAAACATTTTCTTAAAGCTGATTTTTCTTAACCCGGCATCCAGACACAGTACAGCAAACACTTCCTGAGTTTCTCCCAGCAGTTCAAAGCGCAGATAGTCCATAATTTTGCGGGAATGATTCAGTTCCAATGCATCTTGGCGAAGGTGCTCGGCAATATAGCGCCGTCCCAGTTCCTTAACAGCCATCAGCTGGGTAAATTTACTGACACCCATCCCGTGAAACTGGCTGATCTCTTGCAGTGGGGCATCCAAAAGAGTACTTAAATGACCAAAATGTTGAATCAGAAGTCGAGCTAGTTCCACTGCGGAATGCCGCTGGGAGCCTGAGCGCAGGAAAATTGCCAGCAATTCGGCATCGGAGAGGCTTTGTGGGCCTGACTGTAACAGGCGTTCGCGTGGACGTTCCTGTTCAGGCCAGTGTTTAATCGAAAATTGCATGTTTATTAGACTTATTTATTATTAATTATTGTTTTTCACACAAGAAGGTCTCTTGGGCATGATTCTATTTAATGCTATTGTGAGCGCCACTGCAACAGAAAGGTAGCCTGTTTGTGAGCTTCGACGTAAGTGTAATTCCTCATAAAAATATTATTTTAGCTGTGACAGGCGGTATTGCTGCCTATAAAAGTGCAATTCTGGTCCGTCGTCTGAAAGATGCCGGTTTTAATGTTCGTGTGGTCATGACTCAAGGCGCACAGGCCTTTATCACGCCGCTGACGCTCCAGGCACTGTCGGGTAATCCTGTCCATACTGAATTACTGGATCCAGAAGCTGAAGCAGGCATGGGGCATATTGAACTGGCACGCTGGGCGGACCTGTTACTGGTCGCCCCAGCAAGCTGCGATACTTTGGCCAAATTCGCTGCCGGTCTGGCCGATGATTTGCTCAGTACACTTTATCTGGCGACCAACGCACCGGTCTGGGTAGCGCCAGCCATGAATCAGCAGATGTGGGCAGCCAAGCCGACGCAACGTAACTTAGCCACTTTGATTGAAGATGGCGTGCATGTGATTATGCCGGATGCAGGTTCACAGGCCTGTGGTGATGTAGGTTTGGGCCGTATGCCGGAACCGGAAGATCTGGCACGTCAGGTAACCGAGTATTTCCATAAGGCACAACGAGCGATTGCAGAAAAATTTGGTCAGCTTGCGGGTAAGCGCGTCACGATTACAGCAGGTCCAACGCGTGAAGCGATTGACCCGGTTCGTTATATTTCCAATCACAGTACCGGAAAAATGGGTTTTGCCTTGGCGGCAGCCTGTTATGCTGCCGGTGCGGATGTAACACTGATTGCAGGACCAGTGACGCTGGATACGCCAAATGGCGTCAAACGTAAAAATGTCAGCTCAGCCGTGAAAATGCTGGATGAAAGTCTGCATATGCTAGAACAGGGCTGTGATATTTTCATTGCGACCGCTGCAGTTGCGGATTACCGCGTAGCACAAGTGGCAGAACATAAGATTAAAAAAGCCGGTGATGAGCTGAATGTCGCACTGATCAAAAATCCGGATATCGTTGCAACCATTGCTCAACAGGAAAAACGTCCATTTATGGTTGGCTTTGCCGCAGAAACACGAAATATTGAAGAATATGCAGCTGGCAAACTGGTCGCTAAAAAACTGGATATGATTGCCTGCAATGACGTTTCCCGTGCAGATATTGGCTTTGCCTCAGATGAAAATGCCATGACGGTATTCTTTGCAGAATCTTATCATATGGAAAAACGTGATCTGGAAAAGGCTTCCAAACAGGAAATTGCCCAGCAACTGGTTGAAGCCATTCATGATGCCCTACATCATGATCCTTCTAAGGATGATGATTTCTAAGTTATTTTATAAAAAAGCCCTGCATAGTCAGGGCTTTTTTATTTCTGCAGAATTGACTAAATGTTCAAAAGAAAACCAAGTATTTTGACCTTGAAAGACACTTTTGGCTATTTCGTGCCCAGTTTGAAAAAGATAAAATCACCCTATAAGAATCAGAATTTTTTTATTTTCCAGCCTCACTAATTTGAGCACTGGGGGTGGTATGAAAAGAATAAGTCTATTGTTTCTGACCTTGCTATTGTTTTCCTGCAGTTACTTTGTCTCTATTGATGAACTGTCGCGCAATATTCAGTCTCAGATGCAACGTGAATTTAATTCCAGTTTGGATTATCGCCATTACCGGTTAAAAGTCATGGATGTAAAAATCATGGAACGTTCTGGTGATCATTTTCAGGCCATTTCCCAGATACAGTATCAGGGCCAATCTTTTCCAGTTAAGGTCTCTATCCAGAAGGTGGAGCAGGGTTATAGCTGGCAGCTGGAAGATGATGCTTTTGCCTTTATTGATGAAGTTGAAATTCAGCGTTATGAACAGCAGTTACAGCAGGAACTGGCTATGATTTCTGCAGAATTCGAACAAGATGAAGGCTTTGGGAACGAGAAGGTCAATGAGATCACTGAGGCTGCAACGCGGGAATCCAGGACAACATCACAGCGGGTTGAAGAACCCATTCCTGTGGGAAATATTACCGCTTATACCCAATAAATTCTCTAGTCAAAAAACCTTAATTTAAAAAGCACCGGGGAAACGGTGCTTTTTAAATTAAAGATTCTGGGTTTGCTGTTCGAGCAGGTAGTCTTCAGTGCGTTTGATCGCCTCCTGAATATTGAACAAGGCATTTTCTACATCTTTTAAGGTTTTGGCATTACCACCGCTTAATGCCTGACGCCATTTACGCGCACCTGGCAAGTTCTGGAACAAGCCCAGAATATGACGGCTAATAATCGAAAGTGGTGCACCTTCTGCCATACGCTGGGCAATATAAGGCATCATTTGTTGCATGATCTCAAAACGATCAGGAGCTTCAAGATTCCAAAGTTGGCCTAACTCGGCCAGTAAGTACGGATTGTGATAGGCTTCGCGACCAATCATTACGCCATCCACATGTTTTAAGTGTTCAACCGTTTCCGCATAGGTTTTGATCCCGCCATTGATTTCAATCAGCAGCTCAGGACGTTCCTGTTTTAAACGGTAAACATCTTCATAACGTAATGGGGGAACTTCACGATTTTCCTTCGGGGATAGGCCTTGTAACAGGGCAATTCGGGCATGCACGATAAAATTATTACAACCCGTCTTCGCTACGGTATCGACAAAATGCAGCATCTCTTCATAAGACTGCATATCATCAATCCCGATACGATGTTTCACCGTCACCGGAATATCTACGGCATTGCGCATCTCACCAATACATTCTGCGACTAGATCAGGCTCCGCCATCAGGCAGGCTCCAATTTTATTGTTTTGTACCCGGTCACTTGGGCAGCCGACATTCAGGTTGACTTCGTTATACCCCCAATCCTGTGCCATTTTGCTACAGGTGGCCAGGTCTTTGGGATTAGAGCCACCAAGCTGTAACACAACTGGCTGTTCTTGCTGATTAAAGTCCAGATGGCGTTTGGCATCACCATGAATGATGGCACCTGTCGTTACCATCTCGGTATAGAGAATAATATTGGGATTAAACAGTCGTGCAAAGAAACGATAATCTTTGGTGGTCCAATCCATCATCGGCGCAACACTGATTCGTGGTTGAAGTTGTTGTTCAATGGTCTTGAGATCAGTCATTCAAAATCACGCCTTAAGTTAGAAATGGAAGAGACAGCACGCCGTTGGGTCTTTGGGCGCTCACCGGCAGTGATACGACCAGTAAAAGAGGGCGCAATATTAGCATAAAAATAATCAGGCTTCATGGCTGAGTACTAGCACTGCAAGAAAGCCTTCTAGGAAATTAAAAAGTATTGAATTCATTCAAATAGATGCAGAGGTCAAGGAATAGTTTACTAAACAGTAAAAGAGTTTAAGATAAAGAAAACAGGATAAAAAAGGAGAAAAATAATGATGTTACTAGAAGAGATTTACAAAACAACAAAAGCTCAGCGTTCAGAATATTTCAATCTGCGTATTCAACGCAGTCTAAGCTGGTTCAGAAAAGCGGTAGAGTTACAGGCCGATTATGATTTTCAGTTTCTGAGCCTGTGGATTGGTCTGAATGCTCTTTATGTACAGGAAAATGAAGATAGTCTTGATCAGCAGGCATTAACGCAATTTCTCCATCTCATCCTTAGCAAGGATCAGGAGAAAAGAATTTCTCAAATTTTATTGGGTCGCTATGAGATTACGCTGCATGCACTATTGAATAATCAATATCTCACTCAGCACTTTTGGGATTATCAACACAATAAGATTAGCCAAAGTGATTGTCGTAAAATGCTGAAGCAACAAAAAATAGAGGCTCAACAAGCGCTAGGACAGCAGGATATATTGAAGATGCTGTCAGAAGTTTTTAAGCGTTTCACTATTTTAAGGCAACAAATTCTGCAGGGTGGAGTGAGTTATGCCAGCGCCCTCAGTCGCAAGCAGATGCAGGAAAGTTGTAGTCTATTTTCAGCCTTGCTGAACACCTTTATCTATATATTGCTGGAACATGCAGCAGTAATGGATTCCGGCAAAGCCTACTATCCAGTGGTTCAAGTAAATTAGATGATCATTAGTTGGTTTTTACACGCGCATGATAAAACTGATCAATCAGGGCAAAGACGGTGGCAGCTAGTGCAAATATGAATCCAGTCAGGCAGCTCATGCTCCAGCCACCATGATGCCACGCGTATACTCCCGCTGCAGAGCCACAGGCACCTCCAATAAAATACAGGGTCATATAAATAGAGTTAATCCGGGATTTGGCATCCGGACGCAGGCGAAAAATTACATTCTGGTTACAGCTATGGGTAATCGCCAGTCCCAAATTAATTAGCGCATAACCTGCAATATAGCTAATCAACGATGTGCCACCAAAATAGAGAAACAGCCAGCTGCCTGCCAGAATTGAACAGCCAATCCAGCTCAGCAGTTTGATATAACCTCGGTCCGCCCATCTCCCAATCACTTGAGTTGATAATGCGCCAAAAACTCCTACTAAAGTGACTAATCCCACCATAACATCTGCCAGATGAAAGGGAGACTGTGTCAGTAACAGGGCAATGGTAGAGAACAGAATACTCATCGCAGCAAAGGCAAAAGCACCGGTAAGGGAACGAAATACCAGTCGTGGTTCTTGGACCAGCAGACTGCCCATAGAGTGGAAAATTCTGGCATAGCTGATTCTGAATTTTGGTAGGGTCGGTAGCTGCCCACGTAAATAGATTCCTAGGAACAGCATCGAAACTGAACTCAATGCATAGATGACTTTCCAGTGAAACAAGTCAGAGAGTAATCCGGCAATACTGGTCGACAGCAAAATCCCGACCAATAAACCACTCATCAGAAAGCCAATCACTTCACCAGTTTTTTCCGGTTTAACCGTCATGGCCGCTAAAGGAATCAGCACCTGTGCCGCTACAGAAAATAAACCAGCGATAACCGTCCCTAACCAGAGCATGGGCAAATTGATTGCTGTGGCACAGATCATTAGTCCCAGCGCAGCCCCCCATATCAGGGCAGGAATCAGCTTGGTCTTATTCAGCATGTCACCCAATGGCACGATGAACAGCAGGCCCAGTGCATAAGACACCTGAGCAAAGGTCACGGTCAGGGCGACTTGCGATTCAGGTACCTGATAATATTGCTGAATTGATGAAATCAGAGGCTAACAGTAATAATTCGCCCCAGCACATAGACCACATGCAATTGCCATCAGCCAGAGCAAAGGCTTATTTTGACTGATATCCAGTGCAGGATTCATGACAGCTACCTTATATAAGAAGCAGAAGACTATTTTTGATAATGGCATCAAAAAGATGCAAAGATTGCAGGCACTATAGGTCAAAATAGCACATGATAAAAGTAGAAAAATACAACAGAAATTGAAGACAGATCTGGTTATTACCATCTCTGAATATCTTCAAAACCATAACTGATGCGTATTTAATCTTTTTTTTCTTACAAAGTATCTTAAGTTGTCGAAACGGCACTGAAGAAAAACATTGCAATTGAGTCAGAGATAAAACTGTATTCTATTGCACAAATATAGTGCAAATTTGACAATTTATGATGCTGAGCCAGTTTAAGGTATTAATATAATAAATGACTCAAAAATTATTTTTTAACGATTATTAGTGTAGTTTTAGACTTGAGTAGAATAAGTCAAAAGAGCCAATTAAATGAAACATTAAATTCAACTGATTTAAAAATTTTATGATTAAAAAAGGAAAAAGTTATAGGAAAACATGGTTTTCAGGGGTTCCAAATGAATCAGTATAATTCAGTTAAATTTGTCAAAGAAGTCAAGGAATCAAAAAGTGCCCAATAAAAGTGCCTAAATTAGGGCATTCTGGCATGCCGGAAAAGGGAAGGAGTACAGCAAAAAAAATGGAATGACTGTCAGAATGATCAATGTAACAAAGTACAACGAAAATTAAGCTAAGAAAAAATGAACATAAAAGGAAATATCCTTCAAGAGAATGAATATCGTTTATAAATTCAGCAGATCAAAAAATCAGGGCTTAACTTATAAATGATATATGACAACATCATTTTTATGAATCATCAGTTCAAAATATGGCTATTTATTAAATAAATATTGGGTAGTATTTTGGAATAGTTTGATTAGAATCCAAAAAATCAACAAAACACATCCTGAGGGGAAACATCGTTTTTGCGATGTTTACTTAAGAAAAAATTAGCTTGAGGGACGCTCATGCAAATCGGAATTCCAGCCGAAACTGTCGTCGGTGAACATCGTGTCGCTGCGACACCTGAGACAGTAAAGAAATTGATCAGCGCTGGTCATAGCGTGATTATCGAACGTGGTGCAGGGGTAAAAGCTGCCTATATCGATAGTGCTTATGAACAGGTTGGTGCAAAAATTACGGATGATGCCTATACCGGTAGCCAGATGATTTTGAAAGTTCGTGCACCGAAAGGTGAAGAAATTCAAAAATTACCTGCGAATGCTACGGTGGTGGCGATGTTTGACCCATACCGCAATACCGAGCTTGACCATTTCGCGGCACAGAATGTGTCTGCATTTGCATTGGAACTTTTGCCACGTACTTTATCCCGTGCGCAAAACATGGATGTCCTGTCTTCTCAGGCAAACCTGTCGGGTTATAAAGCAGTGCTTCTTGCTGCAGCAGAATACCAGCGCATGTTCCCGATGCTGATGACTGCTGCAGGGACGGTAAAACCGGCTCGTGTCGTGATCATGGGGGTAGGGGTTGCAGGTCTGCAAGCGATTGCAACTGCAAAACGTCTCGGTGCTGTTGTAGAAGCAACTGACTTGCGTCCTACAGCAAAAGACCAGGTTGAATCTTTGGGCGGTAAGTGGTTAGACGTACCGATGTCTGAAGAAGAACAACAAAAAGCAGCTGATGCGGCTAAAAATGGTTATGGCTGGATGCCTGGTGAACAGTACATCAAGGATCAGGCGATCATCGTTGATAAAGCAGTTTCCAATGCGGATATTGTGATCACGACTGCATTATTGCCAGGTCGTGATGCACCGCGCTTAATCCGTGCCGAGACCGTTGCCAAAATGAAACCAGGTTCAGTCATTTTAGATATGGCGGTTGAAACTGGCGGTAATGTAGAAGGCTCTCAATGCGGTGAAACGGTTGTGACTGAAAATGGCGTGAAGATTCTGGGTATTCCAAATATTCCTTCAACCTTGTCGACTGAAGCATCTGCACTGTATGCACGTAACGTTTTGAACTTCATTGAAACTTTATTTGATAGCGAAAAGAATTTTGCTATCAATCCAGAAGAAGAAATTCAGAAAGCCCTACTCGTCACTCACGGCGGCCAAGTGCTGTTAAAGCGTGGTTAAGGAGAGTACTCATGGTTGAAACTATTACGATTTTTGTCCTTGCCATCTTTGTAGGCTACTACGTGGTATGGGGCGTGACTCCAGCTTTGCATACGCCGTTGATGGCGGTAACCAATGCACTTTCTTCAATCATTATCGTGGGTGCGATGATTCAGACTGTTGGTTTACCCATGGTCGGTGTTGAAGGCAGCGTAGACTTCCAGACCATTAACGTGGTGAGTGTACTTGGCGCAATTGCAGTATTCCTGGCGAGCATTAACATTTTCGGTGGCTTTGCCGTGACTGCACGTATGCTGGAAATGTTCAAACCAAAACAAAAGAAAAAAGAGGGCTAATTGATGGAATTCATTCGTGAATATGCAAATTGGTTCTATTTGATTGGTGCCATTCTCTTTATCTTGACGCTACGTGGTTTGTCAGGTCCTAAAACAGCAATTGCAGGTAACCGCTACGGTATGCTTGCCATGGCGATTGCGGTATTGACGACTTTCTTTGTCGCAGAAAATCCGGTGATCTGGATGATTCTTGGCGCAATGGTGCTTGGTGCGATCGTCGGTATTGCCCGTGCGAAAACTGTACCTATGACTCAAATGCCTGAAACTGTCGCGCTGATGCACTCTCTGGTCGGTTTGTCCGCGGTTTTGATTGCTATTGCTGCGATTATCCATAACAACAAGTTAATCGAATTGGGTCCAGACCTTTTAGCTGCAAATGGGGTAACTTTCCATGAAATGAGCAAAGTGCATTTGTTCGAACTCTTCGTGGGTTGTTTCGTCGGTGCGATTACTTTTACTGCCTCTGTATTTGCTTACGGTAAACTGGCTGCTAAGAAATGGGCAAAAACCATTTCAGGTGCTTGGGTAAAACCAGTTCAGGCATTGATCTTTATCGCAATGCTGGCAGCAGGGATTCACTTCTTCCTGACTGGTAACATGACATCCTTCTGGGCAATGACCGGTCTTGCACTGGTATTCGGTTGGGTATGGATTGCACCAGTCGGTGGCGGTGATATGCCAGTTGTGGTATCGCTTCTGAACTCTTTCTCTGGTTGGGCAGCTGCAGGTATCGGTTTTACTCTAGAAAACAACATGCTGATCGTTGCTGGTTCGCTGGTGGGTTCTTCAGGTGCAATTCTGTCTTATATCATGTGTAAAGCGATGAACCGTTCGATCATCAACGTTCTGTTCGGTGGTGCAATGGGCGGAACCGCAACAGCAACAGCGGGTGCAGGCGAGCAGGTACAACGTAATCATCGCTCAGGTTCTGCAGATGATGCTGGCTTCCTGATGTCGAATGCAGACAGTGTAGTCATTGTACCCGGTTATGGTATGGCGCAAGGCCGTGCACAGAATGCGGTGAAAGAGTTGGCGAACTTGTTAAAAGAGCAGGGTGTGACTGTACGTTTCGCGATTCACCCGGTTGCAGGTCGTATGCCTGGTCATATGAACGTATTGCTGGCTGAAGCTGACGTGCCATATGAAGACATTCTGGAAATGGATGAGATCAACTCTGACTTCCCGGCAACAGATGTAGTACTGGTAATCGGTGCGAATGACGTGGTTAACCCGGCGGCCAAAGACGATCCAAGCTCACCAATTTACGGTATGCCAATTCTGGAAGCGCACAAGGCACGTACGATTTTGGTGATCAAGCGTTCTATGGCAACAGGGTATGCTGGTTTAGACAATGACCTGTTCTATAACGATAAGACCATGATGATCTTTGGTGATGCCAAGAAAGTTGTGGAAGATATGACCAAAGCCATTAATGGTACGGGTCACTAATTCCTAAAATCTTCTTCCAGATCCTCTTTTGTAAAAGAAAGGTCGAGATGAATTAAAAGATTTAGAAAAAAACCACCTTCGGGTGGTTTTTTTATTTTTGCTCTTATTTTTTATACACCACAGTTAATTGATATTTGATCGCAGATAAATATTTATCTTGTGAATTAGGAATTATTTATTTGTGAAAATTTGATAGGTTTATCATTAAATTGCTTCTTCAAATAATTTTAAAATTCATAAATTGTATGGCATTGTTCTTGCTATTCCTTCATTAAGAGCTAGGGGGATTACATGACAAAAATAAAATATTTAGGGTTTTTACTGGGGCTACTGAGTTTACCTATCTATGCAGCTGAACCAGCAGAAATGGTAAAAAATATCCAGGAAATCCGGATATCGCTGGACAGTGTCTGGGTGGTGATGGGCGGTATTCTGGTTTTCTTCATGCAGGCAGGTTTTGCACTGATTGAGAGCGGATCAGTCAGAAGTAAAAATAGTGTGAATGTTTTAATGAAAAATTATATGGATGCCTGTCTTGGAGGGCTGGTTTTCTGGCTGATAGGTTTTGGGCTTATGTTCGGGATTAATCATACCGGGTGGTTTGGTAGCTCACATTTTGCACCGGATAGTTTAGATAGCTGGAGCTGGAATTTACTCTTCTTCCAAATGATGTTTGCCGCAACAGCAACCACTATTGCCAGTGGTGCCATGGCAGAGCGTATTCATTTTGTCGCCTATGTGGTGAGTGCCGCTTTTGTGAGTGGCTTAATTTATCCAGTTTTTGGCAGTTGGGCGTGGGGGAGTCTATTTGAGGGTGAAGGCTGGCTCAAAGCCATGGGCTTTATTGATTTTGCTGGTTCAACTGTAGTGCATTCGATTGGTGGCTGGGTTGCTTTGGCGGGCATTATTGTATTGGGTCCACGTATAGGGCGTTTTGGCCGCAATGGCCAAGTGCACTATTTACCCGGCCATAATCTGCCTTTAATTGCCTTAGGTGGTTTTATTTTGTGGTTAGCCTGGTTTGGCTTCAATGCCGCTTCCACAGTTAATGCCGATGTCAGCATTGGGCGGATTGCTTTAAATACCCATCTCGCAGCGTGTGCGGCGGCAGTGGCTTATATGCTGTTTGCCCTGGTACGACGTAAAGCAATTTTAATAAGGACTACGATTAATGCTTCCTTAGGTGGGCTAGTGGGGATTACAGCGGGTTGCGCCACAATGAGTCCTATGTTTGCTGTTATAACCGGACTGGTAGCAGGGTTGCTGGTTAGTGTATTGCCAGCACTACTCGAGAAAATGCGTATTGATGATGTGGTGGATGCTGTCACTGTACATGGCTTTTGTGGTGCTTGGGGGACGCTAGCTGCGGGTATCTTTTATGAAAGTAAAATGTTTGATAGCAGCATTATTGCTGTTCAGGCAGTAGGCGTTGGTGCCGGATTTGCCTGGGGCTTCGGGGTGGCATTTATTGTATTTAAAGTGCTGCATATTATTTTAGGTGGTTTACGTGTGAGTGCACAGCACGAGCAGCGTGGTCTGGACTATACCGAGCATGCTGAACTGTCTTATCCAGAATTCCAGCGAGATGTAACTTTCGATACGGATCACATCACCAAACGACATTAATGGACAGGAGGGTATAACATGAATGCAGAAGTGCTCAATCTAGAACAGCGCCGCCAGGCTATTCAGCGTGGGCTACAGCATTATTTTCAAGGACCTCACCTGGAACAGATCGTAGGATATTGGGAACAGGAATATAGCGGGCAGCCTGCTTTTGTACTGAATCGCTTTCTTAGCGAGATTTGTACTACAGAAGAGCTTAAGCAGAACCGGAAAGATATGCTTAAACAGGTACTGCATGAACTGACCATTCTGGAAAAAAGTGAATGGATCGAGTCTGAAGATACAGAGGCAGTATCTCTGAATCAGAAAGCACAGTACCAGGCTTATATTGAGTTTGGAGAATCAGTTCTTGATCAGGTCAAGCTAGAAGATCAGAAAGACTTTTATAGGGAGCTGGCACAGCAACTGGTACAAGACCGGATTTTGTTCCAGGAAACTAGTCAGAAATTGCAGAAAAGTGCGGATTTGCTGAGCTATGTATCTTCAAAACTTTATGCACAAGCCATTACCAGTCTATATCAGGTATTCTGTGACTTCTATGGCCCACAACGTAGTGATCAGGTCTATGCTCAGGCCAAGAATTTGATCAAACAAAAATACCCAGAAGCTAATTTACAGCAGCTCCTTTGAATCTTTTCGGTTAAAGTTTATTTTGAGCCAATAAAAAAAAGCGGCCTCCATGGGCCGCTTTTTTAAGAATCTGTTTTATGCCACTGAATCTGCAGGAGCATTGCTCCACAGGCTTTCTAGGTCATAGAATTTACGCGCTGTAGGAAGCATGCAGTGAACCACTACATATCCGAGGTCTAGGAGAATCCATTCAGCATCACGTTCGCCTTCGATGCCAAGTGGACGGAAGCCAGCTTTACGTGCTTCTTCAGCAACATTGTTGGCAAGAGATTTGATGTGACGGGTAGAGGTACCGCTGGCAATGACCATGGCATCAGCAACATTGCTCATACCGCTGACATCAAGCACAACAACTTCTTTGGCCTTTACATCTTCAAGTGCAGCATGCACAACTTTCAAGCAGTCTTGTACAGTCTGTAAGTGTGAATTCATAGTAAGATCGTGAGAATTAGAAGCGCTGGGCGATGGTTCTAAATTCATGGGGGATATAATTTCCTAACAATTATGCATGATCTAATATAGCGGTTTTGCCCCGAAATTTCAAATCAGCACATTGTTCGGTTTGTAATCAATCTGCAAAATATCGGGTCTTCCAACCAAAAGACGCTGCTGAATGCTTCAGCGGGCGATATTCTGCTGCCACATAGCCTTGATATTGGCTATTCTCTAACCATTGAAAAATCTCGACATAATTGACAATAGCTGTACCCGGTTCATGTCGCCCTGGACAGTCTGCAAATTGAATGTGTCCAATTGTGTCAATGTTCTCTTTTAAAGCTTCAAATACATCTTCACCCATCATCGCCATATGGTAACAGTCATATTGCATCTTTAAGGCTGGATGTTGGACTGCTTCGAGCATTTCCTGTGCTTGAGCTACATTTTGCACCAGGAAGCGTGGCATGTCGGTCCCATTGATCATCTCAAAAACTGGCTGAATACCATGATCTGCCAACATCGAACAGGCCATTTTCAGATTATCTGCCAATGTATTCAGGCAAGGTAACAGGTCACTATCCAGCGGCTGTTTACCTGCCAGAATATTGACGCTCGGTACTTTCAGCGCAGTTGCATATGCAATCGCTTGTTGCATCGCTTGATGAAATTCAATTTCCTTGCCGGGTATGCCAGCCAGCCCATGACCGCCTTGCATCAAGTCACCTGCCGGGACATTGATCAGGCATAAACTCAGCTGATGCGCTGTCAACTGTGCCTGAATCTGCTCGATAGTCAGTTCATAAGGAAACTGGATTTCTACATGGTCAAAACCATGCTCACGGGCAAGGGCAAAACGCTGCAGCAGGGGGACTTCCGTAAAAATCATGGAAAGGTTGACTGCGAATTTTAACATCTGAAGCTCCTTGCACTAAATATAGAAATAATCGTGAAAATGAAGTTATTGAACGTGCTGAATGAAAGTGGCCAGATCCGTTTCGCTATAGCCAGCCTCTTGATGAGCCTTGAGCTGAGATAAAGCTTGAGAAGCAACCGGAATATTCAGCGCATGTGCTGCTGCAAGCTGTACTGCATTATTAAGGTCTTTGGACAAGGTCTGAACTTTCCATTGTACCGGTTTAAAGGTCTGGGCGGCCATACGCGGTGCCAGAATCTGAAACGGTTTTGAATCCGCGAAACCACCGGCCAACGCTGGGGCAAGCAGGGTGGTATCTACTCCTGCACGTCCAGCCAGTGCCACAGCTTCGGCAATCAGCGTACTATTTGCCGCGACAATTAGCTGGTTACAGATTTTCGTCGCTTGTCCTGTACCTGAGTCACCCATGCGAGTCACACGTTGGGAGAGGACTTGGTAAATTGCAGCTAAAGAAGAAATAGTCTGTTCATCACCGCCGGCAAAGATCACAAGACTGCCTTGTTCAGCACCGGCAGTACCGCCAGAAACTGGGGAATCAATCCAGATCACCTGTTGGGTCTGCGCACGTTGTGCCAGTTCCAACGTCTGCTGCACAGATAAACTGGAGAAATCTACAATCACCTGTTGTGCAACCAGATAAGGCTCAATCTGTTTATACACTGCTTTAACGGCTAAATCGTCCGCCAGACAGATGAGAACTACCGGGTAATTTGCAATCTGCTCAAGCTGCAATAGCTGTGCACCTTGAGCAATCAATGCATCACAAGCAGAAGCGGTACGGTTCCAGACAGCAACTTCAAAGCCTGCCTGAATCAGCCGGCTGGCCATACGGCTACCCATCAGGCCCATACCGAGAAATGCGATTTTAGTGGTTTGATCAAACTGCATGATGCTATCCGATATCTACTGAGATGATCTTATGAATACTGGCGAGGCTGGAACTGGACTTCTGGATTTTTGTCTTTTTTGCGTGCCAACTGGCTGTTTTTGCCGAGGAGTAATTTTAACTGCCAGATTTTTTCCATACGTAAGGATTTGTTTGGTCGATGTTCCATAGCATCCAGCACATATTTAGACGCCATTAAAGCATCTGGAGAACGCTGCAACATTTCTTCAGCCAAGGCTTGTGCTTTTGCTAGAGGTTGCTCATCTACATGAGTAATCAGGCCGATCTGCTTGGCATAGTTACCGTCAAAAATACGCGCGGTCAGTGTCAGTTCTTTGGCTAGATCCAGACTTATTAAGCCTTTTAACGAGCGGCTCAGCCCCATATCCGGTACTAAGCCCCAACGGCTTTCCATAATTGACATTTGAGTCTGTGGATGAGCAATCCGAATATCTGCTGCCAGTGCCAGCTGCATGCCTGCACCAAAACAATAGCCTTCCAAAGCTGCAATCACGGGAACCGGTAATTCTTGCCAGATCAAAAATGCTTTCTGAAATAGGCTTTGACCCGGACGCAGCAGTTCCCAGGCTGCATAGGCACGATTTTTGGGATTATTTAAATCAGCAAGATCAATCCCGGCACTAAAGACCTGTGCTTCACCTGTCAGGATGACACAGCGGATACTTTTATCCTTTTTGATCGTGTTGGCGGTTGCAACAAGTTCACGCAATAGCGCAAAACTCATGGCATTACGTTTGTCCGGACGGTTTAAACTCACCGTGGCAATTCCATTATTTTTTTCTAAACGAACCAGTGACATGGCTAAACCCTTCATTTTTATTGCTCTGAGCATAGCATGTGCGTTAGATCACGTGCATGACACTTAAGTCACGCTTTGTGATTATCCTTAACTTGCGCATTAGATCATATGCTTATTTAGCACCTGTTGTGCAGCTTGTTCCACCTGGTCAATGCCTGCTTTAAGCTCATCGAGGCGTTTCATCACCTCTTGGACAAAGGCTTCATCAGCTTTGCGGCGTTCTTTACGTAGGGTAGAAACAAACTGTTCAAAACTGCCAGTCAGCTGTTGCAGGTTCGGCGTACCCACATAACGGGTCGCGCCGTAGAGCCGGTGCAGTACATGTTCCAGTTGTGGAAAATCTTCCAGTTCAATCAGCTGTTCTATTTCACTGAGTTCAGTTTCAAAACTGTCGACCAGCATTCTCAACAGATCTACGGCCAGATCTTCTTTATTGGCAGCCAGTTGCAGACTTTGCTGCCAGTCCAGAATATTGCTATCCAGAGCATCAATGACATTCGCACGTTCTAGCATGGGTGCCTTGCGGAAATTTTCCGTGGTCCATTGAGTCAGAATCTGGATGATCTGTTCAATCTGAATGGGCTTGGTGACATAGTCATCCATGCCACCCTGTAGTAATTTCTGCTTTTCATCAGACAGGGCATGTGCAGTCAGGGCAATAATCGGCAAACGTCGATGGTTTTCAAAGGTGGATTCCAGCGAGCGGATGGCACGGGTCGTATCCATGCCGGACATTACCGGCATCTGAATATCCATAAATACCAGATCAAATGCACTTAAACCTTCTTCATGACGTTTCTGGATAATATCAATCGCTTCCTGACCGCTGGTGGCCTTGGTTGTGGTGACATTCAGTTCACCCAATAGTGCTTCAAGGACGATCAGGTTGGGTAAATGGTCATCGACTGCCAATATATGCAGCCCTTGACCATTGAAGTCTTCATGAGTTTCTTGGTCGAATACAGGCTGGTTATTCAGGAGTTGAATCAGTGCACTACGGCTAAGTGGCTGGTAGAGCGCACGGGCACGATATTCATTCAGCATGTTTGGATCAAGCTGCATCTGATAGCCATAGACTGCCAGATTGCCATGATAACGCGCACGAATTTCCTGTAGCAGGGCCTGACTGTCGCCGCTATGATCAACGATTAGCCAGGTATTTTCAGTCGTGGTTTTTAGATGATTCAGACGGCTAAACAGATCCAGAATCGAAGCACACTCGGTATGCTTCACGTTATAGTTTTCCAGATAATGACGCAGTACATTCGCCGTCGCTGGATGTGCCAGATAAGAGACCACAGTCAGATTGTTAAAGTCTGGGTGTTCGATCACATCATCTTCATCGACCAGGAACTGGGCGGTAAACCAGAAGGTTGACCCTTTCTCGGTTGGGGCGCGTTCCTGGTTATCTTCAAAGCCGATCTGGCCATGCATCAGACTGACCAGCTGTTTGGAAATCGCCAGACCTAATCCAGTGCCACCAAACTGACGTGTAACTGAGGTATCGCCTTGAGAGAAGGATTCAAACAGCTTCTTGCGGTCAGTACCGCTGAGGCCGATACCACTATCCTGTACGCTAAAATGCAGCAGACATTGCCCGATATCATCGTGTTCCATTCGTACCCGCACGATGATTTCACCGTCCGGCGTAAACTTGATCGCATTGGAAATCAG
This sequence comes from Acinetobacter sp. SM1B, assembly GCF_003289665.1. Classification (NCBI taxonomy): domain Bacteria; kingdom Pseudomonadati; phylum Pseudomonadota; class Gammaproteobacteria; order Moraxellales; family Moraxellaceae; genus Acinetobacter; species Acinetobacter sp. SM1B. The sequence goes on from NZ_QMBM01000001.1 coordinate 402,020, forward strand.
ATTAGTCAGAATCTGCTTAAAGCGCAGTGCATCACCATTGACGCATTTTGGTACATTGTCGGCATAGTAGAAGGCCATATCAATATGCTTCTGCGCTGCCAGTGGCGAGAGCATGTCCATTACATCAAAAATCGCTTCTTCCAGATCAAACAGCGCCGTTTCGAGTTCTAGTTTACCGGCATCAATCTTGGAGAAATCTAGCACGTCATTGATCAGGGCCAGCAGATGCGCCGATGATTTGCGGATGGTCTGTAAATACAGACTCTGCTCATTACTTAAATTACCCTGACGCAGCAGCAAATGAATAAAGCCATCAATACTGTTCAGTGGGGTGCGTAATTCATGTGAAATATTGGCTAAAAATACTGACTTGGCCTGATTGGCAGAAATCGCCTGGTCACGGGCCTGACGGTAGGTGATGTTCTGCACTTCAAGAGTGTCGAGGGTGCGGCGCAAGTCATCTTCGGTCTGTTCAGTATGTTCGCGCAATTCCAGAAAACTGAAATGCAGCCGTTTTACCACATTGGCAATATCGCGCTGTAACAGGCGCAGTTCACCGGTACTGTTGATGACCATATGCTGATCCAAAGTATCTGCATTCAGGCGTTGTAATTGCATGCGGATTTCATACATCGGTGCAATCCAGCGGCGCGAGTAGAAATTCAGACACAATAAAAGTAGCAACAAGGTCAACAGGCCGGTAGCAATCAATACGATCATCACGCGGTAGCGGGCAATTTCGAGGGGCTGATTGTCCAGCTCAATCGCAAGCCAGCCCGGATTGCCCGTATTGTCATTAATGCGAACCGCAAAAATGTGATTATTCTGATTGACAATCGGGCCAACAAAACTAGCTTCCTGCTTGAACTTTGGCCAAGGTGCCTGATCCTGAAAACCAATACCGAGGCGGTTTTTGCCTTGAGGATCCAGAATTGCAGCACGAATCAGATGCTTTTCATTGAGCATGTTTTGCATAGCATTGCGTGCCTGTTCATACTGCCAGGGGGAGTAATTGACAATATCCAGCGCAGATTCAGAAGTGGTCTGAAAACGGGTCAGAATGGCAATCGCCATCTGTTTTTGCTGGGCACGGGCTGCATTGGAGGTTTCTGTCAAAACCAGTGCTGCACCCACACAAGCCAAAATTGTAATTGGCACAAAGATCAGGGCAATCAACTGGCCATAGGCATGATTTAAGTGTAGGCGTTTAAACAGCTTTTTATTGATATTTGACATGATTCAAGCAGTGTTTTCCTTATGCTCCGCATATTAGCACGCTTTAAATCTTCAGTTAAAATTTCATCAAGATTTTTCGCAATACCAAATCAAACAGACTTTTTAAGAATAAATCTGGATATGAAAAAAATTCAAATAGATAACGTATAAAATGCTAAGAAATGAAACCCTTTAAATCTGAAATTGACCTGAGAAATATTGAAATAACAGCGTTTAATTTACAAATAAACTACTGACAGAAAAATGTTTTTTAATTTTTAGACAATGCTGCACGAGTTTTAATCGGTTTTCTGAAAAAGACTGGCTAAATGGGTGCAGGGAAATGCAAATTTTCATACAATAGCCGCACCTCGACATAGGTGCAAATAATGAGTAATACAACCCCTGATTTTCAAGCAGACGAATTTTTACTGGACTACTACGTAGGCAAAACGCCACTGGTACGTCTACAGCGTCTGGCAAATCACACTCAAGCGACAGTGTTAGCAAAGCTCGAAGGCAATAATCCTGCAGGTTCGGTGAAAGATCGTCCGGCCTATAACATGATCATGCAGGCGGAAAAGCGTGGTCAGATCAAGCCAGGTGACACCCTGATTGAGGCGACGAGTGGAAATACAGGGATTGCATTGGCAATGGTTGCGGCAATGCGCGGCTACAAAATGAAGCTGATCATGCCGAATAACATGAGTCAGGAACGTAAGGATGCCATGCGTGCTTACGGTGCCGAACTGATTGAAGTGACCAAAGAGCAAGGCATGGAGGGTGCACGTGATCTGGCACTGCAAATGCAAAACGAAGGCAAAGGCCTGGTCCTAAACCAGTTTGGTAATCCGGACAATGTTGAAGCGCATTATCTGACCACTGGTCCGGAAATCTGGCAGCAATCGGGTGGCAAGATCACTCACTTTGTCAGTTCGATGGGTACGACCGGTACTATTATGGGTGTATCTAAATACCTGAAAGAGATGAATCCGGATATTCAGATTGTTGGTTTACAACCTTCTGACGGTTCAAGTATTGCGGGGATCCGCCGCTGGCCAGAAGAGTATCTGCCAACCATTTTCGACCGTAGCCGTGTGGATCGTATTATCGATATTCCACAAATTGAAGCTGAAAAAACCATGCGCAAGCTGGCACAAAAAGAAGGGATCAGTGCTGGAACTTCTTCCGGAGGTGCAGTCTGGGCATCGATCAAGCTGGCAGAAGAAAATCCAGGTGCCGTAATCGTGTGCATTATTTGTGACCGTGGTGACCGTTATCTGTCTACAGGTTTATTCTCTGTACAAGATCCTGAATAATTCCTGAGTAATCAATTTATGCGCTTGCCTGTTTTAACGTTTGATATTGAAACCCAGACCGATCTTAAATCAGGCGCACATCTGTTTGGCCTGGACCTGCCCGAACAAAGCCTGGATCAGGCCCTGACCAAACTGCGTCGTCAGGAATCCGGTTCTGATTTTCAGCGTCTTCCACTACATGAAATTGTCTGTATCTCCGGACTGTGGATTGATGAGCAGGGCATGAAACTGTTTTCCTTTAGCCGGGAACAGAATTCAGAAGCTGAAATTTTACGAAAATTTTTATCGATTTTTGATAAGCGTCATCCAACTCTAGTGAGTTGGAATGGTTCACAATTTGATCTGCCCGTGATTCTTTACCGGGCCATGTACCATGGCTTGTCTGCGCCAAGTCTGTTTGATCAGGGCGAAATTGATACGCAAAAGCGCTATAATAACTATCAGAACCGCTACCATCAGCGTCATGTCGATTTGATGGATGTGATGGCCATGTTTCATGCCCGTCATTTCCAGAAATTGGATGACGTGGCGCACTTGCTCGGTTATCCAGGCAAGCGTGGCGATGGTGGCTACCATGTGCCTGAATATGTGCGCAATCAGGAATGGGACAAGCTCACCAGCTATTGTGAAGGTGATGTCCTGAATACCTGGCTGGTCTATATTCGCTGGCAGTTGCTAAAGGGACAGTTATTGCTGCCTGATTATCAACATCTGCTACAAAGCACGATCCAGTATTTGCAAATGCAACCGCAGCATGCGGACTTTTTATCGGTCTGGCGTGAAACGTCACGACGGACTGAATTTACTCAATTTGATTTTCCCATCTCCACACATTAGGTTTTCATGAAACATCGAGCTCAACCACGGCCCAAGCAGCAACCCGAATACATCTTCCAGGTTGAGTCACTATCGCATGAGGGGCGTGGCATTGCTCACTATGGTTCACATCCGGACCATCCAGCGGACAAGCACGGTAAAAAAGTTTTTATTCGTTATGCACTGCCTGGTGAAACAGTTCGTGCCCGAATCACCCGTGAAGTGAAAAAGCTAGAAGAAGCTGACTCGCTTGAATTGTTGAGTGAAGCATCAGAAATTCGCATACAGCCCCCTTGTACACATTTTGGGATTTGTGGGGGCTGCAATATGCAGCATATCGCTCCGGATGCACAGATTGAGCTCAAACAGAGTGTGTTGAAATCACATCTGCAACATTTTGCTGGAATTCAGCCAGATGAATGGCTGGCGCCATTGCGTTCACAACGTGAAGATTACCGTCGTAAAGCCCGTATTGGCGTACGTTATTTACCCGGTAAAGACAAGCTGGTGGTGGGATTCCGTGAAAGCCAAAGTAACAAGCTGACTTCGATTGATCGCTGCATGATTCTGGATCGGGAGTTTGGCTCGGTTACACGTCTTAAACAATTGCTCCAAAGTCTAAATGGTAAGGCTGACGTTGGTCATATAGAATTGGCCATGGGTGATCAGGAAATCGCATTAGTAGTTCGTGAAACTGCACAATTACCTGAACAGGATGTCAACCAATTACGCGAATTTGCGTTACAGAAGGGGTGGCAGCTTTATATTCAGCCAGCAGGTCAAAACCAACTGACGCGTATTGATCACCCGCAATTGCCTGCGCGACTGCATTACCGTCTGGATGACTTTGATGTTGATTTTGGCTTTGATCCGCTAGATTTTACCCAGGTCAATTCCACAGTAAACCCGCAGATGCTACGTCTGGCATGTGATTTGCTACAACTACAACCAGGAGAGCGTGTTCTGGATCTGTTTTGCGGATTAGGAAACTTTTCTTTACCATTGGCGCGCTGTGTTGGTGCGAGTGGAAGCGTCGTAGGGGTTGAGGGTAGTGAAGAAATGGTGCAACGTGGTGCGGAAAATGCCAAAATAAATGGTATTGCACAACTTTCATTCCATTCGCAGGATTTAACCCAGGATTTTTCGCATCATTCTTGGGCAAATCAGGGTTTTGATGCATTACTAATTGATCCGCCTCGTTCAGGCGCAGAAGAAGTGATGCAATATATTCCTAAGTTTGGTGCAAAAAGAATCGTTTATGTATCATGTAACCCGGCAACTCTAGCCAGAGATGCTGGATTGCTGGTACAACAGGGGTATCGTCTGAGCAGGGCCGGTGTGATGGATATGTTCACACATACGGGCCATGTTGAGTCGATTGCCTTGTTCGAAAAAGAAAATTAAATAAACGATTAAAGAGATGATGTATATAAAAGTAGGAGAATGGTATGGTCACAGTACGTGAACAGCTGCCTGGGCGACTGAATGAGTTGTCACAGGAGGCGACTGTAGAACATGCCGATCAAGCCCTGCAGGATATGACCGAATGGTTAGATCGTGTACGCGGCATATTAGATGGGGCCCCATTAAAACAGCTCGAAGAAGTCGCCCATCTCACTTTAGAAAATGAGTTAGAAACCACGGTTCAGCATCGCTCCAATACTTTCTATACCGGTATTGAGATGGCGGATATCCTTGCCCATTTGCATGTTGATGAAGATACCTTGTCTGCAGCCATGCTGTATCGTTCGGTACGTGAAGGTGTCACACCGCTTGCAGACGTACTGGAGAAATTCGGTGAGAGTGTACATGGCCTGGTGAAAGGCACTCTGTCGATGGGTAAGCTGTCCGAGCTGATTGAAAATAACAAACGTCTGGAAGACCATTTCAACAATAACCAGCGCGAGCATTTGACCGGCATTTACAAGATGCTGATCTCAGTCACCGAAGATGTCCGTGTGGTACTGATCAAGTTGGCCGAGCGTACCTATGCATTGCGTGAACTGGCGAAATCACCTCGAGACCGTCAGGAACGTGTTGCACGCGAAATTCTGACCATCTACTCGCCACTGGCACATCGTCTTGGTATTGCCCAGTTGAAATGGGAGCTGGAAGATCTGGCTTTCCGTTATCTGGCGCCAGAACGTTATAAAGAAATTGCTTCTTTACTGAATGAAAAGCGCTTGGAGCGTGAACATTATATTCAGTTTGTAATCGACAAGTTGCGTGGTGAACTGGCTGAGCATGGCATTGAGGCCGAAATTACCGGTCGGGTCAAACACATTTATTCGATTTATCGAAAAATGAAGAGCAAGGATCTGAGCTTCGATCAGCTCTATGATATCCGTGCTGTACGTGTCCTGGTAAATTCAGTACCTGAGTGTTATCACACTTTAGGTATCGTACATCAGATCTGGCGTCATATTCCGCACCAGTTTGACGACTATATTACCAATCCGAAAGCCAATGGTTATCGCTCACTGCATACTGCCGTGATTGCAGAAAACAAATCGCTTGAAGTGCAGATTCGTACCTATCACATGCACGAAGAGGCAGAGCTAGGTGTATGTTCACACTTTAACTATAAGGAAGGGGCAAAAACCACAGACCATTCCTTTAACCATCGCCTGCATTCTTTACGTGCCGTATTGGAGCATTACCAGGAACGTAATGATGCCAGTGCACATAAAGATTCTGAGGCAGAAGTTGAGAATTTTGAACAGATTCAAGACTTTGAAGGCTTTGAGAAAATCTATGTGTTTAGCCGCGATGGAGATATTAAAGAATTGCCGCGTGGCTCAACAGTCTTGGATTTTGCCTATCATGTCCATACCGAAGTGGGTAACAAGTGCTATGCCGCACGAGTGAACCAGCGCTATGTGCCGCTGACTTATACTCTGAAAACCGGGGAACAGGTCGAGATTCTGACCAAAAAAGACCGTGAGCCAAACCGTGACTGGCTGGTGAACTCGCTTGGTTATATCAAGACTGCACGTGCACGTGACAAGTTACGTCACTGGTTCCGTCAGCAGGATCGTAGCAAGAATCTGGAAGTTGGCCGTGAAATTCTGAATAAAGAACTTTCACGTCTGGCAATTCACCCGAAATCGATCGACTTGGGTGACTATTGCAATCACTTTAATGTGAAGAGTGGCGAAGACATTCTGATTGGTATCGTAAATGGCGATATCAGCCTGCATGCGCTGATCAATCAGGTGAATCGCCATATGCACCTGGATCAGGATGAACCTGAACTGGTACTGAAGCCGGCGCTGAATCCACGTGCCAGTCATACTTTGTCTGCTCATGGTATTCTGATTGATGGCTTAGACAATGTTGAACTACATGTGGCGCAATGCTGTCAGCCTGTACATGGCGAGTCGATTGGGGGCTATATCACGCTCAATCGTGGAGTAAGCATCCATAAGGTGGCGTGTCCGGATTATGTGCGTATGATTTCGCAGGAACCAGAACGTGCCGTAGAAGCTGATTGGGAAATGCAGCCAACCCGTGGTCAGAGTGTCCAGATTGTAGTAGAAGCTTATGACCGCCGTGGCCTGCTCAAAGATCTGACGCAAGTGATCTTCTCTGATCAGATCAATATCCGTCAGGTAAATACCATTTCAGAAGCTGATGGTATTGCCAATATGAAGCTATTGATTGAAGTCAAAGGTTTAGCCCAGCTGTCCAAACTGCTGGCTCGATTAGAACAGCAGCCCGGGATTATTAGTGCCCGTCGTTTGGTTCAAGGCAATTAAATCTACTGATTAATTCGTCTAGAAAAAGCCTGCCATTTATTGGTGGGCTTTTTTATTGTAAGGTGCTCAGTAGCACTTAATAAAAATGAAGTCACCCAATTGCGATGAGTACGACAGAACTATTTGAACGTAGACGGGAAAATCTGAGCAGGATCATTGATCAATGGATTGCCAATCAGCGCTTTAAAACAGGCAAAGAGATCTGTGAATATTATGGCCTGTCTGCGACTTATGTCGCTCAGTTACTGAATAGCAAGCGCCAGATTGGAGAAAAGGCGGCTCGGGAACTGGAACAGCAGCTCGGCTTGGAATCCATGAGTCTGGATCAGCAAGAGCTTCAGATAGAACAAGTAAAAAATACTCTGGTTCCTCATTTATATAGTATGCAGGTGGTGGAGCAGGAACTGTTTTGCTTAAAGCCTCTGGATGCTGTTCATTATGAAATAGAGCCTACTATTCAATTGCAGGCGAATCACCATGCTCTGCAAATCAGCAGCGATGCCTATCAGCCTATACTTAAACCGGGCTGGTGGCTGCTATGTGACCGTCAGCGGCCCGCCCAAACGGCTGATTGGCTTTGCATACAGTTCATCAATAAATTCTGTTTAATTTTAGAATTACAGCGAGAAACTGAGCAGGAGTTACAATGTCAAAGTCTGGATGGCAAACGTCAGGTTCGTTTTCAGAAACAGGACGTTCAGCAAGCTGAGGTAGTGATCGCCATCCTGCATCCAGAACAGATTCAACGGCGATAAAAAAGCCCATCTGTAGATGGGCTTTTCATATTTTAAAAGAAGGCTGAAATTATGGAATTTCGTTTTCTTCCTCAAACTCAGGTTTCACTTGCACAATGAAATCCTGACGGTTCAGGCCACGCCATAAAGCAAAGGCTGTACCGATATAGATGGATGAATAGGTACCTACAAAAACACCAACAAACATTGCGATCGAGAACCATTTCAAACCATCACCACCCATGATCATCATGGCTACGACTACCAGCAATAACGTCATAGAGGTATGAATGGTACGACGTAAAGTTTCAGTCAAGGCAATATTGATGATTTCCAATGGTTCAGCACCACGGATTTTACGGAAGTTTTCACGAATACGGTCAGAGACCACGATGTTATCGTTGAGTGAGAAGCCGATAATCGCCAATAACGCTGCCAGTACGGTTAGGTCGAATGGCCATTGCATCATGGCAAAGATACCCAGTGTCACCACGATATCGTGGAACAAGGACAGTACTGCACCAATCGCCAGCTTGAATTCAAAGCGGATGGTGACATAAACCAGCATCAGCAGCAGGGCAAGGGCAACCGCACCTGCAGAACGCACGTACAGCTCATTACCGACCTGACCACCAACCACATCAACTTTTGGTACTTCAGCTGCATTACCTGGCAGCTGAACTGCTGTGGTAATGGCTTTGGTCAAGTCTTCTGCTTCAACATCTTCCTGAACAGGCATACGCACCATCAGGTCACGATCTGACCCTAAGGTTTGTACCACAGCATCATTAAAACCAGCTTGACTCAGCGCCTGAGTAACTGATTCTGGCTGAACCGGATTGGTATAGTTCAGCTCTGCTGCCACACCACCAGTAAAGTCCAGACCCAGGTTCAAGCCTTTAGTGGCAATAAAGAAGATGCTGGCAACCGTTAATAAAATTGAAAACAATGCCGCAGGCAAAGCAATTTTCATAAACGGGATAACACGTTCGTGATCCGGGCGGCCGTATTGTTTTGAATTAGGTTGAGTATTCTCAGTCATCAGTGATCTCCTTAAATGCTCAACTTTTTCAAGTTACGTTTTTTGCCATAGATAATCTGTACAATCGCACGGGTTACAGTAATTGCTGTAAACATCGAGCAGACAATACCAATCATCAGGGTCACGGCAAAGCCTTTGATCGGGCCGGTACCAATCGCGAACAGAATGAACGCTACCAGGAAGGTAGTTAAGTTCGAGTCGAAAATGGTGTTATAGGCTCGGTCATAACCGGCGACAATGGCCTGTTTCGGCGAAGCGCCCCATTTCATTTCTTCCCGTATTCGTTCACAGATCAGGACGTTGGCATCGACCGCCATACCAATGGTAATCACGATACCGGCAATACCTGGCAAGGTAAGCGAAGCACCAATCCATGACATGACTGTCAGGATCATCGCCAGGTTAAATACTAGGGCAAAGTTGGCAATCACACCAAACAGACGGAAGAACACGACCATCCAGATCGCCACCAAGATAAAGCCGATTTGGGTAGACAATACACCTTTATCGATGTTTTCCTGCCCCAGACTTGGACCAATCACACGTTCTTCAACAAAGTACATTGGCGCGGCCAGTGCACCGGCACGTAACATCAAGGCAAGTTCAGACGCTTCCTGTGGAGAATCCAGACCGGTAATACGGAACTGAGAGCCCAATACCGCCTGAATGGTTGCCGCGTTAATTACCACAGATTCGGTATATGGCGTACGAACTTCAGTTTGCTGACCTGTTGCAGGATCTTCAACATAGCTGATCTTCTGCTTGTTCTCGATGAACAGTACAGCCATACGTTTGCCAACAGCATTACGTGTGGCATCGGACATGAGCTTACCGCCCGCAGCATCGAGGGTAATGTTCACCTCAGCACCACCAGTGTCCTGGCTAAAGCCACTTGAGGCATTTTGAACACGCTCACCCGTCAGAATACGGGTACGGTTTAGCAATAACTGACGACCGCTGTCTAGAGATTCATAAGCAAATGCTTCAGTACCAGGGGGCAAGGTACCTGTTGCCTGACCCGTATATGGGTCGATATATTGATCGTTCAGATCTGAGACCAGACGGAACTCGAGGTTTGCAGTACGGCCAAGGACACGTTTTGCCTCAGCAGTATCCTGAACACCAGGAAGTTCAACCACAATACGGTTGCTGCCCTGAGTTTGTACCAGTGCTTCAGCCACACCTAGCTCGTTAATACGGTTACGTAGTGTGGTTAAGTTCTGGTTGACTGCATAGCTTTCAATTTCCTGCTTACGCACATCGGTATAGTTCAGGCGCAGGGTAGATCCGGTATCCGTCGCTACAGCCTGCTGGGTGAACTCATTGTCATTACGGCGCAGAAAGTCCATTACCGCAGAACGATCATCATTATTGGCAAACTGCATGGTAATGGTGTTGTTGCTAAGGGTCAGGCTGTTGAATTTCAGATTGTTATCACGTAATTGACGACGTAGGTCAGTTGCCGATGTTTCCATACGCTGCGCAATCGCCTTGTCCATATCCACTTCTAGCAGGAAGTGAACACCACCACGCAAATCCAGACCCAGCTTCATTGGCTTGGCGCCAATTTTTTGCAGCCATTCTGGTGTTGTTGGTGCAAGGTTCAATGCTACAACATAATCATCGCCCAGGCCGCGACGCAGTGCTTCCTTGGCTTTGAGCTGTGCTTCGCTAGAATCAACGCGGAGTAAGGCCGCATTGTTGCTGAAGCTGTTGTCATGAGTTGCAATATTTTCAGTTTTTAATAATTGCTCTGCTCTTTGTACGATGCCCGCATCGATCTGAGTGCCGGCTTTGGCACCCGAAATCTGTACGGCAGGTTCATCTGGATACAAACTAGGCAGGGCATATAATGTACTGATCGCCAGGACAACCAGGATCAGTACATATTTCCATGCTGGGTAACGCATTTGTTTTCTTCTTAAAATTAAAAAGTCGTGCAGGGAGCACGACTTCTTTTGATTAAATGTTATTTAAAGTGCCTTCAGGAAGTACTGAGACCACGCTCGCACGCTGAACTTTTACTTCCACGCCACGGTTGAGTTCAACCACAGCAAAGTCACCTTCAATTTTTGTGATTCTGCCCATTAAGCCGCCTGCAAATACCACTTCGCTACCAACACCCAGACTTTCAATCAGTGCACGATGCTCTTTGGCACGTTTAGATTGAGGACGCCAGATCAGGAAATAGAAGATTGCTACGAATACCGCAATCATCAAAAGGTTCGCCATCAGGCTTGGTTGTTGTGCAGCTTCACCTGCAGCGTGAGCAGTCGAAATAAATAGGCTCATTTACATTTTCCTAAACTAAAAATGGTTAATTAACTGAATGATAATAAATTGACTTGTTCTGCAATTTACCTTGTCTTTTTCTTTAGCGCAAATACTGAAAGATTAATCTTCAGGACAAGGCGGCACTTGCATGCCACGGCGGGCATAAAAGTCCTCAACAAATTGCTCGAATGTGCCTTGATCCAGTGCTTCGCGCATCGCTTCAGTCAGGCGCAGGTAATAGCGCAAGTTATGAATCGTACCCAGCATAGAACCTAGCATTTCACCGCATTTCTCCAGGTGAAACAGGTAGGCACGGCTAAAGTTTTGGCAAGTGTAGCAATCGCAGGCTGGATCTAGCGGACTTTGGTCATGACGGTATTTCGCGTTACGGATACGTACTAAACCGCCGGTCACAAAATAATGACCGTTACGTGCATTTCGGGTTGGCATTACGCAGTCGAACATATCGACACCACGGCGTACTGCTTCCACGATATCTTCCGGTTTGCCGACACCCATCAGGTAACGTGGTTTGTCTTCCGGCATTTTCTCTGGAAGATAATCCAGCACCTTGATCATTTCTTCTTTCGGTTCACCAACAGACAGACCACCAATGGCATAACCATCAAAGCCGATTTCAAGCAGGCCTTTTAAGGATTCATCACGCAAATCTTCGTACATACCGCCTTGAATAATCCCGAACAGGGCATTGCGGTTTTTCAGTACGTCGTGATGTTGAGTCTTACAGCGTTTTGCCCAACGTAAAGACAGTTGCAGCGATTTTTGTGCTTCTTCATGCGTTGCCGGATAAGGCGTACATTCGTCAAAAATCATCACGATGTCAGAGTTCAGGGTGTGCTGAATGTCCATCGAGATTTCAGGAGACAGGAATACTTTGGAACCATCAATCGGCGAGCGGAAGGTCACACCTTCCTCCTTGATTTTGCGCATCGCACCGAGGCTAAACACCTGGAAACCACCAGAATCGGTCAGGATCGGGTTGTTCCATTTCATGAACTGATGCAGACCACCATGGTCACGGATGACATCCAGACCTGGACGCAGGTACAGATGGAAGGTATTGCCCAGAATTACCTGAGACTTAATTTCTTTAATGTCACGAGGCAACATGCCTTTTACCGTGCCATAAGTCCCCACCGGCATGAACATTGGGGTTTCAACCACGCCATGCTCAAGCGTTAAACGGCCACGACGGGCACGGCCCGACTGCGCTAATTTTTCAAACTTCATAGGAGTTCCAAATCAAGGCGAAAAAACAGTTCACTGATTGTTAATGCTAAAACCGGCTATTTTCCTTGATTCTGACCGTAAACACCAGCGCTCCATCCAGTCCGGGCTGTTTTATTTATGTTGCCTGTATGAATAAAAAATGAAGAATAAGCTTGTGATCTAACGTTCAAACTGGCTGATGTGCTCCTGAATTTCCGCTTGTGTCATGGCACAACTGCCATCAATTTCAGTTGCCATCGCTGCGATATGCTGGATCAGTTTCTGGATATAAAAATTGGCATCGACAAAATGCGGTTCCAAGGTCAGTAAATAGGCCTGATGGGCAACATGTAAATAATCATAAGCTTCTAACTTGACCAGCTGCGCCAGATCAATCAGCAGATCTTTATCGTTCTGGTTTAGCTTAAATGACTTTGACATAGCAGGTTGATTTGCAGGCTGTTTGCTGAACAGAAACTGTTGTCTTAATGGACTTTCCTGATTTAGAGAAATAGCAGATTGGAATTCTATTTGTGGCTGTGTTGGCATATGGATAAAAAACACAATCCGGTTTAAGTCCAAGCCATAATCCTGTTCTAAAGCATCACGTGCCTGTTGAAAGAGCTTTAAAAGTACATCCAGCGTATTGGCCTGATCGGTCTTGCTATGTTCCAGCAAAGGATTGCCGAAACTATGCTGGTTCTTGAAATAGCTGTCCAGCAGTGCACGAAACTGCGTCATACCGTTACTAGAGCTATGGACGGTACGGTAGCCATTTCGCTGCATTCCAGCGTTCAGTTTCAGACAGATACTGTGCACGATCTTCCTGATCATTAAAAATACTACGTTCGGTTGAAATGGCGAGATAATCCATTCGCAGAAACTCGTCAAAGACCAGGCTACAGGCATATATTTCGTCGTCACTATAATGATCATAGAGTTGATAAAATTTCTTGATCAGGACTTCCTTTAAGGTATCGAGATGATCCAGCATAGTTTTAATTCTTTATTTTTATTCTGAAGCAAACTGCCTTAGCTGGAATCTCCTGATTCATCGCTAAGGCAGTTGGGTATTTCTTATCATCGCATGAATATACGTCAGGGTTTAAAAATTCGGACGATAGTCAAAACTTTGGGTCACGGCCTGATCGCGGAAGGGACGCACAGCTTTCTTTTGTAGCAGCATGTTATTGATTATATTATGCGGGAAAACCTGAATCTGGTTATTAAACAGTTCGACATTGCGATTATAGATACTGATTGCGGCACCGACATTTTCATTCTGTTCTTCAATTTCGTTCATCATTTTCAGATAAATTTCATTGGCTTTCAATTCAGGATAGTTTTCGATCACCACATTCAGGTTATGCATCAGCTCCCGGTTCAGGCTTTCGATCCGTTGTAATTGCCCAATATCGGCATCTTTAATATTCAGGTTCATGATGTTCTGACGCAGTTCAGTCACTTTCTCCAGCGTGCCTTTTTCGAAACTGGAATACTGTTCGACCAAAGGTTGCAGGCCATCTAGAATTTTCAGTTTCTGCCGTTCATAGCTGGCAACATCAGACCATGCCCGAATTGTGGCATTATGATAACGTACGATGCTGTTACGGATCATGATGATGGCAACAATCAGCAGAATCGGGATAATGACAAAAACAACAAATCCCATAAAAGCAGTCCCCAGAGAAAATAATTATTTTAAAAACTGAATCAGGTCAGTTTGCAGCTTTTCCAGTTGTACTAATTTAAACGTTCTCAGATGTCCACGCAATGCAGAAATATCCTGGATATTTTGCTTGCGTTCAGGCGCATTAAAAATGTCATGTGGCCCTAAATAGCACAGCACACGTTGTTGGGGATGAAAAATAAGATCGCCTTCACGGTATTGGAAAAATTGACTTAATCGGAGCACAAAACCCGGGCTGAGCTGTTTAGCCATTTGCATGGGATCTGTGCCATAAAATTTTAAACGCTGATTGGTGCGTATATCACTGCTGTGCCAAGGATGGCGATAAGGTGAGGGGAATGGACGTCTTGATGTGCTAATGGCAAGCCCCTGCACAGAGACATCAAAGACAAATGCACCCCACAAATTTTTATGTTGTTCAATGAGTTTGACGGTATTGCCATTTTTATCGATGGTTTTAATTTCATCTACATAGTGGTATTCAAACAGCAAGACTTGGTGTTCTTGTCCATTTTCATCTAACCATGTGGTGCTGGCATAACGTGAGATGTCATTGCGTAATGAGCCACGTTCAAACACAGGAAAAAGGCGTTTTAAATTGCCAATAAATTGCCGAGGATTAAGTGGCATTGAAATATGCTGTGGCTGTTGTTGAAAGTGGAGATGATATTTATGCGTCAGCACACGTTCTTCTAAATATTCAATTACATCATTGATGGAGCGCTCTTGCTCATAAATCAGATAGGCCCAAAATAACATGCCAAAACCCAAGGCAAAATTGCATTGCAGCCAGAAATTGTGCGGTGCAATGATAAGGCTGAATACTTGCATCAAGCCAAAGAGTGCCAAGAACCACGGCAGGGTGTTTTCAAATTTTAGAGAAATTGAACCTTGCCATGGATGCAAGCCATTAAGAATGTCCTGATGGCTTTTGGCATCACTCGATAAGTGCCACAGCCGATCGATATTTTTAAACACCACTTCATTTTTCTTACGACGAATATGAATGGAGCGTTGCACTGCATCGATCGGCATAGATGGGTCCTGTAATTATTTGGCCTGATCAATCAGCATGGCATCACCATAGCTGAAGAAGCGGTATCTGCTTTCTACGGCATGTTTGTAGGCATTCAGGATATTGTCACGATTTGACAACGCTGAGACCAGCATCAGTAGGGTAGATTCAGGCAAATGGAAGTTGGTAATCAAACGATCAACCACTTTAAACTCATAACCCGGGTAAATGAAAATCTGGGTATCGCCGGTCCAGCCTTTCAGCTCACCGCCATTGGCCTGAGCTGCACTTTCAGTTGCGCGTGTGGCTGTGGTACCGACAGCAATGACTTTATTGCCACGTTCTTTCGTAGCTTTGATCAGGGCCATGGATTCATCAGAGACCTGACACCATTCACTGTGCATAATGTGATTTTCAATATCACTGGTGCGCACTGGTAAAAATGTACCTGCGCCAACATGCAGGGTCACAAACGTTTTTTGAATGCCTTTTTCTTCGAGTTTTTTCAATAAATCTTCGTCAAAGTGCAAGGAAGCTGTCGGTGCAGCCACACTGGCTAATTTTGTTGGGTCATTGAAAACCGTTTGATAGCGTAAAGTATCAATCTCTTCCGCTTCACGGTTGAAATAAGGTGGAATAGGCAGGGCGCCGTATTGATCCAGGACATCTAAAATCGGCTGGGAGAATTCCACAACAAACAGATTCTCATGACGGCCTTGAACAGTCACTTTAACGACATCTGGGCCAATAAACAGTTCAGCACCGGCTTTCGGTGTATTGCTGGCTTTAATGTGACAGTGCGCGATGAACTGATCCATCATGCGTTCAACCAGAACTTCAACTGCACCACCTGACGCACGTTTACCTTTCAGGCGGGCTTTCATCACCTTGGTATCGTTCAGAACCAGCAAATCACCTTCATTCAATAAATCCAGAATGTCGGTAAATTGGTGGTCATGATATTGACCTTCAGCATCGAGGTGTAAAAGGCGGGAAGCACTACGTTGTTCAAGCGGATAGCGAGCAATCAGCTCATCTGGGAGATCAAAGCTAAAATCAGAAAGTTGCATGACAAGTTACGGTAATAAAAACTGGGCGTAGTATAAACTTTTTTCCTTTTTAAGGAGAAAATTGCAGCTTTATAGATCAAAAAAATGAGTTTTGTTTTAAAATTAAACAAATGCAGAGAATCTGCGTTGACATCTGATTGAAACCGAGTAATATACCTTTCATCCACTCCCGAGGTGGTGAAATTGGTAGACGCGGTGGACTCAAAATCCACTGTCAGCGATGACGTGTCGGTTCGAGTCCGACCCTCGGGACCAAAATTCTAAAGAGCCCTAAGCATATTCAGTCTTGGGGTTTTTTATTGCCTGATATTTAATTTAACTATTTTAATTCCTTTAATTTCAGTAACTAAAGTGTTAAATGAATTCTTTGCTATAAAAAAATCCCTCTAAATTTAGAGGGATTTTTTTATTTCAAAAGCTTTAGGGTGCAGGATTTGGTGGAACCAGTTTATCCAAATCTTTATCGGACATCTGGTCGAGCTCAGCAATATCAGTTTTGATTTTCCATTGAGATTCATCATCCACCGGATTCGGCAGGCGTGCTTCTAACCAGTCACATACCACATCCGGCGGGAAATCTGCATGATTGCATTGAATCACCCAGCACAGGAAATCCTTCGCTTCACCATTCATATACGGAGGAGGAGATACCGGTAAAAACTGCGTCGGTAGGCGTTCATTCTTGGAAATATAATTCAGAACATGACCGAGTTCCTGTACAGTTTGCCAAGCCAGCGGATGGTCTACATCAATACGGAACTTGAACCACCATGCCTGCTTGCCATCAGATCCATAGCTATCAATCAGGTTTTTTTGAACACTTGGGACTTTACAGAAATATTCATATAAACGATCAAAACTTAAATCGGACACGATGTTGGACTCAAAATTCGGAAAATCAAAGTTTAGCACAAAGCATGCAGGCAGCACCTGAGCCGCAGCACAAATGTCTTTTCACTATCGGCTGTAAAACCTTGTGGTATAACTGCATAAATTCATATTTCCTCCGTAAATTCTGTATAAAATATAGGCAAACCTATCAAAGGAAGTTCCTATGAAAATCATCTTGTCCAGCGCCTGTCTAGCTGCACTATTATTTGGAGCTTCTGTCCCAGCTGTAGCAGGAAATAACTGGGCCGGCTATACCAGCAAAGAGACTTATAAACGCCCGCAGCATCCACGTCCACCTCAGCAGCATTATCCGCAGCGTCCGCGACCGCCTGCACATCATTATCCGAATCAGTGGGGCCATCCACCGATTCAAAATGGGGTGAGTATTCGTTATCAGGCACCGACCACCATTTATCAAAACTCGACCAGCTATAGCTGGGTAAATGGCGATCCGAATGTGGCACATATTGAAAGCTCACGTTATGTATTGATCAATGACTGGCGCCGTTTGGGTCTGCCTGATCCGCCTGCTGGAATGCACTGGATCTATGAAAATGGACGTTATGTGTTGGTGAATAATCGTTAAACCATCCTAAATGAATGAAGAAATACTTCAGTTATACCTAAATAACTCAAAAAAAAACAAAATAGCTTCCTCACCGGTAAGGAGATGGTTAGGGCGAAATGATTTGAAATAATTGTTTCTCAAATTCTAAATGAGATTGACACGTATACATTAAGTCCCTCTCTTTAACTCTCTCCCAAAGGGAGAGAGTATTCTTCAATACAGTTATGAATAAAATATTTTATGCCAACTCATCATCTTCAGGGCGAGGGGTCTTGCCTTGAGGAACTGGTTTTTCAGTATGCTTGTCTCGGATAATTGATGGATAGTTCCAGGATGCATAACGCACAATTAAAATGGCGAAAGCCAAAATGAGGATAGAACCCGTAATAATCACTTGATCCATACTGGCTTTATGCGTGTGTTGAATATCAGAAATCAAGAGACGTGTCAGCGCAGTAATCGCAATGTAGATCAGGAATCGAACTGGCATATGATTGGTTTTAAAATAAATACCCACCATCGCGCCTAATTCCAGATAAATAAATAACAGCAGAATGTCATCAATACTGGCAAATTTCTTGACTGTCAAAATGTCGATGACGGTATGACCGGCAGACCAGATCACCATACAGCCAATAATGAACAGGGCGAGATAATGAAAACTTTCTACGGCAAGATTACCGCCGCGGTCGAGGAGGGCTTCTATTTTCTTGGCTTTGGAATTAGGTTTCATCACTATGTCCTCCTGATTAAAAATAAATAATTTATAAATCTTAGGAAATTTTCTGCAAATTTCATGCAAAGAAAATGAAAATATGGAAAATAAAAATGTAAAAAGATGAAAAAGTGTACTTTTTTCATACCAAATTGCTATATTGTAGAAGTTATACATCGAATAATGAGGGAGAAAAAAGATGTTAGAAAAAATCCAAAATAAGATTAATCAATTAGAAACAGGCAAAAAATTAATTCTGGGTACAGGGATTAAAAGTGATGACATGCAGAAAGTATTAGAGTTGTGTGAATCTTTGCAGTCTGAAGGGGAAATCCGAATTGTGAACAAGCATCTGAATCCTAAGGTGGCCAATCAGCCAGATACGATTCTGATCGAAAAAGTTTAAAAGCATAATAAAAAAACGCCTGCAATTGCAGGCGTTTTTTATGGCTTAAATATTTTAAGACTGAGTTGTGAAGTATTCTTCAGAGAACTGTGTTAATGCTTCTGAACCTGCTTTGACTTTAGTAATACGCAGTGCCAGTTCAGGCAGAATGCGTTGTACGAAATAACGAGCAAGACCCAGTTTGTTCTGATAGAACTCACCTTGTTTATCTTTCGCAGCATGGGCAATGCGTGCGAACATATAAGAGAAGCTCAACAGGCCTACTGCATGCAGGTAATCTACTGCTGCACCATTCGCATATTCTGGATTTTCTTTCGCAGCTTCAATAATATGCTGGGTTACTGCTTCAACTTCTGCAGCCGCATCAAGGGTCGCATCTTTAATGAAGTTCAGGTCAGCATCCAGTGCATTGGTAAAATCACGGATTTCCTGAATGTATTCAGCAATAAATTCACCATTACATTTAATGGTCTTACGGCCAATCAAGTCTTGTGATTGAACACCGTTAGTCCCTTCGTAAATCTGTGAAATACGTAAATCACGGATACACTGTTCCATGCCCCATTCACGAATATAACCATGACCACCGAAGACCATTTGTGCATCAAGTGTTGCATTGAA
The DNA here is from genome assembly GCF_003289665.1 of Acinetobacter sp. SM1B. Lineage (NCBI taxonomy): Bacteria > Pseudomonadati > Pseudomonadota > Gammaproteobacteria > Moraxellales > Moraxellaceae > Acinetobacter > Acinetobacter sp. SM1B. The sequence continues at coordinate 421,384 of NZ_QMBM01000001.1, forward strand.
GGCTGTATCAGTCAGATACGCTTTCGCGATCGGTGTTAACAGGGCAACACGATCATTGGCTTTCTTAATTGCTTCTGCATCAGTCGAGAACTTGGTGATGTCAAGCTGTTGACCAACGTACACAGCGAATGCACGAGAGGCTTCATTGTTTGCACGCACATTTAAAAGCATACGACGTACATCGCCATGTACTAGAATGCTGTCTGCTGGTTTGTTTGGAGACTGAACGCCAGAAGCACTACGGCCTTGCAGACGATCTGTCGCATATTGTGCCGCATTTTGGTAAGCGAATTCAGAAGCGCCTAGGCCCTGGATACCCATAGACAGACGTTCATAGTTCATCATTACGAACATGGCTGCCAGACCTTCGTTTTCTTTACCTACCAGATAACCTTTGGCACCGTCGAAGTTCATGACACAAGTGGCAGATGCTTTGATCCCCATTTTGTGTTCAATCGAACCTGGACCTACCGGGTTACGTTCGCCCATCGAACCATCTTCATTCACCAGGAATTTAGGCACGATGAACAGGGAAATACCGCGAGAGCCCGCAGGCGCATCCGGTGTTTTTGCCAATACCAGGTGAATAATGTTTTCAGCCAGGTCGTGGTCACCACCAGTAATGAAGATTTTGGTACCGGTAATGCTGTAAGTACCATCACCATTGCGTTCAGCTTTGGTTTTGATAATACCCAGGTCAGTACCCGCATGTGGTTCGGTTAAACACATGGTACCTGACCATTCGCCAGAATAGATTTTTGGCAGGTAAGTTTCTTTTTGCGCTTGAGAACCATAGCTGTTCAATGCCATACCCGCACCGACAGACAGTAATGGATACAGCATGAAAGACGGGTTAGTAGCAAAAAGCATTTCATCTGACAGAACGGTCAGCATTTTTGGCATTTCCTGACCACCCCATTCAGCATCAGCACCAAGGCCAATCCAGCCGCCTTCAGCATATTGTTTGAATGCTTCTTTAAAACCTGCAGGTGTGGTCACAGCGCCATTTTCATATTTCGCGCCTTCTTCATCACCGGTACGGTTCAACGGAAGGGTGACGTTCTGCGCAAATTTAGCCATTTCTTCAAGAATTGCTTCTGCTGTTGCAGCGTCCAAATGGGCTAAATTTTCATTGGCTTGCCAGAATTGTTCGGCATTGAATACATCGTTCAGGATGAATTTCATATCGGCAAGTGGCGCGTTATAAATTGGCATAGTGGGTCACCTGTTTCTTGTTTGAATCGATTGATTTTGAGTCAGTCTAATGCATTAAAAATCTTATTGTTAGACGACTAAAGGTTAATTCTGTAATGCTTTATAAAGAAAAAGGACGCTTTAAAAGTAACCGTCCTTTTCCTTGTTTCTGCATTTAAAATTGTATCAGCTTAGAATGCGAAATGTTCCGCATCCAGGCTCATTAACGGCTCTACACCAGTCGCAATCACGTCAACATGCGAGCGTACACGTGGCAGGATCTTCTTGAAGTAGAAGCGTGCAGTGGTTACTTTGGCATTGTAGAAGTCGACATCGGTAGTACCCGCAGCCAAGGCTTCTTGTGCAACCAGTGCCATACGAGCCCATAGGTAAGCAAGCGTTACATAGCCAGAGAAATACATGTAATCAACTGCCGCAGCACCGACTTCTTCAGGGTTTTGCATTGCACGCATACCAATTTGCATGGTCAAATCGCCCCATTCTTTGTTCAGCGCTGCAAGCGGTTCAACAAATTCTTGCATTGCTGCGTTGTCTTTGTTGGCTTCTGCGAATTTGTGAATGATCTTGGTGAAGTCTTTCAGCATCGCGCCTTGCGTACCCAGAACCTTACGACCTAACAAGTCAAGTGCTTGGATTTCAGTAGTACCTTCGTATAAGCAAGCAATACGTGTATCACGTACGATTTGCTCCATACCGTGCTCGGAAATAAAGCCGTGACCACCAAACACCTGTACACCGTGTTTTGCAGCTTCTGAACCGGTTTCGGTCAGGAAGGCTTTGGCAATTGGCGTCAATAAAGACAAGATGTTGTCAGAGAATTTACGATCTTCTTCAGTTGCACCTTGTTCAACGATATCTGCGTGTAGACTCAACAGATGCACTAGTGCACGACCACCTTCAGCAAATGCTTTTTGAGTTAACAGCATATTACGTACTGCTGGGTGAACGATAATCGGGTCTGCTTCTTTGTCAGGTGCTTTAGGGCCAGTTAAAGAACGCATTGCCAAACGGTCTTTCGCATAAGCCAATGCACCTTGGAAAGAAGACTCAGATGCAGACAAACCTTGTACAGCAGTACCGATACGTGCAGTGTTCATGAAAGTGAACATGCAGTTCAGACCACGGTTTTCAGGTCCAATCAGGAAGCCTTTTGCGTTATCAAAGTTGATGACACACGTTGCATTACCATGGATCCCCATTTTGTGTTCGATCGAACCACAACGTACGCCATTACGCTCACCGATAGAACCGTCAGCATTCAGGTTGAACTTCGGTACAATGAACAGCGAAATACCTTTAGTACCTTTAGGTGCACCCGGTAGACGAGCCAGTACGATATGGATGATGTTTTCAGCCATGTCATGTTCACCAGCAGAGATAAAGATCTTCTCGCCAGAGATTGCATAGCTGCCGTCCGCTTGTGGCTCAGCTTTAGTACGGATAATACCCAGGTCAGAACCTGCATGAGATTCTGTCAGACACATCGTACCTGTCCAGACACCTGATACCAGGTTAGGCAGGTAAGTATCTTTTTGTTCTTGAGAACCATGGTGTTCTAAAGTACGTACAGCACCATGAGAAAGGCCAGGGTACATGCCCCATGCCCAGTTCGCAGTACCGACCATTTCAGAAATGGTAATACCTAAAGAGTTCGGTAAGCCTTGACCGCCATATTGCTCTTCCGCAGAAAGAGAAGGGAAGCCAAGTTCGATGTATTTTTGATACGCTTCTTTGAAGCCTGTTGGAGTCGTTACAACACCGTCGTTCCAGGTACAGCCTTCGCGGTCACCCACCTGGTTTAAAGGAGATAATTCATTTTCACAGAAATCAGCGGCAGCTTCCAGGTACTGGTCTACGAGCTCACGGCTTACGTTATCTTGGAATGCAGGCAGGCTGGCATAATGTTGTTCAACATTTAAAAGCTCATGCAAAACAAATTGCATATCACGTAGTGGCGCTTTGTATTGTGGCATATCGGTTTCCTCAATACTGGTTTATACCAGCGTTATAATCCTGAATTAAATTGAAACGTGCCTTCATTGACACGTATTGACATGGTCTAATCGTGCAACATCTTCCTTGTTGGCACAAGCATTTCAAGGCTATTTCTTGGTGACTGTAAAGTCAAAGATAATTACCCTTGAAATCTTAAGTATATTGAGTGTAAACGTTTTTATAAAAAAATATCTGACACGAATGGTCAAAAACCTGCACACTTATATAGACTTAGTTCTAACAATCAACACGCATAAAAAAAGACACCCGGAAGTGCCTTTTTAACAATAAATTTGAAACGTTCAGTTAAGAAGTCTTAACGGCTGGTGCTTTAACTGGAGCATTTGGCTGGAAACGGACGTGACACTGACCATTAATGGTTTTTTCACCTATTTTGAGCTGTACAGCTGCGCCATCTTTTTTACCCTGACAGGCCTGAACAGCAGCTTTTTGCTGTGCCTGACGTTGAGCCAGACGCTGGTCGAACTGTTTTACCATTTCCGCACGTTGCGCATCAGTCAGTGCTTCACCACGGTTTAATGCTCCGCGAAAGTCACCACGCATTGGGCGATGTTCACCTTTCATACCACGGAACTCGCCACGCGCAGCTTTCATATCTTTACGGTCTGCTTTGAAAGAGATCTGACAAATACCGTCTACAGTTTTATCACCGGCTTTCACCTGAACTGTACTGCCAACAGCTTTGTTATCACAGGCCTGTTGCATTTGCTTATGCAGCTGCGCACGTTGTGCACGCATTTGCTTGAACTGTTCACGCTGTTCTGCAGTCAGATGACGACCTATATGATCTTGTTGATGTTTCATCATTTGCGGATGATCTTCACTTGGTGCATGCTTAGTCGATTGACACGCGGTCAATGCCCCCATTGATAACACACTTGCACCCAGGACGATGATTTTTGTCATTGCTTTCATTGTATTTGTCTCCAAGCCACGAGCCTGATCTGTATGTTGCAAAGAATAAACAATAAAGATGAAGAAACAATGAAGAGTTTTTTCAGCTTGTGTTCGCTACAATAATGAATCTAGAGGAAAAACTGAGAATCTGCTTTTGAATATTCGCCGCATTCCGATTGCACTCCGGCTGTTTTTAACAGTGCTGTTTACCACCTTGGTGATTACCACGGTGAGTCTCGGTGTGCTTCATCTCAACATGCAGCGTAATTTCACTCGCTATGTTGCCGATGTGGAAATGCAGAAACTGGATCATGTCATTGAAAACCTGGCCGAAGTCTATGGCGTTTATAATGACTGGGGCAATGCAATTCAGGCTCAGATTCTACAGATCGAAGGTGAGGCAGCGCCGGATGATTATGACCGTCTGTCACGCTGGTGGTTACGTCGTCAGTATGATATTGCCTTACAGCAACGTTATTTTCAGGATCACACCTTAGCCAATGTAGCACCAAGCCTGATGGGCACAGATGCTGAACAACGTACTGTAAATGAGGAAGAACTGCGTGTATTGGCAGCAAATTTACCTTCGCAGTTTCAGCCTTTTGAAGGTTTGAAGTTCCCGCTGAGTTCTAATCAGAACCTGTTTAGAACCGATCGTAAAAATGGCTCGCAGTTAACAACGCAGCCGCAAGCGGGTAAAAAACAGTTTATCCAGATGCCTGACCGTTTGGGTCTGAGTTCACGTTTATCTCTTTATGATGCCAAACGCCGTTTTGTCGTGGGTGAACCTTCCGATGAGCAGATTTCTTATCGCCCGATTATGGTAGACGATAAAATTGTCGGTTACCTGGGGCTAAAACCGGTACTGGATCAGGAAGATGCATTAAGTATCAATTTCTTTAGTAATCAGAAACGTTACCTGTTCCTGGTATATGGCCTTAGTATCCTGACCAGTCTCATCGCTGCACTCCTGTTAGCGACTTATTTCAAAAAGCCGATTCAACGCTTATTGCAAGGTACACGTGAGTTAACCAAAGGCAATTATCAGCATCAGGTTAAAGTTAACCGCAATGATGAGCTGGGTGATTTATCCAATGAGTTAAATCAATTGGCTATCATTCTCAATCAACATGAGACTTCACGTCGCCAATGGGTAGCGGATACCTCACATGAACTGAAAACGCCACTCGCCGTGTTGCAGGCACAGATTGAAGCGATGCAGGATGGAATTCGTAAGCCCACTCCAGAACATTTTGCTTCGATGCTGGCACAGGTGACCAGTCTGAAAAAACTGACTCTAGATTTGGCAGCCCTGGCACAGGCTGATGCCCAGCAATTGCAGATGTATGTCAGTACGATTAATCCATGGGATGTGGTACAGCAGGAATTAATGAACTTCCATCCAAAGTTTGAACAGGCGCAATTAACTGTGACTGCGGAAGGTGAAGGCGCAGACGTAGAGCTAGATCTGGACCGCTTTAAACAGATCGTGGCTAATTTGCTGAGCAACAGTATTCGCTATACTGAAGCGGGTGGACAGGTACATATTCATACTGAACAGAATGACAAAGAATGGACCTTATATGTCGATGACAGTCCGTTTGGTCTGACCGATGAACAGCTGGCCCGAATAGGTGAACGTTTCTATCGTGTAGATGACTCGCGTACCCGTGCCACTGGTGGTACCGGACTGGGTTTGGCATTATCGTGTAAAATTACGCAAGCATTAGGTGGAAGTTTAAGCTTCGATCATTCGCCACTCGGTGGATTACGTTGCAAGCTGACTTTTCCTAAACAAATAAAATCATAAGGAAGTTTATTCATGAAACACATTATGCTGGTTGAAGACGAAGTCGAACTTGCACAATTGGTGCGAGACTATCTAGAAGCTGCTGGTTTTGAAGTCAGCATGTTTCATGATGGACAGGAAGCTTATAACAGTTTCACTCAACGTAAGCCGAGCCTGATGATTCTGGACCTGATGGTGCCACGTATGGATGGCCTGACCATCTGCCGTAAGGTGCGTGAGCAGTCCGATCTACCGATTATTATGGTGACGGCACGTACTGAAGAAATTGACCGTGTACTCGGCCTGAATATGGGTGCAGATGACTACATCTGTAAACCATTTAGTCCGAAGGAACTGGTCGCGCGCGTGCAGGCAGTTCTACGCCGTCTGGATCGCAAGGCCGAACCGGAAAGCAATGATTTGTTCCGTATGGATAAATCGCAACAGCGCATCTGGTATCAACAAAAAGCGCTGAACCTGACCCCAACAGAATTCCGTTTATTAGAACTGTTTTTGGAGCATGTGGGTCAGGTGTATTCACGTGCGCAATTGCTGGATCATATTAACCCGGACAGCTTCGATGTGGCGGACCGTGTGATTGACAATCATATCAAGAACCTGCGCCGCAAGATTTCCGAGGCTGCTGAAACGGGTAACCGTCATGAGTGGATTCAGGCAGTTTATGGTGTGGGTTATCGTTTTGAATATCCTGAGGACTAACTCTGGTTCAAGGAAAGCACGAAAGCGAATAGATTTTCTCTATTCGCTTTTTTATCCACTAAAGAATACTGTGGTACGTTTTACTATAAAAATAGCGCGATAAAAGCAACTTAAATGGATAACTGAATTGGTGAGGAATAGGAGATCGATATTCGAGCACGTAAAAATTTAATGAAAGAAACCTTCTTAAATAGGACTTACGCATTGACAGATTCAAAAAAGTATTAAAATACTTT
>NZ_QMBM01000001.1:428356-531319 GCF_003289665.1 Acinetobacter sp. SM1B
TATAAAGTATTTTAATACTTTTTTGAATCTGTCAATGCGTAAGTCCTATACTTTAGCTTTCTATGACCTAATCCGTTTTTCACAAAACTAATGCAAAAAATATCATGGAATTCATGGCGATTTTTTTGCAATTTAGATCATTATCCCTCATATTGTAATTATGGGTTAAGTCACAAAAAATTTAGGAATAAATAAACGTATGTATGTTCCAGCGATTGAAAACGCTTTAGTTCCAATGGTGGTAGAACAATCATCTCGTGGTGAGCGTTCTTTTGATATTTATTCACGTCTTTTACGTGAGCGGGTAATTTTCTTGACTGGTGAAGTTGAAGACAACATGGCCAACTTGATTGTTGCGCAAATGCTGTTTTTAGAAGCTGAAAATCCTGACAAGGATATTCATCTATATATTAACTCGCCAGGCGGTTCGGTGACTGCAGGTATGGCGATTTACGATACCATGCAATTCATTAAGCCGGATGTTGTGACTTATTGTATGGGTCAGGCTGCCTCAATGGGTGCATTTCTGCTAAATGCGGGCGCAAAAGGCAAACGTTATTGCCTTGAAAATGCCCGTGTCATGATTCACCAGCCATTGGGTGGTTTTAAGGGTCAGGCATCTGATATTGAAATCCATGCCCGTGAAATCCTGTTTATCAGAGAGCGTTTAAACCGTCTGATGGCAGAACACAGTGGCCAGGACTTTGATAAAGTCGCGCGTGATACTGACCGTGATAACTTCATGACTGCTCAGCAAGCGAAAGAATATGGTCTCGTGGACGAAGTTCTAACGAAACGTCCATAAGTTTGAAAGATTGAGATATTGGAGAGACTATGTCCGAACATACTCAAGGACAAAAGCATTGTTCATTCTGCGGTAAAACGCAGTCTGAAGTCGGCAAGCTGATTGCTGGCGAAGACGCCTACATCTGTAATGAATGTGTAGACGTATGCTTGGATCTGGTTCAGACCAGTCAACAGGTAGAAACCAATGACTGGGCGAATCGTCCTTTGCCGAAACCGCATGAGATCCGTGCGGCGCTAGATCAATATGTAATTGGTCAGGACGTAGCGAAAAAGACGTTATCTGTTGCGGTATATAACCATTACAAGCGTTTAAAAGTGCAGACCAATGGTAAAAAAGCTGATGACAGCGTTGAAATTGCCAAAAGTAATATTTTGCTGGTCGGTCCAACAGGTTCGGGTAAAACCTTACTGGCACAAACCCTTGCACGGTTGCTAGATGTACCATTTGCCATGGCAGATGCAACGACCTTAACCGAAGCAGGTTATGTCGGTGAAGACGTTGAAAACATTGTACAGAAGCTGCTGCAAAAAGCTGATTATGATGTCGAGAAAGCGCAAAAGGGTATTATCTATATCGATGAAATCGACAAGATTACCCGTAAGTCTGAAAACCCATCCATTACACGTGATGTATCGGGTGAAGGCGTGCAGCAAGCGTTATTAAAAATGATCGAAGGTACGGTTGCTTCAATTCCTCCACAAGGTGGTCGTAAGCATCCGCAGCAAGAATTTATTCAGATTGATACTTCAAATATCCTGTTTATCTGTGGTGGTGCATTCTCAGGACTTGAGAAAATTGTGCAGCAACGTCAGGAGAAGGGCGGTATCGGCTTTACTGCAGAAGTACGCAATAAAGAGGAAACTAAGAAGCTATCTGACCTGTTCCGCCAAGTTGAAGCAACTGACCTGGTGAAATTCGGTCTGATTCCAGAATTCATTGGCCGTCTGCCAGTGATCGCAACGCTGGATGAGCTGGATGAAGAAGCTTTGATGCAAATCCTGACTGAGCCGAAGAATGCCTTAACTCGTCAGTATAAGCATCTGTTCGATATGGAAAATGTAGACCTGGTCTTTGAAGATTCTGCATTACGCGCTGTGGCGAAAAAAGCCCTAGAACGTAATACAGGTGCGCGTGGTCTGCGTTCTATTCTTGAGAACTCATTGCTTGAAACCATGTATGACCTGCCAAGCCGTACCGATGTTGGTACTGTGGTAGTGAGTGAGGCTGTGATCAATGGCGAGGCTAAACCGGAATTCCGTCCGGAACGTCAGGCCGCTATTGAACAGACTGCTACTCCCAAGGCAGACTTAAAGGTAGTAAATAGCAAGTCTGCTTAACTGCTGTTCGTCTGAAACGTGCGAAAATGAACTGTTTTCGCACGTTTTTTATTTTCAAAAATAAATCACAATGTTAATCTCGTTTCTTAGGCGTGGACGCCTGATCATTCATATAAATTTATAAAAATGTACATAAAATAATAAAGACGCAGTGAGGGATAAGCATGCGTGGAGCCGCAATTGTACTCATCAGCAGTTTAGCCTTGATGGGGTGTCATTCGAAGCACGCTGTTCAGGAACAGCAACTGACATCAACACTGAAAAATATCGATCTAAACAAAAAACCGGGGTTTGTCGAGCAGCATAAGGTAGGCATGTTCACGATTGGTGGATGGGTTAATCAAAAGCTGGGTCAACGTTTTGCACCAGTGAAGCCGCAGCATGAACAGGCGGCAATGGTTTACTTATATCGTCCAGATTCGAAATGGAACCGCCAGGAAATTGTGGCTGCCAGTATCTTTATCAATCAGGAACGTATTCCAAGTCTGTTGCATAATCATTATTACTGGGTTGAGCTGCCACCAGGTACGTATCGTCTAAGTACCAGCCGTCCGCTCGGTGCACTGCATTTCCAGAAACCGAAATATCTGGATTTTAGCGTGGAATCCGGCAGATCTTACTTCATTAAATATGATGAAGAAAATATAACGACTCGCCGTACAGCTACAGGCCCATTAATGCTGATGCCTGAAACTGTCGGTTTAAATGAAATTGCATTTACCCAGCTTAAGTCGGATAGTTTTAACTTTGTTGCCCAAGATCAGGAAACGGGGAAACTTCGCAAGAAAGCCCAGAAAATTAAAGCCATCGAATATGATCCAACTGAAGACGTACAATTGACTACGCCATTTAAGTTATGGGATCCGCGTACTTGGTAATTAAACTTTTATAGGAAAAGAGCGCAATAAAAAAGCACCCATCAAGGATGCTTTTTTATTGCAGATTAAATTAGCCTGCAGCAGCGTCAACTACTGGAATCTTGCCAATTTTAGCTTGCCAGATTTTTGGTGCAGTTGCGTGTACAGAAGTACCGTTTACGTCAACCGCAACAGATACAGGCATGTCTTTCACCACGAACTTGTAGATTGCTTCCATACCCAGGTCAGCAAATGCAACCACTTCAGCTTCACGAATGGCTTTAGATACTAAGTATGCAGCACCACCCACAGCCATGAGGTAAGTCGCTTTGTTGTCTTTGATGGCTTCAACAGCAGCAGGGCCACGATCCGCTTTACCAATCATGCCAAACATGCCAGTTGCTTCAAGTACTTGACGTGTAAATTTATCCATACGTGTAGCCGTGGTTGGACCAGCAGGACCTACAACTTCGTCGCCTACTGGATCTACAGGACCTACGTAGTAGATGAACTTGCCTTTAAGATCGACAGGAAGCTCTTCACCGTTGTTCAACATGTCAACCATACGTTTGTGAGCCGCGTCGCGACCTGTATAGATTGTACCGTTAAGAAGTAGGGTATCGCCTGGTTTCCAAGCATTCATTTCTTCTTGAGTAATCGTGTCTAGGTCAACACGTTTAGATGATGATGAATCCCAAGTTACTTCAGGATAGTCTTCAAGTTTCGGTGCAATAATGTTTGCAACACCTGAACCATCAAGCGTGAAGTGTGCATGACGCGTTGCAGCACAGTTCGGAATCATGCCGACTGGTTTGCCCGCAGCGTGACATGGGTAATCTTTGATTTTAATGTCGAGAACAGTGGTTAAACCGCCAAGACCTTGCGCACCGATACCCAGAGCATTTACTTTTTCAAAGATTTCGATACGAAGTTCTTCAAGTTTATTTTGTGGACCACGACGAAGAAGTTCGTCCATGTTGATCTCTTCCATCAATGCTTCTTTTGCAAGCATCATGGCTTTTTCAGCAGTACCACCGATACCAATACCCAGCATACCTGGTGGACACCAGCCTGCACCCATTGTTGGAACAGTTTTTAGTACCCAATCCACGATTGAGTCAGATGGGTTAAGCATTGCCAGTTTAGATTTGTTTTCTGAGCCGCCACCTTTCGCTGCAACAGTAATGTCAACTTTATTACCTGGAACAAGTTTGTGGTAGATCACAGCAGGGGTGTTGTCTTTCGTATTCTTACGACCGAATGCAGGGTCAGCAAGTACAGACGCACGCAAGACATTAGAATTTTCTAGGTAACCTTGACGTACACCTTCGTTGATCGCATCGTCTAAGCTCATCGTTAAATCGAATTTAACGTCCATGCCCACTTCAACGAATACGTTTACGATACCGGTATCCTGGCAGATTGGGCGGTGGCCTTCTGCACACATACGAGAGTTAATTAAGATTTGCGCGATCGCATCTTTAGCCGCTTTGTTTTCTTCACGGTCATACGCACGACTCATCGCCTGGATGAAATCTTGTGGATGGTAGTAAGAAATGAACTGAAGCGCATCTTTAACCGATGTGATCAAGTCATCTTGCTTGATAATAGTTGTCATACAAAAATCTCTTGAGCGGGCTGATAGCTAGCGGGCTAAATTATATGACAAAACATAAAAGTTGTGGGACGTTTTAAAGGGCTTTTGGGCGAAAGTTTAATACTCGTTTAACTGCCTAGAGATAAAGTCTACGGCGTTATAATTTGAGTAAAAATTGTCATAATAACTGTCATATTTCATGTTATAAAACCCAAAAAATAGTATTTATTTTTTCAAATAATTGAAATTAATAATTATTTTAAAAATAAAATACTTCGTATATTGTCATATAACTGTCATAAAACTTTCGCATAATGCACACATCGAAACGAAGAGATCCTAAGACAATGGTTACAGGTATTTTGATGGCTAGCGGTTTTTGTGTATATATCGCGGCGACTTGGATGTACGGTCAGAAAGAAGATCAAGCCTAAGCTTAATCTTCTTTTTTTATGCTAAAAAAATTATTCCCATATTTCTCTGAACAGACAATCCCCTAAATCTTTCCATCAATTCGTTACGCTACTCACTTGTTGAAACACACTGTATTTTTATCATTACACTATTAACCCAGTAATACTCAAAGCCTGATAACCCTTACACACAGTCGAATTTTTATTGCCTAGACTGATTTCTCTCAACTTCTATTAATAATAGGGCAATTGTAATGACTACAGTAAATCCAAGTGACATCAAGGAACATGCATCAGTAATTGCTTCAGACGGAACACAAGTTGGAAAAGTGGACCATTTAGAAGGTCAAGATTCAATTAAATTAACAAGAAGTGATGACGAAAATAATGAGCATCATCTGATTCCGTTAAGTTGGGTCAGTGAAGTGAAAGGCGATCAGGTCATTTTGAATAAAGCGGCCGATGATGTCCGTAATGAATGGACCACGATGTAAGTCAAACTACTTTTCTTTAACTTATATCTCTTTGTATAAGTTGATAAGAAAAGCAAATGATTTATCAAAGAATGCCAGTCAAATCGACTGGCATTCTCATATATGCAATTTTTAAGAACTAAAAACAAAAAACTATCCAATGTGTCCATTAGATGGTGAAAGCACAGATAGAGAATGGGGTTGGCAGGTTAGTGGGCTGCCTGCTGATCCGCCTGAATCGCAGTGAGTGCAATGGTAAAGACGATATCATCCACCAAAGCACCCCGTGACAAGTCATTTACTGGCTTATTCAGGCCTTGCAGCATTGGACCAACACTCACCACATTTGCTGCGCGTTGCACCGCTTTATAAGTAGTGTTACCTGTATTTAAATCCGGGAAGATGAAGACATTGGCACGACCAGCCACTTGTGAATCAGGTGCTTTTTGGCGCCCCACGCTTTCAACCGATGCAGCGTCATATTGCAATGGACCATCAATCAACAGGTCAGGGCGACGTTCCTTGGCAATACGGGTAGCTTCTGCCACTTTCTCTACATCAGCACCGGCACCAGAAGTTCCAGTAGAGTAAGAAATCATGGCAATACGTGGGTCAATACCAAAAGCTTTTGCCGAGTCAGCAGACTGGATGGCAATTTCTGCCAGTTGCGCAGCATCCGGATCCGGATTAATAGCGCAGTCACCATATACATATACTTCATCTGGTAACAGCATAAAGAACACCGAAGAAACCAGTGAATAATCTGGCGCAGTCTTAATCAGCTGGAAGGCTGGACGCACAGTATTCGCAGTAGTGTGAACTGCACCAGATACCAGGCCATCCACCTGATCAAGTGCCAGCATCATCGTACCTAAAACAACAGTATCCTGCAGTTGTTCTTTGGCTTGCAGTTCATTCAGCTTGCCTTTACGCAGCGTTACCATTTTTTCGACATAGTCGTCTCGAATCAGGTCAGGATCGACAATTTCTAAACCTTCTGGCAATTCAATGCCACGTGCTTTGGCAACTTCCAGTACAGCTTCAGGCTTAGCCAGCAGAATACAATGCGCAATACCACGTGACTGACAGATAGCCGCGGCCTGAATAGTACGTGGCTCATCACCTTCAGGTAGCACAATGCGTTTTTTTGCTGCAATCGATTTCTGTACCAATTCATGACGGAAAGCAGAAGGAGACAGGCGTGGCTTGTAGGTGCCATTTAGCATCTGAATCAGCCAGTCTGGATTGATATGGCTAGATACAAAACGGGTAACCTGATCAGCACGTTCTGTATCATCAACTGGAATTTCATTGCCAAGATTGGCCAGCTTCTGCGCAGTTTCGAATGTGCTTAATGGAGTATGTAAAATTGGCAGGCCATGTTTAATTGCAGACTGGCAGAAGCCTAGCACCTGTTCATTTGGCTGATGTTGTTCAGTCAGGACTAACCCCGCCAATGGAATACCATTACAGCTCGCCAAGCTACTTGCCAGCAGCACATCGACACGGTCAGAGGCAGTAATGATCAGTTCACCCGCGACAAATTTATGCAGTTCATGTTCAATGCTGGATGCAATCAGGCTGCTATGCTGAACACGACGTTGAGCCGCTTCACCTTGATGGATCCATAGCACAGAAATATGTGCAGCCAGGTCGGACATACGTGGCACGCTCAAGGTTTTACTAAACGGAACCAAGCCAATCACTGGAAGTTTGTCAGAGCCGATATATGGATGGGTTTTCTGAATAGCTTGTACAAACTGTTCAGTTTCAGCAGTCAGACGCAATTCTGGATCAATGGTCACTGGAATCTGGGCAGATTCTTCAGGTAAGCCTTTGGTACGCATGAAAAGGATACTAGACAGGCGTGTTGAGCTTGCACCACCAAAATTGCGAATCTGATTTTCAACTTTTTCTGCTGTTTGCACTGGATGACGGATATCGGCATTGCTGACAATAACCACTTTGGCATCGAGTGCCTGAGCCAGAGAAGCATTCAGTTCATCGACAAAGCTGTCACGACCATTTGGCACTACACCTTCTACAATAATCAGGTCGTGATTGCGGGCAATTTCACGATGCAGACGCACGGCATCTTCTAGAAGTTCATCCTGCTCGCCATGACTGAGACGTTGCATCATTGCGTTATAGCTGATGGGTTCCACAGTTTTTGCATTGGAGATATGACGATATAGGGCAGTGGTACGGTCTGCCGTATCCGTAATTTCCTGAGAAAATGGTTTGACAAAACCAGCCTTTACACCTTGGCATTCCAGTGCGTAAATCAGGCCTAAGCATGCAGACGTTAAACCAACGCCTTCCCCAGTCGGAACTAATAGAATGGTCTTCATAGCGTATTTAAATATCTAAAATCAAATAGAAGGTATAGGAATCCTACGCTTGCTTAAGCAAGCGTAGCCTCAGGTTCAGACTTTTTTGCAGTGGTGTTCTCCACTTCCTGCTCAACCACGCTTTGGGTTTCTTTGGCGATACGGCCTTCTTCATCGGTTGGTACGACCCAGATTTGTGGGCCTGTACCATTATCGATGCGACCTTCAGTACCACGCTTTAATACATTATTAGCATCTTTATCGAGATTGAAGCCAAAATGTGGCAGGTAAGCCATAGTTTTTTCACGGATATAAGCTGAGTTTTCACCGATACCACCTGTGAAGAACAGACCATCAAGACGCGGTAGACCACAGCTTAAAGCAGCCAGTGATTTTGCTAGACGGTAGCAGAATACTTCAATTGCAAGCGTTGCATCTTCATTGCCATTTTCAGAAGCTTCGATCAGCGTACGCATGTCATTAGACAGATTGTCTGATAAACCGAGCAAGCCACTTTCTTTGTTTAGCATTCTGTCAATTTTATAGACGTCCCAGCCCAGATTCGCTGCCAGGAAGCTATGCAGACTTGGGTCAACATCACCACTACGGGTACCCATTACCAGACCTTCCAGTGGAGTCAGGCCCATAGAAGTATCTACACTTTGCCCATTCCATACGGCACAGGTCGAACTTCCATTACCCAGATGTGCTGTTAACCAGCCACCTTGTTTAAAGCTGCCAGCCAGTTCAGAACCGCGCTCAGATACATAAGCATGGCTGGTACCATGGAAACCGTAGCGACGAACGCCAAAGTCAGCGTAAAGGAATTTAGGCACAGCATAACGGTAAGCATGTGCTGGCATGGTTTGATGGAATGCGGTATCGAATACTGCAACCTGTGGCAGATCCGGGAACAGGCGTTGCGTTGCTTCAATTCCAATCAGGTGTGCTGGATTATGTAGCGGTGCAAGCGGGGTAGCTTCACGAATTTTTTCAATAATTTCATCATTGATCAGTTCGGCTTTAGTCAAGCTGCCGCCGTGTACCACACGGTGACCAATCGCATCTGGTTTATAATTGGCTAGACGCTCCAGACCAACTTCCAGTGCTTTTTTATGATCTGCAAATGGGATATGGATGTCTACCGGTTCATTACCGACAGTCACACCTTTAATACGGGCATTTTCTGTGCCTAAGTTCTCAGCTAAGCCGTGAATACGGAAATTCTGTTCTTCAAGTAATAAGGCAAACTTGATTGAAGAAGAGCCACAATTAATAACTAATACTGATTTAGACACGATTGTTTACCCGATTCTAATTAAAATTCTCATCCATTTGATTGATCTATTTTGTGCGCCTAGGCGATGCAATTTAGATCAGTGATGCAGTTGTAACATGCGATATTTTTCTGTCCTAGATAGACTTTAGGTGATTAGACTTAAGCACTATCGATCATTTTGCCAGTTATAATTAAAATTTATCAGTTCATCGTTTTCATTTATCAATGAAATAGTAGTAAAAGCACACCTCATTCAAAATAGCGTTGAGCCAATAAACCTTATAAAGCACGCTAAACAGATTCACTTTTTATAGTTTATACATTGAATTGCTGGAAATTTAAACAAGCTACAAATTTCCAAAGATAATCTTCATAAAAGGTGACCTGAAGGTTCACTGAGCTGTTTTTTTATTTTCTTCATTCACTTCTATAAAAAATCAGCCCTGCGCGAACAGAGCTGAAAATGATTTTTTACTGCATTGTTATTGACGAATCTGGCCGTCACCAAATACGATCCATTTCTGTGAAGTCAGACCTTCAAGGCCAACCGGACCACGGGCATGAATCTTGTCGGTTGAAATACCAATTTCCGCACCGAGACCATATTCAAAGCCATCAGCAAAGCGGGTAGAGGCGTTAATCATTACCGAGCTTGAATCCACACCAGCTAAAAATTCGCGCGCAATACTGTAGTTTTCAGTGATGATTGAATCGGTATGAT
Source organism: Acinetobacter sp. SM1B (assembly GCF_003289665.1). Classification (NCBI taxonomy): domain Bacteria; kingdom Pseudomonadati; phylum Pseudomonadota; class Gammaproteobacteria; order Moraxellales; family Moraxellaceae; genus Acinetobacter; species Acinetobacter sp. SM1B. The sequence goes on from NZ_QMBM01000001.1 coordinate 438,172, forward strand.
GTGAACCATATTTATTGATATGTTCAATCGCTTCTTCAACGCCAGAAACCACCTTAACTGCCAGGATCGGACCAAGATATTCGGTATACCAGTCTTCTTCTGAAGCAGGTACTGCATTTTCCAGAATACGGCGAGTTGCAGGACAACCACGCAGTTCTACCTGCTTTTCTTCATAAAGTTCGGCAATACGTGGCAGGAACTCTTCTGCAACTTTTTCATCGACCAGCAAAGTTTCCATGGCATTACATACACCATAGCGATGAGTTTTAGCATTCAGGGCAATAGGTAAGGCTTTGAGCAAGTCTGCCTGTGCTTCTACATAAACATGACAATTACCGTCAAGATGCTTAATTACTGGTACACGCGCATCATTGGTAATGCGTTCAATCAGGCCCTTACCACCACGAGGCACAATCACATCGACATATTCAGACATGGTAATCAGCTGACCCACTGCTGCACGGTCTGTGGTATTGATCACTTGCACAGCTGCTTCTGGTAAGCCTGAAACCTGCAAGCCGTGCTGAATCGCTTTGGCAATGGCCTGGTTAGATTCAAGTGCTTCCGAACCACCACGTAAAATAATGGCATTACCAGATTTCAGTGCTAAAGATGCTGCTTCCAAGGTCACGTTTGGGCGTGATTCATAGATCATGCCGACTACGCCCAGAGGTACGCGCATTTTACCCAGCTGAATACCAGATGGACGATAGGCCATATCGGTAATTTCACCAATCGGATCGACCAGGCTAATCACATCATTTAAGCCCTGTAGCATGCCTTTGAAGCGTGCGGGAGTCAGTTCTAAGCGATCGAGGAGAGCACTGTCCAGATTATTGCTATGCGCTTTGGCCATATCAATCTGATTGGCAGCCAAAATCGCAGCTTCACTGTTTTTTAAAGCAGTATAAATTGCTGACAATGCATCATTTTTTGTTTGGGTGGACGCACGCGCCAAGACGCGTGAAGCCTGACGAGCCTGCTGTCCTACCGTTTGCATATATTGTTCAATAGACTCTTGCATAGCGGTTCGATCACTTAGAAATATCCTTCTGATATTAACAGCCTGAGCCGATACAATGAAGTCTGCTGGCTAAATTTCATGTGCTTTTACAATCGTTAAACATTTTGAAATCGTTTTATCTTTAAAAGCAGACAAGCGGTTGCAAGATTAGTTGCTTGTAAAAAGAACCTCTGTATAGAATGAATGACAGCGACATTGATGTCGAATTCAATAATAAATAAAGAGTAGGACGCGTATTCAGGTCTTTCACATTTGATCTTGAAGCATGAAATCTCTCAATAATTGCTTGCACAATAAAAATAAGGCAAGGATGGAGGAAAGGAAGATGAATTCCATTATCCAGATGGACCACCACCGCATTGAGCAACACAGCCACTATGCGTTTTTTGATCTATACGATAAAAACAGTTTTAAACAGCCACCACGTACGACCTGGATGGATGGCTGGAAAATTGAATATATGGCAATTGCCCGCCCTGAAACCCTGCATATGACACCGATGGTTATTATTGGTGGGGCATTTCAGAACTTTAATTCCTATAAATACTGTGTAGAGCAGCTGTTCGCTGCAGGTCCAATCATCCTGATTGACTTGCCTTCAATGGGCGCTAACCAGCAGATCACCAATGTGGATACTGGCGTCTCTGCAGGCTCTTTGGAACTGGAAGATCTCGCAGGCATGCTAGGGCGCTGGCTAGAGCAAATGTGCTTGCCTAAGGTTGCAGTATTGGGCATGTCATTAGGATCTGTCGTGGCTTCCTGTTTGGCAGATCAGCGTCCTGAGCTGGTGGATCGCATGATCCTGATGGGGGTGATGCAAAAGACCCGCAAGAGCTGGCGGATGTTGCTGGAAGAATCCCTGCACCTGATGAAAGAAGGGCGTATGGACGAGTTTGGTCAAGCTGTCATTTTGTATCTGGTCAATCATGCCCGTTTAAAAGAAACCCGTATGTCACCGACGGCCAAGCGTCTGTTTTTTAGACAGATGGCAGAGTTTACCGCAACTGAGCAGAATCGTTATGATGTTAACTGCAACCGTCTATTACGCCTGAAACATGTACCCATTCCACAATGTAAAGTACTCGTTGCTTGCGGCCAATATGACAGTTTTACCCTGCCGCATGAAAATGCTGGCTTTGCCCTACAGTGTCCAGACATGCAGTATGTACAGATTGCCAGTGCCGACCATGTACCGCAGCTGCAGCGCCGTAAAGAAACCATGCATCTGTTCGCCACTTTCCTGCGTGATGAACCCGTAGATCAGCTGGAAGGGATTATTCCCTTTACTCGGGAACAGATGCTGAAACTTGAACGTCGTGGTGAAGACCGTATTCCGGTACAAGAGCCAGAACGTTTCCTGAGCCATCGACACTCGGATCTGCGTTTGCCTACCACTATTGTGGATTTAAGTTTCTTTGGTGTCTTATTTGAAATGGAAGAAGCGCAGGTGCAGCAGGCCATCCAGTATCCAAGGGATTTGGCTTTGCATCTGGAAGATGAAGAAGGTGAGTTCAAAATTGAATGCCTGATTTTCCAGCATGATGAAACGCAGATTCGTGCCTTGTTTAAGCACGGTAGTTTTGAAGTGGCGGAACGTTTGCTAGGTTTTGTGCAGACTCAAAAAGCTTTACTTGAAGCACAAGTGCTGGATGCAGTCGTTTAGAATGCTCCCGGCCTGAATTTGAAAGTTAAATAGATACTTTGAAAAAAAACAGCGTTATTCAACGCTGTTTTTTTTGGTCGCATGAATCATCCAGACTAGATCACCTAAATGCTCATCTTGCTCAGATGCTGGATTGGACTGCTGAGGTTGGGCAAAATAGCGCTGCGGCTGTTTTACTTCTACCGCTATAAAACCGGTCTGCTGACAAAACTGCTGTAATTCTTGGGGGGACTTAAAGTGGAAAGTAAAAGCACTATGTGACATAAACTTCAGTAAACGGCTGCATATCCAGATAAAGCTGGCTAATCGGTTCTTCACCGGTTCAGGGTAAATATCGCTGAGGTAATGAATTTCCGGAAAGCGTTGTCCATACTCGGTAATACCTTTTAATAAGGTGTGCAGCATGTCCTTGTCAAAGTAGTTGATCAGTCCTTCGCTAATGACCACTAGTGGTCGTTCAGAATCAAAAACCTGAAAAATATTGACAAGCTCTTCACTAAAAATATCAGCGGTCAAGACTTCTGGTGCATCCTGATCCAGAATTTTCAGCGCCTGAGTTTTGATCTTGGCCATATCTGGCAGATCAAGTTCACGGTAATTGATTTCAGGAAATTTTTGTCTGAAATTCCAGCTACGCGGAGATAGTCCGCAAGCAATTTCCAGTACTTGTAGCTGTGGGTGCTGAGTAATGAGCTGACAGAGATGTTCATCAATCATCTGGTGGCGCTGTTTTAAGGTAGTACGCATACTGCCGCCCACGTGCTTTTCAGCCCAGGTTTCCAAGGGATGAACCAATGCAGCGAGAAATTTACCTCGCCCAGTCGCAAACACTGGATGAGAAATTCCCATTTGGTACCAGATATAGCCGGTATAGTGCGCAGTAAAAGAGATATGTCGATGTTGCGAGAGTGGTTGTGTCATGTCTTCCTGACCTTATTGTTATTGTATAAGTTTTTGTATTTTTACATCATAAACAAAAAGGAACACTTGTGGTGTTCCTTTTATCGTATTCCTGAATCGTACTAGCTAAATATGCTTATGAAGCCACCTGATTTCTAAATCCTGTAATTTCATCACGAACCTGACGCCATTCTTCACCAAGATCTAAAACGTCATGAATCTGAATCTGAGGAATACGACCGCGCATGCGTTGCAGACGTTCCTGATTCGGCAATGGTAAATCTACAATTCCCTCAAGGGCCAGGCATTGTGCTGCCCGGTCATTACAGACCAGACCCATATCACAACCTGCCTTTAGTGCTGCCTGAATACGGGCATCAGCGCCACCTGCGACACAGGCGGCTTGCATACTCAAATCATCCGAGAACAATACACCGTCAAAACCAAGTTCCTGACGCAAAACCTTTTGAATCCAGAATTCTGAAAAACCGGCTGGATTAGGATCGACCTGACTATAGATCACATGCGCTGGCATCAAGGCATCCAGTTGTGACTGTAGCTGAATAAAGGTCTGCATGTCTTTTTGCTGGATTTCTTCATAGCTGCGTGGATCTACGGCCGCTGCCACATGAGAATCGGCTTTTACAGAACCATGACCCGGGAAGTGTTTGCCGGTCGATGCCATGCCAGCACGTTTCATACCTTTCAGGAAAGCGCTTGCCAGTGGAGTGATGTCCTGAATATTTGTGGCAAAACTACGGTCACCAATAACATCGCTGATGTCATTCAGATCCAGCACAGGAGCAAAACTAAAATCAATGCCGACTGCCAGCACTTCAATCGCCATTAACCAGCCACATTTCTCTGACAATTCTAACGCACGTTCAGGTTTGCTTTGGTAAAGTTCTCCAAAATGACCCATGGCCGGGAGTAAAGTAAAACCCTGTTTCAAGCGCTGAACGCGACCACCTTCCTGATCGACTGCAATCAGAATATCCGGACGAATTTGACGCATATGATCCGTTAGGGCGCGAACCTGTGCAGGTGATTCAATATTACGGCCAAACAGAATGACCCCGCCAACCTGCGGAGCCTGTAGCAGTTCAATATCTTCCTGGGTAAGGTGAGTGCCAGCGATGTCGAGCATCAATGCGCCAATCATATGCGGTGTCCATATTAGAATTTTTCAGCGAAAACAATACCTGATTTCTGCAATCTTTTGCTACACTTTGACTGCACAGAATATGATAAAACTACACAACATAAACTTATTAAGTTGTTTAAGATCGCGGATACGTTTATTTCAGATCGGAAAACGACACGGTTAAATTGGTCAAAAGGCCAAGGAAGTACGAATTTTTATGAAACTTCAAACAGTAGCTTGCGCAGTTGCAGTTGCGACAGGCGGATTCTTTTTTACCCATGTGGTGAGCGACGCGATTGCTGCTGAAAAATCAGAAGTCGTAAGCAAAGCCCTTCAACCATCTCAAGAACAAGCGCTCGTATCTAGACAGCTGGCTACTTTAGTGGATCGTCAGCACTATTTGAATATGCGTCTGGATGCTCAAACCTCACAGCGCATTTTTGATTTTTATATTGATAGTCTGGATCCGGAGCATAGTCTGTTTCTGGCACCTGAAATTGATAACTATAAGAAACGTTATGTTGCCAATTTTGGTGCCAACTTGAAAGCAGGCAATCTGGCTGGTCCATTTGAGATTCATGCACATTATAGTGAACGCCTCAAGCAGTTTTATACCTTTATGCTGGATGAACTGAAAAAGCCTCAAAACCTGAATCAAAGTAATGTTTATATTGAGACTGACCGTGAGAAAGCACCATTCTTCAAGACACCAGAAGAACAACGCGCTTACTGGTCAAAAATGCTGGTTTCTCAGCTGATTAATCTGACCATCAGTAAAGAAGAAGAGCAGGCCAAACAAAAAGCATTAAAAGATAACCCAGAACTGGCCAATGGTCAGGATCTGAGTGGTCCAGAGGATTTGACACCGGCACAAACCTTAACCAAGCGTTATACCCGTCAGCTTGAACGTTTAAGTCGCATCAAGAGCGATGATGTGCTGGATAAAACCCTGAATGCCATGATGCTGACCTATGATCCACACAGCAATTATTTCCCACCTGTGGATGCGATGGAGCTGAACCGCCAAACGACTTTACAGCTTGAAGGTGTCGGGGTTTCAATTCGCCCAGAACGTGGCAATGAAGACTACACCAAGATTGAAACTATTGTGGAAGGTGGTCCGGCGAGTAAATCAGGTCAAGTGAAATCCGGTGACCGTATTATTGGGGTCGCTCAGGATGGCGGACCAATGGTCGATGTCATTGGTTGGCCGAGTAATGAAATTGTCGGTCTGATTCGTGGTAAACGTGGTACTAAAGTTACTTTGAAATTGCTGGGCGCTGGCGCAACATTGGGACAGGCGCGTAATGTCACCATTACCCGTGATGTGATCCAGGAAGAAGATGCTGGCGTACGTACCCGTGTGGTCGAGATTCAACGAGATGGTAAAAAGTATCAATATGGTGTGATAGAAATTCCATCTTTTTACTTAAACTATCGTGCACGACGTGCAGGTACAGATTATCGTTCTGTATCTGAAGATACCAACAATGCCCTGAAAGAACTTTCAGCCAAAAATGTTGAAGGGATTATTGTTGATTTACGCAATAACCCAGGTGGTTCATTAGAAGAAGTTGCGCGTATGCTGGGGCAAGTGATCAAGTCTGGTCCAGTGGTACAGATTCGTGATGGCAATGGTAATGTCAGTGTCTTTGAAGATGATGATGGCGGTGCACAGACCTATGCCGGTCCACTGGCGGTCATGGTCAACCTCGCTTCTGCATCGGCAAGTGAAATCTACTCTGCTGCAATTCAGGATTATGAACGTGGTATTGTCATTGGTAGCACCACGACAGGTAAAGGTACTGCACAAGTACAGCTGGATACCTTGGCGCATGGACAGGCTACACTGACACAACGTAAGTTCTATCGTATCACTGGTGGCAGTACCCAGAACAAGGGTGTGGTCCCGGATATCAAACTGGTCGATATTTACAATGAAGAGTTTGGTGAGCGTAAGGCTAAAAATGCCTTGCAGTGGGATACTATTCCGACGGCACCCTTTAAACGTGAAGGTGAAGTACAGAAATATGTACCTGATCTGATCAAGAGCTCACAGGTTCGTGTCAATCTGGATCCACAATTCAAGTATCTTGAGCAACGTACAGCGATTGCTAAGAAAACTGATGAGAAAAAGCGTCTAGTATTGGATCTGAATCAGCGTAAAGCGGAATTGCTGGAACTTGAACGTAAGACCTTGGAATCTGAAAATGCACGTCGTGCAGCAACCGGTCAGAAACCTTATCCAAACTGGGAAAGCTATCAGGCCTCAATGGATGCATTAATTGAAGCACGTGCCAAGATGAAAGCTAAAGATCGTCCGCAGCTCCCTGAAGAGGAAGTATTTGTTGTAGAAGCTGCCAATGTTTTGCATGACTATGCCCGTTTACAAGGAAAAGCGAAATAGTTATTCAGAATTGAAGAATTTAATTTGACTAACAGCCTGCATATGCAGGCTGTTTTTCTATTTTTTGTTGAAAAATAGTAAGCAAGAAAAAAGTTGATAAGTGTTAAAAATGCTATCTGTTTTGTTGAAATTCATAATGTTGTGATCTAGATCTGCTAAATTCTAGTCAATGAATGAATTTAACCATTTGCTAAAACTTGAAACACTTTTAATATGTCACATATTTCTTATTTTTGTCAGATTTGGATTTAAGGTAGTAAAATTATAGTTTTTGTTGTGCTTTAAATATTGCGGTTCAAGTATCGATAAATTAAAAATTTTTTATGGGTCAAGTATGACCAAGGGTGTATGGGTTGAGCAATGTTCTTGGGTGCCCTCGAGTTAGGCAGGTAAAGATGCAATGTGGGCTTAAGCAGTTCGGGAAAGCAAGCTTCTACAGGACTCTTATATGATTCATGTTCATTATGACATTAATCTGGTTATAGGCTCGCTCATTGTAGCTTTGGTAGTTTGTTTTCTTGCCATTTCAATTGAACAGCTGTTATTTGATAAAGCTCCTCCCAAATATGAAAAGCTGATTTTGGTTACAAGTGGTGCGATTTTAGGATTCTCTATCTGGTGTATGCACTTTGTCGGCATGACCGCCAGTCATTTGCCAGACAATACCTATTTTGATTCCGGACTGACTGTTACCTCTTACATTATTGCTTTTATCGCCTCGACCTTTGCCATCTGGCTGACGACACGACAAACCCTGCCTTTTCCCCGTCTGGTACTCGGCGCGGTATTAATGGGGCTGGGAATTTCCGGCATGCACTACACCGGCATGATAAGTATGGTGGTGCAGGGTTATGTGATCCGCTATGATCCGGTACTGGTGATCTGTTCGGTACTCATTGCGATTAGCGGGGCTGGTTTAGGCTTCTGGATGCTGTTTAAGAATCGCAGTATTGCTCGCCGTAGCTTCTGGCTGAAAGCAGGTGTGGCATTGATGCTAACTTTCTCCATTGTCGGGATGCACTATACCGGGATGGCAGCGACCAGTTTTCATTCCATAGTGGGTGAAGGCTTGGCCGAAATGTCCACGCTTGAGCGCGAATTACTGATTACTGTAGTTTTCATTACCTGTCTGGTTCTTGTTGCCGGTTTCTGTGTAGCCATGCTGGAACAGCGTCTTGAGCATCGCAATCGTCAGCTGGCTGAGGCCAATAAAGAGCTGGCCAATCTGGCTGTGCAGGATAATCTAACCAAGTTACCCAATCGTTTCTATCTGGCAGAGTATTCTCACTTTCTGTTTAATGATCATCATTACCGTAATGCACAGTTTGCCTTTCTGTATATTGATCTTGACCGCTTCAAAGCAGTAAATGATGTCTTTGGGCATCATGTGGGGGACCAGCTCCTGATCCAGCTGGCTAACCGGATTCATAGTTTACTCAATGAGCACTCGAGATTACTGCGAATTGGGGGTGATGAATTCTTGTTGATTCTGGAAAATGCAGAACCACAACAGGCCGCTGAAGTCGCTGAAAAGATTTTAAGCATGATTCAGGAAAGCTTTACGATTGCTGGCAAGGTGATTAATGTTTCAGGGAGTATTGGTATTTCAATGTATCCGGAACATGGTCAAAATGTTCAGGATCTTCTGATTAATGCCGATTCAGCCATGCTGACTTCCAAAAATCAGGGGCGTAATACCTATTCATTGTTCAATTTCAGTAATGATGAAAAGGAATCCAGAAGTCAGAGCAAGCTGATTAATGACCTGTATAAAGCGGTTGAAGAACACCAGTTTGAGCTGTATTACCAGCCTAAATATCGTACCGAGGATTTGCAGATTTGTGGGGTTGAAGCCTTGATCCGCTGGCGGCACCCGGCACTGGGCTTGTTATCACCAGTAATGTTTATCCGGGGGGCAGAAAAAACCGGCCTGATTATTCAGATGGGGTATTGGGCACTGGAGCAGGCCTGTAAACAGATTCATCAATGGGAAACGGAAGGAACGAATTTCTTTCCGATTGCTGTTAATTTGTCTGCCGTGCAGTTTGAACATAAGAACCTGTTTAAAAATCTGGAAGAACTGTTAGCACGTTACCAGATTAATCCGAATCACTTGATGATTGAGATTACTGAATCTACAGCCATGCATCATATTGATAGCAGTGTGCGTACCCTGGAATGCTTGCGTGATATGGGGATTCAGCTGGCAATTGATGACTTTGGTACAGGGCATTCCAGTTTCTTGTATCTGAAGAACCTGCCAGTGAATGAGCTGAAAATCGATAAAGAATTTATTGCAGACCTGACCGCAGGTTCCAAGGAAGAGATGATCCTGGAAAGTATTATCCATCTTGCAATTAAGCTGGGTTTGCAGGTTACTGCTGAAGGGGTAGAAACTCAGTTACAGGCAGACATCCTGACCCGTTTGGGTTGCCAGCAGTTACAAGGATTCCTATTCAGTAGACCAGTTAGTGTGAAAGATTTACCCGAAGCCGCTATCGTTTCTTAATCTGTTTAATTTTATCAATCAGCCTCTGAACTCAGAAGCTACTTAATTTGAATAGCGAGCATTTCAGCCTTTGCACATTCAATCTGATCGGCAGACAGAGAAAGTGCAATCTGGATTTTTCGACCTTCAATTTTCAGTAATCGACCCGTCAACATCAATTCAGTATTCACAGGTACCGGTCGAATAAACTGCATATTCAGACTACCAGTAACACATCGAATTAAGGCTTCACTACCGTCAAAGGCGATGCCAGCTGTATGGCTTTTAAATGCTGCCGCAGAGGCGGTCCCATGACAGTCTAGAAGAGATGCAATCAAGCCACCATACAGATGATCGGGTACACCGCCGGTATAATGAGAGGCGGGAAAAATATGTGCAATAGTCTGTACAAAAGGAACGTCCCAGTAACTTTTCAGTTGATGACCATGTGGATTGTCACGTCCACAGCCGTAACAGTGGGTGTAGGGTTCAGCATACAGATCCTGAAAGGCAATCCTTGTCATTTTTTTATCCTTATTTAAATGTGATCAGGTGCTTCAATAAATTTCGGGTATACGGATTTAATGGTTGATGGGGCACCTTCACCCCATCAATCTGATACCACCCTCAGATGGTTGATAGATCGACTCCGTAGTTGAGTTCCTCTGCGAAGTCCGGCAGTCCGTAACCGATGGTTTTCTTGTAGAAAGGAGAGACCTTCGCAGTCGGTGCCTTCTTCTTGTGCTTCGTGGTGTAGAGCATTCGTGCCCGCATCACCTCGAAGGAGTAACCGCGCCCTTCACGGTTCTTGTCCTTGCCCAGTCGGTTGATGGACTCCGTGTAAGCGTTGGTGACGGGCATGTCCGTCTCGAAGTAGGTCATGGTCTCTTCGCGCCAGTTTCCCACTGCCCTGACCAGATCGCTCCAGACTTCCTTTTGGCCCTTCGGGATGGTGGCTATCCACTCGTCCAGGGCGGCTTCTGCCTGGAGCCGTGTGGTGGCGTCCCAGATGCCGTAGAAGCGCTCCTTGTGCTCGTAGGCGGCCAGCAGTTGCGGGAACGCGCCTGTCCAGGTCTCCATGATGAGGCGCTCCCGGTCTGAGACTTCGTGAGCGCGTTTCAGCAGGATTTTCCGGTCTCCCTTGAGAGTCCGGCTCTGGGACGGTTTCAGCTCCTTTCTGAGGTCCTTGCGCACTCTCTCTAGGGCATCGTTGGCCATGCGCACCACATGGAACTTATCGACCACGATACGGGCCTGGGGCAGCACAGCCTTGACCGCTGCCCGGTAGGGGTTCCACATGTCCATGCTGACGATCTCGACCTTCTGCCGGTCTTTCAGCTTCATCAGGTAGTTGGTCACCACGTCCTGGCGGCGGGTGGCCAGCAGGTCGAGCAGGGTTCGTTCCTCAATGTTGGTCAGAATGCAGCGGTAGCGCTTGTTCAGGTATAGCTCGTCAATGCCCAGGATGCGGGGCGTCTCGAAGCGGTGCCAGCGCCCCAGCAACTCGGCGCGGGCGTTGAAGATGTCGCGCACCGTCTTCTCGTCCAGGCCGGTCTGTGCCGCCACAAAGGTGTAGGGGTGGTTGAAGGATTCCTTCTCCACGTACTCATGCAGCCGCAGTGTCATACGGAATCCGTCCACCATCTCCGGTAGCTGGGGCCTGAATGTTGTCTTGCAGGCCCGGCAGGTGTATCGGCGGCGGACCACCCAGAGAGTGACCCGCTTGCCGTGGATGGGCAGATCACGATAGGGAACGTCACGCTTGCCGAACCGTACGAACTCACCCTGCACGCCGCATTCCTCGCAGGCGATGGGATCGGGCACGTCCACCTGGAAGTGCATTTCGTCGTCGGTTGATTTGCAGCCCAGTACTTGGTATTGCGGCAGGTGAAGGATGTTGTCGGGAAGTTCGGTCATGGTGTTGTATAGGCGTAGGTGTCAGTCAGATCCATCCGACTCGGCATTGGTGTTTGCTTTTTTACCCAACAAGCTGCTGGAAACTAAAAGTAAGGCACCGAGGACAATTGCAATATCAGCCAGGTTGAAGGCCGGCCAATGCCAGTCTCGCCAATAGAAATCAAAGGAATCCACAACATAGCCGCGAAAGACCCGGTCAATCAGGTTGCCCATGGCGCCACCGAGGATAAGACTGTAAGCGATGGCTTCTCCTTTATGACGATTTTCAAGGATCAGCTTGATCAGAAAAATCGAGACCACTACCGCGATTCCGATAAAAAAGTAGCGCTGCCAGCCTCCACCATTCGCAAAAAGACTGAATGCGGCACCGGTATTCCATACGTGTACCCAGTTAAAGAATGAGGTCACTGAAATAGACTCGCCATATGCCATTGATTGTTGCACCAGCCATTTTACGGCCTGATCAGACGCTGCCAGCAGGCCCGATATGGACAACAGAGCGTACGGTGACAGATGTTTGCCAAAAATGGACATTGCTTAATCCTTGAGCGCCAGAATGCGTCTAGCACCGTTAAGCACGACCTTCAACCGGCGGTTCGACAAGTCGAAGGACAGTGCCCGAATCCCCTCAACGCCGTTCAGGGCCAGGCGAATCATGCGCTCTTCTGATGGACAGTCCATCTTCGGCACGGCATAAACACTGACCCATTCCCCCGACGCATCGGAGGAGGCCTGCATATCGGTATCCGCCGCAGGCCTTGCATGGTCGCCACAGGGGCCTCCGCAGTTTTTACTCATGATATGACTCCACTTGAATGTGATCGGGTTTTCATTTAAAACTATATAGTCGCTATAATGTCAATAGCGTAGAGAATCCGTTGCGGAGGAACCCGATGCGTATTGGTCAGTTGGCACAGTCAGTAGGGGTAGATACACAGACGATCCGCTTCTACGAACGGCAGGGCTTGTTGCCGCCGCCTGGTCGGCAGGAGAACGGTTACCGTGTCTATACCGAGAAACACGTTGAGCGGCTGGCCTTTATTCGTCGCTGCCGCATCCTGGATCTGTCACTGGCAGAAATTCACGAACTAAAGCGCTATCAGGACGACCCTCATCAGTCCTGTACCGCTGTCAATGCCTTGCTCGATGATCACATCTCTCATGTGCGCTCGCAGATAACCGCTCTACAGGCGCTTGAGAAACAACTCGTTTCACTAAGAGCGCGTTGCAACGATGACCGGGAAGTTAAGGCGTGTGGGGTTCTTGCTGGAATTAGCGAGGGAAGCATGCATCAGCAGTAGGTTGGAGTGCCAACCAGATAATCCGATGAGATGCCGGTTTGCCTCACTCTCATGCAAAGGTAAGATCAACCATTTAATCCGCTTACCCTAAATTTCTAGAAACTAAATGATCTCTTAAAATATAAATCTATTTTAAATAGGTTTCACCATGAGATAAAAGTCAATATTTCTCCTGAAATTTCAACCTGAAGACGGTGTTCTTCTAAAAACTGTCCATTCTATAAAGGACAAGTGCAGGAGAGGGTGGGCATTGAGGAATGAGTACTGCATTTAGAAATTCTGCTACAATATCGCCAATTTTTCATATTGATCGTGCTTGATCTTTTGCACTGCGGATCTGCAGTAGGTATTTTCCATGAGTTTTAAACAAGAGTTAGCGGCGCAGGTCGCTCAGCGACGTACTTTCGCGATTATTTCCCACCCCGATGCCGGTAAAACGACCATGACAGAAAAATTGCTGTTATGGGGGCAGGCGATCCAGGTTGCCGGTATGGTAAAAAGCCGTAAGTCTGACCGTGCGGCGACTTCGGACTGGATGGAAATGGAAAAGGAACGTGGTATTTCGATCACGACCTCGGTCATGCAGTTCCCGTTTAAAGACAAGATGATCAACCTGCTCGATACCCCGGGGCATGAAGATTTCTCGGAAGATACCTACCGTACTCTGACTGCTGTGGACTCGGCGCTGATGGTGATTGATGGTGCAAAAGGTGTCGAGGACCGTACCATTAAATTGATGGAAGTGTGTCGTATGCGCGATACACCAATCATCTCTTTCGTCAACAAAATGGACCGTGAAATCCGTGAGCCGCTTGAGCTTCTGGATGAGATCGAAAACGTCCTGAAAATTAAATGTGTGCCAATCACTTGGCCGTTGGGTACTGGTCGTGACTTCGCTGGTGTATACAACCTGATTGAAGAAAAATTCTATGTCTATAAGGCGGGTTTCGGTTCAGTGATTACTGACATCGAAGTACGTGATGGTTATGACCATGCAGACCTGCGTGAAAAAGTAGGTGAGCTGGCATGGGCAGCATTTGAAGAATCTCTTGAACTGGTTCAAATGGCCAATGAGCCATTAGACCGTGAAGAATTCCTGGCAGGTCGCCAAACACCAGTGTTGTTCGGTACGGCATTGGGTAACTTTGGTGTAGACCATGTCCTGAATGCATTTAGTGAATATGCACCGGAGCCGAAAGCACATCCAACACAAAACCGTAAAGTTGAAGCAACTGAAGAAGGTTTTAGTGGTTTCGTCTTCAAGATCCAGGCCAATATGGATCCGAAGCACCGTGACCGTATTGCCTTCATGCGGATCTGTTCAGGTAAGTATGAAAAAGGCCTGAAAATGAAGCATGTGCGTCTGGGTAAAGATGTACGTATTAGTGATGCATTGACCTTCTTGGCGGGTGACCGTCAACATCTGGAAGAAGCATGGCCAGGCGATATTATTGGCCTGCATAACCACGGTACTATTCAGATTGGTGATACTTTTACTTCAGGTGAAGATCTGCAGTTCACAGGTATTCCACACTTTGCGCCGGAAATGTTCCGCCGTGTGCGTCTGAAAGATCCATTGAAATCTAAGCAGTTACAAAAAGGTCTGAAAGAGCTTTCTGAAGAAGGCGCAACTCAGGTCTTCATGCCGCAACATAATAATGACCTGATCGTTGGGGCAGTAGGTGTGCTACAGTTCGAAGTTGTCGCATATCGTCTGAAAGAAGAATACAAAGTAGACTGCGTGTATGAGCCTGTGAGTATTAATACTGTACGTTGGGTTTCTTGTGATGATGAAAAGAAATTTAATGAATTCAAGAAAAAAGCCCATGACCAGTTGTCTGTGGATGGTGGCGGTCATCTGACTTATCTGGCACCAAGCCGTGTCAATTTGCAACTGATGCAAGAACGTTATCCTGACATCGTGTTCCGCAATACCCGTGAACACTAAGTAATAAAATGATTTAAAAATAAAACAGCTTCTCAGGAAGCTGTTTTATTTTGTGCTACATTCACTTATCTTTTCAAATTTGCTTGGGAATATGAAACTTAGCAATGCAGTCTTGCTGAGTTCAGCAATCAGTTTAGGATTATTGCTGGGCGCCTGCGATCAAAAAAAATCAGAACCAGAAACAAAAACTCAGGATACGGTAGTCGAAATTGAGCAAGTAGAAAAGGCAGATGTATTGCCTTATCTGAATATTCAGGAACAGCCAGCCAAGATTGCACTCCCATTTTGTGAAACCAAAAACTGTATCGAACTGGATATTCAGACATTGGATACGGTAGATCCATGGCTGAACCAGTGGATGGAACGTAAACAGGCACTGGTGATTCAGGATCAGATTAGGGATAAAGATCAGCTGCAGGACATGAACTTACAACAGGCCGTCAATGCCTATGTAAAAAAGTCAGATGCCTGGCAGGAACAGATTAAAATCAATAAAGCCTATCAACTATCCATGTATACCCGCATCCCTTATCAGCATAATCAGTATGTGTTAATGCAGATTGGGGTGGATACAGAGCAGGAAAATGTTACGGTGAAGGAACGCTATTATTTTTATGTGGCAGACCGCCGCAGTCAAAAAAATCTGACGGCCTTAGATATTATTGATCCACAAAGACGGGTCACGATGGACAAGATCGTGCAAGATGCTTATGCAAAATGGCTAAAAGAAAATAGTAAAGAAGTCCGACAAACTGCTCCGAAAAAACTGTATTGGGGGCAAGCTGACTGGTTCTTTGATCAGGAGGGGATTGGGCTGCATTATCGTGGTGCGGAAATTGTCAAGGATGCTAAACAACTTGATATTTATCTTAGTCAAGAACAAACACAACAGGTCTTGAAAGCTGAAGTGTATCAGCATATGTTTTAGGATTGATGCCCGAAAACGGGTGGAATGTGATGTAACACAAAAGGGTATTGAATGCCAAAATATAACAAGATATTCGGCCTGTCTCTATTGGCGACAGCGATTCTGTTGACTGCCTGTCAGCCTCGAGAAAAGGAAGCCAAAGAGGTTAATCCACCGGAAGTCACTCAAGCAGAGCCTGAAATCGTCCAGCTCAAGGGTGAAACCGAAAAGCTTAACCTGGATCTCCCGGAATGTGATGGTAAAAGCTGTCCTGAAATCACCATTGAACGTCTGAACAGTAATCAGCGTTTTATTGACGAATTTATTGATCAACAGATTTTAGCCCGACTGAAGGGTATGCTTGACGTTGATGCGATTGCGTCAGCGAAAGTACAAGCTGCCAGTGAGCTAACACCTGTTCAATCCGCAGCTTCAGAGGCAGCTGTAACTCAACCCCAGCTCAGTGCACGTCAGCAGCTGGAAAAGCAGAGTATTCCTTATATGCAGACTTTCCTGAATCTGGACAAGGAGCTGAAAGCACTCAGTGCCAATCACAGTATTAGCCTGATGATCAAGCCGAAGATCCTGAATCCTGGAAATCCGCTGGCCACAGTAGTATTAAATAGCACACATTATCTGGGTGGGGCACATGGTTCTACTGCACAGAACTATTATAACTTTGACCTGGATAGTAAAAAGTTGGTCAAACTGGATGATATTGTCCTGCCAAAACAAAAGGCTCAGCTGGAAGGTAAAGCGCATGAAGCCTTTAAAACCTGGGTAATTAATTCAGAGCTGGCAACTGATGTTGCAGAATACGAGCAGGCCTGGAAATTCAAGTTAACAGATAATTTCTTCCTGACCAAACAAGGTCTGGCACTGCAATATGCAGAATATGAAATTGGACCTTATGTGGTCGGCTTGCCGCGTTTAAATATTCCTTATAGTGATTTACAGGGAATCTTAAAACCAGAGTATCTGCCGAAAACTGAACAGGCTGCTTCAGAAGCTCAAGTTGCAAAATGAGCCTAAAACTGTTTGATACGCATACCCACTTCGATGTTCCTGATTTTGAGCATGATCGGGAACAGTTAGCTTATGCCGCTAAAAAGGCAGGAGTGGAAGGGCTAATCCTGATCGGCTTTTTACAGCAGCGTTTTCAGGACCTGATTCAAACCCAGCATTTTTTAAATAATCTTGCCGATGCGCCAAGGAGCTATCTAGCCCCCGGCTTACATCCTTTTTATATCGAGCAACATCAGCAGGATCATTTGCAGGATTTAGAGCAGATCCTGCAAACTGAAGACTGTATCGCCATTGGTGAAATTGGTCTGGATACGTTTCTGAAACAGCATAAGCAAGCAGAAATTTTCCAGAAGCAGAAAGACTTTTTTACTGCTCAGATTGAACTGGCACAGCAGTATGACAAACCGATTTTACTGCATATCCGTAAATCGCATGCGGAAGTACTCAAGATACTGAAAGAGCATCAATTTCAACAGGGCGGTATTGCGCATGCCTTTGGTGGGGGAATCGAAGAAGCCAAGGCTTTTGTCAAACTGGGTTTCAAGATTGGGGTGACAGGACAAATTACCAATCCCAATGCCAGAAAACTGCATCAGGTGGTACAGCAGATGGGCCCGGAACATCTGGTCCTTGAAACTGATTGTCCAGACATGACGCCCTTATGCTGTCAGCATTCTACTGAACAGCGTACCCGCAATACGCCTGCAAATCTGCCCTACGTTCTGCAAGGACTGGCTAAAAGTTTGCACATGAATCAAGAGGGACTGGCAGAACAGCTCTGGAAAAATACCCATCAGGCTTTGCATCTGGATATCTAATATAAAATCCTTGCATCAGTCGAAAACTGTATTTCAATGTATGATCCAATGAAAAAAGGCGCATTATGCAATTTCTAAAATGCTTTAGACTTGGCATCATGCATATAAATTATTTTGAGTGAGATTCACATGGCACAAGGACTATTGGCGGGTAAGCGCTTCCTGATCGCAGGTATTGCAAGTAAATTATCAATTGCTTTTGGTATTGCTCAGGCATTACACCGTGAAGGTGCAGAACTTGCTTTTACCTATCCAAATGAAAAGCTGAAAAAACGTGTAGATGATTTTGCTGCACAATTCGGTTCTGAATTGGTATTTCCTTGTGATGTGGCGGTAGATGCAGAAATTGACCATGCATTTGCAGAACTGGCAAAACACTGGGATGGTCTGGATGGAGTCGTGCATTCAATCGGTTTTGCACCTGCACATACCTTAGACGGTGACTTTACTGATGTGACGGATCGTGAAGGTTTCAAGATTGCACATGATATCAGTGCTTATAGCTTTATCGCGATGGCACGTGCTGCAAAGCCACTTTTAGCTGCACGCCAAGGTTGTCTACTCACTCTGACTTATCAAGGTTCTGAGCGCGTGATGCCGAACTACAACGTGATGGGTCTGGCGAAAGCATCACTAGAAGCGGGTGTACGTTACCTGGCATCTAGCTTGGGCGCAGACGGTATCCGCGTTAATGCCATCTCAGCTGGTCCAATCCGTACCCTTGCAGCGTCTGGCATTAAATCTTTCCGTAAAATGCTGGATCTGAATGAAAAAGTGGCTCCGCTTAAACGTAATGTCACCATTGAAGATGTTGGTAATGCTGCATTATTCCTGTGCTCACCATGGGCGAATGGCATTACTGGCGAAATCATGTATGTTGATGCCGGTTATAATACGGTTGGCATGAGCGCAGAGCTGATGCTGGATGCAGAATAAGATTTTTAATACTTATTTCAAGCAAAGAAAACCCCTCAATTGAGGGGTTTTTATTTTTTATGCTAATGGACAATGATGTAAATCTGATGACATCAAGTCTAAAAAATAGGATGAAGATAATTTATCTTTTAATACTTTGCCATTAAGATGCTTAAAACAAAAAAATCAGGAAAATAACCATGTTTAAATCACTGTGGATTAGCATCATTTTCATCATAGGCTTAGGTCTGGGAACTTCGGCTATGGCAGTAGAAGAGCACCAGCATTACAGCATGCATGACCTGGATAAAAATTTGAAAAAATTTAAAGCTGCAGAGGATTCTAAAGAGGCACAAGCAGCATTACAGATCATGCAGCAAACTGTAGAAAGCTACCAGAAACATTTACCATCCAAGCTGCAAAAACTGAAAGCCGAAGATGCACATGTAGTGGCCTATCAGGGATTGCTAAAGGATTTGCTAAAAGAGATTAAAAAGGCAGAACAGCTGGTTGCTGCTAAGCAGTTACAGGAAGCC
Organism: Acinetobacter sp. SM1B; assembly: GCF_003289665.1. Lineage (NCBI taxonomy): Bacteria > Pseudomonadati > Pseudomonadota > Gammaproteobacteria > Moraxellales > Moraxellaceae > Acinetobacter > Acinetobacter sp. SM1B. Next base: position 457,166 of record NZ_QMBM01000001.1, read on the forward strand.
CAAAATTTGTCCGTGAAAATGGATGAGATTAAAAAGCAGGGACATCAAGCCTTTAAATAAGTTATAAGCAGACCATAAAAAAGACCGCAATTGCGGTCTTTTTTGATTCAGGATCAAACGATTAAGCTTGACCTTCAACAGCAGTAGCTTGCGCACGTTGCATGTTGGCTTCGAATTCAGCATCAAAGTTGATTGGTGTAAGCAGTAGCTGTGGGAAGCTACCTTTAGTGACCAGATCATTCACTGCTTCACGAAGGAATGGGAACAGGATGTTCGGACAGTACGCACCAAGAATGTAAGGCAGACGCTCTTCTTCAACGCTATCAATCAGGAAGATACCTGCTTGAGTGACATCAACGATAAATGCTGTATCACCTTCGTTGTTTGCCTGTACTACCACTTTTAAAGCGACTTCAAAATGAGTTGGATCAATCTTTTCTGCAGAAGAAGAAAGGTTAATGTTCAGCTCAGGTTGCCATTGCTTGGTAAAAACTTGTGCCCCAGGTACTTCAAAAGAAATGTCTTTGGTATAAATACGCTCTAATGCCAATTGTGGTTGAGCTTGTTGTTCTTCACTCATTCTTTAATCCTTAATATGAGGTGATAATTAAAGGGCAATTAAGCCAGTAATTCGTCGAGTTTGCCTTCACGCTCTAAAGCATAAAGCTGGTCAAAACCGCCGATGAATTGTTCATTAATAAAAATCTGTGGCACGGTACGGTGATTGGTGCGTTGCATCAAATCAAGACGAACCTGCGGATCTTCTTTAGACAGATTGATTTCTTTATATTCTACGCCCTTACGCTCAAGGAGCTGTTTTGCACGGACACAGTATGGACACACAGTCGTTGAATAGATAATGACTTCAGCCATGAATGAATCTCCTGATCGTAAATTATTTACTTTTCACCAGAGGTAAGCCTTGGGCTTTCCAGTTGCTGATGCCGCCATCAAGACGGTAAGCATCTGCATGACCGACCTGTTGTAGCGCAGTACCTGCAACTTGCCCAAGATTACAAATGAACACCAATGGGCGATCTGCTGTTTTTAACTCTTCGACATGTTTGGTAATTTGGCTGTATGGAATATTACGGCTACCGCTGATATGACCTTCACGGAAATCTTTGGCATCACGCAGGTCAATCAGCATGGCATTTTTTGCCTTAACCAAAATTCCCAGCGATTGCGGAGAAATTTTACGACCGTTACGTTGACCTTCGATAATGAAGAACAAAACCACCAATGCTGCAAGTGCACCAAACAAGAAGGGGTGATTCCCCATAAACTCGAACCAACGTTCCACAATTCACCTAATTACAATTTCAAAATTGCCAAGAGTATAGCTCATAAATATGGTGATCAAAATCACCGCTTCAAGGGCTAAAGCTTAAGAATATCAATTTTTTTGTTGAGCTTCCGTGATTTCATCAATTAATCGCAGATAGCTGTCCAAACGACGTGGCAAAATTTCACCTGAATCTGCTGCCTGACGTAAAGCACATTGCTTTTCATGTTTATGCGTGCAGTTACGGAACTGACAGTGCCCTAGCAGATTTTCAATCTCTGGAAAACCGGTTTGTACCTTGTCTAAAGTCAAATGCCACAGGCCAAATTCACGAATCCCCGGAGAGTCAATCAGCGCTGCGCCATCACCAAAGGAAATCAGGCGTGTTGAAGTCGTTGTATGCTGACCCAATGCCGAGTTTTCAGAAATGACATTGGTTTTTTGAGCTGCATCCGGCACGATGGCATTGATCAGAGTGCTTTTGCCTACACCTGACTGCCCCACAAATGCGACTGTTTCATCATTGAGACGCGCAGAAAGTTCAGTCAGATCTCCATCAGACTGGGTCTGCATGACTTCATAACCCAGATTTTTATATTCTTTGAGCAGGTCCAGAATTGGATCATTTTCCTTGAGCAAGTCTGATTTATTCAGGACTACTAATGCGGGAATCTCTGCATCGGCACAAGCCACCAGATAACGATCAATCAGGCCTGGTGCTGGCTCAGGCAATGGTGCAAATACAATCACGATCAGGGAAATATTGGCTGCGACCGGTTTAACCTTGTGATAACGGTCAGGTCGGGTCAGCAGCGATTTACGCGGATGAATCGCAGTGATAATTCCCAAGCCAGTATTTGGATCAGCCTGCCATTTGACCCGGTCACCTGTGACCAGCAATTCAAGGTTAGTACGGGTATGACAGCGCCACACACTGCCCATTTCAATTTCTTTCCAGAAGGGTTCAGGTTCACCTTCAGCCACCACCGGTTTTTCAGGATGCAGTTCAGGAACCGAGAGAGCTTGGACTTCTAGCTGTCGACCATAATGCTGCACGACCAGTCCTTCCAGGTCTTGAGAGGTATCCGCCTCTTCCTGACGCGTTTTGTGCTGTTTTTGAATACGACGTTGTTGTTGTTCAGTTAAACGACGTTTACGTATTAAAGCCATTCAAATCCTAAAAAACCATGGGAGTGAGATGGCAAAAATAGCATGAAGCAGGGTGTCAGTTACAGCATCGACGTAATAAATTTGCTACTATAAATGTTTTATAGCCTAATAAGATTGCACATTTATGAGCAGCACCCCGGATAGCCGCCTGATTTGGATCGACCTGGAAATGACAGGTCTGGATACAGACAATGACCAGATTATTGAAGTTGCAACGATTGTAACCGATGACAATTTAAATATTCTTGCCGAAGGTCCTGTCCTTGCAGTTCATCAGTCGGATCGTGTGCTCAATGCCATGGATGAATGGAATACCCGTCAACATGGACAATCGGGTCTGGTGGAGCGTGTGCGTCGCAGCAAACTTACTGCACAAGATGCTGAACAACAAACCATTGAATTCCTGAAAAAATGGGTCAATCCAAAAGTATCACCCATGTGTGGTAATTCGATCTGTCAGGATCGTCGCTTCCTACACCGTCTGATGCCAGAACTGGAGCAATATTTCCATTACCGTAACTTGGATGTGTCTTCAGTGAAAGAGTTGGCAAAACGCTGGCGTCCGGAAATCATGAGTGGCCTCAAGAAAAATGCTTCCCATCTGGCGATGGATGACATTCGTGATTCAATTGCTGAACTGAAATACTATCGTGAATATTTCTTCATTATGAACAAATAATCCGGACATTGAAAAAGAGGCGTAAAGCCTCTTTTTTATTTACTTGAAGAGAGTCTTTTATTATAAAAATTGTCGCTGCTTTCAAACAGTACCCAGGTGAGCAGGACCAAAGCCAGATGGAACTGGGTTTCATGTTGATCAAAGACAATTAAAGCAAATAATCCCAAAGTCAGTAAGCGAATCATGATACTGAAATAATAATTTTTCCGCTTTTTAAAAACTAAGCCATAAAGATAAAGCAGGAACAGAACAACCATGAGTGCATAAAGGGCGTTAAATAGCATACTGACCTGACTCCCTATAAGCTGAGAAGGATTAAAATATTCTGGTTATTAGGGTTCTTTCATAAATCATTTTTTAATCATTAAAATGAAATTCTGCTCTCTTTGTAGGAGATGAGTAGTACTGCTGCGCAAGGAAAAGGTTATATCTAAGAAATCTCCCTCCTCTTGCGAAGTAATACTTCTCATTCAAGAGGGAGAAGGAGCTTTCAATATCCATTTAAATATGAATATAACGATCATGTTTTGATTTATGAAAAAGATCTATTGTGATGATTTTAATGGTGAATAGAATTTGATCGATTTTAAGCTTTTTATGGATGGTTAAAGAATAGTTTTTTGACTGATTTTGTGTCTGAATTTTAGTGGCAGTCAACCGGCTGCGAATTTGCTAAAATGCCCCGATGTTTTTCTTGCTATTGATGACCTATGACTGATCTGCTTCAAGATGATGAATATGACCGCCGCTTTGCCGGTGTAGCCAAAATTTATGGCGATGACAGCTTTTATCATTATGAAAACAGTCATGTGATGGTGATTGGAATTGGCGGTGTCGGTTCATGGGCAGTCGAAGCACTGGCACGTACCGGCATCGGTGAAGTAACTATTGTTGATATGGATGTAGTGGCGGCATCGAATATCAATCGTCAGTTACCCGCGATGACGACCACCTTAGGCCGTGAAAAGATTGAAATCATGGCAGAACGCTGCCGTGCGATTAACCCACGTATTAAAGTAAACTTGATTGATGACTATCTCACGCCTGAAAATGTTAAAGAAATCCTAGCGGGAAAACCTGACATTATTCTGGACTGTATTGATGATGTAAAAGCTAAATTTGCTTTGATGCTGCATTGTCGTTTCAATAAAATTCCTCTGATTGTCTCGGGTGGAGCAGGCGGTAAACTGGACCCATTAAAAATCCGGGTGGCTGATTTATCCAAAACTGAACAGGACCCGATGCTGGCAAAATTACGTGCGCAATTACGTGCAAAAGGTATCTGTAAAAAACCGAAAGAAAAATTTGGCATCACCTGTGTTTATTCAATCGACAATCCCTTCTCCAGTGCCGATGTCTGTCCAAGCGCGGGCTTACGTTGTGGTGGCTATGGTTCAGCGGTAGTGGTGACTTCCAGTTTTGCCATGGTTGCAGTATCAGAAGTGTTGAAAAAGTTGGATATGAAGCGAGCAAAAGTCTGATATACAAAATAAAAAAGCACAGTTACTGTGCTTTTTTTGTGCCTGAGTTTAGAATGAAGACTAGATTTATATAACAAAAAACAATATCAGGGAGCAGCTATGTGGTTCTTACTGGTGCTGATTTTGGGAATCGTGGCGTTGGGGATCTGGATGTGGAAGCGTCCTGACCCGGTAACACGAGATCAAGCCAGGGCAGTGCAACATGACCTATGGATTGAACAGATTGAGGCCCAGCTCAAGCACGCGGCTCGTCTCAGTACTGAAGGGCAGCAGTCGAGTTATGCGCGTGCCTATCAGATCTATCAGGATCTGGCTCAACAGCAGGAAATCCCTCAGGCCTATGTCGGTATGGGGCTGATGCAACTCAAAGGTTTGGGGCGTCCGCAAAGTACCGAAAATGCGATTAATCTGTTTGAAAATGCATTCCGTCTTGGCAGTGATGAAGCTGCTTACCATCTGGGACAGGTCTTTGAGGATGACCGTTATCAGCATCGAGATCGCGAAAAAGCACTGTATTGGTATCGTCATGCTGTGGCACGCGGTAATCTGGAAGCCCAGTATCGAATTACCGAATTGTCCGAACCCACTCAGGATGCAGCAGAACAGCATCGTCTACAACTGCTGATTCAGAATGCAGATCAGGGACACTCGGGTTCACAGTACCAGTTGGCACAATACTATTTGGCAGAGGGTACCACCCAAGATTTAAGCTTGGGAATCCATTATCTGTTTCTGGCCGCGCAGCAAGATCATCTCGAAGCAACCCAACAGATTGCACAACTGTATGTACGCGGTGAGCTATTACCACAGGATCAGTCAAAAGCCTTACGCTTCATTAAACAAAGCGTTAATTTGGGTGATCAGAATGGTTTGTATGATTATTATGCTGGTGTATTACTAGGTACGATTGATGCTGATCAGCGGCAGCGAATCTTGCAGCATTTACAACAGCTGTCTTATGAGCATAAAGATGCTCAAGCCAAAACTTTACTTGGTTTAGCCTATTTTTATGGCTGGTTTGTCGATAAGAATGAAACCATGGCTTTTCGCTATTGGAGTGAAGCGGCGAATACTCAGTTTCCTCAAGCTTTGTGCATGATTGCAGCATTATATTATGAGTCTTATCTGGTCGCAAATGAGCCTGAAAAAGCGTTTAGCCTGTATCAGGCTGCTGCCGGAATTGATCCAGCTTATTTCTATAGCCAGATGGGTCTCGCACTGTGCTATCTGCATGGTATTGGTACAGTTAAAGATACCGCTAAAGCCACGCAAATCATTCAGCAGAACGCGCAGCAGCACTGGAATATCGGTGCACAATCTGAAGCGGATCTAATTTATATCGTTGGACGCTTCTATAGCCTGCCTGAGTATCCATTGCCCAACCGCGATAAGGCCATTCAATATCTGAATCAGGCCGTAAGCAAAGGTTCGGCTGATGCCGCCTGGTATTTGTATCAGGTACTGTCAGGTCAATATCCAGTATTTACTATTGACGAAGATCAGGCTAAACGCTATTTACATCAAGCGGCTCAGTTCGGTCATGCACAGGCACAAGCACAGCTTGGGGTGATGTATCTTAAAGGTGAAGGCATAGAGCAGGAGATTGCTTTAGGTCTGAATTATTTAAAGCAGGCAGCTGCCCAGCAGAATGCCATGGCCTTGAATGCGCTCGGGGAAGTGATGGAACACGGTATTGGCGTTGAAGCTAATATGGATCAAGCGATCCAGTTCTATCATAAAGCTGCTGCACAGGTAAATGCTGACGCTTATAGTCATCTGGGACGTGTATACACTAAGGGCATTGGTGTAGATCGTGATGTAACGCTTGCCCGAGCATGGCTAGAGAAGGGAAGTCTGCTAGGACATGCGGCTTCACAGGAACAGCTAAACAATTTAAATGCCTATCTGCAAATGAAAAATAGACTGGCATAAAAAAACCGCTGCCTCGGCAGCGGTTTTTTTATTTGAAGATATTATGGTAATTGCTTGATTGGACTACCACCTAGCGCCTGCAGCAAAGTGACATAAGCGTTGTATTGATTTTGACGCGTTTGTACCAGACTGAGGCGCGCATTACGTGTGGTTTCCTGCGCATCAAGTAAGTTCTTCAAGGCAACTGCACCATTACGATAACGCACTTCAGTCAAACGTTCTGTTTTCTCTGCCAGCTCGACATTGCGACGCTGTAGCTCGACCTGTTTCGTCAGCTCAGTACGATTTGACAGGGCATTTTCTACATCGGCAAAAGCTTCATAAATGGTTTGGCGATATTGCAGAATTGCTTTTTCATATTCCAGTTCATTCACTTGTAGATCACGCTTCATGTCATTCCATTGCAGGAAGGGCAAGGTGAGACCTGCGCCCAATGTTGCAACCGGATTTTTTAGCGCATCTGACAAAGACGTGCTGGTACCAATACCCGTACTTAAGCTACCGGTCAGACTAATTGATGGATAATAGCTGGCCTTGTTAGCATCTTTATTGGCGAGCGCTTTACGTAAACGTAATTCAGCAGCATTTAAGTCTGGACGACGTGACAGCAGACTTGCAGGCAAACCCGCTGCAATCGCAGGCAAGGCGATATTCGGCAGACGTTGTGGTTCCTGAATAGAAAGCTGCTGCACCGGCATATTCATGAGGACTGCAAGTGCGGTACGTGTTTCAACGCGTTGTTGCTCGATCTGACTTAAAGTAGCTTGCTGGCTCTGGATTGCCTGTTCAGTCTGGGTCAGGTCTAGGCCAGAAACGGCACCAGCACGATACTGTACCCGTACCAGGTCATAAGTCTTCTGTGCCGTTGCCAGGTTCTGCTGTACGACACTATAGCGCTCATTTAAATAAGCCAATTGCCAGTAAAGCTGTGCAGTCGTTCCAATCAGGCTTTGCACCGTTGCCTGCAAGTCTTGTTCAGTAGCACGAGCTTCCCAACGGGCTGCTTCAGTCTGATTGGCAAGCTTGCCAAATAGATCCAGCTCATAGCTTAAGCCAGGAAAATTTACACCAAGACTAGAAGAGCTATCACCACCTTCTAAATCAAAATTTCTACGAGTGGTCAGTCCAGCATCACCAATACGAATACCTTGCTGGCTTTGCGTTTGTCTGGCCTGAATACGTGCCTGTTGCAGATTAATCCCGGCTACTGCAAGGTTGCTATTGCGTGATAATACATCCTCGACAAGCGTATTCAGTTGAGGATCTTTAAATAAGGTCCACCACTGATCAGCCAGGACATCATCATAAATCTGCTTACTTAGCACAGTATTATTCTGAAAACTGCCAGGCACAGCTATGCTTGGCTGTTCGTAAGGTGTTTTTACCACAGCTGCGCACCCCACCAGTGAACTCCCGAGGAGCAGGGCACTGGCAAGTTTGGTTAAATTCATTTGCATATCAGATTCCTTATTCTCGAGAGAGGGCATCGACAGGATTCAGTCGTGCTGCATTACGCGCCGGGATAAAGCCGAACACAATACCGATCAGGCTGGAGCAGACAAAGGCTGCCACAATGGAAGTAGTCGAATATGCCATCTGGAAAGTACCTCCAGCAAAATGGGTAATGAGTTGACCAATACCGAGGGATAGCAGCACACCCAAAATACCGCCCAGAATACACACCAGTACTGCTTCAATCAGGAATTGCTGCAGAATATCACTTTGACGAGCACCAACAGCCATACGTACCCCAATTTCCTGGGTACGTTCTGTTACCGACACCAGCATGATGTTCATCACGCCAATACCACCGACGACCAGAGAAATGACTGCAATCGCAGAAATCAGCAAGGTCATAGTCTGGGTTGTCTGCTGAATGGTTTCACGAATACTGTCCGCATTCTGAGTGAATACATCCTGCGCACCGTGGCGCTGTACCAGTAAGTTCAGGATCGCATTTTCAGCCGCGGCACTTGGGTACTCATCTTTAATACGTACAATGATCTGACGCACATTGGACTGCCCTAGCATACGGCTCATAACAGTTGAATAAGGCAGGTATACATTCAGCGTATCATTGTTGCCCATCATGCCTTTTTGCGCATCAATGACCCCAATCACTCGGGTTGGAACACTACCGAGCAGAATCACTTGTCCAACCGGATTGGTGCCATCTTTGAAGAAAGTGTTTTGGGTATTGGTATCAATGACCACATCTTGGGCCTGTTCCGTAACACTTTCCTTATCAAAAGGCTGACCGGACTTAAAAGTCATACCTCTGACATAGAAGAAGTCTTCACTGACGCCGTTGACGGTGGTTGAAGCTTCAATTTCTTTATACCGTCCAGTGACACTGCTGTTGACCGATGGACTGACACCATCAACATAGGGCTGTTCTGCCAGAGCATCCGCATCGGCAGGAATTAGGGTTTTGGCTTGGGAGGACCGTGAATTATCCCCGAAGCCACGGCCCTGGAATACAGTAATAGTATTGGTCCCGAGACTGCTAATATTTTCCAGAATCTGCTTTTGCGAGCCGTTACCCAGCGCAACCACGGAAACCACGGAGGCAATCCCGATAATAATCCCAAGCATGGTCAGAAAGGTTCGCATGCGGTGGGCATTCATGGCCAGTAGCGCCATACGGAATGCTTCACCGAGACGATCTACTGCTGAACGCCAGCTGGAGATTTTCTTCTGTTCACTGCGTTCTAGTGTTTGCTTTGTAAAACCATCATCGACTTCAGGTACATTCTGCTGGTCAGAAATAATATTACCGTCTGAAATCTCAATAATACGGGTCGCATTCTTGGCCACATTATGATCATGTGTGACCAGAATAATGGTATGACCTTTGGCATTCAGCTCGCGCAAAATGCGCATTACTTCAATACCGCTATTCTTGTCCAATGCCCCTGTTGGTTCATCGGCAAGAATAACGTCACCACCATTCATTAAAGCTCGAGCAATTGAAACACGCTGCTGCTGACCACCAGACAACTGACTTGGACGGTTTTCGGTTTTTTCACCTAGCCCCAAATCTGTCAGCAATTTGACAGCACGCTCATGACGTTCAGTTGAGTCCGCTCCCGCGTAAATGGCAGGCACTTCAACGTTGCCTGCAGCATTCAAGTCACCAAGAAGATGATAACGCTGGAAAATAAAGCCGAAGTATTCACGGCGTAACTGGGCCAGCTCGTCCGCTTCCAGTTCGCGGGTTTCACGCCCTTTGACTTTATAGCTGCCAGCAGTGGGTTTATCCAGACAACCCAAAATGTTCATTAAGGTTGATTTACCTGAACCGGACTGACCAACAATGGCAACCAGCTCGCCGGGATAGATTTCGAGGTTAACACCCTTGAGAATCTGAACCGTACTTTCACCCGCTGGGAATTCACGAATCAGATTCTTGACCTCTAACAGAGGCTGTTGTTGTTGATTCATGCTTACATTCTCATTGGGCCGGCGCCACTACGACCACCACCGCTTCGTTTAGCACCGTCATTTGAAGTGTCTGAACCATCGGCAATGATCACCTGATCACCACGTTTCAAACCTTTAATCACTTGCGCTGTCACACGGTTATTCAGACCGATCAGCACTGGTGTCGGTTTAGCAGTGCCGTCCGCTTGTAATACGCGAACCATGGCACGTTGAGCTTTGCCTTGTTCAATCAGAGCACGTTCTACATCAGAAAGTTCCAGACGGGCAGGGCGTTCACCTTTTGCATTGTCAGCACGGCTTTCATCACGAGCAGCAGACTCTTCGCTGCGTGGACGACCCTCGCCACGTGTTTCTTGAGTGCCTTCACCACGATTTGGACGTTGTGGACGGTTAGAGGTTTGAATCGCAGCGGCTGGAATGGTCAATACATTTCGTGCTTCATCTAGCACAATATAGACTTGCGCCGTCATATCAATACGCAGTTTGCCATCTTCATTCGGTACATCGAATAAGGCGTTATAATACACTGCAGAACTAGAAGATGAACTTGAAGTATTGGTATCGGTATTAATTGAATTTGGTGCTGGTTCTACCTGACGTAGTTTCGCGTAGATTTTCTTTTCACTGTTGCCTAGGGTGGTGAAATAAACCGTTTGACCTTCTTCAACTTTCATGACATCTGCTTCAGAAATCTCGGCTTTGATGGTCATGGTGTCAAGTTTTGCCAGCTTCACAATGGTCGGTGCACTCTGGTTTGCGTTTACGGTCTGGCCTTCTTCAGTCACAATCGCCACAATGGTACCATCCATCGGTGCCACGATTTGGGTATAACCCAGATCTTCTTTTGCAGTGGCCAAAGTTAAACGTGACTGTTCAATCTGAGCATTAATTGCAGTAATGTCCGCTTGTGCTGTCCTATAACTTGCCAAGGCTGATTCCAGCTCTGAACGGGAAGTCGCATCCTGTGCATACATGGCTTTCTGACGGTTATATTCTGCTTCAACTTTGGCCAGATTTGCTTGTCGCACAGCAAGTTGTGCCATCTGGTTTTTAATACTGGCTTCAGCAGTTTTTAAATCATTTTCCTGACGTACAGAATCAATTTGAGCAATCAACTGACCCTGTTTAACCTGATCGCCCAGTTGCACATACATTCTTTTCACCTGACCAGAAACCTGCGCACCGACGCTGACCATTTTGGTGGCTTCCAGTACACCTGTTGCCAGTACCGAGTTTTCAATATCTCCCTGAGTCACCTCAGCAGTAATGTATTGTGTTGGCTGTTCTTCAGGTTTGAGGAAATACCACCCGGTGGCTATAAGTGCAATGGCAATGACTACTGCCATGATCAGTTTGGACGGTTTTATTTTTGGCATAGTGAACAGATTTAAGTCAGAGATATGTGAGTGATTATAAAAGCGAATTAAGGATAAATCGTGAATTTTTTTTAACAAATAAGAATGATTATTATTTTATTTATCTGATGATTAAGCTATTAATGAAATAAAGTTTTGCCACACATGCTGGCAATGGCTTGCTGCACCAAATGTTCAGGGTTTTCATGCCCCAACCCTTTGATAGAAGCATCAATTCTTAATAACAGGGCCGGCCAAGCTAAAAAGGTTTGTGGGCTAAGTCGACGTAAAGCCTGTTGATATAGGCTAACTTTGGTTTTCCAGATACCGATCTGTAGCGCATTTTGTGGCTGTTCAAACAGCTGCATTAACAAACGCATTTCCTTGCTGATACTCCAAAGAATTAAGCTCAATGGCTCACCAGAAGCAATCAAATACTGAAAAATTTTAATCGATTGTGCCAGATTACCATTTAGCAGGGCATCACTCAGGTCATAGGTACTATAACGCGACTGATCTTGCAGGCAGGCATACAGATGATCCACCTGGATTACATCGATCTCAGCAAAGGTATCACTGACACGCATCAGACTATTTTTGGCTGCCAGCAGGTTATGCTCATGGTGTTGTTCCAGCCAAGCCCAGGCATCATTGGCAAGCTTAATGCCGAGCTTTTCTGCCTCAACTGACAAAATTTGCTGACGGTCGCGCGGATAATTGGCTGTAAGAGAGACATTGACGCCATTGGCATCCATGACCTGGAAAAAGCTGGATTTCAGGCTGCTACTATCCTGTTTAGGCATGATGATCAGCAATAAATTGTCACTGTCCTGCTGCAAATAGCTTTTTAATAGCTTGATGCCACTAGCGTCCGGCTTGATGTTGCCATGTACTTCAACCGCTAATTGAGTCGAAAACAGAGACAAACTATTTAATGCATTAAAGACATTTTTCCAGTCACTGACCGAACTGACATCATAGCGCTGACGTTCAACTTCCCGCTGTTGCCAGCTAGCACGAAAAGCATCCATCAGGTTCTGCTCAAGCAGAGGTTCCTGACCATGTAACACCCAGGCACCGCGAGCATCGGAGACACGTTTTAATGCCTGAAGGTAATCAAGTTTCATGGTTCAGTCTTATTGTGCCGGTTGAGTAGGAGTTTCAGGTTTTGCCAATGGTAGGCGATTTGATGATATCTGACGCGCAATCTGTTGTGCTACATCATCAATGAGAACCTGTTTCAGGAAAACCTGTTCCTGGTCGTCAGTATTTACTGTCTCGATATCATATTGATAGGTGCGGGTCGCGACGATCGTACGCGGTTCAGTCACAGGATTACCTTGTGCATCTTCAATACGGAAAGTCACATTGAGACGTAATAATGTTTCTACCAGTTTACCGTTTAATTCCAAACGACGCGGAGTATAATCCAGTACACGCAATACATAGGCATTTGGTGAATTTGACAATTGTACGCCGGCTGCACCCAGATAAATTGCTAGTTTTTCCTGAAGTTCCTCGGTATTGGCAGGTAAAGCCAGACTCATTACTGAATAAGCCACAGGTACTGAGCTTGGATTATTACCTTTAAGATGGAAGCCACAGCCGACTAGGCCTGCACTCAGGCCACAAGTTAAAACAATTACTGCTAAACGTTTGCCCAAATGCATGCGCTGTCCTCTGTTTTTCCAAAATGGGAAAATATTGAAATTCTGTAGGGGATTGTAAAGTCAAAGCCCGTTGACTGGCAACGGGCTTTGTTTGGGAATTGTGAAATCCTTTATAAAGTCCCTTCTCCCTCTGGGAGAAGGCTAGGATGAGGTGATTTTTTCAACTTACCTCTCCCTAACCCTCTCCTAATAGGAGAGGGAACTTGAGGATATTAAACCACCAAATTCACTAACTTATTCGGCACCACAATTTCTTTCTTGGTTGGACCCGTCAAGAATTGTTGAACTTCTGGCAATGCTTTCGCTTGCGCCAAGATGTCATCTTTAGACGCATCGACAGATACTTCTAATTTGCCACGAAGTTTACCGTTCACTTGAACCACGATGGTTTGGGTATTACGGGTTAATGCAGACTCATCAACGCTTGGGAACTGAGCAGAAGTTAACTCAATACCAAACTGCGCCAATAGAGTCTGGCTTAAGTGTGGTGCAAATGGTGCAAGCAACGTTAAAAGCGTAATGATCGATTCACGTGCAACCGCCACGTCATTGTCATCTTTCGCTTCAAACTTATTGTTTGCGTTCAGAAGTTCCATCATCGCTGCAATGGCAGTGTTAAATGCATGACGACGTTCGATGTCATCACCCACTTTTTGGATGGTTTCATGCGTTTTACGGCGTAAGTCTTGCGCAGCAGTAGAAAGAGCGGCTTTATCGAATTCAGTCGCAGTATTACCTTTTTCAAGGAAACCTGTTGCCAAACGCCATACACGTTTCAGGAAGCGGTTTGCACCTTCAACACCGGCATCAGACCATTCAAGAGATTGATCAGGTGGTGCAGCAAACATCATGAATACACGTGCAGTGTCTGCGCCGTATTGGTCAATAATCGCTTGCGGGTCGATCCCGTTGTTTTTCGATTTCGACATCTTCTCTTGACCGCCAACGACAACGTCTTGACCATCTTCTTTGTATTTCGCAGAAGTGATACGACCTTTTTCGTCTTTTTCAAGCTCGATGTCCACAGGGTTGAACCATGTTTTCTTACCTGATTCCGCTTCGCGGTAATACGTATCAGCAAGCACCATACCTTGGGTTAACAAGTTAGTGAACGGTTCGTTACCTTGTACCACACCTTCATCACGCATCAATTTGTGGAAGAAACGTGCATAAAGCAAATGTAGAATCGCGTGTTCAACACCACCGATGTATTGGTTGACAGGAAGCCAGGTTTGACCCGCTTCAGGTTTCACCATGCCATCTGTAAAGTCTGGAGATGCATAACGTGCATAGTACCAAGATGATTCTACGAATGTGTCTAGCGTATCGGTTTCACGACGTGCATCGCCACCACAACAAGGACATTTAGTTTCGTAGAACTCAGGCATTTTGTTCAATGGGTTGCCTGAACCGTCTGGCACCACATCAGTTGGCAGTACAACAGGAAGTTGTTCTTCAGGCACTGGCACTTGACCACACGTTGGGCAGTTGATCATTGGAATTGGACAACCCCAATAACGCTGACGAGAGACACCCCAGTCACGTAAACGGAATTGAACTTTTACATTCGCAAGACCTTGTGGCTCAAGTTTCGCTAAGAATGCATCAAATGCGCCTTGGAAATCTAAACCGTCAAATTCGCCTGAATTGACCAATTTGCCTTCTTTCGAACCGTACCATTCTTGCCATTGTGTTGCATCAAAGTCCGCATCATCTGCGCCTTTGGCATCAATCACTTGCTTGATGGTTAAGCCATATTTGTTGGCAAATTCGAAGTCACGTTCATCGTGTGAAGGTACCGCCATCACCGCACCTGAACCGTATGACATCAACACATAGTTTGCGATCCAAACTGGAACTTGTTCACCTGTTACAGGGTGCTTAACTGACAAACCTGTTGCCATGCCTTTCTTCTCGGCAGTGGCAAGATCCGCTTCTGCCACAGAACCCATACGGCATTCTTCAATGAATGCTTGAAGCTCAGGATTCGTTTCAGCCGCTTTTAGCGCCATTGGGTGTTCTGCTGCAACAGCAACATAAGTCACACCCATCAAGGTGTCGGCACGTGTGGTAAATACAGTTAGACCATCTGAGTAAACTTCAGGATTTGCTGAAGGGAAGGTAATTTCCATACCTTGCGAGCGACCAATCCAGTTACGTTGCATGGTCAAGACTTGTTGTGGCCAACCGTCCTTTAATGTGTCTAAATCGTCTAATAATTCTTGCGCATAGTCAGTGATGCGGAAGTAGTACATTGGAATATCACGTTTTTCAACCAATGCACCTGAACGCCAGCCGCGACCATTTTCAACTTGTTCGTTGGCAAGAACTGTTTGATCGACTGGATCCCAGTTCACGGTTGAAAGTTTACGGTAGATCAGGCCTTTTTTATAAAGCTGAACAAATAACCATTGTTCCCAGCGGTAGTATTCAGGTGTGCAGGTTGCGAATTCACGATCCCAGTCCACTGCAAGACCTAACTTTTTCAACTGATTACGCATGTAATCAATGTTTTCAAAGGTCCATTTTGCAGGTGCAACCTGATGCGCAATTGCTGCATTTTCCGCAGGTAAGCCAAAAGCGTCCCAACCCATTGGTTGAAGCACAGTTTCACCTTTTAAACGGTGGAAACGGCTGATCACGTCACCAATCGTATAGTTACGCACATGACCCATATGCAGTTTGCCACTTGGGTAAGGGAACATCGAGAGGATATAACGACGTGGACCTTCTACAGTGTCGGCAACTTTAAAGGCTTTCTGCGATTCCCAGTCCTGTTGGACTTGAGGCTCAATCGCACTGGCTTGGTATTCTGAGTCAATGTGAGTAGTCATATACGTAATACAAGAGAACGGTTAAAAAATTATGAGGCACAGCATAGCGCAAAATGCACTTATAGTGAATTTTGCACTCACATTTCCCGAAGAAAAACGACTGTCCTATTAAAGGGATGCCTTATAAAGCGACTGCACGCTTTTTAGATTGTTGCAAGGCTTCGTTCGCTTCGCGTTGCTGCTGGTCTTGATTCGCTGGAGCTTGAGGCGATTGTTGCAGCTGTTCTTGAGATGCGTGCTCAGTTTGTTCAGCAGGTTCAGTATTTCTAGGAGGGGTTGGGGCTGAATTTTTCCAGCCATAAGTTTCTACTTTACCTGCTTTTTTTGCATTTTTTGGCGGTGGTGTTTTGGTGTAATGCGTTACTCCCTTGGCATCGACCCATTTATAGTATTGATTTGCCATGGTGTTTCCACTCATAAAACAGAGTAGAAGGGTGTTTGTTAACATGGCAAACAGTGAATGTCTCATGGTTATTGATCCTTTGCAGTTTCAGCATTCAGGTTGTGCATATTGTAGTCAGTTTAAATAATCAGAGGAGTATTTTTATCGACTTTTCGTAATAAATGCAGAAAAAGCTAATTGAAGAAAATATAAACAGACTAATAAGTAAATTTATTTATAAACATTAAAATCAAAAAATAGAAAAATTCATTCATTTTTTTTATATAAGGCATACTAAAATTTTATAAAAATAAATATTTATCATAATGATTTTATTGAATATTTTTTCTTTATAAAGAGGGGGTGTAAAGCTATATCTTTAATAAAAGTTTAGAAAAACAGCAAAAACCCTATAAGCTAGATGAAACAGAGTGTTTTTTGAACTTGACTTTACAGACTGAAAACACAAGAATGCTGCAATAGTTTTATATGCCTTAGATCGATCACCCTTCGAATAAGTGTCATTTCATGCAGTGGGCGATTTCTCTAGCCGAGAAATTGAACAAAGCTAAGCAAAATATGTTTATCCCAACATGTTTTAGGTCTTGTATTGCTCGAACAGTAAAGAGACCAGATTTTTTTCCTATTGCTATGAAAACTATGAAATTTATGTGCTATAACAGTGCAGACAGTTAATGAATGAACACTGCAAATGCCTCCCATTTGTGCAGTGAATAATATTAGGGTGAATCACGTTGGAACTTTTATCTGGTGGTGAAATGCTCGTTCGCGCATTAGCGGATGAAGGCGTTGAACATGTTTTTGGATATCCAGGCGGCGCAGTTCTACATATCTACGACGCGCTATTTCAACAAGACAAAATTAATCATTACCTCGTACGTCACGAACAAGCTGCCGGCCATATGGCAGATGCATACTCGCGCGTAACAGGTAAAACAGGTGTCGTGCTTGTGACCTCAGGTCCGGGCGCAACCAATACCGTAACCCCAATTGCAACAGCTTATATGGATTCCATTCCAATGGTGATCCTGTCTGGTCAGGTTGCAAGTCACTTAATTGGTGAGGATGCGTTCCAGGAAACGGACATGGTTGGTATTTCCCGTCCGATTGTGAAGCACAGCTTCCAGGTTCGTCATGCCAGCGAAATTCCGGCAATTATCAAAAAAGCATTCTATATCGCTGCTTCTGGTCGTCCAGGTCCAGTCGTTGTTGATATTCCGAAAGATGCGACCAATCCAGCAGAGAAATTTGCTTACGAATATCCTGAAAAAGTGAAGATGCGTTCGTATCAGCCACCATACCGTGGTCATTCAGGTCAAATCCGTAAAGCGATTGACGAACTGATTCATGCTAAACGCCCAGTGATTTATTCTGGCGGTGGTGTGGTTCAAGGCAATGCTTCAGCACAATTGACTGAACTTGCACATCTGTTGGGCTTCCCAGTAACCAATACCTTGATGGGTCTTGGTGCATTCCCGGGCGATGATCCACAGTTCCTGGGCATGCTCGGTATGCACGGTACTTATGAAGCCAACATGAGCATGCACAATGCAGACGTGATTCTGTGTATCGGTGCGCGTTTCGATGACCGTGTAACCAATAATCCTGCGAAATTCTGTCCAAATGCCAAAGTCATTCACATTGATATTGACCCAGCGACGATTTCTAAAACCATCATGGCACACATTCCAATCGTGGGTGCAGTAGAACCTGTACTAAACGAAATGCTGAACCAGCTGAAACAGATGAATGTGTCCAAGCCAAATCCTGAAGCGATTGCGGCATGGTGGAAGCAAATTGATGAATGGCGTCAAGTGAACTGCTTGAAGTTTGATCTACCGACTGATGGTTCGATGAAGCCTCAACAAGTAGTTCGTGCGCTCGACAAAGTGACCAATGGCGAAGCGATCATCACCTCTGACGTGGGTCAGCACCAGATGTTCGGCGCATTGCACTATCGCTACAAGCGTCCACGTCAATGGATCAACTCAGGTGGTTTAGGAACGATGGGCGTAGGTCTGCCATATGCAATGGCGGCTAAGCTTGCATTTCCGGATCAGCAAGTGGTGTGTATCACTGGTGAAGCATCGATCCAGATGTGTATCCAGGAGCTTTCAACCTGTAAGCAATACGGCTTGAACGTGAAAATTCTGTGCCTGAACAACCGTGCATTGGGTATGGTAAAACAGTGGCAGGATATGAACTATGAAGGTCGTCACTCTAGCTCTTATGTAGAGTCATTGCCGGACTTTGCAAAATTGATGGAAGCTTATGGTCATGTTGGTATTCAGATTGATCATGCAGATGAGCTTGAGTCTAAGCTTGAAGAGGCGATGGCAATCAATGATAAGTGCGTATTTATTAACGTAATGGTTGATCGCTCTGAGCACGTTTATCCGATGCTTATTGCAGGTCAGTCAATGCAGGATATGTGGTTGGCAAAAGGGGAGCGCACAGCATGAGACATATCATCTCTGTACTTGTTGAAAACGAAGCAGGCGCGCTTTCCCGTTTAGTGGGTTTATTCTCACAACGTGGCTACAACATCGAAACATTAAACGTTGCGCCAACTGAAGATCCAACACTTTCTCGTTTGACATTGACTACTTATGGCGATGATCACAAGATCGAACAAATTACTAAACAGCTGAATAAATTAGTTGAAGTAGTAAAAGTAGTGGATCTGTCAGAAGGTGCGCATATTGAACGTGAACTGATGCTCATTAAAGTCAAAGCACTCGGTTCATCGCGTGATGAAATCAAACGTACTGCCGATATTTTCCGTGGTCAGATTGTTGATGTAACACCAACGACTTATACCATTCAAATTGCAGGTACAACTGAAAAGGTGGATGCGTTTATTGATGCACTTGCAGAACATACCATTTTAGAAGTGGTTCGTTCAGGTGTTTCGGGTATCGCACGCGGCGAAAAAGTACTGACAATCTAATTTTAAAGTATTTCCTCATCCTAAAAAGAAGGGGGTATCAGGCAGTGTAAATACAAGATTCACTGCCTGGTTAAACAGACAAACAAGCATTAAGCGGAGACAGCAATGCAAATTTTTTACAATAAAGACTGCGACTTATCTATCATCCAATCTAAGAAAGTAGCGATCATTGGTTATGGTTCACAAGGTCACGCGCACGCGCTTAACCTTAAAGATTCTGGTGTAGACGTAACTGTAGGTCTTCGCGCTGGTTCTACTTCTTGGAAAAAAGCTGAAAACGCTGGTCTTAAAGTTGCTGAAGTCCCTGCTGCTGTTGCTCAAGCTGACGTAGTGATGATCTTGACTCCAGACGAGTTCCAAGCACAACTTTATCGTGACGTAATCGAGCCAAACATCAAAGAAGGCGCGACTCTTGCATTTGCTCACGGTTTCTCTGTTCTTTACAACCAGGTTGTTCCACGTGCTGATCTTGACGTAATCATGGTTGCGCCTAAAGCGCCTGGTCACACTGTGCGTTCTGAATATCAACGTGGTTCAGGTGTTCCTGACCTAATCGCTATTCATCAAGATGCTTCTGGTAACGCTCGTAACGTTGCGCTTTCTTATGCATCAGGTGTTGGTGGCGGCCGTACAGGTATCATCGAAACTTCTTTCCGTGAAGAAACTGAAACTGACTTATTTGGTGAGCAAGCAGTTCTTTGTGGTGGTGCTGTTGAGCTTGTTAAAATGGGCTTTGAAACTTTGGTTGAAGCGGGTTATGCGCCTGAAATGGCATACTTCGAATGTCTACACGAACTTAAATTGATCGTTGACTTAATGTTCGAAGGTGGTATCGCGGACATGAATTACTCAGTATCTAACAACGCTGAATACGGCGAATATGTAACTGGTACTGAAGTTATTAACGAACAGTCTCGTGAAGCGATGCGCAATGCGCTTAAACGTATTCAATCTGGCGAATACGCGAAGATGTTCATTCAAGAGGGTGCGTTGAACTACCCATCTATGACAGCTCGTCGTCGTCAAAATGCTGCTCACGGTATCGAAGTAACGGGTAACAAACTTCGTGCGATGATGCCTTGGATTCAAGCAAACAAAATCGTAGACAAAGAAAAGAACTAAGTTCTAATTTCTAAGTCGAAAAGCCCTTGTTTTTAACAGGGGCTTTTTTATGTCTTGTAAAAGAACTAATTTATTTGAGTTGAACTTCGTGCCTCAAATAGATGAAAACAGTGTGCTTTCACTTCTTGTGCTTCATTGAAAGCAGTGCTTTGCCTCCTTACACTTCTTACAAAACAGTGTTTTGTACTCGTTCATACCTTGGATTTAAGAAAACAAGATCGTTATAAAGCGTAAAACTAATTTCTCGGATCATTTGATTTAAAGGAAAAAACCACTCAAATTGAATGGTGTTTTTATATTTTTATTTTTAGAGATGTATATTATTGGATTTTAAAATAATTGATTATTTGTTGATTATTAATTTTCTTTGATAAGTTGGAAATGCGAATAATTAGATCTAAGGGTGAATTATAGAAAGTTAATAAATAAAATTAAGATAAAATAAAATATAGAAGATAGTGGCTTATATGATTAATTAATAAGTAAAAATGTTTTTTAAGTATTAGCAGGTCTTAATAACTTAGGAACAATTAAATTTTTTATATTTAAAATGAAAAATAATTTAATTATTTTAATGTAAAGTTAATTAAATTATTATTTGAACTAAATTTATATCCAGTAAGATTATCATAAAATTTAAGGTTGAATAAATTTGTATAGAAAAAGAGATAAAAGTCATTAATTATGATACAAGTATTAAAATAGTGAAAAATAATTTATTAAGTTGTTGATTGTAAAAATTTAATTATTTATATTGAATGTTTTTTTGATGAGAAGGATAATGTAAATATATGAAAAATCAAAAAAATAGAATTAGTAATTTTTTTATTTTAAAATATTTGATTATAAATTGTAAGGTTTTGTAAGGTTTTAATATTTAATGAAACTATTCTTTATTTAATATAAATAAAATAAAAACAATAACTTATTTTTAATCTTTTTTTTAGATTGAAAATATTGATAGAAAATTGGTTTTTATAAATTTCTCTTTAATTTGCCTTAATTGCAAAATTCGAAAAAATAATTCTTTAAAATATAGTGATCTAAGATAAAAGTGTGCTTTTGTGAAAGAATAATAAAACATATTGTGAAAGTTATCACATTTGTATGTTTTGGAACTAATAATAATAAGATAAGCCTACGGTTAGGTAGCTGCACTCATAATAATAAGAGTTTTGCATTAACCGTTCTTCGAAATAAATATTTATATTCTTTTAAAAGAATGGAGAAAAAAATGAATAAAATAGTTCTAACAGCATTAGCATCAGTTGTACTTGGCTTAGGATCAGCAAGTGTATATGCAGGTGGCCCAGATCGTGGCCCAGGTCCATCTAAACCGACTAAACCACATAAACCAGGCAAGCATGCTTGTGGTGATAAGTGTGATGGAAAAATTAATGTAGTTCTAGATGTTGCTCGACATTGCGACCTAGATGTCGTAGATGAAACCTTAACGCTGGCTCAAGCACAAAATGGTACTTGGACAGATACAGGAACATTTAATGTACGTACAAATGCACCATACAGACTGCAAATCTCAGCACCAAATACTTTAACTGGAGCGGGTGGCGCAGTACCGGTACAAGTGAGCACACGTCAAAATGGCGCTGCTGATGCGTACAATGGTGGTACTTTAGCTAGTACAGGCAATGCCGATCAGGCATTTAATGTAACTGCAACAGTTGCACAAAATGATTATAACAACGCTGATGCTGGTACTTACCGTGGTACTTATACAGTAGCGGTTCGATTCTAAAAATAAGAAAATCATTCTTATAAAATAGTTACACCGTTAGGAGATGTTTTAAACATCTCCTACTTTAATATAAAAAATTAATAATAATTATATTTAAATATTTGGAGTCAAAGGTGAATATAAAATTAATAGGGTTGCTAATTATGCTCCTCTACAGTGCTTCTTTGTCTGCAGGAATTAAATTTAATCCAATACAATTAAATATCCAAGATTTTAAAAGACAGAAAAGTACTACGGTTAATATCGAAAGTACTGGTCTATCTAAATCTAAAATCTATGAAGTTAATGCATTTAAATGGCAGCAGGATGAAAAAGGAGAAGATGTTCTCGTAGAAGATAGAACTTTATTATTTAATCCAAAAACTTTTGAACTTAAACCAGAAAGTAAGCAGATTGTGCGTATTGGCTTTAGTCAGCCGCCAGAAAACCTGGAAAAACAACAGTCTTGGAGAGTAGTTTTTAAGGAAGTAACACCGGTTGTAGAGGAGTCTGCAATTAACTTTTTATTTAATTTTTCTTTACCACTTTTTGCTGGAAAGGTAGTTCCTCCAAAGCTCAGTGTGGATCTACATAAAATTAATAATGTAGCCTATCTCAATATCATTAATTCAGAAAATTCTTTTGCGAAAATTACTGAAGTTGTTGTGCTCGATAATAAAAATAATGAATTACTGCGACAAGATTTGGCGTTGTATGTGTTAAGCGGTAATAAAATTAAATTTGAATTAGGTGAAATTAAAACTGGGAATATAGCCAAATTAAAAATTAAGTTAGATGAGCAGGCAGGGTATTTAGAGTTTCCAGTAAAAGGGTGATAGTTCTATCTCATAAAAATAAGAAATAGTAAAAGGATCATGCTATGAAAGCCACAAAACTTTTCCTAATGATTGCATGTGGTATGGGAGCGATAAATGCAAATGCAGAACTTAGTCAAGAATCAAATCAACTAAAAAGTCCAGAAGTACTTATCGTTAATATATGGATCAATGGTGTGGATTATCACACTGAAACTGTAACATTTTCTGAGAATGGGAAAAGATTTGTTGAATGTGAAGCTTTATCTGATATTGGAATACGGGTAGAAAAAATTTCACGACACCTAGCTAAGAAAGATTTTTGTTCATTAACACAGCCAGGAATTACAGTCGAGGATGATTATAGTCTTCAGGCGATTAAAATCTTCTTTCCTGCAGATTTTTTCGTAGGAACCGATTATGAGCTGGAAATAGAAGTTCCGGAAAAAGCAAACTTTGGTGGCTTTGTGAACTATAGTCTGTTCTATGGTAAGGATGAAGAAGATCAGGAGTTTAATACGTTCTCAGAGTTTGGGATCTTTAAAGATTATTGGTTGTTTAAAAATGCGTTTCTCTATCGGAATGAACCTGAGGAAACAGAACAAACGTTTTTGCGCGTAAACAGTACCTTAGATATCGATTTTCCGACAAAATTTTTAAAGCTGACTTTCGGTGATACGACCAGTCCTTATAACTTGCTAAATAATTCTTTTCGTTTTGGCGGTTTAAGCTTTGGAACCAATTATATTGATCGTCCTGATTTTGTGTATTGGAATATCCCGGCCTTAAATGGTAGCGCCAGCTTACCCTCTACGGTAGATCTTTTTATTAATGGTGTAAGACTTTACCGGGATTCAATCACCCCAGGTAATTACAATTTACCAGCTGGAGGAGTCGTCAATCAGGCAGGTGATGCTCAAATTGTGGTAGAAGATATACTTGGAAATCGTACTGTTCGGAGTTTTCCTGTTTATATTAATAGCCGGTTATTGAAGCCAAGGTTAAATGAATACAATATTTCGTTAGGAAAGCTGCGTTATAACTATGATCTTGTGGATGATGATTATCGTGATTTTTTTAGCAAACTCTATTTTCGCCGAGGAATCACCTCTTCTACAACCTTGGGCCTAGATTTACTTTATAGTGAAGATGTTAGCAATGTGGATGTGTTGTGGACCCAAGGTATCAGTAAGTATTTTCTTTTAGATATCGCCGTATCAGCAAGTAAGGCAGATCGTATAGATGAGCAAGGTTATGCTGCTGCAGTTGGCTTGAGTCGAAGTTCCCAATACTGGTCAGTTGGCTTAAATAGTCGATATTTTACTCAAGAGTATCAATATTTAAATACTGACTTATATGATTCCGAAATCGAGACTTCAAGTATTTTATATTTCAACTTTTCTAATCTTAAAATTATTGATGGTCTAAATTTTAATTTTATTTATCAATCTTATTATAATGAATTTGATGATTCACCAAGAGAAGACCGTAAGTTTTTTGATATTAGAGCGACAAAAGGTCTAACTAGAAATTTATATACGGATTTTGGCTATTATAAAGACTTTAGTGAGGACGGAGATCAGGGATTTCGTATCGCCTTTTATTATAACTGGGGCGAACGAGGGCGGCTTTCTCTGGATCATGATACCGCAGATAATGAAACAAGTTTAAGTTATGCCCATCGAACCATGACCCAGAATGGCTTTGATTATGTCGTGGGTGTAAACCGAAGTGATGAAGAAATTAACTACAATGCTTATGGTTTGTGGAAAACCAGCGTAGGTAACTTGCAATTATCTCATGATGAATATGAGGATCGCCGTAATTCACAAGTTACATTTGATGGCGCATTAGTTTGGATGGGGAATAAAGTTGCATTGACCAAATATGCCGATAACGCTTTTGCCTTGGTTAATGTGGACCAACATTCAGATATTGATATTTATCGCTCGGCAACACGTGTAGGAAGTACCAATAAACAAGGGTATATGTTTGTTCATAATCTTATTCCTTATATTCATTATGACATTTCTTTTGATCATAACCAGCTGGCAATGGATGAAACTTTTGAACACTCTTCTAAGAAACTGGTGGGCTTAGATCAACGCGGATATCGTCTAGATTTTCCGATTTATAAAACAAAACGGGTTGCTGTCAAACTTAAGGATGCACAGCAAAATTCGCTGGTTGCAGGGTCTGAAGTTCTTGTAGACGGGCTCAGTCAGGAAGCTTCTTTTGTTGATAGCCAGGGTATGGTCTATCTTTATTTATTTAAGGCAGGTGCATATAACCTGAAAATTAAAACTCAAGGCGGAAAGCAATGCCAGGCACAATTTAATCTGAATGAAATACAATTCCAGAATGCGGACAAACATGTTTTTGAAACGGTTTGCAAGTAGGAGAAAATTATAATGAAACAGCTCTTGTTATTAATAGCAGTATCCGCGATGAGCACCATGGCATCTGCTCAATATTGTTCAATTGATGGCTTTGCTAATGATGAGCTTCGTTTGCAAAGCTACCAGCGTAGCCAGGCAGCCACGTCTTTTAATATCAGTTGTGATACTGGTTATTCAATTTTATTTAATAGCCAAAATCTGGTTAGTACTGATGGTATGAGTTATGTATCTAATGGCGCCTATAAACTCCGCACTAAGTTAAATTTAAGAGGAGCAAGCGGTAATGCGTGGGGAGTACCACTCCAACAGAGCGCAGCCCAGCGACAGAAATTTATCGTATCTGTTCAACTGGTAGATAATCCTTTTAATGGTGTTCCAGCAGGTACCTATCGTGATCGGATTTCAGTCGATATTAATTTCTAAATTTGATTTAAATAATTCGATAGCTAAGAATCGATAAAATGAACTGAAAATATTACAGGAAGCCAAACGGTGAAATTCCATCATGCAAAACAAAAATTAATGGAGATGGATTTAAAAGGTTGCGTAGTATTAAATCATCTTTCGCATTCTGGACGTGTGGCTGTTTTTTTCAAAATTATCAGCCGGCTTGGCAATGGCGTATTCTGGTACGTGATGATCATCGCTACCTGGGCGCTACAAGGTTTATTATACAGCCTGCAAATGCTGTATTTAATTTTGGGAAGTACTGTTGGTACGGCAATCTACAAGGTACTAAAAACCAAAACTGTACGCCCCCGACCTTATCAGGTGCATCAGCTTATTCGTCTCGGTGACCATCCTCTAGACTATTACAGTTTTCCCTCAGGACATACCCTGCATGCCGTCATGGCAACGACGATGCTGGGTTATGCAGTTCCAGTTCTACTGATTTTAATGCTGCCTTTTACTGTGTTGGTCGCAGCCTCACGAATGATACTCGGTCTGCATTATCCGAGTGATGTAGCAATGGGGGCTGTCATCGGTATAACTGTGGCGGTAAGTTTTATATCTCTGGCACCGCTCTTGAACATTGTGTTATAAAAATATAGCTCTGGAACCGTTAAACACTCGCAGATTCTGCCAGATTTGCTAAAGTACCACATCGAAGCAAATGGCTATTAGGAATAGATATGGGTTTACGTTGGACTGATACTCTTGATATCGCAATTGAACTGTATGAAGCACACCCGGACGTGGATCCGCAATGGATTCGTTTTACTGATTTGCATGCATGGGTTTGTGCACTTCCAGACTTTGAAGATAATCCTGAAAAATCAACTGAAGGCCTGCTTGAAGCCATTCAAATGGCATGGATTGACGAGGCGCGCTAAGACCTCATCTAAAAAAGCGATTTTTTTACAGAGTAAAAGCAGAAAATTGCGGATTATCTCGGTATAATGCGCCAAATTTTCATGTCAACCATTGACTAAAGGAGCCAATCATGGCTATTGAACGTACATTATCTATCGTTAAACCAGATGCAGTTGCTAAAAACGTAATCGGTGAAATCTTTGCTCGTTTCGAAAAAGCGGGTCTTAAAATTGTTGCTACTAAAATGAAGCACCTGACTCAAGCTGAAGCTGAAGGCTTCTACGCTGAGCACAAAGAACGTGGTTTCTTTGGTGACCTAGTTGCATTCATGACTTCTGGTCCAGTTGTTGTTTCAGTTCTTGAAGGTGAAAACGCAGTTCTTGCTCACCGTGAAATCCTTGGCGCGACTAACCCTAAAGAAGCTGCTCCTGGTACTATCCGTGCAGATTTCGCTGTAAGCATCGACGAAAATGCTGCTCACGGTTCTGACTCTGTAGCATCTGCTGACCGTGAAGTTAACTACTTCTTCGCTCAAACTGAGATTGCTCCACGTACTCGTTAATTCGCAGTATTCAAGCCAGATAAGTGTTATTATACTTATCTGGTTTTTTTATTCCCTGAATAATTCTTTGCTCAGATATTGAGCTTCTCCTTTCATCTTTAGACATGGTTTAGGTAATACACATGAGTACTGAAGCAGTCGCTGTATCAGCAGTTTCTGAGACACAGCAACACACTCCATCCGCTCCAGCACAGCAAAAGGCTGTCGAGAAAGTGAACTTACTTGGCATGTCACGTCCGCAAATGGAAAAATTCTTCGAAGATATGGGTGAGAAGAAGTTTCGTGCCGGGCAGGTGATGAAGTGGATTCACCAATTTTTTGTGACTGATTTTGCTGAGATGACCAATATCTCAGGCAAGTTGCGTGAAAAGCTGGAAAAAATTTGTGAAATTAAAGCGCCAGAAGTGGTGCATAAAAATTATTCTAAAGACGGTACGCGTAAATGGGTGTTCCGTGTCGGTGATGGTGAAGGTTCACTGGTTGAAACTGTCCTGATTCCGGCAGAAGATAAAACTGGCTCACGTAAGACCTTGTGTATTTCTTCACAGGTGGGCTGTGCACTGGACTGTTCATTCTGTTCAACTGGTAAACAGGGTTTCCAACGTGATTTAAGCCAGGCTGAAATTATCGGCCAATTATGGATGGCAAACTATTCCTATATGGAAGATGTGCCTGTGGCTGAGCGTGAACGTTCAGTGACGAATGTCGTCATGATGGGAATGGGCGAACCGTTATTGAATTACGATGCTGTACTCAATTCAATGCGTATCATGCTGGATGACTTTGCCTACGGTATGTCAAAACGCCGTGTGACACTGTCAACATCAGGTGTGGTGCCTAAAATTGATCAACTTGCACAAGACATTGATGTCGCTCTGGCGATTTCATTGCATGCACCTAATGATGAACTGCGTAATGAACTCGTGCCAATCAATAAAAAATATCCGCTTGAGCAACTTATTGCAGCATGTCAGCGCTATATCACTAAAGATGGCAATGAAAGCGCACGTAAACATGTGACCATTGAATATGTCATGCTGGACGGCGTGAATGACAAACCGGAACATGCCCAGCAGATGATTAAATTATTGAAGAATTTGCCAAGCAAAATTAACCTGATTCCATTTAATCCATTCCCGCATGCGCCTTATGGCCGTTCAAGCCGTAACCGTATTATTTCTTTCCAAAAAACTTTGTCTGATGCAGGTTTTGTGTGTACGATTCGTCAGACACGTGGTGATGATATTGATGCTGCGTGTGGTCAATTAGTGGGACAAGTTGCTGACCGTACTCGCCGTGCGGAACAATGGAAGAAGAAAATCGCGCAGTCCAATGAGATTATGCGCTCACAAGGATAACAAGAGGTCACCAATTGAGAAATCTGACATCTAAAATTGCTTTTATTTCAACAGCATGTGTTTCTATTGCTCTATCTGGCTGTCAAACGGCAGAAGTGGGTAAAAAGGATCCTAAAAAAGCGACCCAGGTGCGTACTCAATTGGCGGTTGAATATCTGAAGACTGGTGATCTGGATTCAGCGAAAAGAGCGCTAGATGAGGCGCTTAAAATTAATTCACGTGATGCTCAAGCTAATATGATGATGGGTGTTTTGTTACAGCAGGAAGGCAGTAAGCTGAACTTGGATCGTGCCGAAACTTATTTTAAGCGCGCGATCTCAGTCGAACCTAAAAATGCACAGGCACGTAACAATTATGGCACCTATTTGTATCAGATTGAACGTTATAATGATGCAATTGAACAGTTTGCAATTGCAGGCGCGACACTGGGCTATGACCAGCGTTATCTTGCGCTTGAAAATATGGGGCGGATCTACCTGAAGCAAGGTGATCTGGTGAATGCTGAAAAATCATTCAAACAGGCCCTGCAAGCCAATCGCGATTCTTACATTTCAATGTTAGAGTTGGCAGAGATTTTTTATCTGAATCAGCAGTTCCCGGCAGCGTCGAATATGTATCAACAATTTGTACGTTCAGTGGGACAGAAAAACCAGGGTGCTCGTGCGCTCTGGATCGGCATTCGTACTGCGCGTGCCGAGGGTGATCAAATGGGCATGCAAGTATTGGTCAACCAATTGCGCGCATTATTCCCTGAAAGCCCGGAATACCAACGTTATTTGCAATTACAGTACACTACTGAGGCCGTATGGAAGTAAATCCTAATTCACCATCGAATAATTCGAGCGTAGCGCCAAACGCGTTAGGAAATGTTCAACGTCCAGGTGAGTACTTGCGCCAGATTCGTATCAACCAGAAACTTGAGCTGGAAGATGTTGAAAGTGAACTGAATATTCCAGTCAAAACTTTGACTGCACTGGAACAGGATGATTATAAAGCTTTACCGGAAGCGACCTTTATCAAGGGTTATTATCGTACTTATGCGAAGTTCTTAGGCGTCGATGCATCGAATATCATTCAACGTTTTGATGAGATTTATGCCAATGATACCGGTCTGTTGCCGAATCATGCCTTGAACAACTCCCCAATCAAGATTATGGGTAAATTACCAGGCTCTAATCGTGACCGTAACCGTAAATGGTTGAAACGCGGTTTAGTCGCATTAGTGGCGTTAGCAGTTTTAGGTGCATTGGTAGCGATGATCCAAAACTGGTCAGGCAATAGTAGCGCTGAAGTAGAACCGAAAGTAATGACTCAGGCATCAGACGTTGAAATCATTAATATGGATTCCAATGCAGCAGTATCTGGTGATCAGCTAAAACTTGAGTTTAGCCGTCCTACTTCAGTCCATATTGTTGACTCAACCGGTAAAGTGCTTGCTACTGGTCGTCAATCATCAACATTGGATTTAAATGGTGAAACTCCATTTCAGATCCGTCTTGATGATGCAACCGCTGTGGCCATGACCCTGAATAACGAAAATATTTCATTGTCACCATATACTGTAAACGGAAAAGCAGAATTCCGTTTATCACGTTAATGGCAAGAGAGTAGAAACAAATCATGATTGTGAATCCGATTCAACGCCGTCCAACCCGCAAGATTCGTGTTGGTTCTGTTTATGTCGGTGGTGATGCGCCTATCAGCATCCAGAGTATGACCAATACCGAAACCTGTGATGTAGCCGCAACGGTCGCACAGATCCAGCGCTGCGTCGATGCGGGTGCTGATATCATGCGTGTTTCTGTACCAAGTATGGAAGCAGCGGCAGCGTTTGGGGAAATCCGTAAACAGGTGAGTGTGCCATTGGTTGCAGACATTCACTTCGACTACAAAATTGCCCTGGCAGTAGCTGACTTGGGCGCAGACTGTCTGCGTATTAACCCAGGTAACATCGGTTCAGAAGCCAAGATTCGTGAAGTCGTGGCAGCTGCGCGTTATAACGATATCTCGATGCGTATTGGTGTCAATGCTGGTTCATTAGAAAAAGACATCCAGAAAAAATATGGCGAGCCGACAGGCGAAGCACTGCTTGAATCGGCGATGCGTCATATCGATATTTTAGACCGTTTAGATTTCCATGAATTTAAAATATCGGTAAAAGCATCCAATGTGTTCCTGACCATGGATGCTTATCGCCTGCTCTCTAAACAGATTGATAACCCGCTGCACTTGGGTGTGACTGAGGCGGGCATTTACCGTACAGGTTCGGTGAAGTCTGCAATCGCCCTTGGTGGTCTGTTGATGGAAGGCATTGGTGACACCATGCGTATTTCATTGGCAGCAGAACCTGAAGAAGAAGTGAAAATTGGTTTTGATATTTTAAAATCGCTGGGTTTACGTTCTAACGGGATTAACTTCATTGCCTGCCCGAGCTGCTCACGTCAGGAATTTAATGTAATTAAAGTGATGCAATCGCTTGAAGAACGTTTGGAAGATATTCGTACACCAATGGATGTATCCGTGATCGGCTGTAAAGTAAATGGTCCGGGTGAAGCTAAGGAAGCCGACATTGGTGTAGTAGGTGCAAGTCCACGTTCGCTGGTGTATCGTAATGGCGAAAAAAGTCATTTAATTGATACCAATCAACTGGTTGATGAAATCGAGGCTATGGTTCGTCAACGTGTTTCCGAGCTTGAAGAAGCTAAATCTAAAGAAATTATTCGTACAAGTTTTCCTGAGTAGATCATGAGTTCAATCGTCGCAATCAAAGGTTTTAATGACATTCTCCCAACGCAAACCCCAGCTTGGAGACGTCTTGAACAGCATTTATCGGGCCTGATGGATGCCTATGGTTATCAACAAATTCGTTTGCCAATCGTTGAACATACGAATCTGTTCAAACGTTCAATCGGTGATGCAACGGATATCGTTGAAAAAGAAATGTACACTTTTCTGGACAAAGGCAATCCACCGGAGTCTTTGACGCTGCGTCCTGAGGGTACAGCAGGTTGCGTACGTGCCATGCTTGAGCATAACCTGCTGCGTGGTGCGACCCCGAAAGTGTGGTATGTCGGACCTATGTTCCGTTATGAAAAACCACAAAAAGGCCGTTACCGTCAGTTCCACCAGTTTGGTGTGGAAACTTTTGGTGTAGCAACGCCAGATCAAGATGCTGAATTGATTTTAATGACAGCGCGTTTATGGAAACGTATGGGTGTTTCGGACAAAGTTCAGCTTGAACTCAACACTTTGGGTGAGTCGGATGAACGTGCGGCATACCGCGCGGCATTGGTTGAATTCTTGGAAGCGCATAAAACCGATCTGGATGAAGATTCTCAGCGTCGTTTAACCACGAATCCATTACGTATCCTGGATTCTAAAGATGCCAAAACGCAGTCTATTTTAGAAAATGCACCTAAACTGCATGACTTTATGGGTGAAGAAACACTGGCGCACTTTAACCAGTTACAGCAATACCTGACTGATGCAGGCGTCAGCTTTGTCATCAACCAGAAACTGGTACGTGGTCTAGATTACTACAACAAAACCGTATTTGAATGGACCACAACACATTTAGGTTCACAAGGTACAGTCTGTGCCGGCGGTCGTTATGATGGGCTGGTGGGTCAGTTAAAAGGTAAGGCGGACCAGTCTGTACCTGCGGTTGGTTTTGCGATGGGGATGGAGCGCTTACTGCTTTTACTGGAGCAAGTTGAAGACAACACACTTGTACGTGATTGTGAAGTATTTCTGGTGGCAGACCCTGCTTCTCAAGGTCAGGCACTGGTCTTGGCTGAACAGATCCGTGACCAGTTAGAAGCTGCCGGGAGTAGTATTCGCCTGAAAGTTGGCTCACAAGGTTCAATGAAATCGCAAATGAAAAAGGCAGACCAGTCTGGTGCGATCTATGCCGTGATTATGGGTGAACGTGAACTTGAAGCACAGACCTTTACTGTAAAAGAGCTAGCAACAGCAGAACAATCAGATGTGCCATTTACTGATTTTGTGGCATTCTTCACAACTAAAATTTCTTCAAAATAATCGATAAGACATTAGGAAAGGGGTAATCACATGAGCGCAATTGGTGGTGATGAACAACTTGAAAGTTTGAAATCCTTCACAAAGAAGTATGGCTCTTCAATCATTACCGGGATTCTGGTTGCGCTGATTGCCTTTTTTGGATGGGAATATTGGCAGAAGAAAAACCTGGCGGAGTCGCAGAAGCAAACTGCCAAGGTACAGCAGTTAATGGATGATGCACGTTCTACTCAGGGCGATGCGTTTGCTAAACTGTCTGATACTGCGGACAAGATTGTCAAGGAAGCACCTGACTCAGCGCAGGCGATTCAGACTCAGCTAGTAATGGCAAAACTGGCTTATGACAAAGAAGATTATGCAGCAGCTGAACGTGCACTGAAGAAAGTTGAAAACTCCAAGGTGGATGATGCAGGTCTGGTGCAAGTAGTTAAACTTCGTCTGGCATATGCCCAGCTGGCACAGAAAAAATATGATGCAGCACTGAAAACTTTAGAAGCGGTGAATGAGCCTGCTTTTAAAGCAACTGCGGATGAAGCACGTGGAGATATCTATGTTGCTAAAAATGATATTGAAAATGCCAAGAAAGTGTATCAAAGTGCATGGGATACTTTGGTAGAACGCAAAGAAGAACGTCAGATTTTACAAATTAAACTAGAAAGTGTTGGCGTATTGGTCGATGATCCTGAAATTGAACGCCCGATTATAGATACACAAGTGGAAGAAACTGAATGAATAGAAAATACAAACTCACCTGTGCCTTAACCGTGTTAACCCTTGCTTTGGCAGGTTGTGCGGGAAAAACCATTAAAGTGGAAGAAGCCAAGCCAAATCCACTTCCTAAACTTGCACAGGCAAAATCACTGGTTCCTGTATTTTCTAGCAGTGTTTCTTCTACGGATGAAGCAGATCCATTACGTTTACGCCTCGATGCAGACAACGGTGTGATTTTTGCCATTAATCCAAATGGGGAAATTTCTGCTTATCAGGGCAAGCAACGTCTTTGGCAGAAAAAAGTGTCTAAAGCCGGCTTAAGCGCAGGTGTGGAGGCGGCTTCTGGTCTGGTGATTTCCGGGAATACCAAAGGTCAGCTGTTTGCTTTAGATCAGCAAACGGGTGAACAACGTTGGGCTGCCCAATTGTCGGGTGCCATTATTGCGCCCTCTTTAGTGCATGCAGACCGTGTGATTACCGTGGCGAATGATGGTATGGTCTTCGCTCATGAAGTCAGTACTGGTAAACAGGTGTGGACTTATAAGCTACCTAATGTACAATTCAGCCTGCGTGGTATGGCGGCACCAGTCGCACTTGACCCACGTCATGTACTGATTGCTTCAGCAAACGGCTATATTTATGCTCTGGATGCAGTTACTGGCGTGCCAAAAATGCAGCGCCGTGTAGCGGTGTCCGATGGTCGCTCCGATATTCAACGTCTGAATGATCTTGATGGTGAACCGGTCGTTGCTGGTCAGTTTGTAGTAACAACCAGCTATCAAGGTCAGGTGACTGTGCTTGATCTGGCTTCACAACAGGTGATCTGGAGTGAAGATGCCAGCAGTATCCAGCGTCCAGAAGTTGTAGGTAATGGTGTCTTTGTAGCTCAGACTGATGGTAAAATCACCGCCTATGAAATTACGTCTGGCCAGAAACTGTGGGAAAATGACCAGCTGTTAAACCGTCAGCTGAGCAACCCGGTCATGCTGGGTACAGACCTTGTAGTCGGTGACCTGGATGGCG
Source organism: Acinetobacter sp. SM1B (assembly GCF_003289665.1). Lineage (NCBI taxonomy): Bacteria > Pseudomonadati > Pseudomonadota > Gammaproteobacteria > Moraxellales > Moraxellaceae > Acinetobacter > Acinetobacter sp. SM1B. Next base: position 491,446 of record NZ_QMBM01000001.1, read on the forward strand.
TATTACACCTGATTGATCCGTCTACTGGACAGATTGTTGGTCGTTCCAAGACTTCTGGTGAGGTTCGCACACTGCGTGTGATCGACAACCAGCTCTATGTGTCGACACGTAAGGGTGCTTACAGTATCTGGCAGAATCGTTAATTTTTCTGTGGCTTATGCTAAAATAAGCCAACCGTATTTTTTACGCGGGGTGATTGAATGTTCAATGCCCCGTGTTTTTATTTATTTTAGGCTTTAATCCTATTCCCATTTTCTTCCAGAACTTTCTGATGTTCAGGCCATTTTTAGACAGCCTGATATTGAATAAAGGTTAATCTATGAAACCCGTAATTGCGCTCATTGGTCGTCCGAACGTCGGAAAATCAACGCTGTTCAACCAGATAACCAAGAGCCGTGACGCATTGGTGGCAGACTTTGCAGGTCTGACACGCGACCGTAAGTATGGCGATGCTGTCTATCAAAATAAATCCTTCATTGTCGTTGATACTGGCGGTATCGGTGAGAACGAAGGTGGGATCGACTCTTACATGGCAGAGCAGTCTAAAACTGCAATTCATGAAGCAGATATGATCATCTTTGTGGTCGATGCACGTGCCGGATTGTTGGCATCTGATGAACAGATTGCCCGTGAGCTGCGTACTTTGGGTAAAAAAGTCTTCCTTGTTGCGAACAAGGTAGATGGAGTACACGCAGAAGCTGCTTTAGTTGAGTTCTATAAACTTGGCATGGGCGAGCCGATGCAAGTGGCGGCGAGTCATGGTCGTGGTGTACAGCAGATGCTTGAAGAAGTACTTGCAGATGTGCCTGAAGATGAGTCTGAAGCTGAACACGATAAAAATACCGGTTTGCGTTTAGCGATTATTGGTCGTCCGAACGTTGGTAAATCCACCTTGGTCAACCGTTTACTGGGGGAAGAGCGTGTGGTTGCATTTGATCAGCCAGGTACAACCCGCGACTCGATTTACATTCCATTTGAACGTGATGGCCGTAAATACACTTTGATCGATACCGCAGGTGTACGTCGTAAAGGTAAAGTCGATGAGATGATTGAGAAATTCTCAATCGTGAAAACTTTGCAGGCGATGAAAGATGCGCATGTGGTTGTCGTAGTTGTTGATGCACGTGAAGGGATTGTAGAGCAGGACTTGCACTTGATCGGTTATGCGATTGAAGCAGGCCGTGCCATGGTGATTGCGATCAATAAATGGGACAACATGTCTGAATATGATCGTAAGCAGTGCAAGTTGGATGTGGAACGTCGTTTTGACTTTATTCCATGGGCGAAGATTCACTTGATCTCTGCATTACATGGTACCGGTGTCGGTGAGCTTTATCCTTCGATCCACCGTGCTTATGATTCTTCACACCTGAAAGTCTCTCCTGCAAAAATCACCCAGATTCTGCAAGATGCGACTGAAGCTCACCAGCCGCCAACTGTTCAAGGCCGTCGTATCAAAATGCGTTATGCGCATATTGGCGGTCAGAATCCACCGACCATTGTCATTCATGGTAACAAGGTCGATAAAACTCCTGCGGATTACCGTCGTTACCTGGAAAATGTATTCCGTAAAGTTTATAAACTTGAAGGTACGCCAGTAAGAATTGAATTTAAAACTTCTGAAAACCCGTTCGAAGGTCGTAAGTCGCAAATTGATGAACGTACTGCAGCACGTAAGCGTCGTTATGTTCAGAAATTCAAGAAAGCTGAAAAGAAATTCAAACGCGGTTAATCTGTATTTCAATAAAGTAAAAAGCCTGCAATAGCAGGCTTTTTTGTGCTTTCACCATGCAGGTCTGAACTGTTCTATAATTCACTTGAGCAATAAAGGACCATGTAATGCGTCAGATTCGAATTGATTTACATAAACTGCCAGTTCAAGCCATATCTGGCGGACTAACGCGTCAAGCGTATCTGCAGCAACGTAAACAACACATCATTCAATTGCGAAATCAGTATTTATCCAGTGCTTTAAATTGCTCGATTAGTGATCATGATCTTGCACGTGCGGAGCATGGCAAACCCTATCTCAAAGATCACTTACATGTTGCCTTTAACCATAGCCATAGCCAGAATTTTTATGCACTTGCCATGAGCCAAACAGTCAAAGAAATTGGGGTGGATGTTGAAGAATTAAGCCGTAAAGTTCGTTTTGATGCATTGGCACAGCATGCTTTTCACCCTGAAGAATACGCGAGCTGGCAACAGTTAGACTGTGATCCTGAATACTGGTTTAAGGTCTGGACCACCAAAGAAGCAGTATTAAAAGCACATGGTATGGGTATTCGTATGAACCTGAGTGAGCTCAATACTAAAGTACATCCACAGCAGCAGGGTGGCCTGTGTCAGCATGCGCAGCTTGGGGTCTTTGGATTTCAAAACTATGTATTTGGTGATTGTGTGCTCAGCGTGGCATGGCAGGCTGAGCAGTCATGCCGTGGCTTCAGTTTTCCACAGATTCAGATTTACCAGTATCCGGTAGCATAAACAGGGGGATATAAGAATCAGGGTTTTCGGGCAATTAGCAAATTACTCATGCGGTTCACAAACTGCGGACTGAAACGTGACAAATGGTATAAGAACTGGCTTTTAAAGCCGACTGGCTGATGGGTAGGAACCAGTAAATTGTCCTTGCGCTGTACCAGTTTTAAAATATCCTGAGCGACGTCTTCTGCACTCAAATGTACGCCCATTTTCTTGATGCTTTCTGCCTGCATATCCTGAACCATTGCAGTGCGCACAAAAAGTGGCATTACATCCATGACCCGGATGCCATGCTTGTGCCATTCAATATCCAGGCTTTCTGTCAGTCCTCGTACGGCAAATTTACTGGTCGCATAAGAAGCGAGGTCAGCTTGACCATAGATCGCGGAAGCAGAGGAAAGGTTAATGACCCGGGCAAAAGCAGCCCGCTCCAGAAAGGGAAAAGCTGCATGACAGCCATTGATCACACCCTTAATATTAATATCGACCGTACGGTGGTGTGCTTCAATGGGGGACTTTTCAAAATTTCCTGAATAGAGAATGCCGGCATTATTCACCAGAATATTGATCTTGCCTGCCCAGGCTTCAAAATCTTCTAAGGCGGTTTGCCAGGATGCATAACTGGCAACATCCAGATAGCCAGCGTGTGCATTCGGGCCTAGCTGTTCAGCCAGTTGTTCGGCAAGGCTAATATTCAGATCATAAATACCGACCTTGTAATCCTCGCGGCAAAATAGGCTGGCAACAGCAGCACCGATTCCTTGTGCTGCACCGCTAATAAAGATACTGTGCATTGAGCTTACCTCCATGTTGACTGTTTTTAGAGCATAGCAAACATTGAGCAAAAGATATTTTCTTGTCCGATAAAATAAAGAGGTTTTAAGGTGGAACAATTACTGAGCATCATGCGTGAACTACGTGAAAAATGTCCATGGGATCAACAGCAGACACCTGAATCATTAACACGTTATGCGATTGAAGAGGCGTATGAAGTTGAAGCGGCTGTTCGTTCCGGTAAGACTGAAGATGTACGTGATGAGCTTGGTGACCTGTTATTACAAGTGGTTTTCCAGTCGCAGATGTACAGTGAGCAAGGTGCTTTTAATTTCCAGGATGTAGTGCAGGCGATTAGCGATAAATTAATCCGCCGTCATCCGCATGTATTTCAGGCTGAACAGTTTTCCAAACTCAGCCCTGAAGATGTGGCTGTATTGTGGAAAAAGATTAAGACACAAGAAAAACAGGGTAAGCCCCGTTCCCGTCTGGATGATGTGAAACATGCACCGTCACTCGTACAGGCAGACGAAATCCAGAAAAATGTGGCAAAAATTGGTTTTGATTTTCCTGATGTGGATGGTGCATTCGGTAAGCTTGAAGAAGAGTTAGGTGAATTTAAAGAGGCAATGGTAGGACAGAAATCCGACGAAATTCTGGAAGAATTTGGTGATTGCTTATTCTCTCTGGTCAATGTTGGTCGTAAACTTGGAATTTCGAGTGAGATGGCACTATTAGGTACTATCCATAAATTCCGTACTCGATTTGCCTTGATGGAACATCAGGCAGTACAACAGAATCTGAATATAGAAGACCTGTCACTGACTGAACTGGATCAGTTGTGGGAACAGGCGAAACAAGAATTAAAACAACGGGTCACGCATGAAAATAATAAAAATTCGGTCAATCAGCAGAGAACTGATTAGTATCATCCTTACAATTTTATCTGTACTGTACAGTTCGTTTGCAGCTGCTGCTCAAAATGAAAGTTATGCTGACTGGAAGGCCAAACAGCAACAATATGATGCACGGCTGAAACAACAGCAGAATCAGCCATCCCAAAATCATAGCAATCACTATCTGGCGAAGCCAGAGCTTGCAGCTGTTTCCAGTGCAGACAGGATCCGGCTGAACTCCGCTACGGTCGAGCAGTTGCAGCAGCTGCATGGCATTGGTCAGAAGAAAGCAGAAGCAATTATTGAATATCGCAACACGCATGGCAAGTTTAAACGTGTTGAAGATATTCAGTTGGTCAAGGGGATTGGTCCCGCACTATTTGCTAAAAATCAAGCTCGACTGGCGCTGTAAATCATCTAAATTTAAAGTGAATCCTCTATCATTGCTGGATACAGGATTGACATAATCAAATTGCCCTTTAGCCGTGTAAGCGATATGATTAGCGTCATCTTAGAATTTTACGTTCAGACGTAGGAGACAGCGTCTTTTGCAAACTTTGCGCGCGTCAAAATGTGGTTTATCAACCGCTCAATTACCTTCTTATATCCTCGATGTGATTGATGCCTTAAATAAGGCCGGCTATGAAGCTTATATTGTTGGTGGTGGTGTACGAGATCTGATGCTGGGCTTGAATCCCAAGGATTTCGATGCTGTCACTAACGCAACTCCCGCTCAGGTCAAAGAAGTATTCGGGCGACGTTGTCGTATTATCGGGCGTCGTTTTGAGCTGGCTCATGTCTATTCTGGTCGCGAACTGGTAGAAGTCGCGACTTTCCGGGCACCGCCGAAAAAGGCCGTCACTTCGGCGCAGGGCATGATTCTGCGTGACAATAACTGGGGAACTATCGAGCAGGACTTTGCTCGCCGTGATTTCTCGATTAATGCAATGTATTACCAGCCACGTAAAGGTATTGTGCTGGATTTCTGCAATGCAGTAGATGATATTAAACATAAAACACTGCGCCTGCTGGGTGATCCAACACTCCGCTTTGAAGAAGATCCAGTCCGTATGCTGCGTACGTTGCGTTTTGCAGCAAAATTAAATTTCAATATTGATGAAGCGATTCTGGATATTTTTACACCAGAAATGACCCAGCTGCTTCGTGATGTATCTCCGCATCGTCTTTATGATGAGTCACAGAAGCTGTTCACCATGGGGCATCTCAACCGCGTCTTACCAATGCTGATTGATTTCGGGATCTGGCGTCAGCTGTTTGCAGAGATCAAGCCTGAAATCACACCGTTTATTGAACGTGCTGCGACCAATACCGATCAGCGTATTTCGATTGGCAAGACGATTAATCCCGCGTTCTTCTATGCTGTATTGTTATGGAAGCCATTCCTGGAACGTTGTGATTTCTACTTGAGTAAAGGCATTATTCCAGCTGAAGCACGTGCTCAAGCAGGCCTGGATGTGCTGAAGCGTCAAGCAACCCGTACCATCATTCCACGTTTTGCGGAAACCTTTATCCGTGAAGTCTGGGAAATGCAGACCCGGCTGTTGAATCCAAAACCGCAGCAGATTGAAGCGCTGTCTGGTCATGCGCGTTTTCGTGCCGGCTTTGACTTCCTGTTACTCCGCGAAAAATCAGGTGATGAAACGGCACAGGGCATGGGGAGCTGGTGGGATGCTTATCAGCAAATGGGCGGTGACGAAAAAGAACGTGCCATTGCACAGTATAACCGTCAGCGTGCCAAGAGCCGTCGTAAAGCGACTCAGGAAGAGCATCTGGAACAGCGTCTGGCTGTTCAGGAAACCACTGAGATTGAGCCATTAGTCAATGAGCCGGAACCACGTAACCGTCGTACCCGCAAACCTAAGCCAGCAGCAGAGAAACCAGTTTCTCATGCAGCAGCGAGTGCAAGCGGTGAGATTGGTCCGGATCATCCAATTATGAAACGTAAGCGTGTACAGCGTGATTTAAACCAAGTTGTTTTTGGACCGACACAATGACCATTACTTATATTGGCTTAGGCAGTAATCTTGGTGATTCGCGCCAGATTATGGCTGAGGCGGTACAGAAACTGGCAAGCTTGGGAACAGTGAAAATATCCCATTTGTATCAAAGTCCACCGATGGGTCCACAGGATCAGCCAAATTATCATAATGCTGTGGTGCAGTTAGTCACCGATCTGGCACCACTCGATCTGCTGGATTGCCTACAGGCATTGGAACAGGAAGCGGGTCGGGTACGTTTACGCCACTGGGGTGAACGTACCCTGGATCTGGACCTGCTTATTTATGGTGATGAACGTATTCAGAATGAGCGTTTGACTGTGCCGCATGTCGGTGTAATGGAACGTGATTTTGTATTATTGCCGTTGTTGGATCTTGATACTGAATTACAGCTGAATGGACAATCATTAAAAGACCTGGACATCGTAAAACAATCGACTTTGACGGTCCTTGATCGCACGAATTGGGCAAATATTTAATTTTTAGTTATTGGTATGTTCGCGAGAACTTCAATAAGAGAGGAACACCTTCATGATCAGTCTGAGCGACTTAAGACGATTCAAGGCGGACGGCCGTAAATTCTCCTGCCTGACCTGCTACGATGCCAGCATGGCCAAAGCCATGGAAATTGCCGAAGTAGATACGATTCTGATCGGGGATTCCCTGGGTATGACCATTCAGGGACATGATTCTACTTTGCCAGTCACTGTAGCAGATATGGCATATCACACTGCTGCAGTGCGCCGTGCGAATCAGCATGCCTTTATCCTGACTGATCTGCCATTTATGAGTTATGCAACATTGAATGATGCCTTGCAAAGTGCCCGTACCGTGATGCAGGCGGGTGCTCAGATGGTCAAGCTGGAAGGTGGAGCATGGCTGGCTGAAACCGTACAGGTCATGACGCGTAACGGTATTCCAGTTTGTGTACACCTAGGTTTGACACCACAATCAGTGAATGTATTTGGTGGTTATAAATTACAGGCACGTAACCGTGCAGCGGCAGATCAGCTGCTTGCTGACTGTAAGGCTGTGGTTGAAGCCGGTGCTGCCTTGTTATTGCTTGAATGTGTGCCTGCACAACTTGGCAAAGAAGTGGCTGAGTTATTCCCGGAGATTCCAGTGATTGGTATTGGTGCGGGTGTAGATACGGATGGTCAGGTGCTTGTAGTGCAAGACATGCTGGGCCTGAACTTTGGTCATACAGCTAAATTTGTACGTAACTTTATGAAAGAACAATCAGGTGCCAATGCAATCCTGGATGCATTCAAGGCCTATCATGCTGCTGTACTAGACAGCTCATTCCCTGCACCTGAACATACATTCCAAGTTGAGTTATAACATGAAAACAGAAACTACCATCCAGGGTTTGGCGGCCTCATTAAATCCGGCTCGTTCAGCACGTAAAATTATTGGCTTCGTACCCACCATGGGGAATCTGCATCAAGGTCACTTAAATCTGGTACGTGAAGCCCGCAAGTTATGTGATGTAGTCGTGGTCAGCATCTTCGTGAATCCGATTCAGTTTGGGCCAAACGAAGATTTTGATAATTATCCACGTACCTTGGAACAGGATCAGCAGTTATTGGCTGAAGTAGGCTGTGACATCGTCTTTGCTCCAAGTGTGGAACAGATGTATGGCAACAAGCCGCGTCTGACCAATATCAGTGTTTCGGATATCACTAACGACCTGTGTGGTTTACAGCGTCCGGGGCATTTCGATGGCGTAGCAGTTGTCGTGACAAAATTGTTTAACATGGTTCAGCCAAACTATGCTTTCTTTGGTGAAAAAGATTATCAGCAACTGGCAGTGATTCGCCAGTTTGTGCAAGACCTGAATATTCCACTGGAAGTGATTGGGGTGCCGATAGCGCGCGCTGAAGATGGTTTGGCACTGAGTTCACGGAACGGTTATCTGACCGAGCAAGAACGCCAGACTGCACCAGTGATCTACCGCAGCTTAAAAGCAGCGGAACAGCAGCTGCATGAAGGTATAGTATTAGATATTGTGTTGACTGGTATTCGCCAGACCCTCACTGAGGCTGGTTTTGTGGTAGATTATATTGAGGCACGTACGCCAGAATTGCAAAAGATTGATGAATTTAATCAGGATCTTGTGTTATTCATTGCAGCAAAATTAGGTAAGACACGTTTGATCGACAATCTGCAGGTAAAATATTCTGCACGTCATTAATAGGGTAGCAGTGCATGAAGCGCATCTTAATTGTGACAGGCCAATCTGGTTCAGGTAAGTCATCTGCCTTGCAGGTACTGGAAGACCTGGGTTATTACTGTATCGATAACCTGCCGCTGGCACTGCTTCCTGAAATTGTCGCGAAACTGGATCAGGAAAATAACCTGGAACAGTTGGCATTAGGAGTGGATGTTCGTAGCACCCGGGCGGATCTGCAAGAATTTGATCATGTGTTTGAACAGCTGCAACAACATGGCACAGTCGATGTTATTTATCTAACTACGCAGGATCAGGAGCTGATTGCACGTTTTAGTGCTTCACGCCGTCCGCATCCGCTGGCTGCACGTTTTAAAAGTCTGAATGAATGCATTCAGGAAGAAAAATTACTTTTGCTTCCGATCCAGTTGCGCTCGACGGTACATATCGATACTTCTGACAAAAGTGTGCATGACCTGAAGCATACCTTACTGCATAAGCTCGGTCAGACCGATAACCTAATTCTGATTTTACAGTCCTTTGGTTATAAGCATGGTATTCCATTGGATGCCGATTATGTCTTTGATGTGCGTCATCTGCCTAACCCGCACTGGGATCTGGAACTACGTAAATTTTCCGGACTGGATCAGCCTGTACAGACTTTCTTAGAAAAGAGTGAGCAGGTAGAAGACATGTTCCAGGACATTTACCACTTTTTGGAAAAATGGCTACCGGCTTTTGCTGAAGGGCACCGTCACTACATCACAGTTTCTGTGGGTTGTACCGGTGGTCAGCATCGTTCTGTTTATATTGTGGATAGACTAAAAAAAGCGCTTGAGGCAAAATGGTCTGTTCAAGTCCTCCACCGAGAAATGAAGCACTGGTCATGATTGATACGACGGTTGACGTAATTAACAAATTGGGTTTACATGCGCGGGCATCGGGTAAGCTCATTGAAGTCACCACCAAATTTCGTTCCAATATTCAGATTGGAAAGGGTGACAAGCTCGTCGATGCAAAAAATATCATGTCCTTGCTCATGCTAGGAGCGGGCAAAGGCACAACATTACGCTTGGTACTTGAAGGAGCAGATGAAGAAAAAGCTTTATCTGAAATTCAGGCACTGTTTGCGGCAAAATTTTATGAGGCAGATTAATCGTGGCACGTCGACCGAGCAGTTTAACTGAAGAAGATTTCGAATCTTTAGAGGGACGCGCAAGTAAAACCGAACAGAAAAAAGCAGTCCAGCGTATGGCTGCTTTAGGCGCACAGTTGGCAGAACTGAGTGCGAAACAAATCAAGAACCTTCCTGTTGAAGAGCGTTTGATTGAAGCCTTGCTGGATGTTCAGCAAATTAGTTCACATGAAGCACGTCGTCGCCAATTCTCACGTATTGGTAAATTACTACGTAACGAAAATGAAACCGTAATTCTGTCCTATCTGACCCCAAAACAGGGTTTGAAAAAGACAGCACAATTACAGCGTTGGGTTGACCGTATTGTCAAAGATGGTGATCCGGCGATTAACGAATTTACCAAAACCTATAATGCAACAGAACGTCATACCTTACGTCAGCATTATTTGCGTGTACATCGTGATCTAAAAAATCAGGCACCTGAAGAAGAGGTTACAGCATCAAAGCTGAAACTGTTCAACTATGTACAGCAAGTAGCATTGATTTCAGATAATTGATTTCGTGTCGATAGAGAAGGCGATCCTAGAAGGTCGCTTTTTTTATATCCGTATTTTACCAAACAGAAAATTATATAAGATTCATGAGCTGGAATTATGAGCTCAAGCATAATTTTTAAAGAAACAATTTATAAGAATTGTAGTGGCTGCTTACAATTAACAGTAAGGAAATCTCAGTCATTAACAAAAAAATTGGTACTTTATGCCAGTTTTATTGTACTTAATTAACAAAAATTAGACATATCAAAGAATTAACTAAATTACATGGTTAGTTAGAAGATTAATCATTTGAGCATTATGAAGCAAAAAATAGGATATTTACTCGTAAAAGATTGTTTGGTGAAGAAATTCTTAACAATATTAATCTAAATAATTTATTTTAGTGCTATTATTTGAAATTAAATTAATTATCTATAGGCTTGACACTAGTATTTAGTTTAGGTGCATGTTACAAGTGGTGGTGAAAAAATAGACATTCTAGTGACATTATTAGGGTTGTTTATAGGTTTACAAATAACGGTTAATGTCAAATTTGTTTTACATTTTTTAAAGAAAAAATGAACGTATACGTAGTTAAATGTAATGAAATCAATTAATCTAGATGTTAGGAAATGTTGTTGAGACTGTTTAGATTCTTTGTTATTGATTGTGTAAAATTGGTCGAATAAATAAACATAACCATGAGAGGCAGAGATGAAGCTTAACCTTCTGGAGATAGGTCAAAATACTGAACAGCTAAGCTCATGCCGCCTGTCTCTTATTTTGGGCGTAAATACTTCCAATAACCTAATTAATACATTTGCTCGAGTCGCACGTCGGCTACTCAAGACTGAAAAATGTTTACTGGGTTTTCATAAAGAACCTTATATCTGGTATTCCACTGCTTCAGAATTTTGGGGGTTCGAAACCCCGCACGAATTAAATTTGCTCAATTATCTTAAAAATGATAACTGTCTGGATCGTACGCATCCTGCCTATACAGAAATGTCAGAATATATTCGTAGTCTTGGCGTAGAGCATAAGCGCCTGATCTCCTTTAATTTGAAAGCCAGTGATACCCATTCAATTGGTCATGTGGTATTTTTTGATCAGGAAGAAGAGGGCTTTGATCAAGAAGATATTCGTCTGGTGCAGGAGTTTGCCGATGGGCTGGTCGGACGGATTCGCTTGCATGAAGACTATAATGAACTGAAGGAAATGTACGAGCAGCAATGCGCCATGAACTTTAGTAAGACGAAATTCTTCCAGATCATTGCTCATGACCTGCGTGCACCCTTTCATGGTTTACTTGGATTCTCGGAAGTATTGGCTGAAGAACGTCATACACTGGATGATTCAAGTGTTCAGAATATTGCCGATTATCTCTGTGAAAATGCCAAGTCAACTTATAACTTGCTGGAAAGCCTGCTGACTTGGGCGATGGCTGAAGGTGGACGTTTTGTTTACCATCCGATCAACTTTGAGCTAAAACAGTCCAGCAAAATTGTTTGCGATGTACTCAAAAGCTTAGCATTGAATAAAAAAATCGACCTGATTGACCGCATTCCTGAAGGAGTGAAGGTCAATGCGGATATCAACATGATTACTTCAGTGCTGCAAAACCTGGTCTCCAATGCACTGAAATTCACCCCAACCGATCAGCAGGGTCAGGTCATTTTGACTGCTGAAGCTGAAGACGAGCTGGTCAGAATCAGCGTGCAGGATACCGGTCTGGGCATGACTGAAGAACAGATGCAAAATCTGTTTAAGCCAAATCTGACAGTAAGTGTGAAAGGCACAGATAATGAAAAAGGCGCGGGTCTTGGTCTGGTATTGTGTAAGCGATTTGTCGATCTGAATCATGGTCAAATTTATGTGGACTCTAAAGAAGGTCAGGGTACGACCTTTAGTGTATTGTTGCCAAAAGCCACCAATGAACATCAGGCACTGGCACTTGCTGAACCGGCAGGTGCATTAAAAGAAAAAAATTAATTTCCGTCCAAGGCATTCACAGGGCTGCCAGTCACCTGTTATAACTAGAAAAAATCTTGCAGGTGACAAGGACTGGAAATGAATGACGTACAATTGCAGAAAACTTTAAGGGCAAGCCAATATGCCGAGCAGGTATTGTCCAGACACGCTGCCTTGCTGCAGCAGGACTATGCAGTTGACCATTTTCAGCATGCTTTAAGTACTGAACAAATCAAGCAATCTGTCACAGATACTCTTACCAATATTAGTGATGAAGAGCAATGGATGAGTACGTTACGTACTCTGCGTGCTCGCCTGATGTTTCGCTGGATCTGGCAGGATGCCAATCAACTCACCGATGTTATTACCCTCACTCAAGAACTCTCCGATTTTGCCGATGCCTGCATCTGTGCGGCGAAAGATTTTGCCCGTATTCCGGTCGCTGCCAAGTATGGCCAGCCGATTGGCTATAACGGAAAAGTCCAGGATCTGATTGTCATCGCGATGGGCAAACTCGGCGCCCAAGAACTCAATCTTTCCAGTGATATCGACTTGATTTTTGCCTTCGATGAGCAGGGTGAAACCGATGGGCGCAAATGTATTGATGTGCAGCAGTTTTGCATCCTGTGGGGACAGAAACTGATTCATTTGCTGGATCAGATCACGGCGGATGGTTTTGTATTCCGGGTGGATATGCGCCTCCGTCCCTGGGGCGATGGTTCGGCGCTGGCCATTAGCCACGCGGCCTTGGAAAAATATCTGAGCCAGCATGGGCGTGAATGGGAGCGTTATGCCTGGATTAAAGCGCGTATTGTCAATCCAAGTCCGGAAGGCGATGAGCTGCTGGAGATGACCCGTCCATTTGTATTTCGCAAGTACGTCGATTACAGCGCTTTTGAAGCCATGCGCGAAATGAAAACCATGATCGAGCGTGAAGTCCAGCGGCGTAATATTGAAGATGATATCAAGCTCGGTGCTGGCGGTATTCGCGAAGTTGAATTTATCGTGCAGGTCTTTCAGCTGATTTATGGTGGAGCCAAACTTGAATTGCAGGATCGCCAATGTCTGGTCAATCTGAACCATCTCGATGATGCCGAACTCTTGGATGAACAGGCAGTCCAAGATCTGGAAGATGCCTATTTGTTCCTGCGCCGGGTGGAACATGCGATTCAGGCCTTAAACGATCAACAAACCCAATCTTTACCGACTGAGCCTGATTTACGTCAGCGAATGGTAGAGACCTTAGGTTTTGCAGACTGGTCAGATTTTATGACTGTCCTGAACCAGAAGCGAGCCAAAGTCATTTATCAGTTTGAGCATCTGATTAAGGAAAATGAACCGGAAGCCCAGGTCGAAAGTTTTGTCCAGCTGGAAAAGAAGCTCAACGATGTTCTGGATGATGCCGCCAAGAATCTGGTTCATGAATTCTGGCATGGTCATGCATTGAAAAAGCTACCGGCCAAGGCGATTCAACGTTTAAAAACCTTTTGGCCTTATCTGATTGAAGCGATTCTGGAGTCTGCCAAGCCGCAAATGGCGTTGTTGCGTCTCATGCCCTTGGTTGAGTCGGTGATGCGCCGTACTGTCTATCTGGTCATGCTGATTGAAAGTAAAGGCGCACTGCAACGACTGGTGAAAATGGCCACGGTGAGTCCCTGGATTTGTGAAGAACTCTCACAATATCCGGTATTGCTGGATGAGTTTCTGTCGATGGATTTTGAGTTACCGAAACGACAGGATCTGGAAGATTCTTTACGCCAGCAATTACTCCGTATTGAGATTGATCAGGTTGAAGATCAGATGCGGGTATTGCGCCTGTTTAAAAAATCCAATGTCTTGGCCGTCGCAGCCAGTGATGTTCTGGCTGAAAGTCCTTTGATGAAAGTTTCTGATGCCTTAACCGATATTGCCGAAGTATCTGTCAATGCAGCTCTGCATTTGGCCTATCAGATGGTGGCCAAAAGGCATGGTTTTCCCCTCGATGCCGAAGGCAAGCGCTGTTCAATCGAGCATACTGCCTTTGCGGTCATTGGTTATGGCAAGGTCGGTGGCATTGAACTGGGTTATGGCTCGGACTTGGATTTAGTGTTTATTCATTTTATGGGAGAACAGGCCGATACGGATGGACTCAAGCCGATTAGTGGTTTTGAGTTTGCCATGCGCGTGGCACAAAAATTCATGTCATTGATGACCACGCAAACCCTGGATGGGCGGGTCTATGAAGTCGATACCCGTTTACGTCCTTCAGGTGAAGCAGGCCTTTTGGTCACCAGTCTGAAAGCCTTTGAACAATATCAGCTTAAGAGTGCCTGGTTATGGGAGCATCAAGCCTTGGTGCGCGCGCGTCCAATTGCGGGTGAGCTAAGCCTAAGACAAAAATTTGAAATCTTACGCCGTAATATTTTGATTCAGCCTCGTGATGAAAATTATGTGCGGGCAGAAGTACTAAAAATGCGTCAGAAAATGAAGGATCATCTGGGCTCCTCCAAAGCGCAGAAAAAAGATGGAATTTTTCATTTAAAACAAGATACAGGTGGTATCGTAGACATCGAATTTATGGCACAGTATGCGGTGTTGGCCTGGAGTGGGACGAATAAAGATCTCGCCCATTTCTCCGACAATGTAAGAATTCTTGAGGATACCGCAAAATCAGGTTGCTTATCCAGCGACGATGCGACTGCTCTGATTCAAGCTTATCTCAGTGAACGCGCCGAGAGCCACCGCTTAGCCCTTGCAAATCAATCCATGCAAGTGTCTGCAAGCGACTGGCACGATACCCGAATGACCGTTTGCAAGTTATGGCAAAGACTAATTGATCCAAGTGCAAGCTTTGCGCTGGATAGTGAATAATTGTGAAAAATTGGAGTTTGTGGCATGAATTTGGCTGATCGTGATGGTTTTATTTGGCAAGATGGACAACTGGTTGACTGGCGTGAGGCGAAAACCCACGTATTAACCCATACTTTGCATTACAGCATGGGTGTGTTTGAAGGCGTCCGAGCTTATGAAACTCCGAATGGAACGGCTATTTTCCGTCTAAAAGAACATACCAAGCGTTTGTTGAATTCTGCAAAAATTTATCAAATGAAAGTTCCATTTGATCATGCAACATTAGAACAAGCGCAAATTGATGTGGTGCGTGAAAATAAACTGGCATCTTGCTATTTACGTCCAATCCTTTTTATTGGTTCTGAAAAACTGGGTATTGCTGCAACTGATAACACGATTCATGCTGTGGTTGCGGCATGGAGCTGGGGTGCTTACTTGGGTGAAGAAGCCATGGCGAAGGGTATTCGCGTGAAAACTTCATCATTTACCCATCATCATCCGAACGTGACCATGTGTAAAGCCAAAGCGTCTGGTAACTACACGCTGTCGATTCTGGCGCATCAGGAAGTCGCGCATTCGGGTTATGACGAAGCCATGTTGCTCGATCCACAAGGCTATGTATGCCAGGGGTCAGGCGAAAACGTATTCCTGGTGACTGACGGTGTAATTCATACCCCTGATATTGCCGGTGGTGCGCTGGATGGTATTACCCGTCAAACCATTATTACCATTGCCAAAGACCTGGGTTATGACGTGGTTGAACGCCGTATTACCCGTGATGAATTCTATATTGCCGATGAAGTGTTCTTTACCGGTACTGCTGCGGAAGTGACACCAATCCGTGAATATGATGACCGTCAAATTGGTGAAGGTGTCCGTGGTCCAATCACGACGCAAATCCAGAAAGCTTATTTTGATGCAGTTCAGGGTAAAGATCCTAAATATGCACATTGGTTAACTTACGTGAAATAAGTAATAATTTACTGATTGAAAAAACCTCTCATTTGAGAGGTTTTTTTTAAGGGATATACTTATTCTGCCGAACTTATGTCATCATATTCGGTATCCAGAAGATTTTAAGATGAGCTTAGGCATACGCAATGAGTAACATCGTTATTTGTATGAAATGGGGAACCAAATACGGTTCTGAATATGTCAATCGTTTATACAACATGGTTAAACGACATACGACAGTCGATTTCAAAATGGTCTGTCTGACGGATCGTACTGAAGGAATTAATCCTGAAGTACAATGTTTCCCAATTCCACCTTTGGCATTGCCTGAAGGTGCGCCTGAACGTGGCTGGAATAAGCTGTCTACTTTTGAACCGGATTTATATGGTTTAGAGGGCAATGCGCTATTTCTCGATCTTGATGTGGTGATTGTCGATAACATCGATGAGTTCTTTAGCTATCCGGGTGATTTTCTGATTATCCATGACTGGAAACGTCCT
Source organism: Acinetobacter sp. SM1B (assembly GCF_003289665.1). Classification (NCBI taxonomy): domain Bacteria; kingdom Pseudomonadati; phylum Pseudomonadota; class Gammaproteobacteria; order Moraxellales; family Moraxellaceae; genus Acinetobacter; species Acinetobacter sp. SM1B. The sequence goes on from NZ_QMBM01000001.1 coordinate 507,713, forward strand.
TGGCGGATTACCGGCAACAGTTCGGTGTATCGTTTTAAACTGGGTGCATTTCCGCGACTTTTACCGTATTTCCGTGAAAATTTTGATGAAATCCGTCAAAAATTCCGTAATGAGCAGGCTTATTTGTCTTGGTATGTAGATAAAGAGGGCAAGCAGACTTATTGGCCGGAAAGCTGGTGTAAGAGTTATAAATATCATTGCCTGCAAAAAATTCCGATGGCTTATTTCAAGCACCCAGTGAAGCCTGAAGGCGCCAAAATTATTGTGTTTCATGGTGAAATTAATCCACCTGATGCAGTCAATGGTGGTGGTGGAAAGTGGTACCGTTATGTTTTGCCATCGCAGTGGATTAAGGATGCTTGGCAGTAAGCGTATTTGGTGAGTATTAAATTGAATATGCAGCAGCCCTTAGATATTGTCATTGCATGGGTCGATGGCAATGATGCTGAGCTTCAGAAAAAACGTCAACGTTACCTCGGTCAAACGAAAGCACAGACTGAAGCGACGCGCTATGCTAGTAATAATGAAATTTATTACAACATTGCCTCTATTTTAAAATATGTGCCTTATGTGCGACATATTTATGTAGTGACGGATCAGCAAAAACCCACGTGGTTAGATGAGTTTGAGCAACAAGGGTTAGCTGCTAAAGATCAGATCAAAATCATTGATCATCAAGTTTTATTTGCTAGCTATCAGCAGTATTTACCAACATTTAATTCATTATCTATTGAAATGATGTTGTGGAATATTCCTGATATTTCACCGTATTTCCTTTATTTGAATGATGACTTTTTTTTTAATGCGCCATCAGTGGCTGAAGATTTTGTCGAAGATAGTAAAGTCAAAATTTACGGTCATTGGCAATCAAGTAAAAGCTTGAAGATGAAGTTCAAATGGCGAGATTGGTTAAATCGTCAGTTGAAGAAAACGCCTAAAGCCAAATATACAATGGCGCAAATGCTGAGTGCGGATGTGCTTGGGCTTGATCGTTACTTTGAAATCCACCATCGACCGCATGTGCTTGTGAAGCAAGAGATTGCTACGTTTTTTAAAGCGAATCCTGAGCTTCTGATTGAGCAAATATCACCACGCTTCCGCAGTTTTTATCAATTACTGCCTGTGGGTTTAAGTAATCATCTGTGTATCCAAAATCAGCAAGCAACGTTACTGCCTGATGTTCAGATTGTGTATTTAAAAAATGCAGATGGTATTGAAGCATTCAAGCAAGCCCTCAAGCAACCTGATATTCCGTATGGTTGTGTGCAAAGTTTGGATCAGTTTGCACCTAAGCAAAGACAGCAAGTGATCACTGCTATGAATGAAAAATTTATGGGCTACTTACCGCAGTCACTTCTAGACCAAGAGTAAATTATGAAATTTGTTACTTATTTAATTAATCTAGATGGTAGTGATCAACGTCTAGAACAGGCGACGACGCAGCTTAATGCGGTGAATTGGCCGTTTGAACGTTTCTCTGCATTTGATGGCCGTGGCAAAGCATTGACTGAGTTTAGTCAATACGATGACCAAGGTGCACAAGACTTATTGGGTCGTAGTTTGATGAACTCTGAGCTTGGCTGTTACTTAAGTCATTATGGTTGTGCTGAAAAATTCTTAACCATCGATGCTGATTATCTTGTGGTGCTCGAAGATGACATGAAAATTGATGATAATTTTCATCAACAGCTACAAGCAACACTTGAATACTTAGACCAACATCAAGAGCTTGATTGGTATTTAGTGAATATCGCAGCGAAAAAGAAAAAGTTTGCTAAAGATATTACGCAACTAAATTCCATGAGTTTATGGCATGCATTTTATTTCCCCATCCGAGGTTTAGGTCTAATTTGGTCACGCCAAGGTGCACAAGCATTTTTAGAAGCAGGGAAAAGCATTAATATGCCAGTGGATATTTTCTTCCAATCTTGGTTAAGTCAAAATGGTAAAGGTTTGGGAGTGTGGCCGCCATTTGTGAGGCCAGCAGGTCTGGATAGTGATATTTTAGGTACTGTTGCTGCTCAAGGTATCAAACGGAAGCAACTTGAGAATCGAAGTGCTTCTCATGGATTTAAGAAGCAGAAGCGTATGTGGCGTGATCGCTTTTATGCAATTAAACATTTAATGTCTTGAGTCCTAGTTATGGACTGTAATAAATAATTTTCTCTATTTTGTTGAGTACATTTTATGAAGTTTTTTAAGAAGCTCTTCTATCTTTTGAAATTTTATACAATGTATTCAAACCAAAAAAGAGAAATCAATGAGTCAATAGATAACTACGCGGACCTGATCGTTCTCAATCCTGGTCAGCAAAATGCGGTTATTCCCAAAATTATCTGGATGTATTGGGAAGGCTCACTCCCTGAGTTTGTGCAGAAGTGCGTTGATAATATAAAAAAGAACAATCCAAACTATGTTGTAAACTTTCTAACACCTAATAATGTCAAAGAGTTTTGTGATATTGATTATGGTCGTTTAAAGCATGCGACACCACAACAGAAAGCTGATCTCATTCGATTTGAATTAATTTATCAACACGGTGGGATATGGTTAGATGCCAGTACAATTGTTTATGAAAATCTAGATTGGATTGAAAAGTTAGTTGCTCAACATCAAACGAACAGTTTTGCCTACTATCGAAAGAAAAATACTACTTGCCCAGACTTTCCTGTTTTAGAGAATTGGTTATTGGCAAGTTCTGCCAAAAATATGTTTTTTAAGTCTTGGTTTGAGGAGTTATTTAAAGCTATAGAATTAACACCAAAGGTTTATATTCAGCAGATTAAAGAAAATAACGAAAATTATCAGGACTATTTTCAAGAGATAGGCCGTTTAGAATATTTGGTTGCTTATGTTGCCTGCCAAAAAATTATGCGTACCACTTTACCGAGTATGACCTTGATTAACTGTGATCGGAATGCTTTTTTCTATCAAGTAAAAAATAAATGGATGAAAGAAAAAGTGTTGATTGATCTTGCCCTCAATTATCCGCCAGTTGAAAAGCCTAAGCTGATCAAACTGGCAGGAAAAGAAAGGGGAATATTAAGTCGTTATTACTGTAAGAAAATGTATTTTAACGACTCGTTTATTGATATCTAAAAATTGCTAATAGGAGGAATATCTTTAAAGTTGATTTGAATCAATTTTTTCAAATGATTCGACTGCACTATTTTTAGATAAATTAAAAACATTAACTTCATTTTTTTTTAAAAATAAAGCAGCTGTGTCGAAAGCTTTTATAACTGTAGGTGTATGTATGTCTAACAAAGTAGTTTGCTTATTTTCTTTTGTTTCATAAAATCTAGGTTTATTGAAGTTACTCATATCAAGTCCTGCAATATATATATGTTTGTAATTTAGCTTGTAAATAATTTGTAACGAAACATATGCTACTGTGTAATAGTCAAATACGCCATAAAATATTTCCTTTGAGAAGCCGAAATTGTTGTGAAAATAATAATAGCTCATATTTTTATTAATTTTAGTTTCTTTTTGCAGAAATGCTTCAATAGTATTTTCTTTAATAGTTTCAATTAATTTTATTTGACATAAAATATTCTCGAACGCAATCTTTCTTAAAATAGCATCAAGACAACGAGGGGTGGTGAAAAAGATACAATTTGAGTCTAATACTTTTTTTACTAAATCAAATCTAGATTCAATAAAGTTGTGATCAATAATAATATATCTTGAGAATTTAACTTCCTGCATGGAAATAGCGCCATTTACACCAATATAATCAATATCTTTTTTTTTGAATATATTAGGATCAAGTGTTTTTATAGAAGGACCCGTAGCAATTAGCATACATTTTTTGTTATTGCTTGGAGTAATGTAAGTGTTATCAGAAATAAGTATTTTATTGAAATATATTCTTTTCAATTGACCATCTGGGCTTCTTTCTGATTGATAAAGTGGCCAAAAACGACGGTTATGCTTATAAGTTTTTGGCATGAAAGTTTTATAAATAAATTTATAAATATTTCGTAAGATATGGTGTGAGAAAAAATAATTCATTAAGTAACCGCATTAAAAATTAAGATATTTTTGGATTTACATTCTATTCAAAATCGCATGAATATAAATTCAAACGTGAAATACGTTTGTTCTATTAAAAAAGATGAAATTTCTAATGCTAGAGTATTAATCTAGTAGGGAAATCTGATAAAAACCTTCTCATCTTGATTATTTATTCATTACTAATCTAATGAAAAACCTTTTTTTATTAGTTTAGATTTTAAATTTGAAATAGAACGACTTAACCAATTCCTATCTTGTTGAGGGCGCGTGACTTTATTGCCTTTGTAATTAATCTGAGTTGCTTTTTGAAATGTTCCATAAGCTTTTACTAAATAGTCTTCAGGTTTATAACCATTATCCAACGCTTCTTGATAATATTGATCAAATAACTCAACTAAGTCTTGTCTTGGATGAGGCATGATTTTTCCATCAAACCAATGTTTTTGATTGTTTTTTTCTAGGCGCGGTAACGAGTATTTATGGCTAAACTGAGTACCCATGTCGGAGTAATGAAGAATCTTGATATCTTCTATTTTTAAGCCTTCACCATCAATACAGTTGTATGAACTATTGTAGTTTTGGACTAGATGTGGTTGGTCTTTGATTAGTTGCATTAACTTCTTGTGACCATCTGGATCAGATTGCAACGTTTTAAGTGAAGGTAAATATTGTTTAGCTTTTTCACAATCCCAAACACAAGTACATAAACGAGCTGAACTTTTGCCACCTTTGGCGATGACGATTGCATCATCTTTCATCGGATGCGACCATAACTCTGCGATATCACATAAAACGATGACATCAGCATCCATATAGATTGAACGCCCTTCAAAGTTGGATGATTCTGGAATTGCCCAACGGAAACCAGAAAATGGGGTTGCCCATTTCTCAGTATGCCATCCTTCATGCGTTTCTTGATTGCTATACCACGGACTAGCAGGGTCATGGCTCAACTGCATCCATGTAATTTCTACTGGATGCTGTGTATTTTTACGGATGCTATAATCAAGCACCATCATTTGTTCTAAATCACAGTTATTTGGATCACAACCAACAAAAACTTTTATTACATCATCGTTCATATTCACGTTGAGCCCTCGTTATATGTAAATATCAATCTATCATTTGTAGGTGAGAAATGTACCATTGCTGATTGAAAGACTAAAATATTTGTAATTTTTGTATTGTAAATATAGAAATGTAATTTTACTAGAAAATTATTTTTTGCTTTTAGTATTTTTAATTTTTTACTTGTAGGTAATATGTTAAAAGTCAAAAGTAGTTAAAGTCTGTAAATTTTCAGTTGTGTTGCTATTCATAAAAATTAAAATAAGTATAATGTATTTAAATAATAGATTCTAGGTTTGCTATGTTAACAATTTTCGGTTTCCATACAGATGATAAGTTGTATACTAAACATGCACAAATTCTGACATGCTCAGCAAAAAAATTCGATATTAATGTTTACTTTCATCAAGTTTCTAAAGATGATTGGCAGAAAATTATTGCATTTAAACCAAAGTTCATCGCAAAAATGAGAAGAGAGTTAACGGGTAAAATTCTATTTGTTGATGCTGATGCGATTATTCTTCAAGATATTCGTCCATTTTTTGAAACAATTGTAGAAGATATTGCTGTTCACTATATTAACGGTACGCGTTTGATTAGTAGTACAATTTTTATTAATGATACCCCAAATGCACATTTGTTGATGGATGAATGGGAGCGTAGACAGTTGCAGCAACCAGAAGTATGGGATCAAATTGTATTGCAAGAATTAGTTGATGAATGGGTTGAAAATAAGAAAGTAACTTTGAATAAGCTACCTCCTAACTATACTTTTATTTTTGATACATCTCGTCGTACATATGGTGATGCTTACGAACCTATTATTGAGCAATTGCAGGCAAGCCGTGATATGCGTTGGTTGAAAAAATATAAAGAAAGAAGTCGGTTTGAACAATGGTATAAAAAATATCCATTATTGTCTAAGAGCACGAAAAAAATTGCAAACAGACATGATGTTGTGAATGCTAGAACTAAGCAATTAGGTATTGATATACAATTAAGTTTTTCTGATCTGTTGGATTAAATAAAATTTTTTAATCAAAAAAGTTTCATAAATATTTTGTTAGTTTTTATCTATAGTAATCTTTTTGATAATCACCTCTAAATCTTTTATACCCCCACATGTATTCAGTTGGGAAGCGGTTGATCATTTGCTCTACCGCTTTATTTAATGCAGTTGTTGCAACTTCTATATCTCGATCATAGAGTTCAGGATCATTGAGATCATCACAGTAGACCTCAAAACCTTCACCATCCTCTCTACGGAAACAACTTAATCCCACTAAGCGGCATTGAGTTTTTTGTGCCATTTTGCTGGCTAAAGTACTGGTTAAGCAGGGAACTCCAAAAAAAGGAACCACGACACCACCAGAGGGTTGAGGGACATGATCTGGCAGAATTACACTGAAACCACCTTGTTTGAGGTTTTTGAATAATGCTTTAACACCGTTGGCATCAGTTGGAACTAGTGTCGCGTTTAACCGTTGGCGAGCATGTAAAGCAAAAGCATTAAATCCTGAGTCTTTCATGGGTTTATACATAATGGTGGGAATACCATATTGATGTACCCATGCATTCATCATTTCCCATGTACCCAAATGCGGAGTAATAATCAAAGCACCACGCGGATCACTTAAAGCATTTGTTAATACTTCTAAATTATGTACAGTACGAATTTGCTGAATGCTCCATTCGGGAGGCATTGCCCAGCATTTCCCAGATTCGATATAACTTAAACATTGCTTCGTTACGCTTTCTTTAGCAAGCTTTTCACGCTCACTCTCAGGAATATCTGGATAAGCAAGACTTAGATTTACCCGTGTTTTCCAAAGCATACTTTTATCTGGGTTTTGATTAATAAAGTAAGCCGCCACTTTTGCAATACTGCGCAAAAATGCTAAAGGTAGAATACGGAGTAAAGTGGTATAAAACGACATTGCGATTAATCTTGTTTATTCGCGTTGCCTTTGAGCACCATATAAATGAGGGCGACAAAGATGAGAAGTGCACCTGCTAAGCTACTAACGCAAAAATATAAAATGCGTTCATTGGTCGTCATATTGAAAAGTTCATTTGCTAAGATATAGCGCATAAAAAACCATTGTGCCAAAGAAAACACAATAATCACAATTGCATGTCGACGTACATCAGGACGCATTGCCATAACAATGACCTCTCAATAAAAAGCAGTTCATTATGCCACTAGCATAGATATTCTCAAAGTATAAATTATCGTACCAACGCTCTCCAAAAGGAGGAGATCTTATAGCCATAAAAAAACCCTGTACAAGACAGGGTTTTTATTTAATCCATAAAACTACAGATTATTTTTCTTCAGTTTTCGGCTTTTCACGTAAACGAATGCCTAAGTCACGCAATTGATTTGCTTCAACAGGAGCTGGAGCTTGAGTCAATGGACATTCAGCAGTCTTCGTTTTAGGGAATGCGATCACATCACGAATTGAAGATGCACCAGTCATCAACATGATCAAACGGTCAAGACCAAAAGCCAAACCACCATGTGGAGGCGCACCATAACGTAATGCGTTCAATAAGAAGCTGAATTTTTCTTCCGCTTCTTCTTCGCCGATACCTAAAGCTTCAAAAATTGCTTTTTGCATTTCTAGTGTATAGATACGAAGTGAACCACCACCAATTTCAGTACCATTCAATACCATATCGTATGCAACTGATAGTGCCGCGCCTGGATTGCTCTTTACTTCTTCAACACTTGATTTTGGTAGTGTGAATGGGTGGTGAACAGAAGTCCATTTGCCATCATCAGTTTCTTCGAACATTGGGAAGTCAACGACCCAAAGTGGAGCCCACTCGCACGTTGCAAGATTCAAGTCATGACCGATTTTCACACGAAGTGCACCCATCGCATCATTTACGATCTTCGCTTTGTCAGCACCAAAGAATACGATGTCACCGTTTTCAGCACCAACGCGTTTGAGTAGGTCAAGTACGATTGGTTCGATGAATTTAACGATTGGTGATTGAAGACCTTCGATGCCTTTCTCAAGTTCATTGACTTTAATATAAGCCAAGCCTTTAGCACCGTAGATGCCTACGAATTTAGTGTATTCGTCAATCGCACTACGTGGTAGTGAACCTGCACCAGGAACACGTAACGCTACAATACGACCTTTAGGATCTTTTGCAGGATCTGCAAATACTTTGAACTCAACGTCTTGCATGAGGTCTGCAACGTCAACCAGTTTCAAAGGAATACGTAAGTCTGGCTTATCAGATGCATAGTCACGCATTGCATCTGCGTAGGTCATACGTGGGAATTTGTCGAATTGAACGTCTAGAAGTTCTTTGAACATCTTGATCGTCAATGTTTCCATCAAATCCATAATGTCATCGTCACTCATGAACGATGTTTCAACGTCGATCTGGGTGAATTCTGGCTGACGGTCAGCACGCAAGTCTTCATCACGGAAACATTTTGCGATTTGGTAATAACGATCGATACCGCCCACCATCAACAACTGTTTGAACAGCTGTGGAGATTGTGGAAGCGCATAGAAGCTACCGTTAGAAACACGACTTGGTACTAGATAGTCACGTGCACCTTCAGGCGTAGCACGGGTGAGAATCGGAGTTTCAACGTCAAGAAAACCATTGTCTTCGAAGTAGTTACGAATCAGGTTGGTCAACTTAGAACGGAAACGTAGGCGATCCAGCATTTCTGGACGACGGATGTCCAAAAAACGGTACTTTAAACGTACTTCTTCAGAAATGTTGGTATTTTCGTCATTCAATGGGAATGGCGGAGTTTCTGACGCAGCAAGAACTTCAATTTCTTTACCAAGAACTTCGATTTGACCGCTGGTGATATTTGCGTTTTCAGTCCCTGCATAACGACGACGTACGCGGCCTGTAATTTTTAATACAAATTCTGAACGTGATTTATCGGCAGTTGCGAATGCTTCAGGAGTATCTGGGTCAATAACCACTTGAACAAGACCGTCACGGTCACGCATGTCAAGGAAGATTACACCACCGTGGTCACGGCGACGGTGAACCCAACCGCATAATGTTACGGTTTGGTCAATTTGAGCTTCGGTTAATGAACCGCAGTAATGAGTTCGCATCATAGCGTTAAAAATCCAACTATATGGTTTAAGGTCAGCGAATACGTAAACAGCGTACCGCTTTTCGTAAAGGTAGGATTATGCCTCTTTGGGCATGTAGTCACAAGAACTTGGGTTAAAAACAATATCATTTTAAAGTGAATAGACGAAAAGCCAGCGCTTTATCTAACCCATCCTGCGACCTCTGTCCAAAAATAAAAACAGTAAACAGCCTAGGCTGAATGTGATTAGGAAGCCCTGACTAAATTCATTAATAGATCGTCCAGTAAAATAGTACAGATCCGATTGCCAGACGTCTGTAGGGATATAGCGGGCATAATCCCAGACTGAAAACAGAGCGGTTAATATAGAAAAGAAAAATAAGCCTCCGGCAAATGATTTGATTTTCAGACTGACTGCGAGATATTGGCGATGCTTTTTATAGTAGTGCACACTCATCCACAGCATAAACGGCAAAACAATCACGGACGTGCCAATCTGTAAAATCCGGTGCAGCGGATAACTTTGTCCAAACAACTGAAACTGTTGTGCTAAAACTTCATGGAAGGCAAAAGTCCGAAAATCGACGTGGGTCAGACCATCCCAGATTAAATGAGTGGCTGTGCCGATGATCAGTGCTAGACACATCTCCAAGATGAATCTTAAAGCTGAAAGGATGCTGTAAATATTTAAATCATGCTGAATGCCGATGAAACGGTAAATTACGGGCCGGTAAACCAGATACCAGATGCTACAGAAAGCCAGCCCAATCCAGAGGTCTGGATGAATCAGCGAAGACCATAAATGCGTGATATTTGAATTGCTCGAAGTAAAGAGTCGATGTAAATCGGGCACCATACAGCCAATCGCCAACGCAGCAATCGGTAGCCGATTACCGCTTAAACGTGAAATAGGTGGGGCAAGCACAGCATGGGATAAGGTAAAGGGCATAAAAATAATGTTTTAATGTAATAAAAAATATTCAAAGAGCATTCTAATAAAATATATCACTGGTTATCGTAAACGATTGCAAAAATAATGAAATGTTATATTATAACATTATTCTATTTTAGTTATTTTGAGCTTGGGTCATGTCTTTTCATAAGAATTTAATAACACTCTCTATTTTTGCGGTTATTACACCATCTGCATTCGCACAACAAGAACAATCGGCGGTAACGGTACAAACGCTGGAAACCATCCAGGTTCAGGCCCATCCATTAGTACAAACCGCAGCAGATTTTGCGGTTGTGGATCATGTGGTGGATCAGAAAGCACTATCTGAACGTGCAACCACCATTGGTGATGCCTTGGCAGATGAGCTGGGGGTATATTCGAATCAGTTTGGTACAGGTGCCAGCCGTCCTGTGATCCGAGGTCAGGATGGCCCACGTGTCAAAGTCTTACAACATGCTTCAGAAACAGCCGATGTTTCAACCTTGTCTCCGGATCATGCTGTCACCGTTGATCCGATTCTGGCGAAACAGGTCGAAGTGATTCGGGGGCCATCTACATTACTTTACGGTGCCGGTACAGTCGGTGGGTTGGTGAATGTCACCGATCAAAAAATTCCGACCCAGATGCCTGAAGATGGTCTGGAAGGTGCAGTCGGCCTGCGCTATAACTCAGGTAGTGACGAAAAACTGGCAAGTGCTGGTGTGACAGCAGGTATTGGTGAAAACTTTGCTCTACGTGTAGAAGGTTCAAAACGTAAAGCTAATAACTATATTGCTCATGCAGGTTATTTCACAGAACATTCTCATCATGAAGAAGATGAAAATGGAAATGAAATTGAAGAAATTCATCGTGAAAAAGCCCGCCGTGTAGATAATACCTTTGCAGAAGGACAAACAGTCAATATTGGCGGATCATGGATTCATGATCGTGGTTTTGTTGGTCTATCTTATAGTAACCGCCAAGACCAATATGGTTTGCCAGGGCATAGTCATGAATATCATGACTGTCATCCACATGGTAATGAATTGCATTGTGGCGGACATGGCCCAGCACCACAACCGGATCCAAATGCAGTTGAAGAAGAACACGCACATGGTGGTCCATGGGTTGATCTGGAATCACATCGTTATGATATGCGCACTGAGTTAAATAACCCATTTGCCGGTTTTGACAAGTTGCGTGCCCATGCCAGCTTCACTGATTATGAACATGATGAACTGGAAGAAAATGAAGTCATCAGTAATTTTAAAAGTAAAGGCTATGATGCACGTTTAGAACTGGTACACGTTCCAGTTGCGGGTTGGGAAGGGGTCATTGGTACTCAATATAGCCAGCAAAAAATTAATCTTGCCGCTTCAGAGCATGACCATCATGAAGATGGCGATGAAGATGATGAAGAACATCATGTTCATGGTTCAGGTGTGGTAATGCCGGACACAAGAACTCAAAAATACAGCTTATTTGCTTTGGAACATAAACAACTTGGCGATGTGCATGTTGAACTTGGTGCGCGTGTCGATCATCAAAAAGTGAAAGTAGATTCAGAACAGAAAGATTATTCTGGAACAGGCGTATCTGCTTCAGCAGCAGCAAATTGGGAGTTTGCTCCGAACTATAAATTATCAATCGTAGGTTCACACCAACAGCGTTTACCTTTAGCTCAGGAGCTCTATGCTGATGGCTTGCATTTTGCGACCAATACCTACGAATTCGGTAATCCTGATCTCGATAAAGAAACTTCAAATAATCTCGAATTAGGTCTGCATTATGAAGGGGATAAACTGGATTACCATGTGCATGTCTATCATAACTGGTTTGATGATTATATTTACGGCGAAACAGTAGCGCAGAATGGTAATCTACGTGGCGTGCACTATACCCAAGACAAAGCCAGATTCTATGGTACAGAAGCACAAGCCGGTTATCAGATCAATGACATGTATAAGCTCAGTGTCTTTGGTGACTATGTGCGTGGCAAGATTGAAGCTGAGAATGCACCACGTGTACCGGCAGGCCGTCTAGGAACAAAAGTCGAAGCAGACTTTGCCGATGGCTGGTCAGGTTTGGCTGAGTATTATCATGTCTTTAACCAGGACAAAATTGCCAGTTATGAAGATGAAACTCAGGGCTACAATATGGTCAATCTTGGCCTAAGCTATGCCAATACGATTGCCGATAAAAATGCTTATCGCGTGTATTTCAAAGCCAATAACCTGCTGGATGATCAGGTCTATTCACATACCTCATTCCTGTCCAATATTCCGCAAGTCGGTCGCAACTTTACTGTCGGCGTGCAGTATGATTTCTAACAGGTCTACGAAAATAATCGACCAAATCATCTAGATCTCACTGAAATCTACTTGAAAAATCATAAGATTAAACCTAGCCTGAGCCTATTGGGTTAGGTTTTTTCTTATGCGTATCTTTCAACGAATTCACAATAAATTGAACTGGTCGAATCGCCGTTATGCGGCTTTGATCATTAGTATGCTGGCTGTGGGTTATCTAGCTTCGGCGATCTACCACACGTATAAGCCGTTGCCGGAAGGTCTGAATTACACAGGCAAGCTTCGCCATGCCGAAGTCAAGTTTCTGGCCGATCAGACTTATCTGGATGCCGAAGGAAAACAGCATCTGGATCATCGCATTTTTAATGAAATACTGAAAATGATTGAAGAAGCCAAATCGCTGATTGTGCTGGATATGTTTTTATTTAATCAGCAAACCGGTGCATCTACGCAGCAGCATCAGGCACTGAGTCAACAGCTGAGTGATGCTTTAATCAGTAAGCGTCTGCTGCAGCCTGAGGTGGAGATCAAGTTTATTACTGATCCGATTAATTCGGTCTATGGTGGCATTCGATCCGAGCAGTATCGGGAATTACGTCAGCACGGTGTGGATGTGATTGAAACCAATCTGACGCCATTGCGGGCTTCCAATCCAAGCTGGTCCGGTTTCTGGTATATCTGTTGCCAGGGCATTGGCAATAATCCGGAAAAGGGCTGGTTGCCGAACCCATTTGGAACAGAAAAAATTACCCTGCGCAGTTATTTTGAGCTGTTTAACTTTAAAGCCAATCATCGTAAAACCATGGTGGTAGATACCGATCAGGGCTGGAAAGCACTGGTCACGTCCATGAATCCGCATGATGGCAGTTCACGCCATTCCAATATCGGTTTATTGGTCTGGGGTAGCACCGCTGTGGATATCCTGAAAACAGAGCAATCTGTCGGCATGATGTCCCAAGCCAATATGCCTGCCATTGTCGCCGGGGATTTTCAGGCAGACAGCAGCCAGCCACAAGTTCAGGTGCTGACTGAAAAAGCTATTTATGATGCGATTTTGAATCTCATTCAGACCGCCAAAACCAATGAGCAGATTGATCTGGCGATGTTTTATCTGTCTGAGCGCAAAATTATTAAAAGCCTGATCGCGGCACATGAGCGTGGTGTCAAAGTCCGGGTTTTACTCGATCCAAATAAAGATGCTTTTGGCCGTGAGAAAAACGGAATTCCAAACCGGCAAGTGGCTTGGGAACTGCATAAAGCAGGTATTGATGTACGCTGGTGCCGTACTCAAGGAGAGCAATGTCATAGTAAAATACTGATGAAGCGCAATGCTCAGCAAGCTGAAATGATTTTAGGCTCGGCTAATTTTACCGTACGGAATCTGAAAAACTATAATCTGGAAACCAATATGCGTGTGCTAGGTCAGCCTCAGGCCGAAGTGTTCAAGGATGCCCAGCAATATTTTGACGGTGCATGGTCAAATCTGAATGGTCGTGCCATGAGCGTGGACTATACGCAATATGCAGAAGATTCGTTCTTTAAATACTGGCTATACCGTTTTATGGAATGGAGTGGCTGGTCGACGTTCTAGATGAGAAATCAAAAGGAAGTCGAGATGACTTCCTTTTTTTATCGAATAATAATGGATTAGCTAAACTCACCAGTTGAGCGTTCTTTGGCCCATTCACGCAGGACAAATTTTTGCAGCTTGCCAGTCGAAGTTTTTGGAATCTCAGTAATCACCACATCTTTTGGCACTTTGAAACGCGCCAAATGTTCACGACAAAATTCAATAATTTCTTCTGGTGTAACTTCGAAGCCCTGTTTGAGTTCAATAAAGGCACACGGCACTTCCTGCCAGCGTGGATCTGGTTTGGCGACTACCGCTGCAGTCAGAATCGCAGGGTGCTGATACAGCACTTCCTCTACTTCTAGCGAAGAAATATTTTCACCACCAGAAATGATGACATCTTTAGAGCGGTCAGTGATTTTGGCATAACCGTCTGGCTGGCAAACAGCGAGGTCACCGGTATGGAACCAGCCACCGGCAAAGGCTTCTGCCGTAGCTTCCGGATTTTTCAGATAACCTTTCATGACGATGTTACCGCGGAACATGATCTCGCCCAGCGTTTTACCATCATGTGGCACTTCCTGCATGGTTTCAGGATCAAGCACTTTCATACCATCCTGCAATGGATATGGTACACCTTGACGTGAGTGCAACTGGGCCTGTTCCTGGATGGTGAGATCGGACCAGCCAGCTTGAGATGCACATAGGGCAGAAGGACCATATGTCTCGGTTAAACCATAGACGTGGGTTACATTGATACCAATATTGCGCATACCTTCAATGATGGCTGCTGGAGGCGCAGCACCTGCCACCATAACTTCTACACGGTGATCAAATTTGGTTCTTTTCTCTTCCGGTGTATTGATGAGCATCGACAGGACAATTGGTGCACCACAGAAATAATCGACTTTATGTGTGGCAATCAGCTGAAAGATCAGTTCAGGATCAACTTTGCGTAAGCAGACATTGGTTCCGCCGTTGGCCGCCATGGTCCAGGCAAAACACCAGCCATTACAGTGGAATAATGGCAGGGTCCAGAGATAGGTTGCACGTGGCATCATGCCACAGGCAATAATGTTGCTGGCTGCATTAATATACGCACCGCGATGATGATAAACCACGCCTTTTGGGTTGCCAGTTGTACCTGAAGTATAGTTCAGGCTGATTGCGTCCCATTCATCTTGTGGCAAGTGCCATTCAAAATTGGCATCGCCTTGAGCCAGCCAGCTTTCATATTCAATCTGGCCAATACGATCAGCAGCTTCTTCATAGTTCTCATCTGCTACATCGATGATATAAATATCCTGCTTGATCAGTGCCAGCGCTTCCTGCGCCACAGCAGTAAATTCAGGATCGACAAGTAGAACTTTAGTTTCCGCATGTTCTAGCATAAAAGCCAAAGTCTTGGCATCTAAACGGGTATTTAAGGTATTCAGTACAGCACCTGCCATCGGAACAGCAAAGTGCGCCTCAATCATGGCTGGGACGTTAGGTAAAAGGACAGATACGGTATCATTTTTGCCTACACCAAGCTGTTGCAACTGGTGAGCGAACCGACGACAGCGCTGATAAGTGTCACGCCAGGTAATTTCACGCTGGCCATGAATAATGGCATTCTGGTTGGGATAGATATAGGCCGCACGTTCTAGATAGCGTAAAGGTGAAAGCGCTACAAAGTTTGCTGGTGTGCGTGGTAATTCATCATATGCACTGCCCATTGTTCTACTCCCTGAATAAATAATTATTATTTAATTACTCTAAATCTAGCAATTTTTAGTGATTGTGACATTTATGCTTTAGTCGAGCGTGAATGAAAGATCAAGCTTTTAATATCTATATTTTTGTTTTTATTGAACTTTGATGGATAAAATGAACTGTTACTTTACATGTCTGTCACTATAATAAACAGAATAAAGTTGGGTTAAATAGAATCCGGTGTGAAATTTAGCTTCAAAGACCCGCGCAAATAGATAAAATGACTGGCTTTTATTTTTGTGGATTAGTGACTAATAAAATCAAATTATTTTGCAAGTATTTATAAAAAAACGAGTTTTACAAATTTACATAGACTTTAAAATTGACTTGTTTCTCTAAATGACTGCATGATGATTTCTAAATAAAAAGATATTCATAACAACAAAAATAAGAGCAATTATGTCCGGGTTTTATTGACTTAAAACCGGGTAAAAGGAAGCCGCTATGGAGATAGCACGTGCAGAGATGTGGGCCAACTGGTCAGGTTCCCAGCGATCCAGTCCCAGTATTTTTCATCCTTACAGCATTGAGATGCTGCAGGGGCTTGTGCGTGTCTATCCAAAATTACGTGTTGTGGGTGCAAGCCATTCCTTTAGTGCCTTGGCAAAAACCAGCGACGTGCTGGTTTGCCTAGATCAGCTTAAAGGGATGTGTGACTATGATCGAGAACAGTGTCGCAGTACCTTTTGGGCCGGGACCCGTTTGTATGATGTGGGTGAGAAGCTGGCCACCATTGATCAGGCATTGGCAAACCAAGGGGATATCGACCGGCAAAGTCTGGCAGGTGCCATTGCTACAGGTACGCATGGAACCGGGGTGGAGTTACCTTGTCTTTCTGCTCTGGTTTCTGAATTTGAATTGCTGACTGCGGACGGTCACTTGCTATGCTGTAACTCTGAGCAGAATGCAGATATCTTTGCTGCAGGACGGGTGGCATGTGGCAGTCTGGGCATTATGACCCGTATCCAGCTACAAAACCGGCCCATGTACAGGTTGCAGGAGCAGATTCGACTTTGCTCACTCACCGATCTATATGCAAGCATCGATAAATGGAAGCATCAGCACCGGCATATAGAGTTCTGGGCCTTTACCCATAGCGATAATGTCATTCTAAAAAGTCTGGATGAAACCCAGGAAGAAGCACAGGCAAGACCGGATGGTTGGCTGGATGAGGACTTCATGTTGAACATGTGCTGTGAGCTGAATCGAATTTGGCCAGGACTGAATCCCTGGTTACAGCGTCTGTTAAATATAGCGATCCGGCCATCGAAAGCAGTGGACTGGTCCAGCCGTATTTTTCCTAGTGTACGTAATACCCGTTTTAATGAAATGGAATATCAGCTGCCGGTGAAACAGGGACTGGCCTGTTTTGAGGAGGTTATGGAAATACTACAGCAACAGAAAGCGCCGGTATTTTTTCCAATTGAATTTCGTTATGTACGTGGGGACGATATCTGGCTAAGTCCATTTTATCAACAAGATTCAGTTTCGATCTCCGTACATCAATTTTACAAACAGGATTATCAGGTGATTTTTGATCTGGTAGAACCGATTTTCAGAAAATACGGAGGACGCCCGCACTGGGGCAAGCTGCATTCGCTGGAAGCCCGACAGCTTTGTGAACTCTATCCGAAATGGGATGAGTTTATGCAGTTACGAAAATCCCTTGATCCACAGGATAAATGGCTCAATCCTTATCTGGAGCGCCTGTTCATTCCATCTTGAATGAGCTGAGGAGGAATACAGTATGCTATATCTTGACTACTTTCAGGAACTCCAGAAAACTCTGCATGAGCAAGGAAATGGACAACCTCAATTGATTCTGGATTTGTCTAAGCTGGAACAGAATATTGACTGGTTACAACATAAGATGCCGACCCATCTGAAACCGCGTCTGGTGGTGAAATCATTAGCCAATTCAATATTGCTAAAACGAATTGCTAAAGCCTTTAATACCCAGTCTTTTATGGTGTTCCATCTTCCGCATGCGGTCCATATCCTGCAAGCCTATACGCAGGCAGATATTCTGATGGGCAAGCCAGTGCCTTTGCAATGCCTGAAAAGCTTTACCGAAGATCAGGCTGAGCATCTGCCGAAAGTGCAGTGACTGATTGATTCAGCTGAGCGTCTGAAAAATTATCTGACATATGCCAAGGAGCGGAATCTACAGCTGCGGATCAATCTGGAAATTGATATTGGCCTTCATCGTGGTGGGTTGTCAGATCTAGAGCAGTTTATGCACTGCCTGGCGATTATCAAAAGCCATTCGGAATATCTGAGTTTAAGTGGTCTGATGGGTTACGATGCTCATGTTTCTAAGTTGCCTAGTGCATTATTTCCTCCCATCCAGAGCTATCAGAAATCTCAACAGTGTTATATGAACTTCATGAATGTCATGTGCCAGATGCTGCCTGAGCTGGATCTGTCTGCTCTTTGTCTGAATGGAGCGGGAAGTGGTACCTTGCATCACCACTTTATCCAGACGGTCTGTAATGATGTATCCTTCGGTTCAATGTTGCTCAAGCCAACTGATTTTGATCTGGAAGGCCTAGAGCCCATGCAACCGGCTTTATGGATTGCTGCACCAGTATTGAAAGTGCTGGACCAAATTCAGTTACCTGGATTAGAGCGATTAAAGCGGTTTCAACCGCGGCAACGGGCGGTATGTATTTATGGTGGTTACTGGCGCGGGAAATGCATCTATCCACCAGGTACGAAACCGCATTTACTGTATGGGCGCAGTAGTAATCAGGAATTGTTGCAGATTCCATCTGGTTGCCGGATTCAGGTCGATGATTATGTATTTTTCCGACCAGCCCAAAGTGAATCGATTCTGCCACAATTTGCTTCGCTGTATGCTTATGAGCAGGGACAATATCAAAAGTGGGAGAATTTTAGGGAATAACAGGATAGATCATGGTGGTTATCTCCCAAGTCATCCTGAACATACTGCAAAGGATTGGCAGCAAAGCATGTTTTCAGCCGAGAAAAAAGGATTAACGGTTTATTAAATGGCCCGAGACGTGTAAAATTCTAGGCGATTTTTTATTTATCCACCGTTTTTATCTTTTGAGGTTCTCCTCGATCATAATCTCGCGGTGACATGCTCCATTGTACGGGGCATCACTCCTTAAGGATTTCATATGCCAATTATCACTTTGCCAAATGGCGATCAAAAACAGTTTGATCAAGCCGTATCTGTGATGGAAGTTGCTCAAAGCATCGGTCCTGGTCTAGCAAAAAATACTGTTGCAGGTCGTGTGAACGATCGTTTAGTAGACGCTTGTGATCTTATTACTGAAGATGCAACCTTACAGATCATTACGCCTAAAGACGAAGATGGTGTTCATATCATTCGTCACTCTTGCGCACACCTAGTGGGTCATGCTGTTAAGCAATTGTTCCCAGAAGCAAAAATGGTAATTGGTCCAGTCATTGAAGAAGGTTTCTACTATGACATCTGGATGCCACGTCCATTTACTCTAGACGACATGGCAGCGATTGAAGAGCGTATGAAAAAGCTCATCGACCAAGACTACGATGTCATCAAAAAAATGACACCACGTGATGAAGTGATCAAAGAATTTACTGCACGTGGCGAAGAATACAAACTCCGTCTGATCGAAGACATGCCTGAAGAAACGCAAATGGGCCTGTACTACCATCAAGACTATCTGGATATGTGCCGTGGTCCGCACGTTCCAAATACTAAATTCTTAAAATCGTTCAAGCTGACTAAAATCTCGGGTGCTTACTGGCGCGGTGATGCGAAAAATGAACAGTTACAACGTATTTACGGTACAGCGTGGGCGGACAAAAAACAGCTTGCTGCTTATGTAAAACGTATCGAAGAAGCAGAAAAACGTGATCACCGTAAAATCGGTAAAGCGCTAGACTTGTTCCATATGCAGGAAGAAGCACCGGGTATGGTGTTCTGGCATCCGAATGGCTGGACCATTTACCAGGTTCTTGAACAGTACATGCGTAAAGTTCAGCAGGACAATGGCTACGAAGAAATCCGCACACCACAGGTGGTTGATTTCACGTTATGGGAAAAATCAGGCCATGCTGCCAACTATGCAGACAACATGTTTACGACGCATTCTGAAAATCGTAACTATGCGGTGAAGCCAATGAACTGTCCTTGTCACGTACAAGTGTTCAACCAAGGCTTAAAGTCATACCGTGATCTTCCGGTACGTCTGGCAGAATTCGGGTCATGTCACCGTAACGAACCATCAGGTTCTTTACATGGGATTATGCGTGTTCGCGGCTTTACCCAAGATGATGCACATATTTTCTGTACCAAAGAGCAAATCGGTACTGAAGTTGCAGACTTTATCAAATTGACACTCGATGTATACAAAGATTTTGGCTTCGAAGAAGTACAAATGAAGTTGTCAACTCGTCCTGAAAAACGTGTTGGTGATGATACACTTTGGGATATGGCAGAAAAATCTTTGGCAGATGCTTTAGATGCTGCTGGTCTGGAGTGGGAATTGCAGCCAGGTGAGGGTGCGTTCTACGGTCCGAAGATCGAATTCTCATTGAAAGACTGCTTGGGCCGTGTATGGCAATGCGGTACGATTCAATGTGACTTCAACCTTCCAGAACGTCTAGATGCATCTTACGTGACCGAAGACAACGACCGTGATCAGCCAGTAATGTTACATCGTGCAATTCTTGGCAGTTTCGAGCGTTTTATTGGTATACTTATTGAACACTACGCAGGCTTTATGCCACCTTGGTTATCACCAATTCAGGCGTGTGTCATGAATATTACCGATTCTCAAGCCGAGGCTTGTGAGTCAGTCGTCGCAAAACTTAAAGAAAGCGGTATCCGCGCGATTTCCGACTTGAGAAATGAGAAAATCGGCTTTAAGATTCGTGAACGTACTTTAGAGCGTATTCCTTACTTACTGGTACTTGGGGACCGTGAAGTAGAGGAAGGTACGGTAAATGTCCGTACACGCTCAGGAACAAATTTGGGTACCATGTCAATCGATGCTTTCGTTGATCTGGTAAAAACAGCCGTTGCCGAACGCGGCCGGTACATTGTGGAGTAACAGCGATTAAACAGCCTGACCGTAATCAACAGGGCGGTAACAAATCAAACCGTCCTGCGTTGAATGATGAAATTCGTGCGAAAGAAGTCCGTCTTGTAGACGAAAATGGTGAGCAAAAAGGTATAGTAAGCTTAACTGAAGCTTTACGTGCAGCAGAAAGCGTAGAGCTTGATCTTGTAGAGATCGTAGCAAATGCTGAGCCACCTGTTTGTAAAATCATGGACTTTAACAAGCATTTGTTTGATCTTAAACAAAAGCAGAAAGAAGCGAAGAAAAAACAACATCAAGTACAGGTGAAAGAAATCAAGCTACGCCCTGGTACTGATGTAGGTGATTACAACGTAAAACTGCGTGCAATTATCAAGTTCCTTGAAGAAGGCAACAAGGTAAAAATCACGCTTCGTTTCCGTGGTCGTGAGATGGCTCACCAACAGTTGGGTCTGGCTCAATTACAAAAAATTGAAGCTGATGTAGCGGAAATTGGTGTAGTTGAACAGTCTCCAAAAATGGAAGGCCGTCAAATGGGTATGCTGCTTGGTCCTAAAAAGAAAAAGTAAGCACTCATTGAGCGAAAAAAGCCCTGCACTTGCAGGGCTTTTTTATTTTATAGCCATAAAATAGACAGTCTAGTTTCTGCTATCAGTTTAAAGCCTAAAAAATAACTCAACTATGCCGCACATTATTTGTGCCGAAATAATTTTGATCAGGATTACAGTGATAAACATTACAAATATGAGTGAATATGAGTAGAGAAAAGATATATTTTTTAAACTTGGCATAAATTGCTGGATGACTGGCTTATGGCTTTTTTAAATAATCGCGTTGTACCCTATCAGCTGGTCATTTTTGATATAGATGGTACTCTGGTTGATTCCTTTGAACAGTTTATCGAGTTGCTGAATTGCTTTGCCGGTAAATATCGCTATGCATTGATGCATAAAGATCAGGTCGAGCATTTAAGAGCTTTACCACCACGACAGATCCGTCAGGCACTCAATCTGTCAATATTTCAGACCTTTCGCTTAATGTATGACTGTAAACGGGAGATGCGTCGTAGTGGCAAAATGCCAGAATTGTTTGAAGGTATTGCGGATTTGCTTCGCCATCTCAAACAGCAGGGCGTTCGCATGGCAATTGTCACCTCCAATACTCCGAATAATTGCCGAAAGTATCTAGGTGCGGAACTGTTTCAGCTATTTGAGTGGGTCGAAAGCAATGCTTCAATTTATTCGTTGGAGCGTAAAACTTCGGGGTTCAGCCCGAGGATATAAGCGACTGGCGTAAGCCATTAATGCGGTGTTTGCTGTTGCTGAATATAGTGTTTAATAATTCCGATTGGCGCACCTCCGCATGACGCAGCGAAGTAACTTGGGGACCACAGGGCATTGCCCCATAATTTGCTCTTAATTTCAGGATGCTTAGTGCGTAGAATGCGACTAGACGCACCTTTTAAGCTATTCACTAAACTAGAAATGGCGACTTTAGGTGGATAATTGACGAGCAAATGTACATGATCATGTTCACCGTCAAATTCTATCAATTCAGCTTCAAAGTCTAAGCAGACACGTTCAAATACTTCACGCATCGTTTCAAGCATGGCATTGGTGAAAACATCTCTACGATATTTCGCTACAAATACCAAGTGAATGTGCATATTAAAGACACAGTGACGGCCTGTTCTAATTTCTTGACTATTGTTCATAGACTAAATATATTCTAATGATGAAAACACTTAAATTACGTATAAGAAACAAACATTGCAAGGTGCTAGACCAATTGGCATCTGAGGTGAATTTTGTTTGGAATTATGTGAATGATTTAGGATTTAAACATCTCAAGCGTAAGGGTGAATTTCTATCGGCATACGATATTGCAGAATACACCAAAGGTACTTCTAAGGAATGCAACCTGCATAGTCAAACTGTTCAAGCCATTACAGAAGAACTTATTACCCGAAGAAAGCAATTTAAAAAAGCAAAGCTGAAATGGCGTGTAAGCAACAAAAAATCAGCAAGACGATCTTTGGGTTGGATACCATTTAAAAAATCAGGATTCAAGTATGCCGATGGCTGGGTTGAGTACGGGAAAACTAAATTCAACTTATGGGACAGTTATGGTATAGGCAAATACAAGGTTAAAACTGGCTCATTTGTTGAAGATAGTCGTGGGCGCTGGTATGTGTGCCTCGTGGTTGAATCATCTAAACAAGAAAAACCAATAGCAACCAAAGCCATAGGCATTGATTTAGGTTTAAAAGATATTGCCACCTGCTCTGATGGCACAGTGATCACAAACCCTAAATTCTATCGGAAGTACGAGCAGAAATTAGGGATTGCTCAACGATCAAGGAATAAAAAGCGTGTTCGTGCATTACACGCTAAGATTGCAAATTGTCGTAAAGATCATTTGCACAAAGCAAGCACCATGCTTGTAAAAAACAATGCACTAATTGTTGTGGGTGACTTAAGTGCCAGGAAACTAGTCAAAACTAAAATGGCAAAGTCTGTTTTAGATACAGGGTTTTCGGCACTAAAAACATTGCTCAAGTATAAATGCGAGAACGCAGGGGTATTGTTTGAGGAAGTCAATGAAGCCTATACCACCCAAATCTGTTCGTGCTGTGGTGAGATCACCTCAAGTAGTCCGAAAGGTAGGACGGGTCTTGGAATAAGAGAATGGGAGTGCGTGAGTTGCGGTACAGCTCACGATAGAGATAAAAACTCAGCTCTAAACATTCTTGCGCTCGGGCATGAGCGTCTAGCAGTAGGAATCACCCTCCTTTAGGTGGGTGAGGATGTCAA
>NZ_QMBM01000001.1:531419-536115 GCF_003289665.1 Acinetobacter sp. SM1B
AATATTAACCAAAAAGAAGATCGTTTTTTGATTTATGAAAGAGATCTAATTTATGAGTTAGCTGATTGGCACTAGACTCGGTACAATCCTATTTTTTTATTCATTATGAGAATATGTTTTGGAGAGTGAAACACCGCAGCTTCAACGCCGTTTGAAGAATCGTCATATCCAGCTGATTGCCATGGGCGGTGCGATTGGTACCGGTCTATTTCTAGGTTCAGCTCATATTATTCAGTCTGCTGGTCCATCTATTATTTTGGGTTATCTGATGGGCGGTTTGATTGCTTTCCTGATTATGCGCCAACTCGGTGAAATGATTGTACATGAACCTGTAACCGGTTCATTTAGCTATTTCGCCTTTAAATATTGGGGGAAGTTTCCAGGATTTTTAACAGGCTGGAATTACTGGATTCTGTATATTCTGGTAGCGATGACTGAGCTGACTGCGGTTGGTAAATATATCAATTACTGGTGGCCAGAAATTCCGGTATGGGTTTCGGTTTTATTTTTCTTTATTCTGGTCACTGGCATGAATTTGACCAATGTAAAGATTTATGGCGAATCTGAATTCTGGTTATCAATGATAAAAGTCCTTGCGATTGTCGCGATGATTTTATTTGGGATTTATTTGCTGGTCACTGCTGATGTTGATTCTACTGCTTCAATAACGAACTTATGGGCACATGGCGGTTTCTTCCCGAATGGTTTTGAAGGCCTATTTTATATGCTGGCCTTTATGATGTTTGCATTTGGCGGGATTGAGCTGATCAGTATGGCTGCTGCGGAAACCGAAAATCCGGATCAGAATATTCCAAAAGCTGTAAATCAAACTGTAATTCGTGTATTTCTATTTTATATCTGTTCACTTGCAATTCTATTATCACTTGTGCCGTGGAATCAGCTGAATTTAGGTGATTTAGAGCATAGCCCGTTTGTGATGATTTTTAATCTGATGGGTATTGATTGGGCCGCCCACTTATTAAATTTTATTATTTTGACAGCCTCGCTATCGGTGTGTAATAGCGGGATGTATGCCAATAGCAGAATGCTATTAGGTTTGGCAGAGCAGGGTAATGCTCCAAAAGCCTTTAAGAAGGTGAATGCACGAGGAATTCCAGTGCCAGCGGTGCTATTCTCAGCATTACTGATTTTTGGCTGTGTTTTATTAAACTATTTTGTACCTGAAAAAGCACTAAGCTATCTAATTTACATTGTGGTGGCAGCAGCAGTACTGAACTGGATCATGATTACACTGATTCATCTTAAATTTAAGCAAGCCATTCGCCTCCAAACTGTACAAACTAAATTCCCTGCATTGTTTTCACCCCTGAGTAACTATCTGGTTTCAGTCTTTATGCTGACAGTGCTCTATATCATGTGGGATCAAGGTTTCATGTTGTCAGTGCTGATGCTGCCAGTGTGGATTGTAATATTATTTATTTTTTTCAAAATATTACAAGCCAAGAAAACTTAAATTTTTTATCCTTTTAAAAATGGGTTCATTAGAGCCCATTTTTATGTGCCTTTTTTCATGCTTTAGTAGAAAATAATAATGTGATTTATATTTGCTTGATTAAATGAAATTGGAATAAATTGATTTGTCTATATTCTATTTAAAACAAGGTGATAAAGTTTTTATTAAGAATAAATGTAGTAAATAATTAGAATTATTTTCATAAAAAATAAGTATTAAAAGATAATTTAATTGAGGGGTTGATTGAATCAAAAAAAATAGAATTTTATATTAATAAATACTTTTTGAATAATTGGGTTTGAAATAATTTATATTTTTATTTTCTATGGATTTGTTATATATTTTTTAGGCTTCTTAATAATAAAAATAAATACCTATTAAAAGGCGAATTATAAGAATTAATTTATTATTTTAATAAGGATTTTACTCATGAAACTCAATATTATAGCAACAATGCTGCTTGCCTCTACGGGAATGATAATGACTGGCTGTGGTTCAGATTCAGGCAGTTCTGGTAGCTCTACACCACCATCTCAAACGACCCCGGAAGAAACCGTAACGCCAGCAAATGGAGTAGAACGATTAATCATTACCGATGCAAGTCATCTGGCGCTTGCAGATGCTGACATTCGAATTTTATCAGCTGCACAATGGAGTAATAACGTCACCAGTATTTCTGATAATAATACGGTTGATCACAGTCTCTTTGTCCAGTATGACCGTCTTCCGGTGATTAATGATTTCTCCTCGGCACGAGAATATACAACAGACCATTTGGGTGTTTCTGGTTCAGTTCATTTAGCACCAGGTATTTACTATATTTTGGTCAGAAAGCATTCTGAAACTGCAATCGTGCCATTCATTATTCATCCGACAAATACCAATAAGGAATTGTCGATCAACGTGCCTTTAACTTGTAATAATGCTGAATGTGAAACGATTCATCCGGTAAATGAAGCAATTATTGGGACACTATCAGGGCAAGTTCTGGTGCAAGGTCAGCCTTTGGCAAATACACAGGTTTCATTATCAGGTGGTGCGGCTACCAATGGCGCATTCGTTACAGCATTAACTGATGCGAAAGGATATTTCAGTCTAGCTTTTAATGTATCTGATGAGCTTGGCGATACCTTAAAAAATGCAACGCTTATGATCAGTGCACCCGGGTATATAAGTTTAACAAAGCAGGTTGCAGTGACGTCCTCTATTTCAGGGGGTAGTCAATTTACCTTGATACAAAATACTGAAGCTACGACCAGTATTTGGCAGGAAACTTTTGAAGAAGACTCTGCTACCCGAGATGAATGGGAAAAGGCCTCTACAGTTGAAGAAACAAAATGGTCTTTACTGCAAAAAAATCACAAGATTATTAATAAAGATGTGAATCGTTTAGTGACCTTGGCACCAGATGATAGCAGTAATGGCAAACTGCCAGATCCTGCTCAAGGCAATTATGCATATTGGTATGGCAATGGTGTTGCAGGTAGTTTCTTAAATAAAGAAGCCAGTCTTTTAACCGAGGAAGGGCAGCCAGT
Organism: Acinetobacter sp. SM1B; assembly: GCF_003289665.1. Classification (NCBI taxonomy): domain Bacteria; kingdom Pseudomonadati; phylum Pseudomonadota; class Gammaproteobacteria; order Moraxellales; family Moraxellaceae; genus Acinetobacter; species Acinetobacter sp. SM1B. The sequence goes on from NZ_QMBM01000001.1 coordinate 534,429, forward strand.
AGAAACAAGACTGAATGGTGGAACGTCAGCAAAGGCGTATTATGGAACACTGACTTCACCAGTAATTGACCTGAGCACTACACAAAAACCAATCAGCTTAAGTTTTAAAACCTGGTGGGAAATTGAATCAGTAAATCCAAGTAGCAGAGGGTATGATGCCATGGATGTGGAAGTTTCAGTCAATGGAGGGGAATTTAAAAAACTGGCGCGATTAAATCCGCTGTCTGATCCGCAAACAGATTATAACCGCTGGTCAATTCCATTCTCAAACTTTGGCTTTAACCTTGCACCTCAATTTGCCCAGCAAGAAGCTATTTCTTTAGATGAATATGCGGGCCAATCCAATATTAAAATCCGGTTTAAATTCGATACTGTCGATCAGTACTATAATGCATATCGTGGCTGGATTATTGATGACATTGTGATTCAAAACCAGCCTGGTACTTTCCCGCTTTATAGCAACAATGAGGAAGTAGATGACGAGGTTTCGATGTTTGTCGCAAAAGCAGCGAAAGCTTTAATGCAATCGGCATCGAGTCCCCGATGGATAGAAAATCCGCCAGAGCGTACTCAATAAAATAGCATGTAAATAAATCATATAAAAAAGCGAGCAGACTAATCTGCTCGCTTTAAACCTATAAGAAATTCAAAATGTTTTTCTTTTTAGAAAAATATAAACCTTTCATCTATATCTTTCCGGTTGCTCCCAAATAATTTACCTGGAAGTGAAGCGACCTCGGTCATCGCGTGGCGGGGTATTTCTTCCGCCTCGACCTCCCGAACGACCGCGATCGTCATCATCATCGTCATCACGGCTGCGACCACGGCCTCGACCACTTGAGCGGCCACGATCGTCATCATCATCGTCATCACGGTTACGACCACGGCCTCGACCATTTGAGCGGCCACGATCGTCATCATCATCGTCATCACGGTTACGACCACGTCCTCGACTGCTGGAACGACCGCGATCGTCATCATCGTCGTCATCACGGTTACGGCCACGTCCACGACCACTTGAGCGACCGCGATTGTCATCATCATCGTCGTCATCACGGTTACGGCCACGGCCTCGACCATTTGAGCGGCCACGATCGTCATCATCATCGTCATCACGGCTGCGACTGCGTCCACGACCACTTGAACGGCCGCGATCATCATCATTATCGTCATCACGGCTACGGCCACGACCTCGACTGCTGGAACGACCGCGATCGTCATCATCATCATCGTCATCACGGTTACGACCACGGCCTCGACCATTTGAGCGGCCACGATCGTCATCATCATCGTCATCACGGCTGCGACCACGTCCACGATTACTTGAACGGCCACGATCGTCATCATCATCGTCGTCATCACGGCTGCGGCCACGACCTCGACTGCTGGAACGACCGCGATCATCATCATCGTCATCACGGTTACGACCACGGCCTCGACCATTTGAGCGGCCACGATCGTCATCATCATCGTCATCACGGCTGCGACCACGTCCACGACCACTTGAGCGGCCACGATCGTCATCATCATCGTCGTCATCACGGCTGCGTCCACGACCTCGACTGCTGGAACGACCGCGATCGTCATCATCATCGTCATCACGGCTACGGCCACGTCCACGACCACTTGAGCGACCGCGATCGTCATCATCGTCATCATCACGGCTACGGCCACGTCCACGACCACT
>NZ_QMBM01000001.1:536138-537030 GCF_003289665.1 Acinetobacter sp. SM1B
TTACTTGAACGGCCACGATCATCATCATCATCGTCGTCATCACGGCTGCGTCCACGACCTCGACCGCTGGAACGACCGCGATCGTCCTCATCATCGTCATCACGGTTACGACCACGACCTCGACCGCTGGAACGACCGCGATCGTCATCTTCGTCGTCATCACGGCTGCGACCGCGACCTCGACCATTTGAGCGGCCACGATCGTCATCATCATCGTCATCACGGCTGCGACCACGTCCACGACCACTTGAGCGGCCACGATCGTCATCATCATCGTCATCATAGCTGCTGCGGCGTCCTGAATGACTACGGCTACCAGCTTCACGGGCTTCTTCTGAGGTAAATTCATGTGCATTACCGCTTCGATGAGCCGCACGTCCTGCTTCTCTGGCTTCTTCAGAGCTAAATTCGTGAGCATTTCCACTGGCATGGGCAGCTCGACCGCCTTGACTTGCTATTTCTCGTTGTCTTTCGGAGTCCATACTTGCAAATCCGCGATTTGAAGTATCTGTATCGTTATCATTATCTTGAGTTGCCATTTTTTTCCTTCCTTTAAATTATTTTTTTCAGCAAAGGTTAATTTGCCTGTACTAAGGTAGGAGCTAAAAGCTAAATACAGAATGGATATTATGTGACTGAATTTAAAAATAGTAATACCAGTTTTTATTTTTATTATTAGAAAATGAAGAGTTAGTATTCGATCTGTATTTTTTAATTACAGAGAACGACAATTCAATCTTATTATTTTACGCATAAAAATAAAGAGAGTAGAAAAATAGGAGTTATGTATATATTCTGAGATGTCTAACTATATATTTAAATTTACTAGGTTAAGTCTGTTAATTATTAGATCTCTTTCATAAATCAAAAAACGATCTTCTTTTTGGTTAAT
>NZ_QMBM01000001.1:537130-564698 GCF_003289665.1 Acinetobacter sp. SM1B
CTTGGTTTGAGATTCAATTTAATCGCTGGAATCTACAACTTGGAACTGAGTAAAAAATGATTTATGAAAGAGGTCTATTTTATTAAAATAATTGAGGAATAAGCTCATTTATAAATTTAAAAAGAATTAAGAAAATAAAAAATAACAATAATATAGGAGATAATAAATAATTTTTTTAGAAGGCAAATAATTTGATCTGCTTCAATAGTTCAATATCTTTCTGCTTCATTCGAGATAAATTAAAAGCCACCTGTTGATAAGAGTTTTTTATCAACTCTTTGATTGGAGATGCATCGAGATTTGGCTCTTCCAATCCTATAATTTAATGTTTTTTATTCATATGCTAACCGGTGCGGATATAAGGGTAAATATCTCGTAGTATTTCTCCATATTCAATTTTCAGCTTAACTGTATACATCACTGCTCTCACTGAACGATTGGGTACAACTGACCTCATGGAGAGAGTGTGATTTTCAGATGCTATTGGGTACAAGGTCATAAGCTTTGAATAATTTAAAGAAAAGTTGTGGATAATTTAAATATTATCCACAGCTTAGTGGAAAGTTGTGAATAAATTAAGATGAACAACTCACCATGACTTCTGGGACATCACTTGGTAAAGGGCCTAAATCTTCAGGCTGTTCGAGTTCTGATTGCTTGGTAAATGGCTGGCCAAGTAACTTGAACAGGCGATCTACTTCTGAGAAGTCATCTGCTTCAGCAAGCTCGATAGCTTTCTGGGCCATATGATTACGCAAAATATAATATGGATTAGCTTTAGTCATTTGCGTATCCAGCTCAGTGGTATCTTGAAACTCGCGAATAGTTTCATACTGGCTCAAGAAACTTTCAAAAGCACGACGGTCTAAGCAATCATCCTTAATGACGTCATACTCTTTATTCTGCAAACGGATAAAGCTTTGCGTGTAGTCCAATTGCTCAGATTGCAAGATACGCAGGAACGCCATGGCACAATCAAAACTGTCTTTATGAAAACCTGGCAAGCCCATTTTCTGATTTAGACCGAGTTTATAGTGCTTAAGGAAAGTCGGCTCGTAATGCTCTAAACAAGCTGCTAAATCCTGCTTCCATTGTTCCCTGTCATAGTCAGTAGGGCAGAGTGGTACAAGATTATTCAGCCATTGCCATAAATTCCAGTGAGCAATACTTGGTTGCTGTTGATAGGTATAACGCCCTTGATAATCCGAATGGTTATTGATCCAGTTCGGGCGGAAACGCTCCATAAATCCATAAGGACCAAAGTCCAGTGTAGAACCAGTGATATTCAGGTTGTCGGTATTCATGACGCCATGAGCAAAGCCGACCAGTTGCCACTTCGCAATCATCACAGCCGTACGTTGAATAACTTTTGTTGCAAACGCCAGAATCGGCTGCTCTGCTTCAAGACATTCTGGATAATGCCACTCCATACATTTCTGGGCAAATTCACTTAAAAGATCAGGTTGATACTGATTGATCCATTCAAAATGACCAAAACGAATATGACAGTCGGAGGTCCGTAACATCATCGCGCCAGGTTCAAGTTTCTCACGCTGAATCCCTTGAGCAGAGGAGGTAAAACCAACAGCATTACTGGAAGCAATACCTAAACAGTTTAGGGCATGGCCTGCAAGATATTCACGAATGACTGAACGTAATACAGCACGACCATCGCCCATGCGGGAATATGGTGTAGATCCGGCACCTTTTAAATGTAGATCAATAGTCTGATTATTTTTATCCAGAATTTGCGCAATCAACAGACCGCGTCCATCACCGAGCTGTCCCGCCCATTGGCCGAACTGATGCCCGGCATATACCATTGCGAGGGGTTCAAATTCAGCGAAAGTTTTCTGACCACTACAAATTTCTATCCATTCAGCTTTGTCCTGTTCCGACCACTGCAGCTGATCAGCCAAAGCCTCATTGAAATGACCTGCTTTAGGTTCTTTTAATGGAACCGGTTGTTGATGATGATAGAGGCGGGGAGGGAGCGTGTTATAACGAGCATTAAAGTGCATAGCAATCAGATTTAACGTATGTTTAGTTCACTATAACAAAGAATGATAACGAAAACTGTTGATCATTTTTGACCAGCTATAAATAGAAAATGCCCCGAATTCGGAGCATTTGTACAGTATCTAAATTATTCAGATACTGGCGTTTTTTTCAGGTTACGAACCAGTAAATTCAAAGTTTCACGGTGATGAGACAGGCGTTGTTCCACCAGCTGGAATTCCATCTTCAACTTGTCATCCATCTGATGGATTCTTTCAGCAACTGCTGCCTTTTTCACTTGAATTTCTTTTTCTTTCAGCTTGGCCCAGTCATTCAGGGTTTGTGTGAAAGCATCATATTCAAGGGCAATCTTGCTTTTGACATTGGCAATGTCTTCATTAACATCATGACCATACACGGCAAGATCTTGCTCGGCATATTTAAACTTCATTGCCAGCTCAGCTTTCTTGATGTTAAAGCTTGGAATACGGCGTAGGTTCTTTGCCAGACCCAGTTTAGAGCAGGTCCAGATTAACCATTTTGTTGGATCATACTGCCACCATTTCACCCCATTACGGTAATCGTACTGGAAAATGTGATGGTAGTTATGATAGCCCTCACCCCAGGTGGCAATTGCTAACCAGAAGTTATCACGTGCTGTATTTTCATCGGTATATGGACGTGAACCCCACATGTGACACAATGAGTTAATGAAGAAAGTCACGTGATGGCTCAGGATCAGACGAACTAGACCACTGAGTAACAATACACCCCAGACATCGCCTACTGCCCAGCCAATAGGAAGCAGAATCGCAGCATGCACAGCAATCACCAGCGGTACATAGTACTTGTGCTGGAACATTACGACTTTGTCATTCTGCAGGTCAGGTGCATTTTTGTAGTTCGGTTCTGCTGCCGGATAATCACGAAGCATCCAGCCTAGGTGCGCATACCAGAAACCATTGTTGATCGAGTATGGATCTTTTTCGACATCATCGACATGGCGGTGATGGGTACGGTGACCTGAGCCCCAGTATAAAATACTATTTTGTACAGCAAATGTACCCATGATCATCAGAATGATTTTTAGTGGTAAAGTCGCTTCATAAGCACGATGTGCCCAAAGACGATGGTAACCCGCTGTAATACCAAGGCTACTGACGCCAAGTAAAACAAACATACTGATCCAGGCAGCAAGACTGAAATCATGGTGATACGCATACAACGGGATCGCAATGACAGCTACGATTGGCAATGCAACCAAAGCAAATACAGCGACCCAGTTAATTGGGGCTTGAGGTAGGGGAGCATTCATCTCCAACAGCACTCCTGGAACCTAGGAAGATGTTTCTGAACCTAGGAAGGTATATCTAAAAGGCCAAATCCTCTAAGCTTTATAGGGGATTGAACTTATGCATATTAACATGGGCAACAGGGTGGCACTAGCTTTATTGCACAGGTGTATTGTACTTATGAGTAACAGAATAATTAAAACGAAATGTGACATTTTTAAGCTGTGATAAGGTGCAGTTTTTAACCATCAAAATTAAGAATTTGACCTGTTACGAAGCAGAAAATTTCTATTTAGTTCATGCGTGTATCAGTATTAGTCATATAAAAATAAGTTCAAAACAAATAGTTCTAAAAATGTATTATCAGTCATGACCATCAGGTCAGTACTTTCATGGAAGCTCTCCATAATGAGTACACTGTTAATAAGATTAGATACAGATGTATAGCAATACGTTTACTCAGCTTTTCACTATCTGATAACTAAAAGAAAACCTCTTAAATCTAAGAGGTGGAGAAAACAAAAAATTTATTATCTTTAGAGTTGTTGCAGCATAAGTTTAGGATAATCAGTAATTAAACCTTGTACACCTAAATCACGTAATTCTTTGGCACGCTCAATATCGTTGACTGTCCATACACTGATATTCAGTTGGGCAGTTTGAGTTGCCTTAATCATTTCTTTGTTGGCCAATTCATTCATCCAACCAATCTGACAACAACCCAGTTTAAGTGCCTGATCAATGGCTTTATGTTTTACATCAGTTTCAATCAATAAACCACGCTTAAACTGTGATTTTTGTTGTTGCAGTGCAGCATGAATTTTGGCATCAAAACTGGTAATAATAGCTGAATGTTCAAAGCCCTGGAGTTGTTGCTGTAATTCCAGGGTGATTTGTTCCGCGGCAGCTTCGGAAGCCACTTCTTTGATTTCGACTTCGATATGATCAAAGTTCTGAATGACATTTAAAGTCTGGTTTAAAAGGGGAGTTGGTTCAACCTGATTCCATTCAGACCATTGTACGGCATGATTATATGGGGACAGTTCTTCACGGCTGCATTCATAAAGATGCTTTTGCTGGCCTGTGGTACGTACAAAATCATCATCATGCATAATAATCAAGGCATTGTCTTTAAGTTGACGTACGTCAAACTCAACCGCGCGAATCCCGATTTCCTGAATATATTGAAATCCACCAAGGGTGTTTTCTGGTGCTTCCCCACGCGCACCACGATGGCCGATTATACGCATGTTGCGATAACCTGAAAAAATAAAGATAAATACATGATGTCGAATAATTATGACGGAACAATGACGATATTCTGCGCCTTTGGCACTTTATTGCAAAGATCGTCGACGCAGATTTTTCTGTGGAGTTTAATAAGTTTTAGCGGTTTTATTAATCAATAGTTTCATTGATATTTTTCTGCCATAGTACTTCAGAACCGCCTTCAGCACGTTGTAAAGTACGTGAAGCTACAAATAACCAGTCTGATAGGCGGTTAAGTAGTTGAATTGAGGTTGCCTGAATATTCTGGTCACGGCTGTGTACAGACATGACACTGCGCTCAGCTCTACGGCAAACAGCGCGCGCCTGATGGGCATAGCTACAAGACAATGAACCAGCCGGCAAAATAAAGTCTTTCAGCATTGGTAAGGCTTCATTCATACGGTCAATATCATTTTCTAAAAAATCAATAGATACCGGTTGAACCAAGTTAAAACCGGGAATACAGACCTCACCACCCAAATCAAACAACCAGTGCTGGATCAGGCTAAGTGATTTGTCCCAAGTCGCTTTATCTTCAATTGGACTTATACTGATCTGGGAGCGTAATACACCAATGGTTGCGTTGAGTTCATCGACATCACCCAAAGCGGTGATACGTAAATCATCCTTGGCAACGCGTGAACCATCACCCAAACCTGTGGTGCCTGAGTCGCCGGTACGGGTATAGATCTTGCTTAAACGGTGGCCCATAATAGATCCTTAAATAATTAAATGCTGTAAATAAAAAGAATCATGCCATAGGCATGACATGATTCTCAAAAGTATTTATTTAAACTGTAGTGAACTTAATATTTGAAAGTAACACCAGCAGAAGCGAGTCGGCCACCATTTAAGTAGTAGTTTCCATAATCTTGATATGAAGTTTTGAATTTAGTGTCGCCCATATTCTGAATATTTGTGAAAAGCTTAACAGATGGATTTAGATTCCAATGAGCATTGAAATCTGCTGTCATATAACCTGGATTATCATGTTTGTAGTCCCAATCTTTGGAACTAGATTTTGCATTTAAAGACAAGCCCAAGCCATAGTTTTCATTCGTCATACCTACAGTTGCAGTAGCATTGTGACGTGGGCGACGAACGAGATCACGATTATCTGAGTCATCTTTAGGTTGAACATAGCTATATGATAGACGTGTATAGAATTGATCAGCTTGCCATTTCAATGCTGATTCAAATCCTGTCAGAATCGCTTTTTTAATGTTTTGATTTTCGCCTGCTTTATAGGTGATCAAGTTTTCAATTTCATTACGATATAAGCTAAATTCAGAGCTAAAACCATGTGAATAATTTTGATTTAAACCAATTTCATATGAAATGCTTTCCTCTGGTTCTAAATTTGGATTACCTGATGAGCTGTATAAATCATTTGCACTTGGTGCTCTAAAAGCAGTACCGATATTGGTATATACACTTGTATCTGATGTAAGTTTATAACGAAGTGCAGCTTGACCTACAGTATGTTCGCCAAACTGCTTATTATCTTCTAAGCGAATACCCAATTGAGTATTCAATTTATCATTATTAAATTGATGTTGAACATAATATCCATTTGAATCTAATGACGTATTATATTCAGTTCCATAACTTAGACTATTAACATCTGATTTGTTAATCGTTCCACCAATTAATATATTTTGATGCGGTGTTAGCTTCCATCGAGCATTCAGGTCATATTCTTGACGTTCATTTAAAGTGTAGTCAATTTCTGAGCCAACATAGGTAGAATTCCAATCACCTGTAATTTCATCTTGTACCCAATTATATATATCAGTTAAATCATTTTGGACAAGGTTGTCTTCAAATTTAGAGTAGCGCGCATTAAGCTCCCACTGATCATTTAATTTGAGTGCACTCTTTGCAGTGAATAATTTATTTTCAAAGTTATGAGAGCGTTGTGCACCATAATCATCGTATTGGCTTGAGCCTTGATTTTCACTGTATTCGATACTTGCGTTGTATTGGGCTTTATCAATGCCTAATTTGGTGGTAAAACCTTTTTGATCAAAACTTGCTTTGGGGGTGTTGGGAATATCTGTGACAATCGTACCATCAGTTTCAAGGCGTTGACCGCGGATTTGAGTATAGATCCCATTTTCTGCTAAATCAGCCCCAACTACAGATTTATACGTTTTATTTTCACCGATTTCGCCTGTAACAAATCCACCCGACTTTTTAGGGGCTTGGGTAATGATTTGAACAACACCGCCAATCGCATCTGAGCCATAAAGTACAGAGGCAGGACCTTTTAATACTTCAACTTGTTTGATATCAGTGGTATCAATAAAAGCCAAAGATGCTGCGTTAGATGTTGCTGTGTTAAGTCGAACACCATCACGTAATACGAGGGTATGATCTGATTCAGTACCACGTAAGAAGATCGATGATTGTTGACCAATACCTCCTGCTTGAACCATGTTGATAGATGCATCATTCTTTAATAGTTCTGGAAGTGATGTAATCGATGATTGCTCAAGAATTGCAGGCTCAATAATCGAGATGCGTGCAGGGACATTTTCAATGTTTTCTGCAGAACGAGTTGCTGTAACCACAATGGTATCTAAAGATGCTTTCGCAACTTTTTGCTCGTTAGCAAAAACAGATGAAGTGGTACCCAACGCAAGTGCGATCGCACCTACCAAGGCAGTAGGTTGACAATGAAGTGACATGTTAAAGCTCCCTACATTCACTTCCCCGTGAATGATTGAGTTATAGAACACAACAAGCAGGTTTCCGGACTTAAATGTGCAAAGCAGCGACTTTGCTGTATATCCACCTTCCCACATCAAGATGCAGTGGTGTAAACCAAAGAGTTTAAATTGATAGACGTTTCATTTTTTACCGTTGCGGGGGCAGTGCTGGATTTACACCAGCTTCCCTAAAGCAGAAAGCTTTGACTTGTTGCAAGTTGAGCGCAGTATAAGTCGAGCATGTTATTTAAACAATCTGAATAAATAAATATCAGATCGAACTTTACGCAAGCTATAAAAATTGCTTTACAATGATTTGCTCAATTTTATAGATCGGCTATGACATTGAGGAAATTTTCGAGCCAAATCAATATGCGAACCCGTGCCAAAATTTGTGGAATTACCCGAGTTGAAGATGTACATGCTGTAGTCAATGCAGGCTGTGATGCGATTGGATTTGTATTTTATCCGCCGAGTCCGCGTAGTGTGACTTTAGCGCACGCTGAAATACTGATTCAGACAGTTCCTGCCTATGTACAGGCAGTGGGATTATTCGTAAATAGCAGTGCCGATGAAATTCAGACTATTTTAAAAACCGTGCCGCTGGATATCCTGCAATTTCATGGTGATGAAACTCCAGAGCAGTGTTGGTCGATAGCCAGACAGGTTGGACGCCGTTGGTACAAAGCCATTCAGGTCAAACCCGGTCTGGATGTAGTAGCTGAAATTCAAAAATATCAGGATGCAGGCGCAAGTGCAGTGCTGTTAGACGCATGGCATCCAGACTTAAAAGGTGGAACAGGGCATAGTTTTGACTGGACCACTTTCCCTAAACTTAATATTCCTTTGATCTTGGCAGGGGGATTAAATCCTGACAATATCGAACAGGCAATTCTCACCACACATGCGTATGCGGTGGATGTGAGCGGCGGTGTCGAGTCCGCAAAAGGTATTAAAGACCAACAACTCATCGAACGCTTTATGCAAGGAGTCCTACGTGGATCAGCAAAATAATGTGATTGACTATACCCAATTCCCTGATGCAAAAGGGCATTTCGGTATTCATGGCGGGCGTTTTGTGTCAGAAACTCTTATGGCAGCTCTGGAAGACCTGGAGAAGCTGTATTTCCGTATGAAAAATGACGAACAGTTTTTGGCAGAATTCGACCGTGACCTCGCTTACTACGTAGGTCGTCCAAGTCCGCTTTATCATGCTGAACGATGGTCGAAAGAGTTGGGTGGTGCGCAAATTTACTTGAAACGTGAAGACTTGAACCATACAGGTTCGCATAAAGTAAATAACACGATTGGTCAGGCGCTGCTGGCAAAACTATCTGGTAAAAAACGTATTATTGCGGAAACTGGTGCAGGTCAGCATGGCGTTGCAACAGCAACCATCGCAGCGCGTTTGGGTCTTGAATGTGTTGTATATATGGGCGCAGATGATGTAAAACGTCAGGCCATGAACGTGTATCGTATGCGTTTGTTGGGTGCAAAAGTTGTTGCAGTAGAAAGTGGCTCTAAGACTTTGAAAGATGCCATGAATGAAGCAATGCGCGATTGGGTGACAAATGTTGATACCACATATTATGCAATCGGGACGGTAGCAGGCCCACACCCGTATCCGCAACTGGTTCGTGATTTCCAGTCGATTATTGGTCGTGAAGCACGCCGTCAGATTCTGGAACAGGCGGGTCGTCTTCCAGATGCTCTGGTTGCTTGTGTCGGTGGCGGTTCAAATGCGATGGGCTTATTCTATCCATTCCTGAATGATCAAGATGTGAAAATGTATGGCGTTGAAGCAGCAGGTCATGGTATCGAAAGTGGTAAGCATTCTGCGCCATTGAATGCTGGTCATGTCGGTGTGCTACACGGTAACCGTACTTATCTGATGTCTGACGAACAAGGTCAGATTATCGAAACGCATTCGATTTCTGCGGGTCTGGATTATCCGGGTGTTGGACCGGAACACAGCTTCCTGAAAGATATGGATCGCGTGAAATACGTACCGATCAATGATGAAGAAGCATTACAAGGTTTCCGTGACCTCACCAAGATCGAAGGTATTATTCCTGCGCTAGAAAGCTCACATGCGATGGCATATGTGACTAAACTTGCTCCAACGATGTCTAAAGACCAGATCATCATTGCCACTGTTTCAGGTCGTGGTGACAAAGACTTGATGACTGTTGCAGGCATTGATGGCGTGGAAATGGTTGAGATGTAAATAATCTCCCTAACCCTCTTTACGAAAGAGGGAATAGCCCTCCTTTAAAAAAGGAGGGTTGGGACGATTTAAAAATCGTATTCAAGCAATTGAGTGCGATTTTTTTATGCAATAAAAATCCTCCTTCTTTGTAAAAGGAGGGGGAGGCAAGGATTGAGAGTTACAGCCTTCTTTTTTAATGCTTACGTATGAGCAGATCGGTTAGACAATATAGATGTTGCCGTAAGGCTGAGGTATAGGGATATATTTGCAGCCATTACAAAATAGTTTTGTTACTTTTGCCGAAACAAAAGTAATGATTTACTAAAGAATCAATATGCCGACTTATAATGAAAATGGGTGTGCGAGAAAAATGCTTCAAAAACTTTTCTGCAGGTAGATATTACTTTGGAAAAGCCCAAAGTAACCAAAGGCTTTTTAATCAGCAGACATTACATCCTGATAATGCTGCTCAATGGGCGACATCCATGTCGCAAAAAAAGTCTCCTATACAGATAATTAAAATTTTGGATCCTCAGAAAAAGAATAAGATTCAAATGAAATCAAATTCTTGCTCACAATTTGGCGATAAACGGTAGAAAAATTTCCTTATCAAGACTAAGGAATTAGCATAATATTGAACACGGCTGTATAAACTCTCCGACTTAGATGGAATGCCTTATATGGATTTAATTCAGGCAAATGGACAACCCCGTTACGGACGTTTCAAAGAGATTCCCAAAAGTATCGATTACAATGCTTACCAGTACAAAACTCCTTATGGCCAGATTGTTGCCGGCTGGCGTAAGCATCTTAAATACAAAAAATTCAAATTCTGTAGCATTCAGCATGAACACTACAGTATTGGCGTAGCGATCGCTGATATTGCCTGGGCAGGGCATGGTTTCTTCTATATCTATGATCATCAGACCAATGAAGTGCGGGAATGGAATGCGATCAATTTTCTGTCACGTCACACTGTTTTAGATGAACAGCCGCTGTTTAATCATAGTTATTTTCATAAATCTCCATACCAGATTGAAATTCAGCATGCCAATGGTGTGCGTTATATCACTGTGACCAAATATGGAGATATAAAGCTGAGTGCCCGGATTTTCTGTGCCGGAACAGATCCACTCAGTATGTGTAGTCCAACAGGTATTAATGGCTGGACTTATACCCAGAAATTAACGACTTTGGGCTGTGAAGGACATTTTGTTAACAAACAAGGGCAGACCATCCAGTTTAATGAACGTACCTTTGCTTCACTGGATGATACCTGTGGTTTTTTGCGTCCCGAAACAGCATGGTTCTGGTTATCCTGTAATTTTTGGGATACCAAGCAGAACCGGATTGGAATTAATCTTGCATCAGGCGTAAATGAAAGCTTTGGCAATGAAAACTGTCTATGGGTTAACGGCAAGATTTATGCCTTGACCGACGTGCTGTTTCAGCAGGAATCAGAAAATCAGTGGAGTATACACTCACTGGATGAGAAGCTAAATTTGCGTGTGACGACGGGCTGGCGCCGTTATGAAAATCTGAATCTGCGTCTGGTCGGTAGCCAGTTTAGCCAATGGCAGGCACGAGTATCCGGGACCATTCAGCAGGATGATCAGGAATATGTATTGCTAGATGAATATGCTTTGCTTGAACAGCATTATGCCAAATGGTAATCATCAGCAAGAAAAAAGCCTTTAGTTAAAGGCTTTTTTATTTTCTTACTTTTATTTTTTTAGTCTTTAGCTGCTCGCCAGAATGCTTCACCAGCCTGAATTGGATCATCGGTTTCACTCAGTGTTTTTACCCAGACGTCGTATTGAGCAATCACAGGATGCTGGCTAGGATGGAAATCCTTTTTAAACCAGTCACGATACTGTTTGCCCATACGGGTCAGCTTGCCTTTTTTACCAAAGAACCATGGCAGGCCGCGAATATTCATCTGCAGACGTTGGCGTGGCGTAAACCCGTCATGCTTTAACATCACATTGGCCCGATAAATGGTAAAGCCGATCATCAATACACTGGTCCATGCTAAGGTGAACTTTCGTAGATTTTCTGGTACATCACCTACTTGTTTCATTACATCAAACGCAACATCACGATGTTCCATTTCCTCGATTGCATGCCAGGCAAATAGAGCTCGCACATAAGGATGCGCTTCTTTCAAGGTGTCTTTATAAGCATAGAAGGTTTCTGCCATCAGCGCAGTCATATGCTCAGCCGCAGCGGTCATGGCAATGTTGTATTGAGGTGAGCGTTTTTCCAGTTCGAATTTGAAAATTCTGTTTAAACGCTGAATGAATTGATCTACTGGCATACCTTGCTGTTTCATGATCTGGTTCATCTTTTCATGGGCAATACCGTGTTGTGCTTCCTGACGGATAAAGTCTGCTACCCGTTTTTGCAGGTCAGGATCGGTAATTTTATCGCGAAATAGGCGTACGCTTTGAATGAAGTAGCGTTCACCATCCGGGAAAGTCAGGCTCAAGGCGTCAAACATACGGGTTAGGAAAGGATCACCGCCAAACCAGAAGCGAGGAATTTCATCAAGTTTAAAGTCAAGATTGGTGCGAACCACCGGCTGTACAGTTGTTTTTAATGGTGCATTCATCTTTTGTCATTCTTGTTGATGTCGATGCTGACAGTATGTCGACTATTACACAAATTGTTTTGACAGTTATTGCCAATTTTTATACATTTTACGCCAAATGAAAATAAAGCTTGTCAAATTGCTGCACTCATAGAGAATTACACATGCAGGACATACGAATATCAAATGGTTATATTCAACTGTGGGCTACGCATCTGCGCAGCCTGAATATAGAACCCCTGCAGGCTGATTTTCTTAAAGATCTAAATACCCCATTGCGCCATTTAATTGACCAGCCTTTTGATACTGAAGTTCCTCTTGAGTTATTAAACACAGTTATCGAAAGAACTCAAACGTATCTACATTGCCCGCAATTAATTTTTGAAATTGTCCAGTCTATTCGTCCGGAGCATTTTGGGGTATTAGGTTATATGGCCTCAAAAAGTAGCAGTATCTCCGAGATGATCGGTTATATCATGCGTTTTCAACGGCTAGTAGTGGATGGTAGTGAGTTTGTCCCTCTGCAGATAAAACAGCATGAACAAAGTATTGAACTTTACTGGGATTTTCTGCATGAGAAATATCAGTTGCTGAATGAATTAACGATTGCAGCGATGGTGCAACTGGGTCGTTATATTTTACAGGATCATCCGCTGGTACTACGTTGTGTTCGGTTAGCTCATGTACCGTTGATGGCGCAACGGCATTATCAGAAATTCTTTGGCGTGGACGTGCGTTTTTCTCAGGCCTATTATAGTTTTGAGCTGGACTTACAAGATTTAAAAATCAAGTCAGAACAGGCTGATCCGATGCTGTTACAGCTGCTCGTCCGCCAGGCTGAAGAAGCCATTGCTACCAAGTCTTCAAATGAATCAATATTACAGCAGGCACGAAAAATTATTGCTGATCAGCTACGTACTGAATATCAAGCAATTAAAATTGAGCAACTGGCACAGCAGCTATGGATGTCATCACGCAGCTTGCAGCGTTATTTAAGCAAGCAGGGCAGTTCCTTTAAAAAGTTGCTGGAACAGGAGCGAATGAAACGCTGTGAGACGCTATTACAGCAGGGACTTAGCCTGACTGAAATTGCTCAGCAGCTGGATTATTCTGATCAATCTGCATTGGCGCGTGCCTATAAAGCTGCAACTGGGCAAACACTTTTACAGGCACGAAAACTCTTCAAAACAAAGGAAGAAAAATAGAAATAAAAAAGCGACCCATAAGGATCGCTGATTTTTACTTTTACTGCTTAAGCATTTGCTTTGAGTCGAGGAAACCTAAACGCAATTGCCAGTACTGCAAAGATCGCTAGAATCCAGCAATAATAAACGCCACCAATCAATTCTACCGGAGACAGCTTGGCAATCGAACAGGCCAGCAATAGCTGTGCGCCATAAGGAATCAGGCCTTGAACTACACAAGAGAAAATATCCATCAAGGCAGCAGACCGTTTTGGATCAACGCCATATTCTTTTGCCACTTCACGTGCCATATCACCAGACAAGATGATCGCCACGGTATTATTGGCCACAAACAGGTTCGAGAAAATTACCAGAAAACTGATACCAATTTCACCGGCACGTTGACGGCCAACTTTAAATAAACGGGTTAGCGCATAGATCCGTTCAATCAGCCAGCGCAGGCCACCTTCACGTTGCATAATAGCGGACAAGCCACCGAGGAACATCGATAGCAAAGCGACTTCGAACATTCCCACAAAACCATCATAGATTGAAGTATTTAATTTGAGCAGATCAAATTCGGCGGTGGCAAACAGGCCAAACAAGCCGGAAAGTAGCACCCCAATGGTCAGTACAGCCAGAACGTGTAAACGGCTAAAAGCTAAAACAAAAACCGCAATATAAGGCAGGACTAATAGCCAGTTAAACTCCTTATATTCCACGCCGCTTGTTGTGCTGGTGTGAAAGAAATAAATCGCAATAGTGACAATTGATGCCGGCACCGCAATCCAGACATTGACCCGGAACTTGTCCCGTAGCTGGACTTTCTGGCTGCTGGTTGCTGCAATCGTAGTATCCGAGATCATCGACAGGTTATCACCAAACATGGCACCACCGACGACCGCACCAATGGCATGAATCACGGTAATATCAGTAACCTGAGTAAAGCCGAAAGCAATCGGTGCACAGGCAGCAATCGTTCCCATTGAAGTGCCCATTGCGGTGGCAATGAATGCCGAAATAATAAATAGCATCGGCAAGACAAATTCTGGTGGAATCACCGACAGGCCCATTTGCACGGTGGCATCAACACTGCCAATAGCACTGCTGACACTGGCAAATGCCCCCGCCAGCATAAACACCATGAACATCAGAATCAGGTTAGGATGGCTGGCACCCTTAAGAAATTCTTCAATGCCCTGGTTGAGTTTGCCGCGATACACTAATGCAGCCAAGATAATCGCAGGCAGGGCAGCAACAGGCGCTTTCACCTGATAGAACGCGAACTCGGTTCCAATCATGGTGTGATAAATCCCGCTGCCTAAAAAGATTGTTAAAAATACAATAAGCGGCAACAGTGCAATGGCCCGTGCCTGCACTGTAGCTTCTGAATCAGTCTGCATAGGAGATAGAAAAGTAAAAAAGTGCGCGTAGTATAAAGCAGGTTTTGCAATTTCAGAAAACTTTAAATATATGCGCTAACACCTGTGTTTTTATTCAATTTTTAGTGATAAAAATAAGTTTATCTAAACATTCAATATTTTACAGAATAGCGAAATTAGTCATCTTTGATCATTGAGAAAAAAATCAAAATATTCGTAAATACTGTCTTTCGGGTTGTTCTGAAATCTTCGCGCAGGAAATGAAATACAATACCGCTTCGCTGTGTACTGTTCAATGAACAAAAAATAGCGTTACAATGCGGTGTCTTGTATTTCTACAATAGTCAACGCTTCAAGTTTGAAAACACGTTAAGGAACGCACAACCCTATGTCACGTTTAGCCACACGATTTGGACAACTTAAATCTCAACAGCGTAAAGCTTTAGTTTCTTATGTTATGGCTGGTGACCCGCATCCTGAGGTGACTGTACCTCTGCTCCATCAAATGGTAGATGCCGGTGTCGATGTGATTGAACTGGGTCTTCCATTTTCAGATCCGATGGCTGATGGTCCCGTTATTGCACTTGCTGCTGAACGCGCACTTGCAGGCGGAACCAATACCCTGAATGCTCTGGAAATGGTGAAAGAGTTTCGTCAGAAAGATAACGAAACTCCAGTGGTTCTGATGGGTTATTTAAACCCTGTTGAAGTGATTGGCTATGAAAAGTTCGTGGCTTATGCTCATGAATGTGGAGTCGATGGTGTACTTTTAGTGGATTTGCCACCTGAAGAAGCAGATGATTTGAAAATCGTATTGCAAAAATACGAGATGGATCAAATCTTCCTGCTGGCGCCAACTTCAACCGATACCCGTATTCAGCACGTGGTAAAACAGGCCAGCGGCTTTATTTACTATGTGTCACTAAAAGGGGTGACCGGTGCAGCAACTTTAGATGTATCTGAAGCTGCCGCTCGCATTCAGAAAATTAAGACCGAGACAGATGTTCCTGTTGGCGTTGGTTTTGGTATCAGTGATGCTGCATCTGCGAAAGCGATGGGTGTTGCTGCCGATGCAGTGATTGTAGGAAGTGCGTTCGTGAAGCAGTTTGCAACGCTCGCGCCAGAACAAGCCGTTGTCGAAACGGTGAATAAAGTCAAGGAGCTTCGAGCAGCGCTCGATGAGTTAGTATGAGTCAACCAGTCAAATCAGGCAAAATTCTGAGCCCATCGACCCCATGGACGGAACGTACAGTTCCAGGTATTGATGTTCCTGATGAGCAAACCGCGCTTAAGGCGACGTTTACTGAGCCAACGATTGAGTGTCCAGAATGTCATGCTTTGGTGACACGTACCGCGATGTCATTTAATGCCTATGTTTGTCCACAATGTGATGAACATCTGAGAATGAAGGCACGTGACCGTCTGAACTGGTTCTTTGACCAGGTACAGACAGAAATGGGTCAGGAATTTAAGGCAAAAGATCCATTAAAATTTGTCGACAGCAAAGCCTATCCAGACCGCATGTCGGAAGCGCAGAAAAAAACTGGCGAAACTGAAGCCTTAGTTGTGATGCAAGGCCAGCTGAAAGGCGTAGCAATGATTGCAACTGCTTTTGAATTTGATTTCATGGGTGGTTCAATGGGTACTGTGGTGGGTGACCGTTTTGTGCAAGCTGCTGAACGTGCGATTGAACTGCAACAACCATTGATCTGTTTTGCCGCTTCAGGTGGAGCACGTATGCAGGAAGGCATGTTGTCTTTGATGCAGATGGCTCGTACATCAGCTGCAATCCAGCGTCTGAAAGAAGCAGGTCTGCCATACGTAGTCGTGCTTACCCATCCGGTTTATGGTGGTGTAACCGCATCTCTGGCTATGTTAGGTGATGTGCATATTGCTGAACCGAAAGCAATGATCGGTTTTGCGGGTAAACGTGTCATCGAACAAACAGTACGTGAAAAGCTGGAAGAACCTTTCCAACGTGCAGAATATTTGCTTGATCATGGTGTGATCGACCAAATTGTTCACCGTCATGCATTACGTGATACAGTCTATCGTATTGTCACGAAATTGATGAATTTGCCTTGAACACAGCAGCACCTTTAGCAACAGATTCTTTAGATACATGGCTCGATTATTGGAGCCATGTTCACGTTACGGGTATTGATTTAGGTCTGGAGCGGGTCATTCCAGTCGCTGAAAAGCTGGGCGTTACACAGCCTGAAGCCAAAGTGCTGACCGTTGCTGGAACCAATGGTAAAGGTTCGACCACGACCACATTGGCTGCCATTCTAAATGCGCAAGGTTTGAAGGTGGGCCTGTATCAATCCCCGCATGTGTATCGCTTTAATGAGCGCGTCAAACTACGCGGTATTGAAGTTGAAGATCAGTTGCTGATAGATGCTTTTGTTGAAGTTGATCAGGCTCGCCGCGAATGTGGTTTGAGCTTGTCTTTCTTCGAAGCGACTACACTGGCGGCCTTTGTTATTTTTAAAAATGAAGCGTGTGATGTATGGGTGCTGGAAGTAGGGTTGGGCGGGCGTCTGGACGTGGTCAATGTCGTCAATCCAGACGTTGCAGTGATTACCAATATTGGTCTGGACCATACCGACTGGCTCGGTGATACCATTGAAAAAATTGCCTTTGAAAAAGCCGGTATTATCCGCCCAAATATTCCGGTGGTTTTTGGCGGACAGCAGGACATTCCTCAAGCGATTTTAGATAAGGCAGCCGAATGTACAGCGCCGTTATATGCCATCAATCGTGATTATTTTTATGAAGCCTTTGAAGATGGTGCATCCTGGGGCTTTGCATCTTCTGGGACAACACTGAAACTTCCGACAGGTTCATTGGCACTGGATAATATCTCGACAGCTGTTGCAGCAATTCTGGTGAGTGGTCTGGAAGTCAGTCAGGAAGCCATTGCACAAGGAATTCAGACGGCAAAATTGCCAGGTCGTTTTGAGATTCGTGAAATTACAAATAAAACTGTGATATTTGATGCCGGGCATAATCCGCATGGAGTCGAATTCCTGTTAAAACAGTTAAGTCACTATTTAAATCATCATGCGCAGATTTCGGAAGTAGTCTGTGTCTTTTCGATGTTAGGTGATAAAGATATAAATTCTGTAGTCGGGTTATTGAAAGACAGTATCCGATTATGGAAAATTGCACCGTTAAATGTTCCACGTGCAGCAGAGCTGTCGGTATTGACTGATGCTTTAGCCGGGCAAGCGGTGGAAACCTATAACAATGTTAAATTAGCTTTTCAATCAGCGCTGGATGAAACGAATAATAATCAGCTGATCTTAGTGTGTGGTTCATTTCATACGTTAGAAGCGGTATGGGAGTATTTGGAAGAATGTCAATGAATAACAAACAACGCTGGATGGGAGGCGTTGTTTTATTAGGTGGTGGTGTTTTATTGGCAGCATTACTCCTGAAAGGCAAAGCAGAAATTGATCATCATAGTGTGAATGTGCCGGAACAGCCGGCTCAGGTGGAAAGTCGGGATGTAGGTGGTCCGAGTTCATTGACGGTAGATGTGGAAACTGAAAAACGTCTTCTGGAGCAGCAGCGCCGTGACCGTGAAAAGGCCGTGGCTGAGCAGGAAGCACGTGCAGCAGAATTCCTGGCGATGCAACAGCAGGCTGAAGCGGATGCAGCACGTAAGGCGGCTGAAGAATATGCTGCCCTAAATGCACACCGTATGGGCCAGCAAAGCTCAGACAATATTCCGCCAGAACTGGTAGAAGATGAACAGGCCAAACAGAAACGTTTAGCCGAAGACAAAGCGGCTGCGCAAAAAAGGCTTGAGCAGCAGAATTTAACCCAGCAGCAACATTCTTCTGATGCTGTGAAGAAAGAAGCTGAGCGTAAAGCTGCAGAGGAAAAGCGCAAGGCAGAAGAGCGTAAAGCGGCTGAGAAGAAAGAGGCTGAGCGCAAGGCTGCTGAAGAAAAACGTAAGGCGGAAGAAAAGCGTAAAGCCGAACAGCAGAAAGCAGAAGAACAGCGTAAAGCGGCTGAGAAGAAAGAGGCTGAACAAAAAACTGCCGAAGAGAAACGTAAGGCTGAGGAAAAACGTAAAGCTGAAGAAGCCACGAAAAAGGCTGAAGCTGAAAAAGCACGTAAGTTGCTGGAAGGCGAAGATGACAAGCAGTGGATGGTTCAGGTGGCACTGGCTGCCAATGAAGCCAATGCTGATGCGATTGCAGCAAAACTGCGTGCCAAAGGCTATAAGGTGACCAAGAGTCCAACCTCAAAAGGAATACGGATTATGGTGGGTCCATCGAAAGACCGTGAAGCAGCTGATGCGATCCGTAAGAAAATCGCCTCTGATGCCAGTCTGAACATGAAATCAGCCTGGGTTAACGATTGGGTACCTTTAGATAAACGTTAATTTAAGTCTGCTTTAAACAGATGGATCCGTGAGTTGCTCTCGGATCCATTTTACATTTTCAGGGGTAAATAATTTTTCAATATTGCGCCAGATACTGTGAAAACCATAACCGCCATGTTTCATTTCTTTTACCGCATTATCAATACTCCAGTTCTGAAAAATAATCCGGTACATGGCTACACTGGCACCGGTACGATCAGAACCGTGATAGCAGTGTAATAATACCTTTTCATTATTTTGCCGTGCCTGCTGAATCAGCTGCATCACCTTGAGTAAATCTCCACGTTGCATAGCCCAGGTATGAATGGGTATATGTCTCAGCTTGAGATTTTCATTGTCGAGTATTTCCGAATCTTTATCACGTGAACGCAGGTTAATGACCACATCAATGTCATACTGTTTCAACAAAGGCTTCAGTTCATGGCTGGGCTGTTCACTGCGATAGAGTTCATTACTAATCTGATAGAAATTATATTGTTGATGAATTTCCTGTCCCCAATGCGCAGGACGCTGATATTCTGGTAAGGCAGGTGTAGTCATACAACCAGCTAAGGCAAAGATAGAAACGATAAAAAATGAATAATAATTTTTCATGGTGCTCTGAATTGTAGTTTTAATCACTATTTTAAACAGAATAAAACTTTTCACAAAGAAAAAGCCTGTCTGAAGACAGGCTTAATAGAAAGCTCGATAACCCGGCTCGTCAATGGGTCTTAATCAAAACATGGAAATGAATATTTATGATTTTGACTATCTTCATTTCCATGGTGGAGAGTTGATTACAGCTTAATTTTAGTTTAATGAGCAACTCGGCTTTAGTTTACCGCTTGAAGCATGGCTTCTCGTCTGCATGCGGAATATATTCCTCAGGACGGAGCATGGTTTCTATTTGGAAACTACGCGCTTCGCTTGTCTTGCGAAAAACTAAAGCGACGCTTTAGTTTTAACTCGAAGCATAGCTTCTCGTCTTGTGTTCAGGCAAAGCAGTGCCTTGCTGATCCTCACTCAGGCTGGGGCGTTAAACGCAGGTAAGGAGTTACTGCCTTATAACCTTTAGGGAAGCGCTGTTTGATTTCTTCCTCGTCTTTCAATGAAGGAACAATCACTACATCATCGCCCTGTTGCCAGTTTGCAGGTGTTGCCACTTTATGGTTATCAGTCAACTGAAGTGAATCAACCACACGTAGAATTTCGTGGAAATTACGACCAGTCGATGCGGGGTAAGTGATGATTAGACGCACTTTCTTGTTCGGATCAATGATCACCAGAGAACGTACGGTCAGTGTTTCACTGGCATTCGGATGAATGAAATCATATAGAGTAGATACCTTACGGTCCTGATCTGCAATGATCGGAAAATTCACGCTGGTATTTTGAGTTTCATTAATGTCTTTGATCCAGCCATGATGTGAATCCACATCATCTACGGATAAGGCGATAGCTTTTACACCACGCTTTTCAAATTCATCTTTAAGCTTTGCGGTAAAGCCAAGTTCAGTGGTACATACTGGCGTATAATCCGCTGGATGCGAGAACAGAATGCCCCAGCTATTACCTAAAAAGTCATAGAAATTAATTAGACCTTCGCTTGATTGTTGTTCAAAGTTCGGTGCGGTATCGCCTAAACGTAAAGTCATGATATGTGCCTCAAAATTCTGTTATTGGTTTGGATAAAACTAATATGAACCAGTTTTTTTATAATTAAAAATAGTGTTTTTAGCTTTTCTTATGAGCAAAAGTGCATAAAGATAAAATCCATCTATCTGCTTTTGAATCAAACAGCCATGCATTTTACTATATTGCGTGTTCAAAATTTGCTACATTACGTTGCCTTAGATCTCCGGGCTGGAAGCTGGAATAAGGTTTTTTTATTAAAACCCTTGTAGTTCAAATTTCTAGCACCATAATAAACGACTAAGAACATATTCATTTGACAAGCAAGATTTAGAGAGTCTATTCATGTTGGCAAGTCTGATCGGAGGAATCTTCGGTACCAAAAATGAGCGCGAACTCAAACGCATGCGTAAAATCGTAGACAAGATTAATGCGCTCGAGCCGACGATATCAGCCCTAAGCGATGCAGACTTATCTGCAAAAACTGAAGAATTCAAACAACGATATAATAACGGCGAAAGTCTAGATAAATTACTCCCTGAAGCGTTTGCGGTCTGCCGTGAAGCAGGTAAACGTATTATGGGAATGCGTCATTACGACGTACAGCTGATCGGTGGTATTACCCTGCATGAAGGCAAAATTGCCGAGATGCGTACCGGTGAAGGTAAAACCCTAATGGGTACCTTGGCCTGTTATCTGAATGCTTTAAGTGGTCAGGGCGTACATGTCATTACTGTGAACGATTACTTGGCACAGCGTGATGCTGAGTTAAACCGTCCATTATTCGAATTCTTGGGTTTGAGCATTGGTATCATTTACTCCATGCAAAACCCGGCAGAAAAAGCTGAAGCTTATAAAGCTGATATCACGTACGGTACCAATAACGAATTCGGTTTTGACTATCTGCGTGACAACATGGTGTTCTCACTGGCAGAGAAAAAGCAGCGTGGTCTGACTTATGCGATTATCGATGAGGTCGATTCGATCCTGATCGATGAAGCACGTACACCATTGATCATTTCTGGTCAAAGTGAAGACTCTTCTCAGCTTTATTCTGCAATCAATAGCATTCCACCAAAATTACACCCGCAAAAAGAAGAGAAAGTGCCGGATGGCGGTCATTTCTGGATTGATGAAAAACAGCGTTCTGTAGAAATCACCGAAACCGGTTTTGAATTTGTTGAAAATGAACTGATTTCTATGGGTTTGCTAGCTGAAGGCGAGAGTCTGTATTCAGCATCTAACTTGAATCTTGTGCATCACGTGACTGCGGCAATTCGTGCACATTACCTGTATCAACGCAATGTGCATTACATCATCCATGAAGGTGAAGTCATCATTGTTGATGAGAACACTGGTCGTACCATGCCGGGCCGTCGCTGGTCTGAAGGTCTCCATCAAGCGGTAGAAGCGAAAGAGGGTCTGGAAATCCAGCCTGAAAACCAGACGCTTGCAACGACAACTTTCCAGAACTATTTCCGTCTTTATAAAAAACTGTCTGGTATGACCGGTACAGCGGATACTGAAGCTGCGGAAATGAAAGAAATTTATGGTCTGGATGTGGTGCTGATTCCAACCCACCGTCCAATGATCCGTAATGACCAGAATGACTTGATTTACCTGAATCGTGAAGGTAAATACAACGCGATTATTCAGGAGATTCAACGTGTTCATGAAGCTGGTGTAGCACCGATTCTAATTGGTACTGCGACTATCGAAGCTTCTGAAATTCTTTCTGACAAATTGCGAGAAGCGGGCATTCAGCACGAAGTTCTGAATGCAAAACAGCACGAACGTGAAGCAGATATTATTGCCCAAGCTGGTGCACCACGTGCAGTAACCATTGCAACAAACATGGCAGGTCGTGGTACCGATATTTTGCTGGGCGGTAACTGGAAAGCCAAACTCGCTAAAATTGAAAATCCAACAGCTGAAGATGAAGCTCGCTTGAGAGCTGAATGGGAAGAGAACCATGAAGCCGTATTAGCATCAGGTGGCTTGCATATTATTGGTTCTGAGCGTCACGAATCGCGTCGTATCGATAACCAGTTGCGTGGTCGTGCTGGTCGTCAAGGCGACCCGGGGGTATCCCGTTTCTATCTGTCACTTGAAGATGACTTGATGCGTATCTTCGCAGGTGACCGTATCATTGCCATGATGCGTGCCATGGGTCTGCAAGAAGATGAAGCGATTGAGCACAAGATGGTATCGCGCTCGATTGAAAATGCACAGCGTAAAGTTGAAGCGCGTAACTTTGATATTCGTAAAAACCTGTTGAAATACGATGACGTAAATAACGAACAGCGTAAGATCATTTATTCTCAACGCGATGATATTCTGGCTGAAAGCTCGCTACAAGATTACATCGAAGAAATGATCCGCGATGTCATGAAGGGCATGATTGCCAACTATGTTCCGCCAGAATCTATTCATGACCAGTGGGATATTGAAGGTCTAGAACAGGCATTGAAAGAAGACCTGAACTTCGAATTACCAATAGGTCAATGGTTAGAACAGGACCGTCGTCTGGATGAAGAAGGTCTGGTTGAACGTATTACCGATGAAGTGATTAATCGCTACCGCGAACGTCGTGAACAGATGGGTGCTGAATCTGCAGCAACTTTGGAACGTCACTTCCTGTTGAATTCTCTGGATCGTCATTGGAAAGAGCATCTGGCTGCGATGGATTACCTGCGTCAAGGTATTCATCTACGTGGTTATGCACAGAAAAATCCGGAACAGGAATACAAGAAAGAAGCGTACAACCTGTTTGTGAATATGCTGGGTGTGATCAAATCTGATGTGGTGATGGACCTGTCCCGTATCCATGTACCAACTACTGAAGAACTGGCTGAGATGGAAGCACAGCAACAGGCTCAGGCTGAAGCAATGCGTATCCAGTTGTCTCATCAGGAATTTGACAGTCTGCTGGAGGGTGGGGAAGAAGATCATACCCTGCAAAATGCCAATACAACTTCAGTTGCACCGGTATTTGAAGCGCCTGCAAGCCGTAATGCCCCGTGTCCATGTGGTTCAGGTCTGAAATACAAACAGTGTCACGGTAAAATTTAAGTGATATAAAAAAATCAGAGCTCCAGAACTCTGATTTTTATATGTGAAAAAGTTTTTCAAAAGCACATTTTGAATTGCAGTCCATAACATTAAGTGTTATTTAGTTGCTCATTGGACATCAAATTGCGGACAGACAATGAAAAAAGTATTAAAACCGTTGATGATTGCTGCTTTGGCAATCCCTACATTAAGTTTTGCAGCTTCAGAAACCACAACTGTAGATAAAGTCAAACAAGCTATTGGCCCAACGACTGCACCTGTTCAGGTAGATGCAAGCGGTCAGGTGACTGTGGAAAGCCCTCGTACAGGTATTCGTTATACCTTTGCCAATCCGAACCGTCCGATTGTACTACAAACTGCTGCAATTACTGCTGCCAATGCAGCCAATGCTGATCGTATTGTGGCATCTAATCCGGCATTGTCTGCGACTAGTCAGCAACAGGCGAAACAAGCATTGCTAAATGAAGCTGCCCAGCTGGCAAAAAACTAAGTTTTGCTGAGCTCAATAAAACCAGTCACTATGACTGGTTTTTTATTGTGAAAAACCATAAGAAAAGTGAGCATCTATCAGGCTTTGGCTCGATTTTTTGTCTCAGTTCAACTAAGCTGTATTTTTCTAAAACTTCAATATTGGACATTTTAAAATGGCAGTTGGTGACGTATCTATGCCACAGATGCATGTGGTGAAAGGGGTAAAAATTGGTTCGGCAGAAGCGTATGTGCGCTATCAGAACCGACGTGACCTGGTGATATTTGAACTGGCTGAAGGCTCCAATGTTGCAGGGGTATTTACCCAAAATGCTTTTTGTGCAGCACCGGTTCATGTGTCTAAGGCACATTTGACAGTAGGCAATCCACGTTATTTAGTGATTAACACGGGTAATGCAAATGCTGGTACAGGCCCAACCGGTATGGCAAATGCAGAAGCAACTTGTGCAAAGCTTGCTGAGCTTGCTGGCGTAAAACCAGAGCAAGTGCTTCCATTCTCAACAGGTGTGATTGGTGAGCAACTACCAATGGAGCGCCTATTGAGCGGTTTACAGCCAGCACTAGACTCATTGAGTGATGATGCGTGGGGAGATGCAGCGACCGGGATCATGACCACAGACACCACACCAAAAGGTGCTTCTGAACAGTTTGAAATGGATGGCATCACCTATACCATGACTGGTATTTCTAAAGGTGCGGGCATGATTCGTCCGAATATGGCGACCATGTTAGGGTATGTAGCCACCGATGTACCGATTAGCCGTGAACTGGTTCAACAGTTGCTATCTACAACAGTGAACATGTCATTCAACCGTATTACCATTGATGGCGATACTTCAACCAATGACTCTTGTATTTTTATTGCGACTGGACAGGCGGGCGGTGCTGAAATTAGCTCTACTGAAGATCCACGTTATGCAGTAGTTCTTGAAGTACTTGCACGTACCATGAAACGTTTGGCTCAATTGATCGTACGTGATGGTGAAGGTGCGACTAAATTCATCACTGTGGCAGTTGAAGGTGGGGCGAATACACAAGAATGTTGTGATATTGCCTATAGTATTGCCCATTCTCCGCTAGTGAAAACAGCGATCTTTGCTTCTGATCCAAACTGGGGGCGTATCCTGGCTGCGATTGGGTATGCTGGTGTGGCAAACTTAGACGTTGCAAAAATTCAGGTTTGGTTAGATGATGTACAAATCTGTAAAGATGGTGGTGCAGCGGCGGACTACACGGAAGAAGCTGGTGCGCGAGTGATGTCTCAGGCAGAAATGACTATTCGTGTTGACCTTGGACGAGGTACAGCGAAAGATACGGTTTATACCTGTGACCTGTCTTATGACTATGTCCGAATCAATGCGGACTATCGTTCATAATGCTGATTTAATTCAAAAGCCTCCGTCTGGAGGCTTTTTTATACTTTTAAAATTTTTATTGAATGGTCAAAAAAAGGCATATTGCCAAAACTGACCGGTATGTGATGTAGGGTGGATGTCTGGCGTAAGGCAGGCATATAGGAAAAGAGAAGACGTTGTTATGAATGATGCAACCAAACTGATAGCCAATGAAGCCAAATCAATTGTGCAGGCACATTTAGACCGCCTGGGTGAGACGAAAGAGCATCAGTTGAGTGAACAGGCCAAGCAGGAAAAGTTTGCACAGATCCAGGCAGAGCTTAAAAAGCGTGATGCTGTACTGGTCGCACATTATTACTGCGATCCTGAAGTTCAGGAACTGGCAGAACTCACCGGTGGTTGTGTGTCTGATTCATTGGAAATGGCTCGTTTTGGTCGCGATCATCCAGCGTCTACTTTGGTCGTCGCTGGTGTAAAATTTATGGGGGAAACTTCAAAAATTTTATCACCGAATAAAACTGTACTTATGCCAACATTAGAAGCGACCTGTTCACTGGATCTCGGCTGTCCTGTCGATGAATTTACCAAGTTTTGCGATGCTCATCCTGATCATACTGTAGTGGTTTATGCCAATACTTCGGCAGCTGTAAAAGCACGTGCGGACTGGGTGGTGACGTCAAGCTGTGCAGTAGAAATTATCGAGCATTTAGATAGCTTAGGTGAAAAAATCATTTGGGCGCCAGATCAGCATCTTGGTCGTTATATTCAAAAGAAAACCGGTGCCGATATGTTGCTATGGGATGGTGCGTGCATTGTGCATGAAGAATTCCGGTCACGTGGCATTGCCAATATGAAAGCGTTGTATCCAGATGCTGCGGTACTGGTACATCCTGAATCCCCTATGTCTGTAGTTGAAATTGCAGATGCTGTTGGAAGTACCTCGCAACTGATTAAAGCTGCTCAGACTTTGCCTAATGAGCGACTAATTGTGGCAACAGATCGCGGTATATTCTACAAAATGCAGCAGGCTGTACCTGACAAGATCCTGATTGAAGCACCAACTGCTGGCGAGGGAGCTACCTGCCGCTCATGTGCGCATTGTCCTTGGATGGCGATGAATGAACTTGATGGTATTCTGCATGTGTTGCAACATGGTGATCAGGAAATTCATGTCGATCCTGCTTTGGCAGAACGGGCAAAATTACCACTTGACCGGATGTTGGACTTTAGTGCCAGTCTAAAACGTTAGAATTTGTATAAAAAATGTCTGAAATGCTTGATAAATATACGCTTGAAGCGATTTTTTGATTTTTTTTAAATATAGGTGTTGACGTCTTTGGGCGTCGCGCCTAGAATGCACACCGTACCAAGCGATTAGCTTGATACGAAAGCTGAGATGAATCGGAGCATAGCACAGCCTGGTAGTGCACCTGGTTTGGGACCAGGGGGTCGTAGGTTCGAATCCTACTGCTCCGACCAATTCTTCAAGGCGGATGATAAGTATCATCGGTAAAGCGCTTGTAGCTCAGTTGGATAGAGCATCCGCCTTCTAAGCGGATGGTCACAGGTTCGAATCCTGTCAGGCGCGCCATTTGGTTGCCTGGTATTTTAGAATCAAAATGATGGTGGATGTAGCTCAGTTGGTAGAGCCCTGGATTGTGATTCCAGTTGTCGCGGGTTCGAATCCCGTCATTCACCCCAACTTTTAAAGTTGAAATCGGAGCATAGCACAGCCTGGTAGTGCACCTGGTTTGGGACCAGGGGGTCGTAGGTTCGAATCCTACTGCTCCGACCATCTCCTTAAAGATGGTCGAGATAAAAGATACCGCGTTAAGCGGTTTTTTTATGCCTGAAATTTAATAATCTAAATAAAATTAGAATGAGTTCTTAAATTACTTCTCAATTAGATTAGTTGTTTCTTTAAATATTCTGCTTTGTGTATTGGGATAACTCTGCTTGGCTTTGTTGCACAAAGATTTGAAATGCAAAGCGCCCCTAATTGAGCCA
>NZ_QMBM01000001.1:564798-607814 GCF_003289665.1 Acinetobacter sp. SM1B
GGCTCAATTAGGGGCGCTTTGCATTTCAAATCTTTGTGCAACAAAGCCGTAGTACAGTCAATGGGGCCTGTATTGGCACAAATTCGGGTTGTATTGAATTTGCTTTAGATTATCCATTGCAAACTTTAGATTTCCATTGTGGTGATGATACAAAGCAAACATTTGTCACCACATATGATGTAGATAAGGGTGTGGCAACAGGTGCCTGTAAAGTAGGCCAGTCAATTACTTTCTATATTCTAGGTAAAGATGAAAGACGTGTAGATCTGGGTTCATTCTCAATGAATAGGATTGGTAATGTTACATCTAAATCTCATTATCCACGTATGAATTTATTGGATATCGCTGAGGGCATCCGTAACACCAACTCAGCAGGTGATCTGTCTCAATATGATATTGCTATTCGCTTAGTCCAGTTAATTCAAGCCATGGGTTTAAATACTGATCAATTACGATCAGCAACGGAAATCTATCCTGTTGCGATAAATGAAGATATTCGAGCTGGACTTGATCAATTAGATGAAGATATTACTGTTGAAAAAATCAAGACTTTATCTGATCAGGATTTTGATGCCTTACTGAAAAAATGGTTGGGACCAACAACGATTACTAAAGAACAGGCCGAACAGGTACTTCAAGCATTATTAAATATTTCAAATGCTGCTGTTTATCAGCCAGAATTTTCCCTGTTTTCTACTGAATCCTTAGGTAGTTATGTTACCGGTTCAGAAGGGTTAGTAGGATGCAGTAATCTTAACCGAGAATGCTCGCTAACAGATACTGACCTGACACATATCTTGGGTCATTTTATATTGATGACTGACCGTCAGGGGATGACTTTCGGCAGTGGCTTACAGTGGAAAGGCAAAATAGAAAGCACAACCCAGAATCCTGGTGATTTCACCACGATAGGTGGACTGAATGCTCATTTAATTCGTAGTATTAAACCTGTACAAATGACTGCTGATGCCCAAAATTCATGGATTGACCCGGAAACAAAACAAATTACCAATACACCAGGTTATCTATTCAGAGTAGGTGACTCTACTACCGAGAAACTCAAGATTGAACAAGGTCGCTTATATAATGATTATATGATTGCTGGTAAAGAGCGTTTTTATAAGGTTTTGACCGGTAAGAGTGTGAGTTATAACTTAAATGAGAGTGAAAAACGTGAGCTAGGTCTGTGGCAGCAAACCGGGGGAACACTGAATTTTGCTGGTACGATGGATCTTTATAAAATCTATCCAATCACACATTTGGACCGAAGGGTTTTCACGACTCAAAATAATGTAAGAAATCAAGAAAATTATTTTTTCCCGCTTTATGGAAATTTAAAATTTACCTTAACAAATGATTCAAACAGAATAATTAATTTGGGCATTGTGATTGATGAAAATGGTGATATTCGTACGAATATTAAACCTGCTACAGCAAAAGTTGATGAATGTAGTGCTGAATACAATCCATCTACAATGCAAACAACCTATTTGGTCGAGGATTCTGAGGATACGGATGCGGTAGAAACAGTACAACAATATCGTATTGGAACCGTTTCACGTGCCTTTGTACCTGCAGTAGTAAGAAAGAAAACAGACAATACACTTTCTATTCGTATAGTTTTCGCTAATGAGGAATTAGGCGATTTGAACGGCGCTCTCATTGGTATGAACTCCACCATCAAGACCTCAACTGATGGTTCTTCCGAATCCATAGTGGTAGGAGGAGCATTAGTGAATTTGACTGATTTATTTAATGTGAGAGTAACAGGTGACGGTACGAATACTCCTAAACCGGCGATTAGTTTGACAGACTCTGAAGGAAATACAGTGAAATGGGCAAATAGTTTTGCTAGCTTTAGCCAAGTTTATGGTAAACAGAATCCTTCTGATGAAAGTGTTAAGAGATTATCCAAACTTGCAGGAGGTACAGTTGGCCTGACCGCTGCTGAATGCTATAAAGTAAAAACAAAATCCTAATATAAAAATTTCAATAAAAACCAGTCGTATCGACTGGTTTTTATTATTCGGTTCATCTGTTTTCAAGAGGGGTCATGTTGTTACATGAACCCTTCAAGCGGAAGCCAAGACACAAACTTTAACAGGGCTTTTTGATGCCATTTCATTTTTGGTTCTTTGGTCAAAGTTTTAATTTCACCATTCGGTTGCTGGATCTTCCAATTGATATTCTGATTGGCATCTAATACCAATTGATAAGCATATTTACTCAAGTTCTGATCCATGGTTTTATGCACAGCTTGTGCTAAGGAAGGGCTGTTGAGTAATACACCAATCTCTGTATTTAGATAGGCTGAACGCGGATCGAAATTAAATGAACCAATAAACACCTGTTTCTCATCTAAGGCCATCAGTTTTGCGTGTAAACTGGAACGACTCAGACCTTTCAAGCTCACTTTAGCCTTGTCAGCAATTTCCTTGGTATTGGCATTCAGGTTTGCTGCATCTGGCGCCGCTAGAAATTCGTACAACTGTACATCATGTTCCAGTAAATCTTTACGGTACTTAGAATAAAAAGCATGCACAACAGGAACGTCATTGGCTTTATAAGAATTGGTGAGTACTCGAATCTTTATATCTTTTTGAGCCAGACTTTTGAGCCGTTCTGCACCTTCTTTTTCTGGTACAAAATAAGCAGAGACAATATCTACACTTTGTTCAGGTTTTTCCAGATGTTGTAACAACTGGAAATTCAGGTGTTCTTCTTTTTTTGCCTTGGACTTGATTTTGGTAGGTGGGTCTTTAACTACTTCAGCTTCAACCCAATCCAGCTGGATATTATGATCAAGCCATTTATCAAAAGCCTTAGACCTGTTGGCTAAGTTGAGGTAGTTTTGTACTCGTGGGTCATCCTGATGTGCTTTTAGCTGCTGTTTAAGGCTTTCGAAGCGTAGGCTATGGTGACGTGGATTAACAATATTCCGAACTGGATAGGCATAGTCATCATTCCAGTATTCATCAAAGGAATGGATAATCTCATCTGAGGCGGCACCAACCAGCAACACATCTACATCGGAAAATTGATAGGCATCACTTACATTGTAATACTGATTGCTCATATTACGTCCGCCAATCAAGGCAATCTGATTATCTGCAATAAAGCTCTTGTTGTGCATACGACGATTGATACGTTTCAAATCCAGTACCATATCCATGGCACGATGCTGGCGGAAGCGATAGGGATTATATAAGCGAACATCGATATTTTGATGCTGATCCAGTGCCAGATAAATGCCTTCCATCTTCTTGGCATTGTTGTCATCAATCAGGAGGCGGACCTTTACTCCACGGTCGGCGGCCTGAATAATGCCATTTAAGGCCAGTGCGCCAATCCGGTCATTGTCCCAAATATAATATTGCAGATCTAAAGTCTGCTCAGCCTTATGAATCAGTTGCATACGGGCTGCAAGTGCTTCAAGTGGATCATAAAGAACATGATATCCAGTCAAACCTAGATATTGATCACGTAAAGGTTGAACAATTTTAGCTAAGGAAGTCTGTGAAGTATCAGTTTCAAAGGCAGTATGTGAAGGTCGTTCTGCCTGCGGAGGAAGCGTGCTGCAGGCAGGGATCCCCAGAACAAGGCTCAAACCCAGTAAAACAGCAGATTTATATGGAGTATTACGTTGGGAAGTGACCATGGGCTGGTCAGCCTTGGAGCGGGGAGCATTCGTCATATGAATCTAAGCGTGATAAATTAGGTTTGAGTATAATTGCCAGCTGTGAAAAGATAAATACAGAGCAGAGAATGTACTAAAGAACTGGACAAGGCGAAATTATGGGGAATATCGATTCCGTGATCTTATATTTCTATATCGGAATGGCGATTTTGGCGCTGTGGTGTATATCGCAGGCGTGGATCAGTCAGTCACATACCCAGACGATTCATCCCTTTAAAGCCTTTACCCATCTGCTCGCTTATTATCTATCTTATCTACTGATTCCTTTATTTTTCTTTAGTATTTATGGCGGTTTTAATGGATATTATTCCATTCATGAGGCAGTATTTATCTGTCTGCTCAGTGGGGTACTGTGTTATGCACGTTTTATTGAGCCGCATTTAATCCAGATCAAGACTACTCGTTATCAGATTAATACTGATAAAAAAATGCGGCAACCTGTTCGTATTGCTTTAATTGCGGATTTGCATATTGGTTTATTTTCTGGTCATGAACGTCAGCTAAAACAAATTGTACATAAATTAAATCAGCAGCAGCCTGATTTGGTAGTGGTCGCAGGTGACTGGACCTATGAACCGGAAGATACCCTGACCCAAGAACTCGCCATTCTGCAGGAAATTCAGGCACCGGTATATTCTGTGAATGGTAACCATGATGAGCAGTACCCGGGACCGCCCATTCAAGAGTTATTACATACTGCTCTAGTAAGCAATAATGTTATAGATATTGAAGGGCAAATTGTTGAATTTGATGAATTTCGCCTGGTGGGTATTGGTGATCTCTGGGCGGGTAAAGCGGATATGCGGTTCTTGCCAGAGTTGCCGCAAGATAAGCCCTGGGTGATCCTGTCACATAACCCGGATACGGTAGACATGGTGCCGAAATTGCCAAGCCGGCCATTGATGCTTTCTGGACATACGCATGGCGGGCAAGTGGAATTACCGTGGTTGACGGACTATGTGATGAAACGGGTGTCAATTCTCGGACATAAGCGCGGCTTATATCGACATGAACATGCCGATGTATTTGTCACTGTCGGAACAGGTCTGGTGGGTGTACCTTTCCGTTTTCGTGTACCACCCACCATCGATATCATTGAGTTGATATAAATGATTTGGCGGATTTCAGTATCTAGCCAACCATCCAGATAATTAGCAGAATCAGAAGAATAATACCTGCAATGATCCAGATCAGATGCGGTCCATTTTTTGCAGTGACCGGTTCAGCGACTTTTTCCTGTAACTCTTGGGTCGACTCTGGAGTGGGTGGGCGGGTAACATGATCTTGTGTAGCACTTGCAGGGATGGAGACTGCAATAGAGTCGGTTAGCGCTTCAGTCTTCAGCTGTGGATTAATGGTGACATCATCACTAAATCTTGCGCCTTGTGTCTGTACCTGTAAGGCAGCATCATGCTCCATCACGATCGCGGCAATCACTTCAAGCGCCTGCTGTTGGTCTAATGGCGTATGTTGAACAATATATTGGATGGCTTCGCTTTTCTTGTCTTCTTCCAATAAGACCACAATATGAACCAGCTGGTCTTCGGTCAAATATTCGATTGGATCCTGCATATCTTATCCTTCTCGTTATGAATCCGTTTCTGTATTGTTCCGTAAATAGAGGAGGAGAAATAGCAGTTTTTTGTTGCATACCAAATTTCGGAAATAAAAAAGCCAGTGCATTTACACTGGCTTTTTAGAGGGTAATCCTAGAATTAGATCTGATTGTTTACATCATCATTCTTGGTTTCACGAATGAGTAGGAATGCCAGCAGTGACAGGATTGACGCCGCTGTCAGGTAATAACCTACAGCAGATAAGCCATATTGTGTTGCCAGCTTGGTTGCGATCAATGGCGCAAAAGATGCCCCGAAGATGCCTGCCAAGTTGAAGGTCAAAGCGGAACCTGTATAACGTACTGAAGTCGGGAAGATTTCAGACAATACAGTACCAATCGGACCATAAGTTAAGCCCATGATCGCAAGTCCGATACACAGGAACAGGAATACGATAACTGTACTGCCTGATTCAAGCATGTCGGCAAAGAAGATACCGAAGATCGCAGAAACGATACATACACCGATTGAAGTCGCTTTACGACCGAACTTTTCTGCGAGTACGGCAGATAACGGAATGAATGCTGCAAAGCATAGCGTTGCAACTAATTGCAACTGAAGGAATTCTTCACGTGAATAGCCTAGCTGCTTAGTACCCCATTGCAGCGCAAATACAGTTGTTAAGTAGAACACAACGAAGGTACAGATAGCTGCAATTGTACCCAGTACTAACATTTTAGAATGTTTTTTAAATACTTGAACAAAAGGTACGTTTACTTCTTTTTGCTTGTCCAAAACGTTCTGGAATGCAGGTGTTTCATGCAGTTTTAAACGAATCCAAAGACCTACAATAACAAGAAGCGCACTTGAAATGAATGGAATACGCCAGCCCCAAGCCATGAAGTCAGCTTCAGACATCAATGCACCGAGCGTCAAGAATGAGCCAGTTGCCAGGATAAAGCCAATTGGTGCACCCAATTGCGGGAACATACCATACCAGGCACGTTTACCTTCAGGTGCATTTTCAGTTGCAAGTAAGACCGCACCTGACCATTCACCACCCAGACCAAGGCCCTGACCTAAACGGCATAATGCCAAAAGCAAAGGCGCTACAATACCAATTTGAGCATAAGTTGGCAGCAGGCCAATCGCTACAGTAGACAGGCCCATGGTCAGCAAGGCAGCGACCAGGGTGGCTTTACGACCAATTCTGTCGCCGAGGTGACCAAACAATGCCGCACCGATCGGACGTGCGATAAAGGCAATTGCGAAAGTCGCAAGTGACTGGATCGTTGCGGTCATTGGGTCTGTACTTGCCGGGAAGAACAAATAAGGGAAAATAATGACAGCGGCAGTAGCATAAATATAGAAATCGAAGAACTCGATTGTAGTGCCTACTAAACTCGCTGTTAAAACGCGGAATTTTGAGTTTTGTGCTGGCTGAGCAGCAGAATTTGACGACGCCATGAATGACCTTACACTTACTAAAAATAAAAGAACTTAGTTTTAAAAGCGTAATCTTTTTAAAAAAGGCGTAATTTCTTAAAAAAACAACTGCAATCTTCTCAATTCAACTTGCTCAGGGTCACTGAAATGAAGAATGAGAGGATTAAATCACGTAAAGATAGATAGACAGAAAATGTGATCCTGCGCCTATCAATACAAAAATGTGCCAAATAGCGTGCGTATATCTTACTCTTTTTAATGCATAAAACAATGCACCCATCGTATAAGCAAGTCCCCCAATGATGAGAAAGGTTAAAGATTGTACTGATAAATATTTCTGCATATCATCAATAACTAACAGTGCAAGCCAGCCCATTGCGAGATAAGCAAACAGGGAAAGTTTCTGAAAACGATGAATGAAAATGAACTTGAATAGTGTTCCAAAGACAGCAATGATCCATAAAGCAATCAACAAATACTGGGCTTTGGCCGTTGGAATGGCAATTGCCAGAAAGGGTGTATAAGTACCGGCAATCAGATAATAGATCGCAGTATGGTCAATTTTTTTATAGAAATAACGTCGGTCTGCAGTTGTGGCCATGTGATACAGCATGGATGCAGAAAAAAGTACAATCATGCTCAGTGCATAGACCCATAAGCCAATCCATTGACCCGTACTGAGATAAGAGCCTTTAATCACCAGTAAAATACCGGCAATTACTGACAAGGCAGCACCTACACCGTGACTGATGTAGTTGATGCGCTCTTCGATAGCATCATAATCCTGAAGCAATGGTGCATTTGACATAGTTATCATTCTTCTTAAATATACAAATGTATAGTAATTCAATTTTGCTTTTAGGGTAAGAACATTTACACTTTAATGGCAATTCATTTCAGGTTTCTTTTATGTCCATTTTGGCTTCTTTCTCGGTTCAAGAACAGCAATTTCTGGATGCTTTCCAGCAAGCCATTGAAACAGATCAATTTGATCGTCTGATTTTAAGTCAGTACAAGGGCGAACTGGAACAACTGGAGAAAATGACCTTGCGCGTCATTTGGCTGAATGAGCAAAAAGTACTGAGTTGTCTGTACCGATATAAAACCCAGGACGTCGCTAAAAATTATCCTTTAACTGAGGCTTTGTCTCAGGTCACTGAATTATTGGCCTGTTGCAAGCAGGCTAATCTGATCACTACAGCCGAAGAATTGCAGCTGAAAAAAAACAAGAAAAAAGTCATGCTGACCCGCAGCAAAACTCTACCTGTTGTTAAATCCAAAACTGCTGAACAGGGCCATGACCGGGTCAAGCAGCGTTATGTGGATCAGGACAGTGTGTTTCTGCAGCATCTCGGCATTACTGATCAGCAAGGTCAGGTCATTCCGAGCATGGCGCGCAAGTGGAAACAGATTAACAAGTTTGTGGAAATTTTCTCGAATGCGCTTTCGCAGATTAAAGCCTCTCAGGAAGGTCTGCGGGTAGTAGATTTTGGTTCAGGTAAGGGCTATCTGACTTGTGCCTTGTATGACTATATGCAAAAGCATGGACAGACGCCGTGGGTGACGGGTGTAGAACTGAATCCGAAAATGGTTGAGTTTTGCCAGAAGGTGGCAGAACAATCCCAGTTTAACCAGCTCGATTTCTTCCAGGGTGATGTGCGCACCTATGAGCCTGAGCATCTGGATGTGATGATTGCCTTACATGCTTGTGATGTGGCCACGGATTTTGCCATTCATACCGGCATTCGTCTGAATGCGCAGATCATCATGTGTGCCCCATGTTGTCACAAGGAACTACGCCCACAGTTACAGGCGCCAAAAGTTTTGAGTCCAATGCTGCAATTCGGGATTCATACGGGCCAGCAGGCAGAAATGCTGACAGATACTATTCGTGCCTTGTTGCTGAAAGCCTATGGTTATGAAACTAAAGTATTCGAATTTGTTGCGCTTGAGCATACCAGCAAAAACAAAATGATTCTGGCGGTGAAGCGCAAGGACGATCAGGAACCGGATCAGGACGTGCTGAACCAGATTCAGGCTTTGAAAGAGATGTATGGGATTCAGAAACACTCCCTTGAATTATTGCTCAAGGATGAGTGGGATCAGCAGGGGATTGGTTGTAAATGCTAAATCATGCTGAGCTAAAAATTGTTGCAAGCACTTGGGCCGAGCTGGCTGCTGAAGCCAGCCTGATTCGCGAAGCTGTGTTTATTCAGGAGCAGCATATTGCACCGGAAGATGAATGGGATGCAGAAGATAAGCTGTGCACTCATTTTGTGGCTTATCTGCATGATCAACCGGTTGCCACAGCCCGACTATTAACAAGTAATAGTATCGGTCGTGTTGCAGTACTGAAATCAGCGCGTGGTTTCAAGATCGGTCAGCAGTTAATGCAGGCAGTGATTGACTATGCATGCGTTGAAGGACGGCAGTTTATCAAACTTTCCTCTCAAGTCCACGCTATCGGCTTTTATCAGGCTTTGGGTTTTCAGCTACAGGGTGATGAATATCTAGACTGTGGAATTCCACATATCGATATGTATTTACAACTTTAAAGATTCATTTTCAGATATAAAAAAGCGAGGCATGAACCTCGCTTTTTTTATCGTAAGATCTTAATGACCATGTGCACCATGTTCGGTATCCATATTGGCATGTTCATCTGCTGACATATGCTGTTTTTCAGCAGCTGTTGATTGCGGTTCAGTACCTTGTTGAGCTGCTGCACGCGCTTCACGATCTGCCTGAGCTTTGGCAATAGCTTCTTCTGACATGGTTGGGGCATTTTTAAATGCGTGTTGCTGGGTATCCTGTTTCTTCTGCTGGCTTGGCATGTAGTCCGGTTCATTGCTGACAGCTAACCAGAAGATAAACATGAATATACCACCAATTATGCAGAAGATAATCAGTGCTTTCCAACCCCAAGGTG
Organism: Acinetobacter sp. SM1B; assembly: GCF_003289665.1. Taxonomy (NCBI): domain Bacteria; kingdom Pseudomonadati; phylum Pseudomonadota; class Gammaproteobacteria; order Moraxellales; family Moraxellaceae; genus Acinetobacter; species Acinetobacter sp. SM1B. Next base: position 574,427 of record NZ_QMBM01000001.1, read on the forward strand.
AATTTTCAGGAGTATTTTGATCAGACATGGTATGAACCCAAAGAGGATATAGAATCTATGTTACTTTATAACATAGATTGGCTGAAAAGCAGACTGGATTTGTAGTGTAAAATATGACCATTTTTCAGTAGACTTATAAAAAAGAGGAGCTTAACGCTCCTCTTTATTCTGTGCGAATGAGATTAAAAAGTTTCAGCAGCAGAAACCTTATTTTTTAACAGTGTCGGTGCTTTAAAGCGTTCGCCATATTTTTTTTCCAGTACATTGGCACGTGCCAAGGCCTTCGCCAGTCCATACTGATTTAAATATTGCACTGCACCACCGGTCCAGGCAGGGAAGCCAATGCCAAAGATCGAGCCAATATTACCTTCTACGGTTGACTGCAACACACCTTCCTCCAGACAACGTACGGTATCCAGCGCTTGCACAAACAGGAAGCGTTCAATCATCTCCTGCTCAGAAATCTCGGTATTTTTATTCCAGTGACTGAGGCCTGACCAAAGTTGTTTTTTCCCACCTTCAGGATAGTCATAAAAGCCCGCGCCAGCTGCCTTTCCTTTGCGATTAAACTGGTGAATCATGGTTTGAATGACTGCATCGGCAGGTGAGGCCTGACGTTCTTTACCTTCTGCCTGAAGTGCCTTGCGCGTTTCATTGCTAACATGCTCGGTCAGAGTTAAGGACACTTCATCCTGAACTGCCAATGGACCAACGGGCATACCGGCTTTTAAAGCAGTCATTTCAATACGTGCTGGATGCACACCTTCTGACAGCAGACGCAAACCTTCTTGTACAAAAGTACCAAAGACACGGCTAGTAAAGAAACCACGACTGTCATTCACGACGATTGGCAACTTGCCGATCTGCTGCACGAAATCAAAAGCTTTGGCGAGGGTTTCGTCTGAGGTATTTTGCCCCCTGATGATTTCTACCAGCTGCATTTTATCCACCGGACTAAAGAAATGCAGACCGATAAATTTATCTTGATCCTTGCTTGCCTGTGCCAGATTGCTAATTGGTAAGGTCGAAGTATTTGATGCCATTACGCCGTCTTCAACCAGATACTGTTCTGCTTCCTGAGTCACCTGAGCTTTCAGTTCCTGATTTTCAAAGACCGCTTCGATGATCAGGTCACAGCCTTGCAGTTCATTAGCCTCGGCAGTGGTCCGAATTAGGCTTAGAATCTGATTGCGCTGCTCAGCTGTAAGTCGACCTTGACTGACTTTCTTGTCCAGCAGTTTCTGGCTATAGGCTTTGCCTTTTTCAGCAGCTTCGATCGAGATATCTTTTAGAACGACCTGAATACCTCTGCTGGCGGTGACATAAGCAATTCCAGCGCCCATCATCCCTGCACCCAAAATCCCAACTTTCTTGGCTTGCCAGTTGGCAAAATCTTTTGGGCGATGAACCCCGGATTTAATACTGTTCATGCCATGCCAGAAAGTGCCGATCATGTTTTTCGATATCTGACCGGTCGCCAGATAGGTGAAATAACGGGATTCAATACGGAGGGCTGTATCGACATTGACCTGTGCACCTTCAACTGCTGCAGACATAATCGCTTCAGGTGCTGGATAACAAGCTTTGGTTTTATCACGTAGCATCGCAGGAGCAATTGCCAGCATTTGTGCCACTGCTGGAGTGGATGGTGAGCCGCCTGGAATCTTGTGGCCTTTTTCATCAAAAGGTTGTACGGATTTGGGATGGGCTTTAATCCATACAACTGCTTTTTCCAGCAGCTCATCCAGGCTATCAGCCGTGTCATGAATCAAGCCCAATGCTTTAGCTTTTTCTACACTGAGCTGCTTACCTTCCATCAATAAAGGAAGGGCAGTTTGTAAACCCAGTAAACGAACAGTACGGACTATGCCGCCACCCCCGGGTAGCAGACCTAAAGTCACTTCAGGTAAACCAAATTTGCTTTTCGGATCATTCAAGGCAATCCGGTGATGGGCACACAGGGCGATTTCCCAGCCACCGCCAAGTGCGGTACCGTTCAAGGCTGCAACCACCGGAATACCACGGGTTTCGATATAGCGCAGCTGTGCTTTCATCTCTTCAATCATGTTGAAAAATTCAGTGGCATGTTCTGGTGTAGCTTGAATCAGTTCATCCAGATCACCACCAGCGAAAAAGGTCTTTTTGGCTGAACGGAAAATAATTCCGGAAATTTCATCATCTACTTTAAGCCTATCGACAACTTCGCTAAGTGCAGTGCGAAAGTCGGCATTCATGGTGTTAGCAGACTGGTTTGGAGAGTCAAAAGTCAGAACAATAATATTGTCCGCTGTTTTTTCAAATTGAATGGCGCTCATGGTTCTCTCCTTAAACCAGTTCAATAATGGTGGCAATACCCATGCCGCCACCGACGCATAAAGTTGCTAATCCACGTTTTTTACCCTGGCGTTCCAGCTCATCTAACAAAGTACCGAGAATCATGGCACCGGTTGCGCCGAGTGGATGTCCCATGGCAATGGCACCACCGTTAACATTGACTTTGGCTGGATCAACGTTGAGCTCTTTAATAAAGCGCATAACGACTGAGGCAAAGGCTTCATTGACTTCAAACAGGTCAATATCATCAATGCTGAGGCCAGCTTTAGCCAAGGCTTTACGTGCAGCCGGAGCAGGACCGGTGAGCATAATGGTGGGATCAGCGCCCACCAGAGCCGTTGACAAGACTTTGGCACGCGGTTTTAGATTCTGCTCTCTAACAGCTTGTTCTGAGGCAAGCAGGACCAATGCAGCACCATCCACGATGCCAGAAGAATTTCCCGCATGGTGCACATGATTGACTGTACCGACTTCTGGATATTTTTGCAGGGCAATTGCATCAAAGCCCATCTGTCCCATGGTGGCAAAGCTTGGGTTGAGTTTACTGAGTGTTTCAATAGTCGTATTCGGTTTAATGAACTCATCTCTATCCAGAATCACCACACCAGCTTTATCTTTAACTGGCACAACTGATTTATCAAAATGACCACTGGCCTGAGCTGTTGCCGCTTTTTTCTGGGACTGTTCTGCAAAGCTATCTACATCATCACGGCTATAACCATCAATGGTCGCGATCAGGTCGGCCCCAATGCCTTGTGGAATAAAGTCACAAGCCATATTGGTTTCAGGATCGAGTGCCCAAGGGCCGCCATCCGAACCCATCGGTACGCGGGACATGGATTCGACTCCACCCGCAACCACTAAATCCTCCCAACCTGAACGAACTTTTTGTGCGGCCAGATTGACTGCTTCCAGACCAGAAGCGCAGAAACGGTTAATCTGTACACCAGCCACATCGTTATCCCAACCCGCTGCAATTGCTGCAGTTTTGGCAATATCAGCACCTTGGTCACCAATCGGGGTGACACAGCCCAAGACAATGTCATCAACCTTGGCGGTATCTAAGGAGTGACGCTCTTTCAGTTCATTGAGCAGGGTAGTGAGTAAACTGATCGGTTTGACTTCATATAAGGATCCGTCCTTTTTTCCCTTGCCACGTGGTGTGCGAATGGCATCGATGATATAGGCCTCGCTCATACAATTTCCCTTTTTTGAATGAATAAGATTTGTTCTAATGATTTTGAGTGTAATGATTCTTTAGCTAAGCGCAATGACGAGAACGAACCAGGTCATTTGAGCAATCTGGTCAATGGCGATGATTCAAAAAAAGATCAGACAAAAAAATGCCCAAGTCTGGAGCTTGGGCATGAACTGAGATTAGCAAAAGAGCTAATATTGAATATGAAGAGGATGTGGCTTAATGGTAACCATGTAACTGGCGATATAAACCTGGTGTTACACCGGTCCATTTTTTGAAAGCACGATGGAAGGTGCTGGTTTCACTAAAACCGACCTGTTGCGCGACATCTTCTAGGGTTAAATCTGGATTTAACAAGAGGTGAATCGCAGCATCTCGACGCAGTGCATCTTTAACGCCTTGATAACTCTTGCCTTCCGCAGCCAGACGACGACGTAAAGTTTGTGGAGATAGATATAGCATGGAAGCGACATCATTCAGCGTCGGCATTTCTTCGCCTATCTGGCTCTTCAGTACATCACGAATACGGGAGGTTAGAGAGTTGGTATTTTTGAATTTTACCAACAGTTGAGCAGGTGCAGCTTTCAGGAACTCTTCCAAGGTTTCTTCATTCTGACGGATGGGTAAATCGAGATAATCCGCTGCAAAAGTAATTTCAGTACGTGGCGCGTCAAACTGCATCACGGGTGCAAAAAATAATGCGTCATACTCATCCGCATGATTTGGACGTGGATAGCTGAAATGTACACGTTCTAATGGGAGGCGGCGTTCAATCAACCACGAAGCCAGACCATGCCAGATCATTAGCATGCTTTCAGTGATGAAATGATCCGGGTCCATCTCTTTCGGAATTTGAGGGACTAAACGTGCTTCATGCTTGTCACGTTCCAGTGTCACCGCCCAGTCATCGCCAAACAGCTTGTAGAACTGGGAAGAAAGTTCCAGCGCATCACCTAAAGTTTTAGCGTGGATGATCAGCTGACACATGATTGCGAATGTGCCCAGACGACGAGGCTGTTTGTCAAAGCCGACATGCTCGTCCTGTGTCACCATCCACAGCATTTTAATAAAACGGGTATATTGTTCTGGCGAGATACGGGCCTTAGGCTGATGCAGAAGTTCAGCTTCAATACCAACATGAGACAATAACGTATCGACGTCCATGCCGAGACGCTTCACGCCGTAGAGTGCAGCGTTAACGAAATGGATACTGATCGTATCGCGACTCATGTTTAATCCTTCAGTCTCTTTGATGTTCACTAATGCTTGACCTAATTGACAACAAATAATAAATCAATGGCAATTTACAAAATCGGATTTGCCATTTGTTACATATTAAATTGCCGAAATGATCAAGGTAAATGGCTGAACATGACATTGTTTTTGTGTGTTTATGTTTCTAATATGCATAAAAAACCATCATAAATAGAGTAATTATTCTAATGTCCTATGCGTTAAAAGGATTGAAAGTCCTCGATTTTTCTACACTTTTACCTGGTCCTTTTGCCACCATGTACTTGGCAGACCTCGGTGCCGAGGTTGTGCATATTGAATCACCAACACGTCCTGACCTGTTGCGATTAGTGCCACCATACGCACATGGACAGGCAACTGCACACAATTATTTGAATCGTAACAAACACTCTATCACGCTGGATCTTAAAAATCGTGACTGTATCGAACAGATCAAAACTAGGATTTCGGACTATGACATCGTGGTTGAACAGTTCCGTCCCGGCGTAATGCAACGTTTGGGACTGGATTACGCCACCTTGGCTGAAATCAATCCGCGACTTATTTATTGTTCCATTACTGGCTATGGGCAAACTGGTTCTTATAAAGATAAGGCCGGGCATGACATTAATTATCTGGCCTTATCCGGAATTGCCGGCCATAGCGGTCGGGTTCAGGGTGGTCCACCGGCTTTAGGTATTCAGGTCGCTGATGTTGCTGGCGGTTCCATGCATGCGATTATCGCTGTCCTGGCAGCGGTGATTGAGCGCCAGCGTAGCGGAATGGGACAGTATATTGATATTTCCATGACCGATTGTTCGGTGACCTTAAATAATATGGCAGCCGCCGCCAGTCTGGCAGCAGGTGTGCATGCCCAACCGGAATCGGGGCATCTCAATGGCGGCACTTTTTATGATTATCACCAAACTCAAGATGGACGTTATCTTTCTATTGGCAGTTTAGAGCCACAATTTATGCAGGGTTTGGCACAGGCATTGCAGTTACCAGTTCTGTTAGAAAAAGGTTCATCCTTAGATGCTCAAGACCAGAAAGAAGTGAAAGCAGCAATTCAAGAGAAAATTCGCAGTAAAACTCTGAATGAGTGGCAGACTATATTTGATGCTTTAGATGTGTGTGTGGAGCCGGTATTACACCTGGATGAAGCCTTAACTTCACAACTGGCACAAGAGCGGGGCTGGGTGGTGCATGTTCCAGTCAAAGCAGGGGAACAGGAGACTGAGCCACAGCTGGCCTGTCCAATCAAATTTTCCCGTTCTAGCTCACGCTATGATTTTATGGGACAGGCACTAGGTGAATCTGAACAGTGGTAAGTTTTTAGATCTTTTAATGATTATTTATTAATCAGCAGAGGTGAGCTGCTTTTATATGAAAATAAATGCTAAAGATTTAAAAAATAAATCATTATTCGTTAAAAAGGAGTTTTGCTCGACAAATCCTTTAAATCACTGAATTTCTGGTAGGCTTATCAATAAAATCGCTATGAAATATGTATAAAAAGCATTTTATTGATAGATTCAATCTCGTTATCCTTGCCGACGATATAATAGAAACTACTAGCTGTACGCCATGTATTTATATACTGATTTCGATCAGCAACTGATTAATGAACGTGTTGCACAGTTCCGTGACCAGACGGAACGTTATTTAGCGGGCAAATTGACGGAAGATGAATACCGTCCGCTCCGCCTTCAAAATGGCCTATATGTACAACGTTATGCGCCAATGCTACGTGTAGCAGTACCGTATGGTCTGATGAACTCTAAACAGTTACGTAAAATTGCGGAACTGGCAAAAGAATATGACCGTGGTTATGCACACGTATCAACACGTCAAAACTTCCAGTTCAACTGGCCTGCACTGGAAAATGTGCCAGATATGCTGCAAGAATTGGCATCAGTACAAATGCATGCGATTCAGACATCAGGTAACTGTATCCGTAATACGACGACTGACCAATATGCTGGTGTCGTTGCAGGCGAGATTGCGGATCCGCGTCCAACATGTGAATTGATCCGTCAATGGTCTACTTTCCACCCGGAATTTGCTTTCTTGCCACGTAAGTTCAAGATCGCTGTTTCAGCACTGGAAGAGATCGACCGTGCAGCAACTTCATTCCACGATATCGGTGTATATATCGTAAAAAATGAAGCGGGTGAGATGGGCTATAAAATCAAAGTCGGTGGTGGCTTAGGTCGTACACCAATTATTGGTAGCTTTATCCGTGACTTCCTGCCACGTGAAGACCTGATTGCTTATCTAGAAGCAGTACTTCGTGTATACAACTTGCATGGTCGTCGTGACAACAAATATAAAGCGCGTATCAAAATCTTGGTAAAAGCACTGACACCTGAAGTATTTGCTGAGAAAGTAGAAGCTGAATTTGCACATACCATTAAAACATTGAAAATCGATGCTGAAACCTTGGCAAAAATGGATGAGAACTTCACGCCATTTGCTTATCAAGATTATGCAGATGAAGATTTTTCTGAACAGTTCGCGGCGCATCCGAAATTCAAGCAATGGTTCAATATCAATACCAATGCGCACAAAGTGAAAGGCTATCGTATCGTTACGATTTCACTGAAACGTGCAGGTGTGGCTCCTGGTGATGTAACCACTGAAGAGATGAACCTGATTGCAGATCTTGCAGACAAGTACACTTTCGGTGAATTACGCACGACTCATGAGCAAAATATTGCCCTTGTTGATGTCCCACAAAAAGACCTGTTCGAATTGTGGACGATCCTGGAACAAAACAATCTGGCACGCGCTCACATCGGCTTCTTGACGGACATCATTTGCTGCCCGGGCGGTGACTTCTGTTCATTGGCGAATGCGAAATCAATTCCGATTTCTGAAGCAATTTCACGTCGTTTTGATGATCTGGATACGATTTATAACCTTGGCAAAATCGACCTGAATATTTCAGGTTGTATGAATGCCTGTGGTCATCACCACGTCGGTAATATCGGTATTTTGGGTGTAGATAAAAAAGGTGCTGAATTCTACCAAATTACTTTAGGTGGTAATGCAGACCATGATGCATCGCTTGGTGACATTCTTGGTCCATCATTTGCTGCTGAAGTAGTGCCGGATATCATCGAAGAAATCCTGAATACTTATCTTGACCTGCGTCAGGAAGGTGAAGAATTTATCGATACCTATCGTCGTGTTGGCATCCAACCATTCAAGGAGCGTGCATATGCTTAATACCGCACTACAAGTGCTCTCTAAAGATGGCACGATTGCAGACAATACTTACCAGTTGATAGGTGAAGATGGCGTATTGCCACAAGGTGATGTGGTTCTGACTGTTGAACAGTTAGATCAAATCGCCAATGTTTCGGGCAAAAAAGCACTTTACCTGACAGTAGATGCTTCTCCTGAAACCAATGAATTTCCACTTGATCAGTTGGATGCAATCTTTATCGAGTTTGCCGGTTTTAATGATGGCCGTGGTTATTCATTTGCAGCACTTCTTCGTCGCCAGGGTTTTCAGGGCGAGCTGCGTGCAACAGGTGATGTATTTAAAGATGTGTTGAACTACATGAAGCGTTCGGGTTTCGATACTTTCGTGATTAAAGAAGGTAAAGATATTCAGGAAGCGGCAGCAGGTTTAAATGACTTTAGCAATCCGTACCAAGCATCCACAGCTGTGGCAAAACCGAACTATCAGACTGGAGCTTAATCCGTCTTCAGTTAAAAGCCTCCAAATGGAGGCTTTTTTATTTCTAGAAATTTGGACTACGTTCTTCTAATAGACAGTTAATCATCCACTGCACACCAAACTGATCGGTACAGGCACCGTAAAGTGCGCCCCAAAAAGTTTTTTCCAAAGGCATTTCAATTTGACCCTTGGCAGATAAAGCCTCAAACAGTCGTTGAGCTTCGGCTTGTTCACTAGCACTTAAAATAATTGCAATATAGTGATTGGTCCCTTTGGTAAAAGTAGGGGAGCTAGGGCTGTCTAGCTTTTCATTAATATCTGATCCCATTAATTCAGTATATTCATTGATAGGAAGTGAAATATGCAAAATCTGGCTTCTATCCGTATCGGAGAGGTCAATGCCTTCCTGTCCGGGTATATCACCATAACGGCTCAAATTAGAAAATTCACCACCAAACACTGAACGATAAAAAGTAAAAGCGGCTTCAGTTTCACCCTGGAAGTTGAGATAGTGATTAAATCGCATGGAGGTTTCCTTTTTCTTGTTTTGATTCTCTCTAATCTACTCCTTGCAACGTGTCTGATTGATAAAGAAGCTTTATGAAAATGTAAGTACGGGAATTCGTCTATTGATAGGGTAATCAAGACAAAAATAATTTTTAGTTTAAGGCCCGGTTTTAAATGATTGTTCGAGTAATATTTTAGTAGTCATCATTAAGGCCAGATTTTGGATTAATAAAAAAGAGGGCTCTAAAAGCCCTCTTCAGTCATTTGATTTTTCGATAATTAGATTAGCTCAATCGCGACTGCAGTTGCTTCACCACCACCAATACATAGCGCAGCGATACCACGTTTACCGCCTGTACGTTTCAATGCATGGATTAAGGTCAGGATAATACGAGAACCTGTAGAACCCACTGGATGACCTAGTGCACAAGCACCACCATTAATATTGACTTTTTCAGGATCAAGCTTGAACTCATCCATTGGACACATGGTGACCATGGCAAAAGCTTCATTGATCTCCCAAAGATCTACTTCTTCTGCTGTCCAGCCTGCTTTATCCAGTACTTTCTGAATAGCACCAACTGGAGCAATTGTAAACTCGGATGGATGCTGAGAGTTTGACGCATAGGCAACAATTTTTGCTAATGGGTTTAAATCTTGAGCTGCTGCATTGTCAGCAGAAGTTAAAACCAATGCAGAGGCACCATCAGAAATAGAGCTGGCATTTGCTGCAGTAATGGTACCATCTTTGGCAAAAGCAGGGCGTAATGTTGGAATTTTATCAATATTGGCATTGAATGGCTGTTCGTCTTTATCAACTACTACATCACCTTTACGGGTGGAAACAGGGACTGGCACAATTTCATCTGCAAAGTAGCCTTCATTGACCGCAGTTTGTGCACGTTTTAATGAACGGATAGCGAAATCATCCATCTGTTCACGCGTATAACCTTTGGTATTTGCCATATCTTGGGCAAAAGAACCCATTAGGCGACCAGTTTCTGCATCTTCTAAACCATCCAGGAACATATGGTCTTTAATTTCACCATGGCCCATACGGAAGCCGCCACGTGCTTTAGGTAATACATAGGGCGCATTGGTCATCGATTCCATGCCACCAGCAACTACATAAGTTGCAGAACCGGCCTTGATCATGTCAGCAGCTTGCATCACTGCTTTCATGCCTGAACCACAAAGCTTATTAATAGTTACAGCACCTGTGCTGTCTGGAAGACCAGCCTTACGCATTGCCTGACGGGCAGGACCCTGTTTTAAACCGGCAGGAAGAACACAACCCATAATGACTTCTTCGATGTCTGTTGGTTGTAAACCTGCACGTGCAATGGCTTCTTTGATCGTGACAGCACCTAGTTCAGGCGCAGTCACACCTGATAAGCTGCCTTGGAAGCCACCCATGGCTGTACGTGCACCATTGACAATTACGATGTCAGTCATTGTTGTATCTCCATATGAGTTTTAGTCTTTTATTCTCGACCTAAGCAGTATATTGAAAAAACTGCAAGATTAAAGCCTCAAAAAAATTGAATCATAAACCGGACAGTTTTCTCAGCATGTATTTAGATTCTCTTTACGCAGATGCCCCATTTTGCTAAGTACAATTTTGTAATAATAGGAATGCTGAAAAGAACAGTAGTAAAAGCTGCCATTGGAGCCAATAGGTAAATTGGTTTGAGCCTGATAGTTGATACTTGGGATACTTAAAGCACCTCTCCAATCCAGCTGTCCATATTTAAGTCTTAGATGATCAACATGCAGTACGGTTTCGCCGGCATCAACCTGTCTATTTTTATTTTGATCGACAAATACCAGCCAGGCATTGCTCCACTGATTTGTTTGACAGGTCGATAGATTTAATGTGGGACAAATCACAATATTCTGCCGTAATACTGCCGATTGACTACGTGCATAGCGATTCACTGCTTTAATCTTCTGATAAATACTGTTAGCTTCTTGTTTTGACTGATATTCTTGAAACAAAGGAACTGCTAGGGTTGTAAGTATTGCAAGAATGGAAATAACAACAATAAGCTCCACAATTGTGAACGCATTATTTCTTTTTATATACATGATTTAACCTATTTATATATTATTTTTATTTGAAACATGCTATTAATTAGGCGTTTTTTAATGCTTTTTTTTATTTACCTAGTATTTTTGTACTTGAAATAGGAGAAAGCTGTTAAAATTAGGTAAGAGACAATAAGGTATTCACAATAAAAAATTGAGTAAAAAGTTACCGAATTACAACGGAAATTGTAAGTAATTTTGTCAATAATTTACTTGATTAAATTAATCAAGCACTTGGAAAAATAATAAAGTGTTTGTATGATGCCATGTGAATAGCTTAAGAATAATACTGGGGTAATAAAAAGCCTATCTCAGGATGGCCTAATTACGGGCTTGAGCTTGAACAACAATTGTTATCTCTGGAGGATAAATCCATGAAAATGAGTCGTATTGCTTTAGCTATGCTTGTAGCTGCACCTTTTGCTGCTGCCAATGCAGGCGTAACTGTTACTCCGTTGATGTTAGGTTATACCTTCCAAGACACTCAGCACAACAATGGCGGTGACGATGGAGAGTTAACCACCTTTGGTCAAATGGAAGATGATTTATTTGTAGGTGCGGCGATTGGTGTTGAATTAACGCCATGGCTAGGTTTTGAAGCTGAATATAGCCAGGTTAAAGGCGATATGACTGATCTACCTGGTGCTGAATACAAAGGTCAGAATATTGCGGGTAACTTCTATGCAACTTCTGATGTATTCACTGGTAACTATGACAGCAAAGTGAAGCCATACATGCTTTTGGGTGCGGGTCACTACAAATATGAATTTGATGGCGCTACAGATGCTGCTATTGGTCGTGCAGGTCGTGGTCTTGAAGAAGAAGGTACTTTAGGTAACGCTGGTGTTGGTGCATTCTGGCACATCAACGATGCACTAGCGCTACGTACAGAAGCTCGTGGTACTTACCACTTTGACGAAAAATTCTGGAACTATACAGCACTTGCTGGTCTTAACGTAGTTCTAGGTGGTCGTTTGAAACCAGCTGCTCCAGTGGTAGAAGTTGCTCCAGTTGAGCCTGTAACTCCGGTTGCTCCAGCTCCACAAGAGTTGACTGAAGATCTGAACATGGAACTTCGTGTGTTCTTTGATACAAACAAATCAAACATCAAAGATCAATACAAACCAGAAATCGCAAAAGTTGCTGAGAAGCTAGTTGAATATCCAAACGCTACTGCTCGCATCGAAGGTCACACTGACAACACTGGTCCACGTGCATTAAACGAACGTTTATCTCTAGCGCGTGCTAACTCTGTTAAATCTTCACTTGTGAACGAATACAACGTAGATGCATCTCGTTTGTCTACTCAAGGTTTTGCTTGGGATCAACCGATTGCTGACAACAACACTAAAGAAGGCCGTGCTATGAACCGTCGTGTATTCGCGACGATTACTGGTAGCCGTACTGTTTTAGCTGAACAACCAGCTCAATAATTCGTTATTGAATACTGATTAAAAAGGCGACTCTCTGGAGTCGCTTTTTTTATGTCTGCATTTTGACTACACTTAGCCTGTTAAGATGTCGTTGAGTAAAAATATGAGTGTTGAAATTCCTGAAGACTTGCAAAATCTGGAAGCCAATGGCGGAATTTTTGCAATATGGATGATTTTTCATCATTATGGCATTGATTTGAATATTCCTGATTTAACTCAGCTCTGTCAACATGACCCTGAAATGGGAAGCTCAAGCATCGCACTTGCAGTTGCTTTAAAGACATTGGGTTTGGATGTCAATTTTTGTACTGAACATGATGCAGATAAACAGCCAATTGAAGTCGATTTCTATCAACAAGCACATCGCTTAAATATTCCTGTTATAGAACAGCCATTGTCTTATGCAGAAATTCAGGAAAATGTAGAAGCAGGCCGTTTTGTGATTGTGTTCTATGACACCTTAGAGGGAGTAGGGAATCATTCCCTGATATATGAAATTGATGAAAATGAAATCAGCTTCTTTGATAGTTTTGAGTCTATGCCTAAAGAGGTATTTGAGCAGCAACGTCGGGTAGACGGAATTTGCCAGCAAGTGATTGTGATTGATGATCGCAATTTTGTGATGCGTCATAGTTAATTCAAGAAATAAAAAATCAGCCCGTAAGCTGATTTTTTTAATGAATAATTTTTTATTCCTGATCAAGTTTCATCGGCTGCACATCCATCTCTTGATAAGAGACCAGTTTGGTTTTTTTCTTCCATTTGTAGCCGAACCAAATGGCTAGGAATAGCGGAATACTGATATAGGTCGATAACACACCCATCCATTGACCGGACAAAACATCCTGATAGTTCTGTCCAAGGACGACAATCGCACAGAGGATAAACGCAAACCAAGGGGCGAAAGGAAAGAATTTAGCGCGATAAGCCAGATCCTCAAGTTTATAACCTTGAGCCAGATATCCTTTACGGAAGCGATAATGAGATATTGCAATACCCAACCATACAATAAATCCACACATACCAGACATATTGAGTAGCCAGTTAAATACTTCCTGTTCACCAATAAATGTTGTCAGAAAACATAATGCTGCGATTGCAGTGGTAGCATATAGTGCATTCATTGGAACACCGCGCGCATCCAGACGACCAAACAATTTTGGTGCACTGCCTTTACGTGCCATATCAAACAGCATACGGGTAGAGGAGTACATGCCCGAGTTACCCGCAGACAGAATTGCAGTCAAAATCACCGCATTCATTACACTGGCAGCAAAAGCGAAACCGGCTTGCTCATATAGCAAAGTGAAAGGCGAAAGCGCAATATCTTCACTAGACGCTGCCTGTAAAAGACGTGGGTCATCATAAGCAATCAGGGTGCCGATAATGAAGATACACACAATATAGAATAACAGGATACGCCAGAAAATTTGCTTAATTGCTACTGGAATGGTTTTCTGCGGATCTTTAGATTCACCTGCAGCAACACCGACCATTTCAGTCCCCTGGAAGGAGAATCCGGCAATCATCGCCACCCCGATCAGGGCAGATAAGCCGCCCACAAATGGTGCTTCACCTTTGGTCCAGTTGGCAAATGTAGCAACCTCAGGAGTTAACATGATTTTTACAATCATGAAGATACCAATGATGATAAACGCAATAATCGCCAGCACTTTGATTAAGGAGAAGAAAAATTCAGATTCACCAAAGCCTTTTACCGTCAGTGCATTAATCCCGAACACCACCGCCAGGAACAGGGCGCTCCAGTAAAAACCAGGAATATCCGGAAACCAGAATTTCATGATGAACTGGACTGCGACCAGCTCAAAGGCTACGGTGATTGCCCAGTTGTACCAGTAGTTCCAGCCTAAAGCGAAACCAAAACCACCTTCGACATATTTAGTACCGTAGGTAAAGAAAGCACCTGAAGTCGGATTATGGGTTGCAAGCTCCCCCAAGCTGGTCATCAGGAAGTAAATCATGACACCAATGAGCGCATACGCAAGTAATGCACCACCTGGTCCGGCATTGGCAATGGTTGCACCTGAAGCCAGGAACAAACCTGTACCAATTGATCCACCGATAGCGATCATATTCAGATGACGAGCACTTAGCTTACGCTGCAGCTGTGTGCTGTTTTGGGTTTCGCTCATCATGATTCCTTAACATTTTTTTGAGTGCTGGCGAAAAGCACCTTGAAGCCTTGTTGATCAGTTTTGACTGTGCACTGGCCAAAACTTTGCTCAATTAAAATCGGGTAATTTAAAAAGCGGTTCGCCACAATCCATAATTCACCACCAGACTTGAGATGACGACGTGAAGTCTTGCACAGATTTTCACTGGCATCATAGTTGGTCTGAATGCCCTGATGAAAGGGTGGATTACTGACGATGGCGTGCAAAAATAATGGTGCATCTTCAATCCCGCTCACTGCCTTAATTTCAAGTTGCTCAGGCTCAAGCTGATTTTTCTCAAAAGTCATTTTAGTAGAAGCTAATGCAAAAGCATCTACATCTAAGGCAAAGATACGATTGTTCGGATTGAGCTTGGCAAGATAGGCACTAATGACGCCGGCACCACAGCCAAAGTCGGCAATTTTACCTGAAGTCACTTCAGACAGGTAGGGCAGGAAAACTGCTGTACCGACATCCAGATGATTCTGGCTAAATACACCAGGGAGTGCACAAATCTGTAAATCGCCTTTGGGAGTAGAGACGCTATAGGTTTGTGCCCAGTCAGCTAATGCTCTTTTCTCGACGTTGCAGTCTAGTGTCAATTGCCATAATTGGCAATGTCGTGCGCTATCAAGTTTGAGGCTTTTACCATAAGGTTGCAGCTGTTTTGCCGCGCGTTCCACGCCACCTTTTTTCTCACCTACCAAAAATACCTGGCTGCCTTGTTTTAGGTAAACCGCTACATTGTGAATCAGGTAATTGAGTAATTCTCTGGATTTTGGAACAAAGATTACAGCTTGATCAAATTCACCTTCAGGAAATTCTGCACCAAAATGTACATTGGCTTGCTGGGCCTGAAAATACAGGTAGTCATTATAATTCCATGTCCACACTGCAGCCTGAATGGATTGATCAAATTCAGCCAGCAGATGATCCGTTGGAGGATTAATCAGCAGTACACGACCCGACAAATAATCATATTGTCTTAATAAAACTTCGCTTTTAGCATCCATAGGAATCTCTCCAATAGAAAAACACTGTCCAAGTTCAACTCAGACAGTGTTTTCTGGACATGAACTTACTTCTTTGTTTCAGGAAGTACAATATTTAGAATCAAGGCCGCAATACCGCCGGTCGCAACACCAGAACTAAAGATATTACGGAATAATTCAGGAAGATGTTCCAGAATCTGTGGAACCTGTGCCACACCCAAGCCTAATGCAAGAGAAATTGCAATGATTAGTAGAGCACGACGGTCCAGGTGAATACCAGACAGAATGTTAATACCAGAGGCAGCGACTGCACCAAACATCACCATCACTGCGCCACCAAGAACAGCTTGAGGAACCGCCTGAATCACGCCAGCCACTGCTGGAAGTAAACCCAGAATGACTAAAAGTGCTGCAATCCAGATGCCGACATAACGGCTCGCTACACCAGTCAATTGAATCACACCGTTATTTTGTGCAAATACAGAACTTGGGAATGTATTGAATAAACCCGCAAGTAAAGAGTTCGCCCCATTCACTAACACGCCACCTTTAATACGCTTCATCCAGGTCGGGCCATCGACTGGCTGGTTAGAGAGTTTAGATGTTGCAGTAATGTCACCAATCGCTTCTAGCGAAGTCACCAAATAAATAAACGCCATTGGAATGAATAAGCTCCAAGAGAAGCTTAATCCAAAATGCATTGGTGTCGGGATCTGAACCAGTGGAGCATCTTTTAAGCCTTCAAAGTTCAGGTGACCCATAAAGCCAGCAAGAATATAACCGACAACCAGTGCGATCAGAATTGCCGAACTTTTTACCCAGGTAATGCGCACACGATTCAGTAAAATAATCAGTGCTAGAACTGTACATGACATGATCAGGTTGTCAGCATTAGCAAAGGTTTTGTCATTCATGGCCTGATAGCCACCACCCATGCTGATTAGGCCTTCTTTAATTAAAGTCAGACCAATCAGTAAAACTACAATCCCTGTTACTAAAGGCGTGATCAGCTTTTTAATCCATGGCAGGATTTGCGATACGCCCATTTCAATAAATGAACCTGCAATCACCACACCAAAGATCGAAGCCATGACAGCTTCTACGGGTGTACCGGCAGCAACCATCGCCGAACCAATACCAATAATTGGACCAATAAAGTTAAAACTGGTGCCTTGAACAATCAGCAAACCTGCACCAAATGGACCAACTTTTTTGGATTGTAAAAAAGTCGCGATCCCTGAAATTACCAGTGACATGGATAAAATCATGTTAGTGTCTTCTTTAGAGACACCTAGTGCCAGACAGATCAGCAGGCCAGGAGTCACAATTGGGACAATAATGGCCAGTAAATGCTGGAATGCTGCTAGAAATGCGATAAATGGTTTAGGGCGATCTTCAAGGCCGTACACGAGGTCAAGTTGATCTTTGGAAGGAGGAGATTGATTAAAAACAGACATGTGTCAATGCAAATTAAGGCGGGGTGGCGCTATTCTAATCGAGTTACACGTCATTACAAAAGGCATTGGAAAAAAAATTGACGAAGTCAACAAACTGTCACTGTCAAAACTTTGTATTTTTCTGTATAATTTGCCCTCAAATTTAATACGTATCGAATTTACATGTCAGATATTAAAACTCTCCGTAACATCGCCATTATTGCGCACGTCGATCATGGTAAAACCACTCTTGTAGACAAACTTTTGCAACAATCAGGTGCTCTCGGTGATCGCGCGGGTGAGATCGAGCGTGTCATGGATTCTGGCGCTATTGAAAGTGAACGTGGTATTACCATTCTTGCAAAAAACACTGCAATCAAATGGACTGATGCACGTACTAACACAGAATATCGCATTAACATCGTGGACACCCCGGGACACGCCGACTTCGGTGGTGAAGTTGAACGTGTTCTTTCTATGGTGGACTGCGTATTGCTTCTTGTAGACTCACAAGAAGGTCCAATGCCACAAACTCGTTTCGTAACGCAAAAAGCGTTCGCACGTGGTTTAAAACCAATTGTCATTATCAACAAAGTCGACAAGCCAAGCGCACGTCCTGACTGGGTAATTGACCAAGTATTCGATTTATTCGATAACTTAGGCGGTACTGACGAACAGTTAGACTTCCCGGTTGTATATGCATCTGGTCTTCGTGGTGTAGCGGGTCCTTCTCCTGAAGAACTTGCTGACGACATGACACCGTTGTTCCAAACAATCGTAGACATTGTCGAACCACCAGCAGTTGACGTTGATGGTCCATTCCAAATGCAAGTATCTTCACTTGACTATAACAGCTTCGTAGGTGTAATCGGTGTTGGTCGTATCCAACGCGGTTCAGTGAAATTAAACACGCCTGTGACTGTGATCGACAAAGAAGGTAACACTCGTAACGGCCGTATCTTGAAAATCATGGGTTACCATGGTTTAGAGCGTGTTGATGTTGAATCCGCTCAAGCAGGCGACATCGTTTGTATCACTGGTATTGATGCACTCAACATTTCTGACACAATCTGTGATCCGAAAGCAGTTGAAGCACTTCCAGCACTTTCTGTAGACGAGCCTACAGTGTCTATGACCTTCCAGGTCAACAACTCACCGTTTGCTGGTAAAGAAGGTAAATTTGTAACTTCACGTAATATCCGTGAACGTCTTGACCGCGAATTGATCCACAACGTAGCACTTCGTGTTGAAGACACTGACAGTCCAGACCGTTTTAAAGTATCTGGTCGTGGTGAGCTTCACCTTTCAGTTTTAATTGAAAACATGCGTCGTGAAGGCTTTGAAATGGGCGTGTCTCGTCCACAAGTCATCATCAAAGAAATTGATGGTGAAAAACAAGAGCCATATGAAAACGTAACGTTTGACGTTGAAGAACAGCACCAAGGCGCTGTAATGGAGCAAATGGGTCACCGTAAAGGCGAAATGACCAATATGGAAGTTGACGGTAAAGGCCGTATCCGTATTGAAGCAACTGTACCTTCACGTGGCTTGATCGGTTTCCGTTCAGAATTCCTGACCATGACTTCTGGTACGGGTATCATGACGTCTAGCTTCTCGCATTATGGTCCAATGAAACAAGGTACTGTTGCGAAACGTCAAAATGGTGTACTGATTTCTATGGTTCAAGGTACTTGCCTGGGCTATGCATTGTTTACGCTGCAAGACCGTGGTCGTCTATTCGCTAAACCACAGTTAGAAGTTTATGAAGGCATGATCGTAGGTATTAACTCACGTTCTGACGACATGGTGGTTAATCCAACTAAAGCGAAACAGTTAACTAACGTACGTGCGTCTGGTACTGATGAAGCATTGACTCTTGTTCCAAACCTTGAATACACGCTAGAACAAGCGCTTGAATTCATTGAAGATGATGAGCTGGTTGAAGTAACACCGAAGTCAATCCGTATCCGTAAGCGTTACCTGACTGAAAACGAACGTAAACGTAACCGTTCTAAATAGGACCGGTCACTTATACGAAAAAAGCCGCTGAATCAGTTCAGCGGCTTTTTTATTGAGTAGAAATTACATACACTTAATAAATTAGTTTTAAATAGAAATCCCTAACTAATGTATAATCCATCACAAAATTGCATAAAAAACTGGTGACTTTATGAGCATTATTCAAGAATTTAAAGAATTTGCGGTGAAAGGCAATGTCATGGATCTCGCAGTGGGTGTGATCATTGGCGGTGCTTTCGGTAAAATTATCGATTCTATGGTGAAAGACATTATCATGCCTGTCGTGAGCTGGATCTTGGGTGGTGATGTTGATTACTCTAACTGGTTTGTGGTGTTAGGTGATAATCCAAATAATGTGACCAATTTGGCTGCTGCACAGGCAGCGGGTCTGAATGTTCTTGCTTATGGTAATTTCCTGACGATTTTAATTAACTTCCTGTTATTGGCATGGGTCGTATTCTGGTTAGTAAAACTAATGAACAAACTGCGTCGTAAACAAGAGGTAGACCCAGAGCCAGCAGCAACACCGGAAGATGTTGCATTATTACGTGAAATTCGTGATGAGTTAAAAAAACGACCTGAAGCTTAAGCTTTCTTGATCAAAAAACGGCGCTTCTCGCGCCGTTTTTTATTTCTTAACCTCTCCCTAAAAGAAGAGGGGAAGTCCCCCTTTACTTATAGAGGGATTTAGGGGGATTAAAAATCCATTCGGAACTTGATTTCTAGCAAATGAAAACCAAACTGACTTTTCACTGGTCCATGCAAAACACGTTCTGCAGCAGTAAAAACCAGTTTATCAATCACTGGGACCAGCTGACCTTTTTTCACTTCACCCAGTTCACCACCGCGTTTAGCTGAATTACAGGTCGAATATTGTTTAGCGATCTTGGCAAAATCTGCGCCTGCTAGAATCTTTTTCTTGAGCTGTTCGGCAGTTTCTTTATCTTTGACCAGAATATGACGGACGATTGCAGTCTTCATTAGTTTTTACCTCGTACAGCTGCTACACGTTTACTGGAAAGCTTTACCTTCTTTAGCGGCTGGCATTCAGGACAGTAGACAGATGCACGTTGTCCTAATTTGATATTTTCCAGCGTGGTTTCACAGTTCACACACATTTCCCCAGCACGACCATAAGCCAGCAGCGTTTGCTGGAAATAGCCATTTTCTCCCATGGCATTGGTATAGTCGCGTAAGGTTGAGCCACCCAGATCAATCGCCTGCTTTAAAATGCGCTTAATTTCAATGACCAGCTTTTCAATCTGCTCAAAACTCAAGGTAGAGGCAGGTTGTGCAGGATGAATGCCCATATTGAATAGGCTTTCGGTTGCATAAATATTGCCTACACCCACGACAACATGGTTATCCATAATTGCAACTTTGGTGCCAACATTTTTATTTTTTAATTTTTCAAATAGATATTCAGCATTAAAACTATCACTGAGTGGCTCTGGTCCAAGTGTATCAATCAGCTTGCTTTGAGATTGTGCATCTAACCACAGGATGCAGCCGAAACGGCGTGGGTCATGATAGCGTAGCTGGATATCTTCAAACTGAATAATCAGATGATCATGCTTACGCAATTCTTCACTGGCCTCACATAAACGAAAGCTACCTGACATGCCTAAATGCCATAGCATCGTATCCTGTTCAAATTGCGCCAGAATATATTTGGAACGACGTGTCAGTTGAATCAGGCGTTGTCCTTGCAAACGAGCAATATCCTCAGGAATCGGCCAGCGTAAGCTTGACTGATGCACCTCCACGTATAGAACTTTCTGATCAAGGAGAGGCAGGAGACTGGTTTTGGTGGTTTCAACTTCTGGTAATTCAGGCATAACATTTAGCAGCTAATATCATGACGCTAATATTGGGCGTTTTATAGTTGAATGCAAGTCCTGTTTAAAAGAGAACTGAAAATTGAAGATGGAAATTTATTTTAACAATTGTTTAAAAAATAAACTTTAATATCAGGTGTATTTTTACTGTTAGGTTTAAAGAGAAACGGATTTTAGATCTTATTAATTAAATAACTGAAAAATATACATTATATAAATTAAATTTTATATAAAATATTATTTCTTATAACTTAAAGTTTTACCAATAATAAAAAAAATGCTGTGTATTTAAGTGAAAAGTTATGTAACGTTCTGTATCAAGTCATACAGGGCAAGTCTCAGGTTGCCTTTACTCTCTCCGTATGTTTAGGTTTTATATGAAAAAGTTAAGTCTCGCTTTACTGCCATTCATGGTAGCCATGACTTCAGCTCAAGCTGAATCTGCATTTGATCCTCAGGGGCAGTACCTGTTAGGGGACTGGGATGGAAAGCGTACAGAACTTGCCCAGCAAGGTATCAAGTTTGAGGCAAATATACTGACAGATACGGCTTATCTTGCAGAGGGTGGCCGTAATGAAGGAGCAGATCCATTAACTTCTGCACAGTTATGGGTAGGTACCCAGTTAGATATGGAAAAACTGGCAGGCTGGGATGGTGTAACTGTTCGTGCAGTAACTACCGCACGTCAAGGCCAAAGTACTTCAGTGCGTGATTTACAAGGAAGTGCTCCTCATATGGCCAATGTTCAAGGTACTTTTGGTCGTGGTAACCAGGACAGTCGTTTAAGCGAACTGTCAATTGAGAAGACCTTTAAAGACCAAGGACTGAGTATTAAAGTAGGTCGTTTAGGTCTGGGTATGGACTTTAATGTCATGGCTTGTGATTTTGCCAGTACAGCATTCTGCGCTGCACAGATGGGTAAATGGCAGGGTAATATCTGGATGAATACCCCGGTATCTCAATGGGGGGCACGCGTTAAACAGCAGTTAAATCCTGAAGTTGCAGTTCAAGTAGGAGTTTATGAATTTAACCCGGACAATGGTAATGGCAAGGCTGAAGGTCAAGGCTGGAGTCTGAATACCGACCATGCAGATGGCGTGACAATTCCAGCAGAAGTAATCTGGACACCGAAATCATTAGTGAATGGCCTGCCAGGCAGCTACCGTGTCGGCGGGATGTACAATACTGCCGATGATGTTGCCAACCAAAAGGATATTGCCAATCCTACTGATGCCAAAAACCGTACCTTTGCCGGCTGGTTAGCTGTAGAACAACAGTTAACGTCTACAAGTCAGGGCCGTCAAGGTTTGCATTCATTTGCCAACTTTACCTGGCATGACCGCGATACCAATAAAGTGGATAATTCACAACAAATCGGTGTGAAATATATCGGTCTTGCGGACAGCCAGCCGAATGATATTTTAGGTTTAGCAGTAAACCGTGTGCATGTGAATAATCGCTTTGCTGATTCACGGCCAGCTTTCAATGCTGATGCAGAATACAATATTGAACTGAACTATAGCTATAACGCAACAAACTGGCTGATGCTGCGTCCAAACCTGCAATATGTCATTAATCCAGGTTCAAGCAACAATGTGGATGATGCACTGGTACTCGGTTTGACTACACGAATCATCTTCTAAAGTTTGATCGTTCACGTTATAACTAAACAGGCTCTTAAGAGCCTGTTTTTATTTTTAGAGTGAAACTGGGCAATAAAAAGAGGAAATATAGCGTGGCATTACTATTTCAACCTATTCAATTTGGATCACTGCAACTTCAAAATAAAATCGTAATTGCGCCGATGTGTCAGTACTCTGCAACAGAGCAGGGGGAAATTACCTATTGGCACGAGCAGCAATGGGCTAACTATGCCTTATCGGGTGCAGGTTTATGTATTGTCGAAGCGACTGCGGTACAGCCAGAAGGCCGGATCAGTTATGCCGATTTGGGCTTATGGAATGATAGCCAGACAGCACAGATCAAGACCTTACTGGAGAAGGTACGATCTCTTTCGCCAATGCCTTTTGCGATTCAGTTGGCACATGCTGGGCGTAAAGCCTCCACAGATAAACCCTGGGAAGGCAAGGGGCAAATTGCACCAGATCAGCCTTTAGGCTGGCAGACTTTCTCTGCCAGTGATATTCCCTTTCAAGCACATGAGCACCCACCAAAAGCCTTAAATCCTGAGGAAATCCAGCAAGTAATTCAGGACTTTGCTGCCAGTGCCAAGCGTGCTGTCGAAGCAGGATTTGAGCTGATTGAGCTTCATGCTGCGCATGGCTATTTGCTGCATCAATTTATGTCACCTCTGTCGAATCAGCGCCAGGATCAATATGGCGGTTCATTTGAAAACCGGATTCGTCTGACTTTAGAGGTCTTTAAAGCGATGAAAGCTGCGGTTCCTGAAGGCTATCCAATTGGCGTGCGTATTTCTGCAACCGACTGGATGAAAGATGTTGAAAGCTGGAATATTGAGGCTGCTGTTGAACTTTCTAAAGCGCTGGAAGCATCGGGTGCTGTCTATATCCACGTTTCGAGTGCAGGTTTACATGTAGACCAGAAAATTGATGTGCATCCGAATTATCAGGTTCCTTTTGCGGAAGCGATTAAAAAGGCGGTCAATATTCCAGTGATTGCAGTCGGTTTGATTACGGAAGCAATGCAGGCAGAAGGAATTCTGCAATATGGACAGGCAGATGCTATCGCGCTTGCGCGTGGCATTTTGTATGATCCACGCTGGCCATGGCATGCAGCTGCGACACTCGGTGAAACCGTAGAGGTGACGCCTCAGTATTTGCGTTGCCAGCCACATGGTTTGCGTGATCTGCTTAAGCCTTTCTCCTCAGCGGACAAATAAAACTGCTTGTTGAATGAGTGCAAGTTAATCGTTCAGGGATGAACATATTAAGGAACAATGCAGTAAAACTGCAGAAAATTAATGTTATTCACTATTCTATTTCCAATTTGTGCCGTCGTGTTTTTAGGTTATATCGCTGCACGAACCCAATTTATCACCCCCTCGCTGATTACGGCGATGAGCCAGTTTGTAATGAAGATTTCCTTGCCAGCTTTTCTGTTACAAGCCTTGGCAAGTAAACATCTCAGCGATATCTGGAGTCCACAGTATTTTATTGCCTATGCAGGCGGTTCTTTGCTGCTCTATGGCTTGGTATTTTTCTGCTGCCGCTATTTCTTCAAGGCTTCTCTCACTGAGTCCGGTGTGCTGGCCATGGGTGGCTCCATGTCCAATACCGGGTTTATCGGCACGGCGATACTGACTTTATTGATTGGTTCACATTCAGCAATTTATCTTTCATTGACTCTTATTGTAGAAAATCTGCTGATCGTGACCTTGATGCTGATTCTGGCTGAACGGGGTCTGCAGGCTCCCGGTACAACTGGCAAAAGTATATTGACTGGAACATTGCTACGGATCTTGAAAAATCCGGTGATTCTTTCGATTATGCTGGGTATTTTGTGCATACTTCTGGATATTCAACTACCAGAATTACTTAGCTCTACCTTAAAAATGTTAGGGCAAACTGCATCGCCACTGGCCTTATTTGTGATTGGTGGTAGCCTGATTGGCATGAATCTCAGCTCACTGACGGCCTTTAGCTGGTTCCTGACAGCCATGAAAGTCCTCGTCATGCCATTGCTGATTTTCAGTTTATTATCGGCTTTTGATGTCAGTCGTGAGATGCTTTTTATCGGCACATTGCTGGCGGCATTGCCAATGCCAATCGCTTTTGGGATTTTTGCCCAGCATTATGGGGTACAGGACAAAGCTTTACCGCCATTGGTACTCAGTACCTTAATGGGCTTTATTGTGGTGGCAGTCATCCTGACTCAGTCTGGCTATTTTCTCAGTTAAACATTCCAATAAAAAAGCCCCGAATCAGGGGCTTTTTATAGCTTAGGTTAGCTTTTCTTTTGCGCCGTTGGTTGAGCTGGTTTCTTGCTTTGTTCAGCAATCATTTTCTCTACTGCCGCCAGAGACTCTTTGGCCTGTGGAATATTTTCCTGAGCCAAGGCACTAAAGATTTTCTTCGCTTCAGGCAGGTTTTGCGGCACGATATTACCATTGGCAAACATGTTAGCGACTGCCATCAGGGCAGGGATATAGCCTTTCTTGGCAAGCTCCTGAATCGAGCTTAAACCTTGCTGAATCGGTTTTTCATCCTTATTTTTAAAGCCCATGCTGATGTCATACAGGGCTTTGGCATGAATCGCCTGGAAATTATCTTTTTTAACCAGTGGTTGAAGTTTTTTCAGTGCTTGCTGATCAGAAGCAGGTTTTCCTTCAGCAAAAAGTAACACTGCCAGATCCACAGTAGCATCATCAAAACCGGCACTAGATGCGAGTTCCAGATATTGTTTGGCTTTGGTCAGATCCTGTTTCAGCCCCATTGTGCCGCCTGCATAATTTTTACCGAGGACATAGTTGGCAACCGGGTAGCCTTTGCTTGCTGACTGTTCATACAGTTGTACCGCTTTTTTCTCATTCTTTGCGGTGCCCTGACCAGTCTGGGTTAAATAGCCTAAGTTATACAGTGCTTGAGCATTCCCTTTCTGTGCTAACTCATTTAGTAAAGTGTGAGCACCCTTAAAGTCATTGGCTTTGACTAAGGCTTCAACCTTGGCAAATTGAGGATCAACTGCTTCAGCTTTAGTATTTGCATTGGCAAGTGCATATTGAGTTGAAACTGCGAGCATCGCAGCAAATATTATTTTTTTCATGGTTCCTAGACCTTGTTGTATGCAACACCTGATTCCGTGGTGTTTTTTAAATTATTACAGCTACATCATAAAATGATTTTGTACTTTGTAAATATCCTAATTGTCACGAAATACAAATATAATAGAGAGTGATGAAGAGAAGATGAAGACTATTTTTACCACAAAACTTTGAAATTCTATGAATCTCTGATTAAATCCGCGTTTGAGCCATGAAGTAGGGTGAAACAATGTTTATTAAAGGCATTAAACGTGCATATGATCAAATCAGTAAGGATGACAGTATCGCTGATGAGGATAAGTTCGATGCATTACTCATGCGATTGGGTCAAAACTTTTTAGTCAGCAATGAAGACCGTGTATATATTTTTGAGCATGAAGGTAAAACTGCACGCTTCGATGCGAAACATGCACGCGCTTTTCATTTTAAAGATTATGTGATTAAAGACATGAACAAATTGTTCCATGATTTTAATCTTTAAAAAAATCCTCCATATAGGAGGATTTTTTTTAAAGTGATTTTCTTATTGTGGACGAGCGACATCACCACTGAGTGCTTCAGGCAGGTCGAGTACAGTCAAACCTAATTCAGTAATCGCTTCCGGTTTGGCAACCACGAGTGCTTTAAATCCGCTATCAATATTAACGCTATTTACGACTTCTACATCATTATTCAGTTTGCTTGCGATAGCAGGTGCTGCACCTGTACCTTGTACCAGATGCAACCAGTGTTTCGGTTTGGCTTTGAACCATAAACGGGCAATGACTTCCTGACCGAGGTAACACCCCTTGTCATAGTGGATGCCTTCACGCTGATGCAGGCGCAGTTCTTGTGGCTGGAATTGTTCTGCGGTTGCTGCCTGAATCCATGCCTGACCTGATTCAATTGCATTCATTTCCCAAGCTTGAGTATCCGTTGCTTCAGGACCAAATTCGCTATGAATACCTACAGTAACTGGATAAGCTGAACCTACTTCTTCTAACTTCATTTTGGAGAAAGCGCCAAACTTGCGGATGTGCTTGGCAAAGTCTTCGGCCTGATCAGCAGTCACAACAATTTCAAAGCTTTCAGCGTTAATTTTTTTCAGCCATAAACCAAATAGAATGCGTCCTTTTAAACTACAGATTGCGGTATAGCGCGTCTGGTTTTCAGCCAAGGCTTCAGTATTTAAAGTCACTTGACCTTGCAGGAATTTTTGCGCATCTACTCCATTCAGCGTAAATAAGGTAAAAGCAGGAGATGTTGCCATGATCAGCCTCAGTTTGAATACTAAAAATCAATCAAGCTATTGTGCAGCAAGCATTATCTCTAGGCAAATAAAAAAGCCCGCAATATCAGATGCAGGCTTTTAATTAAAAGCGAGAGTTAATGATGATGGTCATGTGAACCTGGTAAATCGGCATTACAGTCAAATTTGCCGCCACAGATTCGTACATATTCCATCATGCCCTGATCTTCATGATCGAGAATATGACAATGCTGTACAAAGTCACCTTCGAATTTCTTGTAATGACTTCGAACAATCACTTCATATCCCGGTTTAACAAAAATGGTATCCTTGAATTGTCCTTTTAAACCTCGGTACTGGACATCATCCAGCTCATTGGGCGTGGTTGCAGGTTCAGATATTGCTTCACTTACGTCCTTTTTATCCGGGTTTAAAATTTTAACAATCTGGAACGGATTGACATGGATATGGAAAGGATGTCCCAGATTTGCGCTGGTCAGTACCCATTCATCGACTTTACCTATTTCTAGTTTGCGCACATATTTGCCATTGACCACACTTTCTCCAGTGAAGGTTTCTCCAAAACTATAAATGCCTGGATGATCAGCATAACGATAACCGAATTTACCATTTGGACCAAAAGAGGCATCGAAAGTAGAGCGTTGTTTCGGTCTGTCTCGAATCAGGTTATCTATTTCTCTGGTCATCAATGAGGGATGATCAGTAAAGGCAGACAGATTAAGTTGTGCTAATTGCGCCTGAATCTCCTTGCTTAAGCCGATTTTCTGTGCCTGATCTTTTAAAAACTGAGCAGCAGTTTGCGCCTTCAACTTGGTGGATTTGACATTTACCCAGCCCAGCAGCTGTGCATTTAGCCCACTGTTAGGAGATAACTGTGGGGTGATTTCACCGGAAGTTCTGGTATTGATTTCATCATCAATATTTAATCTTGAATCAAAGATGCAGTATTTATTGGTGGAGGGAAAGCTGAGCATGGCATCGTGACGATAACCTGGCTGGAACACGGAAAGGGTACGGGTCTGAGCCTGGGTCATCGTTAAACCGTCTTGGGCAATCGTGTGAACTGGCAGGCTGGTCAGTTGATCGAAAGCAACTTTTGAGGCGGGAATGAGAATATCCCCCTGATAGGAAAGACAGGTATCCACCGTTTGTTTGGCAGTATATTGACTGGAGCCAGGTAATTCTTTAATGATTAAGCCAATAGTGTCCCGCACCCCTCCATGAATCATACGCCAGCGGTTAAATTCATTTTGATTGACCTGAATTTCGCCTAATACTTTGCCATTAATTGAAGTGTAGTAGTTATTTAACCCCCAAGAGTTGAAGCTATTCAGACCGGCATAGTTTTCCATCGTGCCTATACCGGCCCCTTTACAATCATTGCTGTTTAGAGATTGGCCTTCAGTGTCAGTACACTCATATTGAATTTACTGGAAGACCAGGATTTTTTCATTTGCATCATTATTCTTAGCTTTATCTTTCCATAAAATGTCGAGATCACCTGTAGACGTCACCTTGCCATTTTTCACTTTAGGTACACGGCTTCCTTCCACAATGAGCGGACCAGCCATCCCACTAGATACCTGAATTGCGGTCGAGCCATGTAAATGGGCATGGTACCAGTAAGTGCCCGCAGGATGATTGGGTTCAATCTTATATTGATAGTCAAGATTCGCCTGCGGGGCAATTTTCAGGAAGACATTGTCACTATTTCCCTGAGGGCTGACCCAGAAACCATGTGTATGTAGGTTGGTGGTATTAAAACAATGGGGTTCATTCGGATCGAGAATATTTTCACAGCTTTCAGGCGTTTCATCGGGCAGCTGATTATTTAAATTAATCGACAAGGTTTCACCCTGTTTGACCCGAATCTGTGGACCAACCAGTTCATCTACAATTCCGGTTTCACGTGCTTCCTGCTTGTTCAATAAACTGGCTTTAGTCAAGTAACCCCGAACCAGTAATTGATCCCATTGCAATTGCCTCGGGTTATAAATCTTATTGGTCTTATATGCCGCAACCAGTTCGTATTTGCCTTTAGCACCTTTTTGCAGCAAGGGTGGATTATTAATGAGTGACTCCGATTTACCAGAGGCGGGAGGGGAAGGGGGAGAAGGATGATCCGGTTTAGTGGGGTGGGTAGGAGTAGGTTTAGTCGGATTGTATGGATCGGAGGGCTTTTTCCCTCCAATCCAGCTGGAAGCCAAAACTGCCACTAATACAGTAATGATCCCAATAATGGCGATCTGTAACATGTTCTTCACCTTTATTAATTTTTATGTTGTGTGTTGTTGTTATGAAGTACTTACCGCTTAGATGTACTGAAATGTTTTAAGGGTGAATATCACCAAATTGGGATATACAGATAGATGACAGGGAAAGGTCAAAACTATTCAAGTAATAAGCTACCCAAAAGAAGTATTAAGTTTTTGAATTAATTATGATATTTAAAGTAATTTGCAAGAAGTCATCGACTGTAAAAAAATCTTAAAAAAGTTAGGGATTTTAATCTGACTCACTTGCTTTACAGGTTCTCAGGTACCAAGCGCATATTACATTTTCCTAAAAACTAAAAAGAGATAGAAATAAACCTGGAAAATTTTATTGATGCTATGGTTTATTGTCAGGCTAAGGACTTTGCCAAAGATGAAAAAGAGTCAAAAAATTATCTATTCAACTAGTGCTATTTTTACCCAGAAACTCAGTTCATCTAAAAATCGTCTTTTGCCTTTAAATGAAAAAATAAAAGATACCGTTAATCTTAAATAAGTCTATTTTTTGAGCTACAAGGCTATTCTCATACTAAAGAATAAGAAGGATTTGCCCGGTTTTTTTCTAGAAAATAAGGATTTAGAGCCATTCTTTTAAAGAATATGTATCCATTTATTTCAAAAACGCTGTTTTTTATATATAAGTTTATGAAATATAAAAGATTTGGGAAATGGCTTTTCCACAGTGTACTATGCCTGCAAAACGATGTGAAACATCTACAACAAGTATGCAGTACAGAAGAACGATTCAAGAGGCAGGTAAGCTATGAACAACAACTACCGTAAACCGCTGCAAGGTACCCAGCTGGAATATTACGACGTGCGTCAGGCCGTTGAAGATATTCAGCCAGGCGCATATGCCAAACTTCCCTATACCTCCAAAGTGCTGGCAGAGCAGTTGGTACGCCGTTGTGATCCTGCCATTCTGGAACAGTCACTGCGTCAGTTAATTGAGCGTAAGCAGGAACATGATTTTCCTTGGTATCCGGCACGTGTGGTGTGTCATGACATTTTGGGGCAAACGGCACTGGTCGATCTTGCCGGTCTGCGTGATGCGATTGCCGATCAGGGCGGTGACCCCTCCAAAGTTAATCCGGTGGTGCCAACCCAGCTGATTGTCGACCACTCGCTGGCGGTGGAGTATGGCGGCTTTGATCCGGATGCATTCCGTAAAAACCGCGAAGTGGAAGACCGTCGTAATGAAGACCGTTTCCATTTTATTGAATGGACCAAAACGGCTTTTGAAAATGTTGATGTGATTCCAGCCGGTAACGGCATCATGCACCAGATCAATCTGGAAAAAATGTCACCGGTGATTCAGAACCGTGACGGTGTTGCATTCCCGGACACTTGTGTTGGTACAGATTCGCATACGCCACATACTGATGCATTGGGTGTAATTTCGGTGGGTGTTGGTGGTCTGGAAGCTGAGAACGTGATGCTGGGCCGTGCATCCTGGATGCGTCTGCCGGATATTATTGGGGTAGAACTGGTGGGCCAACGTCAGCCGGGCATCACCGCAACGGATATCGTTTTGGCCTTAACTGAATTCCTGCGTAAGGAACGTGTGGTTGGCGCTTATCTGGAATTCTTTGGTGAAGGTGCAGACAGCATGTCAGTGGGTGATCGCGCCACGATTTCCAACATGACCCCAGAATACGGCGCAACCGCAGCCATGTTCTATATTGACCAGAACACCATTGATTATCTGACCCTGACTGGTCGTGAATCAGAACAGGTCAAACTGGTTGAAAGCTATGCCAAGGAAATTGGCCTGTGGTCATCGGAAATGACACAAGCAGAATATCCACGTGTATTGCGTTTTGACCTATCGACTGTCACCCGTAACATCGCTGGTCCATCCAATCCGCATGCGCGTGTTTCAACTGCTG
This sequence comes from Acinetobacter sp. SM1B, assembly GCF_003289665.1. Lineage (NCBI taxonomy): Bacteria > Pseudomonadati > Pseudomonadota > Gammaproteobacteria > Moraxellales > Moraxellaceae > Acinetobacter > Acinetobacter sp. SM1B. Next base: position 605,519 of record NZ_QMBM01000001.1, read on the forward strand.
ACCTGAAAGAGAAAGGCATTGCCGGAGTAGTAGAAAACCGTACCGATGGCCTGATGCCAGATGGTGCGATCATCATCGCGGCAATCACTTCATGTACCAATACTTCCAACCCACGTAATACTGTTGCAGCAGGTTTATTGGCACGTAAAGCCAATGAGCTTGGTTTAGTGCGTAAGCCATGGGTGAAATCATCTTTTGCACCGGGTTCTAAAGCAGCTGCGCTGTACTTGGAAGAAGCGGGTGTACTTGAAGATCTGGAAAAACTCGGCTTTGGTATCGTGGCTTATGCCTGCACCACCTGTAACGGCATGTCGGGCGCACTCGATCCAAAGATTCAGCAGGAAATTATTGACCGTGACCTGTATGCCACAGCGGTATTGTCCGGTAACCGAAACTTCGATGGCCGTATCCATCCGTATGCAAAACAGGCTTTCTTGGCATCTCCACCGTTAGTCGTGGCTTATGCAATTGCCGGTACGATTCGTTTTGATATCGAAAAAGATGCACTAGGCAACGATAAAGACGGCAACCCGATTTACCTGAAAGACATCTGGCCATCGGATGAAGAAATTGATGCGCTGGTAAAAGAATCAGTGAAGCCAGAGCAATTCAAGAAAGTGTATATTCCAATGTTCGATCTGGGTGAGCGTGAGCAGGCAGCAAGTCCGCTGTATGACTGGCGTCCGCAAAGTACTTATATCCGCCGTCCGCCATACTGGGAAGGGGCATTGGCTGCACCGCGTACTCTGGCAAATATGCGTCCGTTAGCCATCCTTGGCGATAACATCACCACTGATCATTTATCTCCATCGAATGCGATTGTGTTGGATTCGGCAGCGGGTGAATACTTAGCAAAAATGGGTGTGCCCGAGGAAGACTTTAACTCTTATGCGACGCACCGTGGCGATCACCTGACTGCACAGCGTGCAACCCTAGCGAATCCTAAGTTGTATAACGAAATGGTGGTCCGTTCTGATGGCACCATTAAGCAGGGTTCTAAAGCGCGTGTGGAACCAGAAGGCGAAGTGATGCGGATGTGGGAAGCAATTGAAACCTACATGAACCGTAAACAACCTTTGATCGTGATTGCTGGTAAAGACTATGGTCAGGGTTCAAGTCGTGACTGGGCAGCCAAAGGTGTGCGTCTGGCAGGTGTAGAAGCGATTGTGGCTGAAGGTTTTGAGCGTATTCACCGTACCAATTTAGTCGGTATGGGTGTTCTTCCACTTGAGTTTAAACCAGGTACAGACCGCAAAACTTTAAAGCTGGATGGTACTGAGCTGTATAGTGTGATTGGTAATATTGCACCACGTTCGACTTTGACACTTGTTATTGAGCGCGCAACTGAAGATGGTAAGGAACAGACGATTGAAGTGCCTGTGACCTGTCGTCTGGATACTGAAGAAGAGGTTTCTGTGTATGAAGCAGGTGGGGTATTACAGCGCTTTGCACAGGATTTCTTAGAAGGGAATGTGGCTTGATGATTTCAAATAGTCTTATTTGATTTTAATATATAAAAAACCTACATTTATGTAGGTTTTTTATTTGTGAAATTCTATGTACGTTCAACCAGAAATACAGAATAGATTAGATACTTTGTTTAAAGATTTTACCTATGCAGATCCAATATCTGAAAATTTGATTGATGATAAATCTTATATTTCTATTTCTCATGAGGATTTTCCTGTTGAAGCTATTTTACTGTTTACCTTACATAAAATATGTAAATTCAGTTCTATTTATAGATGGGATAAGATGCATTGGGGAATAGTTTTTAAATATAAAGGTATTGTGAATATGATAAGTTCACATAAATTTGGTTTGAGAATTTATAGTCAAAAACTAAATGGAAGTACAAATCATAAAGAAATCATAAATAGACTAAAGAAGAATATTAAGTTTATCGAGACAAAAATTTTAGCTCAATATGCCGAAGAACAAATTAATTCAAGCAATTTTACAATTCAAAATAACTTTCATAAGTTAGATAATCAGTACATGTACTTTCGTTATGAAGCTCAAAAATTATTTGCTAAAGAAATTACCAGAGAAGATAAAGATTTTACGAAAGTACTTTCAAATTATCTTAGGAAAAAAGATTGGGAAATAGAAGCTGTATATAACGCACTTTCAATGATTGATTCATATTTTAGTAGATTAGAGCATATATTGGTTTTAATACTTCCATTTGCAAAAAAAGATTCAAAATATGAAATTAAAAAAACCATTGGTCAATTTTGGTCTGAAAAAGGCTTTGTTGCACAAACCTATCTGTAAAGGCTTTTTTAGCGATATA
>NZ_QMBM01000001.1:607914-675521 GCF_003289665.1 Acinetobacter sp. SM1B
AATTATATCGCTAAAAAAGCCTTTACAGATAGGTTTGTGCAACAAAGCCATTTAAATCTATAATGACATTATTTATATGAATTCATTCGCTATTTAAGTTCTCTACTATAGGGCAATGTTCAGTTGAATTCCAATAAAAAAAAGAGCCTGAATGATTTAGGCTCTTTTTATTTGCAGAATGAGTATTAACCAAAGCGTTTTGGAATTTTCTGTCCATTAGGTATAGGGGTTTCAGCATTTTTTAATACACCGAATAACCAGGTTTCAGCATGCTGTACGGCAGTCTTGAGCTGATCGCCTAATGCTAAACGACCGGCAATGAAACTGGCCAGTGAACAGCCTGAACCATGATATTCACCCTCCAGACGAGCACAACGGGTCTGGTTCACCAGTTCACCCTGAATATATAAACTGTTCTGGATATAATCGGGAGTATCCTCATGACCTCCTTTGACCAGTATAGCTTTGGCACCCATGGCAAACAGTTTTTGTGTCGCAAGTTCCAGATCCTGCTCACCTGTCAGTGCACGCAATTCCACTGTGTTCGGTGTAATAATAGTTGCATGAGGGATCAATTGGGTAAAAGCCTTGACCAAGGTTGCCTGATTTCCCAATGAGCCACCACTGTTCGCGACAAGTACCGGATCAAGCACATAAAAATATTCAGGATGCTCAGCAAGAAACTCGGCTAGGGCTGCAATATTGTCGGTAGTACCAAGCATGCCGGATTTGACACCACAGATGGGCAAGTCACCGACTACCGCATGAGCTTGTGCAAGCAATAGGCTTTTTGATGTCGCTTCAAAGCCAAATACCTGTTGAGAGTTCTGAATGGTAAGGGCGGTACAGGCTATCGCAGCATGAGCCCCGCTTTGGCCAATAGCTTCAATATCAGCCTGGAGACCTGCTCCACCTGAAGGATCCAAACCTGAAAAGCATAGTACGGTAGGGCGCAAAACGATGTCCTTAAACTCTAGATTTGCGTTAGTATAGGCAAAATTTCATGAACACTCGATACCCATTTGCATCGAAGTAACCGGAGGACTGTGGTGATTCAGAATATTCTGATTGATCTGGATGGAACCTTAACTGATCCTAAAGTAGGGATTACCACTTCAGCACGTTATGGCTTGGAAAAAATTGGTCATCCTATTCATCCTGATACCAATATTGACTGGATTATTGGACCACCGCTTAAAGCCTCACTCGCTAAAATTCTGAACGTTGCAAGCAATCACGTGCTGGCAGAGCAGGCACTAGAAGCCTATCGGGAACGTTTTGCAGTCACCGGACTGTATGAAAATAAAGTCTTTCCTGAGGTGGCTGAAACTTTAGCTGAACTCAAACGCCATGGATATCGACTATTTCTTGCGACTGCTAAACCCACCGTTTATGCACGACAGATTCTTGAACACTTTGAGCTAGATCAATATTTTGAAGGCATTTATGGCAGTGAGCTAAATGGTGATCGTACCAACAAAAGCGACCTGATCGAATACATTTTGCAGCAAGAGCAGTTAGATCCAGCTACTTGTATTATGGTGGGAGATCGTGAGCATGACATTTTTGGTGCTAGACATAATGGGATAGAAAGTATTGCAGTCACTTATGGCTATGGTTCGCCAGAAGAATTTGCTCAAGCTGAGCCCAAATTTCAGATTCAACGCTTTAATGAAATTTTTGATTGTCTAGGTAAATAATTTTTATATTTTAAAATTTCTTCCCTTTAGATATTTAAAATAATTTCGATTTATATTTTATGAATCGAGATTATTTTTCAGTTATTTAATTAACATATTTATATAAAGAGTAAATTAAATTATCAACTTATTATATTAAATTTAAGCTATTAAATAGTGGATTAATAACCTGGTTATAAATTTGTAATTTATGTGTTAAATCAAGTAACTTATTTGTTGTTAAGTGTAATTAATTTACAAATATACAATTAACTGGATATAAAAACTTATAATTTAATATAAATTATTGAAATAAATAATAATAAAATTAATATAAATTTTTTAATATCATTCATCAATAAATTGTATATAAATATAAATCAATAGTTTGCATTATATTAATTAATAAAATTAAACTTCAATTTAAAATTACTACATAATAATGATAAAATCTTACTTATTTTATGGTTTTAACTTGAAATTACTCCTGCTATGAAGAGCTGGTTGGAAATTATAAACGGCACGACTCATCATAAGAATATTCAGGAGTTTCTTTCATGGCTAGCATTGATATATTGGCTAAGAATAATGGACAAATTATTCAAAGTTTAAATACCAATTCGGTTGTATTAAATCAAAATTCCGTAGTTAAAATTGGCGTCAAAATAGACGATGTTGCCAATATTCTAAGAGAAGGAAATGCGGCAGTTATCACACTTAAAAACGGTGAAAAAATTGTTGTAGAAAATTATTTCGACCCCGCGGTGAATGAAAGTTTACTTGTTTTTGAAGGGAATAATGGCGAGCTGTACTGGGCGGAATTTACCGACAGTTCAGGTCAAATGCTGGATGTAGTTAAATACAACCCCATCACTGAAGAGGCTCTCTTGGGAGGAGGGGCAACTGACTTACTACCTTGGATTGGTGGAGCATTAGCTGTTGGGGGAATTGCAGCTGCGGTAGGTGGATCGGGTGGTTCGAGTAGTTCAAATAATTCTACACCACAAAATCCAGCGGATAATGCTGAAAAGCTAGTATCTCAAGCTGAAACAACCTATCAGAATGCATTAGAAATACTAGAACAAGCACAACAAGATGGCCTAATTACCCCTGAAGAACAACAAGCAGTTCAAGATGCAATTGATGCAGCCGCGGAAGCCAAGAACGAAGCACAGGATGCAGTTAATGTATTACCGGATGGTGCTGACAAAGACGATCTGCAAGATCGCTTGGATGCCATCAATGATCCAATCACGTTACCACCAGTGAATGATGCTGATGGTAATGGTATTGATGATGAGGTTGATACCCAGATAGATGCAGTTGAAGGTCTGGTTGTAGCGGCAGAGCAGGCATATCAAAATGCAGTAGATGCGTTGGAAGTAGCTGAATCAAATAACTTAATCACTCCAACAGAACAAGCAGCACTAGAAGATGCACTTGAGGCAGCTCAACAAGCCAAAGCAGATGCACAAGCAGCAGTTAATGCGCTTCCAGCAGAAGTTCAAGAAGCGATAGATGGCTTCCAAGATCGTCTCGATGCCTTGACTGATATTACGATTCCAGCGATCAATGATGCTAATGAAAACGGCATCGATGATAGTACCGAAGACCCATTAGATCTCGCCAATGACTTGGTTGATGCAGCTGAAGCAGCCTATCAGTCAGCTGAAGAGGTACTGGGAGATGCTAATGCAGATGGTCTGATCACTCCAGAAGAACAAACGGCATTAGAAGATACCTTAAAAGATGCACAAGATGCGAAAGATCTGGCACAAGATGCGGTAAATGCATTGCCGGCTGGTACTGATAGAGAAGATCTACAAGATCGTCTGGATGACCTTGTCGATATCGTAGTTCCACCGGTGAATGATGCCAATGAAAATGGCATTGATGATGGAGATCTTGAAGGAGAAGCAGCTGCCGAATTGGTTGCAGCAGCAGAAGCAGCACGTGCTGAACAACAAGAGATCTTGGATGGTCTTACAGATGCAGATGACAATGGTCTGATTACACCAGAAGAATATGCACAGGCTGAAGAAAGGTTAGAAGAACTGCAAGGGATCGTAGATGCAGCGAAAGGACTTGCTCGAAACGCTGTGACAGAACTAGAGGATGGTCCTGCAAAANGACACATTACAAGCCCGTCTGGATGCGATTGAGGATTTAGAGATTCCAGCGGTCAATGATGCCAATAACAACGGTGTAGATGATGTAATAGAGGCAGAAGGCGCTGTTGTTGCAGCAGAAGCACTGTATGCTGAAAAACAGGCTGATCTGTATGAATTGGCAGATGCAAATGGCAATGGTGTGATCACACCGGAAGAATATGAAACCGCTCTGGTGGAATTACAGGACGAACTGGCTATAGCTCAGGCAGAAGTAGATCAAGCCCGTGAAACTGCACGAGATCTGGTAGATTTATTACCTGCTGGAGAGATAAAAAGTGACCTTCAATCTCGTTTGGATAATCTAGATCTTGCAATTCCCGCAGTAAATGATGCGGATGATGATGGAATTCCAGACAATTTTGATGCTATTGCAGTAGATGATCAAAGAGATGTAGAGGTTAATGTTAGCCCTATAATTACTGCAAATGTTGCTCAGGGTTCTGGCACTGTAGTTGCCACTGTAGGATTAGTTGAGCTGGATTTAAATGTACTGGGACGACCTGTAGTGAGCTTTAATGTTCAGGAGGGTCATGAACAGGATGTCACATTTAATGTTACTACATTATTAGACCTTAGCTTGTTTGGTAATCCAACTATCATTTTACAAAAATTGGAAAATGGTGTGTGGACGAGTGTTGATTCTAGTGCCCAAGGTGCAACCTTAATTAATCTCGATATCTTGACGGACGGTTTCCGAGCAACAGCTGAAGGCTTAGACGCAGGCGAATATCGTGTTTATCTGGCATCTACTAGCGTGTTAACAGTTAGTTTATTAACACGAGTAACAGCTACTGCTACAGATTATGATTATACCCAAATTGGTTCAGTAACTGCTTCAGAGATACAGGGTAATGTATTTGAAGATACAAACTATCTGGCAGGAAAAGATACCATTACTGTGAATACAAAGGTTATTCGTATTGAAGTAAATGGTGAAACAATAGAAATACCAGAAAATGAGTCCGTAACTATTCTAGGTAATTATGGTCAATTAGTAATTAGTTCAAGCGGTCAATATACTTATACTCTAACTACACCAAACGTATCGGATATCGGTCAGCAAGACGTCTTTATTTACACCATTAGTGATCGTAATGATACAGATCCTTCCAATAATACAGCTAATTTAACTTTCAACATTATAAGTCCGGATATAAGTGGTAATGTGAATGCTCAAGATGATAATTTCGATATTGATGTAAATATATCTAAACAGATCGACTTTATTGATCATGAGCTTGTGAGTACTGCACAAGCGGCAAGAAGTACACAACTGACTGAAGCTTCAGATTCAATAACCTTTATTTTAGGTGATTTAAATAATGGAGTAATACAAATCTCAAGTGGATATGTTGCGACAGCAGGTGCTAATACCACAGTTACCTATACTCTGTATCGAGATGACGTACCAGTGGAAGGTTATACAAATCTATCAAAAACTGCTTCTCATACACTTGGAGTGATTGCTGCAGAAACTCTAGCAACCATTAATTTATCAGACCCAAATCTGTTACCAGGTAATTATAGACTTGAATATACGGTAACTAAAGCTGCTCGCTCTACTATAACAGGTGCAGCAACTTCCGCAGCTCCGGTAACTATCACTCTGGATGGTTCATCTTTCGTTATTGGTGAGAATACTGATGCAAGTAAATCACAGTCGATCGTGACAGGTAATTTATATGCTGATAATGGTTTAGGAGCAGATAGTTTAGATGGCTATGCTACTAAATTAAAATTTGGTGCAACTCAGATTAGCCTTAATGAGACAACAATTATTGAAACAGCTCAAGGTACTTTGATAGTTTCTGGTAATGGCGATTATATCTATACAGCAAAACCAGTGTCGAATGTAAATAGCATTACACCAGATCAGATCGAGTATGAGCTAGTCAGCCCGAATGGAGCAACTGATACGGCTACAGTTAGCTTCAATCCTATTATAAATACTGAAGGTACTGTTGCTATAAGTACGACGGAAAATGATGTCTTCAATACAGGCACAGGTGCTGATACAGTTATATATGACTTGTTATCAGGTTCGGCATTAACTAGTACGAATGCAGGTAATAATACAAGTATTTCTGGTAATGATGTATGGGCAGATTATAACTTTAATGAAGGTGATACGTTAGATTTACGTGGTTTATTTAAAGAACTAGATGAAGGAACGATTACTACTGAAAATGTGGGTGGTTATATTCGTCTAGAGCAAGATGGTAATAATGTAAAAGTAAGCGTAGATTTAGATGGTCCAAATCTGGTAGGTGGTAGTATCTATACTGGATTGATTATTCTGAATAATACGAACGTAACTTTGCAAGACCTGTTAGAAAATAATCAAATCATTTATTAAATAGTTTTTTGAAAAAAATCCCGCCTTATGCGGGATTTTTTTATTACTCATTCAATCTATTTCTCGGTTTTTCAACCAATCACCAATCATTAAAAAAATCTTTTAAATTCGACTATTTCCTCATATAAAAATTAAATTTTAGAAAAATAAAGTGATATTTCCGTTTGATTAAATTTCTATAATAGCTTGCTTATAAATATAAAACTTTTATAGTAACTTTTTATAAATTAAATATTTATTTTAAATATATTCATTATTTTGCTTATAATAAATAATCAACAGATATAAGGATTTGGTTCACATAACTAATACTTTTTATCTATAATTTAAAACGAAAAATTCAAAAAGGTGTACTATATTCATCTTGAACGTGTGATTAAGGCGACACATTTAATGTCTATCTCCCAATTATCCAAGGCTGTATATACATGCTTGGCTGCTTTGCTATTGGCAAATACTGCTACTCATGCTGCGGATGGACTTAGTACAGAAAATCCATGGATGTTAGGCGACTGGAATGGTCAGCGTACTCAACTTCAACAACAAGGTTATGATTTCAGTTTTGGTTATACCGGTGAAGTAGCAACACTCATTGATGCTAAAAACTCATCTGATCACGGTACTGAATACGCCGACCAGTTCGCAATCGGGGCCCATCTGGATCTGGAAAAAATTGCAGGATGGAAAGATACCGAAGCACAAATTACGGTGACTCAGCGTAACGGTCGTAACTTATCCAATACTGCTGAAGCGCTTGATGGACACTTAAGCTCGATGCAGGAAGTATGGGGACGTGGTCAAACCTGGCGTTTAACTGACTTGTGGATCAAGAAAAAATTCCTGGATCAGAAACTGGATGTCAAAGTTGGTCGCTTTGGTGAAGGTGAAGACTTTAACAGTTTTGATTGCGATTTCCAGAACCTGGCATTGTGTGGTTCACAGGTAGGCAACTGGGTCGGTGACCAATGGTATAACTGGCCAGTATCACAGTGGGCAGCACGTGTGAAATACAACGTCACACCTGAAATCTTTACCCAAGTGGGCGTCTATGAATATAACCCTGAGAATCTGGAACGTGGCAAAGGTTTTAACCTGAGCACAGACGGCTCTAAAGGCGCGATCATTCCGGCAGAAGTAGTGTGGACACCAAAACTCGGTGAGCGAAAACTTCCAGGGGAGTATCGTGCCGGGTATTACTACAGTACCGCAGATTCAAAAATTCTTGACGGTGTAACGCCTCAAGAGATCCAGACTAAAACAGACCATCATCAAGGTGGCTGGATTGTTGCCAAGCAACAATTGACGGCACAGCAAGACGATATATCTCGTGGTCTCAGCGCATTCGTAAATCTCACCCTTCATGATGCCAAAACCAATGAAAAGACTGATATGCAAAATATTGGCCTTGTGTATAAAGGCGCGATGGATGCCCGTCCACAGGATGAAATCGCTTTGGGTGTTGGCCGGATCAATATGAACAATGATGTATTGGGTAACCGTAGTGAAGAAGTCGATGCAGAAATCTATTACGGCATTCATGCCACGAACTGGCTAACCATCCGTCCAAACCTGCAATATGTCCATCATGTCGGCGCATATAAAGACGGTGAAAGCGTTTGGGTAGGCGGTATCAAGTTTAATACCTCCTTCTAAAAAGAGTTCTTAGTTGCAAATACATAATTGAATCTCCCATGACTTTGAGGCATTGATAAACAGATGCCTCAGGTATGTATTTATAACTAAGAACTTAACAATATGGTGCTCATGCATTCGAATTGCATGAGCGAAAAGAAATCTTATAAAGGTGTTCAATATGAATACTTCGTCTTCAGGTTCAGTACTGAAAACGGTTATGGCAGTCATTGCTGTTATTTTCGGTCTGGTACTACTGATCGGAGGGATTTACCTGGCAGTACTTGGTGGGTCTTGGTACTACATCATTGCCGGTATTTTCTTTATTGCGACCGCAGTGTTATTACATAAACAGAAAAGTACAGCACTGATCGTATATGCCGTGCTGATTTTAGGCACAGTGGTATGGGGGCTATGGGAAGTTGGTTCGGACTTCTTCGCACTCGCACCTCGTTTAGACATTTTAGGCCTGTTCGGTTTAGCACTTCTCATTCCAGCCGTGACGCGTGGTTTTGGGGAGACGAAAGGTGCCAAGATTGCACTCACCAGTACTTTGGCAATTACCGTTGCGGTAATGATCTATTCTGTATTTAATGACCCGCAAGAAATTCGTGGTGAGTTAAAATCACAGCAGCCTGCAGTGCATCAGTCTATTCCCGGTATTGCTGACGAAGACTGGCCAGCCTATGGCCGTACTCAATCTGGTCTACGTTATTCTCCATTGAAACAGATTACTGTTGATAACGTAAAAGATCTGGAGCTGGCTTGGGAATTTCATACCGGTGATGTAAAAACGGACAAAGATTCTGGTGAAACTACGAATCAGGTAACCCCGATTAAAGTGGGTAATAACCTGTTTATGTGTACCACTCACCAGTACCTGATTGCACTTGATCCTGCGACGGGTAAGGAAAAATGGCGTTTTGATCCTAAGCTGAAAGCGGACAATACCTTCCAGCATTTAACGTGCCGTGGAGTGTCTTATTACGATGCCAATAACACTACCGGTTTTGAAAGCAGTCTAGCTGCTCGTTCTACAACGTCTGCCGAATGTCCTCAGAAAGTAATCTTACCAGTGAATGACGGACGTTTGGTGGCGGTCAATGCAACTACAGGTAAGGTATGTTCCGACTTTGGTAATAACGGCGAAGTCGATCTGCAAAAAGACATGCCATTCCCATATCCAGGCGGTTATAACCCGACTTCACCTCCTGTGGTGACAGGTACAACCATTATCATCGCCGGTTCAACCACAGATAACTATTCAACTGAAGAACCTTCAGGTGTCATTCGTGGTTATGATGTAAATACTGGTGAATTGCTCTGGGTATTTGATACGGGTGCGGAAGATCCAAATGCGATTCCTGCTCCAGGGCAAAAGTTTGTACATAACTCACCAAATGCATGGGCACCTTTAGCTTATGATGCCAATCTGGATATTGTTTATGTACCTACAGGTGTCGGTACACCAGATATCTATGGTGGTCATCGTACTGAACTGGACGAGCGTTATGCCAATTCAATGCTGGCATTGAATGCCTCTACTGGTAAATTAGTCTGGAACTTCCAGACTACCCATCATGACCTATGGGATATGGACGTACCAGCTCAACCAACATTGACTGATATCAAAGATAAAAACGGGAATATGGTGCCAGCCATCTACGTGCTGACCAAGACTGGTAATGCCTTTGTATTAGACCGTCGTAATGGTGAAGCGATTATACCAATCACTGAGAAACCGGTGCCTCAATCTGTAAAACGTGGTCCACAAACCAAAGGTGAGTGGTATTCAAAAACTCAACCATTCTCTGACTTCAACCTGGCTCCTCAAGATAAATTGACGGATAAGGACATGTGGGGTGCCACCATGTTTGATCAGTTAATGTGTCGTGTATCGTTCAAAAAACTGAACTATGACGGTATTTATACACCACCCTCTGAAAACGGGACGCTGGTCTTCCCGGGTAACCTGGGGGTATTCGAATGGGGCGGTATGTCTGTGAACCCAGACCGTCAGATTGCATTGACCAACCCAATTGGTTTGCCATTTGTATCTCGTCTGATTCCGCAAGATCCGAACCGTAAGCAGACTGCCAAAGGTGCAGGTACTGAGGCGGGGGTACAGCCAATGTATGGGGTGCCGTATGGTGTTGAAATCAGTGCCTTCCTGTCTCCATTTGGCTTGCCATGTAAGCAGCCTGCATGGGGCTATGTGGCGGGTATAGATCTGACCACCCATGAAGTTGCCTGGAAACGCCGTATTGGTACGATTCGTGACAGTATGCCGGGTATTCCATTACCTCCATTTAAAATGGGTGTGCCAATGCTCGGTGGTCCAATTTCGACTGCGGGTAATGTGATGTTTGTTGGTGCAACTCAGGATAACTATATCCGTGCCATTAACGTAAACAATGGGGATGAGTTATGGAAAGGTCGTCTGCCAGCAGGTGGTCAAGCCACTCCAATGACTTATGAAGCCAACGGTAAACAGTACGTAGTAATTATGGCGGGTGGTCATGGTTCCTTCGGTACCAAAATGGGCGACTCTTTAGTGGCCTATGCATTACCAGACAACAAATAATGAAGTTTTGTAGTTAAGTAAAAAAGCCTGATTCGTCAGGCTTTTTTATGCAGAATACAGGCTGTTATAACAATGAATCTTAAGCAGCAAATCATGATTGGTCAGATGAGCATGTTTATAAACATGATGCACTGATCTCATGCTGCTGAGCATTCGAGATACAGCAAAAAACACTTTATAAATATTTTGGCTTCCATGACATGCATAGACGCCAGACTTCAGGAATATAAGTTATGTACCTTCATATAAGACGGTTACCGATGAAATCAACATTGTCCTACCTGATCGTCTGTATCAGTCAAGGCATTCATGCGGAAGAACCAGTGACGGAGATACAGCGACTGGCACCCATCGTGGTTGAAGCAACCCGTACTGACCGTACATTGCTAAACACCCCGGCTTCAGCTTATTACCTGAGTCAGAGTCAGCAAAATAGCCTGAATGTAAATCTCTCTGAAACCTTAAAAGGTGTACCAGGGTTGCAGCTGAATAACCGCGAAAATTACGCTCAGGATTTACAGATCTCAATGCGGGGCTTCGGCGCACGCTCGACTTTCGGTGTGCGAGGAGTACGTTTATATGTGGACGGTATTCCTGCGACTATGCCGGATGGGCAGGGGCAAACCTCGAATATTGACCTGAATAGTCTGGATCATATTGAAGTGCTGAGTGGTCCATTTTCCTCGCTATATGGTAATTCTTCTGGCGGAACCATCCTGACACAAAGCCGTGAAGGGCAAGGACCTGATTCAGTCACTTTAGGATATTCAGGTGGCAGTCAAAATAAAGGCCAAACCAATCTGGTGCTGCAAGGCGGTGCGGACAATGCTTCTGAGCCAAGTTATGTTATCAGTTCATCCTATTTTGATACGGACGGCTACCGTGACCACAGCAGTGCGCATAAAGTCCTGAATAATGCCAAGCTGACCTGGGAGCTGGACGATGGTTCTAAGATTAACTGGATCAACAACTATGTCAAAATTTCTGCCGATGACCCGGGTGGTTTAAACCGTGAGCAATGGCGAGAAAATCCTAAACAGGTTGCAAATAATGTGCTGCTTTATAACGCCCGAAAAGAGATTGAACAGTTTCAAACAGGTTTAACCTGGAACAAACCTATTGATGATCAGCATGAATTGTACGGTATGGCGTATTGGGGGCAGCGTGAGGTTACCCAATATCAGTCTATTCCTAAATGTAGATTTGAAAATAACATTTGTGTGCCAGATACTAGTCAATTAGCTGCTAAACATCCAGGTGGGGTAATTGATTTTGACCGTCAGTTTTATGGGACTGACTTGCGTTGGACAGGGCGAGAGATTCTGCCAAATACCAAACTGATTGCTGGTGTCGCCGTAGATGCCATGACCGAAGAGCGGAAAGGCTATCAAAATTTTGTGGGTAATACTTTAGGTGTTAAAGGTGAATTACGTCGTAATGAAGACAATACCTTATGGAATGCAGACCCTTATTTACAGATATCTTATAACTTTGTGCCAGACTGGACTTTAGACGCAGGCTTGCGTTATAGCAATGTGCATTTTAAATCTGATGATCATTACTTAAGTAATGGCGATAATTCAGGTAAAACCACTTATGAGAAATTACTGCCTTCAGCCGCGCTAAGCTGGCAGATTCTACCCGAATTGATGGCCTATACCAGCTATGCCCAAGGCTTTGAAACACCAACTTTTACAGAAATGGCCTATCCAGCGGATAACAGTAATAACAGCTTGAGCTTAAATGCGGCAGAAAGTGAAACTTATGAAATTGGCTTAAAGGCTGCTAATCGCTTCGGTGACTTTACTGCAGCCGCTTTCCAGACCCAGACTGAAAATGACATTGTGTCTGCAGGCAATGATAATGGTCGCTCTACTTTCCGTAATGCAGATAAAACCTTAAGAAAAGGGCTAGAACTTTCCTGGAGTAAAGACCTCTGGCGTGATCTCACTGCTCAAGCCAGTTATAGCTATATAGATGCAACTTTTGATGCAGATATTCCTGCAATTCTTAATGATGAAGGAGAGATTGTAGTATCTAGAGTGGCATCCGGTAACTACATTCCGGGTATTGCTAAAAATCAGGCTTTTCTTGGTTTAGGCTGGAAACCTGAAAATGGCTTAAATGCGGGTTTAGATGTACGTTATTCAGACCGTATTTATGTCAACGACATTAATTCACAGTATGCGCCAAGTTATACCATTGCCGGTGCCAGTGTTGGCTATAACTGGAATATGAAAGACTGGTCTGTCAAAACTTTTGCGCGTGTAGATAATTTGTTTGATAAAGACTATTCAGGTTCAGTCATCGTCAATGAAAGCAATGGTCGTTTCTATGAGCCGGCAGAAGGGCGAAACTGGAGTGCCGGATTGAGTATAACCAAAGCGTTTTAATTAAAATAATTTGTGGCTGCTCAATTTTCAAAATAAAAAATCCCGCTTCCTGAGCGGGATTTTTTTATATTTAAGCTTTGACCAGTTGATTTGAGATAAAACTAAATCGTTTTCTGATTCACTCGTTTTGATAATTCCTCGGCACTTTCCACCCGTTCAGAATATCGATCGGTGAGATAAGCAGACTGACCGCGAGTGAGCAGGGTGAACTTGTAGAGTTCTTCCATCACATCCACAATGCGGTTGTAATAAGGTGATGCTTTCATGCGCCCATCTTCCTCAAACTCAAGGAAAGCTTTGGGTACAGAAGACTGATTTGGAATGGTGATCATCCGCATCCAGCGTCCTAAAACACGCAACTGATTCACTGCATTAAAGGATTGTGAACCACCACAAACCTGCATCACGGCCAGTGTCTTGCCTTGAGTGGCACGAATTGCACCAGCTGCCAGAGGAATCCAGTCAATTTGGGCTTTTAAAATCGAACTCATCGAACCATGACGTTCCGGTGAACACCAGACCATGCCTTCTGACCAGGCCAAAAGCTCATGCAGTTCTTTTACCTTAGGATGATTCGTATCTGCATCTTCAGGTAAGGGTAATCCTTTGGGATGGAAGATTCTAACCTCGGCGCCAAAATATTCCAGTATCCGGCCGGCTTCCTGAACGGCGAGGCGACTGTAGGACCGTTCACGGTTTGAACCATATAGCAGCAGAATACGGGGTGGATGATCCAGTGCTTTGGCCTGAACTTTGTCCAGTGTCGGTGTTTCTAGCAGATTCACATTGATATTCGGGAGATCCATCGGGTTATGCCTCTTTAAACACTTTTTTTCTTAGCCATAATGAAAGGCTGACCAGCGCAATCAGAACTGGAACTTCAACCAGAGGGCCAATCAGGGTGGTGAATGCCACAGGGGAGGCGAGACCAAAAGTGGCAATCGCAACGGCCAGCGCCAGTTCAAAATTGTTTCCCGCTGCGGTAAAAGAAATGGCCGCAGTTTTAGGATAATCATTGCCCATCCACTTGCTCATAAAGAAGCTGATAAAGAACATCACCACGAAATAAATGGTCAAGGGAATGGCGATTCTGAGTACATCCAGTGGCAGGCTGACCACATCGCCGCCTTTAAGGCTAAACATGGCAACAATGGTAAACAACAGAGCCAGCAGGCTGAGCGGGCTGATTTTTGGAATAAACTGCGTTTGATACCATGCCAGACCTTTTTGCTTAACCAGAATCAGACGCGTCAAAAAGCCTAGCAAAAATGGAATGCCCAGATAAACCAGAACCGCGTGGGTAATCGTCCAGAAGCTGACATCAATCACCTGTGCTTCAACACCAAAATAAGGCGGCAAGAAGGTCAAAAACAGCCAGGCATAGCTACTGAAAAACAGGATCTGGAAAATACTGTTAAATGCCACCAGTCCGGCCACATACTGATTATCGCCGCACGCCAGACCATTCCAGACCAGCACCATGGCAATACAACGCGCCAAGCCGATCAGGATGACACCCGTCATATATTCAGGATAGGATTGCAGAAAAATCAGCGCCAATGCAAACATCAGGCAGGGTGCAATCAGCCAGTTTTGAAGCAGAGACAGGGTGAGCGTGCGTTTATCCTTAAATACCTGCGGCAAGGTGGCATAGTCCACTTTGGCAAGTGGCGGATACATCATGATAATCAGACCGATGGCAATCGGAATACTGACCGAATCAATACTCATCCGGTCTAAAGCAATCGACGCCTGAGGAAAGAAAACCCCAATCCCGATCCCCAGCAGCATGGCGATAAAAATCCAGAGGGTCAGATTTTTATCTAAAAATGACATTTTTGAAGCAGACATGATATTGGACTCAGGATACTTCGCAAGGTGTTGAAATAGTAGATTTTAATTTTTGAATTTCCGGATCTTGTGCGATGACTTTTAATATTTCATTTGCCCAGACCGGCAAATCCGGATTTAAACGGTAATAAACCCATTGCCCTTGGCGTTGATCCAGCAACACACCCAGATTTCTCAATAAAGCCAGATGACGGGAAATTTTAGGCTGGCTTAGATTTAATTGTTCTGTGAATTCACAGACGCAGACATTCTGTTTGGCCATGACCAGCTTTAAAATATCTAAACGTGTTGAATCGGCAAGACATTTGAAAAAATCGGTCTGATGCATCGCGATATCCTGATATATTTATTATTGCGAATATACGGATATCCATATATAAAAGCAATATTGTTTCTGTATTGAGAAAAGTCATGTCGCAAAAGATCAAGATTTATCATAATCCCGAATGTGGAACCTCCCGAAATACTTTGGCCTTGATCCGTAATACCGGTGAGGAACCACAGGTGATTGAATATCTGAAAACACCACCGACCAAAGAAGAGCTGATTCAGTTAATCCAGGATGCGGGTCTGTCGGTACGTGAAGCGATTCGTAAAAATGTGAAGCCGTATGAAGAACTCAATTTGGAAAGCAGTGATTGGACAGATCATCAACTGATTGATTTCATGCTGCAACATCCGATTTTAATTAATCGTCCATTTGTGGTGACTGAACTGGGTGTGAGATTGTGTCGACCATCAGAAGTTGTTTTAGATATTCTTTCCGCTCCGCAGCGCGCAGCTTTTAGCAAGGAAGACGGGGAAATGATCATTGATGAAGCAGGGAAGAGATTGAAATAAATCGCGGGATTTAAAGTCGATCGCTCAGATCACAAAAAAGCCACCGCAAGGGTGGCTTTTTATTTAAAGCTAAAATGACAGATATCGGGTCATTTTAAGCTAAGCCTTACCAGCTTAACGCACCGCCAGTCTGATAATCCGTAACACGCGTCTCGAAGAAATTCTTTTCTTTACGCAAGTCCATCATCTCTGACATCCACTGGAACGGGTTGTTCACACCAGCGAACTGTTCAGGCAAGCCCAACTGTGCCAGTCGACGGTTCGCAATGAACTTTAGGTATTCTTCCATCATGCCAGCATTCATACCTAATACACCGCGTGGCATCGTGTCACGTGCGTATTCGATTTCTAGCATGGTACCTTCAAGAATCATCTGGATGATTTCTTCCTGGAACTCAGTGGTCCATAAACCCGGGTTTTCGATCTTGATCTGGTTGATCATATCGATACCGAAGTTCAGGTGCATTGATTCATCACGCAGGATGTACTGGAATTGCTCGGCAACACCATTCATCTTGTTACGACGACCCATCGACAGAATCTGGCTGAAACCGCAGTAGAAGAAGATCCCTTCAAGTACACAGTAGAACGCGATCAGGTTGCGAAGCAAAATCTGGTCGTTTTCAGGCGTTCCAGTTTTAAATGTTGGATCGCTTAACTGTTGCGTATATTTCAAGCCCCACGCCGCTTTACGTGCAACTGACGGTACTTCGCGGTACATGTTGAAGACTTCGCCTTCATCCATACCTAAAGATTCGATACAGTATTGGTACGCATGCGTGTGAATCGCTTCTTCAAATGCCTGACGCAGGATATATTGACGGCATTCAGGGTTGGTAATGTGACGGTAAATCGCCAGTACCAGGTTGTTTGCAACTAGTGAATCCGCAGTCGAGAAGAAACCAAGTGAACGCATCACGATGGTACGTTCATCTTCAGTCAAGCCATTTTCAGACTTCCATAGCGCGATGTCGTGGTTCATATTCACTTCTTGCGGCATCCAGTGGTTTGCACAACCGTCCAGATATTTCTGCCAAGCCCATTCGTATTTGAATGGAACAAGCTGGTTCAAGTCCGCACGACAGTTAATCATTGCCTTGTCGTCAACTTGTACACGTTGCGCGCCCATTTCAAGCTCTTCCAAGCCTGGAGCAACATCAAGCTGCTCTAGGGAAGCAGATGCTCTTGCCAGCGAATCGGTTGGATTTGATCCTCGGTTTTGAGTGGCTCTAAGGGGTTGTACAGCTGCCACATCCGACGATGTGTTGCTTGCATCAGGTACCACCTGTGAATTAGACGCTTTTTGCGGCTCGACGGGCGCAGGCTGCTGTGTTTGTGCAGCTGGTTTTTGCGAATCATCTTCGAAATCGTCCCAACTTAAGATAGACATATCAGTTCTCTCTTCGATGCTTATATCTTTTATTAGACATTCAGCCTCGCTGAAATGTCCTACTATACGCTCAATTTATGTAAGCAAAATTAAGTTTTGTCGATGACTGCTCTGCTTTTGTACGGAAGAGCAAAAATCCCCACTACTTATTTTGCTTGCGCGATTTATGAGCCTTTAACCAAAAATAGGCAATTGGCAAATAAAAGGTAAGTACAAAGGAAACGACCAGTGCCACAAGTCCTAACAGGTAATTGTGAGTCATATGCGGCATGGTGGTTTCCTTTTATTGGTATCAAGCTGAATTAGTTTGATGCTGCTTCAGCCAGTCCCAAATATCTTTATTTAACCAACCTTGTCGATTGGTTGAAGTTTCTATGACTAATAAAGAGTCATTGTTGTCCATATGTTTTTTAAGTCTTTCTGATACTGCAGAAGCATTACCATTAGAGCAAACGGACCAATATGAATCCATTACCTTGCAATAACCATTGAAACTTTTAATTTCAGCGATTAAATCTTTGTAATTTTGACCTGCTTTATTTAAGTCATAACTTACAGAATAAACTGTCATTTTGCTTTACCTCGCATATATGTTGGACAGTTTTACTTAAAAGTCCTTGACGATATTGCGAGATCAGGCGATTATTTACCTGCTTTTTGCGAAGCAATATGTCGAAGAACTCGCTTCTTAGACTAGAAAGGGGATCTGTAGGAAGATTCCCTTTTTTTATGTCTAAAATTTGTCTCTTGGGTTTAGTAGTAGGAATTACTTTACCTTCGAGTTGAATTAACTATTTAAATAATTAATCCAAAATTTTTAATCCCCCTAAATCCCCCTTTATAAAAGGGGGAATTTCTCCCTCCTTTATTAAAGGAGGGTCGGGGAGGATTTAAAACCTGTCAGATTACTGACAAGCCTCACAATCAGGGTTGTCAATTGAACATGCCATTGGTACTGGTGCTGCATTTGCAAAACCTTCTTCCTCAGCAGGAACTTCAGGTTTTGCTTCAACTGCTGGAGCGACTGCCGCAACAGGCGCTGCAGTTGCAGTCGCTTTAACAGCATTTAGTGCGCCAGTATTAATCGTTGATTTCTCAGCAGAAGTCGCACCCAATGCACGTAGGTAATAAGTTGTCTTAAGACCACGTAACCAAGCCATCTTGTAAGTGATGTCCAGTTTCTTACCGTTTGCACCAGCGATGTAAAGGTTCAGAGACTGAGCCTGGTCGATCCATTTTTGACGACGTGAAGCAGCATCTACGATCCAGCGAGTTTCAACTTCAAATGCAGTCGCGAAGATCGCTTTTAGCTCTTCAGGAATACGGGAAATCTTCTGCACAGAACCTTCGAAATGTTTCAGGTCGTTGACCATGACTGCATCCCAAAGACCACGTTCTTTCAACGCACGTACCAGGTATGGGTTAATCACGGTGAATTCACCAGACAGGTTCGATTTCACATACAGGTTCTGGAAGGTTGGCTCGATTGATTGAGACACGCCACAAATATTTGAAATTGTTGCAGTCGGAGCAATCGCCATCACATTCGAGTTACGCATACCGTCTTTTTGAACTTTGGCACGTAAAGTATCCCAGTCCAGACGTTGTGTACGGTCCACTTCGAACATGCGTTCTGGACGAGTTTTCGCAACCAGGTCAAGTGAGTCGATTGGTAAAATACCTTGATCCCACAATGAACCTTTGAATGTTTCATACGTACCACGTTCAACAGCAAGATCACTTGAAGTTGAAATCGCGTAGTAAGAAATCACTTCCATTGATTCATCAGCAAACTCAACCGCAGCATCAGAACCATAAGCAAGGTTCATTTCGTATAGCGCATCCTGGAAGCCCATGATACCCATACCAACTGGACGGTGTTTCAGGTTTGAATTACGTGCTTGAGGAACAGCGTAGTAGTTAATGTCAATCACGTTGTCCAGCATACGAACCGCAGTTTTAACTGTACGTGCCAGTTTTTCACGATCAAGTACACCGCCTTGAACGTGTTGTACCAGGTTGATCGAACCCAGGTTACATACCGCGATTTCTTCTTTGCTGGTGTTCAGCGTAATTTCTGTACATAGGTTAGAAGAGTGAACCACGCCTACGTGTTGCTGTGGTGAACGCAGGTTACATACGTCTTTGAATGTGATCCACGGGTGACCAGTTTCAAACAGCATCGACAGCATTTTGCGCCACAAATCTTTTGCACGGATTTTCTTGTGCAACATGTTTGTTTCTTTGGCAATGCTTTCGTAGTAAGCATAACGCTTAGCGAATTCTGCACCTGTTAAGTCATGTAGATCAGGTGTTTCAGAAGGCGTGAACAGTGTCCATTCCGCATCTTCGAATACACGTTGCATGAACAGGTCAGGAACCCAGTTCGCTGTGTTCATGTCATGCGTACGACGACGGTCATCACCGGTGTTCTTACGCAGTTCCAGGAATTCTTCGATGTCCAGGTGCCAAGTTTCAAGATAAGCACATACTGCACCTTTACGCTTACCACCTTGGTTTACTGCAACAGCTGTATCGTTCGCTACTTTCAGGAACGGAACCACACCTTGTGATTTACCATTTGTACCTTTGATGTATGAGTTCAGCGCACGAACTGGTGTCCAGTCATTCCCTAAACCGCCCGCCCATTTAGACAGCATTGCGTTATCACGCATCGCGCCATAGATGTCAAACAGGTCATCATCAATCGTAGTTAAGTAGCAGCTAGACAACTGTGGACGTAACGTACCTGAGTTAAACAGGGTCGGCGTCGATGCCATGTAGTCGAAACTAGATAACAGGTTATAGAACTCGATTGCACGCTCTTCACGGTTTTCTTCGTTCAGGGCCAAACCCATTGAAACACGCATAAAGAATAATTGTGGTAATTCGAAACGTACGCCATCCGAGTGGATGAAATAACGGTCAAATAATGTTTGCAGACCTAGATAAGTAAACTGGTTAGAGCGTTCTGGTTGAATCGCTGCAGCCAATTTAGTCAGGTCAAAGTTAAGAAGTTCAGGTGAAAGAAGTTCTAGCTCAATCCCTTTTTTCAGATAAGTTTCCAGCGCATCACCTTCATTGGTATCAGTGGATAGACCCAAGAAATCTAAACCGGTCGCCACCAGGTCATCACGCAACAGACGTGCAGTCACATAAGTATAGTTAGGTTCTTGCTCAATACGAGTACGAGTCGCCATCATCATTGTTGTAGAGATGTCAGACTCTTTTACGCCGTTATAAAGGTTTTTTACGGTCTCATCGACAATCGCCTGTACGTCGATCCCTTCAAGGCCTTCAGCAGCGCGAGTTACAGTCGCAGTCAATTCGCTTAAGTCAAGCGGTTTTAACTTGCCTTCTGCATCAGTCACTTGCAGTGTAGGGTGATGGTTGGCACCTAACTGTTTGCGTGCTTCAGAACGTTGTTCACGGTAGATGACATAGGCACGTGCAACTTTCTGTTCGCCAGTACGCATCAGCGCAAGTTCAACCTGATCCTGAATTTCTTCGATATGGATCGTGCCACCCGATGGTAAACGGCGTTTGAATGTATTCAGAACCATTTCCGTTAATTGTTCGATACGGTCGTGTATACGGCTCGAATCTGCACTTTGCTGGCCTTCTACTGCCAAAAATGCTTTTCCAATTGCAACAGAAATTTTTTCTGCATCAAAAGCGGCAACATCACCGGTGCGTTTAATCACCTGAAGTTGACCCGGAGTGGACGTGATTACGCTCATGTTAGCATAGCTCCATTGTCATCTATTTTTATGTTTATGGACCGTTTGAACTGGGCAAAAATCGTGCCACAGTGTTCGAGGAATAAACACAAGACCTAGTGGTTATAAAATCAATTGAACACAAGATACGGGAAAATTTAGGGTAGATCAATATTGACATTTTGCTAAATATTTTTCTCAATTTTTATTGATTCTTGCATAAGCCTTATCCGGCAAAGCATAGCATATCAAAGCTGGCAAAAAGTGCTTATAGATAACATTGTGGATAACTAAAAAGGCCTGAATCAACTAGTCACATTTTGTTCAGATTTAGCTGTAATCGATGCAAATAAGCCGATAAACGGTAGTTAAATGCACATTCGAGTGAAATGTGCACGATAAAATATTACAAAATGCTACTTTGATGTATTGGTTTGGTGAACGCTATCTTGTTTACAATGTAAACGTGTGTATATTGCAAGCATATTAAAAACGTATCTATTGGATTTCAAAAGGATACGTCCGTAGCATACGTCCATCAAATAAAGGGGCAACACATGAGCCAAGAAGAAAAGTTACCTAAAATTCTAATTGTTGAAGATGATGAGCGTCTTGCTCGTTTAACACAAGAATACCTCATCCGTAATGGTCTTGAGGTTGGGGTAGAGCCGGATGGCAACCGTGCTATTCGTCGTATTATTGCTGAGCAACCAGACATGGTGGTTCTAGATGTCATGTTGCCAGGTGCTGATGGTTTGACCATCTGTCGTGAAGTTCGTCCACATTATCATCAACCGATTTTAATGCTGACTGCACGTACTGAAGATATGGATCAGGTCTTAGGTCTGGAAATGGGTGCAGACGACTATGTCGCTAAACCGGTTCAGCCGCGTGTCCTGCTGGCTCGTATTCGTGCTTTATTACGCCGTACCGACAAAGTGCCTGAGGATGAAGTGGCTCAGCGCATCGAATTTGATGACCTGGTCATCGACAATGGTGGTCGTTCAGTGACCTTGAATGGTGAGCTGGTTGACTTTACCAGTGCAGAATATGACCTGTTGTGGCTGCTGGCTTCAAATGCGGGTCGCATCTTGTCACGTGAAGATATCTTTGAGCGTTTACGCGGCATCGAATATGACGGCCAAGACCGTTCAATTGATGTGCGTATCTCACGCATTCGTCCAAAGATTGGTGACGATCCTGAAAATCCAAAACGTATTAAAACAGTACGTAGTAAAGGTTATCTATTCGTCAAAGAAACTAACGGTATCTAATCGGTGCCTTTAGCCGCCTGAATAAACAGGATAATTAATAGGTGTTTAAACACAGTATATTTTTGCGGATATACGCAGGCCTGGTAATGCTTGTGGTCCTGGTGGCAGTATTCAGCTATCTGCTGGTACAGATCATCAACTACCAGCGTGCGCAGGAGTATCGTGAATCCCTGACTGATGGTATGGCGTATATCATCAGTGAGGGGGTTGCGAGACAGCCTAATCTGCAGCAAAAGATGGATTGGGTTTCAGATGCGTCTGATCTGCTGGAATTACCGATCTACTATGTCGAATCCAGTAAAGTGGATATTACCCGGGCGGAAGGTCGACGTCTGGCTAACCGTAAGGCAGTCGTGCGTTGGGATGCCAAAACCGGGGTAGCTTATATTGTCATCGGGCTACGTGATGATCCAAGTCATTATCTTTATATTAAGGCGGATAATATTACTGAACGTCAGATGAAGGCTTTACCGGTCTTTATTCTGGATTATCTGGTGTACTACCCAGGTCAGGAAAAAGAATACCTGAAGCGAATTCAGGACTATTTCTCTTATCCAATCTCGATCGAAAATGTCCAGAGCCTGCCACTAGATTCCGAGCAGATTGGACGTTTGCGTCTAGATCACAGCATTATTCTATATCGTGATAGTGCCTCAATTCGCGGTACTACAATTTCGATCATTTCTCCTATTCCTAGCTCGACGTCTGAAGTGCTGGTAATGGGGCCAGTGCCATTATTTAACTGGATGCCATTCCAGTTGGCAGCCGGGATTACCTTGCTGAGTATGTTTGTGCTGAGTCTGGGGGTATATGGTTTGCTGGTGCCGATGCAACGTAAGCTGCGTGAAGTTAGCTATGCCTTGAACAAGATGAAGTCCGGTAACATGTCGGTACGACTGGCGATAGATGGTAAGGATGAAATGGCATTATTGGCATCCAGCTATAACGCCATGTCAGATCATATTCAGCGTCTGATCGAAGCTCAGCGTGAGTTGATGCGTGCAGTTTCACATGAACTGCGGACACCTGTTGCGCGGATCCGTTTTGCCATGGAAATGCTGGCAGATGAAGATGACTATGAATATCGTTTGCAACAGATGGAACAGATCGATAAAGACATCGAGGCCTTGAACAAGCTGATTGATGAGATCATGACCTATGCCAAACTGGAGCAGGGTACACCTTCCCTTGATTTCGAGAAGATTAATCTGCATGAAATGCTGGATCAGGTTGTAGCTGAAACTGAAGCGCTAAAAACTGGCAAGAAAATCGAACTGCATCAGGTGCCGATGGATATCGAGGTTGAAGCTGAGCGTCGTTATCTACATCGTGTGGTACAAAATCTGGTCGGGAATGCTGTGCGCTATTGTGATGAAAGAATCATGATTAGCGGTGGTATTGATGCCAATCAACAGGCTTATATCTGTGTAGAAGATGATGGTGCGGGGATTCCGGAAGCTGACCGTGCTCGTATCTTTGAAGCTTTTGCTCGACTGGATGATAGTCGTACCCGTGCTTCAGGGGGGTATGGTTTGGGCTTGTCTATTGTCAGCCGGATTGCCTACTGGTTTGGTGGAGAGATTCAGGTCGATCAAAGTCCGACACTGGGTGGTGCACGCTTTACCATGAGCTGGCCAGCTCAACGTTATAAGAAGAAATCCCGCTTTAAGGCTGTTGAAGAGCATAAAGAAGACCTGGATTCCTTATAAAAAGGTGTCTGTGGATTATAAAAAAAACGATGCATCCGCATCGTTTTTTTATTGAGGCTAATTAATGAAAGCACTCAGGTTTTATAATTTGCTTTATTTATGGATTTCAGCATCGGGCTCAATGATCGGTTTACCTTCGCGTAAACTTTTGGCCGCTTCCGAATTCAGATTCATCAGAAGTTTATTGTACTTTCCATCGATGCTATAGCTCTGAATCAGTTTTTGGTCGCCATGCAGAGTTTCCACGCGATATTCATCAGCAATATTTAAAATGCCTTCTAAATTTGTCGAGGCAGAAGCGAAATCCTTGCCAAACAGATCATAAATATCCTGCAAGTTGAAATTAGGAGTGTTTTCCTCAGGATGCTTCACAATATAGTTTTCAAGATGTCGAACAAATAGCTGGGCATAGAGAAAATAATCAGGTTTATGGGTGAACTTTAAACTCATATATTCAATCCTTCTTGTTCATTTTTATGCTGTTTATAGGAATAACACAAAGCGATAAAGGGATGAAGTTGCAGATGCAAGTGGTTGCAAAAAGTACACAATTCACAGGCAGTAATTATATTTCAGTAGAATCAGCCATTAAAATAATTAAACTGATTTTGGAAAAAATAATGAATATATTGTTTTTGATTTATTAAAGCGATTATTTCGCAACATGGGCGATAGAACCTAGAAAAATCGGGTATTCGTCTAAAAAATCATCCAAAAGACTAAGGCTTATAAGCTAGCAAGTGAAATCCAAAATCAGGTACAATTGGCGGGATTAATTTTGTGTTTGGTGTATTTGAAGGCCAATACATACATTCTTTGTTAATACATAGGCCTGCCAGGAGTTATCCCCGCATGAGTGCCATTACTCCATACGAATGGGCAATTATTGCCTTCGTGATCGGCGTTACATTTTTATGCGTCTTTATGCTCACTGTCCCATTACTCCTCGGGGGTAAATCATGGGGCCGTGCTAAGCAGGAGCAGTTTGAGTCAGGCGTAGTCAGCGCAGGTGGAGCTCGTATCCGCTTGTCTGCAAAATTCTATTTAGTTGCAATCTTCTTCGTCGTATTCGATTTAGAAGCACTTTATCTATATGCATGGGCAGTTTCTGTTCGTGAAGTGGGTTGGATTGGTTTTGCAACTGCAGCTATCTTTATTTTAGTTTTACTTGTCGGTTTGATTTACGAATTATCCACCGGCGCACTTAACTGGGCACCTTCAGACAAACGTAAGGCGACAGGAGTTAAAACTAAGATTGGTTCG
Source organism: Acinetobacter sp. SM1B (assembly GCF_003289665.1). Classification (NCBI taxonomy): domain Bacteria; kingdom Pseudomonadati; phylum Pseudomonadota; class Gammaproteobacteria; order Moraxellales; family Moraxellaceae; genus Acinetobacter; species Acinetobacter sp. SM1B. The sequence goes on from NZ_QMBM01000001.1 coordinate 632,776, forward strand.
CCAAACATGGATATCGCAGAAATCACTCGCTTCAACTCAATTGAAGAATTGGTTATAGACCCGACTGGTCAAATTCCAGCTCAATCATCTGGTCGTGTGAAAGGTTCACCGGCTCCATTATCTGATAAGGAGTAACCCGGGATGAAATACACTCTAACCCGTGCGAATCCGGATGCTGATCAATATCCACTTCAGGAACGTATTGTTGTCGACGATCCGTTACTACAAGAAGAAGTGAATAAAAACGTATTCATGACTCGCTTAGAAGATGTGCTGCACACTGCAGTAAACTGGGGTCGTAAGAACTCAGTTTGGCCGTTCAACTTTGGTACATCTTGCTGCTACGTAGAGTATGCAACGACCTTAACTGGCGTGCATGACTTGTCACGTTTCGGTGCCGAAGTTATTCGTGCTTCACCGCGTCAGGCGGATTTGATGATTGTTGCAGGTACCTGCTTCGTGAAAATGGCTCCGGTGATTCAACGTCTGTATGAACAGATGCTTGAACCGAAATGGGTTATTTCAATGGGTGCATGTGCCAACTCAGGTGGTATGTACGACATTTATTCAGTTGTACAAGGCGTGGATAAAATTATTCCGGTAGATGTATACGTTCCGGGCTGCCCACCACGTCCTGAAGCATTGATCCAGGCATTAATGCTGTTACAAGACCAAATTCAATTAGAGCGTCGTCCGCTGTCTGCGGTAATCGGTGATGATCTTAAGCCAGTGTATAAGCCAAAGATGATACCGGAACGTGACCGTAAGAAAGACCAGCGTGTGGCTGTGAAGAACTTACGCTCTATGGATGAAATTAAATAATTTAAACGACCGGTTTTTTGTTGTGCACCCGCTATGGGTGTAGTTGTCGTTTAGGTTGACTGAATTTGTATTAAATAGGAAGCCAAGCCAATGGCTGAAACTGACATTGCTATGCCAGAATCAACAGCAGTTGATTCACGCCCAGCATTTGCCATCATTGAAGAGCTCAAAACCAAGTTTGGTGAGAACTTCTTTGTGCAAACGACTTTCGAGGATTTCCCGACAGTTTGGGTTGAGCGCGCACGTGTACAAGAAGTACTAATGTTCTTGCGTACCGTGCCACGTCCATACGTGATGCTATTCGACTTGTCTGCAGTAGATGAGCGTTTACGTACGCACCGTGACGGTTTGCCTGCGTCAGAATTCACAGTGTTCTATCATTTATTATCTTTAGAGCGTAACTGTGACATTCGTATTAAAGTTGCATTAAGCGACAGCGATCTGAATATTCCGACCGCAACGAATATCTGGCCAAATGCGAACTGGTATGAGCGTGAAGCTTATGACATGTTCGGCATCAATTTCGAAGGGCATCCAATGCTCCGTCGTATCTTGTTGCCAACCTACTGGGAAGGTCACCCGCTACGTAAAGAATATTCTGCACGTGCAACGGAATATACACCGTATATGCAGAACCAAGCCAAACAAGACTTCGAGCAAGAACACCTTCGCTTTGTTCCTGAAGATTGGGGCTTAAAGCGTGGTAATAAAGACGAAGACTTCATGTTCCTGAACTTGGGTCCTAACCACCCATCTGCGCACGGTGCGTTCCGTGTAATTTTGCAGTTGGATGGTGAAGAAGTGAAAGACTGTGTGCCAGATATTGGCTATCACCACCGTGGTGTGGAAAAGATGGCTGAACGTCAAACTTGGCATTCATTCATTCCTTATACTGACCGTGTGGACTACTTAGGTGGTTGTGCTCAAAACATGCCGTATGTGATGGGTGTGGAACAACTGGCAGGTATTACTGTGCCAGACCGCGCACAATGTATTCGTGTCATGATGTCGGAACTGTTCCGTATCAATAACCACTTGCTGTACATCGGTACTGCGATTCAGGATGCCGGCGGTATGACCCCAGTATTCTATATGTTCGCTGACCGTCAGAAAGTGTATGACATCGTGGAAGCGATTACTGGTTACCGTATGCATCCAGCATGGTTCCGTATCGGTGGTACTGCACATGATTTGCCAAATGGTTGGGAAAAACTGGTTCGAGACTTGCTCGACTGGATGCCTAAACGTTTGAACGAATACTATACTGCAGCACTGAAAAACTCTGTATTCATGGGTCGTACCCGTAATGTGGCTCAGTACGATGCGAAATCTGCATTGGCATGGGGTGTAACAGGTACTGGTCTGCGTGCGACAGGTATCGACTTTGATGTTCGTAAATACCGTCCATACAGTGGTTATGAAAACTATGACTTCGAAGTGCCAGTTGAGTACGAAGGCGATGCATATGCTCGTGTGATTGTTCACTTCCGTGAAATCGAACAGTCACTGAAAATCATTAAGCAGTGTCTAGAGAATATGCCTTCTGGCGCGTACAAAGCGGACCATCCGCTGGCTGTTCCACCACCAAAAGACAAAACATTACAAGATATTGAAACCTTGATTACGCACTTCTTAAGCGTTTCTTGGGGCCCTGTAATGCCTGCAGGTGAATCATCTGTGATGGCAGAGGTGGTGAAAGGTGCGTCGACTTATTATCTGACTTCAGACAAGTCAACCATGAGTTACCGTACCCGTATTCGTACACCAACTTTCACGCATTTACAGCAAATGCCTTCTGTGATTAACGGCAGTCTTGTATCTGACTTAATCATTTATTTAGCGACAATCGACGTCGTAATGGCTGACGTGGATCGCTAAGGGGTAAACGCATTATGATGATTTTGACTGATAAAAAGCCACGTGTGAATGTTGAAGGGATTTTAACTTCGGAAGAAATCCACGAAATTGAACATCACATTGGGCATTACCCGTACCCACGTGCAGCGTGTCTTGATGCGCTCAAATGTGTACAACGCCGTAATGGCTGGGTAGACGATGCTCAAATGAATGCCATCGCGCAAATGCTCAGCATGAGCCTTGCCGATTTGGAAGGGGTTGCAACGTTCTATAACCGTATTTACCGTCAGCCAGTGGGTCGTCACGTAATTTTACTGTGTGACTCAATTGCGTGTTTCTTGATGGGTGCGGAGACTTTAGCAGAAGCATTCCAGCGTGAATTGGGTATCCAGTTCGGCCAAACCACAGCGGATGGCCGTTTTACCTTGCTTCCAATTTGCTGCCTAGGTAACTGTGACAAAGGTCCAACCCTCATGATTGATGAAGACACTCACGGTCTCGTGGAAGTGACATCAATTAAACAGTTATTGGAGAAGTATGTATGAATACCGAACCAAAACCAATTTATGGCGACGGTAACCCGGAAACGCATCCACTGACTTGGCGTCTGAGCAAACAAGCAAATGTCCGTCACGTTGATGATTACGAAGCGCTTGAAGGCTATGCAGGCTTTAAAAAAGCCCTGTCTATGACACCGAAAGAAGTGCTGGAAGTTGTAAAAGCAGCAACCGTAAAAGGTCGTGGTGGTGCAGGCTTCCCGGCAGGGATCAAATGGTCGCTGATGGCGCCAAATGACAATTCAGGTCCACGTTACCTGATTTGTAATGCCGATGAGATGGAACCAGGTACCTTCAAAGACCGTCTGTTGATGGAAGATCTTCCTCACCAGCTGATCGAAGGTATGCTGATTGCAGCTTATACCCTTGAAGCAACTCAAGGTTATATCTTCATCCGTGGTGAATACATCGAAGCGGCGAAATACCTGAACGAAGCGCTTGAACAGGTTCGTGCCAAAGGTTATCTGGGTGACAACATCCTGGATTCTGGCTGGAGCTTCGAGTTACACGTGCATACCGGTGCGGGTCGTTATATCTGTGGTGAAGAAACTGCATTGATTAACTCGCTTGAAGGTCGCCGTGCAAACCCGCGTACCAAACCACCATTCCCGCAGGTTGCAGGTGCTTGGGGTCGTCCTACAATTGTGAACAACGTAGAGACCTACAACAACTTGCCAGCCATCATGTTGCGTGGCCCAGAATGGTACATCGGTCTGTCTGCAGGCAAATCGAAAGATCCTGGCACAAAAATTTATGGTGCTTCAGGTAGGGTGAAATTCCCGGGTCTATGGGAACTGCCATTCGGTACCACTGCACGTGAAGTGATTGAAGAACATGCTGGTGGTATGCGTGACGGCTTGAAGCTGAAAGCATGGTTACCCGGTGGTGCATCAACTGACTTCCTGGCTGCTGAGCATATCGATCTTCCGATGGATGCGGAAAGCATCATGAAAGCAGGTTCACGTCTGGGTACGTGTTTGCTCATGGTGGTTGATGAAACTCAATGTATGGTTTCAGCAACACGTAACCTAGAAGAATTCTTTGCGCGTGAATCATGTGGCTGGTGTACACCTTGCCGTGATGGCTTACCTTGGGCGGTGAAAGCGCTTAAAGCACTTGAAGATGGTACTGGCAAGAAAGAAGATATCGATCACTTACAAGAACTGACTCGTAAGCTTTGGATTGGTAAAACTTTCTGTGCTCACGCACCAGGTGCTATGGAACCGTTAATGGGCGCACTCAAACATTTCCGTGGCGAATTTGAAGCGAAAGTCGTAAATGCTGCCGCTCAAACCCGCAACGTAGAACAAGCTTAAGGAATTCGACTATGGCTACAATTCATGTCGATGGAAAATCGTATGAAGTCAACGGCTCGGAAAACTTGCTGCAAGCATGTTTGAGTCTTGGCATCGACATCCCATACTTTTGTTGGCATCCATCCTTAGGTTCTGTCGGTTCTTGCCGTCAATGTGCTGTGACTCAATACGCGAATCCAGAAGATACGCGTGGTCGTTTGGTCATGTCATGTATGACACCGGCTGCTGACAATACCTACATCTCGATTGAAGACAAAGAAGCGAAAGATTTCCGTGCTTCTGTTGTTGAATTCTTGATGACCAATCACCCGCACGACTGTCCAGTCTGTGAAGAAGGTGGTCACTGTCACCTGCAAGATATGACAGTAATGACTCAACACGACCGTCGTCGTTACCGTTTCACCAAACGTACGCACTACAACCAAGAACTTGGTTCGTTCATTGCGCACGAGATGAACCGTTGTATCGCATGTTACCGTTGTGTTCGTTATTACAAAGACTATGCGGGCGGTACAGATTTCGGCGTATATGCGAACGCTTCTCGCGTTTATTTCGGTCGTCCGGAATCAGGTACTTTGGAATCTGAATTCTCAGGTAACCTGACCGAAGTGTGTCCAACGGGTGTATTCACCGATAAGACTCACTCAGAACGCTATAACCGTAAATGGGACATGCAGTACGCACCAAGCGTATGTCATGGCTGTTCTTCAGGTTGTAACATCTCTCCAGGTGAGCGTTATGGCGAGCTTCGTCGCGTTGAAAACCGTTTCAACGGTGAAGTGAACCAATACTTCCTGTGCGATAAAGGCCGTTTCGGTACCGGTTATGTAAACCGTAAAGACCGTCCGCGTCAGCCACAGTTCCGTACTGGTACAAATGTAGAAACAGTTTCTGTTGATACTGCACTGGATACCGTAATTGCGAAAATCCAAGGCAAAAAAGTTCTGGGGATCGGCTCTCCACGTGCATCACTTGAAGCTAACTTCGCACTACGTGAATTAGTTGGTCAAGACAACTACTCAACCGGTATGGCTCAAAAAGAGCAAAATCTGGTTGAACTGGCTGCATCGATTATGCAAACCGAGGGTGTTTATAACCCGAACATGCGTGAAATCGAAAGCTATGATGCGGTACTGATTCTGGGTGAAGACCTGACTCAAACTGCGCCACGTATGGCTTTATCTGTTCGTCAAGCTGCGAAAAATAAAGGCAAGGAAATGGCTGCAGAGCGCCGTACCCAAGAATGGCTGGCTGAACCTGTACAACGTATTGCCCAAGATGCGAAATCTCCGATTTACATTCTGGCTGCAACACAAACACGTTTGTCTGACGTTGCGGAAGGTGAAGTGGTTGCTTCTCCAAACGATATCGCACGTTTAGGCTTCGCGATTGCTGCGGGCGTGAAAGGTGAAGTCATCACTGGTCTTGATGACGATGCGAAAGCATTTGCACAAACCATAGCAGATACGCTGAAAGCTGCGAAGAAGCCACTGATCATCTCTGGCACAAGTCTACAAGACGCAACTATCATGGAAGCTGCTGCACAAGTAGCACAAAACTTAGGTAATGCGGGCTTGACCTTGACTGTTCCTGAAGTGAACTCAATGGGGCTGGCAATCTTCGGTGGTCAAAGTCTTGAACAAGCATTTGCACAAGACTATGACACTGTCCTAATTGTAGAAAACGATCTATACCGTCGTTTACCAGTAGCTCAGGTTGATGCTGCGCTTGCAGGCAAACAGGTGATCGTATTGGATCACTCTGAAACTGCGACTGTGAAGAAAGCCAATATTGTATTGTCTGCTGCTTCATTTGCTGAAGGTGATGGTACTGTCGTTTCTCAAGAAGGCCGTGCACAACGTTTCTACCAAGTGTATGACCCTAACTACTACAACCCGGAACTGGCAATCAAAGAATCTTGGCGCTGGTTACACGCACTGGAAACAGGCGTACAAGGCAAAGCGATTTCTTGGACTGTGCTGGATGATGTGATCGAGTCAGTAGCAAGCAACGTTCCTGCACTTGAAGGTATTCTGGATGTAGCACCAGATGCAGGCTTTCGTGTCCATGGTCTGAAAGTGGCACGTGAACCACGTCGTTATTCAGGTCGTACTTCGATGCGTGCGCCATTGTCTGTACATGAGCCGAAACAGCCTACTGATAAAGACAGTGCATTAACATTCTCTATGGAAGGTTATGTCGGTGATGAGACTCCATCTTCACTGGTACCATTTGCTTGGGCTGCAGGCTGGAACTCACCACAAGCCTGGAACAAATACCAGGATGAAGTGGGCGGTCACTTAAAAGGCGGTGATTCAGGCGTTCGTTTATTCGACCGTTTACCAAAACGTCCAGCACGTAGCTTCGTTGCACCAGCACCTGTGCTTGTAAATGCTGAAAGCTTCCGTCTGGTACCAATGCATCACATCTTTGCATCTGGCGAGTTCACCATTAAAACTCCGGCAATGGAATCACGTATTCCTGACGCAGTATTTGCAGTGGGCGAACAGGATGCTACACGCTTGAACCTGCAAGACGGTCAGAAGATCACTGTGAAAGCAGGCGAGGCTTCAATCGTTCTTCCTGTACAAGTGATTGAATACTTACCAACAGGTTATATTGGCTACCCAATTGGTCTTGCACCAACGGTATCTCTTGCAGAGCCTGTTTCAGTCGCGGTAGGAGCGTAATTCATGGAACAAGAATTAATCCGTCAAACGCCGCTGTGGGCTGAAAACTGGCCAATCGCCTATTCAGTACTTCAAGCGATCGTGATCTTACTGGTTGTAGTACTGATCGCTGCGTTGATGTCTTTTATTGAACGTCGTTTACTCGGCTTATGGCAAGACCGTTACGGTCCGAACCGTGTCGGTCCGGGCGGTATGTTCCAGATTGTTGCCGACATGCTGAAAATCATGTTCAAGGAAGACTGGACACCAAAATTTGCTGATAAATTGACTTTCCGTATGGCTCCAGCAGTTGCGATGGCAACTGCGGTGCTGTCATTCATGGTTATTCCTGTATCACCTTATCTAGGTGTTGCAGACATGAGTATCGGTTTGTTGTTCTTCATGGCAATGGCAGGTATTGCGGTATATGCAGTACTGTTTGGTGGTTGGTCTTCTAACAACAAATACGCATTGCTTGGTGGTCTACGTTCAGCAGCACAAACTATTTCTTATGAAGTGTTCCTGGGTATTTCCCTGATGGGTGTAGTGGCAATTGCCGGTTCATTCAACATGCGTGAAATCGTAGAAGCACAGAAAGATGTATGGTTTATCATTCCTCAGTTCTTAGGCTTCCTGATCTTCGTGGTTGCAGGTGTTGCGGTAACTCACCGTCACCCATTTGACCAACCAGAAGCGGAACAGGAACTGGCGGAAGGTTACCACGTAGAATATGGCGGTATGAAATGGGGTATGTTCTTCGTTGCGGAATACGTGAACGTAGTACTGATCTCTGCATTGATCGTAACCCTGTTCTTCGGTGGCTGGTTAGCACCATTTGGTTTTGATTTCCTTCCACCAGCATTCTGGTTCATTATTAAAACAGCATTCTTCGTAATGATGTTTGTATTGGCGCGTGGTTCTTTAATGCGTCCACGTTATGACCAAGTGATGAACTTTGGTTGGAAAATTTGCTTGCCATTGGCGTTGGTTAACCTTTTGGTGACTGGTGCTGTGATTCTGTTGAATCAGGCCTAAGACAGCAGGGAGAACAAAATGTTTAAATTTCTAGCTGGATTCGGGTCAATCGTTCGTACGTTGTTTATGGTATTTACCCATGCAACGCGCAAACGTGACACCATTTTATATCCGGAAGTGCCAGCCGAAGAAATCGTGCCACCACGTTTCCGTGGTCGTATCGTATTAACGCGTGACCCAGATGGCGAAGAGCGTTGTGTGGCATGTAACCTGTGTGCGGTTGCATGTCCGGTAGGCTGTATTTCACTCCAAAAAGCAGAACGTGAAGATGGTCGTTGGTATCCGGAATTTTTCCGTATCAACTTCTCTCGTTGTATTTTCTGCGGCATGTGTGAAGAAGCATGTCCTACGACTGCGATTCAAATGACACCAGATTTCGAATTAGGCGAATATGTTCGTCAAGACCTAGTCTACGAAAAAGAACACTTGCTGATTTCTGGTCCTGGTAAATATCCTGACTATAACTTCTACCGTGTAACCGGTATGGCAGTTGCTGGTAAGGACAAAGGTCAGGCACAGCGTGAAAGTGCACCTGTTGATGTACGGAGTCTATTACCATGATGTGGCCATTTTATTTAATGGCCCTTGTGGCCATCGTCTCTACGGTTCGTGTGGTAACTAACACGAATCCGGTACATGCTTTATTAAGCCTGATCGTTTCACTCCTTGCTGTAGCAGGACTGTTCCTGATCGTGGGTGCACCCTTTGCGGGTGCGCTTGAAGTCATCGTTTATGCTGGTGCGATCATGGTGTTATTCGTGTTCGTGGTAATGATGCTGAACCTGGGCGAACAGACTGTTGCTCAGGAACGCAAATGGTTGACTTCATCGGCTTGGGCTTATCCGGCATTGATGAGCTTCCTGATTGGTCTGATCCTGGTTTGGGTACTTAAATCAGATTACGTGCAGCCTTCAATGGTAATGGGCACTGAAATGGTCGGTCCTAAAGCGGTAGGTCAATCACTCTTTACGCAATACTTATTGTTGGTAGAAGTTGCCGCGATGTTATTGCTTGCATCACTTGTTGCAGCATTCCATTTGGGTAAACGTGAACCAGGTGCAGAAGAGGAACAACAATAATGGGCAACATTCCTTTAGAGCATGGTTTGATCGTTGCATCCATTCTTTTTGCACTGGGTTTTTACGGTGTAATGGTGCGACGCAACCTGCTATTCATTTTAATGAGCCTTGAAATCATGATGAATGCCGCTGCTTTGGCATTCGTCCTGGCGGGCAGTGCATGGGCACAGCCTGATGGTCAAATCATGTTTATTCTGATTCTGACCCTTGCTGCGGCAGAGGCATGTATCGGTCTTGCGATCGTCCTTCAGTTCTATCATCGCTTCCATCATCTGGATGTGGATGCTGCTAGTGAGATGCGCGGATGAGTTATTTATATCTAACAATTTTATTCCCGCTCATTGGCTTCGTCCTTTTAGCGGCAGGGCGTCATAAGCTTCCTGAAACAGTTGCAGCCATTATTGGTGTAGGGGCTGTGGGGTTATCGGCATTGTTCGCACTCATTGCGGGTATGGACTTTGTCAACACTGGTTCTACCGCAGTAGTACAACCTCTTTGGACCTGGTTCAATGTCGATGGTTTTGCACCGGGCATTAGCCTGCACCTGGACGGTTTGTCTCTGTTAATGCTGGGCATGGTGACAGGCGTTGGTTTCCTGATCCATATCTTTGCATCATGGTACATGCGTGGTGAACAAGACTTCGCACGTTTCTTCTCTTACTTCAACCTGTTCGTTGCAAGCATGTTATTGCTGGTACTGGGTGACAACCTGGCGTTGTTATTCCTGGGTTGGGAAGGTGTAGGTCTGTGTTCTTACCTGCTGATTGGTTATTACTACCAAAACCCTGCAAACGGTGTGGCAGCGATCAAGGCATTTACCGTTACCCGTATTGGTGACGTATTCCTGTTGATCGCCATGTTCTTGCTGTTCCAGCAATTCGGTACATTGAATACTCAGTACATCGTAGAAAATGCTGCGACTGTGATGACTCAAAGCTCATCATTGACCATCTGGACTGCACTAATGTTGTTCCTAGGTGCTGCTGGTAAATCTGCGCAGATCCCGTTACAAACATGGTTGGCAGATGCGATGGCAGGTCCGACTCCTGTTTCTGCATTGATCCACGCTGCGACAATGGTAACAGCAGGTGTTTACCTGTGCTGTCGTCTATTCACAGTATTTGAGCTTGCGCCTGAAGTGATGATGTTCATCTCGATTACTGGTGCGGTGACATTACTGGTAGCTGGTTTTGCTGCATTGGTACAAACAGACATCAAACGTATTTTGGCTTACTCAACGATGAGTCAGTTGGGCTACATGTTTATGGCTGTAGGTGCTGAAGCATACCAGGCGGGTCTGTTCCACATGCTAACTCACGCATTCTTCAAGGCATTATTATTCTTGTCTTCTGGTGCCGTGATTCTGGCTTACCACCACGAACAAAACATCTTCAAGATGGGCGGTCTGTTCTACAAGAACAAGTTCCTGTTTGCATGTTTCGCCATTGGTGGCGGTGCATTGGCTGCAATTCCATTCATCACTGTGGGCTTCTTCTCAAAAGATGCAATCCTGGGTGCGGTATGGGTACAAGGTCAATCAATCGCAGTTTACAGCACACTTTACTGGGTGGGTGTAATCGGTGCGTTCCTGACTTCGATCTATACATTCCGTCTAATCTGGGTTGTATTCTTCGGTAAAGAAAACACACCTTACCACGCAATCAAGGGTGTAACTTACTGGGGTCCATTGGCAATTCTTGCAGTACTTTCAACTTTCGTGGGTGCGGCATTAAAAGCGCCTGTGGAAAGCATTTTGAATGCGGCTAAACTTCCTGCATTTGAAATTCCGGAAGCACTTGAACATGGCATGCATACTGCAGAGTACACAGCAGTAGGTATTGCACTGGTAGGTCTTGCAATTGGCGTAGTGCTGTTTGCTTTTGCTTACAATGCTGTGAAATCTTTTGCGAAAACTTCTCTGGGTGCGGGTCTTGCCAACATCTGCCGTAATGCACTTGGTTTCGACAAGCTGTATGACATCGTTTTTGTGAAGCCTTATTTGTTCTTCGCGAAACTGTTCGGCCGTGATCCAATTGATGGCTTCTGGCTAGTGCTACCTGCACTGGTTAAAGGTGGTCATAGCTTTACCAGTTCACGTCAAACAGGTTCACTGCGTGAATATGCATCTAGTATGGGGCTCGGTGTCGTTGTCCTACTGATGATCTTGCTCGTGATTCAGGTAGTGGGGAAATAAAATGGAAGCTCCAAACAATATTATTTTGCCGGCTCTGATCCTCATTCCGTTCATTGCAGGTTTTATTTGCTGGTTGGTCGATAAACTCGACCAACACCTTCCGCGTTATATCGCGCTGATTGGTATGTTAGTGACGCTGGTCTTGACCATCGTCCTTTGGCAGTCGGGTACTTATAACTATGAACTTGGCGGTGCGGCTCCTACGTGGGCAGCCGAGTTCAAATTGCCTTGGATTCAAACCCTGGGCATTAACATTCACCTTGCGGTGGATGGTTTGTCTTTACTGATGGTTGGCTTGACTGCACTCCTTGGTGTGCTGGCAGTAGGCTGTTCATGGGGTGAGATTCAGAAAAACGTTGGTTTCTTCCACCTGAACCTTTTATGGTCTCTGGGTGGTGTAATCGGTGTATTCCTGGCAATTGACCTGTTCCTGTTCTTCTTCTTCTGGGAGATGATGCTGGTGCCGATCTACTTCCTGATCGCACTTTGGGGTCATAAAGGGGCAGAAGGCAAGTCCCGTGTATACGCTGCAACCAAGTTCTTCATCTACACACAGGTGGCTGGTTTAGTCATGCTGATTGGTATCCTCGGTCTGGTGACTGTAGGCTACACCATGACTGGTCAAATCCGTTTCGACTATAACTACCTGATGGGTGTAGCGAACATGCTGGATACACAAGCGCCAGCAGTTGCTTATGCATTCATGATCTGCCTATTCATCGGTTTTGCAGTAAAACTTCCAGTTTTCCCATTACACGGCTGGTTACCAGATGCGCATGCGCAAGCACCAACAGCGGGTTCTGTTGACCTTGCAGGTATCCTGATTAAAACTGCTGCGTACGGTTTACTGCGTTTCGTTATGCCGTTCTTCCCGGCAGCTTCGGCTCAGTTTGCAGACATTGCGATCATTCTGGGTCTGATTGGTATTTTCTACGGTGCATGGTGTGCATTCCAGCAAACCGACATGAAACGTCTGTTAGCCTACACATCTATTTCACACATGGGCTTCGTTCTACTTGCACTTTATGCAGGTAACGTACTGACTTTCCAAGGTCTGATGATCATGATGCTGGCTCACGGCCTGTCATCTGCGGCATTGTTCATTATGTGTGGTCAGGTGTACGAACGTGTTCACACACGTGACATGCGTCTCATGGGGGGGATGCGCGGTCAGTTCCCATACTTAGCATTCTTCCTGATGTTCTTCGTAGCAGCGTTGGTGGGTATTCCTGGTCTAGGTAACTTCATCGGTGAATTCCTGATCCTGATGGGTGCATTTGGTCAATATCCGACTTATACAATCCTTGCTGCAATCAGCTTGGTGTTTGCTGGTCTGTACGGTCTGATCATGATTCACAAGTCACTGTTTGGTACGCCAAACGAAGAGCAAAAGCAGCATTACACGAATCCGCTGAAAGATTTAAATACGCGTGAAGTGGTAATCCTGTTGATCTGTGCGTTTGGTCTGTTATGGCTTGGTCTATACCCACAAAGCTTCCTTGATATTTCAAACTCAAGCATGGCGTGGTTAGCAAATAGCTACATTCCTGTGTCTGAAGCAGCTGATGCTGTGCAGCAAGCTGCCGTTTCAGCTGAAAATGTGGAGATCCAATAAGCCATGAACTTCACAATGTCTTTTTCTGAGCTTATGCCCCTAGCACCTGTGATGATCGTGGCGTTGACTGCGATCGTTGCAATGCTGGTGACAGCAGTTAAGCGTAACCACAACCTGGTTGCGACGACGACAGTTATTGGTTTAAACTTGGCTGCGTTATATATGATCTTCGTCCTGTTGGCGGGTAAATTTGCACCTGCCAACGTGATGAACCTGTTCATCGTAGATCCGTTTACGATGCTGTACCAGTTTGTGATCCTGATTGCTGCACTTGCGTGTAGCACACTGTCACATGCATACATTGAAACCTATAAAGACAACCGCGAAGAACTCTACATCTTGATGTTGTGTTCGGTTGCGGGTGCAATGTTGATGGTGGCAAGCACGCACTATGCTTCATTCTTCATCAGCCTTGAGTTAATGTCGATTCCGGTTTACGGCCTGTTGGCATATACACATCAACGTTCTCAGTCGCTTGAAGCGGGTGTGAAATACTTGGTATTGTCAGCAACTGCATCTGCAATGCTGCTGATGGGTATGGCTTACATCTATGCGTACACAGGTACACTGAACTTCACTGCTGAACCAGGCAAAATGTTCTCTGCATTTAGCCAGCCAGCTGTGGTAATCGGTCTTGCGCTAATTGTCTTTGCTGTGGCATTCAAACTATCGCTTGCACCATTCCACAAGTGGACACCAGACGTATATGCAGGCGCTCCATCACCAGTTGCAACTTTCCTTGCGACTGTTGCAAAAGTAGCAATGTTGGGTCTGTTTGTGCGTTATGTATTGTCTTCAGGTTTAATCTTGGCAGACAGCTTCGTCACCATCATTACGATCCTTGCAGTGCTTTCGATTCTTGCTGGTAACTTGCTGGCAGTGAAACAGGTGAACCTGAAACGTATCCTTGCATATTCTTCAATTGCTCACTTCGGTTATGTACTGGTTGCCATCGTTTCTGCACGTAACTCTGACTTCCTGCAAATCCAGGGCTTCGCGACATTTGAAAGCGTGAATGTGTATATCATCACTTATGTGTTGACGACAATCGGTGCATTCGGTGTAGTAACCCTAATGTCTAGTCCGTACAACAACACCGATGAAGCAGGTAGTTTGGCTGAGTACCGTGGTCTGTTCTGGCGCCGTCCAGTATTGACTGCTGTATTAACGGTGATGATGCTGTCTCTTGCTGGTATTCCATTAACAGCAGGCTTTATTGGTAAGTTCCTGGTTATAAAAACTGCGGTAGCAGGCGAGTCTTGGTTCCTTGCTGCAATGGTCATCCTGGGTTCAGGTATTGGTCTGTATTACTACCTGCGTGTAATGGTGGTAATGTACATGACTCCACCAGAAACGCCTCGTCTTGACGCTGTAAATCACTGGGGTCAAAAAGTGGGTGGTATTATGGTGCTGGCAGTGGCTGCACTGGTACTGATCCTGGGTGTTTATCCAGATCCAATGATTGCATTCTCTAAGCTTGCTTTCTTTGCAATCTCACCTGAGCTTCAACAGTTCATTTTCACTCTGGTGCAAAGCGGTTATAACTAATTAATCGAAAGATTAGAACGTTATTACAAAAAAAGCCTCCTCGATAGGGGGCTTTTTTATTTATATAAAAACGAAAATCGCTTTATAATAAGCAGCAATTTATCTTTAACCTTTTAGGTGTTCTCCCGTGGCTATCCATGAAATCCGTCATCCTTTAATCCGACATAAACTCGGTTTACTTCGTCGTGCAGACATCAGTACAAAGAACTTTCGTGAGCTGGCTCAAGAAGTGACCATGCTCTTGACTTATGAAGCGACCAAGGATCTTCCTGTTGTTGAGCATGAAATTGACGGTTGGAACGGCTCAGTCACTGTAGACCGTATCGCTGGTAAGAAAATTACCGTTGTGCCAATTCTACGCGCCGGCATTGGTATGCTGGATGGTTTTCTGAACCTGATTCCAAGCGCTAAAGTATCTGTACTGGGTCTTGAGCGTGATGAAGAAACTTTAGAAGCACGGACTTACTATAAAAAACTGGTACCAGATGTACAAAACCGTATTGCGATGATTATTGATCCAATGCTAGCGACGGGTTCTTCTCTGGTGGCTGCAATTGATGTGCTGAAAGCAAGCGGCTGTAAAGACATTCGTGTGATGGTACTGGTTGCTGCACCAGAAGGTATTAAACGTGTTGAAGCAGCACATCCAGATGTGGTGATCTTTACGGCTGCGGTGGACGATGGCTTGAATGAAAATGGTTACATCGTTCCAGGTCTGGGCGATGCGGGTGACAAGATTTTTGGTTCGGTTCAAAAAGACTGATTTTTGAAGATGAACAGGAAAGGGGCTTTTATAGCCTCTTTTTTATATACTGAACAATATAATGGTCAGATTAGGGTACGTAAATGAGTTCTGAACAATATCAAGGCAAAGTCAAACAATACAATGCAGAGAAGGGCTTTGGTTTTATTTCATCTCCAGAAGGTGATGTATTTTTCCATATCTCGGATTTTCCTGCAGACTCAGGTGAGCCAAAGCGTAATGATCGGGTAAAGTTTAATGTGGTTCAAAATGGTGATAAGTACAAAGCTATTAAAATTGAACGCGTAGCTGATAAGTCCAAGAAAGCGAAAAAAGCCCAGGCTGTCGCGGTAAATACTTCAATTACCACTGAATTATTGTCTAGCTTAAAACGTTAAATTTTTACTTTCCATTTAAACTGAAAAGGGGCTTTAGAGCCTCTTTTTATTTGATTTTTATTTAATGTAATTTTATAACGGTTTTTTTAACTTAAATGCTATGCGATGTTGCTAAAACAATAAAATACCTACTAAAGCTCACAATATATCTTATGGCCTTCCACTTAAAATACGCATCTATGATGATTCAGGGACATATATCATGTTTACAGATGGAAGAGTTAAAACCTATGACTCCCTAAGCGGGACCGGAAGCATTGAACTGGCAAACACGGCACAGGAGTTAGGTTTCCAGTTACAGCAATTACCTTCACCTGAAATAATGCCTCAAGTTGGAGAGCGGCTTAAATTCAGAATCATTGAAGAACAGAATAAGATTCAATTGGACAATATGGTGCGTCTAGATATCAAACCCCAAGAGGAATTTGTTCCTGAAGTAGTCGTACTACCATCTCTAGCACCTGCCATGGTGGCTGTTCCAGTACGTAACAGTATTTTCTTTAGTCCTACACTCTGGCTGGCTTTTGTATCAGCGCTTGGCTTCATGATATTTGGAGAAATTTAGGTCAGTCTTCAGTTTTTAATAAGATATGTGTCCCATTCTTAAAAAAGCGCCTTAAGGCGCTTTTTTAATTTGAACAGAAATTTAGGCTTCACAGAATTTCATAAAAGCTTTTAAACCTGGACCTTGATACTTCTGACGGTGTACCAGCATAAATAATGGACGGGTTAGAGACCAGAAGGGTGTATCAAGAATCACCAACTGACCTTTTTCACGTAAAGGTTCAATTGCCAGTTTAGAAATACAGGACATACCTATGCCACCTGCAACTATCTTCAGAATTGCCTCGTTATGACCGAGTGTCAAACGGATATTAGCATCTGGAACATCTTGCAGAATGGCATTGTCAAAGACTTCGCGCGTACCTGAACCTTCTTCACGCAAAATCCATTCTACAGATTTAAAGTCTTCAGCAGTCAGTGGACGGTTTAACTGAGCAAGTGGATGATCCGGAGCACAGCACACTGCGAGTTCATCATCACGCCAATGGATGCATTGCAGCTGTGGCAAGTGGCAGGAACCTTCAATCAGCGCAAGATCCAGCTGGAACTGGTTGACGGCTTCAATCATCTGGCGAGTATTACCCACCTGAAGTTGCAAGTGTGCCTGTGGCTGGATTTTTAAAAAATCCGCCATTAGGTCTGGCATCAGATAGTCGGAAATGGTCAGGGTCGCACCGAGACGCAGGTCAATGCTTTGCAGTTCACCTTTAGCAGCTTGTTCAAAAGCTTCACAGCGACCAAGAATTTCAAGTGCTTGCGGGAGAAGAAAACGACCTAAATCATTGAGCTGTAAACGCTTGCCTAGACGGTCGAATAAAGGTGCGCCAAGACCATCTTCTAAATCTGCTAAAGCCATACTCGCCGCACTTTGGGTGAGTTTGACTGCATCACTGGCTTTGGTGACGGTACCTTCTTGAGCAACTGCTACAAAAACAGCCAACTGGCGTAGAGTCATGCGCATGAATAGAGCCTTAACATTTAAAAAATATTAATAAATTATGCTGTCATGCTACCATGAGCATAGTCTTTGATGCCACGTTTGAATCATGTCTATTGAAAAATTTA
This sequence comes from Acinetobacter sp. SM1B, assembly GCF_003289665.1. Lineage (NCBI taxonomy): Bacteria > Pseudomonadati > Pseudomonadota > Gammaproteobacteria > Moraxellales > Moraxellaceae > Acinetobacter > Acinetobacter sp. SM1B. The sequence continues at coordinate 650,237 of NZ_QMBM01000001.1, forward strand.
GCTTAGAAAAGGTTTTATCTGTACACCGTTGGACCGATACGCTGTTTAGTTTCACCATGACCAGACCTGCACATTTCAAGTTTACTGCAGGGCAGTTTGCGCGTATTGGCTTGAAGATAGGAGATGAACTCGTTGTCCGGGCATATTCAGTGGTGTCTTCACCTTTCGATGAAACCCTGGAATTTTTCTCAATCGTGGTGCCTGAAGGTAAATTTACTTCAAATTTACAACATCTTAAAGTGGGTGATGAACTTTACCTGGAAAAGATTCCTTATGGCTATCTGACCTTGGCACGTTACCAGCTGCCATTACCACAAGATTTATGGTTACTGGGAACAGGTACAGGTTTGGCGCCATTTTTATCCATGCTGCAAGACTTTGAAACCTGGAATAACTATAAGCAAATTAATCTGGTCTATAGCGTGCGTACGCAAGCTGAACTGGCTTATGTAGAGCGTATTCAGGAAATTGCAGAAAGCTTTGGTGAAGGACATAGCGGTTTTAAATTTATTCCAATTATTACCCGTGATCCTGAAGCAGCATTGCATGACCGTTTACCGGTTCTGATTGCAAATGGTGAACTGGAAAAAGCCGCAGCTATGCAGCTTAATCCTGAAACCAGCCATGTCATGCTCTGCGGTAACCCGGATATGGTTGAAGATACCAAAGAAGCATTAAAAGCACGTGGTTTGACCATGAACCGTCGTGGTGAAGGAAATATTGCAGTCGAGAATTATTGGTAAGCATTATTCTCCCTCGTCCTTTGGGTTGAGCAGCATCGCTGTGCAAGGGAAGGGATTAAGTTAAAAAATATTTCTTGAAATCAGAATCCCCCTAAATCCCCCTTTAGTAAAGGGAGACTTTTATTTTCTTTAAACACAAAAAAACCTCCATGTCGGAGGTTTTTTACTTTGTATCTCTTAATGGACAAACATATCCATAAAGTCCCGGATTTCCTGGATCGCTGTCTCTACATCAGAGGTCAGCCACGTCGGTTCAAAGAAACCGGCATAATGTTCGATGCGTTCCGCAGGCACGACCAGACGTACCGGACATTCTTCTTCCAGTAAGCGCCATGGAATGATGGGTACGTCATTGTCGAGCCAGGCTGCGACATTACGCACATCAATGATCATTGCATTCACGCAGTCCGGGAATGGCATCACCGACATTTCTTCGGTACGACGACGGAAATATTCCAAATCCTGCCAGCGCAGCAAAAAGCTTGGCTTGCTGAATTCAATAATTCCAATCAGATGCTGATCGCGGGTGTGGTGTAACGCACATTGATGTGTGACGTCAGTGTCAAGATCAAGCGATACACTTTGTTGACGATACGCCATAAAAATCGAGTGTATAAATAGGAGGTGGATGATTATAGCGCATTTCGTACCGATAGGGCAGCGATTCAGTTTGCTTTCCCTGGACAATGGATGAACTGGTACGGCTTATGCATATCCTCAGGGAACAAAGATAAAAACAAAGAGGTTGCTATGTCAGAGTCAAAAAGTGTCATCGATACCGGCGTCACCGAAACAACAGTACAAGAAGATTATTTTGCCCTGCGACAGCTAAAAAAAGGTGCTGTAGGCTGGCTGCTGCTTGTGGGTTTAGGGGTGGCCTATGTGATTTCCGGTGACTTTGCCGGCTGGAATTTTGGTTTGGCTCAGGCGGGTTGGGGCGGGATGTTTATTGCCACTGTTGTGGTGGCATTGATGTATTTATGCATGTGTCTGGCCATGTCGGAAATGTCGACCATGCTGCCGACTGCTGGTGGGGGTTATAGTTTTGCCCGGACTGCTTTTGGTCCCTTTGGTGGCTATCTGACAGGTAGCGCGATCCTGATTGAATATGCGATTGCACCGGCAGCCATTGCCTGTTTCATTGGTGCCTATTGCGAAGCCTTATTTGGTATTGGTGGCTGGATCATTTATCTGGTCAGCTATCTGATCTTTATGGGCTTGCATCTGAAAGGTGCTGGTGAAGCACTTAAAATCATGTTCGTGATTACCGCAATTGCTGCGGTAGCTTTGATGGTATTCATCTTCGGCATGTTGCCGCATTTTAATAGTGCAAACCTGTTTGATATTGCGGTCAGTACTGAAGCGGCGGGTGCCAGCACTTTCCTGCCATTGGGTTATCTCGGTATCTGGGCGGCCGTGCCCTATGCAATCTGGTTCTTCCTTGCTGTTGAAGGCGTACCATTAGCGGCAGAAGAAGCCAAAGATCCGGCAAAATCCTTACCGCGAGGTCTGATTGGTTCCATGCTGATTCTGGCATTCTTTGCGTTAAGTATTCTGTTACTCGGTCCTGGTGCAGCCGGTGCAGATGCCCTTAAAGATTCTGGTGCGCCACTAGTCGATGCCTTGGTTGCAGTCTATGGGTCTAATACCTGGATGGCAAGTTTTGTGAATTTTGTCGGGCTGGCGGGTCTGATCGCGAGTTTTTTCTCGATTATTTATGCCTATTCCCGTCAGATTTTTGCACTGTCACGTGCCGGTTATTTACCGAAAAAATTGTCTTTGACCAACAGCAATCATGCGCCTTATCTGGCCATCATTATTCCGGGGATTATTGGCTTTCTGCTGTCACTTTCAGGTGAAGGTGATCTGCTGATCCTTATGGCAGTTTTTGGCGCGACGATTTCCTATGTCTTGATGATGATGTCCTACATTAAACTCAAAGTATCTCGACCAAATCTGGCACGCCCGTATAAAGCACCGGGCGGTATTGTCACGGCATCGATTGCTTTAGTGCTTGCAGCCATTGCAGTGGTCGCTGGCTTCCTGGTCGATCCAAAAGTCTGGTTAATGGCAGCTGCGATTTATGTCGTACTGATTCTCTACTTCCTGTTGTATAGCCGTCATCATCTGGTGGCAGGCACACCGGAAGAAGAATTTGCCCGTATTGAAGCAGCAGAAAAGGAATTGAAATAAATCATCTTGAAGGGAGAACATGCTTATGCTGTATCAGATCAATGTGGCCAGTCAGCACTATATTTTTGAAGACTTAAAAACACTGATGGCCAAGGCTAGCCCTGAACGGTCTGGCGATCAGCTGGCAGGGATTGCTGCCCATGATGCAACTGAGCGGGTTGCTGCACAAATGTGTCTGGCAGAAGTACCATTACAGCAGTTTTTGAATGAAGCTTTAATACCTTATGAACAGGATGAAGTGACCCGACTGATTCTGGATGAACATGATGCCGCTGCCTTCTATCCGATCTCGCATTTTACTCTGGGGGATTTTCGTAACTGGCTGTTGAGTACAGATGCCACCACTGAAAAAATTACGGCCTTAAAAATGGGGCTGATCCCAGAAATGGTGGCAGCGGTCAGTAAAATCATGCGCAACCAGGATCTGATTCTGGTGGCAAAAAAATGCCGGGTGGTGACCCGATTTAGAAACACCATCGGGCTGGAAGGACATCTTTCCACCCGCTTGCAGCCGAATCATCCCACCGATGATCTGATGGGAATTTCAGCATCGATCCTGGATGGGCTGATGTATGGCAGTGGTGATGCGGTGATCGGGATTAATCCTGCGACTGACAACCTGCAAAACCTCTCCGAGTTATTAAAATTATTGGATCATATTATTCATGAATATCAGATTCCGACCCAGTCCTGTGTGCTGACCCATATCACTTCAGGGATTCAGTTGGCGAATAAAAATATCCCGATTGACCTGATGTTCCAGTCCATCGCGGGAACTGAAAAAGCTAATACCGGCTTCGGCATTAATCTGGAACTTTTACAGGAAGGTTATGAAGCGACTTTAAGCCTGAAACGTGGCACAGTGGGTCAGAACGTGATGTATTTTGAAACTGGACAGGGCAGTGCTTTGTCCAGTAATGGTCATCATGGGGTCGATCAGCAAACTCTGGAAGCACGTGCCTACGCCGTGGCACGTAAATTTAACCCTTTATTGGTCAATACCGTGGTCGGCTTTATCGGCCCGGAATATCTGTATAACGGTAAGCAGATTATCCGGGCAGGACTGGAGGATCATTTCTGTGGCAAGCTGCTCGGCGTGCCGATGGGTTGTGATATTTGCTATACCAACCATGCCGATGCAGATCAGGATGACATGGATATCTTGCTGACTCTACTCGCCAATGCCGGACTGAATTTTATCATGGGGATTCCGGGTTCAGATGATGTGATGCTGAACTATCAAACTACCTCTTTCCATGATGCTTTATATATTCGTCAGTTATTAGGCTTAAAACCGGCGCCTGAATTTGACCACTGGCTGCAACAGCAGGGTATTCTTTCTCAGCAAGCCCATCAGTTGCAGTGGCCGACTGAATTACCCAAACAGTTTTCCCGTTTGATGCTGTCTTAAGGAGTGCTGATGAAACTGGTTCCTGATGTGCAATTTCAGTCACAGCTGCAAGACAATCCCTGGCAACAGCTCAAAGCCTATACCGATGCGCGTATAGCCTTAGGCCGGGCAGGTGGCAGTTTACCAACCCGACCAAGTCTGGAGTTTCAGCTGGCACATGCCCAAGCCAAAGATGCTGTGCTTAAATCACTTGCTGCTGACCAACTTAAAGCAAGTCTAAGCAGGACTGGTCTAACGATTTTAGACATTGAAAGCCAGGCAGTGGAAAAGGATTTCTATTTAAAACGCCCCGATTTGGGCCGTATCCTGTCTGATGAATCTAAAATGATGTTACAGCAATACCGGAATGAACATCATGACACGTGGGATGTGGTGATTGTCGCGGGAGATGGACTATCTGCACGTGCTATTGAAGAAAATACACCACACTTTATTCCTGCTTTGGTAGAAGCTTGCAAAGTACAAGGCTGGAGGTTAGCTCCTGTAATTATTGCCCGTGGTAGCCGTGTCGCACTGGGAGATGAGGTTGCAGAAATTTTAAAAGCCAAAATGCTGGTGATGCTCATTGGTGAACGCCCAGGGTTAAGTTCTCCGGATAGTATGGGAATTTATTATACTTATAGTGCTTTTAAAGGCTGCCATGATGCACTTAGAAACTGTATCTCCAATGTTCGTCCGGCAGGTCTGTCCTATCCGCTGGCGATCCAACGCTTAATCGCACTCATGCAAAAATCCTGTGCATTGCAGCTTTCGGGCGTACAGCTAAAAGATGAACATGAAACATTGGTTGAAGTTCGGCATGAGCCAGGCAAAGGATTATTTAAATAACCAATAGTGTAGAAACTTCTACGCTGTTACAGACTTACACGCCGTCACCATCTCACTTATTTTTGTCACACAAGTTAAAAAATCAACTTGTTATGATGAAATCCACACATGAATAAAAAACAGTGAGGATGGTTATGGCTAATGATTTCAACAAAACACCACCTTCAGGCTATGATGAAGATACACGGCAGAAGAAAAGAATTCCTGTCTATATTTTAATTTTAGTGGGTGTCTTCCTGCTGGCATTGCTACTTTATATGTTTGCCGATATTAAGCCTTCACCAGAAGAAGCACCTCCGGGTCATCCAAATCCGCAAGCTCAACCAGCAACCATGAACAATACGACCCCAGCTCAGTCAGAGGAAGGGCGTAGTCAGGATCTGAATCAGCCTGCGAACTTAAGTGGTGTTACTGGTACGACTGAAGCTACCGCAGAAGATACAGCGGGAGGTATGGATGTTGGTATAGCAACCGACTCAGAAGGATCTAGTCGAGGTGCTGGTCAGTAGGCACCCTCTTAAAAAGCCCTGGTTAAGAATCAGGGCTTTTTTGCAATCTAATGTGCGGATTTGTTGTAGTTGTGCATTTCTCAATTGAATAAAAAAAGCTCCAATTCTAATGTGAATAATGCATGACAGACGGCTTTACAACTTTCCAAAAAAGAAGTCTGTAAATACTTATAAATAAAGTAAAACCATAGAGGGCATGACAACATGAATGAATATATGAGAGGCCCAGGCGGTTATGATGCCATGTACTATTGGGAACAGTTTCATCCCATATTAAGTGCAGTGGCGATCCTGCTGATAGGCTGGGTTATTGCATTGCTGGTCTCTGCAGGCGTAAAAAAAATCCTGCAAAAGCTTGGCACCAATGAGCGGCTAAACCATGCGACTGGCCATCGTTCCAATATTGAAAATATCATCACAAGAATTGTCTTCTGGTTAATCCTGATTATGGCAGTTATTGGTGCACTGAATGTGCTGAATCTGACCAATGTCAGTGGACCGTTCAGTAACATGATTCAGCGTTTCCTGCTGTTTATCCCTCAATTGCTTGCTGCGATTGCTGTCGGATTCATTGGCTGGATTGTTGCCAATCTGGTCAAGGTGGGACTACAGAAACTGCTTGACCGCACTCAACTGGATGAAAAACTCAGTTCAGAAGTTGGTGTAAAGCCATTAAGTGAGAATATCAGTGAAATTATTTACTGGCTGATTCTGTTGTTATTCCTGCCTATCGTACTCTCGATTCTGGGTTTAAGTGGTCTGCTGTATCCAGTTCAGAACATGGTCAATGATGTGGTTGGTTATCTGCCTAATATCTTTATTGCCGGTGTGATTGTTTTTGTCGGCTATATTCTGGCGAAAATCATTCGTGGCATTGTAGAAGGTTTATTGCGTAGTATGAATGTACAGCAACAGGCAGAAAAAGTTGGCATCTTCAAGAACTCTAATGTTCCTCAGGTGATTGGTTCCTTCATCTTTGCTGTAATCATTATTACAGCGCTGATCATCGCTTTTGAAGCTCTCGGTATTGAGGCGATTTCACAACCTGCAACCGCGATGTTGTATGAGGTAATGAATGCCATTCCAAATATCATTGCCGCAGCCCTGATTCTGATTCTGGCTTATGTCGTATCGAAACTGGTCGCGAAGCTGGTTACTGAAGTTCTGGCAGGTACGGGTGTAGATGAAGTTCCGGCCAAGCTAGACTTACAACGTTTCCTGGGTACCACTAAAATTTCGCATGTCGTGGGCGTCCTGATCATTCTGTTCACTATGCTGTTTGCTGTGTCTGAAGCGGCGAACCGTCTTGGCTTTGAACAGGTAAGTAGCCTGATTGCGATGTTCATTTACTTCGGTGCGAACATCCTGCTCGGCGCAGTGATTCTGGTGGTTGGCTTCTGGCTGGCAAATGTGGTTGCGAATGTAGTGCAGCGCGGTGAATATAACAGTTCACGCTGGTTAGCCAATCTGGTTCGTGTCCTGATTATGGGTCTGGTAGTTGCAATGGGCTTACGCGCAATGGGCATTGCCGATTCGATTGTAAACCTTGCATTCGGTCTGACTCTGGGCGCAGTAGCAGTGGCTTTTGCTCTGGCATTCGGTCTTGGTGGTCGTCAGCCGGCAGAACGTGTTCTGACGGATTTGATTGATAAAGCCAAACGTGAAGGCAAAGAACCAAATCCCTTGAAAAAAGATACTGATATCATGACTTCAGCTTTTGGTTCAGGTAGTGCGACTTCTGCGACTGAACCAGCTACTACAACAGGAGCGAGTATCGTGCCTACTCCAGGTCAGAATGATGACAATGCGCCAATGCGTACGGACTTATCGAATAGTACCCCTGCATCACTTACTACTGCACCGCAGGATGATGAAGCATCGGGTATTGATCAGGTTACTCCAGATATAGATCAGGCTGTACCGGACTCACTCGACGTCGATCCAACTCATCCACCAGCTAATAATCCATTTGGCTCTACAGGTGAAGACGAACCGAATGTCGATAGTCGTCCAAAGAAAGATGACCTGAATTAACCTGTTCCAATCAAATAAAATCGGCCACGCTTAAGTGGTCGATTTTGTTCAGTCATGAGGAAAAATGAATGAATGCAAAAAAACCGAATAAAGTTCTAGCACCTTTAGTGATTGCAGGAATTACGATTGGCTTTTTTACTGCTGCCTATAGATTTGTCTTTGTTAAGAGCAAAGCAGATAAGCGCTCTGAACAAGTGCTGGAAAAGAACATGCCGGATACAGACGAATTTAACTAAAAAATCCTGTTAATTGATTGAAATAGAATTGTCATGTTGAAAATATAGAATATTCAAATGAATACTAAATAAATTTTGGTATTCTTATTGCATTAATAATATAAAGACAAAGGAGATCAACAATATGTGGAAATTAAAACAGTCTAAATTTATTAGCTCTACTGCAAATGCAGCACCATATTATTTGCAAGAAGCCGGCCGAAAAATGCAGCTGACGATTGACCGTCTTGAAAATACGGCCAATCTTAAGCTGTTTAAAACAGACTATCTGGAGTGAACTTGAGACTGACTTTAGAGTATTTATAAATTAAACATATTCTGATGCGGCATGCGCCGATGACCATGCCCATTGGAAATTAAATCCACCCAGATGTCCGGTAACATCCAGAATTTCACCGACAAAGAACAAACCTTTTTGTTTCTTGCTTTCCATGGTCTTGGAAGAAACTTCGGTAGTATCTACACCCCCTAGCGTTACTTCGGCAGTACGATAGCCTTCGGTGCCTGATGGTTTCACTTCAAAGCTGTGCAAACGTTTGGCGATCTGTTCTAGTTTATCATCACTGATATTGCCAATCGAGGTTTCTGTAACCTCAGTCCAGATCAGATTCTGTAATTCCAGTACCACACTTTTGGGTAAGTGCTCGGTGAGTAGGGTCCGTAACAAGACTTTTGGCTGGCTTTGTTTTCTGGATTTGAAGAAATCAAACAGATCCACACTTGGCAGGAAATCGACCTTAAAGCTTTGACCAACATCCCAGTAGTTAGACAATTGCAACGAGCTTGGACCACTTAGGCCACGATGGGTAAACAGCAGGGCTTCAGTAAAGCTGTTCAGCTCATTGGATAAAGTTGCTTCTACCGCATTACCACTTAAGCGCGTCGTAACTTCTTTAAAATTATCCGAGAAGGTGAAGGGTACCAAACCGGCACGGGTCGGATAGATATAGTGACCAAATTGCTTGGCAATCTCATAGCCAATACCAGAACCACCCAGGGTCGGAATTGACAGGCCACCGGAAGCCACCACGACAGATTCAACTTCAAAATATCCCAAAGACGTTGCAACCTGGAAACCTTGATCGTCGACCGCGTTGACTGCTTTGACTTCACAACTCGTTTTAATATCGACCAGACCGGTCTTATCACATTCAGACAGCAGCATTGCCAGAATTTCCTTGGCGCCATTCAGTGTAAACAGCTGCCCATGCTTACGCTCTTCATATTCAATACCGTACTCGCACACCATGCCAATGAAATCCCAGTTGGTATAACGAGTCAGAGCTGAAATAACAAAATGTGGGTTATGCGAGATAAAATTTTCCGGCTCGACGTACAGGTTGGTGAAGTTACATTTGCCACCACCAGACATTAGGATCTTTTTACCGACCTTATTGGCCTTTTCAACCACGACAACACGACGACCACGTTGCGCAGCCATATATGCTGTCATTAAACCTGACGCACCTGCACCTATGACTAGAACATCGTATTGCTTGGAAGACATGACACACTCAAGGGAGAAGAAAAGGAAAGCATTATAGACAATTTTATTTCAGCTTTCTCTATTCATCCTGAAGCAAATCGAATTACAGATATTCATCAGACATTCATCACAACTGATTTGAAATACTGAAAAGCTGCTTCTATAGTTTTATACATGAGGATAAAAAGCCCAGGAGAAAGACTGATGGCGAATATCGAACAATTAAAACAATATAATCTGATTACTTATATTCTGTATATTCTGGGCTTCTTTGTCGGCCTGACGCCGATTGTTGCCATTATTATGAACTATCTGAAACGCAATGAAATGCGCGGCACCTGGCTGGAAAGTCATAGCGACTGGCAGATTCGAACCTTCTGGATCAGTTTAATTGGTTATCTGATCGGTGGCTTATTAACCACGATTCTGATTGGATTCGGGATTCTGTTTGTAGTGTTTATCTGGCACATTTACCGTCTAGCCAAAGGTTTGATGGCTTTAAATAATAATGAGCCGATTAATCCGGTTTAATTTGTATACAGCTCAGGGATTTTGCCTTGCAGGCCTCCAGTATGAATGACCAATAGCTTTGATCCAGCAGGGAAATAACCCTTTGCAATCAGCTCAGTCAGACCCATCAGCATTTTCCCGGTATAAATCTGTTCTAGAGGAATACCGTATTCAGCTTCAAAGTTCTGAATAAACTGAATCAGTTCAGCTGTAGTTTTGGCATAACCACCACAGCAATAGTCATCCATAATCTGCCAGTTTTTCTTGTGGGTCAGTTTGGCGACATCTTCTGTTAAGAATGTCCCTTTCAGTGCAGAAAAACCTAAAATGTGTTGATGATTTTGACTGGCTTCAATCAGTCCTGTAATTGTACCGCCTGTGCCCACTGCACAACAGATCACATCAAACTGTCGATCTCTCTGTTTTAAAATTTCCTGGCAGCCTTGAATAGCAAGCGTATTGGTACCCCCTTCAGGAATCACGTAATGATCTGGAAACTGCTGCTGCAATTCTGCCAAAAAATCGGGTTGCTGTTTACGTCGATAATCCTCACGGCTGACAAAATGCAACTGCATGCCAAAGTCTTGCGCGGTCTTTAAGGTAGGATTTAAGGGTTTTTCTTTAAGTTCTTCACCACGAATAATGCCGATACTTTCAAAACCAAACTGATGTGCCGCAAATGCCGTCGCTGCAATATGATTTGAATAAGCACCGCCAAAAGTCAGCAACTTTTTAAACCCTTGTTGTTGCGCTTGCAGAAAATTATATTTCAGCTTAAAAAACTTGTTGCCCGAAATCCGTGGATGCACCAGATCCAACCGACGTATGGTCAGTTGCATACCGTGTACATTCAGGGTTTGGTCTATGAATTGCTGGGCAATCGAATCAAACATGGCAATCTTAAAAGTGAGAACGGCAACAGTATAACCAAGTTAAGCGTACCCGAAAGTGACTTTATTCCTATTCTAACTGCACTCTTGAATGATGCAGCTTGTCACAAAATAATCGAATAAAAAACAGACATAAAATGCTAATCTAAAGTTAAGGGAATCTGTCAGGAGGGTAGCAAATGAAACATCTATCCTATGTTGTGCTTGCGTTACTTCTGTCCAGTCTGGCTGGCTGTGATAATGACAAAATGAATAAACCGAAAACTGAAGTCAGAACCATGATCATAGGCGGAATGCCGGTACATGATCACGACTATCATTTGTCTAAACCGCAATTTATCGCCCAAGAGCTTCAGTAAACTTAAACTGAATATTTATTAGATAAAGTTAAGATTTTTCACTATAAAAATGCAGCATTCGTGCTGCATTTTGCTTAGAATAGCGCAATCAAGATTTAACCGGGTTGTGTTGTGGAATCATTCTGGATTTTGGGCTCAATTGCCTTTGCATTAATGTTAGGCGCAATGAGCCCTGGGCCGACATCGATTTATGTGGCAAAAAATTCAATTGCTATTTCGCGCAAGCATGGCCTGTTTACGGCATTAGGAACCGGTACAGGTGCCGCTGTTTTTGGTCTACTCGCAGTTCTAGGCTTACAGGCATTTTTACTAGCTGTGCCATCTGCTTATCTGGCTTTAAAAATCTGTGGTGGGATCTATTTGCTCTGGCTGGCATTTAAAATTATTAAACATGCCAAAGAGCCGATTAATGCCGATGAAGACAGCAATACCCAGATGTCACTGCGTCGTGCTTATACCACAGGCTTGATCACTCAATTATCTAACCCCAAAATTGCCATTGTATTAGCCAGTATTTTTACTGCACTTTTACCTAAAGAAATTCCGGCCTATTTCTATGTCGTGCTTCCGGTCCTATGTTTCTTTATTGATGCGGGATGGTGTTCTTTGGTGGCAGTTGCCTTGTCTGCAGAAAAGCCACGTCGTGTGTATTTAAAATTCAAAGCAGGCTTTGATCGTGCTGCAGGTGCGGTAATGACTGTACTCGGTTTAAAGTTGATTTTTGGTATGAAGTAATTATTTCTATAAGCTCCGCTGCAGATAAAAAAAGCCCCTTGCAATAGGGGCTTTTTTACGAAAGCATTTAAAAAATATTTTCTTCAGAATTCGCAGAAATACGGTGAATGGACAGGTCTGCACCGGTAAATTCTTCTTCCCGGGTGAGACGAATACCAATCCATACTTTGAGCAGGCCATAGACCAGGAAGCCACCTGCTAAAGCAAAAATAATGGCGAGAACTGTACCAACTAGCTGTGAAATTAAAGAAACACCACCCATGCCTCCCAGCCATTGCTGACCGAAGATACCCACAGCAAGACCCCCAAAAGCTCCGCATACACCATGCAAAGGCCAGACGCCAAGCACATCATCCACTTTGAGTTTATTTTGGGTATACGTAAACAGTTTCACAAAAATCACGCCTGCGCTGATCCCGATAAAAAGCGCACCCAATGGATGTACCACATCTGAGCCTGCACAGATCGCTACTAAACCGGCTAATGGTCCATTATGCAGAAAGCCCGGGTCATCTTTACCTGCCACTTTGGCTGCAATTGTTCCACCGACCATTGCCATTAAAGAATTGATGGCGACCAGTCCAGAAATAGCATCGAGGCGCTGGGCACTCATGACATTAAAACCAAACCAGCCGACAATTAAAATCCATGAACCTAAAGCCAAAAATGGAATCGATGAAGGCGGATGTGCTGTAATCCGGCCATCATTTTTATAGCGGCCATGACGTGCACCAAGCAGAATTACTGCAGCCAGTGCGATCCAGCCACCCATGGCATGCACCACCACTGAACCGGCGAAATCATGAAAGCTAGCACCAAATGCCTGAGCCAACCAGTCCTGGAAACCAAAGTTACCATTCCAGATCATGCCTTCAAAAAACGGATAAATCAGGGCAACCAGAAATAAAGTTGCTAAAGCCTGCGAGCGCATTTTGGCCCGTTCAGCAATACCACCAGAGATAATCGCTGGAATGGCGGCAGCAAAGGTAAGCAGGAAGAAACAGCGCATCAGGTTATAGCCATGATCAGCTGCTAAGGTATTGGCATCATGGAAAAAATGCTGTCCATAGGCAATATAGTAACCCACTAAAAAGTATGCGATTGCAGAGATGGCAAAGTCAGTTAGAATTTTACTTAAGGCATTGACCTGATTCTTATGTCGAACTGTTCCAAGTTCCAGAAAAGCAAATCCTGCATGCATGGCAAGCACCAGAACTGCACCGAGAAGGAGAAATAATAAGTCTATATTTTGCATGGTGCGTTCCAATTTAGTGCATAGAATCACAAAAGAAACCCAGTATATAGAGGCAAAATGATTCTAAAAGAGGCACTAGCAAGGGAAATTTTGATGAAGAATTTATTGAAATTAATAAGACTCGATATAAGGCATAATGTGACTTGTTTGCACCAAACTAAGACACTACAAGAGGTGATAAATTTAAAATTTATACCTAATTTTTAAATATTTAGATTTATCGGACTCAATTGAATGCTAGAAATGAGTGCTAAAGGTGCACAATGAATGTGAAGCAATTTTTAAGAAAAAATTTAAAAAATTAAGTGAAGTAGCGGATTTTAATTCTCAATCTAAACGTGATTTTTGAGTTTAAGATCTTTAATACTTGTTGGTTAGGTGTTTATAAAATAAATGAAACCCTAAAAGCTTAGGGTTTCAGACTTAGAATATTGCAATCACAGTACTCAATTAATCTTTAAAGTGTACCGGTATCCACTGATAGCTTTGACCATCTTTTGAATAGATATGCCCAATGCCTGGGAAAGGTAAATGCGGTGCAGCAATCAACTGACCCGCTTTGGCATATTCAGCAAAATGTTCAAGACGGGTTTCGACTGCTGCCTTAGGGTCTATATCAAAATCTACCGCTGTTTTTGGTGCATCAAACTGCAAGGTATGTGAATGCACGATGTCACCAATAAATACCACTTCTTGAGCATCGGTTTTCAGTTTAAAGCTGTAATGCCCTGGGGTATGACCGAAAGATGGCTTAAATTGAATATCTCCAAAGCTCAAAGCTTTATCTGAAAAGACTTTAATTTTTTTGGCTTTTTCATAGGGTGCAAGTGCAGCTTTAATTTTCTCAACTGTGCCTAAAAATTTCTCTTGGTTTTCTTTGGGTAGTTTCTTGATGGTGTTTGGACTGAGCCAGTAGTCATATTCGGTTTTGGAAATATGCAGTGTGGCATTTGGGTAATTTGCTACACCGTTATTTGAGATGCCACACACATGGTCAGGGTGTAAATGGGTCAGGAAAATGCTATTGACCTGTTCTGGTTGATAACCCGATGCTTTGAGGTTGTTATAGATTGAACCTAAGTGTGTGCCAAAGCAACTTGCAGCACCGCTGTCGACCATTAGTAGCTGGTTGCCTGTATTGATTAAAAAAGCATTGACTGAGGTTTGTATGCCTTTGTCGTTGATGGCAGCGTATTTTTTGAGAATGCCCGTTTTTTCGCTGTCACTTAAGCCTTTAAATAGCGCAGGGTTTAAGTAGTTTGTGCCATCGAGCAGGGCGGTGATTTGAGTGTTGCCGATTTGGTGATGGTAGTAGCCAGCCACTTGTTTTTGCGTTGGAATAGCGGTTTCAGCCGCTTGAATGGGGAGGGTTGTAGTGCTTAGAGCGAATGCGAGGAATAGGAGGGTAAATGTTTTCATGGGGTTCTTATAAGTTTTAAAGGGATAGATATTTTTTATCATACTTAGATATAAATTTTAAAATTTTTTGAAAGCTCTTTTTCTTGCGCCACATATGGCTCAGGGAGAAGGTTGGGATGAAGGTTATATACTATTTACCTTGCTTTTGACGGATGAGAAATGCAACTTCGTAAGGTAACATTCCAATATTGATTTAATAATGGATTCTCCTTCTCGCTATGGGAGAGGGTCGGGGTGAGGGAAATCCCAAAAACAAAAAAGCCCCTACAACGTAGAGGCTTTTTTACAACCAAAAATTATTTTTTACATTCTGGTTGTGAACGGTCAATTACTTGAGTGCCTTCAACACGGTAACCAATCTGACCCACAATAAATGCTTGATTCAATTGAGTAATAACAACATCAGATAAAGCCACAGCACAACGATCCTTTTCAATTGCACGATCTACCGCTGTTTTGAAGTTAGGAATACCTAATGGGAATAAAACTACCGGAACCTTATCTTCACCTGTGACACGTTGACCTTTCACAAATTGGTTTGAGTTCAAGTTATAGTTCTTTGTAGAAGCTACGGTCATATCCGCCATACGAACTGAACAGCCTGTAAATGCAATTGTTGACATCGCTAGAACTGAAACTAGTAATTTTTTCATGCTTACCCCGAATAGTTATAAAAAATAAAAAGCGCTTTGATTTTATCGATATATTTTTTTAAAACAAGAAAATAAATTATATAAATGATATAAAAAAGCCCCTACATTAGTAGAGGCTTTTTATTTAAGACCTACATCTTAAGACACTTTATCACCCGGTTTAGCACCAGATTCAGGTGAAATCACCCAAACACCGTCGCCATTACCCGCAGCTAACACCATACCGTTAGAAATACCAAAACGCATCTTACGTGGTGCAAGGTTCGCAACCATCACCACTAGTTTACCTTTCAGATCTTCAGGTTGATAGAACTCACGAATACCACTAAATACATTACGTGGCTCAGCTTCGCCGACATTTAGAGTCAATTGAAGCAGCTTATCAGAACCTTCAACCGTTGCAGCTTCCAATACTTCCGCTACACGTAGGTCAACTTTCATAAAATCATCAATATTAATGATTTCAGCTTCGCCCACTTTAGGTTCAGATTTCTTCTCTTTGGCTTTCTCTTTGGCTTTCTCTTTTTTCTTTTCAACTTTTGGTGCTTCTGCAGGGGCTGCTAAAGAGTCTTTAGATGCATCCACCATAGCAGCAACCGCTTTAGGGTCAACACGTTGCATTAACGGTTGGAACAATGCAATTTCATGACCCACTAACACTTGCTTACGTGATTCAAAGTTAAAGCTGTCTAACTGTAAGAACGCTTGAACTTGTTCAGCCAATGTTGGCAATACAGGCGCAAGGTAAACCGCCAATTGACGGAATAAGTTAATACCCACAGAACATACGTCATGAACTTGTTGTTCTTCGCCTTCAATTTTCGCTAAAGCCCAAGGCTTTTTCTCATCAATATATTGGTTGGCTTTGTCAGCTAACGCCATAATTTCACGAATTGCTGTTGAGAATTCACGCGCTTCGTATGCTGCCGCGATTGAATCACCTGCATCAATAAAGCTTTGCACCAATTCAGGCTCTGCACACGTTGCAGAAAGTTTATTGTCAAATTTCGTGTTAATAAACTTCGCACAACGACTTGCGATGTTTACGACTTTACCAACTAAGTCAGAGTTTACTTTCTGAACGAAATCATCAAGATTTAAGTCAGAATCTTCAACTTTGTCAGAAAGTTTAGATGCGAAGTAGTAACGTAAGTATTCAGGGTTTAAATGCTCTAAATAGGTTTCAGCTTTAATGAATGTGCCACGAGATTTAGACATTTTCTGACCGTTTACAGTCAAGAAGCCATTAACAAATAAGCTTGTAGGCGTGCGGTAGTTTGCACCTTCAAGCATGGCAGGCCAGAACAACGCGTGGAAATAAACAATGTCTTTACCAATGAAGTGATACACCTCATTTTGAGAATCTTTTTTCCAGTAATCGTCAAAGCTTAAGTCAGGACGTTTGGTCTTGATGTAATTTTCAAAGCTCGACATATAGCCGATAGGCGCATCGACCCAAACATAGAAATATTTGTTTGGTGCATCTGGAATTTCAAAACCAAAGTAAGGTGCATCACGAGAAATATCCCAATCCGACAAACCTGCTTCAAACCATTCATCTAACTTATTGGCAATGGATACAGGTAAACGACCTTGGTCACGTGTCCATTTTTGTAGGTATTCACCAAAGTTAGGCAGTTTAAAGAAATAGTGATCTGAAGATTTCTCGACAGGTGTCGCACCGCTTAAGGTCGATTTTGGATTGAGCAGTTCAGTTGCGTTGTAGGTCGTGCCACACACTTCGCATGAATCGCCGTATTGATCTTCCGCTTTACATTTCGGGCAGGTGCCTTTAATGAAACGATCCGACAAGAACATGCCTTTTTCAGGGTCAAACAATTGCGTTACAGGGCGAACTGCAATGTTGCCCGCTTCACGGTTCTTGATATAAATCTCAGATGCACGAGCCTGGTTTTCGGCACTGTTGGTTGAATCGTAGTGGTCAAAGTCCACTTTAAAGCCAGCAAAGTCACGTTCGTGTTCTTTTTGAACGTTGGCAATTTGCTGTTCAGGGGTAATGCCATTGGCTTCAGCACGTAGCATGATCGCCGTACCATGCGCATCATCCGCACATACATAAGTCACGTTATGACCCATTGCACGCATCGCACGTACCCAAATATCAGCTTGGATATAACCGAGTAGGTGACCCATATGGATCGGGCCATTGGCGTATGGAAGGGCGTTAGTGACTAAGATATTACGCACGGATCTGACTCTCTCATTCGTATTTTATGCAATGGGCGGTAATTTTACATGAGATAGACATGACTTGCATAAGGCTTTTGGTGAATTCTTTTTCAATAACAAAGTTGCACCTCAATGAAATGCTACTTTATGGCAGGATTATCAGGGATAATAGCCTATCCGCCATTTGCTTGAGTGCTTGACTATGTATGACGATTATGATGATTTTGAAGATGATCAACCAGTCAGACGGCTTAAATCGAATATCAAACAACAGACTTTAGGCAAACGTATCCTTGAAGATGCGCAAAGCTATTTAGATCAGATCTCACAAGGCGAACATACATTTTTAATCAATATCTTACGTGAACTCGCACAGCAGGATGAGTATTTTAATGTGTGGGCAGATCAGCTCGATCAACCTGTCGGTTCAAAAGTGGCCAATGATGCCTTAAACCTGATGCATTTTTGGCAACAGATTCATGCCTATGAAGATGTTAAAGCCTTTAACCTACTCGATGTCATCAATAGTGAAGACTTCCAAAAAGACGTACTGACTGCTTTTGATGCGATGCAAATAGATGAAGCCCATAAAGCCTTACGCCGTCCCGTGATTGTTGAAGCCTTTAAAATGTATAAATTGGGCTGTTATGCAGGTTGTGTACCTTTGCTCTATGCACAGCTTGAAGGTTTACTCACCGACGTCTTAATCCAACAAGGTTTCTTAAAGCAAAACGGCACCAAGTTTGTCGATGTCTACAAAATCGTTCCCGGTTTAAAGGGAAATGAAATTAAGAGTCTATGGCATAAATCTAAAATCGCTGCAGAACTGAATCCATACTTTGCAGAGCTGGCTGCCTATAAGATGGATTCTAGTTCGAACGTCACTGCAACACGCCACAACATTTTGCATGGTACAGATGTGGCACATTTCACCCAAGCGCGCAGTTTTATCCTGTTTATCTGGTTGTTCTCGGTAGTAAGTTTTATGAGTACCGTGCGTGCTTAAACTAAGGTCGTTTGATACCTTTAGTTTTATTCATTCTATAAACGTTTAATGTAGATCGATCATAAGCATCCTTTAGCTTGAAAAATCAAGCTATGACAGTATTTGAGTAGGCAGGCTAAAGGAAATACGATGTCATGATGACAGTAAAATACTAACCGATGGTGCAAGAAATAAGATAAATAGAATCTTCAAAATACAGAGCACAATCTCGTCCAGGGTAGTGATGAAAATTTAAGATCGTAAGGTTTGTGCTATCTGATGCGATGATCAGCAACAACATGTACAGGCTTTGTTGCAGTTTGCTTAATTCACCCGATTCATTCTCTGCTTTATGCTAAATAATTGTCTGATAACTTATATGACTTACCTAAGGAGGGTACTCATGACTCAGAATAACCAGACAAGTACTTCTAAGCAGAACCAAGATAAACAGCAACATGCACGTGAAATGCATGATCAAATTGAAAAAGAGCAAAAGCAAAACGAGATCGACAAGCAGCACAAACAGGAACATCAGGAAGTACTAGAGGCTCAGAAGAACGGGTCGGATAATAAATCTGAAAAGCAGAGTGCTAAAGACTCAGATAGTGAGCAATCAGATAAAAAAAATGAAACGACCAAGATGGATGACTTAAAAGCCAAGGCGATTGCTATTGGTGAAGAGCTATTACAGAAAGGCGAAAAGATTCTGAATGAGCTAAAAAATGGCAAGTCTGAAGTCAAGCAGAATGATGATATAGATGATTCCAAACAGGCTGCGCATAAAGATGAAAAATCAGACCAGCAACATGGCAATAATGGTCAAGATCAGCAGGATCGTATGACGCATCTAAAAGATGAAGCCTTACATAAGTTTGATGATACCAAACAGAAGATTACTGAATTGGTGAATGAAGCTTCTGTCAAACTGGCTGAGCTGAAACAGATGGCCACCGATACAATGACTAAAATGAAAGAGAATTCATCTAAAGATCAAGACGCTAAAGATGACACCTCTAAGGAGAATACGTCTGATAAAAAAGAGGCTGCCAAAGATAAGGATTCAGAATCTGATGCAGACCAGTCTAAACAGGATCAAGGCAAAAACACCAAGGACCAGCAAGATAAGTCCGAACACAATAAAAATCATAAATAAGCTTTGATCGCACTGCCACTTCAACCATAACAGGGTTGAGGTGGCTGAATCTAATCAGACTCTTATTATAAAAATAATTATTCGCATACTAAAAACTACTTTATTTCTTATTCTCTTTCACTTTCCATTATTTCTATTCGCCACAAATTAATAAAACCAAGTAAAATGGTTGGAAATTGAAAATATCTCCCTCATCTTAATGGGCAGAATGCTTAACCTTAAGTGAAAAGCCCGTTAAACTAAGCTATTTAGATATCGATCTACATTTTTGGAGTAACCTATGTCGTGGCTTTCTTCGCTTAAATCGGTTTTTTCGCCTTCCAAGGAGGTGAACGAAGAAGCTGTGCAGAATGTACTGCAAAATTATATCTTGCCAAATTCTAACAATGCCTTGAAAGATCGGATTACTCAGGTCAATGTACAAGGTGAGATTTTACAGATCACGATTAATACCTATCCTGAAGAAAAAGAGCAGCTACAGCAGATTCATGATGAACTGGCTGACGCATTGGAAAAATGTGGCATCAAAGAACTCAATATGCATGTGATCCAGCAAAAAACGGGGCATAAAAAAGAGAGCGGGTGCGGGCATCATCATGCTGAAGGTGAAAGCTGCTCTAGCCAGCCGCAAACCACAGTAGCACCAAAATCGAATTTACCACCCGTGGTGGATGCATCTGCAAGCACTGATGCTGTAAAGCAGGCGAATGAAAATTATCAACCTCAACAAGAAGAAGCGCCTATTCAAAAAGCTGCCCCGCAACAGCGTGATGTGCCGAAGCATCCACGTATTCAAAATGTGATTCTGGTGTCTTCTGGTAAAGGTGGTGTGGGTAAATCAACCACAACAGTGAACCTGGCCTTGGCTTTACAAAAACTGGGTCTAAAAGTCGGTGTACTGGATGCGGATATTTATGGTCCAAGTATTCCAACAATGCTCGGTAATGCGGGTAAAACTCCGATGATTGAAGCTGAAAACTTTGTACCATTAGATGCCTATGGCCTGGCGGTGCTATCAATTGGTCATTTAACTGGTGATCACAATACACCAGTGGCATGGCGTGGTCCAAAGGCAACGGGTGCATTAATGCAATTGTTTAATCAGACACTTTGGCCAGATCTTGATGTCTTGATGATTGATATGCCGCCAGGTACAGGGGATATCCAGTTGACTCTAGCGCAGCGTATCCCAGTCACTGGCGCAGTGATTGTGACAACGCCACAAAATGTGGCATTACTGGACGCTACCAAAGGAATTGAACTGTTTAACCGTGTACAGATTCCAGTCATGGGTGTGATTGAAAATATGTCGACTCATATCTGTTCAAATTGCGGCTATGAAGAACAGATTTTTGGTACGGGTGGTGGCGATAAATTGTCAGAACAGTACAATATTCCACTACTTGGCCGTCTGCCTTTAAATGCTGTAATTCGTGAAAATGCCGATGCCGGAACGCCGTCAGTGATCGCTGGAGATGAGGCTGCTGATAGCTATATGGCGATTGCCGAAAAGATTGCAGCCAAACTGCCAAAGGCTCAAAAAGATCATTCTCGTATTTTCTAATAGAGATCATTGATTAAAACCTCAGTCCAGGCTGGGGTTTTTTATGTTAAAGCTGACAGTAAAATGAAAGTATTCGCTAGCAAGTAGGTCCAATAAAAGCAAGAAAATAAATTAAGACAATAAGTGGAAATAAACTGAGTGACTTTAAAAGATTTGAAGATGAAAAAATCAGAAATGTATTATTAGATAAATCATTTTAAAGATATAAAAATTTAATTTTTGCGTTAGTGTTTTTTATAGAATTTTCTCATGAATAAGTGGGAGTCAACTAAAATGACTCTATCGTATATCACTTAATCTTAGCATTTTTTTCATATAAGTATTTGAATTTAATTTATAATTTAAATTATTCCAAAAAATTATAATTCTTCTTACAAATAAGATTTTGCAGGTAAAAATATTCTGATCTATGCTGCAAGCATTACAGCGAGGTCAACCCATGATTTCTTGGTTATTTATTGGTTTAGTAGTCACAATTTTACTGACTCCAGGCCCAACTAATACCTTATTGGCATCTTCCGGGATCCATGCTGGTTTTAGGAAATCATTTTATCTTATTCCTGCTGAAGCGTTAGGCTATCTGCTTGCGATCAGTTTTTGGGGAATCCTGATTGGCAAGATTTCAACCCATCTGCCAGCTTTACCGAATATCCT
Source organism: Acinetobacter sp. SM1B (assembly GCF_003289665.1). NCBI lineage: Bacteria > Pseudomonadati > Pseudomonadota > Gammaproteobacteria > Moraxellales > Moraxellaceae > Acinetobacter > Acinetobacter sp. SM1B. The sequence continues at coordinate 672,047 of NZ_QMBM01000001.1, forward strand.
GAAATTATTTAGCGCCTGTTATATTCTCTATTTGGCAATCAGATTATGGCGTACAGCAGAAATTGCTGACAGTTTAAGTCAATTCACCATTCGTGCCAGAGAGTTATTTTTAGCAACTTTACTGAACCCTAAGGCCTTATTGTTTGCATCGGCAATTTTCCCCGTAATTGCATGGCAGAACAGTTATTACTATGTCGTACATATGCTGATGTTTATAGGACTATTAATTCCAATTGCAGTTTTATGGACATTCTTCGGTACTTTACTGGGTCGTAATAATAATCGTTGGCTCAACCAAAAAAATATGCAAAAGACCGCATCATTGGTACTGATGAGCTTTTCTGTACCGCTGAGTTATTCAGCGATTATGAGTCTGTAACTTCACTCAAAAAATCTTATTAAAATTTCAAAGTAGCATCAAGAAAGAACACTTATTTTCATTGAGGTGAATTTCAGTTAAAGTACGTCGCAATAACTGAATTTAAGATTTTTGGATTAGTACCAATGGCAATTAAGTCTGATCGCTGGATTCGCGAAATGAGCGAAAAGCATGGCATGATCGAACCCTATGCAGAGAACCAGGTTCGTTTTGATGAGAATGGTGAAAAACTCATTTCTTATGGTGTATCAAGCTATGGTTATGATGTTCGTTGTGCACGTGAATTCAAGGTATTTACCAATGTGCATTCTGCGATTGTAGACCCGAAACACTTCGACGAGAAAAGCTTTATCGACATCGAATCTGATGTATGTATTATCCCGCCTAACTCATTTGCGCTTGCACGTACTGTAGAATATTTCCGTATTCCACGTAATGTACTGACTGTTTGTCTGGGTAAATCTACCTATGCGCGTTGCGGTATTATTGTGAATGTGACCCCACTTGAACCAGAGTGGGAAGGTCATGTCACCCTTGAGTTCTCTAATACGACGAACCTTCCTGCACGTATCTATGCGGGTGAAGGGGTAGCACAGATGCTGTTCTTTGAATCTGATGAAGTTTGTGAAACTTCATACAAAGACCGCGGCGGGAAGTATCAGGGCCAGACTGGTGTGACTTTGCCAAAAGCATAATTAGTTTAAAGTATTGAATAAACGGGGCTTAAGGTCCCGTTTATTTTTTGAGTTTTCATTCATCGGAAACTTGGCTATTCAGCACTTTGCTTTTTGCATCTGAATGGAAAATAAGCATAATGGATGAGGATTACACATTAAAAAATACATTGCTGAAAGCTATGTAGCATAAAAATTAAATACTACAAAAAGTAAGCGATGGCTGGAAGCCAAAGAAGAAAGATGCGGAGCATCATATAAAAAGGAAGAATGAGATGAATTTTTGTCATGATCATATCAGACTTAAACAAACCTGCCTCGTATCTGCGCTGGCACTGGTTTATGCTCAGTCAAGTTTTGCCTTGCAGGAAATGTCAGAGGACTCAATGTCTGAGAGCACAGGTGCTGGCATTGCTTTAGTACTTGATGATTTTAAGATGGTCTTTCAGGGGCCAAATGACGTATCGACTACTTCCGCCTATGACCAGCTCAAAATACCATTTAAGCCTGGCCCAAATGCTAGTCCTAGTGAGCTGAGTACTTATAATGAAGCCCTATTAAATTATAAAAATGCTTCACAAAATGATACTGGATTTATTCGTATTATCCCTACTGGGGAAAATTATAATCAATTAGGGCAACGAGCCTATAATAAAATTTATTCTGATAACTATAATCAAGCGGTCCTAGAGGGTAAAGCTGAGCATAATTATAATGCTATCTATAAGAACACCTATGATACTGCTTATGAAACTAATTTTAATAGCTTACTTGAAAGTTATACGAAAGATATTCCAACCAATGTTGAAAAAAGACGAGATACATTTGAAAGGGATGTGTTTAATGAGTTTTATAACTCAGCCGAAATGCGGCGTTATTACCAACAACGTTATGATGATTATCAGAGAAATTCAGGGCTGCCATCTGGACCAGAGAATGATGGGACACAGGAAGAGTATCTGGTATGGAATCCGCTGAAGCTCGAGGCCATTAATGCTCAGGCAACAGACTTCGCAGAAAGTAATACTAGGGAAATGGTTGAATTGCTTTATGGCAGTCGATCAGATGAATCTATTCCAACTTCAACATTTTTACAAAGTTTGGGTTCTAATTTTGTACGAAGCAACCAAATTTCATCTAAAGCAACAGATCTGATTGCCGCTGCAATTCTTGAGGAGGAGCGGTTAGCTACTTTAAGAGCTGAAAACAATGCCGATCTTAAAGCGGAAGAGGAAGCGAAAAAAGCTACAGAAGCATTATATAAGTTAATTGTTAATGAAGCTGTTCAGGCTGCGCAGGCTGCAGCAATCAATAGTTCTGCACGTTCTTTAAGAACTAAAGCAGATGTTTTTATCTATGGTTTGGCACTTTCTAAAAGCGATGGTTCTTTAAGTACTCGTTATAGTAATCAAGGATTTAATTGGGGAACAGCAAGTAATCCATGGCTATTTCGTGCGGGTACAGAAAATGTCAGACAATTTAAAGATAAAGCAGAGAATTTGGGATACTTGGCATTAGAAGCTCCCTTGGCCAAAACAGCGTTAGAAGATCCGGCGAATATAGAAAATACATCTTTTAATATTAAACTTGGATTTTGGTCAGACATTTTCTCTCGTGAGTTAAATTCTAGTCGTGAAGTAAATCCAATTACTGGTGCTCCCATTTCTGGTCTGGACAAAGAGTATCGCTTGCGTACCCAATTTATTGCTAATGGTTTAAGTTTAAATGGTTCGCAAGTGCGTATGTTCCAGACTTTAGAGTCTGATAACAAGAACTATAACCAGACATTCGGTATGGCAAGCCTACTCCGTTTAAATACCAACGATAATCCTGCTGATTTAAGTATCAGACAGACAGATCTAGATCGTAAAGGGATTCGTATAGGCACGGCAACTTTAGATGATTTGGATAGTGAAGTGGCAACCCCGGCAATGAAACGTGGTTCACTGGCACCTATTTTTCATAATACCGAAGGATTATATTTATATAGCCCGAATATCAACTTGGTACTCGGAAATATGTACCAACCATTTATTGTGGGTTCGGAAGGTAATAACATTATTCTAGAAGTAACTCGAATTCCTAAAGTTGCTTCGATTTATAACCAGATTTATCAAAACTATGGTGATGGACTGGGAACAAGTGATCTAAAGGGTTCTACTTGTAATGTCAACTCATGCGGTACAGCTATTGATATCAAGGGAACAAGTTATCAAGGACGTAATGCGACTCACAGTAGTATCGCTATTGGAACGACAGAACGCTTGTCGAATAACATGTTAAGAGCTAAAGATGGAGCTGATGCGACAGGTGTAGTTTTTAAAGGCGTTGATGGATCAATAAAAAATTTAGGTTCTGTCGCAATTGATGGTGTGAACCGTACCGGGTTTGTCGGAGACTTTTTTATTTAAGTTAGGCCACC
>NZ_QMBM01000001.1:675621-700172 GCF_003289665.1 Acinetobacter sp. SM1B
CGGGATAGTCTCTCAGAATATTGACTCTCCGACAAACCCGGTACGGTTCAGTGTTCTGATTCAACACCTGAAAATTAGAACTACTGGGTTATAAGGGAGTATGGCAATGTTAAATAGACTTTTTCTCACCTTAAGCCTTGGTATAGCACTCTCTAGTCATGCCAATCTGGTAAGTATGTCCACTGCACAGTTAAATGAAACTACGGGTCAGGGAGGAGCAGATTTGAGTTGGACGCTTTCTTTAAACCATGTCTATGCAACAGATATGTCTAAGGAAGATATATACAATAGAAATAATCCACTTGAAGTTTTTTATAAATTGAACCCCACTGCATGCGGTGATGATAAAAAATTCTGTCGTCTCGCTATTTCTCCAAATAACCATGTTGATGCTCAAGGAAATAAAAAATGGCTCGTATTCAAAGGTATTCAAGGAACAATTCAGATTGATAAATTTTCTATAGACGGTACTACAATTATTAATCATCAAAATAATGCTCAATCTGCTATGAAGATTACATTTTATGACGATAAACCTTTGAAAATACGTAATCTTGGTTTTGAAACCCTAGCCATTGAAACAGGTACCAGTGGTAAAGAAGGTTATGCCAATACTGGAACTTATACAACTTATATGGATCGAACTTATAAAGCAGATGGAAACCCTGCCGAGGTAGAGCAAAATGTTCCTGATTTTGACTTAGGTGCTGAAAAAGGATTCATGGGTCTTAACATGCATGGCAATTTACATATGTCGGGAAACCTGAAGATTTTTAGCTACAACTGCACTGGTAATGGAAGTGGACGCTGTTAAGTACAGGTAGAAATAAGCACAGGAATCAAGCATGAAAAAAATAATAAAATTAAAATTGCTCACATTAAGTATCTGTTTAGCTCATCAGGCGTATGCACTTGAACAAATTGAAGAGCGTGATTTAAGTGGTGTAACTGGTCAAGATGGTATTATTATTACACATGAGATATCACATGCTACTATTAACCAGTTGAATTGGTATGATCCGAATCCTGCTGCTAACCAGAAGATGGGCTTGGGGCTACATAATGTTAAAATTAATGGTGTAGATGACAAACCAATAATAAGCCAGTTGGCAATTGATCTAGGAGGTACGGATCGAGGTACTGGATTACATATTGATGCTAGCCTAGCACCTTTTAACATAATCGCAGACTTAAATTTGGTCAAAAAGCAATGTGTTGGGAGTACGTGCTCAACGGCATTGACTCAAAGCTTAGGACAGTTGGGAATAAGCACTAAAACACCAATTGGACTTGTGTTGAAGACATCGGCAGGGCTGTTTAATATTAATGATACAGCCTATATGGATTTTCAACTTCAAAATGCCAATATTAGTCATAAACTTGGTAATAACAGCCTGATTTTAAATGATCTGAATTTTAATTTTGCTGGTTCAGGTTACATGTATCTGTCTGAACATGACGGTATTGTCTTAGCTACTAATAACGGCTTACAGGATCATTATATTGATTTAGGCCGTGTTGCAGATACGACTGATGTATCTCTTGAACGTAATAAGGCGACGAATCCTGGACTGAATCTTGACTTGCGTTATCAGGCTAATGGTCAAACAAAAAATATTATGCGCATGGGAGCATCAGGTGCACTCACTAATGCAAGGTTATCTGTAGGTGCAAATCAAGAAGGCATCACCGATTTTGGGACAGCAGGACGTTTAAATGGTGGTAATACCACCGCTAATAATAGTTATGATGCTATAGGTACAGGTGGCTTGCGTCTTGGCATGTCCGCAGAATTTAGTAGTGAGAGTGATACGAATCGTCCAGATCAGTTAAAACCAACCACACTTGAAATCGGCCATACAGGTAAAGACAGTTACGCAGTAGAGTTTTCCAATTTAAGACCATTAACAACCCATGATGCAAATGGTAGCGCACATAAAAAGAATGCTTATATTGACTTTGGTAATATCTATATTAATACCATTCAGGCGAATAACTTAGATTTCCAAATTAATAATAAAATCAAGCAAACTCTGGGCAAAGACAATAATATTATCCAGCAAATACTTTCAGATGGCCAAAATAACTCGAATTTTGCCTTAATTGCCATACGGGATATGGATTTCCAATCCATAGCGGCTAAAGCACGATTCATATCAGATAATTCACTTGCTGAACTTGGCGGTAGCGGGGGAACTTGGGGGATTGGTATTCCAATTTATAATTTAAATGCCAATGTTGCTTTGTCTGGAACACAATATGGACCTGAAGATAAATATGGTATCGCTTACAACATCACAGCTTCCACTGAAGGTTATGGCATAGACACTAAAACTAAGTTACCAAGTACTACTTCAATGATTCTGATTGATGGTCAAGATGGTGTACATGGTGAGGCGGTTAACTATTATGCTGGCTTTAGAAATATAGATGCGCTCATTCAGTCTGAAGGCGTGATAGGTTATGAGGACGAAGGTATTTATATACGAGCCGATAAATTGCTAATAGCAGCAAATGCTGAGCTGGCAATTGGTCAATTACCAGGTTCTAAGTATAACTGTCAGGTGGGTACAGGAAATAACTGTGGTCAGTTGGTGCCTTTTGATAACTTTTCCAAGCGTGATGATGTCCTCACTAATATTGCCTTTAAACTGGATGGCAAGGGGGAGTTAATGATCATTCCAGGTGTGGATCCAACACCTTCCTCTCCAAATAGCAATTTTCTCTCATTTGATGCTAACTTCAAATTTAGACCTCTAAGTGTTGAAGAAAAAGCTGATAGTAATAACTTGGGCAGTTATTTTAGTTTGAGTAATATAGATGGCCCAGAAGATAATTTGAAGACCTCAGCAATCAATTTTAATCGTATGGAAGGGCATTTAGCACTTAAAGCTAAAGTTAAGCTCAGTGCTGATACTGTGACTTTAGATAATCAAGTTCATTTGAACAAAAGCAATGATATCAATCAGCCATTTCGAACTAATTTTGCTATGTTGACTAATAATAAAATGCAAAATATGGCCAATATTGCCATTACAGGTGGCACCTTGCGCAGCACTATGGGAATCACACCGCGCTAGGCATAAATACAGGAATATAATTATGAAAAAAATGATTTTAAGCACTCTTTTTGTCTCAATTTTAGTGAGTGCTAATCCTGCTTTAGGTATGACTTCTTTGAATGATCAAGAATTGTCAGCTGTAGAAGGACAAGCTTTGTTAAATATGGAAAAAAATTACGATGCTTCACAAGGCCTGAATTTCTTTAAACTGAGTATTGAAGCGATCATGGAGCTTAATGCTAACATTAAGAGTTTGCAGCTTGGATGTGGTGGTGATAATGGTGCACAGGGTTGTGATATTGATATTTCGAATATTGCTCTCAGTGGTTATACTTCTAAGACAGATCAGACAGGAAGCCCGTTGTTTGAGGGAGATCGTGCTGCTACTAGTGCTGAGATCACCAATCCATTTCTGGAGTTTGCAATTAAAGGAGATAGTGCTGCAACGCGTGAAGTTGTAGGATTTCGCTTAGGAGCAGAAAAGATACTAGGCTTATTAACTTTAGGAACTGAAAATACGCAAAATCCAACAGATGGTATCAAAAGTTTCAGTGGGTATATGAAGATGGCACAAACTACTGGTCACTCTTTTACTAAAAAGGCAACCTTTGGCGCTAGTTCAGATCAAATCATACAAGGTAACTTGACTGCATTGGGGCAAGACCGAATTTATACCAGTAAGCCCGGTGCTGAAGGTCATACTGGTATTACTGTCCCTTCGATGCGTGCAGACTTTGTGATGCCAGAAACAATAGTAACAGGTAGGCGTATCAATTCTGCAACTGTATATGGTATTCGTTCTACTTTGAAATCTATTCCGCTTGCTGCAGCAGAATCTGGGAAATCTTTACCAGGTGAAGTGGTAGGAACTCCAGACTTTAGTAAAGATCAGTTATATGTAGAGTTTCCAGCCCTGATTAAACTTGGTTCATTAGATGTAGGGGATCACTCCTTTTTCAAAATGAGTGAAGGATCAACACTTGAGAACCTGAATTTGGATATTACTTTTGTTCAGGCACTCAATATGATTCATAATATTCCTTTAAGTGGTAGTGGTGGGTATTTATCTCTACAAAAAAATCCAGTACATTGGTTGGGTGCAGATGATGCGGATACTGCTCAATCAGGGTGGTGGATGTCTTTTAAAGATCCAATTCAACTGGGGCATTTACAGACTTTAGAACAAGTAGATGTATCTGCCGTATTGCCACAAGTTGCTGAAGCACTTACAACCGAATTAATGCAATCTTATCATAATGTTGATGTAAACTTACTTGAGGCTCTAGGCTCACTGGCAAAAGTACCTATTGAACGTAAGATGAATATTAACGTTGGTCCTTATACTAATTATACCAATGGTTCACCAGCAACTCTAACTCTAAAAAATCAGATTTTAAGTAACCAGTCAGTTACACCCAACTGTTTCGGTGGTCACAAATTCTGCTAATACAATATAAAAAAATCCCGCATTTCGTGGGATTTTTTTATATTCAGAAAAAAATTATTTTGCAATTTTTGCTAATAACTCTTCTTTAGAAAGGTTGACTGATTCAGCATCACGGCGACCTTTATATTCAAAAGTGCCTGCATCCAGACCTTTTTCACCAATCACGATACGGTGTGGAATACCAGTTAGCTCAAGGTCAGAGAATTTTACCCCTGGACGTTCATTACGATCATCCAGCAGTACGTCATAACCTGCAGCTTGAAGCTCTGCATAAAGCGCTTCAGCAGCTTCTAAAGTACGCGGTGATTTGTGCGCATTCATCGGCACAATGGCAACTTCAAATGGTGCAATTGCAGCTGGCCAGATGATGCCTTTCTCATCATAGTTTTGCTCAATTGCAGACGCAACCACACGAGTCACACCGATACCGTAACAACCCATCGTTACAGTAAATGGCTTACCATCTTCACCAAGGACTTTACAGCCTAACGCTTCTGAGTATTTTTTGCCTAACTGGAAGATATGACCGACTTCGATACCACGCTTGATTTGAAGCGTGCCTTTACCATCTGGAGATGGATCACCTTCAACTACATTACGCAGGTCATAAACCTCAGTAAATTGTGCGTCACGGTCCCAGTTTACACCAGTCGCATGCTTGTCAGCTTCGTTTGCACCCGAAACGAAGTCAGACAGTACAGAAGCAGCACGGTCAGCAATGACCGTAATCCCTTTTTCTACCAGACCTTGTGGACCTACAAAACCTGCCGTTAAGCCAAGTTCAGCAAGTTGAGCTTCAGTTGCAAACGCTAAAGGAGCAGCAATTTGTGGATGCTTTTCAGCTTTAATTTCATTCAGTTCGTGGTCGCCACGAAGGAACAAAGCAACAACTGGAGCAGGCTGATCCGCTTCTTTTGCAACGCCTTGAACGAGGAGAGCTTTCACTGAATGTGCAGGATCAGTACCCAGGAAGTGAGATACATCAGCAATGGTTTTTTGATTTGGCGTGTCAACAACTTTTAATTCTTGAGCGGGTGCAGCGCGTTCACCAACCAGAACTGCTTCAGCCATTTCGATGTTGGCTGCATAATCCGATTCAGTCGAGAATGCGATGTCATCTTCGCCGCTTGAAGCCAGGACGTGGAATTCGTGAGAACCTGAACCACCAATTGAACCAGTATCCGCCTGTACTGGACGGAAATTTAAACCTAAACGGGTAAAGATTTTGCAGTACGCATCATACATCTTGTCGTAAGTTTCTTGCAGTGATTCCTGGTCTGCGTGAAAAGAATATGCATCTTTCATGATGAATTCACGTGAACGCATTACACCAAAACGTGGACGAATTTCGTCCCGGAATTTAGTCTGTACTTGATAGAAATTGGCAGGCAATTGCTTATAGCTTTTTAACTCATTGCGCGCAAGATCAGTAATGACTTCTTCGTGTGTAGGACCAAGTACGAAATCATTGGTATGACGGTCTTTGAAACGAAGCAGTTCAGGACCATATTGAACATAACGGCCAGATTCTTCCCAAAGTGAAGCAGGCTGAGTTACCGGCATCAACACCTGTAATGAACCAGCACGATCCATTTCTTCGCGAACGATCGCTTCAACTTTATTTAATACGCGAACGCCCATCGGCAGCCAGGTATATAAACCTGAAGCCAACTTACGAATCATACCGGCACGAAGCATTAGCTGATGTGAAATAACTTCAGCATCGTTCGGGGTTTCTCTCAACGTTGCAAATAAAAAGCGACTCGCGCGCATGGAAACTGTCCTAAAAAATTAAGCGTTAAAGCAGAGATTATACAATAAAAAATGAGGTGAACATTTCAGAATGTCACCCCACTGTTATGCAATAAATTATGACATGATTTTACGTGTATGGCGCAGCATAAAATTTTTAAAGTCATCTAAATAAGTAAAGATGACTGGAACAACGACTAAGGTCAGTAGGGTAGAGGTGATCACCCCACCAATCACCGCATGTGCCATAGGTGCACTCTGTTCACCACCTTCACCGAGTCCAAGTGCCAAAGGAACCATACCCATGACCATAGCACTCGTTGTCATCAGGATTGGACGTAAACGGGTTTTACCAGAAGCGATAATGGCTTCATAGCGATCTTCACCACGGTCCATGGCTTTCTTGATGAAGTCAATCAGCAGGATAGCATTTTTGGTCACTAGACCCATCAACATAATGATCCCGATGATCGAGAACAGGTTCATGGTCGAGTTAAACAGGAACAGGGCTAGGAATACACCAATCAAGGACAAGGGCAACGAAGCCATGATCGCAGCTGGGTGAATAAAGCTGTTGAACTGTGAACCGAGTACAATATAAATGAACACGATCGATAGAGTTATCGCTGTCAGGGCATAACCTGCAGATTCAGCCATATCAGCATTGGCGCCTTGAGTGTCAAAGCTATAGCCCGGTGGTAAGTCAAAATCAGCCTGTACTTTGCTAATGTCCGTACCGATATCGCCTGCAGGACGACCAGCTGTATTGGCTTCTACCAGTACTTCACGCGCCAGATCACGGCGGTTAATCTGGGATGCTCCAAGTTTTTCCTCAAATTTTGTCACACTTGAGAGGGGAACCATGATTGGTTGACCATTCGCATCGGCCTTATTTGATGTGAGATACATATTTTGTAAGTCACTTGGTAGAGTACGTTTATCTTCAGTCAGGCGTAAATTCACGTCATAGGTTTCACCTTTCTCATCTTGCCAAGAGGTGACATCATCACCAGCAATTAATGGACGTATGACATTGGCAATCTGATTGACTGAAAGACCAAGATCACTTGCCAGTAATCGATTGACCTGTACACTCAGAGTAGGCTTGGGTTCTTTCAATGAACTCTCAAGGTCAACCACACCCTCTACTTTGCTAATCTCTGCCATAAAGCGGTCAGAAATTTTTTGTAATTCATCCAGATCTGGCCCTTTAATAGAGATCATGATGGGCTTTTGCCCACCAGAAACAGTTTCGTCTGCGGAGGCGACTGAAGTAATGGTAATCCCACCTACAGACTGCAAGCGCTCACGGAATTCATTGTTAAGGTCGTTCAGAGTTTTTTCACGTTCAGTCCGTGGCGTCACAGTGACGCGTAGACTGACATGGTTTTTGCCCCGGTCGGTAACCCCATTAATGACGCCATAAGTCGCACGTACATCCGGATGTTTACGGATGATCTGATCAACCTGCTGGAGTTTGGCTTGAGAATACTCCAGAGATGAATCAACCGGAGTTTCGAATTTAATCCGGATTTCACCTTTGTCTGGCACAGGTACAAATTCGGTACCAATCAATTTGGAAAGTCCGAGAGCACCGAATAGAGAAGCAACCGCAATCAGAATCGTGATTAATCTAAAACGCAGTGCCAGTTTGAGTAATTTCTCGTAGACATCGCTTAAGCCATCGAGCTTATTGGAAATCCAGGTAAAAAAGCGTTTTACCGCGTTGGGTTTTTTATTTGGATCCTTTTTACGCTCTGCCCAATGCGCAGACAGCATTGGATCCAGGGTAAAGCTGACAAACATGGAAATCAGCACAGCGGTACTTACCGCGACGCCAAACTGGAAGAAGAAACGGCCAATAATGCCGCCCATAAATGCAACGGGTAAAAAGACTGCGACAATGGTCAGAGTCGTAGCGAGAACAGCCAGACCAATTTCTTTGGTGCCATCCAGAGCGGCAGTGACATGGTCTTTGCCCATATCACTGTGACGTACAATATTTTCCCGGACCACAATGGCATCATCAATCAACAGACCAATACTGAGCGAAAGTGCCAGCAGCGTCATCATATTGATGGTGAAACCAAAGGCCCAGATAAAGGTTAAGGTACCAAGCAGGGCAATCGGTAAAGTAAGGCCAGTAATGACAGTAGAACGGAAAGAACCTAAAAATAGCAATACGATCAGTACTGCAAGCACAGCCCCTTCAATGATGGTTCGTGCCACATCGCCAATCGTTCCACGAATGCTTTTGGAGGAATCAACCACCACTTGCAAAGTAGTACCTTGCGGGAGCTGGGCTTTAATGCTTTCTAAAGTTTTATAAGTTTCATCGACAACTTCAATAACATTAGAGTCAGAACTACGCAGAATATCGATAGCCACTGCTGCCTTGCCATCCAGGAAAGCACCTGTTTCCAGTTCGGCCTGACTATCCTCAATCTTGGCAACCTGTTTCAGGAAAATAGGTGCACCATTTTTATTGGCAATGACCAGGTCCCCAAAGGCTTGTGGATGCAGCACTTTAGAATTGATTTCAATCACCAGCTCAGAATTGCCAGATTTCAGCGTACCACCAGGAACTTCAATATTTTCAGATTTCAGTGTGTTAATGACACTGTCTACACCAATCCTAAAAGCTTGTAATTTTTGTGGTTCAACCTGAATACGGATCTGACGCTGGGCATCACCGAGCAGGTTGACTGTACCCACACCGGGAACAGTACGTAGCTGCGGTACAATACGTTGATCAAGATAAGAACTTAATGATTTGAGATCCATTTTGTCGGATTCAAATACGATCGACATGACAGCATTGGCAGATGGGTCATAACGCTCAACCACGGGTTCCTGAATTTCATCACGAAAATCGGCAGTAACAGACGCAATTTTATCTCGCACATCCTGTGCAGCAGTGGTTGATGGTACATCCAGGTTAAATTCTGCCGTAATCATCGACAGGCCTTCACTGGATTGTGAAATCACCTGTTTAAGGCCAGAAATGGTATTGATCTGGTCTTCCAGTTTTTTGGTGATCTCAGATTCAACCGTTTCAGGAGAAGCACCCGGATAGTTAGTATAGACCACCACGAAAGGAAAATCCACATCTGGAAACTCTTCCACACCCATACGTTGCCAAGAAGCGAGGCCCAGTACCATCAGACAGAACATCATCATGATGGTAAATACAGGAAACTTCACACTAATACGCGTCAACCACATCTTGATAATCCTTTTATGATTTTAGTTCTGGCCAAGGGTGACGGTTTTATTAATATCGGCATCCGTGAAGCTGATTCGGCTGACCCGATCACTACTTTCAAGTCCGCGAACGACGGCAAGATTATCGTTATAACGTTGTTCTAGTACATCCACATTCACTTTAATGATCTTATTCTGGCGAACAGCCCAGACATAAGGCTTGTTCTGAATATCCCGGATAGTATCCAGAGGAATCAGCTGTCCGGAAATCTGGCGAGCACTGAGAATCTCGCCATCCACAAAGGAGCCGATACTTAAAGAAGTAATGGTTTCATTTGGACGAGCAAAGAATTCAATCTGACGACTGGCCTGATCTGCAATAGGAGAGATCCGGCTGATACTGGCAGTAAGCAGGTTTGGATTGCCCTGAATACGGTATTCAATTTTACTGCCAGTTTTCAGGTCAGCCTGCATGTCGCTCGGCACTTTAGCCTGAATTTCTAGTTGATCTGGATCGACAATTTCAAAAATGGTTTGACCGGGAGCGACAGTCTGACCTGGCTCAACCTGACGTTGGGTAATTACCCCACTAATCGGGCTGCTAATGATGCCATCCCGATCTGCCTTTTGTGCAATATCGACATTGGCCTGTTGTGCACGAACATTTTCTAATTGTGTTTGATAGTCGACACGGCTTTGTTCATATTCAGCTTTGGAAATAAAACCTTGATTGAGTAGGCGCTGCTTACGTTCCATCATGAGGCGTGCCTGATTCGCCTGTGCTTGAGCCGATGCACGATTGGCCTGGGCCTGTGCAAGACGCGCAGCATTGTCCTGATTATTCAGGCGAACCAGCACCTGACCTTTCTGAACGCGTTGCCCGACTTGAGCATTGACACTGGTCGCTGTAGCGGTCACCTGAGCCTGAATGCTACTTTGATTTACCGCACGGATAGTCCCGGTAAATGCTGTTTTTTGCACAGCATTGCCTGTCTTTACCTCAATCAGGTCTTGAGCAATCAGTTCTACAGTGTTTTGATTTTTTGATGGCGTTGAATCAGCTGTTTCTTGTTTATTACATGCAGTTAGGAGCAGACTCATACAGAGCAGACTCATGACAAAAGTAGAGCGACTGGTATTATTTTTCGAAAAATAAGTATGCTGTGCAGGGTGCATAGGAGTCCTTTTTATAGCGCTGACCACAGAAGCAGCATCAGGAATAAAAGATTATTCAAGCGCTTTTAAACGCTGGATAATTCTGTCGTATTCTGCTTCCTGATTTCGATAGCGGCTTTGTAAAGATTGAATATTTTCTTTTTGTGCAGTCAGGTTTTTTTCATTGGTAACTAAGGTTTTTTTAAGATGCTCAGGTACATTTTTACCTTTACGCAGAAATTCACGTTCCTGACGTACAAACATAATCCGATCTTTTTGTAGCTGCTTAAGTTGCTCTTGTTGGAAAGCCATTTGCTTTTTCAACTGAGAGAGTACTTCATTCTTTTTTTGTAATGCAATCTGACTATTATTATAGGCACGTTTTAACTTCTGGTCTTCTGCCTGTTGTCTGGCATGTGCTGCGCGTTGAGGTGCCTGACGAATATCTGCTTCAACATTATAAGGTTTGGCACGCTGAATCACCTGCATATTCTGATCTAGTGCTTCATAGCCATAACGAATATGGTTAGGGGTCACGTTGCTGCTAATATTTGCTACCCCCTTATGATCATAATAACGATACCATTTTGCTTTTTGAGGCAGGTTATTTGTTGCGGATGCATGGCTAATAGTCAACATGGTTTGCAACATAAGTACCACTAAAACAGCAGTCTGCCTGATTATGGATTTTCTTTGACCCATATAAGCAGGTTTTTCCCCAAACTGGCGCATTATCAGCTCCGCGAAAAAAGTTTACTAATAAAGTTCTTTTAAAGTTGACTAAATTACTTAATTAGAAGTAATAATATTGGTATATTATTCCTAATTCCGACAATAAAAAGCTATTACCACTCAAAAAAAAATCATTGAAACAGGGAAAGTGTGAAGTCGTTATTGAAATTATAATTTTTTGACTACTTGTGTAGAAAATGCTCGTTGATAATCTCTGGACAGGTATGTTAAAAATAATCGACACTTATATAAAATTCCGCTATAAGCCTGTGGACGCTTATGGTCTCTGAATGGGAAGGGGTAAGAAATGGACGATAAATTCCAAAATCTAAAAGTGATGGTCATTGATGATTCAAAAACCATTCGTCGTACAGCAGAAACTCTTCTTCAGCGTGAAGGTTGTGAAGTCATTACCGCAGTAGACGGTTTTGAAGCATTGTCAAAAATTGCAGAAGCAAATCCCGACATCGTTTTTGTAGATATCATGATGCCTCGCCTTGATGGGTATCAGACTTGTGCCTTAATTAAAAACTCGCAAAGTTATCAGAACATTCCTGTTATTATGCTATCGAGTAAAGATGGTTTGTTCGATCAGGCCAAAGGCCGTGTGGTAGGTTCAGATGAATATCTCACCAAGCCATTTAGCAAAGATGAGTTGCTTACCGCAATCCGCAACCATATCAGTGCTTAATTTATTTGATTTTTTCTTGGGGAAATTGGCATGCCACGTATTCTAATCGTAGATGATTCACCGACCGAAACTTTTCGTTTCCGCGAAATTCTATCCAAGCACGGCTTTGACGTGATTGAAGCAGCAAATGGGGCTGATGGGGTGACCATGGCGCAGGCAGAATTGCCTGATCTGGTGTTAATGGATGTCGTCATGCCAGGGGTAAACGGTTTTCAGGCGACACGTCAGATCGCTCGTGGGGCAACAACCAAACATATTCCAATTGTCATTGTAAGTACCAAGGATCAGGCAACTGACCGTGTATGGGGTAAGCGTCAGGGTGCAGCAGATTATCTGACCAAACCTGTAGATGAAAATCAGTTAATTGATGTGATTAAGCAACACCTCAATGCAGGATAAGCGCTATGGCAGCGAATGGATTTATCGAACTGCTTCGGATTGCGAAACGGGGTAACAAAAACTACGTTTCCAATGACAACGAAGTCAACCGATGGTCAGGCATTGCTTTTGAAATGATGGGGCAATATTTTGTTGCTCCGCTCGGGGAAGTATCGGAAGTTATCTATCCGCCAAAATATACACCTGTTCCCAATACTCAGCCGTGGGTAGTGGGACTGGCAAATATTCGGGGCCGACTGCTTTCAGTCTCAGATCTGGCTCAATACATGTCTGGACATAGAAGCCAGTATTCACCTACTCAAAAAGTATTATGCATTAACCATAATGATCAGTATGTCGGCCTGGTTGTAGATCAGGTTTTGGGGATTCAACACTTTAATAAGAAAAGTTTCTTTTCTAAAACAACTGAATTAGACAAAAATTTACAGGAATATTGTCAGGGGTATTTCCACCAGCATAATCAGAAGTGGCATGTCTTTTTATTCAGTCGTTTGTTGCAAAATCCAAAATACATGAATGCATCTATAAAATTTATAAATTAATTGTCGCACGAAAGTAAAAGGGCGTAAATTCGGGGAGAAGCTTTATGGGCTTTAAGCTTAAGAAGAAAAATACAGGCGAGAGTAGCAGCCGCAGCGGCGGTAATGCTTTTTTAGCCAAGATTCAATCACAAGCAGATCAGCTATCACGTGTATTTGGTGATAGTGAAAAGTCTAAGCCACTCATTTACGGAGCAATTGGCTGTCTTGTTGCTGCAACTATCACACTGTTATACCTTTTCTATAGCGTTCCTCGTGCCAACGAACTTACACAAAGTTTGGGTGAATTGCGTCTACTTTCACAAACCATTTCGCGTCAAGCAACTGAAGCGACTGCTTCCGGCACGCCTGAGGCAATGAAGAAACTGACCGAATCACAGCAGTCATTTGCTGAAAATCTGGAAACGGTAAAAAGTATCCATTCGAATAATGAAGCCCTGCAAGCGGTAGACAAGCAATGGACTGAAGTATCTTCAAGTATTGACCTGATTTCTTCACAACAAAAAATCATTAACCAACTTTACGATACTAACATCGCGATTGGTGAAGCAATTCCAGGAATTCAGGCAGAATATAACCTGATGGTCGATCAGATGGCACGTCAGGACATGCCGTCGAACCAGGTGGTTATTGCCAAAAACCAGGTATTCATTGCAGAACGTATCTTGCGTTCGATCAGCTTGGTGTTAACCGGTACAGATGGTTCACGTGAGTCTGCAGATGACTTCAGTTCGGATACTGAAACATTCGGTGCTTACTTAAATGCACAGTTAGATGGTTCAGCACAACTGGGTGTACAACGTATCGATGATCCGAACTTACGTGAGTCATTAGAAGGTATTAAAGCTGAATATGATGATGTATTACAGTCAGCTGCATCTACAATTTTGAAAAACTCAGCGCAGATTGTAAAAGTACGTCAGGCATCTGCATCTATTTTTTCTCAATCTGACCAACTATTAGATAACCTGAACAAACTGTCAGGTGGTTCAACTTTAAAAACAGTTATTCCGGCAATATTGTTACTTACCTTCCTGGCTGGCTTCATTGTTTGCGTATTCCGTTTGCTTTCATTACGTGGTGCATCGGATAAACAGCGTGTAACTCGCCTACAAGAAGAATATGACCGTAACCAGAATGCGATTCTTCGTTTACTTGACGAAATTGCTGACCTTGCAGATGGTGACTTACGTTCATATGCAACGGTATCTGAAGACTTTACCGGTGCGATTGCTGACTCGATTAACTTTGCGATCGATCAATTACGTGATCTGGTATCGCGTATTACTGAAACATCTCAGGAAGTTGCACAATATACTGCAACTACTCAGAGCATTACCAACCAGTTAGCCGAAGCATCTGAACACCAGGCACAAGAGATTGCCGGTGCATCTGCAGCGATTAACGAAATGGCACTGTCGATTGACCAGGTATCTGCCAACGCCGAAGAGTCTGCTGTCGTTGCGGAACGTTCAGTACAAATTGCAGCAAATGGTGCAGACGTTGTACATCGTTCTATTGAGGGTATGGATACGATTCGTGAACAGATCCAGGAAACCTCTAAACGTATTAAACGTTTGGGTGAGTCTTCTCAAGAGATTGGTAACATCGTCGCACTGATTAACGATATTGCCGACCAGACGAACATCCTGGCACTGAACGCTGCGATTCAGGCATCTATGGCGGGTGAAGCAGGCCGTGGTTTCGCCGTAGTTGCCGATGAAGTACAGCGTCTGGCAGAACGTTCTGCATCTGCGACCAAGCAGATTGAAGGCCTGGTAAAAACCATTCAGACCGATACCAACGAAGCTGTAATTTCGATGGAACAGACTACTGCCGAAGTTGTGCGTGGTGCGAACCTGTCTAAAGATGCCGGTGTGGCACTAGACGAGATTCAAACCGTATCGAATAACCTTGCAAAACTGATTGCGAACATTTCCGATGCAGCAAAACTTCAGGCTGCATCTGCGGGTCATATTGCAACGACGATGAACGTTGTACAGGAAATTACTTCACAAACAACGACTGCAACCTTCGATACGGCACGTTCGGTATCTGAACTTGCCAACATGGCCGATGCATTACGTGAATCTGTATCTGACTTTAAACTTCCAGAATAAGTCAGACAAATTTGGGGGAAGGAGCGTGTCTTAATTCCGGTTAGGACACCTCCACATACAGATCAAGCCTCGACAAGATGTACTTAACTTCAAACGTTAGGTCTCGCGTGACGGTCACAATCAAGTTTGAGCGCCCTTCTTGGCGGCAGAACGTAAGAAGCCTTAGCTATGAAAGAAATATTAAAAGATCTAGTTGAAACAACAGCGCTTCCTGAAGATAGTTATCTTGATCAAGATGCTGAAATTTTAGAGATATTTGTCGAAGAGATTGAAGAAATCTTTGTCGAGTTAAATGCTTTATTGCCACAGTGGTTTGCCACACCAGATCATCAAGAAACATTAACCACCATTCGCCGCCATTTCCATACGCTGAAAGGTTCGGGTCGTATGGTCGGTGCGAAGCAGGCGGGTGAAATTGCCTGGGCAGTTGAAGATACTTTGAACCGCGTACTTTCCGGTTCAATCAAATTAACGCCAGTCATTCAGAAGTTCGCGCAAGCAACTTTAAATATCTATCAATATGTATTGTATCCATGCTTTAAGCAGGTACAGCCATTAACCGTGGATTTACGTCCAGTCGTACTTTTAGGACAACAATTACAACAGCAATTGAGTCCAGAACCGGCACTTGAAGAATTATTGCTACTTGCGGACAATCTGACTGCTGAAGGTCAGCTAACAGGTCTTGAACTTGCGGATACTGCAGAAGCAGATTCATCAGGAGTAGAGATTGCTGAAACTGCTACCGCAGGACGAGTAGAAGTTGCTGAAGAACGTACTGACCTTGAAGAAACGGTGGCGATCTTTGTTGAAGAAGCCGAGGAACATCTTGCGACAATCCATGATTTCCTGAAACACGAAAATAGTGCCAAGCAAGACTATAATGGTTTGATTCGTGCATTGCATACCCTGCGTGGCAGCTCTTCTATGGCACAAATTGATGATATCTGTGAGGCCAGCGTTAAAGTAGAGAATTTATTTAAAACGCTGGTTCAGGATGAAATTGCTTCAACTTCCAAAGAAACAGCACTATTACAGCAATATTCAGAATTTATCGGTGATTATTTACATCTATTGAAACAAGGTAATACTGAAAAGCTGGCAGGGATTTCTGCTACTTTTGAGGATGCCTGGGATACCTATGGCTTTACTGTGACTGAACAGCAGGATGCTGATCAATCTCAAGGTATGGTTACACGTCTGGTTGAACTGAATATTGATCAGTTACTGGATGCCGAATTTGAGTTTGATAAGCGGGTACTTGAAGAATATCCAGATTATATTGAAGCTTTGAGCCAGCAAGCCGCAGAGCTGATGGTACATACGGATAACCGTGCATCGATCGGTATTCATGAATTCGCATCCCAGTTAAAAGCAGCTTATGATGCTTTGCTGGCGAGACCGGTCTTGCTTGAAAGTGATTATGCCTTCGAACTGTTTGCACAGGCACACCAGGAATTTATTCACCTGTTCGATACGCTCGCGGCAGGACAGCGGGTGATTTTGAATGCCGAAGTTGAAAAACTTCTGGCGGATCTGTCTGCCTTTGTACAGCAAGACATCGAAGTATTCGCTACAGACAAAGTTGTTGAAACTGCGGTATCTGCCCCAGTAGAGTCAAATATATCCACAGCAGTTGATTTTACTGGGCTCAGCCAGCGTATTGCAGCGGATCGTCAGCAGCAGGACGCTGAAGATGCCAACCGTGATTTCGATGAAGACTTGCTGGATATCTTCCTGGAAGAAGCAGATGAGTTGCTGGCAGGCATTGATGAAGACCTGAATACCTGGTCCAAAGAACCTGAAAATACTCATTCATTGAACAATCTGATGCGTTATTTGCATACCCTGAAGGGGGGTGCAAACATGATTGCTGCCACGCATATCGGTTCGATTGCACATGAGCTGGAAAGTATTTATGAGCGCGTGATCCGTCAGCAGATTACCGTAACACCTGCATTGATCCAGATTATCCGACTGGTACAGGATAACGTGTCAGACCGTATCCAGAGTATTCGTGATGATAAGATTGATTATCCGGCACCTGAAGCTATTCATATGCTGCAAAATATCCAGGCACTTGTGGCTGGAACAGCTACTGCAACTCCGGTAGCTGCTGTTGAGACGGTAGAAGCAGAGACTTCTGTAGAACTAGAAGTTATTGACGATGCATCGGAATCTGCTGAGATCGTTGTGGAATCACAAGCGCTTGAGCGAGTAGACGGCTTTGAAACTGAATCTGTTCCTGCATCAGATGAGCAAATTCAGGAAGATCAGTCAGGCGAAACACTTACTGCTGAGTCAGCTGAATCTATGCTTGCTGATGAAGATGATCTACAATCGATTGTTGAAGAAACCTTCCTGGAAGAATCGCAAGAGATTCTGGAAAATGCAGAAAAATTACTGAACCAATGGTTCGATCAGCGAAGTGACCGTAGCTTATTGCTGCAACTTCAGCGTGCTGCCCACAGTATCAAGGGTGGCGCCCGCATGATCAGCAATGAAAGCATCGCAAGTATTGCTTATGGTCTGGAAAGTGCATTTGAACAGTTTGCTGTTCATCATTTTAACTCCAATGCCTATGACAGTCTGCTGCAAAAGACCCTGAAATGGCTGGGTCAAGCCATTTTTGATCATGATTACAATGGTTTTGAGCAAATCAAAGCAGCGCTGGATGCGATTGAGTTTGTAGATGTCACTGCACAGCTACCTGAACGTCTGACCAAAACTGAAAGTCTGGAAGTTACAACTGGCTTCGAGTTTGTTCAGGGTGATGGTACTGAACCACCAAATATGATGGGTGAGTGGGCTGAGAACACCTCAAGCGATAGCAGTAACGAGATGATCCGTATTTCAGCCGAACTGGTCGAGAAGATGATTGACCTGTCAGGCGAAAATGCAATTAACCGTTCGCGTATCGAGATGGATCTGGGACAGCTCGGCAATACCTTAAATGAGATGGAACTGGCGATCAAACGTCTGGCTGATCAGCTGCGCCGTATGGAAGGCGAGCTGGAGTCTCAGATTATTGCCAAACATGGCTCAGAAAACTCACGCTATGCTGACTTCGACCCCTTGGAGATGGACCAATATTCATCCCTAAACCAGTTATCTAAATCTCTTGCTGAATCTGCATCGGACTTGGTCGACTTTAAGACCACGCTCGCGGAAAAAATCCGTGATACCGAAGGTTTGCTATTGCAACAGTCGCGTATCCAGGCTGAGATTCAGGAAAGTCTGATGCGTACCCGTCTGGTACCATTTGACCGTATGTTGCCACGTTTACAACGTATTGTGCGTCAAACTTCGACTACACTGAACCGTCCGGCAGAGCTGATTGTTCAGAATACTGAAGGTGAACTCGACCGTACCATTCTGGAACGTCTGGTAAACCCATTTGAGCACATGCTACGTAACGCGATTGACCATGGTCTGGAAGATACTGCAGAACGGCTTGCGCTGAATAAGCCAGAAGTCGGTTCAATTGTCCTGAACATTAGCCGTCAGGGTACCGATGTCATTATCTCCTTTAGTGATGATGGTAAGGGAATTGATGCGGAGAGTATTCGTGCTAAAGCCATCAGTCTGGACTTGATCAAAGCGGAACAGCAGGTGGATCAGGAAGAATTGCTGCAATTCATCTTCCATCCAGGTTTCAGTACGGCTAAAGCAGTCACCCAGATTTCGGGTCGAGGTGTTGGTCTGGACGTGGTACAAAGCGAAATCAAAACGCTGGGCGGTCACGTTTCGGTAAATTCTGAACTGGGCAAAGGCACGACCTTTACGATTCGCGTACCGACCACTGTGGCCGTCAGTGATGCCTTAATGGTGAAAGCGGGTGACCAGCAATTTGCCATTTCTCTGGCACAGATTGACCGTATTGTCCGTATTGCACCAGCAACACTGGAAACTTACTTCAACAGTAAGGATGATTACTTCAAGATTGATGGTGTGAACTACAAGCTGCGCTATCTGTCTGAGTTTGTCTCTAATCAGCCAATTCCACGTTTGAACAATGTTGCGCATTCATTACCAGTACTCCTTATCAAGGGTAATGGTGGTCAAAGTATCGCTTTGCTGGTGGATCAATTAGTTGGCTCACGTGCACAGATCGTAGTGAAACCGATTGGACAGCAGTTTGCCAGTGTGGGTGTGATTGCAGGGGCAACCATTCTTGGTGATGGTCAGGTCTGTCTGATTCTGGATGGTCAGAATATTGCCCGTCAGGTTCAGGCGACTCAGCGTATCAAACAGTTATCTGATCAGCAGGATCTGTCGCGTCGTGGTAATGCACGTCGTCTGGTCATGATTGTCGATGACTCGGTAACTGTACGTAAGGTAACGTCACGTCTGTTAGAGCGTCAGGGTTATGATATTGTCACTGCCAAAGATGGTGTCGACGCGATTGAACAGTTGGAAAATGTCCGTCCAGACCTGATGTTGCTGGATATTGAAATGCCACGTATGGATGGTTTCGAAGTAACTAACCTGGTTCGCCATCATGATATTCACCGCAACTTGCCAATTATCATGATCACCTCACGTACTGGGGAGAAGCATCGTGAGCGTGCCTTCAGTCTGGGTGTGACACACTATATGGGTAAACCGTTCCAGGAAGCGGAGCTGCTTGCCAATGTTCAAGAATTAATTGCTGCTCAACAGGGGTAATGAATGAATAGTCAGACTAATGTGAACGCAGTGTCGGCCGATAAAATCAGCCAGCAGGAGCTACAGCATCTTATTACCGTATCTACGGGATTTATTGATGCGTATATCATCGACTGTCATGGCAAGGATCCGATGTTGCTGCCGCAGAACATCGTTCTGTCAGCGCTGGATAGTGCTACACAGGTAAAAACTGTAGAGTGGCATGATGCACAACTTCCGGTTTATGCAGTGAATGATCCAGACCGTAAGAATGGTGTAGCATTAGTCATTGAAGGGGATGAAGCGAATCAGCGTTTTGCCCTGATGTGCAATGAAATGCCCAAGACCATCCGTTTACGTATTTCGGAAATTGTCGATGATGAACGCGAAGTGACAGATCCGACGATTTTCCAGTATGTACGTATGGGCGAGGCGATGTACCATATTCCCCAGATGGCACATATTCAGTCCTTGGTCGGCCATTAAGCTATATAGATCTAAGAATATAAAAAAGGAACTCAACGGAGTTCCTTTTTTATTTGGAGCTTTTCAATCTGGCTTAGTTTGCTAACAGATTGATCAGGATTTTTTCGTAAATTTCAGCCAGTGGTTCCAGATCGGCGATATCGACATGCTCATTAATCTGGTGAATCGTTGCATTCAATACGCCTAGCTCAAGAACTTGAGCACCGGTAGGGGCAATGAAACGGCCATCTGAAGTACCTCCAGAAGTTGACAGTTCGGTTTCAGTACCAGTGACATCACGGATCGCATCTTTAGCAGCATTCACCAGTTCACCGACTGGTGTCAGGAATGGCAGCCCAGATAAAGTCCACTGAATGTCATATTCCACACCATGATGATCCAGAATTTCTAAAGTACGTGCTTTTAATTCGTCAGCAGTTACTTCAGTTGAATAACGCCAGTTGCACAGTAAATTCATTGTGCCTGGAACAACGTTGGTTGCGCCTGTGCCAGCATTGATATTGGAAATCTGGAAAGAGGTTGCCGGGAAGTATTCGTTGCCATTATCCCAAACAGTTTCACAGAGTTCAGCGATGGCTTTAGATGCAGTATGAATTGGATTCACAGCAAGATGTGGATAGGCCACATGACCTTGTTTACCTTTGACAGTCAGGTTGGCATTCAATGAGCCACGACGGCCGTTTTTAACAATATCACCAAGTTTATTGGTACTAGATGGTTCACCTACCAGACACCAGGTAATTTTCTCATTACGCGCTTCTAAGGCCTCAATGACTTTTACCGTACCATTGATCGATGGACCTTCTTCATCAGAAGTGATCAGGTAAGCAATTGAACCTTTATGATCTGGATATTTTTCTACAAAGCGCTCAGTAGCAACGACCATGGCTGCCAATGCAGTTTTCATATCTGCACTGCCGCGACCATAAAGTTTACCATCACGGATTTCTGGCAAGAACGGGTCAGAGTTCCAGGCATCCAGGTTGCCGGTTGGCACTACATCTGTATGACCTGCAAAACAGAACACCGGGCCTTCCGTCCCTTTGCGCGCCCAAATATTATCGACATCTTCAAAACGCATGTTTTCGATGTTGAAGCCTACCTTTTTCAGGCGTTCTGCCATGATGTTCTGGCAATCATGATCGACTGGAGTAACGGAAGGCTGACGTAACAGTTGCAGGCTTAAATCGAGAGTTGCGGAAGATGTCATATGAGATTCATTCATAAATCAAGAATATTGTGGGCACTATGATAGGCGAAGAAATAGTAATTTGGGAATCTCAGACATAAAAAAACCCTGACAAGCGCAGGGTTCTTTTACTAAGGCAATAAGATTAGTTGCGGTGAATTTTATCAGAAGTTTTTTCTGCTGTACCAGTCACGGCTTCACCCGCTTTAGACACATCTTTACCAACGCCTTTCACAGTATTACAACCTGTAAGTACAAATGCCAAGATTAAAGAAGTTGCAAGAATTTTTTTCATCATCATCTCCGTGTTATCAATAATAAAATTATTATGATGTGGAAGTTAGATTAGAAAATATACGAAAGAAAAAATATATGGTTTTCATAGTGCTTGCGTAAATTAATGTAATAGTTATCAAATTTTTCAGTAAATATCCTAGATCAGTGTCGGGACACGGAACATATAGAAATCTCCGCTGAGTGCCGATTTATATAAGCCATTAGTCCACCACTGTGGATAGTCACTGCTCATATGCCGGTTTGGATAGATCCATTCATGTCGTTGCAGGCGATAAAAGTATTTCTCCTGGGTGGGAATCTGATAGCCCCAACGACCCAAACGCCGTCCGGTATTGACCCAGTCTGGAATAGGCGCGATATGGTGAATCGGTAAAAAAAGTTGACCTTTCAATACACAGAAACGCTGATCAATTGGGTAATCCAGCGCATCCTGAAACTGGAACTGCTTTTGAGTGAAATGCTTCAGCTTGCGATTCAAGGTATCGCTTCGGTTTAATCCATACCAATGCGGCAAGCTAAAGTCTGCTTCAGCCAGATAATATTTTAAAGCAATTTCCCAGTGTTCGATTTTTTCGGTGAGTTTATTGAACAACAGAAAATCAAGTTCACCTAAGGTTTTGGGTCCATCAATCTTCTGAATACTATGTCCAAGCAGGGTATAGGGATGATAACCCTTATCCAGCAGCCAAAACCAGATCAGCATTTCGAAACGCAGTCCAAGACGAGTACTTTTGAGTTGTGCAACAAAGTTTTCCAAAGCCTGTGGATTTTGATCCAGTTCTAAAAGTCGTGGATGATAATTTTCCAGATATTGTTGCCATATTTGATCTGAATGCAAGTCAAAGGCATGCTCTAGTTCAAGTTTGTCAGGCACCTGAGAAAGGATATTTGGACTGCCAACAGCGAACGCCAGCTGACGTACCAGTGGATGCTGATACTGTTGCCACGGTTCAATAAAGTCCTGAGTCAGGCAGGGTACAGGCATGAAGAGTCCTAGCTAAATATGCAGAAATACAACGGATAAGAATCAAAAACACCTTATACTACCCCAATTCCATGGTTAGGGTTGCTGTATGAAAGTGTTGTTTTGGCGAAGTCTGGTGGTCATTTTTGTGACATTAGGCTTTATAGGTGCGGTTTTGCCTGGCATGCCAACAACGGTTTTCTTGATTCTGGCCACATGGGCTGCCTCTAAAGGCTGGCCGCAGATGGATGAGTGGCTGCTGAATCACCCTAAATATGGACAGACTTTACGCGACTGGCGTGCCAATCGGACCGTGCCGCGTAAAGCCAAATGGTTTGCCAGTATCATGATGCTGGTTAGCGGGATTATCATGTTATTTACCAATGCACCGCTGGCTGTCAAAATCTTTACTGATCTGACCATGCTAATCGTGGCAATCTGGTTATGGTGCCGCCCGGAACCCAAGCCAATCTCTGAAAAGCATATACCGTCTGAAAGGGAATAAATGTATGCAGCAATGGACTATAGAACAAGCCGATATTCAGATTGATCTGGCTGCACAAAAACTGTATCTACCTCGTTTTGCCAAGAGTTATTCAATTTCAAGTGGTAAAAATGGTATCGGAGAAATAGAAAATAGTGGTAAAACGCCTCGAGGCTGGCATAAAGTTACGCAAAAAATCGGGGCTGATACACCATTGAATAGTGTATTCATTGCCCGTCAGGCTACAGGAGAGATTTATTCTGAATCACTGGCAGCAGAATTTCCCAATCGGGACTGGATTCTGACCCGGATTTTATGGCTGAGTGGTTTGGAAGACGGTTTTAACTATGGTGAAGGTTGTGATACTTACCGCCGTTATATCTACATTCATGGCACGCCAGATACAGAACCGATGGGGATACCAATGTCACATGGCTGTATCCGTATGCGTAATACCGACCTGATCGAGCTGTTTGATCTGGTTAATGAGCAGGCTCTGGTTTATATCTCAGAACATTCTTTAGAAAAATAGTCTCTTACCAATGTTTTCATGGCTCCTATTTTAAATCTCTACAGAGAGTGAGATGGAGTAGAGAGCGTAAAAGGATTTTATCTCACTATTCACATTTAAATATGAATGACCAGACAGCTTTAGAGCATGATGAAAAGCATCGTTTGCCTTTGAAATAAGCTGAATTTCCTCCTAAATCGAAAAATATGGCATAAATCCCGACTTATTTTTGATTAAAAATAATTGCAGATACGTTTTTACATGATCACAACGTGTCCTTAAATAAAGCTTTGTATACTATTTCAGTGAAATAGCGGCTTTTGGACCGTATGGTGTATATAACGAACGATCCAGCAAGCAATGAATACCGCCTTATCTGAGTTCGAGATTCAATAAATTTCGGTATAGACTTAAAAAATAAACAAAAAGTGTTGTTTTTTTTGGCGATCAACCTATTTTTTAATCACTCGAACCTAAAAAGTGGAAAACATTCGGAAAAGCGTTTGACACGCTGTGAAGATTCTCTATAATGCACCTCATCAAGCGATGAAGTCGATTTGAAAGGGCGCTTAGCTCAGTTGGTAGAGCGTCTGCCTTACAAGCAGAATGTCGGCGGTTCGATCCCGTCAGCGCCCACCATATCTTTTATAGATATACGACACGCAGCGGTAGTTCAGTTGGTTAGAATACCGGCCTGTCACGCCGGGGGTCGCGGGTTCGAGTCCCGTCCGCTGCGCCATCCTTAGAATCGAAACAGTTTGACCCTTTGAGGGCGCTTAGCTCAGTTGGTAGAGCGTCTGCCTTACAAGCAGAATGTCGGCGGTTCGATCCCGTCAGCGCCCACCAAGCTTCTTTCAAAGTTGAGATCTTTT
>NZ_QMBM01000001.1:700182-700462 GCF_003289665.1 Acinetobacter sp. SM1B
GCCTGTCACGCCGGGGGTCGCGGGTTCGAGTCCCGTCCGCTGCGCCATTTACATGATAGACCTTTTGAGGGCGCTTAGCTCAGTTGGTAGAGCGTCTGCCTTACAAGCAGAATGTCGGCGGTTCGATCCCGTCAGCGCCCACCAGATTTTTTGTGATGCAGCGGTAGTTCAGTTGGTTAGAATACCGGCCTGTCACGCCGGGGGTCGCGGGTTCGAGTCCCGTCCGCTGCGCCACTTTAAGTTCTTGATGAATCGTTTGCCACAATAGCGACATTGTGTA
>NZ_QMBM01000001.1:700472-782475 GCF_003289665.1 Acinetobacter sp. SM1B
GCCTGTCACGCCGGGGGTCGCGGGTTCGAGTCCCGTCCGCTGCGCCATTTTTCATTTCCTGATGTGAAGAATGTGTTATCAAAGTCCAAGACTACGCGCTTCGCTTGTCTTGCATCATAAAAAATAACGATGTTATTTTTTACTCTTCAGGGCGCTTAGCTCAGTTGGTAGAGCGTCTGCCTTACAAGCAGAATGTCGGCGGTTCGATCCCGTCAGCGCCCACCATATTCTCTCTTGCTTAAAATCTAAATTTTCCATAGAATCCTAAGTCTATAATAATTTATAAGATTTCATGGCTATGAGAAATCCATATCAGCGCAAGGCCGCGGCTAAAACTCAAAATACTCCTTACGATCCTCTACAAGTTTATAAACAGTTCATTGAAACAATTGTGGCACAAGGCTGCATTTACGCCTTATACCAAGATGGCTGGGCACTCTGTGCAACGCCAACAGGGCAAAAGGCTTTTGCAACCTGGCAGAGTAAAGGCTTGGCAAAACTGCTCATCAAAGATAACTGGGAAAAATACGAAATTCAGGAAATCAGCTTCAAAGATTTTATTGAAAAAGTGATTCCTTTCCTGCGTGAAGAGCATACCGCTTTATCTCTAGATCTGACGCCTGAAGGGCAAAATATTCTGGTTGCGCCAGAAAAAATGCTGCTGGATATCAAGAATTATCTGTATCAGATTTATGTGCAGAAGCCAGAGATCTTTAAAAGCGGTCATATTCCATTGCCACGCCAAATCCGATTGCATTGATTTTCATCTTTTAAATAACTCTTTTTTAATATTCATTCAGCAACCAGCCGCTAAGAAAAGCAAAATACTCGCGTAGCCATGAGTTATAGCGAATATATAGTGGTGTTTCTGCGCTAATACTGATGACCTGTGTATAGCCCTGATGTCTGGCTATGGCACGAGCACGAATGCTATGAAAGTCACTGGTGACAATGGTAATTGGATCATTCAAAGTAATCTGATGACGGTTTAAAATCTTTTTGGAGTTGATCAGATTGAGTTCGGTGCTGGTACTTTGATCTTCCATTGCAACTAGATTACGAACAGCAGGATATGACTGTTTAAGGTAAGCCTGCATCACTTCGGCTTCAGTATATTTCTCCTGAAAACTCAAGCCGCCCGTCATAATGATTAATGCTTCTGGATGGAATTGTGCATAGTCAGCTGCAGTGTCGAGACGTTTTTGCAAGGTTGGCGAGGGTCGGTTGTTTTCTATACCACTACCTAAAACCAGGATTGCCTTGGTTGGCAATTGGCTATTATCACTATTGATATTGCTTTGAATATAGCCAAAGAAGATCAGAACACTGGCGACCCAGGTAAAAAATCCAATCCACATCCATTTCCATACACTGGAACGAAACCTGGAGTGCTGGTGCCATTGCTGGAAATAGGAAAAGAACAGGACGTAAATAATCAGTAACACGCCAATCAATAGTGGTAGCAAGATTCCCAGATGAATCTTGTTCTGTAAGAGTAACCAGAGACTGTCTGCACTCAGTAAAATCCCTGCAATACTACTGATCAGGCGTTTATAAAAATCTGACATGAATAATCCTGTAATTTTCATATTTTATTGTAGGTATTTCAGTTCTATAGGCAAGAAAAAACCGGGCAACATGGCCCGGTTTTTCTATCAT
Source organism: Acinetobacter sp. SM1B (assembly GCF_003289665.1). NCBI lineage: Bacteria > Pseudomonadati > Pseudomonadota > Gammaproteobacteria > Moraxellales > Moraxellaceae > Acinetobacter > Acinetobacter sp. SM1B. The sequence goes on from NZ_QMBM01000001.1 coordinate 702,132, forward strand.
TCACTGATTAATACACATCACGGCGATAACGACCGTCCTGACGTAATTGATCAACAGTTGATTCACCTAGAATATCAATCAGTGCCTGATCGACATCACTGGCCATGCCATCAATGCTACCGCAGACATAAATCACAGCACCATTGTTCACCCAGGTTTTCAGCTCATCCGCCTGTTCACGGAGCTTGTGATGTACATAAACTTTTTCAGCCTGATCACGTGAGAATGCCAGATCCAGACGTTTTAGTGTACCTACAGTCAGCCAGGCTTCCAGGGTTTCCTGATAGAAGAAATCGTGTGCACGCTGACGTTCACCGAAGATCAGCCAGTTTTCATTATAGTCCTGACGGTTACGAGTATGCAGTAAACTCATCAGGCCAGCGATCCCGGTACCATTACCAATACAGATAATTGGGCGGTTATCATCCACCAGATGGAAGGAATCATTGCTGCGAATACGCAAGGCAATAGGTGCATTGAGTGCAGCATATTGTGTTAACCAGCCTGAACCTAGACCAAGTTCACCAGAGGCATCCTGTTGCTGACGAACCACCAGACGCAAGATCTGTTGACTTGGAATACTGGCAATAGAATATTCACGTGTTGGTAACACGGGTAACTGATTCAGTAATTCTTCTGAAGAAATAAATGGGAAAATTAGCTGAGTCAGATCACGATTCCAGAGGATGTCTTCTATACGTTGCTGCATAGAGGCAACCACAGTACCTGCAGGAATTTGGTGTACTGCCAGGAATTGCGCAATGCGTTCAGCACTGTTCCCTGGCTGGATTTCTGCAATATCACCCGCTTGCCATTGTGCTTCATGTTCAGGTTTAAATTCCAGGTTAAAGGCTGGAGCTCCCAGACTGCCTGGATTCAACACCTCACGTTTTACAAGGGTCCAATGGTCAAAGGTTTTATCAATATCCATGGCCTGAAGTTCTAGCTGAGTTGACTGAGCGAGTGCGGCATTCCATTGCTGGATATGCTCGTTACTGGCATTGTCGACTTCAATAGTGGCAAATAATTGCTGAGCACCATTATTTTTCAGCCATTGATCAATACGGTGACCAAAACTACAGAAAGTATCTGGATATTCTTTAGAACCCAGCGCCAGTACAGCATAATGAAGATGACTCAGGTCAGCCTGACCGGACATAATTTTCTTCTCAAATGACGAAGCCAGGTCTGGTGCTTCACCGGTACCATAAGTACTTGCAATAAAGAGCACCTGTTCAGCCTGTTGCAGATCAGCCAGCGTCAGCTGTTGTACGGCTTTTACCGTTGCTGGTTGATGTGCTTGTTGCAAGGCAGTTGCGGTACGCCATGCCAGCTGTTCAGAAACACCGGTTTGTGTGGCATAAGCAATCAGCCAAGGCCTGGCATTTGGATCAATATCGACGGCTGTAGCGCCTTGACGTGCGGCAAGGGTTAATTTCTTCTGTTTACGACGCTTCAGATACAGCATCCAGCCGGTCACAAAGAAAAGTGGCATCAGCAGTGACGCGACCATGGCAAAGAACTGGTAGATCGGACCAAAGAAGCTGCCACGGTGCACCGGTAACATACTGCTCATGATCTTCTCATTCAGCTTTTTGTCTTCATACATTTCTACCAATGTAAAAGCTGCATCCTGATAGTTATAAGTAGCATTATTACGGGCACGCTCATGCTGAACTTCAACATCGGTAAAGCTGAGTTTCAGTTCACCATCGGCTTTTTTAGGGATATTAAAAGTAACTGTTGAATATTTGTCATTGAATTCATTCTGGAAACCTGCCCAGCTCTTGTTCAATGCAGTAAGTAGAAGGGTATCATCAACACCTCTCTCGCGACCTTCACCGCGATTTTCGCGCTGACCTTCGCTTCGTGGACCACGTTCGCCTGCACCTTCACCACGTGATTCGCCAGCATTACGACCTTGTTCTGCACCACCACGGCCGCCTTGACCTTGCTGCATTTCAGGTTGTGGACGTTCTACACCCAGCACCTTGAACATACCGTTGCGCCACCAGTCATAAGACCAGTACAGTCCGGTACACGCCAGGATCAGGTAAAAAATCACGACCCAGGTTCCAACAACCGCGTGCAGATCCCAGATGAAGTTACGACCTTTCAGTTGCGGCTTCACAGCTAGCCACTGCTTCACTGAATGGCGTTTTGGCCAGCGTAGGTAAAGACCCGACAAGACAAAGAAAATCAGCATCAGGGCACAGGCACCTGTGATCTGCTTGCCGACAGGCCCCATGGTTAAATAACGGTGTAGCTGCTGTATGAACTGGAAGAACTCACGGCCTTTGATTTCAGGTAGTACTTCAGCCGTATACGGGTTGACCATCATGTTGTAGCCACGACGAGCACCTTCTTTGGCAATATTAACCGTACTGGATCCTGTTGGACTGGCATCCAGGCTCACGCTGTTAATCTGCATCTCAGGATTTTGCTGCTTAAAGTGCTGATACAGCTCAGCCGGGCTGAGTTTCGGCCCGGATTGTGCCTGTACGGTATAACTGTCCGTATTGATCCATTTCAGGATCTGTTGTTCATAGGAATATATCGCCCCGGTAACGCCCATAATTGACAGGACCAGACCGGCAGTAATTCCAAGAAACCAGTGGATCTGGAAAAAGGTTTTTTTAAACATGGTCGTTGGATGAAAATACGAATATTAGAAAATGGTCTGATTATAAAGGAATATCGCAATAGAATGATGGATTTTGCGGATAATATTTATTCTCATTATCGTTTACAGTTATAAATACAAAAAAACCTCCGTACCCAGGTAGGAGGTTTTTTTAATGAAAGTTCGTATCAGATTTCTTTCGGTTCGCCTACTTCTTCACGTAAATGCTTGCGAATGGTTTCGAATGAGAAATTTTTGCTATCCAGGCGTTTTGGCAGGATATAAGCACCTTGCTGACCTTTAACTTTGAAATTAACCAGCATGAATTCAGGTGTATTGTACCATTCATAGATGTCTTTCCAGCCAATCGCCCCTACACCTTCTTGTAGACCCATTTTCTGACGCATCACGATCCCGTGAGGTTGTACACCCAGACGAATACCTTTAATTTCCTGAACTGGAAATTCGTTCATCTTGCGCTTTACATACCATTCCAGACCAAAAGTACGGATCAGGTAGTACAGCACCACACACACCAGTGCCACCCAGCAAAAAATCGTAGAATAGTTCTTGAGCATGATAATGCCCAGAATAGAAAGTGCCACAACTGCACCCATGATCAGCCAAGCTTTCATGCCAATTTTATTGGTACTGCGCCAGATCATTAGCTGAGCATGACGTTGTTCCTGTTCTGTCACTTCATAGTTCACAGGCTGTAGGGTATAGGCGTATAAATTTTTCGCGGTCATAGTGAAATTTACAAATTTAAAACTGCAAAAAGTTTAGCATTATTTGTACCAATTCAGTGAGTATATTGTTCCAAAATCAGTCAAATTATAATGAGGCTAATTCGGTTGCCTGCTCATCACGTTCATGGCTTAAACTTTGCTTTAACTGACTGAGTTGATTCAAGATACTGAACATTAAGGACAGTTGCTGCAAAATGATCAGGGATTTCTGGTCTTCATCCTGCTGGTGTGACAGGCGTTGACGAATATTGTGGATCATATTCTGTGCACTGAGATCGGGCACTTCATCGGCCAGTAATGCCCCACGAATGTCTTCAAGCGCCTGATCTAGCAGGCTTAAAATTTCCTGATCCTCGATTTTCTCACGATGTGCACCCAGCGCAGCAATATAGCTGATCAGGGTATGATTCAGACAAAGAAATTCGAAAGCCTGGCTCTTTTGCAAAGGATCAAAATCGGGCTCAGTCGCCAAGGTCGAAATCAGGGAAGCAACTTCAGCATCGGTATTATGTGCAGCGCGACGTACGATCCGGTAACGCAGACCATTGTTACGCCCAGTTTTATACTGTTCAATCACTTCGCTAAGATAATCGACCTCAGCATTTAAAGAACGTTTGATTGAACGCGGCAGACGGCGGAATTTCCAGTCAGGGAAGATAAAGCTCACCCCGAACCAGGCAATCGCACAGCCAATGAGGGTATCAATCATCCGTGGCAATGCTGCGGAAAAGCCCACACCATCCAGGTTAAAGTTAATCAAAGCCAGAATGGTGATGAAGGCTGTAGCTTGCGCATACTGCTTGCTGCGTAATTCAAAGAACAGCACGCCACTCAGGATCAGAAGCAATAATTGACCTTCGATTGAAGGGACAAAATACAGAACGGCAAAGCCCAGGCTAATCCCAATTAGTGTGCCGATTATCCGCAGACGTAAGCGGCGCTTGGTGGCGTTAAAGTTAGGCTGACTCACGAACAGGGCAGTCAGCAGAATCCAGTATCCATATTCGATATTGGTCAGCTGTACAAAGATATAAGAAATCAGCAGTACAATCGACAAACGCACCGCATGACGGAACAGCACGGATTCCGGGGTCAGATGCTGTTTGATCCGGATCCGGATATCTTCCCAGCCTTTTAAGTCGTCATCTTTGAGCTGGTTTTCAATATGTTTGGCACGCTCGAACTTAATATTGCGTTCGGTTTCCAGATTACGTAACTGGGCATCAATCGACTTTAAGTTCTGATACAGAGAAAACAGTGCATTGATCCAGACTTCATCATACTGCTGTTCCTGACGTAACTTATCCAGTGAATAGCGCAGGTTCTTAAAGGCATGTTTAAAACGCGAATTATGCTGGTATGTTTTGCGCTGAAGGATACTTTCGCTCAGGTCCTTACAGGCTTTGCCCTGAATCGACAAAATGCGCTGAAAGCGGAACAGAATATCGCTATGCTCAAAAATCTTTGCCAGTTTCTGATAATCAATATGCGCTGAGTCCGCCCGCTCATGAATGTCTTGGGCAATAAAATAATATTGCAGGCTGCGACGGGTGTCTTTCTGTCCTCGATCTCCCTTGAGTCGGGTCAGTAAAGCAGCTTTCATATCATTAAAAATCGCAATTAATTTGCCATTTTCAAGTGAAAGTTCAATCATGCTTTGCTGATAACTACTCGATGTCATATCAACATCAAATAGATTCGATTTGGCATAAAGAAAGTTACCGAGCGACGAATAGCACTTGGCCAAATTGTCTTGTGCCAGACGGGCAGGGAACAGCAGGAAACTAATTGTAGATAACAGGCCATACCACATGGCACCGATAACCAGCAGGCCTGCCTGGGTGTACCAGTTATCAAACAGTTCTACCCCGAGCATGGAATAGACCGAGATCACCAGACAGCCATAGGAAATCGTAGCATAACGCCGTCCCAGCGAGCCGAGCAGAATTAAGCCAATACAGGACACGATGAGTGCCAAGGCGAACAGGATCGGGTACGGAAATAACAGATAAACGGCAGAGGCTGTAATAAAGAAGCCAATATAAGTATAGAGGAGATTCAGAATCCGGACCGAGAAGCGGTCGTCAATATCGCTTAAACCTGCTGCCACCACACCCAAGGTCAGTGGAATGGTCATTAACTGCTGACCCATCAGATAAGGCACAAAGGCAGTTCCTGCAAAGGCAATGATCATCCGCAGATTATACATAAAGGTCGTATTGCCGGTGGTTTGCTTGAAACGAGTGAGCCAGGATTTCAAGATTCGTCCTTCTATACCACTGTCTTTAGATAAAGACTTAATAAGTGTGTGAAAATTTAGCAATAAAAATAAGTAAATTTGCTTCACAAATCATACTATGCCCTGTGTAAACTTGTCTGCACAGCGCTCATTTAAATTCTAAATATTATTATGTCGACAACAACGACCAATAAAAACTATGCCATGTCCTGGATCATATTACTGGCATCCCTCACTGCACTTGGCCCGCTTTCTATTGATATGTATCTGTCGGCATTGCCACAAATGGCTGATGATTTTGGTGTCACTACCCAGCAGGTGGCAAACAGTTTGCCCGCCTATTTTCTGGGGCTAGCGATCGGGCAGCTGGTCTATGGTCCGGTCAGTGACCGTATCGGACGTAAACCGCCATTGTACTTTGGTTTAGCCTTATATGCAGTGGCAAGTCTGCTCTGTGTATTTGCTCAAAATGAATGGAGTCTAATTGCCGCACGGGTGCTGCAAGCCTTAGGCGGATGTGTCGGTGTGGTAATTGCCCGCGCTGCGATCCGTGATCGCCTAGATATGCATTCAGCAGCTCAGGCTTTTGCCAGCATGATGATTGTCAGTACGATTGCTCCAATTCTAGCGCCGAGTATGGGTGCCTGGGTATTGCTGGTATTTGAATGGAATATGATTTTTGTATTGCTGATGCTGTTTGGTCTGGTGATTCTGGCATGCGTACATTTTTTCTTTAAAGAAACCCTAGAGCCAGAACGCCGTTTACAACTGAATTTTACCCAGGTCATGAGCCTATATCAGGCAATTTTTCAGGATGAAAGTTTCAGAAAGCCAATGTTTGCTGGTTGTTTTTCCAGTGCAGTCTTGTTCTGTTATATCACCTCATCTTCAGCGATTCTGATGGATCATTTTCATTTAAGTGAGCAGCAGTTTGCTTATGTCTTTGGTGGTAATGCGGTCGGGATTATGCTGTTTTCCACCTTGAATAAAAAGCTGGCACATCGGTTTGGGATTTTAAGTCGTTTAAGAATTGGAACGACCTTACAACTTAGTGGCGTAATTGCTTTGTTGGTGCTGGGAATAATTGAGACTGAATCTTTAATTCTGGTCATTGTTGCCATGTTTATGGTGGTGGCATCTATTGGTTTTACCGGACCAAATGCCATGGCGATTGCGATGTCTGAGCAGGGGGCACGTGCTGGAACTGCCAGTGCCATTATGGGCAGCATGCAGTTTGCCTGTGGTCTGCTTGGCGGGATTCTGCTGAACTTTATGTGGTGGAATGCTTTATTTAATATGGCGCTGGTAATGGCGATCTTTGTTGGGATTGCGGCAGTGACCATTTACCGTCTGCAGCTGCCGTCGCCTAAAGGGGATTAAACATAGGGACGGCATAACTGCTCAAGATAAGCTTACAAGTTCAGACAATTAGTCATTTAAAAAGACAGCGAAGTCCTCAACTGGCACACGTGGCGTAATGAAAGTATTTACAATATCCTCTGGATCTGCATAGCCGAGAGCCATACCGCAAACCAATTCTTCATCTTCAGGAGCACCCACCACGTCTAGCACAATAGGATGAAAATAGTTCCAAGCTGCCTGTGGGCAAGTATCTAATCCACGTGCTTTAGCTGCCAGCATCACATTCTGGATCATCATGGAAATATCCATTTTCGAGCCAATGCCTAATGATTTGTGTACAGTAAAAAATAAACCTACTGGAGCATCAAACAGCTGGAAATTACGCAACTGCTGGCGTGCCATTTTCTCTTTTTCGCCTTTCTGAATATTCAGCAAGCCATACAGTCCCCAGCCATTTTCACGGCGACGGTCAATAAAAGGTGAAAGCCATTGTTCAGGATAATAAGAGAAAGTTTCTTTGTATTGCTCAGCCAGTTTTGGATTCTGATAAATCTCCATTTGTGCCTGACATACTTTCTCGACCAGTTCATCGCGTTTTTTACCTGTAAGTACATAGACTTTCCAGGGCTGGGTATTGGTACCGGAAGGTGCGCGACTGGCAACCGTTAAAATATCTTTCAAGGTATTTTGATCTACAGGCGTATTCAGAAAAGCACGAACTGAATGACGGGAAGTGATGGTTTGATCCACAGCATTGACGATTGTTTGATCCATATGAATTGTTATTTCCTTGATGGTAAGTTCTGACTATAAACTAAACAAATGATATTAACTGATGCGATGAAGTAAGTTCATCTATGAACAAAGGCTAAGCTAAAAATATTGGTTTTTAAGAATTGATCAATACTTCATTACTCTAAAACATGCCGCTGCACCTTTTATTCTTGGCTAAATTCGATATTAGCTATCTATAAATTAATTTTTTCTTAAATATCCTGTGATTAAGATAAATAAAACTTTCATAAAAATGCTGTATAAGCAATATAGACTACAATAATCCTAATAAAATAGATCGAAGCTTCAATGAATCTCCATTAAATATGCGGTATTTATAATGAATTGTTAAAACTTTAAAATAAGGAAAGATAGATCAAAAAATTATCTATTTATGAATTATTTTTATGAAAAGTCAAAATATTGTTAATAAAAAACAATAATACAGTGCATTAAGACACCGCATAATGTCCGACTTTTCATCTGAAGGTTCATTCTAAACATTCTGAACGGATCGTAAATATAAAAAACTGTGGTTATCGCGGTATTTCTGTAGCGTATCTGTGGGTTTGGAATGAATTTAAAAATATTGTGCTTCGAGATCCTGCAGGATGATGAAGCTTTTATCTCATCTTTCGATGCAGAACCGACTGTTTAACAGCCTCAAGATTTCGCACATTGTATTTTTAAGATGGTCTTAGGGTTATATGCAATCTGCCAGATTGCATTAACGAATTTGAATCAGGTGCTGAATTGTTTTGTTTTTCTAAAAGAGATTACTGTCCGTGTTGACTGATATAGGGTAGGGAGGTGGACATCATCCACTAAACTTAGGTCAAAAGATTACTTTTAGAACAACAAAAATTCAGAATCATCTTGGGCAAATAATTATGGATTTTACTTTTAACGCATTTTATACCTTGATTGCTGCAGTGATTGTCTTATTGCTCGGTCGTTTCCTGGTCAATAAAATCGATTTTTTAAAGCGCTATAACATTCCAGAACCTGTTGCAGGTGGTCTGGTTGCAGCGATTATCTCCCTGATCATCCATAGCTTGTGGGGTTACAGTATTACCACAAGTGCAGAATTGCAGACCAGTTTTATGCTGATCTTCTTCGCATCGATTGGTTTGAGTGCAAACTTTGCCAAGCTGCGTGAAGGTGGTATTGGTCTGGTGATCTTCCTGATCGCAGTTTCAGTGTTTATCATAGTACAGAACACTGTCGGTATGACATTGGCTAGCCTGTTGGGTATTGATCCACTGATTGGTCTGATTGCAGGTTCAATTACACTCACTGGCGGTCACGGTACGGCAGGTGCATGGGGCGAGATTCTGGAAACGCAACATGGTATCCAGGGTGCCCTGGTGATTGGTATGGCCAGTGCGACTTTCGGTCTGATCATTGGCGGTATCATCGGTGGCCCTTTGGCGAAAATGCTGATTAACCGCCATGAATTAGCCACGCCTCGTACTGCGGCTCAGGTTGAAAAACGTGATAATACTCCGCTAGATGTGAATTCAACTGAATACATTCCATTTGAATATCCACACCGCGTACGCCTGATTACCGCAGATAATGCAATTACTACACTGGGTCTGTTTGCAGGCTGTCTGGCATTTGCAGAATTTATGACCGGTTTCAGTAAAGGTACTGCATTTGAACTGCCAACCTTCGTTTGGGCGCTGGCTGGTGGTGTAATCCTGCGTAACGTGCTTGAAGGTGTGTTTAAGGTTAAGGTCTTTGATCGCGCGATTGATGTATTTGGTAATGCTTCATTATCACTTTACCTGGCGATGGCATTGTTATCTCTGAAATTATGGCAATTAGCCGACCTTGCGGGCCCACTGATGGTGATCCTCGGTGCACAGACTATTACCATGGCACTGTACGCAGCATTCATAACCTTTCGTGTCATGGGCAAAAACTATGATGCGGCTGTCCTGGCAGCAGGTCACTGTGGTTTCGGTATGGGGGCAACACCGACGGCAGTTGCAAACATGCAGGCCATTACCAATATGTACGGTGCATCACATAAGGCCTTCCTGATTGTACCGCTCTGTGGTGCGTTCTTCGTAGACTTGATCAATGCCACTGTGATTCAGGTAATTCTGAAATTCTTTGTATAAGGATAGATATGCAGAGTCATAACAATAAATCTAAGACGGATAGAAAGGATTGAATATGAATGAACAGCTCAATGAAACCCTGCTGGGTTGGGTCAATGCCCTAAATGGTCCACTTTGGGATTTTCTGGTCGTCTTCCTAGTGGCAGTGGGTATTCTGTATACCATCATGACTGGGGCCGTACAGATTCGTCTGTTCTGGCACAGTATGAAAGTCATGAAACGCAGCCGGAATGAAACCAAGGATGAGCATGGGATTACGCCATTCCAGGCCTTTGTAACGGGTTTGGCTAGCCGTGTAGGTGTGGGTAATGTTGCTGGTGTTGCGATTGCCATTGCCATTGGTGGTCCAGGTGCCGTGTTCTGGATGTGGTTTACCGCTTTTCTGGGGATGAGTTCGGCATTTGTTGAATCTTCATTGGCACAGCTGTTCAAGATTCGTGATACCCAGAACAAGCAGTTCCGTGGTGGACCAGCGTATTACATTACGCAAGGTTTGAAACAGAAATGGCTGGGTATCCTCTTTGCTATCGCGCTGATTTTGACGTACGGCTTTGTCTTTAATGCGGTGCAGGCCAATGCGATTATTGGTGCAACTTCACATGCCTGGGGCTGGGATCAGGCGAATCTGAACTTGCCATTGGGTGGTTTTGACCTTGAAGTTTCATGGTTAGGTCTATTTCTGGTCTTGATCACTGCGGTGATCATTTTCGGTGGCATCAAGCGGATTGCAAAAGTTGCTGAAAGCTTTGTGCCATTTATGGCGCTTCTCTATCTGATTGTGGCGCTTTATATTGCTGTGATCAATTACGATATGCTGCCATCTATCTTCCAGCTGATCTTCACTAAAGCGTTTGAGTTTGAAGCTGCTGCAGGTGGTTTCTTCGGTGCCATGGTTTCTATGGCGATGATGATGGGTATCAAGCGTGGCCTGTTTTCTAATGAAGCAGGGATGGGTTCTGCGCCGAATGCTGCTGCTGCGTCGGATGTAAAACATCCGGTGAATCAGGGCCTAGTACAAATGCTCGGTGTATTTGTAGATACCTTTGTGGTGTGTTCATGTACCGCGATCATTATTCTGGTGTCTGGACTGTATGAAAATGCCGGATTTGAAGGCGTGACCCTGACCCAGATGGCACTAGAAAGCCAGATCGGTGCGTGGGGGGATGACTTCCTGGCATTGATTCTATTCCTGTTTGCATACTCCTCCATTATCGGGAACTATGCCTATGCAGAAGGGAATGTGCAGTTCATCAATAACAATCCAGGTGTGATGATGATCTTCCGTATTCTGGTACTGTTCATGGTGTATTTCGGTTCGATTGCCAGCGTACCACTGATCTGGAACATGGCGGATCTGTTCATGGGTGTGATGGCAAGTATTAACCTGATTGCGATTCTGTTATTGATGCCATTTATCCTGATGCTTCTGAAAGACTATACTGGTCAGTTAAAGCGTGGGGTGAAAGAGCCAGTGTTTAAACTGGATCAACATCCTAAGTTTAAAGACAAAGTCAAATCCGATATCTGGTAAAACCCTATTGAAAAAGCCCCGAATCATTCGGGGCTTTTTTATGGCTCCAGTTTTATAAAAAACTGAGATAGCTATAATAGACTGCGAAGCCTGCAATCAGGCTGAACCAGAGTGGAAGTTTTGACCGTAGCAGGTAAATCATCACGATTATAAATACCACATCTTCCCAGCGCTTCAGATAACTTTGTCCAAGTTGCAGGACCAGATAAAGTAACAGTCCGACCACTGCTGCATTAATCCCTGCCACTGCATGACGGATCACAGCTTGCTGCATCAGCCAGGACCAGTAAGGTAAGCTTGCAAAAATCATCAAGAATGAGGGCAGGAAGATAGCAATAGTCGCCAGTAGGGCATTGAGCCACAGCTGATCGGTCCAGTCCAATAAAGCACCAAGATAACTAGCAAAACTGAACAGCGGACCAGGCATCAACTGGGCAAAAGCATAGCCTAGGTCAAAAGCCTGTGCACTGACCAGCTGGGTGCTGACAAAGTCCTGATGAAGCAGGGGCAAAATGACATGTCCACCACCAAAGACCAGAGAACCTGTTCGATAGAAATCGGCAAAGAAACCGAGTTCAGACCAGTGCAGGTACTGAACCAGAAGGGGGATACTTATGAAGGGTAGCAAAAAGGCGATAAACCAGTAAACTGCATGATTTTTCTGAATATAGGGGGTGTCTAGAGTGGCATTTTTCACTGGTGTCAATTGTAACAGTGCTTGACTTTGAAACTTGCTCATCGCAATACTGATCAAGCCAGCCAGTAGAATCACCAGGATCTGGTTAAAGCTGAGTGGGACGACAGCCAGAAAGATTGTGGCAGCGATCATCAGACTATATTGCCACCCGGATTTACAGAAGCTACGTAACATTTGCCAGAATGCCCAGCTGACCACTGCAAATACAATAAGCTGGATCACATGAAAGCTATGCGAGTTTAAAATGTGAAAGTAGCGTTGTCCGAGCAGGGCAACCAAAGTCATTAACAGTGCAGATGGCAAAGTAAAGCCTAGCCAGGCTATTAAGGCACCGCTATAACCTCGTTGCATATAGCCGATGCCGATCCCGACCTGACTGCTACTGGGGCCTGGAAGTAACTGGGCCAATGCCACCAGTTGTTGATATTGGGCATCATTCAACCAGTTTAATTGACCAACTATCTTATGGTGAAAAAATACCAGATGTGCAGCAGGTCCGCCAAATGCGGTACATCCAAGCTTGAAGAAAGTCAGAAAAATCTGATAAAGGGTAGGTGACTGCATGGTAATACAGGTTTAAATAGCTACAAGTTATTCAAACTGTATGACAAATTTACGAAATTCAACAGTTAATTTAACATGGTGTTTATACACTATGCAGCTATTAAAATGAGGATAAGTGCTGTATGCGGAACTATGGGTTGAGCTTCATCATGCTGGGACTGTTTTTAAACGGCTGTCAGAGCATGCCTGATCAGCGAGTGATGGCAGTGAATGCAGGTATTCAATCCAAGCAAATGCAGTACAGCACAGCACAAGCACGTCCGAATCAAATCGATTTTCTGAAGATTAAAACGATTGAGCAGCGTCCTGTAGTTGCGCTGGTTTTAGGCAGTGGTGGTGCTCGTGGTTATGCGCATATTGGCGCGATTGAGGTACTGGAGCAGGCAGGCATTCAGCCGGACATGATTGTGGGAACCAGTGCTGGCAGTATTGTTGGTTCTATTTATGCCAGTGGCAAACCTGCGATTGAGCTGCGCAATATTGCGCTGAGCATGAAAGCCAATGATGTTCGTGATTTCAGAATCGATCTAAAAGGCTTCTTTGATGGCAAAAAAGTCGAAGATTATGTCAACTTGCAGGTAGACAATGTTCCTTTACAGGACCTGAAGATCCCCATGTTTGTGGTGGCGACAGACCTGAAAGAAGGCAAGAAAGTCGTATTTAATTATGGTAATACCGGTCAGGCGGTACGTGCATCGGTCGCGATTCCAAGTATGTTTATTCCCACCATGATTGAAGAAAAGGAATATGTGGATGGCGGTCTGGTTAGTCCGGTACCTGTAGATGTTGCTCGTGAACTGGGTGCAGATATTGTCATTGCCATAGATATTCTGGCGCAGCCGATTCATACCGAAACGACCAATGTCTGGGGCTTGTTTAATCAGAACATCAACATCATGCAGAAGCGACTTGCCTTTGAAGAATTAAAACATGCGGATGTAGTGATCCAGCCAGACTTGCGTGAGAAAGGACATATTTTTGATGTGCGTGGCAGAACCATGACTATGGAAGCGGGTATTGAAGCGGCACGGGGGAAATTGCTTGAAATTGAACAGGTATATCAGAAACATGATTATGCAAAGGGACATCAGATTCCACAATTACTGGCCCGTGAAAAATAATCTCTAAAGCAGCCATTCAATTAAAACCCTTATTTGTAATAAATGAGGGTTTTTTAATTCGTATATTCAAAAAAATAATAAGAACTACTTATAAGAAAATATCAATCTATAGAAAATATGAGCTAAGTGTTATTAAGTATATATTAATAAAAAACAATCAGCCTTAAAAATATAAGCTGCTGAAATTTAAATAAATTACTAGAATTAATATATTATTAAAGTATATATTTTTAGAATTTTATATGGTTATTTATATACTTAAGTTTATCAATTGTTTGAAAATTCAATCAGTCATGTCAGAATGCAATTGATGAAAACAGATAAGATCAAATCTAGGATGACATATGAATAATCTTGAAGTCGGGCAGCAGGTCAAACTGGCTCAGTTTGAGCAATACATCTTTAAAGTAACTGCTACACATCAGGATGGCACTTATACCGTAGAAACACAGCTCGACGGTCAGCAAGTATTGAGTTATCAAAATGTCGCTCAGGAAATGTTAAGACTCAGTGCTGACTAAAGGATGAGTAGAAGAATTTATCTATGAGAGGTTATGAAAACAGTCTGGATAAATTCTTAATTCAATCTATATACAGATTATTCATCATGAAAATAATAAATGAATAATGATTTTCTGGAATACAGGTTCGATGGAATATCATTCAAGCGGCTTCTATTATATTTATTTCTGTATGAAATCATTTTTCATATAAATAATAATGATGGATTTTTTGCCGAATAGAACATTTAATTAGTAGTAAAAACGATATAATAATGTGCTTATATCATTGTCATTCAAAGAGTTCAAAGAAAGCGATGGCCCCATTAGATCAAATTGCACCAGCTTCAGACGATCAGTCAGAATTAACAATGACTGTTCTTATGACGCCAGACATGGCGAATTTTTCAGGAAATGTCCACGGTGGTACCATTCTGAAATTGCTGGATCAGGTTGCTTATGCCTGTGCGAGCCGCTATTCAGGCAGTTATGTGGTTACGCTGTCCGTGGATAAAGTGAATTTTAAAGAACCTATTCACGTGGGTGAACTGGTGACTTTCCTGGCGAGTGTGAACCATGTGGGCCGTACTTCGATGGAAATCGGGATCCGTGTAGAGGCGCAGAATATCCAAAAACGTACTGTGCGTCATACCAACAGCTGCTACTTTACTATGGTGGCAGTCGATGAAAATGGTAAACCGCAACATATTCCGCCACTGAATCTTGATAATGACTGGAAACGTTGTCGTTTTGAAGCAGCTGAACAGCGTAAGATTGCTCGACTGCAAGAAAATCATCATCCTTCTTGCAGTATTTATAAGAAAACAGCCCACAGCTAATTTCTATAAAGTGAAAAAAGACCTCAAATTTGAGGTCTTTTTTTGGCCTGTACTTTTCATATGGACTGGTCATAACCCTATAAATCATCTAATATGAAACGATACGTATCGTTTCGTTTTTTGATGGATTATATGACACTAGAAGAAAAAGGCTCACGTCGTCAGAAATGTATTTTGCAGGCGGTGGCGGAAGCATTGACTGAATATGAATATCATCAGCTCACCATTGAAGATGTCGCTGCACGGGCGGGGGTGGGTAAGTCCACCATTTATCGCTGGTGGAAACATAAGTCTGAACTGGTTCTGGATACCTTCAGAGCACATACCGCGTCTATTTTTGATCTGGATTTTTCCAGGTCCTTGGAAGATAACCTGGTACAGCAATTAATACGGTTATCTCAGGCACTGGATCATCCGGTAGGACGGGCATTACTGGTGGTGATGGCTAATCATCGTGAACTTGCAGGGGAATTTTTCACCCAGTATCTGCTACCGCGTCGAGAACAAATGCGCGGCTTGATCCAGCAAGCGATTGAGCGTGGAGAAATCTATGGGGACTATAATTTTGAATTGATGCTGGACTGTTTGTACGGGCCGATTCACTACCAGATTATCTTTTTTAACAAAATGCCGGATGAGAATTATATTCGCGCGCTGGTTGCACTGAACCTACAGCCTGCAAGACCTCAGGCCTGATTTTAGAATTTTCTGTATATAGTTGGTTTTTATGTCTAGCACGACAGCTCCCTTATGGAATCGCTCATTTATTTTGTGCGTACTGAATAATTTATTTCTGTTTACCTATTATTTTGCCCTGATCGCGATTTTGCCAATCTACATCACCACGGATCTGGGTGGAACGGTGAAAGAAGCGGGCTTGGCGCTGACCTTATTTTTGGTGTCTTCTATTGCCATTCGTCCTTTTTGAGGTTTGATTATTGAGAAATTGGGTAAGAAACTGGCGATGCGTGGGGCAGGACTCCTATTTGCGCTGTTTGCCTTTAGTTATCTGCTGATTGATAGCATGAGTTCACTACTAATCGTGCGTTTTCTGCATGGCATCTGGTTCAGTATTTTGACTACGGTGACCGTACCGGTAGCCAATGACTTTATTCCGGATCAGCGTAAAGGGGAAGGTATGGGCTATTTCGTCATGTCGACCAATCTGGGCGTAGTATTTGGTCCGCTGATTGCTTTAACTACGATTCAGTTCACCAGCTTTCAGATGCTATTTGGCATTCTCGCCGTCCTGATCAGTTTGGGTTTGATTTTTAGTTTAATCTTGAATATTCGAGAGCTGCCTCAAGCGAAACTAAAAACCGCAGAAAAATCGCGATTAAGCTTGCAGGATATTATCGAAACAAAAGTCCTAGCTGTGAGTTTTGTAGCGCTACTTACTGCATTTGCTTATTCCAGTATTACCAGCTTTATTACGGTCTTTGCAGAGACCAAGCAGCTGCTAGCCTATGTCAGCCTGTTCTTTATTGTCTTCGCGTTGTCCATGTTGCTGGTACGTCCTTGGGTCGGTAAGTTTTATGACAGTAAAGGTCCAGACGCCGTGATCTACCCATCATTGATCTTTTTTGCCTTAGGTCTGGTGCTGGTCACTTTAGTCAATAATCAATGGATGTTGTGGCTCTCCGCTGTTTTCATTGGGATTGGCTATGGTTCACTTTTCCCATGCCTGCAAACTCTGGCGATTCAGGCGGTGGAGAAACAGCGTATGGGACATGCCATCTCAACCTTCTTTACCTTGTTTGATCTTGGTTTGGCAGTCGGGTCTGTAATGATGGGTATTTTTATAGCGCATTGGGGGTATCAAACCACATATATGTTATGTGCGATGATAGTGATATTGACTCTGCTGGTCTATCGATACACCATATCCAAAAAACGAACAAAAATAGCGATATAACAGGAATAAGAACATGGAACTTAGACATTTACGTTATTTTTGTATGGTTGCACGCGAACTCAACTTTACTCGTGCTGCGGAAAAGCTAAATACAGTGCAGCCTTCTCTTAGCCAGCAGATCAAAGATCTGGAACAGGAAGTTGGGGTCAAGCTATTAGAACGTTCTAACCGTAAAGTTGAGCTGATCGAAGCAGGAGAGGTATTTCTCAAAGAAGCTTTGCAGAGTCTGGAACATGCTGAACGGGCGATCCAATTGGCTCGCCAAGTCGCAGAAGTGGAAAAAGAGCATCTGGATATTGGTTTTGTACCTGTGGCAGAAATGAAAATTTTCCCTTACATCATGCCGAATATCCGTGCGCATTTTCCGGATTTAAAAGCCCAGTTCCATAGCTTGACCGATGCTGAACAGTTCTCATGGCTTCGCCAGGGGACAATTGATATCGCTTTTACCCGCTATCCAGATCCTTCAGCAGAATTTGAATCGATCAAGATTTTTGATGAGCCATTAACCTTGATCGTACCGCGCGACTCCGATGTAAGAGATATACCTGCCTTAAGTATCAAGAATCTTGCAGGACGTAACTTCGTGATCAGTGATGAACAGGCTTCACCTCAGCTCTTTAATATCATCCATGAATTTCTGAACAAGTCCGGTATTAAGGTCAATGTGGTACAGCATTCCACCAATATTTTGCTGAATGTGAATCTGGTCGGTATGGGAGTAGGCTGGAGTTTAGTACCGGCTTATGTCATTCCGTTATTAGGTGAAAATATTGTGGTGAAAAAGACCATCGAGCCGCTCCCGATGATTGGTTTGTATGCGACTTATCGCAAGGATCAAAAACATGAAGTGATTAACCTGATCCTGAAAGTGTTAAAAGAAAAATTCTGCCTGGATTTATTTTAATTTAGGGAGAGGGATCGGCTAGGGAAACCGACACAGATGAGGATGAAATGATTGGTAGCATATCCTCACTAATCTCACTCTAAAATAACGCTATATTCAGGGAATAAAATAAACCATAGGTCCACGATTATGATGACCTTATATAATAATCCGCAGTCTCGCGGCCTGACTTTGTTGCCCTTGCTGAAAGAGCTGGAAATTGAAAATCAGCTTGAGCAGATTGAAATTGCTTATACTGAGATGCACCAGCCAGCTTATGAGCAGATTAATCCCATGGGCAAGGTTCCATGTCTGGTGGATAACGATATTGTCATTTCAGAAATGGCAGCAATTTATGTCTATCTGGCAGATAAATATCGGGAGAAAGGTCTGGCACCTGCACTAGATGACCCTAAACGCGGGGCTTATCTGAAATGGATGTTCTTCTGCCATGGTCCTTTGACTGAATATATTGATATCAAAAACCTCAAGGTACTTCAGACAGAGATCGAAAAGAATCGTAGAAGCCTGAGCTTTGGTCACGAAGATTCTGTGTTTAGTTTCCTTAAGCACGAAATACAGAAAGCGAATCCATATTTACTTGGTGAAAAATGTTCGGCTGCAGATTTATATGTGGCTTATTGTTTAATCTTTGCTATTTCCTCCGAAATATTACCACCTTTTGATGAGTTCAAGCCTTTTCTACAGCAGATGGCGTACCGTGATTCACTCAAAGATATTCCATGGTTTCAGCGATACCGTACTTAGCTGAAACCTTATTTATTGTCATCCATACATAAAAAAACCACGCCGTAGCGTGGTTTTTTAAGTCAGGTCAATTATTATTTAACATGAAGCTTGTTGAACAGCGCCTTGCTTGTGCTTTCCATAGATTGAGGAATGGCAAGAGCTGCTACGAAGCGGTCTGGACGCAGGATGACGATAGAATCTTGGGTCTTGCCAAACCATGTATGGATATCAGTGCCGATATCACCAATGGTAATAACATCTTCATATTGCTTGCGCTGTTGATTAGACAGCTGGACCGCAGGAATGACCTGAATGAACTTCACACCAAGTTTTTTTCATTGCTGCATTGATTCCTTGCTTAAGCCCCATTTCGGATCTACACCCCAGGCAATGATAGCAAAGTCATTACCAATGACTTCATCCAGTAATACTGTTTCACCAGATTCCAGTTTGACCTGTGGCTGAATGAACATTTTGCCAACTGGAGAATCTTTCTGAGTATTTGCCAGTAACGCACCATCATGATATTTCGGCATTGGTTTAAAGCGCATTTCCAGCAGGTACTGTTTGATTGGCTTAATATAGTTCAATGCATAGGCAATACCGTCACGCACAAAACCTTGCCATTTTTTCGGTGGCGCTAGCACATGGCCTGCCATGACTGAAAGATCGATCATCGCTTTGGCATGGTCCTTACGTTCTATCTGGTAAGAGTCCAGTAAGTCTGGGCCTGCTTTGCCTTGTACCACTAGTGCTACTTTCCAGGCCAGGTTAAAGGCATCACGCATACCGCTGTTATAGCTTTGACCTTGCCATACAGGCATAATGTGCGCAGCATCACCGGCAAGCAGAATACGGTCGGCACGGAATTTGTCCGCAATACGCGCATTATGGGTATAAACACGCTGACGGATCACTTCAATACCATCAGTATTTGGCAGGACTTTAGACAAGAGTTAGGCAATATTTTCTGGCTTGCTCAATTCTTCCTGCGTTTCACCTGGCATGACCATGAATTCGAAACGACGGATACCGTGAGGCAGGGCAGCAGATACATAAGGGCGCACCGGGTCACAGCACAGGTAAATATGCGGGGTTGCCAATGGGTCATTGTCGATATCGATCACAATCCACTGGTTTGGTGCAGTTTCACCCTCAAATGGAATATTTAAAGTACGACGCACATAAGAGTTACCGCCATCACATGCGATCAGGTATTGCGCGCGTACAACTTCTGAGCCGCCATCTTTAGTCTGGACATTTAGTGTCACGCTGTCAGCATCCTGGCTGAAATGAGTCAGGTGACGAGAGAACAGTACTTCAGTTTTCTTATACTTTTTTAGACCTTGCAGTAGAACATTGTCTACCTGTGGCTGAATAAATGCGTTACGGCGAGAGAAGCCAAGCTCACGCGTCAGTGGTTGAATATCCGCAAAACAGCGACCTTTTGGAGTCAGGAAACGCATCGCATGGTTAGGTGTAGTATGTGGAAGAACCTGATCCACCAGACCTAATGATTGAATCGTACGCAATGATTCATCATCAATGCCAATTGCACGAGGGTAATCAATCAGGCTGTCCAGCTGTTCAACTATAGTGACCTGTACACCCTGTTTACTCAGGTAGTTGGCAATCGTCAGGCCTACCGGACCTGCACCCAAAATGGCTACTTCAGTTGTGTAATTTGCATTGCTCATCGCAAGGTTCCTTAAATCCGTCCAGAATGAAGTTGATTAAGGGCTAAATCCAAAGTCTAAACAAGCTATGCCATAGTCGGTGTTACATAGTTATAATGCATGGTGAAAAAACAATTTTAATATTTATATTTTTGATAAATAATAAAATTTATAAATATATCTCATAGTCGGGAGTGATTTAATAATCATCATTTATTATGATGGAAAGCAAAAAGAGCTTAGAAAAATGGCTGAATGCAGAGGTCTGCAATCAGCCATTTAAAGTTCCTGTAGAGTATGGACCATAAATCCACTGGAGAGTTACCCAACAGGAGCTATGAGTACCCGAATGAACGGCTACTCATTATCGGTAAAAGCAAAATTGCCTTATTGAGCAGATGATGCTTTTGGTGTTTTAGTTGCAGGTTCTGCAGCTGCTTCTGAAGCTGGTTGTTCTGCAGTCGCCGGAGCAGTTGCAGCTTGAGTTTCAGGAAGCTCCTGAGTGCTCACGACCACTTTTTCTTCTTCAGTTGTTGTTTTGCTATCTGTGGTTTTAGTTGCTGCGAAGCTAGTTGCCGCTGCTGCACTTAGTGTGGTTGCAAGTAGAATTTGAGCATAGTTCATGTTTGGCATCCTTATAGGTTTTATTCACAAGTCATTTATTGTGTTGACCATCACATCAACACAACAGGGACTTATGCTAGGGGCTGAAAATTCGTACCGCAATTGATTTAACAGAAGCTATAGAACAATGTGTACGTCCGGTATACAAAACTCAGGGTTATGTTTTATTTTTGTTAAATTTAACCCCAAAAAATCAATTAAAATGTTTTAAAACATTTCATAATTGATTAAATTTTAAGCTTGTGTCAGTAGTTGCCTACGCTGAAAATTGGTAAAAACTGACAGAATTGAAGTTTTGAAGAACTTACTAGTTAAGTCAGTAAATTAACTCCCTGTAAGCCAAATGGCATTGTTATAATGTATCAATTTCCTCATTTTCATTGCTATGTGAGCTCGCCTTGAAACTCCTTTCTCCTTCATCTGCAGTGCCCGTGCATATTATTTCCGGTTTTTTAGGGGCAGGAAAAACCACACTACTGAAGCATTTGCTCAGTCAAAAGCCGGAAAATGAAGTCTGGGCAGTATTGATGAATGAGTTTGGTCAGATTGGCGTGGATCAAGCCTTATTACCACAAGATGAAGGCTACGCAGTCAAAGAACTATTGGGTGGCTGTTTATGCTGTAGCAGTCAGTTGCCAATGCAGGTGGCATTGTCCCGATTATTATCTGAATCCAAGCCAGATCGACTGTTTATTGAACCAACCGGGTTAGGGCATCCAGCGCAGTTATTGGAACAGCTCACAGAACCGCACTGGCAGACTCATCTGAAGATGCAGGCATTGATTACTGTCGTCGATGGTTCGCGTTTGCATGATCAGGTCTGGACGACCCAGAACCTGTATGCCGATCAGCTCAAGGCTGCACATATTGTCATTGTGTCACATACCGATTTAATGACTGCAGAAGATCAGGAAAGTTTGAAGCAGCTACAGCAGGAGTACCAAGCTTATAACCAGGTCTGGTTATTTAGTGCAAATGGCCAGATTGATATTGAACAGCTCAAGCAGGACTATATTGGTTCTGTTCGTCAGATTCAGCCCTTGTTAAAACAGCAGCGTTCCCTTGGTGCAGATGAGGTTGCAGTGAAAATCCAGCAGCTACCTTATCATTATGTGGAATCCGCCCAAGGTTATGCAGTGGCTGGCTGGAAGTTGCCAAAACGCTGGCAGTTTGATTTTTATGATCTGCTTGATTTGCTCTGTGAACTGCAGGACTGGCTACGTATCAAAGGGATTTTTAATACCAATCAGGGCTGGAAAAGCTTTAACTTTAATCCGGAGCAGTTTAACTATCAGTCAGCAGAAGAGGGTATTGATAACCGGGTCGAGATTATTTACCAGACTGAACGTGACTGGCTGAATTTTGAAACTGCGCTGATGCAATGCCGGATTGATGCGGAAGCAGGACATTCTGCTAGCTAAATTTTCTGGCATGGCGATAAATCTGTTCAGCAAAATCGATATAAATCTTATATGCTAGGCGCCAAATTTGAGGATTGTGTTATGGCGCTTAAAGCAACGATTTACAAGGCTGACCTGAATATTGCCGATATGGATAACCATCGTTATCAAGACTATCAGTTAACGATGGCATTGCATCCTTCGGAAACCATTGAACGTCTAATGGTGCGTGTTTTGGCTTATGCACGTTTTGCTGGTGAAGCGCTTGAATTTACTAAAGACCTGTTTGAAACTGATGAACCTGCTCTCTGGGAGAAAGACCTGACCGGTCAATTGATACAGTGGATCGAAGTCGGCTTGCCCGATGAAGATAAGGTCAAAAAGGCAAGTGCCCGTTGCAAGAAAGTTGCCGTCGTGGCTTATGGTACTTCTGTTGATGAATGGTACAAGCGCAGTTCTAAACTGAAGACCCTATCCAATGTGGAAGTTTGGAAGCTGTCTCCGGCCAGTACCGAAGCGATACAACAACTGTGTGAACGCACTATGCAGTTGCAGCTAAACATCATGGATAGTGAATGGACTTTGATTGGCGATCAGGCACAGGCTGTGATTGAGTGGGAACAGTTACAATAACAACTCACAAGGATGCAAGTTTCGACTTGTATCCTCGCCCCAATATTTCGTATATCTGGAGAGAATAATAAGTTCCAGGGACGAAGCATGTATCATGAACTTTATGATTTGCTGTTAGCAGTCGTGATTGGTGCAGTTATTGGGGCAGAACGGGAATATCACAGTAAGTCTGCCGGACTGCGCACCATGATCATGGTCAGTCTGAGTTCCTGTCTATTTACTATTATTTCCTTAAAAATCGGCGTCGCCAACCCCGACCGTCTGGCAGCCAATGTCTTAACTGGCCTGGGTTTTCTGGGAGCCGGCGTGATTTTAAAAGATGATAACCGGATTTCTGGTATTACCACTGCAACCACAATCTGGATGACAGCTGCACTGGGCATGGCAGTCGGTGCGGGCTATGAACTGTTAAGTGTCTGGGCAACGGTGATCGTACTGATCGTACTGGTTCTACTGGTCTATGTGCAACGTGGGATTGAGCATCTGAATCAAGAAAGAAATTACGAAATTGTCTGTCCTTTTGAGCAGCATGAGCCGGATCATTATGAAAAACTGTTTAAACAATACAAATTAAAAGTCATTCATTCCAGTCAGCAAAAAATTGACCGGCGGATCACAGGCCGCTGGATCCTGATGGGTTCGGCTAAAAATCACCAGAAATTAACCCAGTATTTATTACAGGATAAGAAGATTCAGGAACTCAGCTTTTGATCCATTGCAGTTAAAGTCTGAGGAATTTGGCTCAATCGCGTTTATACTAGTGCTATTTGCAAAATGAAGGATATGGGCGATGACCAAAGAACTAGAAATTATTGACCTGGTGGTGGGTGAAGGTAAAGAAGCGGTAAAAGGTGCACTGATTACCACGCATTACACTGGCTGGCTGGAAGATGGAACCAAGTTTGATTCATCGCTGGATCGTGGCAACTATTTTGAGACGGTCATCGGCACTGGCCGTGTGATTAAAGGCTGGGATCAAGGCATTATGGGCATGAAAGTAGGGGGTAAACGTAAGCTGATCGTACCTGCTCACCTGGCTTATGGTGAACGTAAAATGGGGAACATTATCCCGGCGAATTCCAACCTGATTTTTGAAATCGAACTGTATGACGTTAAAACACGTGACTGATATTATGTGACTTTCTGAACAGTACAATATGTCAGGAATTCAGCAGCAGGATAGCTCGTCGGTTATCCTGCTTTTTTATATGAAAAATCATTGGCAATATCCAACATTCCACGTACATTAGAATTAATAACAGTAGTTACAGGATGGTCTTTTTGCTCAGATTTAGGGGGATTATGCTGATATTGGCATCGTGGTTGATGCTGATATTTTTGATGGGGACTACACGGATCGTGTGGGCTCAATATGATGCTGCTCCAGAATCTTATTTCCTAGCTCATCAGAATGAGGTCACCGAACTAAAATTTGATGAAGATAGTACCACCTTGTTGCAAGGCAAATGGCAGTTCTATCCACGTCAGTTCATTGAGCAACCAGATCCTGAACTCGAATCACAAGTAGTTGAACTTCCAGCTTCATTCAAGAGTCTCACCGGAACCAATGCCACTTATGGCACTTTTATTAGCCATTTTAAAATTCCCAAAAAATTTATCGGACAACGTTTAGCGATTCAGATTCCGAGTCAGTATGGTGCTTATAGCATTTATTTAAATGGGGATATCTTGCTGCGTCTTGGTGAAATCAGTAAAACCCCGACCAGGCAGGTGACTGAAAAGGCACCTAAGATCGCATCTTTTGTGCCACAGAATGAATATTTTACCTTAAGTATTCAGGTTTCCAACTATACTAATTTGCATGGCGGACTAGAAAAGCCTCTGAAAATTGGCCCCTCTGCGACCATTAATCGACAGTTTATGCTGCAAATGATGAGTATCGCCGTGGTCTGTGGCACAGTGCTGGGTGTAGGACTATTTACCATTTTATTTTCCCTGTTTCGCGGATCTGTGGAGCGAAATAGCCGCAGTGTATTTATTTTTGGCTTATTTATTATTTTTTTGGCATTGCATAATCTGTTTTCTGCGCCACATCCATACGCTATTGTTAGTAAAATCAGTTGGTTATGGGGAGCTCGTCTAGAATATCTGTTCACTTTTCTGGCAATCTTATTCTTCCTGAGCTACATGTACCTGTTTAAGCCGCGTTATATCCGACGTTCAATTTATTACGTAGGTGCGGGATTACTGATTTTTAATATCGCAGTAACATTGTTCAGCACACCGGAAGTTTTTGAGCGTCTGGCTTTGTATAGTGTTATCTATGGTCTAGTGATACTGGGTAATTTTATTTACGGGTTTTATGTGACACTTTCTCAAGGGGATGAATATTCGTCCACTAACCTGTTTGCCATCATCTTTCTGTGTGTGACTTTTCTTAATGATTATCTGGTATTACTGAATGTAATTGAGAGCGTGCATCTGTCATTTATTTCGACCAGCCTGTATGCCTTGATTATTATGTTTCAACAATCTCGTAATTATGCCCATCAAACCTACTATACCGAGCGACTGAATAATAAATTAATGGTCTTGAACAGTTCACTGGATCAGAAAGTTCGAGAAAGAACAGCCCAGTTACATGAACTGAATACCAAACTGCAGTATCAGATTAATGTCGATGCATTGACTGGCGCCTATAACCGGCGTGCCTTAAATGAAGAAATCCAGCGCCTGTTTAATCAGACCATTCAACATCCTGAACAGACCTTGTCCTTTGCCATGATCGATGTAGATTACTTTAAAAAATATAATGATTATTATGGTCACTTAAAAGGTGATGAAGTATTGCAACGGCTGGTTCAAGTGATGCAGCAGGTTCTGCCTAAACAGGGGTATCTAGCGCGTTACGGAGGGGAAGAATTCGCAATTCTGTTACATGATATGCCGATTGCGGAAGCCCGGGAAATTCTTGAAATTGTCCTGCTTGCAGTGCGGGCAGAACAGTTAGAGCATGACAACCGTGGGGATGATAAAGATTATGTTACTGTAAGTATAGGGGTTGCCTATATGGATGCTCATCATCCTTATGCTGATATTCATACACTAATGAAAACAGCAGACCAGCATCTGTATGAAGCCAAACTTGCAGGTAGAGACCAAATCAAAAGCAAGGCTGTTGCAGCCTGATCAGAACTGAGGATAGGTGCTGGAAGATAAAGCTTTGAACAGGTGCAACGCAGGTTCATCCTGCATGTGGGGAGAAGTATTCTGAAAACCAAGTTTAGTATAGTAGGGCAATGCAGTTCGTGTGGTTTCAATTTCGAGACGGTCAATTTTTTTAGGCGTCATAAAATCCAGCATGTAATAAAATAACTGTGTTCCATATCCCATGCGCTGCATACCGCTACTTACATAATGCATGCGGATTTCTCCCTGATCACTTACGATCAGAAAACCGACCACTCTGTCATGTACGGTATATACCCAGCAATCGTTATACAGCATTTCCACAATCAGGGTGGAATGGGTAAATGCTTCAAGCCAGGTTTGTATACGGGTTTCCTCACGTTGATGATCCATGACACAGGAGCGAATACTGTCATGAACAACATGTACAATTTGAGGAATATCCTGAACCTTTCCTTCACGAATCATAAGGCAAATTTAACTAAACTAAATAATAACGAGTGTTTCATTTAGCAGCATCTAAAGTATGAATGAAAGCCTAGGATTGTTATATTTTTAGGGAATTTTCCGGCAAAAAAGCCCTTTATGCAGCGTTTCTGTGGCGCATTTGTGTGGCTTGTTTAAATTGTTAGACAGCGTGTATTGATTTTTATTCGCATTTCCATTAGAGCTAAATTCTTTAGTCAGTATAAAAAATATTTTAGAAGTATTTAAAGAAATCATCCTATAGTGGGAAATATAAAGTTTTCGAAATATTTTGAAATGACTAAAGTTGGGTATTTTTCAATCAATATGTTATGGTTTGTAAATGAACTGTAATTGAGTAGATCTGTGGTTACAGATTGAAGATAAGAAAAATGAATAAGAGGCTTAGCCTATGGTCAAAGTAATGCTTATTATCTGTAGTGTTTTGGTGATGTATGTTGCCTGGATAATCGCCTTCAAAATCTATAAAGCCCGCTATCATGGTCAGCGCTTAAAGCCTGAAGCAGTGCCGCCATCTTCCCAAGATCAAACGTCTATTTCTAACGCACAAAAGCCACATGAACTGGCTATGACGGTAGATGCTTATGAGCTAGAACTGTTCGATGATATCGCTAAAATGTTATTTAAGCAGCCCGCGATCATTACCGAGCGTACTCAGGCTGAAGGGTTACAGCAGAAATGGTTGAATCGAATGCCGTTGCAGACCAATAGTGTGATCCGAAAAATGGACTTGGGAGAGTGGTCTATTTACTGGAATTTTTATGGTCAATCCATCGAGTATTATGTGGGACGTTATGGAGTTTTCTATACGCATGTGGACCGGCATGGAGAAGAACATCGATATGAACATCGTTTCGAGTCAGACCATGCACATTGTGCCTAATAAAGTTTTGAATGAATACGGATAACTGTTCAGGTTGATGCAATCTGTTTGGTCTATAAATTTCTTAACTATTAATAGCCCTCATTCTTGTTTTTTGTCTATTGATGAAGCCAGTGCATATATTCTATAGGATCGAGATCCTCAGCCATATGTCACTGTGCAAATATCCCTGTCTGTTATTCGCAAGCAGTCAGCATGCTAAAATCTGCTTTTGTCAGGCGCACGACAATGCTGATTGACTTCCGGCAGGCCCAACTGGGTCTTTTTATCGAATTGGCATGGAAAATTCAGGCACAGCCGCAGCAGTATCTCCAGTTTGATTCGGTATCAGATTTTTATAAGGCTACCTGGCTGAATGATTTTCCGAAAGGTACGACCTGGTATACCTCTGGGCTGGATGATGGTGCAGATGAGTTTGAAGCTGTCATTTACTATCCCGGAGCCAAGCTGATCATCAGTAGTGGCGTGAAAACTCAAGTGTGGTTAAAGGTGGATGATTGACTTATGTGCCTTAATTTACCTAAACACTGCATAATGACTCTGGATCAGAAATTCAGTTTAATACTTTCGATATACAGCAAAGTTATCTGATTCTGAATTTGGCTTTATAATAAGCTTCCCCAATACAAGCGACATCCACAATTTAAAAAATAAAAAGGAAAACCACATGGCACATCAATTTACTGTAAAGGCAAACATCAATGGTGTTTCTATTGATGAATTTAAACGTCTGGTCAGTGATATCAGCATGCACGAAGCGGTCTGTCGTCGTATTCCGGCGCAGAACATGGAGATTCTGGTTTCTGAGAAACAGGGTGAAATCTATACCTTGAAACGTGCATATAATTTGGACGTGAATATTCCAGATATCGCAAAAAAACTGTTACGTGATGCTTTTCGTCTGCAACGTACCGACATCAGTAATCTGGAACATTTAACTTCTACAGTCGAGCTTGGTGCGAACCTGCCAATCGAAGCGACTTGCCAACGCGCAGTAAAAGGTGATGAACGTCAGATTGAGTTTCAACTGGACTGGACCGTAAAAGTAAAGGTGCCATTGGTCGGCGGCATGCTGGAAAAACATGCGGAAGGCGAAATCCGCAAATTTAGCCAGATTGAAATCAGTATCATTGAAGATGAAATCCGTAAAAGCCTGACTGCCTAAATGGCAAGAAGGTCAAAGAAAGAGCCCATATTTGGGCTCTTTTTTATCACAATATTTTATTGATCAGACTACCGATTTTTCAAATTTACTTCTGTAAATCAGGGCAGTGAACAGGGTCACCAGACATACAGTCCAGACATAGTACATTGCACCAATATTGCTATACAGGCTAAGCCATTGTACGAGTGGCAAGGTAATTCCGCCGGCAATGGCATAGGCCAGATTGTAAGAGAAAGAAATCCCGGTAAAGCGGATCTGTGCTGGAAACATTCTCACCATGCTGTAAGACACCATCCCGACTGTACCGGAGCTTAAACCTAACAACATATACAGCATGAACACGGTTGATGGTGCAACATGGCCTAGGCTGTTATAGAAAATGCCCGCCATAGTTGCAACTAGAAGAGAACCAAACAGAATGACACGCCCAGCACCAAAACGATCGGCCAATATACCTGCCAGTACACAGCCCACCATTTGCATCACAATCGCCGCACTTTGCATTTTGAAAGCATCGGCACGTTCAAAACCAAAAGCACCAACCAGCAGGTTTGGCATCGCCAGAATCAGCACCACTACACAGCCCGTCAAGAACCAGGTAAAAAGCATTCCAATCACGACACCGGTTTTATGCTTTGCCAGAACCTGTTTCACCGGCAATTCTTTTGCCAGTTCTTTTTTGGCCTGCATGGCTTTAAATACCGGTGTTTCTTTCAGGTAACTCCGCAGGTACAACGCTACAAAACCAAAAATACCACCGAGGATAAAGGGAATACGCCATGCCCAGTCTTTAATTTCTGCTTCAGAGAACTGTAAGGAAATAAAGAGTGACATCAAGGCTCCCAGCAGAATCCCGAGTGACAAGCCTGCGGTAAGCACACCATTGGCAATCCCGATACGGCGTTCAGGGACATGTTCAGAAACAAAGGTCCAGGCAGCAGGAATTTCACCACCAATGGCAATTCCTTGTAGCACACGCATTAACAGCAACAGAATTGGCGCTGCATAACCAATGCTTTCAAAGGTCGGCATGACCCCGATCATCAGAGTAGGGAGTGCCATTAACAGAATTGACAGGCTAAACAGTCGTTTACGTCCAATTAGATCACCAAAATGTGCCATCACTACACCGCCCAATGGACGGAAGAAATAACCCGCAGCAAAAATGCCGTAGGTATTCAACATGGCCCAGAAAGGACTGAGTGTACTAGGGAAGAATAGCTCTGAAATGAGCTTGGCATAAAACACATAGATGACAAAATCATAAAACTCGAGCGCGCCGCCCAGTGATGAAAGTCCAAGAGTGCGTTTATCTGCTTGTGACAGGCGCGGAGGTGCATCCATGCTGAAATCCTTAATCCATTACTGAGTATTTGTTTGATTTTAAAAGAAACATTTTTTATTGAATAATCAATCTTTCTTTGCTCAAAATAAACTAAAAGTTATAAAAAAAGATATTTATAAAATGCTTTGGAATAATAAAAGTTGAAATTGAGCAAAGAACTGAACTAAAAAATAGAGATGATTGATTTTTTAGTTCATATTGATGTTCTTTCCTGATCAGGCTATTCGTTTAAACAGTTTTCAGTGATACAGATTACAAAAAAATCTGCTTTGGAACGCGCTAAAACTGGCTTATAAAGAGTAGAGGTATTGCCTTAAATGAAGAGAGATTTAACATGACTGTGTTAACCGTGGCCAGGCAAGGTGAGGCAATTTTAGGACTCGTTGCAACTGCTGTGGCAGATTCGGAATTCGGCAGTGAGTGGCTGTATCAGCTCAATAAATCCATGATGGATACCATGCTTGACCGTCAGGGGGTAGGTATTGCAGCACCGCAGGTTTATGTGTCTAAACGCATTATTATTGTCGCATCACGGCCCAATTTACGTTATCCGGATGCGCCGTATATGGAAGCAGTGACAATGCTCAATCCGGAAATTGTACATGTTTCTGAAGCACAAGTTCTGGGTGAAGAGGGCTGCTTGAGTGTACCGGATCAAAGAGGCAAAGTTGCCCGGGCACAAGATATCCGGGTGCGTTATTACACCATGGAAGGTGTGCAGGTTGATGCTGAATTTAGTGGCTTTGCTGCACGGATTGTGCAGCATGAAATCGATCATCTGAATGGAATATTATTCACTGAGAGACTTTGAATCTAAGACTTAAGGCTTTTTAATGGCAGTGCCATAAGCAAAGACTTCCACCATTCCACCTTGCATGCCCAGTTCTGTAGTACTCAAGCGTAATCCTATAATCTGAGTAGCACCGATTTTCTCAGCTTCACGCTTCAGGCGAACAACAGCTTCCCGGCGTGCACGTTCCACAATACTTTCATAGCTGACCAGACGTCCACCCAAAATGTTCTGAATATTGGCAATCACATATTTAAAATAATCATGGGAAATCACTACATTGGAGCTAATCAGCTGACCTTCAAATTCTGAAGTTGTAAAACGGTGAGTATCCAGCACAATATGAGCAAGCCGTACTTCCTGTTCCGCCAGCTCTTTTAGATGTTTTCGTTCATAATAACGACCAAAGCCAAAACCTACCGAAAACAGCAGGGCAAAAACGACAAACTGAAAAATCAGGTTATCCATAGCTTAACCTGCTGACGGGAAGGGATCTGGAAGCTTTGGAACATTCGGCTCCACTACCACCGCTGTACCATATACAAACAGTTCAGATGCACCTTGGGCGATGTTAGACGTTGAGAAACGAATGCCGACAATTGCATTGGCACCCATCTGACGAGCTTTTTCAATCATCCGGTTCATCGCTTCTTGGCGCGATTCTTCCAGAAGTTCGGTATAGGCAGTCAGCTCACCGCCAACAATATTTTTCAAACCTGCGAGCAAATCACGGCCAACGTGTTTACTACGTACCGTACTGCCATAGACCACATCGATTTGACGGCTAATAACATGTCCCGGGACGGATTCCAGATTACTGAGTAACATAAGGGATAGAGAACCTGATTCTGTTCCTTTGAAGATAAGAAACTCCATGATAAAAAGCAATAAAAAAGCCCACCGAAGTGAGCTTTTTCAATAAGATCGAAAACCGAGACTTACTGCTGATTTGCCTGTTTACGTTCAGCTGTAGATGGCGGGTATTGAATCGTATCTGAGGTATTGGTTTTTAAACCGCCACCCAAAGATTTATACAATTCTACCTGATTGTTCAAATTGGCTTGTTCCAACAACAATAAACCTTGTTCTGCTGCATAAGAGGTACGCTGTGCATCCAACACGGTTAAATAGTTGTCAATGCCTGCGCGGAAGCGTGCATTAGACAATTTGTAAGTGGTATTGGTCGCATCAACCAAGCGTTTTTGTGCCGCTAAACGATCACCAATATTTTGACGAACTGCCAAAGCATCATTTACTTCGCGGAACGCAGACTGAATTGATTTTTCATAATCAGCCAACGCAATTTCCTGATCCGTTTCTGAAATTTTGATGTTGGCTTGACGTGTGCCCCAATCAAAAATTGGCAAGTCGATGCTCGGGCCCACTGCCCAAACAAAACTGCCTGATTTAAACAAATCACTCAAGTCAGTTGACGCATAGCCTGCATTGCCCGTAAGGCTAATGCTTGGAAATAAACGTGCTTTTGCTGCGCCAATATTGGCACCCGCAGCCGACAGTCGATACTCTGCAGTACGGATATCAGGACGGTTATTCAGCAAGTCACTAGGTAAACCTGCACCCATTGCGGTAGTGTTGGTAATACGCGTCACACGCTGCGTTGGTAATAACGCACTTGGAACTTGTTCGCCCACCAGCAAGTTCAGCAAGTTTTGTGCTTGCGCGACTTGGGTTTTATAGTTGGCAACATCATTACGTGCCGTTTCGACAGAAATTTGCGCCTGACGCACAGGCAGCTCGCTATCAATACCAACATCAAAACGCTTTTTGTTCAGATTGTAAGATTCAAGCTGCGTTTTTAACGTCTGATCTGCCAGTTTTAAATTGGCATTGGCAAATGAGTAGTTGAGCCATGCTTGCGCCACCTGACCAATCAAGGCAATTTGTGTGGCATCGCGTGAGCTTTGGGTGGCTAAATAGCTGTCCAATGCATTGTCTTTTAAGCTACGTACACGTCCCCAAAAGTCCAACTCATAAGCAGTCACACCTAAACCGACGTTATAGCGTGTTTGTGCGCCACCGCCTTGATCTTGACGTAATACACTGCCACTTGCACCAATGGTAGGTAACTGGTTGTTTTCGGTAATTTGATAGGCTTGTTGGGCACGTTGGATATTCAGCGTCGCTGTGCGTAAATCACGGTTATTGTTCAATGCCATATCTAAGACTTGTAACAAGCGTTGATCGGCAAAGAAATCTTTATAACCTTGTTCAGCCACTGAAGTACCCGATGCAGCAGTATAGCTGCTTGGAATACTTGTCTGAGCGACGGGTTCTGGCCCACGCATACTTTGACAAGCTGTCAAAGCAAGCGCGAGGGCAGAAACCGCAATACCACGGCCTGTATGCGACCATAAGTTTTGCATCACGATACATGCTCCTGATGATTTTGTTGTTTTGGTTTGTATTTAAAGATACTTCTAATCCAAACATAAAATACAGGAATAAAGAAGATCCCTAACAAGGTTGAGCTATTCACACCACCTAAAACACCATAACCGACCGAGTGTTGGCTACCTGCACCCGCACCTGATGAAAGTGCAAGCGGCAATACACCAAAACCAAAGGACAACGTGGTCATAATGATTGGACGTAAACGCATTTTTGCAGCATGCAAAGTCGCTTCAAACAGGTCTTCACCTTTTTCTTGTAGCTCTTTGGCAAATTCCACAATCAAAATCGCGTTTCTAGCAGATAAACCAATCACGGCAATAATTGCCACTTGGAAGTAAATGTTGTTGGATAGGTTCGGGTTTTTGAACAAAATCATGCCCCCGAAGGTAAGCAATAACGCTCCGACAATACCCAACGGTACCACCAAGAGGACTGAGAATGGAATAGACCAGCTTTCATACAAGGCCGCCAAACATAAGAATACAATCAGTAATGACAGTGCATAGAGGAATGGTGCCTGATCGCCCGATTCACGTTCTTCAAGCGATAAACCTGTCCATTCATAATCAAAGCCATTTAAGCCCATAGACGGTAGTTTTGCGACAATTTCTTCCATCGCTTGCATGGCTTCACCAGAGCTGACACCTGGCGCAGGTGAACCCTGAATGTTCTTGGCAGATACACCGTTATAGCGTTCCAAACGCGGTGAACCATAAGTCCATTCACCTGTTGCAAAGGCAGAGAATGGCACCATATCACCACTATTGTTGCGGACATACCACTTGTTCAGGTCTTCAGGCATCATGCGAGAGTCTGATTCAGCTTGAACATAGACTTTTTTCACACGACCACGGTCAATGAAATCATTGATATACGAACCACCCCAAGCCATGCTCATGGTGCTGTTGATTTCAGCAATGCTGACACCTGCCGCACCTGCTTGCGCTTGGTCAATAATAATACGGTACTGTGGTGTATCTTCCTGACCATTTGGACGCACCCCCATTAAGCGTGGGTCTTTCGCTGCTTCACCCAACACTATATTACGTGCCATGGTGAGTTTTTCGTGGCCATTGCCCGCAGCATCTTTCAGTTGCAAGTTAAAGCCTGAGCTGACCCCTAATTCTGGCATCGCAGGAAGCTGTAATGGCATGATGTAAGTCGCATCTTTCACAATCATGTTCAGTGCCATACCACGTTGGATAATTGCACCAATTTGTGATTCAGGGCTGGTACGCTCACTCCAATCTTTTAACTGAATGAACGCCATACCTGCGTTTTGACCAATCCCTGAGAAAGAGAAGCCCGAAATACTAAATACCGATTGCACATGCTCTTTTTCATTTTCTCTGAAAAAATTAGACATGCTGGTCATGGTAGCTTCAGTACGTTCCAAGGTTGCATTTGGTGGGAGTTGTACCAATGTCATCACCACACCCTGATCTTCATCAGGTAAGAATGATGATGGTAGTTTTTGGAACAATAACACAATAATGCCCAGTACCACTGCATATAAAACCCCCGAGAAGATTTTATGATGCGTCATGCGGTTAACACCGCCTTGATATTTAACTGAGAGCTTATCGAAACTGCGGTTAAACCAGCGGAAGAAACGTGCAAAAATACCGTTGCTTTCTGGCTTGTTTGGATCGTGCTGTTTAAGAATCGTGGCACACAGGGCAGGGGTAAAGGTCAATGCTACTAATAGTGATAGCACCATTGCAGTCACAAGGGTAATGGAGAATTGACGATAAATAACACCTGTCGTCCCACCAAAGAATGCCATAGGTACGAATACTGCAGACAATACCGAGGTAATCCCGATCAGTGCGCCTGAAATCTGTTTCATGGACTTTTCAGTCGCCGCTACAGGGTCAAGATGTTCTTCGACCATGACACGTTCTACATTTTCCACCACAACAATTGCGTCATCGACCAATAAACCAATCGCCAGTACCATGGCAAACATGGTCAGGGTGTTAATCGTGAAGCCAAACATATTGATCACGGCAAAAGTACCCAGTACCACCACAGGCACGGCCATAGTTGGAATAATGGTGGCACGCCAATTCTGTAAGAACAGGAACATCACAATAAAGACCAAAATGATCGCTTCAATTAAAGTTTTAACAACACTCTTAATCGAAAGTTCAATAAATGGCGTGGTATCAAAGGCCAATTCATCCTTTAAACCCTCAGGGTAGTTAGGACGTAATTGCTTGAGGCTTTCTTCGATAGCAGCAGCAGTATCGAGGGCGTTAGCACCTGTAGACAATTTAATTGCGACACCGCCTGCAGGCTTACCGTTGTATTTAGAAATAAACTGATAGTTGTCTGCACCAAGTTCAATTCGTGCCACATCACCCAAGCGCACTTGAGCGCCCGAAGCGGTATTTTTTAGGAAAATATTGCTAAATTGTTCAGGTGTTTGCAGCAAGCTTTGCGCAGTTACCGTCGCATTCAAAGCTTGACCTTCAATTGCAGGTGCACCGCCCAATTGACCTACCGCAACCTGTGCGTTTTGGGTGCGAATGGCTTGAGCAATATCACTTGGTGTGACTTGCAAACTTGCCATTTTGGCAGGATCCATCCAAATACGCATCGCGTATGAGCCACCAAAGACTTGAAGTTCACCCACACCTGCAACACGGCTCAGCGGTTCAGAAATGTTAGAGTTAACATAGTCTTGAATGTCATCGGCAGAAAGGCTTTCATCAGGTGAGTAAAAAGCGAGAACCTGAAAGAAGCTTGCGCCTGATTTGGTGACTTTTACGCCCTGACGTTGCACATCATCAGGCAACAGCGCCGTAGCAGATTGTAATTTATTCTGTACTTGAACCTGTGCAATATCTGGGTCGATGCCTTGTTCAAAGTTTAATGTAATGGATGCAGCACCATTACCCGCACTGGTGGATGAAATATAGCGCAGTCCATCCAAGCCGTTCATTTGCTGTTCAATGATTTGTGTTACCGTGTTTTCCACAGTTTCAGCAGATGCACCCGGATAGGTTGCAGCAATGGTGACCGTTGGCGGTGCAATGGTCGGATATTGGGCAATTGGCATGTTGGTGAGGGTAATAACCCCCGCCAGCATGATCACCAATGAAATCACCCACGCAAAGATAGGACGATGAATAAAAAATTGAGCCATAAACCTTACTCCTTATGCTTTGGCAGCAGGTTTTTGTTCAGATTGTTCTTTTGCATCATCCGCTTTTTGCGCTGCACCAGGTTGTTGGGCAGCAGGTTGTGCAGCACCCTGTGGTGTAGCAGCTTGAGGCTGGTAAGGTTTAGCCACGACCTGTTGTTCCGGTTTTACTTTCGCAATACCATCTACAATCACTTTATCACCCGGCTTCAAACCTTCAGTCACGATCCAGTTTTGGCCTTGTGTACCCGCAGTCGTGACTGGGCGTGGGATTACCTTATTATCAGCACCCACTAACATTGCCATAGCTTGACCGGTAGGCGTACGTGTTAATGCCGCCTGAGGAATCAGGTAAGCATTTGGTACTTCACCCTGAACGATTTGCGCAGTAGCAAACATACCTGGTAGCAACAGGTGATTCTTGTTCGGGAATACTGCACGCAGTGTCACTGTACCAGTTTCAGGATTCACGCTAGCATCAGAGAATGCTAAACGGCCTTCAACCGGATAGATGCTGCCATCTTCCAGTTTTAACTTCACACGTGTGTTATTAGAGCTGTTCAGGTCACCTTTACTCAACTGCTGACGCAGACGAAGCAATTCCGCACTTGACTGGTTAATGTCTACATAGATCGGATCCAGACGCTGAATGGTTACCAAAGGCTCTGGCTGGTTTGCAGTTACCAGCGCACCTGCAGTGATTGAAGAACGGTTAGTTTGACCAGAAATTGGCGCACGTACAGTTGAATAGCCTAAGTTAATTTGAGCATTACGCAATGTTGCACGGTTCGCATTCAAATCAGCTTCAGCCAGTTTAACCTGCGCTACAATATCATCATATTCCTGTTTGGAAATTGCATTAGTACCAACCAGTTGACGGTAACGGCCTTCTTTAACACGTAACACGCCCAGATTTGCCTCAGCACGTGCAATTGCTGCACGAGCATTGTCCACTGTGGCACGGTTAGTACTAGAGTCAATTTCATACAGCGCCTGACCTTCACGGACATAGCTGCCTTCGCTGAATAAGCGTTTTAGCACGACACCAGTCGCCTGTGGACGTACTTCTGAAATCTCAAATGCTGTTGTGCGACCTGAGAGTTCAACAGACTGCTCAACGCTTTGTGGCTGTGCAACCAGCACACCAACTTCAGTCGGTGGCATTTGCTGTTGAGCACCAGCTTGCTGGCCCTCTTTAGGATCTTTGCTACAGCCAACAAGCGCGATACTTGTTGCTAATGCGCAAGCAGTCAGGGCAGGTGCCCAAAGCTTTGCAGACATCATTGTTCCACCTCGATTAGATTTTTATCTAAATTTTTTATTTGTAACTTATTGTATTTAAAAAAATTAAACACAATGACAAGATCCAAATAAAACTTATACTTCGGTCGGCGATTACTTTTAGAGGAAACCATATTCACCAAAGGTTTTTTAAAATTCTTATGCCCATCACACCATCAGTTTATGAGGAAGATATTGCTGGCTGATGTAAATCACCAAGCGACATAACTGGAATGGGCAATCTGTATTGTTCAATTTATGAAACATCCAAAATGCCATACTGAGGCAATGAGAATTTTAAGTCGCCATTTGAGAATAAATCCTCCAAGAATTCCGATACATATAAAATTAAGTTTGCATACTTTTTATACCAAACTGGGGCAATACACCAGCAGATGGTTAAAAGTAATACAAATGGCATGCCATACAGGCACCTTATGGCTGCGGTTATTTAATACAGACAGATCTCTGTGTAGTACTTTATTTATTCAGCAATCAGCAAATCAAACTTGCTATAAGCTGAATCAAGATGAACGAACACACTGAAAATCAAATAAAAAAACCGACAAAAAGCAACAAGTAGGGCATGCCAAATATCCTTGTTCTTTCTAACCGACATGATACCGGTTAACCGTCTGTCCTGAAGTGTACTTGTCAGTACACTTTTTTTCAAGTGTGCGTAATTTATACAAAATCCATATTTTTATTAGGTAATTCTGTTGATAAATCAATAAGAATTGTCTCAGTTTCAACCTTTGCTGGTTGTATGATTTTTGTCAATATCAACATCTTGCTTTGGTGGCCAGAAGAAATCGCTCGGTCGAGTCAGGAAATGGGTCATGACTAGCTTCGCCAGTGGTTTCCATTGTTCGAAACGCACCCGACGTGCACGTAATGCCACAATAATGGTCAGACTAAAACTGACAAACAGGTTAGTCAGACCAATCAGTAGAACACCTAGAAACGAAACCACCACCAGGCCAATATCAGGCCCATTAATATTTATCAGTCCTTGAATAAAGTTGGCCGAAGCAAAGGCAATATGACGAATATCCAGCGGCATACCGAGAATAAAACCAATGGTGCCCATACTGCCGAGCATGATCCCGAAAATAAAGTTACCCCCCAAGGCTCCCAAATTACGTTCCATATATTCGGAAAATTTGTTTAAGCGCTCTTGTCCCATCAGGTTAGCCAGACGAGCATGCGCTTTCAGACGTGGTCCGACCTTACGATATACCGCCATATTGTCAAAATAACCCGCAAGTAGGCCAGACAGGAACAGGCAAACCCCGGCAATCGCAGCATGTGGAATCGCAAGTGAAGTAAACGGATTCAGGTCATGTAAGGTCTTGGCCGCTTTGGCATGATTCATTAAAGGTTCATGAAGGGCAGCATCCCACATAAAGGTCAGCAAGGCAGCAACGGGTATGGCAATTGAAACATTTCCCAGAATTGCTACAAACTGGGTCCGGATAATATTCACGATCAATGCAGCCAGTTCAGCAATCTGAGCGGTTTTAGAGCCTTTACGCTGTTGTACGGTAGAAGCCAGTGCAGCTGCAGTCATCGCGGGCTGTTTGGTCGCTACAGTAAAATGCAGCACATGGATGAGCATAAAGCCCAATGAGTAATTCATGCTGTAGCTAAAGGCTTGCATGAGCGGTGCCATGGTGACACGTGCCATGAGTATCTTCAGGGTAGCCATAGTGGCAATAATGACCCCGGCACCCGCTGCGGCCTTATACATGGCCAGGAAGCCCTGCTTGTCGGTACTTACATAATGCTCTCCAGTTTTGGAAGCATTCTCAGTCACCTGTAAAGCCAGTAATTCGCTGTTGGTCGCCAGCAGGGAGCGGACACTACGTTCACTATAAAGTGCTTCAGTAATATCTACCAGAAAATACCCCATAGACTGATAACGCAACTGGTCATCATCCATGATCATATTCAGCAGAATTTCAATCCGTTCCAGACATTGTTCCAACAGGGCCAGCATGTAGGTCAAACTGACACTTACGCCAATGCGTTTGGTGGAGCGGCGAATTTTCGCGACGACATCATGACATTGCTCAAGCATCACCATTGCCTGAGAAGCGTCTGGTGGCAGGATTGAATCCACCAGTTCTACATTATTAAAGCGCTTCTTATATTCCTGGATAAATTCATTGATCTCACGGTTCTGAATCAGAAAAGGCGATTCATATTCCATCAGTTCAGGCTGGGCATTGATAAATTCAGGATGCAGGGCAATACCACTGACGCGATATGACAGGATAGTCAGTGCCTTGATCAGTTCATCTTTAATCCGGGTTTTTTCAGGCTGATTAGAATGACCCTGATTCATCACGCTAAACAGTCGCAGCCAGTCTTCATCGGCCAGATAGTCGAGCCAGTAGCGGTCACTGCGTTCATGAAATACCCGACGCATCAGTTCCTGCAAGCTTTTATCATCCGGAATCATGGGCAGAATATGTGCACCAATACGCTGATTGAGCTGATTCCAGAAACCGTCCAAGGATAAAATACCTGTATCAGAAAACAGGCTGGTCTGTTTGTAGCGGTTAATCACGCGCAGCACAAAGGTCTGCAGGGTAGAAACCGCATTGGGGGTGATCAGTAAAGACTGTAAAAACGCCTGAAATTTTTCTTCTATTTCTTCGGTATTCTTGCTGTCTATTGGTCGTATACGATTCACGAGTTCAATTAACAGGTTTTCATCCAGCTTTGCCTGAGGCTGCTCAAGCTGTTGCTGCATGCTTTGGAAAATATCGAGAAACTTAATATGCATAGGCGAGGTAGGTATCTATTGGATGCGATGAAGCGCAAGTTTGGCTAGGTTAATCAGCGCCTGACGGTATTCAGAATCCGGCAGTAGATCCAGTGCAGCGATCGCAGCTTCGGTTTCTTCAGTTGCACGCTGGCGACAATAATCCAAGGCGCCAGAATCATTTACGATCTTGATGACTTCTGCCAAATGATCTGTTCCGCCCGTTGCAATACTGCGACGGATAATTTCATGTGATTCACCTGTAGTATTCTTCATGGCAGCAATCAATGGCAGGGTCGGTTTGCCTTCCATCAGGTCATCACCGATGTTTTTACCTAGGGTTTCAGCATCAGATGTATAGTCCAGAATGTCATCAATAATCTGGAAAGCATTACCGAAGTGACCGGCGAATTTACGTAACGGTTCACGGAACTCAGTCTTGTCGGAAAGAATAGCGGCACCTTCGGTCGCCAGTTCAAACAGGCGAGAAGTCTTGCCATGAATAATGCTCAAATAGGTTTCTTCTGAGGTTTCTGGCTGATGTTGCGATTGCAGTTGCAGAACTTCGCCTTCGGCAATTTCGCAGGTACCCGTAGAGAAGTCTTTGAGCAGGGTCATATTGTTAAGGTCGACCAACAAATCAAAGGCACGCGAAATTAGGAAATCACCCACTAGCACAGCTGTCTGATTGTTCCAGGTCGCATTGGCAGTTGGACGGCCACGGCGTAAGCCTGACTCATCCACAACATCATCATGAACTAGAGTTGCCGTATGCAACATTTCGATAATGGCGGCCAGTTTGCGATGTTGTTCCAGTTCTACGGCACCACAGGCTTTGGCTGCAAGTAAACACATAATCGGGCGCATACGCTTGCCACCGGCTTCAACCACATGTTTGCTCACTGCCATGACTAAGGCAACTTTCGAAGTAATCCCCTCATTAATGAATGTGTCCATCGCAGCAAAGTCGTGTGCCACAGGAGCGAGAATATCTTGCTTAAAGTCGATGGTCATGTGAAAGGAAACCTCTAGTTTGGTAAATCTCAAGTCGATAGTTTAACAATTTATAACATCCATGAAACATAAGAAACGTACAAACTCCACTAAAAATCAGTTTTTTATGATGAATATAATCCATCCAGCCCGATTCTGGTGGCTGACTGTACTCTATCGATTTACCTCTACGGATCATGTACTCTGAAATTTGTGGCTCAGTATACTACTCAAAAATAACCGTCCGGCTCTGTTGATTTTTGTAGCGAAAAATTGCATGAGTGTCTGATTTTACTAAAATTAGTATAATCTCAAAGAGATGGATAAATGCGTTCATCAATATTTCTATAAAATGGCTTGTTGTTTATACGAATATCCCTTAAAATCTTTGCCCTTGTATAACCCCCAGTGGCGTACGTTTTAAGACCGGTATATCCCTTTATCGGCACGACGACACGGGCATATTTGGAGTACATTATGTACGCAGTAATCCAAAGCGGTGGTAAACAGCACCGTGTAGTTGAGGGCGAAACCCTTAAAGTTGAATTATTGAAAGCTGAAACTGGCGCAACTGTTACTTTTGATGACGTGTTGATGCTTGTAAACGGTGAAAGCATTCAAATCGGTGCTCCAGTGGTAGCTGGCGCTAAAGTAACTGCAGAAGTAGTTAGCCATGGTCGTCACGACAAAATCCGCATCATCAAAATGCGTCGTCGTAAGCACTACCGTAAACAACAAGGTCACCGTCAATGGTTTACCGAGTTGAAAATTACTAGCATTTCAGGCTAATTACTAGGAGTAATGAGACATGGCAACTAAAAAAGCCGGTGGTTCGACTAAGAACGGTCGTGATTCGAATCCTAAGATGTTAGGTGTTAAAGTTTACGGTGGTCAAACTGTAACTGCAGGTAACATCATCGTTCGTCAACGTGGTACTGAATTCCACGCTGGTGTTAACGTAGGTATGGGCCGTGACCATACTTTATTTGCTACTGCTGATGGCGTAGTAAAATTCGAAGTGAAAGGCCAGTTCGGTCGTCGCTACGTATCTGTTGAAGCATAATCTGCGACAATAGAAAAAACCCACAGATTCTGTGGGTTTTTTTATGCTTGAAGATTGACGAGTTAGTCTGAAACATATGGCTGAAGAATAAACGTTCATCTTCATCATGATGAACAAAAGCAGGGATTTTGCATTAATAACAATACAAAACTTCTTATTTTCTATCATCTTAGTTTTTGAAATTCGTTTAAGATGAGCCATTAGATACATAGCGATATGCAAATACAAAAAGGTGAGATTATGAATATGCTTCGTAAAACTGTATGTGCCATAACAATCGGTGCGGCAACACTGGCTCCTGTCATGAGCACGACTGTATTTGCCGCAACTGCAGCGACGGAGCAGCAAGCCACTGCCAATCTGGTGAAGCAGCTCAGTAATATCCGTAGCTTAACGGCAAACTTTGAGCAAACCACCAAGATTACCAATCCGAAAGCAACTCAGAAAAAGGGTTTGAGCGCCCAGCACATGAACCAGACCTTTCGTGGTGTGATGAAAGTGCAGCGTCCGGGTAAATTCTATTGGGAAACTACGGCACCTTCGAAACAGACAATTGCTACCACAGGAAAAACTGTCTGGATCTATGACCCAGACTTGCAGCAAGCCGTTCGTCAGAGCCTGGATGAACAAGTCTCCAATACACCAGCATTATTGCTCTCTGGAAATACCAACCAGATCATGCAGTCTTATCGTGTGACACAGCCAAACAAAGGCAAGACCTATTACAAGCTGTATCCAAAGGCAAGTGATGGTGTGTTTGAAAGCCTGACGATTAGCTTTGGCGCTAACAAGGCACCGAGTCTGATGATTCTGGAAGATTCATTGGGTCAAACCACTTATATCAACTTTAGCAATGTGAAAGTGAATGCCAGCATTCCGGCATCTACCTTTAATTTCACACCGCCTAAAGGAACGGACATTATTGATCAATAAGCATCAATATCAGCAAAATAAAAAAGCAACCTTCGGGTTGCTTTTTATTTGCCAATAATAGAAATGGATTTGGAGATATTACAAGGTTTGCCTATATCTGGAGATTCAGGCGTTTTAGAATAAACAAAAGTCAAGTCAATGAAATTATGAAATTTCAGGTGCTTAGGATGAAAATGACTTCATTTAAAACCGGCTGGATTAGCTGTATTTTA
Source organism: Acinetobacter sp. SM1B (assembly GCF_003289665.1). NCBI lineage: Bacteria > Pseudomonadati > Pseudomonadota > Gammaproteobacteria > Moraxellales > Moraxellaceae > Acinetobacter > Acinetobacter sp. SM1B. Next base: position 745,775 of record NZ_QMBM01000001.1, read on the forward strand.
TGTTTAAATATTGGGTTGTTTGCCTGTCAGCCTCAAACGCCCTCAGTCAATGCATCTGCGCAAACAGAAGAAGCAGGGCAAATACAATCCAAAACCATTCCGGTTAAAGGTGTTAATCAGGTCGTGTGCGAAGTAGAGCGTTGTGTGCGCTTTGATCTGCAAACTGTAGATACCAATATGGCTTGGATTGACCAGTATTTTCTAGAGCGTATCCAGCGTACAGAACCAGTTGCCTTTAGGAAAGTAAGCATTGATAAAATCAAAGTAAAGGATCAGCCGAAATTTATTGAGCAGCGTTCCATTCAGGCCAGTTACCTGAATCAGCATGGTCATCTGGTGACTTTTATATTCAAAACTGCTCATCAGCCTAAACGTGCAGCACAGCCACAATCTCATACTGAATACGTCAATCTGGACCTTAAGCAAAAGAAGCGTCTGGCTCTTTATCAAATCATGCTGGGCAATACTGAAGGAAAGTTAAAACAAAGCTTGTATCAAGAAAACAAAGACTGGTTGGATCGTGCCCAAGTAACATCAAAGCAATTGGAATTAAGTGACAATTATTATTTTAACAGTCAAGGCTTGGTACTGATTTATCCAGCAGGTGAGTTGAGCAAGTCCACAAGTGCAATGGTAGAATTAAAAGTACCTTATACGGCATTAAACGGGATCATCCGACCTGAATATTTATCCGTTTTGCCAAAAACAACCCTTTAAATATTGTGCTAATAAGGCGCAGCCATTCACCAGGTCACTGTATTTTTTGCCGTTAAGAGCTTACACTATAGCCAGTTTTTTTCTTATCTAAAGATTGGCTATGATCGACCCGAAATTACTCAGAAATAATATTGAGGCTGTAAATTTAGCCTTGGCAAAACGTGGTGTTCAACTGAATGTCGAAGAGTGGGCATCACTTGAAGCTCGCCGTAAAGAAATTCAGTCTAAAACTGAATCGCTACAAGCTGAGCGTAATGCGGGTGCGAAACAAGTTGGCCAAATCAAAAAAGCTGGTGGCGATGCGTCTGAAATCATGGCACGCATGTCTGCAATTGGCGATGAAATTAAAGCAGCAGAAGCAGCACTGGCTGAATTGCAAGCTGAACTGGAAGAAAAATCCCTGTCTATTCCAAACTTGCCAGATGAATCTGTTCCTGAAGGTAAAGATGAGTCTGACAATGTGGAAATCCTGAAATGGGGTACACCACGCGAATTTGATTTTGAAATCAAAGATCATACTGACCTGGGTGAAATGATGGGCGGTCTGGAATTTGAAACAGCAACTAAATTGACTGGTTCACGTTTCAGCGTTCTTAAAGGCCCTTTAGCGCGTCTACAACGTGCGTTGACTCAATTCATGCTGGATACGCATACCACCAAAAATGGTTATACCGAAGCCTATGTACCATATTTAGTAAATGCTGATTCGCTACGTGGCACAGGTCAGTTACCCAAATTCGAAGAAGACCTGTTCAAGCTGCAAGGCGAAAAAGAATTTTATCTGATTCCAACAGCTGAAGTGCCAGTAACCAACTTCGTGCGTGATGAAATTATTGATGCCGACCGCCTGCCATTGAAATATGCTGCACATACGCCATGTTTCCGTAGTGAAGCGGGCTCTTATGGTCGTGATACCCGTGGCCTGATCCGTCAGCACCAGTTTGATAAAGTTGAAATGGTTCAGATCGTAAAACCTGAAGATTCTATGCAGGCACTGGAAGACTTGACTGGTCATGCAGAAGGTATCTTGCAAGCTTTAGGCCTTCCATACCGTAAGATCATTCTGTGTGGCGGTGACATGGGCTTTGGTTCAACCAAGACTTATGATTTGGAAGTTTGGGTACCAAGCCAAAATACCTATCGTGAAATCTCTTCATGTTCAAATATGGGTGATTTCCAGGCACGTCGTATGAAAGCGCGTTACCGGGCCGACCAGAAGAAAACTGAATTTGTGCATACTTTAAATGGTTCAGGTCTGGCAGTGGGTCGTACCTTACTTGCTGTGATGGAAAACTACCAACGTGCAGATGGTTCAATTGAGATCCCTGAAGTATTGCGTCCGTACATGGGTGGTGCAACTTACATCGACTAAATATCGGTGTATGCACCAAAATGTGCATGAAAATTGCTTAGACAGTCAGATCTAAATATTTGAGGCTTTTCGTGGATATTTTCCCAATCTCGTTAAAGTTGCAGCAGCAACCCTGTCTGATTGTTGGTGGTGGACATATTGCGTACCGGAAAGCGGTATTGCTACAGAAAGCAGGCGCAGTTATCTCGGTAATTGCACCTGAAATTGAAGCAGCTCTGCTTGAGATTATTCAAGCAACTGCTGGCCAATATGTTCAGGCACCTTTCAATCCTGAAATTCCATTACGCTCTTATCGTCTGGTGATTGCAGCGACTGATGATGCTGAAGTCAACCGTCAGGTCTTTAATGCCTGTGAAGCTGAAAATGTTCTGGTGAACAGTGTAGATGATCCACCGCATTGCCGCTTTATGGTTCCGGCGATTATTGACCGTTCACCGCTAGTGATTTCGGTAGCATCAAATGGCACGTCACCGGTGTTATCCCGTCAGATTCGTACCCAGCTAGAGACCACCATTCCACATGGTATGGGTAAACTGGCTGAATTCTCTGGGAAGTGGCGTAGCGCGGTAAAAGCCAAGATTGCTAATCCAGATGAACGCCGTATTTTCTGGGAAGAGCTTTATGCTAGTCCTTTGAAAGAACAGGTGTTTAATGACAATCTGGCTGAAGCTGATCATCTGATTGAACAGGCACTACTGGAATGGCAAAAGCCAAAAGGTGAGGTTTACCTCGTTGGCGCAGGTCCTGGTGATCCAGAACTCTTGACCTTAAAAGCATTGCGTTTAATGCAACAAGCCGATGTGGTGATTTATGATCGTCTGGTCTCTGCACCAATCATGGACTTGTGCCGGCGTGATGCAGAGAAGATCTACGTCGGTAAAGCACGATCTAATCATGCAGTGCCACAAGAAGGGATCAATGCCTTATTGGTAAAATATGCCAGTGAAGGTAAGCGTGTCTGTCGTCTGAAAGGTGGTGATCCGTTTATCTTTGGCCGTGGTGGTGAAGAGATTGAAGAACTGTTCGCTGCGGGTGTGGCTTTCCAGGTGGTGCCAGGTATTACCGCGGCTTCTGGCTGTTCAGCCTATGCCGGTATTCCACTGACTCATCGTGATTATGCGCAAAGTGTACGTTTCCTGACAGGTCACTTAAAAGAAGGTTCACCCGAGCTGCCTTGGAGTGAACTGGTCTATGAAAACCAGACTTTAGTGCTGTATATGGGTTTGGTTGGGCTGGAAAAGATCTGTACGCAACTGATCGCGCATGGCCAGCGCCCGGATATGCCGGTGGCCTTAGTGTCTAAAGGCACTACGCCTGAGCAAAAAGTAGTCATTGGAACGCTCCAAGATATTGCATCTAAAGTCTCTGAGCACCATATTCAGGCACCAACTTTGACCATTATTGGTGAAGTGGTGCGTTTACGTGAAAAACTTAAGTGGTCGTAAACGACCACTTAACTCCTCCCAAGAGTAGAGAAAAGCTGTGATCCATGTTGTTTTATATGAGCCTGAAATTCCTGCCAATACAGGTAATATTATTCGCCTATGCGCAAATACGGGAGCACAGTTGCATTTAGTCAAGCCGCTGGGCTTTGAACTGGATGACAAAAAGCTAAAACGTGCCGGTCTGGATTACCATGAATATGCCAATATGCAAATCTGGGAAAATATTGAAGAATGTCTGGTAGATTTGGCTTCTCAAGGCATTGGTGCAGATGCGGTCTATCCATTGACGACTAAAGGTTCTGAAACCCCACATACTTCAGACTTAAATCGTCCTGTGGCTTTATTGATGGGGCCGGAAACACGTGGTCTGCCAGAAAATGTGCGTATGATGTTTCCGAAAGAACACTGGATCCGTCTGCCAATGGCTGAGAATTCGCGTAGTCTGAACCTGTCCAATGCGACAGCAGTGATTGTGTACGAGGCCTGGCGTCAGCAGGGGTTTAAAATGCTTTAATTAGTTTCTTTTTTTAAGAAAAGCTGCCAATTGGTGGCTTTTTTTATTTATGTAACAAGGCTTGTGCAGTGGTTGGTCATTGGGCTTATCTTCGGTATAAATAGTTGAGAACATGGAAAAAGGGAAAGAACTTGAATAAGGGGTGGATCACAGCAAGTTGTGCGGTTTTATTAATGTTTAGTGGAGCAAGCCAGGCACAGCCAGAACCACAACAGCCAGTAGAAGAGGTAAAACCGCTTACTCAGGAGGAAATCAGGCAGGGTATGGCAGAGATGCAGCAGCAACTGAATGAGCGTATTGAAGCTTGGGGTAAAACCCTTAGCAAAGATGATTTTGAATGGAGTTGGCGCGGACGGATTCTGAATCAACCAAAACGTCAGGAAGTGTGTAATATCTTCCAGGGTGTGGTGAATGAAACCTATCATCTGGCTGTACAAAACAAGGCGCGTTTGAGTCCTGAAAGTCAGGAGGTTTTAAAAAATCGTAATCTATTTATCGAACGGCTTGGTTATAAAGACAATATTGTTGATACCCGCATGGGCTTTAACTGTCGTCTAAAATGATTTTGAACTGAACTAAAAAATAAACAAGTCAGAACTAAAAAAGGCGCATCAAGCGCCTTTTTTATTTGAATAAGAAGGATATTATTTATCATCAAATTCATTGTGCTGAGGAGCAGGGTGCTTGAAGCCTTTGGTCTTATAACCCAGGTACAAGATACCGCCAAATGCCCAGATCAGACCGTATTTAAGCGAAGCTTCGTCGACTTCTAGCCATAATGCAAACACTGAAATGAAGCCAAGTAAGGGAACGACGACAAAATTCATGATCTCTTTGGCACTCTTCGTGCGACCATCACGCAGTGCATAACGTGAAATCACCGACAAGTTGACGAAACTGAATGCAGTTAACGCACCAAAGCTGATCAGTGACACGACAAAGTCAAGATCCATGAAACCAGCAGTTAAAGCAACTGCACCAGCGATCAGGATGTTGTACGACGGTGTGTAGTTTTTCGGACTAATGTGACCAAAGATTTTTTTGTTAATTACGCCATCACGACCCATTACGTACATCAGACGAGACACACCCGCATGCGCTGAAATACCGGAAGCCATAACTGTCACAATCGCAAAGTAAAGTACCACTGTCTTAAATGCCACGCCACCTACTGCTTGTAAAATATCAGGCTGTGTTGCAGCAATATCTTCAAAGTAGGTTTTTGGATCATTCGGGAAGAAGATCTGCATGAAGTAAGTACTGATGATGAAAATGATACCCGCTATTAATGCAGTCAAGAAAATCGCTTTAGGCAAAGTTTTTTCAGTATCTTTGGTTTCTTCAGCCAGTGAACTTAAAGAGTCAAAACCTGTAAAAGAGAAGCATAGTAAGGTTGCACCGGTAATCAGGGCAGCAACAGAAGTAAACTCATTCCAGAATGGCTCTAAACTCCACAGTTGATACTTTGCATCGACTAATGTGCCGTCTGCATTTACGCCACCTTCCAGAAGTTGGTAAACCATCCAGGTGAAGTATGCAATGACGCCCAATTGTACGAATACAATCATACTGTTGAAGTTGGCAACAAATCTCGCACCGCGAAGGTTAATCGCAGTCATAAACGCGGTTAAACCAATGACCCAAACCCAATGGTTCATGTCTGGAAAAAGTGCTTCCAGATAAATCACCGCCAGAATGATATTGACCATTGGCGATAACAGGTAATCCAGCAAGGATGACCAACCCACCATGAAACCTACGTTCGGGTGGATGGATTTTTGCGCATAGGTATAGGCCGAACCCGAAGAAGGGTAGCGACGAATCATATGACCATAGCTCAAGGAGGTTAACAAAATTGCAATCAGTGCAAAAATGTAAGAGGTAGGAACGTGGAAGTTACTTTCTTCAGATACCAGACCAAATGTATCAAACAAGGTCATGGGTTGAATATAAGCTAAACCAATAATAATGATGTGCCAGAGTCCTAGCGTTTTTTGCAGTTTAGCTGCCGATTGAGTCCCAGAGATATTAGTCAACGGCGTTATCCTCTTAATCGTTGATCAAGGATCAGTCATATTGAATAAGGATCGTTTGAGACGAACGATCCCCCCTACAGTTTTCTATAAAAGTCCGCCAATCTACTTGAAAAGAACGGCTTTTGCTAGCTATTTTTTTGACTTTTGTCCTGCATAAAATGTGCCATTCAAAAAAAGAAATCGAATTTTTTCTTATGCAAGATAAAAGCCTGATGCTTAAAAAAACATCAGGCTAGAATTTCGGCTATATTGGCTTATTTTTCAGTAATTACCAAGCCTTTTTTAAGATGGTTTTCAAATCTTCCAGGGTGGCTTCTTTCGGGTTATAAATGATGGAACCATCATTCAGGGCTTTCTCTGCCACTTCATCGAGGTGGGCTTCAGAAACCTTACCTGTTTCACTTAATGTACGTGGTAATTTAGTCAGAGCATAAATACGGTCACGCATCGCTTGAATGGTTGCAATCGCTTTATCGGCACGCAGATGCCCCGGGGTCTGTGCATAAATATCAGGGCCAGCCAGTGGGAGAAGCAGCTCTGCAATCTTGCCACCATTCACTTCCTTGTTGTATTCCAGTACATAAGGCAGGAACAGATTCATACATAGTCCATGCGGCAAGTGAGCTACCGCACCGAGCGCATGACCGAGTGAGTGCACCAGACCAACCATTGAGTTCGAAAAAGCGATCCCAGCCATGGTAGAAGCTTGTGCCAATTCCAGACGACCTTGAGCATCAGACGGATTATCCAGCACCTTAAACAGATTCTCACTGACTTTCTTCACTGCTGCTGTGGCATAAGCATCTGAAATCGGATTGGCTGCCATACAGGTATAGGCTTCGACCGCATGGGTCATCGCGTCCATTGCAGTCATTGCGGTTAAGTGCGGTGGCAAAGTCTGGGTCATACGTGGATCAAGAATCGCAGCATGCGGCATCAGATAATAAGATGCGAACGGCATTTTCAGGTTCTTTTCAGTATCCGATACCACTGCAACCATGGTTACTTCAGAACCTGTTCCAGACGTGGTTGGAATTACGAAAAATGGTTTTAAGGGCTTTGGCAGGTTATGTGCGCCAGAATATTTAAGCAAGTCATCACCACCTTCAGAGACCAGAATGTTGGTCGCTTTTGAGGTATCGATAACTGAACCGCCCCCGATGGCAATAATCGCATCGCAGTTATTGTCACGATATAGTTGTGCAGCACGACGTACTGTACCTAAGCTCGAATCGGGTGGGACATCATCAAAAATCGCTGCAATCTCTGCATCCGTCGATTCAAAAGCAGCTTCAATCGGTGCAAGCAGATTATTGGCACGTACGCCTTTATCGGTAATGATGAGTGGACGTTTGGCACCTAATGTCGAGAGTTCAAACGGAATATGTTCGAGCGCAGCATGACCGGCAATCACCTTGACTGGACAGAAAAATTCATAATAAGGCTTGGTCATGTTAGGCACTCCGTTTCAAATAAGATTGAGCAATTTTTAAATAGATGCTGCTTGCTTCAGTTAATTTTTCTTTCAGGCTGAGATTACTTGGATATTCTTTGACAGCCAGTTGTGCCACCATTTTCGGCAAAATCAAGGCTTCCATTTTATTCAGACAACGCACCAGACGAATAGCATAAGAGATATCACCATCGGCAATCATGCGGTCATGGGCAAAGGCCTGTGAGGTACTTTCCTGGAATGAAAAGACCAAAAAGGCATGATGCAGATGCTTAAAAGTGATCGTAAGGTCAGGCGCAGTGTCCATAGATTTCACGAGTTCAAGTTGCTTCTCTTCAGTAACCCGGGCAATAAATGCCGGGCCGTGGGGGAAAACTTTCATGGAAAGACTGAAATTCGCCGGAAACTGGGCAACTTCCTTTTTGATTTCTTCATCGACCTGGCTTGCCATGACTAAGCCTCTGCCAATCACATCCATCATGAGTTTGACATAGGCCTGTTGCAAAGCAGGTTTAACGGATTTAGTTGCAATCACGTGATGATCCCTACCTGGAATATTATTTGTTTAGAGTAATTACTCTAATTTATTTATTGTTGAAATGCAAAGGCTTTATCTTTGCTCGACGCTAACGTCCTTAAAGTAACCGCTGCTGGTTAAAGTTTCAATAATTTCGACACACAAGTCAGCAAATTTTGGCGGGTTGTTGACCAAGTCGTTAATGCGGACCATTTCCAGTCCTGCATAGCCACATGGATTGATGGTATGGAAACCTGTCAGGTCACAGTCAATATTCAAGGAAAGACCATGATAGCTGCGACCTTTACGGATTTTAAAGCCGAGAGAACCAATCTTCCGTTCATTGACATAGACACCGGGTGCATCCGGTTTGGCATAGGCTTCAATATCATACTTTTTGAGTAGCTCAATCATCAGGTTTTCGACATAGGAGACCAGCGTACGGACGTTCCAGCCAAGACGGTTCAGATCAAACATAAAATACGCCACCAGCTGGCCCGGACCATGCCAGGTCACTTGACCACCACGATCGGTCTGAATTACCGGAATATTGGATGACATCAGAATATGTTCCGGCTTACCCGCTTGCCCTTGAGTCAGGACATCATAGTGCTGCAAAATCCACAACTCATCCGGGGTGTTTTCATCACGGTTTTCAGTCAGGGCTTTCATTTCCAGAAAGCGGTCTTCGTAGGGAGTCAGGTCATTATATTGACGAATAATCAGGCAGGGTTTTTGAACCGCATCAGTCACAGTGTGCGTCCTTGGAAAGATAAAAAATACTGCCAATAATTATAATGATTTCAAGCCGTGATAGGGGAGTGATTCACAGTAATTCTCAATTACCAATTTACAGATATAAAAAAACACGCCCTGAAGCGTGTTTCTTATCATGGCCTGAGCTGTCTTAAAGCGCAGTTTTGATCAAGGGGCAAGCAGCCAGATCAGCATAAACAGCATGAACCTGTTCCAGTTCTAGAAAACGGAGCTGTGCAGTGATCGAATGATATTTACCTGTACGTGAGGGCGTAACGGTCATTTTACTGCCATCAAATTCAGGAAAATGCTTTACAAAGATCTCATTTACGGCCTGATGCAACTCAATACCAGCAAGGCCAATCAGTTTGATCGGATAGTTCATCGGGAACACCCAGAGATGTTCCTGTAATTCGCGAGAAGGTGTACGGTCTAACATGGTAGTCCCCTTATTTGAAACGCCTGCAATCATGCAGGCGTTTGGGTCTGTCTTGGCTAGTTAAAATGGAGACCCTGAAGCAAATTTCAAGTCTCCAGAACAAGCATCAAATCTTAATCATTCTCAAGGAATGAACGCAGGTGTTCAGAACGGGAAGGATGACGCAGCTTACGTAAGGCTTTCGCTTCAATCTGACGGATACGTTCACGGGTTACGTCGAACTGCTTACCTACTTCTTCCAAAGTATGGTCAGTTGGCATGTCGATACCAAAACGCATTTTCAGGACTTTCGCTTCACGTTCAGTCAAGTTTTCCAGTACTTCACGTGTCGCTTCTTTCAGACCTTCTGACGTTGCAGCCTCCACAGGAGAGGTGATGTTGCTGTCTTCAATGAAGTCACCCAAATGCGAATCTTCATCATCACCGATCGGTGTTTCCATCGAAATCGGTTCTTTGGCGATTTTAAGTACTTTGCGAACCTTCACTTCATCCATTTCCAGACGTTCGCCCAGTTCTTCCGGAGTCGGTTCACGGCCCATTTCCTGAAGCAATTGACGAGATACACGGTTGATCTTGTTAATGGTTTCGATCATGTGAACTGGAATACGGATAGTACGTGCCTGATCCGCGATTGAACGGGTAATCGCCTGACGAATCCACCAAGTTGCATAAGTCGAGAACTTGTAACCGCGACGGTATTCAAACTTGTCCACGGCTTTCATTAGACCGATGTTACCTTCCTGAATCAGATCCAGGAACTGCAAGCCACGGTTGGTGTATTTCTTCGCAATCGAAATGACCAGACGTAAGTTCGCTTCAACCATTTCTTTCTTGGCACGGCGCGCTTTCGCTTCACCCACCGCCATACGCTTGGCGATGTCTTTGATGTCACGAACTTTCAGGTCAAGTTCTTTTTCAATGTCCGCAATCTTTTGCTGGAATGCTAGCACGTCAGGACGTACTTTTTCCAGATAAGCTTTTTGATCAGCAGGCGCTTTTGCAATTTGCTCATCTAACCAGGCTGGATTAGATTCCTGACCCGGAAAAGAAGTACGGAACTGGGTACGGTCCATGCGGCCACGACGGACTGCATAACGCATTACTTCACGTTCTGCACTACGGATCTGGTCGTGGGTACCACGAATCATTTCTGAAATGATATCGAACAGGCGCGGTGTGAACTTGAACATCATGAACACAGTAGCTAAAGCTTGCAGTGCGTCTTCTGCTTCTTTGCTGTTGCGGCCATGCTTTTCAATAACAGCCTTGGTATTTTTCCAGGCATCTGAAAGTTCAGCAAAACGAACTTTAGCGATTTCTGGATCTGGACCTGAGTCACCTTCAGAATCGTCATCACTGTCAGACTCTTCTTCATCTTCCTCATCATCCAGTTTTACATCTTTGGTTGACTTGGTAGTTGCTTCTTCATCTTCTTCGATGTCAGCGACTTCTTCCAGCACTTCTGGAATATCATCATCAGTTTCAGGGTCTAAATAACCTGAAAGCAGGTCGGCCAGGCGGCGTTCGCCAGCTTCATAATCTTTGTATTCTTGTAGTACAACTTCTACGGCATTTGGCCAGTAAGCAATGGAGTGAAGAACGTCACGGATCCCTTCTTCAATACGTTTTGCAATGCTGATTTCGCCTTCACGCGTTAAAAGTTCAACAGTACCCATTTCACGCATATACATACGTACTGGGTCAGTTGTACGACCTGGCTCATTTTCTACAGATGCAAGTACTGCTGCAGCTTCTTCTTCTGCAACTTCATCGGCAGCTTCTGCAGTATCCTCAAACATCGCATCATCAGATTCAGGCGCGCGATCATGTACCGGAATGCCGACGTCATTCAACATCTGAATGATATCTTCAATCTGTTCACTTTCTGTGATTGAGTCCGGGAGATGATCGTTAACCTCAGCGAAGGTTAAATAACCTTGTTCTTTGCCTCGGCTAATCAGAGCCGCTACTTGCGAAGTAGGGGAAGTCATATCGCTCATCTTTGCTTACTCTTCGTTGAATCTGTGACAGTAAAAAATCGTACAACTCTGCACGACTTAAGCTCATTAAATTTAGTGAATAGCCTACATATTTCATCAGATTATTCAGCATCGAGGCTGTCTGACAAAATATTTAAAATGAAATTCAGTAATTTAAGATGGGGATGAATTTGTTATTTTCAAGTCCAGCCCCGGCGTATCTGTATCTGACCAAAAATATAATAGTCAAAAAATATAAGGACGCAGGGTGGATTATATCATGCCATACAATTTACTTGGAAAAAAAGCCCTAATTACAATTTTAAGATACTAAAATTTAAATAAAACTTGACAAGTATTTTTAGGCAAGATAAATAGCGCCTAGGACCCTTTACATTTTTCACAATGAGGTAGTTTTAGTGTCTTCTACAGATTTTGAACTAGATGATAACTACGGTGATGATGATGTTAGCTTCGATGAGGCTTCCAGCAAGCTCAGCGCAAAAGAGTCGTTGGAAAAACGTCGTTTGATTGATGACCTGTTGACTCAACGCCGCCTCGAGCGCGAACTCAAAGATTTTGACTATGACTTCGACGATGACGATGACTTCGACGACGAAGATTAAGCAATTCGGATTTAGCATGGCCTGAATAAATGCTATGCTAGGCCTTTCGGAATTTCTAAGTTTGGATATTAGATGAGTGCTTTAGATTTAGACCTGTTGAGTGACTATCTGGATGGCGACCAAAATGAGTATGGTCTGGATTTCGCGGCAACTCACGGTTTCCTGTGTGCAATTGCAGTAGGTCCGCAGTTTGACAGATGGCTGGATGAGCTTTTTGATAACAATCAGAAAAAAGTTCCAGCAGCAATCATCGAACAGGTTAAAGTATGGCTGGAATCTATCCGTCAAAGCTTGGCCAATGAAGAAGGCATCACTTTCCCGTTTGAAATCGAGGAAGCAGATACCGAATCAAGTCTTGGTGACTGGAGTGTAGGCTTTGTTGATGCCATGTTCCTGAACGAAGAAGCATGGTTTGCAGAAGAATTTGAAGAACAACTGGTGGATTTAACTCTGCCAATCATGGTCTTCAGTGGAATTGACGAAGAAGATCCACAAATGGAAACTTTCCGTCGTAATGGCCAATTAATGGACGAGCTTGCGGAAGAAATTCCAGAAAACCTGAATGAATTGTACCTGATGTATCATACACCAGATTAATTCTCCCAAATGAAAAAAGCACCTTCGGGTGCTTTTTTCATATTTGCTTTTTTTATATCTGTAATTTTAAGCTAAGCAGTTATTCCTTGGCCTGTTTTTTTGCTTCCAAACCCTTAAGAGCGCTTTTACTCATCCAGCCGAAACATAAGGCAAGGACAACATATTGAATCGCCAAGCCTAGCAGCAATACGCTTATCCAGATGCCAAAAGATAAAGATTCCAGCATACCGAGGATAATTTCCCGTTGTTCTGCAATACCCAATATTGACAAGGATAAGATCAAGCCAATGAGTACGCTAATGCCTAGACACCCCCAAATTAACTGTTTTTTCTCTATAGCACTTGGTAGACGCTGTTGATCCTGAACAAATTTGATCGCTGCCGCTGCCCCTGCACCGAATAATGCCGGGATGGCAGTGCTGCTGCCAGGCAAATCGATAAACATATTTAAACCAGCGACAATCAGAATCGCGACCAGATAAACTATAGTGAAATAGCCAAAATATTTTTTAATCATCATTTTTATCTCGAATATTGTGTTTTTATTGTTGTTGCTTGTGTGGTTGAAAATGGGAAAAGCTATACCAACAAGTTTGTTTATTTTAATAATTTGCTCGAATATTCGGCAAGATAAATTAAAAGAATACGACGAATGTCACGTGAAGCATAGAAGGATCACGTGACATGATTTGAACTCGATTGAAATTAAGCATGTTTCTTTGGCTGTTTAGCCAAGCTATAGTGGGTATAGCCATGATAGGCGACATGAAACAGGGCAGCATGCAAGGCAATCAAGGCAGCGACAATAAATGAATTTGGGCCTCGGCCTGTATAATTCATTCGGCGCAGAATTTCCTCGGTATAAGGGTGCAGCCAGATCATCACCAAGATAAAAATAAAGCCAAGGCTCATGGCAATAATGGTAGAGCCCCAGACCAAGGTATTTTTTTCCTTGGCGTCAGGGACACGCAGTTCCTTATGCACAAAATGCCGGGCACTCAAGAATGCTGCTGCAATTAATGCAGGAATGAAAATAATGGCACCCAAGTTTAACCAATACACAATCATGCCAACCAAAACCAGTAAGGCAAGATAAACGGCTGCAAAATATTTAAGATAATGCGACATCGTTCTGGCCTCCTTAACAGGACTTACTATTCAGGATGGACGATTTTTGCGTTGATGTCTACGGTACAGAACCCAGCCGATAATAATCGCTACAATTGCAATAATGATATAACTGACCTTGCTAAAAATCTGATGCATCAAGTTCTGATTTTCGCCGAAATAAAATCCAATACAGGCCAGAAAAGTCGTCCAGATGATTGTTCCCAAGCTGCTATAAAACATGAATTTCCAGAAGGGCATACGACTCATTCCAGCAGGAATACTGATCAGGGAGCGCACTGCGGGAATCATACGTCCAACAAAAACAATGCGATGACCATACTGCTCGAACCATGCTAAAGATTTTTTTACATCATCAGATTTAATAAACAGATATTTACCATAGCGGTCGACAAATCTGAAAATCGATTCATGACTGAATTTATAACCAATCCAGTAAAGTAAGGCAGCAGCCAGCAGGGAGCCGAGGCAACCCGCAATGATCACGCCGACCAGTACTAATTGACCTTGGGACGCGGAATAGCCCGCAGATGGCATAATGATTTCAGAGGGAATAGGCGGGAAGACATTGTCGAGGAACATGAGCAGGGCAATACCCCAATAGCCCAGCTGTTCCATAATAGAAATAATCCAGTCAGTTAGATTCATAAGCAGCAGTTAATTGAAAATACTGCTTTTATCCTACGGAGTATTCCAGAATGGGTAAAGTAGATAAATTGTAGATCGCACAAATCAGCTATGCGTGAGGGTATAGATATAAACTCGACGCAGCAGATAGGCACTGAATACTGGCAATATACTTAATAGCAAAAATTGCACGATGCCAGTGTTGATGTGATAGCCAATAAATAGCGCTAAGATCGCACCAATAACAGTTCCTAGCACAACAATAAAAAGATGTGATTCATGTTCCAGCTGGTCCATGACTTCAACAGTCCGCTGTACTTTTACTTGATCCTTGCGTTGAAACTGAACAATATTATCTTCATATTTTGCGTAGGATTTTGCCATTTTGTGTTCCTTTTCATATAAAAAATATATTTAGTAATTAAACACTTAGGTGGAAAATGATTACTGTATATAGATTATCAAGACTTTTTCTTTTTAAAGGGGAATCTTGGTAAAAGCGTGTTGAGATTTTTATTTAGATTGTGAAGTTTGTGTAAAAAAAAAAGCCCTCAAATGAGGGCTTGTATACATCTAGTTACATTCTACACATTATAAACGTTTACGTTTTGCAGCGAGGATTTGTGACTGGCGCATACGGAAGCCTTCTTTTTGCTTCTCAGTTGTTTTGTCAATACAGTACACACAAGATACACCGTGTTCATAGCTTGGTAAGGCTGCTTCCTCGGGAGTGAGTGGCCAGCCACATGCATGACATTTAGTATTTTGACCTTCTTCCATACCGTGAGTCACGGCAGTACGGCCATCAAATACGAAACATTCACCTTCCCATAGACTCTCTTCTGGTGGGGTTTCTTCCAGATATTTCAAAATACCACCTTTCAGGTGATAAACCTCAGTAAAGCCTTCTTGAAGAAGTAAAGAGGTTGATTTTTCACAGCGGATCCCGCCTGTACAGAACATGGCAATTTTCTTGTCTTTGTGCTGTTCCAGATTCTGTTTTACGTATTCCGGGAATTCGCGGAAAGTTTCAGTTTTCGGGTCAATCGCACCCTTAAATGTACCGGCCTTGTATTCGTAGTCATTACGGGTATCGACCAGAATCACGTCATCACGCGCAATCAGCTCGTTCCATTCTTTAGGATCAAGGTAATGACCGACAAGATCACGTGGCTTAACAGGTACCCCTAACGTCACGATTTCTTTCTTCAGTTTGATCTTCATTTTACGGAATGGCTTGTCAGAGCTATGAGACTCCTTGTATTCCATTTCGTTGAAGCCTTCGTTTAGAAGGAACTGATGTACTTTGTCGATGGCTTCACGGTTACCTGCAACGGTACCGTTAATGCCTTCGCCTGCCACAATTAGAGTACCGCAAAGGTCGATGGTTTTTACCAGGTCAAGGAGGCGTTGCTGAAGACCTGCGGGGTCTTGAACTTCCTTAAATTGATAAAGTGCGGCAACAACCCAACCAGTCGTCGCTTGCTGTTCTACAGGTGCAAGCTGTTCTACAGTAGCGTTCATGGAATACTCCAACGTAGCATGATATTTGAAAGGCGCACATTTTAACGTGATTTGCATGATTATGCGAGTAAAACCCATAGCATTTATAGGGACTTCAATTCATGCAGGAGAGCGTGTATAGTCTTGCCCGACCCGGTATTATTACAGACCTGCCTGTGCTGAAATGATCAGCAATGTTGGAGTAAGTTTTGAGTTCAGATCGTCGTATTGCATCTTTAACCCCATGTGCAGGGCGTTGCTCGACCGTATTTGGTGATGCGGTATGTCGCGGTTGTCGCCGTTTTAATCATGAAGTGATTCAGTGGAATACCTATACGGCTGAACAGCATAACGCAGTATGGCAACGTCTGGATGCTCAACTTGATCAGATTCTAGTCCCGATGCTGCCTCTGGCAGATATGGCCCATGTCGAGAAATTTGTATTGTCCAAGCGGGTGCGGTTGCGTGATGATGCCAGTAAAGGGCGTAAGCTCTATCATGCATTAAAATTGTGTGAAAAAAACCGGCATTTGACTGATGAGAGTGGCCTAGGCATTCATTACAAACAGGTACGTCCGATTTGGGATGAATTTGAACGTCGAGTATTGGCATTGGCAAAAGCCAGTTATGATCTGGCATTCTTGCGTGCTGATGGGATGAGTCAGCATCTGATCCAGATGGAAGAAGAGGACGAGTAGGTCCTCTTTTTTTATACTGACTATATTAGACAAGGAGGAATGGGGTGAATATTACCGAATATCTGCTGTATTGTCTGGCCGTAGTAATCATGATCGCGACACCCGGGCCAGTAATGTTACTGGTCGCTAGTGCCGGGCTCAAAGGCGGCTATAAGCATGCCTTGCAGACTATTTTCGGGACTAACTTTGCCTCACTGGTTCTGATTGGTTTATCCATTCTCAGTCTAAAAGGTCTTCTGGTTGTTAACGAAAATTGGCTGAATGGCATTAAGCTACTTGGCTGTTTGTATATTGCCTGGCTGGGAATTCAGATTTTCAGGGAAGTCTGGCAAGGGCAGGGATCAACTGGACCACAAAGCCTGCAGCCTGTACAGGGCGGCTTTCGTACCGGTTTTCTGGTAGGTATTTCTAATCCCAAGGATATTATTTTCTTTGCCGCCTTTTTTCCGCAATTTATAGGCATTAGCCCAAACCTCGATTTAAGCTTGGTGATTCTGACAATCAGCTGGATTGTTCTGGATTTCCTCACCCTGTCACTGGTGTATCTGGGGTTTCAGCGATTATCTCGGTCTCAGCTTTATCCGCATTTACTGGGGCTATGCGGCTTGATCTTGTTAATGGTTGCACTGTATGGAATTTATTCCATCTTCAGTTAATTCAATCAATATACATGACACAAAAAATCCCGAACCAAATGCCGGGATTTTCTTTTTAAATAGACTTATATATTGTGTTGCTGGCGATACTTTACCAGTTCGTCAATAGTAATTACGATTAGTTGATGCGTCTGTGCATATGACAGAACCTGAATACCAGAAGCCATGCTGCCATCCGGATTAGTCAGTTCACACAACACGCCGGCAGGTTTTAAACCAGCCAGACGCGCAAGGTCAATAGTACCTTCAGTATGACCACGCCGGGTTAAGACACCACCTTCACGGGCGCGTAATGGGAATACATGACCAGGACGATTCAGATCACTGGCAACTGCCCCGTCTTTAATCGCTGTTTTAATTGTAGTCGTGCGGTCTTTGGCAGAAACACCGGTTGTTACACCCTCTGCTGCTTCGATACTTACAGTAAAGGCAGTTTTAAACTGACTAGAGTTATCTTGTACCATTGGTGGCAACTCTAAATGATTTGCCAGCTCATCAGTCAGACATAAGCAAACGATGCCTGAACCATCACGAATCATACGCGCCATGGTTTCTACAGTTAAAGTTTCAGCTGCCACAATCAGATCGGCTTCATTTTCACGGTCAAAATCATCCATGACCAGGACAGGTTTGCCTTGGCGGAGATCTTCGAGTGCCTGAAGGATACGTTGTTCAGCAGGGGCTAAAGCAGAAAAGAAAATTTCGGGTTGAATCAAACTTGACATTGAAATGCTCACCTAAACTAAAAATATGATTGAACATTTCAGGACTGAGTGAAAATAGGCTTATAGCAAAAACAGGTGTATGCACGGCATACAGCCTTGGTGCTGCTTTCGTCTTCTTTCATCCGGACTATACCGTCGGCTCTGGATTTGCACCAGATCTGCAGATCAATCGAAATTGACCGCTCGTGGGCTGATTCAAGCCTGATTATAACAAGCTGAAATTACCACCGGTGGGGAATCACACCCCGCCCTGAAGCGATGTAGGATCATTATAGTCCTGATTTTAAAAAAATGGGATGGTTGAAATGGAAAGTAATTTGCAGAATTTTAGATAAACAAAACAGATAATCTGAATTACCCAAGTTTTTAGCAAAATACTGGAAACATGCTATGGTGTGAGGAAGATTAGAAATCCTTCAATCATTCTAACAATGCATAAAACTGAGCTGATTCGAAATAATCAATTTTCGCCCTTGCTGTTCTGCAATGTAGAAGTACTACGTTATTTAAAAATCTTGGGCTTGGCACTCATCACGGTCAGTTTGCTGTATTTAATGGCAGCGAACTGGTGGATGCTACCGGATCCGGTTCAGCTGGCAATCCCGATGCTGATTTTATTCTGTAGTGCAGCAGCAAGTATTTACTTCGACCAGCAGGAATGGGTGAGACAGAGTCTGGATACGGTATCTGGTCTCATGCTGGGTTTAAGTCTGGCAGTGATTGGGCAGATTTATCAAACTGGCGCAGATAGTTATCTGTTATTTCTGCTCTGGTCAGCCTTGCTCCTACCATGGCTCTATCGCTTCAATATTGGCATTTTTGTCATGCTTTGCGTAGTGAGCCAGCTGATGTTGTATCTGTATTTTAAACAGAGCTTCTGGATGGGAAGAGCAGAAGGGTTGTATTTGCTTGGTCTAAATTTGCTGACAGCACTTAGCTTTGCGTATGCCATGCGCTATTACTCGCTGCTACGTTTTCTGTTTATCACATTTGTGATCGTGATTTCGATCAGCAGCATGATGCAGTTTACCCATCACTTTAAGCTGATCTATTTAGCTTCTTCAGTTGTTTTACCGACAGGTGCCGCATTTTATTTTTATAGGAAACATCAGGCGCTAGAAGCCATTCTTCTCATTGCAGGTTTGGCTGCCAGTGTGAGCTTATGGGTATTTGAACTGGTTGAAAATCAACTGACCAATTCAGCTGCTGGGCTATTTATGCTGGCTGTGCTGATTTTTGGCTGGTTTGCCTTAATCAGTTTTGCTTTAAATAGAATTTTTCCACAAACCAAATTCTCCGTGATTCCTCTGGCACTCGGTGCCTGGATTTCCGGGATTATTCTTGCAGTCCTGTTACTGACTTACTGGGAAGCATTTTCAATCTTAATGGGGATCATCTTTATAGGCATCGCCTGGAAACTGCAGGGTCAGCAGCTTTCAGTTTTTATGCGCCAGTTTGCCTATTGCTTATGGATCTGTGGTCAGGCAGCAGTTTTAATTCATACAGAACTGCTCACCGACAGTATGGTTGTAGTCTTGCTGCTGCAATTATTAATACTGGGGCTTACTATCATCAAACGGATGCACTGGTCTATTTTGACCCTGCAGCTGCTGATTACCCATGCATTAGCAATCGTGGTTCTGATCTTAGAAAATTCTTTTAAACATGATGATATCGTGATCAGTATCATACCCAGCTTGAACTATGTCATTTTCATCGGACTATTCCTAACAGCTCATTATTGGCAATCTTCGCATTATCAGAAAAGTATCTTTCTCTGGATGATTGCCATGCTGACAGGTTCAGCGGTGGTTCAGGCGGTAACCGGATTAGAGCACTGGCAGAGCATCGGACAGATCAGCTTTGACCAAATTCTGCTGTTTTATATTCTTCCGAGCTTATTGTTGTTCAGTTTTATTTGGCAAAACTGGCAACAATTTTCTGAAAAATGGCTGTGGTTAATTCCGGTTCTGGGTTTATTACTGATCCTGTTGGGCTATTTTGAAATTTTTATCATTATGCTGCTCATGGCTTGGGCTGTAGTCTATCAGCAACGAATGATTCAAGCCCTATCGATTTTATTGCTGATCTTTTGGTTATGGATGCTGTATTACAATCTGGGGCTGAGTTTCCTGGTAAAGAGCCTCACGATTTTCATCTCAGGTCTCATGGTTTGGTGCATGGTCTATGGCTTAAAGCAGGTAAGGATTAGATCTGGTCAGGAGGAAACTGCATGAAAAAGTTTCTTCCTCTGATTCTGGCCGGATTCAGTATTCTGATCTTTGTGGGGCTGATCCTCAAACATGAACATCATTTAGCGAACAGCCAGTCCATCTTTGTTGAGCTTGCTCCGGTCGATCCGCGCTCAATCTTGCAAGGCGATTATATGGCACTGAATTATGAGCTGCATTTCGAGGGTGATGCTGAAGCTGACCGTGGAGAAGAGGGTGGTTTAGCGGATAAGAAAATTGCAGCCTTAGAAAAGCGTATTCAGGATCAGACACATCTTTTAAGCTATGTGCAGCTAGATGATCAGCATCGTGTGATTCAAACCAGCTTGGATGAAAATCTTTTAAAAACTCATCAGGGAACTTCCGCGCGTTTGCTTCTAAAAAATCCTTCCAACCGATTGGCCAATTTATATCCGGCAGCGAATAGCTTTCTGTTTGCAGAAGGATTGGAGCCATGCTATCACAACGCAAAATATGCCGAGATTAAAGTTAAAGATAATGGACAGGCTTTATTGGCGAATCTGGTAGATCAGAATCTGCGAGCTTTAAATTGCGAAAGCCAAAAAGACTGGGTACAGGGCAGTTAATTAAGGTTTATTTTTAGAAGTATTTTTCAATAAAAAAGCCCGCATATTGCGGGCTTTTTAAAATCTTGGACTTAAGCTACTTGCACAGGAATACAGTTCGCTGTGTGGTTCACCGTGTTGTCTGGATTTGCATAGACAAGGCGTGGTTTGTGGGCATTTGCTTCAGCTTCAGTGAAATCACCGAATGTAGCAATAATTACGATATCACCAACATCAGCCTGATGCGCAGCACCACCATTCACTGAAATGATGCCTGAATTGTCTTCGCCACGAATTGCATAAGTTGCAAAACGTTTACCATTGGTCACGTTCCACACATGAATTTCTTCGTATTCACGAATGCCAGCCAAATCCATCAAAACGCCATCAATTGCACATGAACCTTCATAGTGTAGTTCTGCATGTGTAACGTGAGCACGGTGAATTTTGCATTTTAATAAAC
Source organism: Acinetobacter sp. SM1B (assembly GCF_003289665.1). Lineage (NCBI taxonomy): Bacteria > Pseudomonadati > Pseudomonadota > Gammaproteobacteria > Moraxellales > Moraxellaceae > Acinetobacter > Acinetobacter sp. SM1B. Next base: position 766,823 of record NZ_QMBM01000001.1, read on the forward strand.
GAGATAGCATGGCTAGCGTCCCCTGAGTTGACCTAAGAGTTTGATCATTTGGTTAAATCAATCTTGCTTGCTGTATGGTGAACAATCGAGCAAACGCATTTTGCTCTGAAATGCGTAAGATGGCAAGAAAGATTATTCAACAATTTATAGAATGATCAGTTTGGTTTATAGGCATTGATTTGGTTCATGGCCTGTTGTACTTCACCATTGACCAGCATCTTGATGCGATTCATGGCATGTGCAATCGCGTCATCCATTAAAGTCTGCTCACTGCTCGGTGCCTTACTCAGTACATGACTGGACACGCGTTCCTTAGAACCTGGGTGACCAATACCGATACGTAAGCGATGGAAGTTCGGACCGATGTGCGGCACGATATCGCGCAAACCATTGTGACCACCATGACCACCGCCAGTTTTCAGGCGAATGATTCCTGGATTCATATCCAGCTCATCATGTGCGATCAGGATTGACTCAGGAGCGATATTATAGAATTTGGCAAAGGGAACAACACTTTTACCGACAAGATTCATGAATGTTGTTGGAAGAAGTAGACGAACGTCTTGGCCTTCGATATTACCACGACCGCTAAATCCATTGAATTTTGGGTCTTTTTTGAGGGAAATGCCATATTGTTTGGCAAGGCGTTCTACGAACCAGAAGCCTGCATTATGGCGGGTCTGGGCATACTCAGAACCTGGGTTGCCCAAACCTACAATCAGTGAAATATTTGACACTAATTTACACCATCAACACTTATGCGCGTTTGAAGTCAGCGTGCATAGGTGTGTTTTTAGCTGGGTGACGTTGAAGCGCTTGGATTTTAACGCTTTCAGTTTTGCCGTCGATGTTGATTTCAACAACTTCTTCGAAGAAAGCATTGCTTTCTAAAGCTTTAACAAGCTCACGAAGTTCAAGAGTAACAGCTACAGGAGCAGCTTCGCCACCGTAGATGATCGCTGGAACTTTAGCAGCATGACGAAGGCGGCGGCTCGAACCTTTCCCTTGTTGTGCTACTTCACGTGCTTCTGCGTTTAATACGAAGTTTGCCATGATAGACATCCTATTTAAGTTTTAAATGAACCGGACCTGCGACCGATCCGGTGATAGAAAGCCCCGCCAAATGGCAGGGCTTTGGAAATTCAGCGCTATATTATAGATAAGAATCGAACATTGCGCTAATAGATTCTTCGTTGTTAATACGACGAATTGTTTCAGCAACCATGCTTGCTACTGAAACCTGGCGAATCTTACCAAGAGCTAAAGCTTCTTCTGAAAGCGGAATGGTATCAGTTACAACCAATTCGTCGATTACAGAATTTTTAAGATTTTCAATCGCTTTACCAGACAGTACCGGGTGAGTTGCATAAGCCACCACTTTACGAGCACCAAAAGTTTTCAATGCATCAGCTGCTTTGCAAAGCGTACCCGCTGTATCCACCATGTCATCAACAATGACACAGTCACGATCTTTTACATCACCAATCAAATGCATCACTTGTGATTCATTCGCTTTTTGACGACGTTTATCGATGATTGCCAGGTCGATATCACCCATCTGTTTCGCAACAGCACGAGCACGTACTACACCCCCCACGTCAGGAGAAACAACCATCAGGTTATGATGCTGTTGTTGACGTAAGTCAGCAAGCAATGCTGGAGTACCGTAGATGTTGTCTACAGGGATATCGAAGAAGCCTTGGATTTGGTCAGCATGAAGGTCGATCATCACTACACGGTCAATACCCACAGTCGTCAGCATATCTGCAACAACTTTTGCGGTAATTGGTACACGGCTAGAACGAGGACGACGGTCTTGACGGGCATAACCGAAGTAAGGAATAACGGCGGTAATACGACCAGCACTTGCACGACGCAGCGCGTCAGCCATCACGAGGACTTCCATTAGGTTGTCGTTCGTTGGGGCACAAGTAGGTTGTACGATAAATACGTCTTTACCACGTACATTCTCAGTGATTTCTACAGCAATTTCACCATCAGAAAAGGTAGAAACAGATGCAGCACCTAGAGGAATATGTAAGTGACTTACGACTTTTTGAGCGAATTGTGGATGCGCGGTTCCACTAAAAACGACAAGATTGGGCATGAAGCACCCTTGGCGGTTGGTATGTATGGAAGTAGATGGCAGGGGTAGCTGGATTCGAACCAACGAATGCCGGGATCAAAACCCGGTGCCTTACCACTTGGCGATACCCCTAATGCGGCAGAACTTTAATATTTTTGCGCTATTGTGTCAAGGTAAATTAACACTCTTACTGCAAAACCATGTCCTGTCTTTTTTGAGAAAATGGCAGGGGCGGCTGGATTCGAACCAACGGATGGCGAGATCAAAACCCGCTGCCTTACCACTTGGCGACGCCCCTAATTTGATGACTGTAAGATGGCAGGGGCGGCTGGATTCGAACCAACGGATGGCGAGATCAAAACCCGCTGCCTTACCACTTGGCGATACCCCTAACAAACCTTAAAATGACGTAATGGTGATTCTTGTAAACTATTCACCAGGTAAGCTTTACATGGTGCATTTTCAAGAATGTTGGTTACATTCATCTTTTCAGTTACTTCGATAAACACGCAGGCACCTGTACCTGTAAGCTTTGCAACACCGAACTGGTCGAGATACTGCATTGCTTCATCGACTTCAGGATATAAGCTTCTTGCCAGTGGCTCAAAGTTATTTCCGAAATCAGATGGCGTTATCTGATAGGCGCAAAATTTAGAGCTCTTCGTGTCTCTTGTCAACGTTTTTTGTGAAAAAAGCAGTTGAGTGCTGATAAAACAGTCAGGTTTGAGCACAATGAACTGTTTTTGATCTAAGTCAATGAATGTTAAGTGTTCACCGATGCCTTCTGCCCATGCATTTCGGCCATAAACAAAAATCGGCACGTCGGCACCAAGCTTGACACCCAGTTCAGCTAACTGCTCAATTGTTAGCCCACAATCCCAAAGCTGGTTCACGACAATTAAAGTGGTGGCAGCATTCGATGAACCACCACCCAGTCCAGCACCCATCGGAATATTTTTTTCCAGACGGATTTTTAGACCCGAATAAGCTTTTGCATAAGGTTTAAGCACCTGAATCGCACGATAGATCAGGTTTTGTTCCAGATCGACAGATGCCAGCCCTTCAATCTGAATCTGTTTATCTGCAGTTTGCTCAAACTCCAGCCAGTCGCACAAATCAATCAGCTGAAAAATACTTTGCAGCTCATGATAACCATCTGGTCGGCGACCCGTAATGTGGAGAAACAAATTCAGTTTAGAAGGCGAGGGAACACGAATCATGGTTAAGTTTCAATCAAATGCATTAACGATTTTGAATCACCATTGTAATACGGTTTTCACCGCCATTCCCAAGTGTCTGTTTTAAAATCAGGCGGTTTGGCAGACGTGCCTGTGCTGCATAACTGAGATCCACGGTCCAGCCATCTTCAATAATCTGGCTGATGCGTTGAGTATCATCTTTTTGCAATTGGGCATTGCTGGTCGCAGGACGAGCCTGTACCCAATCGACCAGATGGGTAATCGGTGCCTGCCAGCCAGTTGCACGTTGCAGTAGCTCTTCTGGTGTAGCAGCTTTAATCAGACCTGTTTTGGCACTATTCAGTGAAACTTGACCAGGTTGGCCAGAAATCTGGGTTTTGCCTACGCCTAGAATACCCGTCAGTTCAATATCAAATTGTTCCTGCTGCTGTGCCCAGGTAAAGAAGGCACTGCCACTTTGTTGTGGGGTACGCACACCAATCTTGCCTTGGAGCTGGAATTCATTTTCAGCAGTTGGAATTGCCGATGTGGCAGGTTGTTTGGGTTGCGCAATCTGCTGACAACCGGTCAGAATCAAAGTGCCTGATGCAAGGAAGCAACAGGCCAGCTGGCTAAGCTTAGGCATAATAGAATTAACTCGTTTTCATCGGTGGTGATAACAATAACGAATGAAGCTGCTTTAATTCAGGATCATCCGGATAATTTTGTTGTAATTGTTTAAAGACTTGTTGGAATTGTTCAATATCACCGTTCATGTACAGTGAGCGAGCCAGTCGTACGCCAATTTTTGCGCTCGGATTCAGGTTGTAGGCTTTTTCCCAAGCTAGAGCAGCAGTAGCAAAGTCATTTTGCTGATAGCAGATAAAGCCGAAGGTATCTAAAATCGAGGCTTGCTCAGGAGCATATTCCAGTGCTTGCTCGACATAACGACGGGCTTCTTCCAGACGACGGTTCTGCATTGCCAGTGTATAGGCATAGGCATTCAAATAAGCTGGATTATTCGGTTCAATGTTCAATAAGCGTTTCAGCAACTGATCGAGCAGAAGACGATCCTGATGTGGATCTAACAATAGTACTTGAGCATAGACCAGTTCCGGATCATCTGGGAGATTGTTGCTGGCTTCCTCCAGTAGACGCAGGGCAGCTTTCTTGTTGTCCATCTTTTTTAAGATATCTGCCTGAGCCAGATACAGAAAACTGGCATGTTGTGGATAATTAACCCGTTCCTGGGTCAGGAAACGCAGGGCATCTGTCAGTTTTTCCTGCTTGCTGAAGATAGAGATCATGTTACGCCTGGAAACGGTATACAGGCTGCCATCCACCAGACGGTAATAGGCCTTGGCAGTTTCATAATGCTGCTTACGCTCGGCATTAATCGCCAAATAATAATAAGCTTCATTCTGATACTGATCTGAGTAGCGCAGTTCGACCAAATATTTTTCTGCTTTGTCGTACTCTTCAAGGTCAATACTGGTCAGGCCTGCAATAAATAAGGCCTCTTCATGCGTAGGCCATTTTTTTAGAATAGTTTCCAGTTTTTGCAGGGCTAATCTAGTTTCATTGAGCTTGATCAGGTATTTGACTTCAGCCAGGCGCACTTCGATATTGTTGCGGTTTTTGTTGCTGGCTTTTTCATACCATTTTAAGGTCTGTTCCTGGTCATCTAAGGCCTGTAACAGATTGGCCTTCAGCAGAATATAGCCCGTAGATCTGGGACGCTTCTTTAGAGCACGATTAATGGTCAGCAGTGCCTGTTCAAACTGACCATTCTGGGCTTCCAGTCCTGCGACCAGGACAAGAATAGAGGGGTTATTTTTGGCTTTGCTGGAACTGAGTGCCTGTATCAGATAATTTCGATCGTCAGTATCTGTTGGGACGATTCCTGCAAGAATTTCTTCCAGATCGGCACTGTCATCAATCTGTAGAATTTTATCTAGGGTTTCTGCTGCCAGTTCATATTCGTGGGCTTTTAAGGCGATATGCGCCAGATAGAACATTGCTGGGACATCTTGTGGTTCCTGAACTACCCAATGTGTCGAAATATCAAGGGCTGCACGCAGATCATCATGTTCCAAAGCAACATTCAAGGCACGTTGTTTTACTGTGGTGGAATTGCTCTTGATGGCCAGCACAGTATAGTTATGTAGTGCAGTTGGAATGTCGTTGGAAGCTAAAGCAAACTCGGCGATCATACTCTGTTTTATTGCTTCATAATTTGGGTTGGCATGGTAAACTGTTCCTGCTGCCTGAAGCTGGGCAGTGGAAGCCATGCTACCCACAAGTAAGAATGTGGTAGAATATTGCTTAATTGTATGGCCGTGACCACGGCTGTTGATATATCGCAATTTTTTCTTGATCCAAGTAATGCTTTTTATGACACCGATGTTGCACAATAGCATAAATTTAGTGAAATGATGACCTGATATGTCTTTCTTTGCATTGGGTGTCAACCATCAAACTGCCTCTGTAGAACTTCGTGAACAAGTTGCTTTTAATCCTGAAAAATTAAGTGTCTTGCTTGCTGAACAAAGCCAGCACCCTGAGCTGAATGACATGGTGGTGGTGTCTACATGTAATCGAACTGAAATCTACGCGATGTCTGACAATGTCGACATGGTGCTGAACTGGCTCGCCCAAAAAAATGGGGTTGATGTCAAGCAGCTGCAAAACCATGTGTATCGCTATGAAAATGCTCAGGCAGTTACACATCTGATGCGTGTCGCCAGTGGTCTGGATTCACTGATGTTAGGTGAACCGCAGATTCTGGGACAAGTAAAAACCGCTTTATCCCTGGCTAAAGAAGCTCATACCGTTTCGCCAAACCTCAACCGTATATTTGAATATGCCTTCTATGCCGCCAAACGTGTGCGTTCGGAAACTGCAGTGGGGAGTCATGCTGTATCGATGGGGTATGCGGTGGCACAGCTGGCGATTCAGGTTTTTTCCAAGCCAGAAAAACTGACCGTCATGATTGTTGCCGCAGGTGAAATGAATAGCCTAGTGGCCAAGCATCTGGCGGAAATGGGTGTCGGTAAGGTCATTATCTGCAACCGTACCCGCGCACGTGCTGAAAGTCTGGCACAGGAAATCGCGCATCGTGTCGATGTTGAAATTATTGAATTTGATCAGCTGGCAGCGAACCTGCATCGTGCTGATGTCATTTCCAGTTGTACAGGTAGTCTGCATCAGGTGATCCATTTTGCTGATGTCAAAGCGGCATTAAAGAAACGCCGTTACCAGCAAATGCTACTGGTTGATCTGGCTGTACCGCGGGATATCGATGCCAAGGTTGAAAAGCTGGATGGAGTCTATCTCTATGGTGTCGATGACCTGCAAAGCGTGATTGAGGAAAACCTGGCACAGCGTCGTCAGGCGGCGGTTGAAGCAGAAGTAATGGTCAATCAGCTGGCAACTGAACTGGTTACCCAACAGAAAGTAAATCTGGCAGGTGACACTATTCATGCCTATCGTGACTATGGTGAACAGTTACGTGAAGAAGAACTGGCCCATGCCATGCAACGTATTGCCAAAGGTGATCTGGCTGTAGAGGTACTGGCAGATTTATCACATCGTCTGACTCAAAAGCTGCTACATCCCACTTCGATTGTGCTGCGTGAAGCGGCCAAAGCTGAAGACCCGAGCTGTTTTGAGATGGTACAGCATACCTTGCATGAGGTCATGCTAAAACGCCGTAAACCAAAGCACTAGATGTTTTCGATCCAATAAAAAATGGAGATCTACAGATCTCCATTACTCAACTTAAAATAAGAAAATTATTCTTCAAGCAGTGTCATCGTACGCTTCCGGTCAATCTCAAAAATCTGCAACTTCAGATTCTTCATTTCTTCAATACTGCTAAATTTCTTCGACTTAATCTTGTTTTTTAAACATTGATATTGCAGCTTGGTCGAGAAATCAGCTGCCAGCTTGTCTGCCTGTTCAGGAGAAGAGGTATAGTCGCTGACATTGGCATGTTGCAGGATGTGCTGTAATTCATGGTGATGTGCGGCACAGGCACCGAGTACATAATAAGTCGACAATTCTGGATCATCTGGTAGATCATCAAAAATCACATTCAGAATATTCAAGATCTTATAGAGCAATTGGTCCGGTGAAACCAAGGCACGCAATGGTTCAAAATGAATGTACAAATAGGGATGATTCAGCAAGATTGCAATTACATATTCTTCAGCATCAATCTTAGTACTAAAGCTTAAGCTTGCGTCATTATTAACCTTGGGTTGCCATTTGCGGTTAAAGCCCAGTTTTTCCCGGAAAAACTGTTGCAACAGATAGCGATAAGAACCTTGCTTTGGTAATAGCTCGGTTAGCTGACGCAACTCTGCCATGACCTGGCTTTTACCCTCAGGTGTGGTCACATCATGGTTTTGGGCCAGATGAGCAAATACAAAATCGGATAACAGCGGAGCCTGATCTAATAGACGGCGAAAGTTTTCAATGCCTTCACGACGGATCAATGAATCTGGATCATGGTCATTTGGCAGTACAAAGAACTTCAACTCACGACCATCATTGAGTAACGGCAGGGCAATCTCAAGTGTACGTCGTGCCGCTTTCTGACCGGCAGCATCACCGTCAAAGGCAATCGTGATACGATGATTCTGCTTGAACAGGATATTCAGATGTTCGGTATTACTGGCAGTCCCCAGTGTCGCCACAGCACCATGAATGCCATATTGCTGCAAGGCAATGACATCCATGTAGCCTTCGACCATCAGCCACTCTTGGGCTTTCTGCTTACGGCCCTCATACAGGCCATACAGCAACTGATTCTTATGGAAAACTTCCGAATCCGGCGAGTTGATATATTTCGGCTTGATTTCATCATTGAGCGCACGGCCACCAAAGCCGACCACGCGACCTTTCGCATCTCGAATCGGGAAAATCACCCGGTCACGAAGCAGGTCGAAATCACGACCATTGTCGCTGGTACGAATCAAACCTAAGAGCTTGAGACCTTCAATATCCTGCGGGAAAGCTTTTTCCAGGTGCTGCCAGTCTTCCGGTGCATAGCCTAAGCGCCAATAGGCAATTGTTTCAGCACTGAGGCCACGTTGGCGGAAATACTGCTGTGCACTCGCACTATTCGGTAACTGGCGCTCATAGAACTGTGCGATATTTTCCAATAGGTCAAACAGGTTGCCTTCCTGAGGCGCGTCCTGCATTGGCATTTGCTCAAAAGCAGCAAACGGATCGCTATAGTAATCCTGTTCAGGATTCTTAAACTCTGCAAAAGGGTCAAAACTGGTGACCGATGCAGTATCACTGGCAGTTGAAGGTGCCTGATTCTGATTATTGGATGTATTGGTTGCTGCCTTTGGCGCAGACGGTTTTGTTGCAGCTTTAGGCTTCGCTGCTTCACGCTTATATTTAAGCTTGCTGGATTCCTGATTATCTTTAGGTAATTCAATGCCGGTCTGACTGGACAGGTCTTTCATCACTTCAATGAAATTACGGTTGCCAATGTCCATTAAAAAACGGATGGCATTCCCATTGGCCTGACAGCCGAAACAGTGAAAATACTGCTTGTCACGGTAAACGTGGAAAGAAGGCGATTTTTCCTGATGGAAAGGGCAACAGCCCGAATAGGTACGGCCAGTTTTTTTTAATTTCACGAATTGACCAATCACATCGACAATGTCGGTGCGATCGAGAATCTGATCAATCGTATGTTGAGGAATGGCCATAGTCTGCTGAGCTTCTCGTGCTGCGTTTATAAGGTGTAAATCATTGAAAAATTAAGAGTAGGAATTAAGCCGGCTCTATATAAATTCCTTTGTATACCTTTTGCACGATTTGTTCAAGCGCTGCTCAGAAATGGCAAAAGGGCAAGTATGATACCTTGCCCTTTGCAAAATTGCACCTGTAACAGTCGGCTTATTCAGCAGTCGGCTCAGGCTGTTCAGTTTCAGTGTTTTTAGGGCGATCTAACAAACCAAATGACATGCGATTGGTCAGGCTGCGTTCCTGTTTTGGTTCCGGAATATTGTCAGAACCTGAGTAGGTACGCGCTTCTTTACCGAAGATCCCTAAGGTTGCACGGTTAAAGAAACTGCCTTCACTGCGTGCTGAACTTAAGTCCACTGTACCATCGGCATTCACCAGATTTGGATAGTTCAGTTTCAGCACTTCGATATATTGCTGTGAAGTGGCTTTATCACCGAGCTTGTCATAGCCGTAGGCAATGGTCGCCAGAGCTTCTGGAGTTTGTGGCACTTGTGGGTAGTGTTCAATCACCCATTGCGCACGTTCAACAGCCGCAAGGTAAGCTTTACGCTTGATATTAAAACGCGCCGCATTCATTTCGTGCTCAGCCAGTTCCTGACCAATAAACTTCATACGTTGAGCAGCATCAACTGCATATTCGCTTGAAGGATAGCGACGAATGAAATCGACGAAGTTCTGATAAGCCACTTTCAGATAGCTGACATCGCGGTGTGACTGTTTCAGTTTGGTATAGCGCAGCAGACCGTTATAGTTCTGCTCCATGTTGGCTACACCACGCACATAGTAGGCATAGTCCACATTTGGATGTTGTGGATTCAGGCGGATGAAGCGTTCAGCCAATGCTACTGCACCTTCAAAATCCTTTTGCTGGAATTTGACATAGATCAGATCCAGTTGCGCCTGAGCTGCATACTGACTGGTAGGGAAATAGGTTTCCAGACCTTCAAGCTGACGTGCAGCATCACTATATTGCTGACGATCAAGCGCTTTTTGTGCTTTTTGAATATAAACCTGTTCGCTGGCTTCAGGGCCTTTATCCACGACGTCTTTTTTTGTTGGATTACTGCTACAGCCTACCATTGCCGATGCAACGCCTAACGTAATTGCAAGCATTGTCATTTTATAATGTGGTAGCGACATAAAAATTCCTCTGTTAATACGGGCAATGAGCTACAATTGCACTATTAAACCACTTTTGTCTGAATGAGCAAATGAGTCAAGCACAATCTTCCAATTCTAATTTCCCTGAAACTGATTTTAATTTACTTGAAGATTCTGAGGATGCAGATAACCATACTTCAGACACAACTGCAACACGTTTAGCGTTGCAATTTCAAGTGGATGAAACCTATCTGGGCCAGCGTATCGATCAGGTTGCCGCGCTCGTATGGAGCGATTTTTCCCGCGAAAAGCTGAAACAGTGGATCAAAGACGGTAATTTATTGGTCAATGGCCAGCCTGTAAAGCCTAAATATAAATGTGATGGCTTTGAAACGCTTACATTAAATGTTGAACTTGAAGCACAGACCCGCAGCCTTCCTGAAGATATTCCACTGGATATCATCTATGAAGATGATGACATTATTGTGGTCAACAAACCAGTTGGCATGGTCGTACATCCGGGTGCAGGCAATAGTTCTGGTACTTTGGTGAATGCCTTATTGCATCATTATCCAAAATCAGCAGAACTGGCGCGTGCCGGTCTGGTGCACCGTATCGATAAAGATACCTCGGGTTTACTGGTCGTTGCGAAAAACCTTGAAGCGCAATTCTCTTTAAGCCGTCAGCTTGAGAAAAAATCGGTGTACCGCGTTTATGATCTGGTTGTGTATGGCAACATCATTGCCGGCGGTACCATTGATGAGCCAATCAAACGTCATCCGGTAGATCGTGTCAAAATGACCGTACTTCCAGGTGGCAAAGATGCAGTCACGCATTACAATGTGAAAGAACGCTTCCAGCACTTTACCCGTGTTCAAGCGCGTCTGGAAACTGGTCGTACTCACCAGATCCGTGTGCACTTTAGCTATATCGGTTATGGTCTGGTGGGTGATCAGGTGTATATGCCGCGTGTCCGTATGCCAGCCGGTGCTTCACAGTTGCTTGAAGATACCTTGCGTGGCTTTAAACGTCAGGCACTGCATGCTGCGACTTTAGGTCTGAAACATCCACGGACCAAAGAAGAAATGACCTTTAATGCGCCGTGGCCAGAAGATTTCACCAATCTGGTTGAAGTACTGCGCAGCGAAAACAAGGCTTATTAATTTCTTCATTTCCAGCATTGGTCATTAAAAGGAAAGAGACATGCAATTTGTACAAGGTTTGCCTCAAGGCGTTTATGTAGGGCAGACCCGTGTTCATCATGAACAGGTACAGCCATCGGAGCAGCCAGAATTGGCGGGCTTTAATCTGGCATTGCATGTCAATGACAATCCGGCGCGTGTGCAAAAACATCGCATCCAGTTGCTAAAAGACTTCCAGCCTTTTGGCGTGGATAAAATCACCTGGATGACCCAAACCCATAGCACGATTTGTCATACCATCAATGAGAAGATGCCATTTGAGGCGCTGATCGGTGATGGTCTGGTGACGCAGCGCAAAGCGCACGCCTTGATGATGATGACCGCAGACTGTTTACCTGTGGTACTGGGAAATGCAGATGGCACAGAAGTTGCCAATTTACATGCAGGCTGGCGCGGGCTGGCAGGTGGGATTGTGGAAAATACAGTTACTGCCATGCAAACTCCGCCGACCTGGGCCTGGCTCGGGGCGGCCATTAGTCAGCCATGTTTTGAAATTGGCGCTGAAGTAAAAGCTGCTTTTTGTAGTAAATATCCTGAACTGGACAGTGCATTTCAGGCCGGTGAACAGGCAGGTAAATATTATGCCGACCTGTATGCGATTGCGCGTTATATCTTGCAGCAACACGGCATAAATACCGTATTGGGCGGGGATCAGTGTTCTTATCGCCAGCCAGAGGAATATTTTTCTTATCGCCGTGAAGCCAAAACCGGACGCATGGCAACATTCGTGTTTATGGCATGAAAATGTTAAACTTGATTGAAATTCTTGGTTTTTGATTGTTATGTCCCTATCTTCCCAATCTGTTGCGATTGTTTATCACAGTCCTTATGGACACACGGCTAAAGTGGCAAACTTCATTGCCAAAGGCGCACAAAAAACTGGTGTCCAAGTGCATATGATGAATGTGGAACAGGTGGATTGGGAGGTGCTAGACGCTGCCGATGCAATTGTATTTGGCTGTCCGACCTATATGGGTAGTCTGACTTCTGCCATGAAGTTATTTATGGAGCAGTCGTCCAAGCGCTGGCTGGCACGTAGCTGGCAAGGCAAGCTGGCAGCAGCTTTTACCAATGGTGGTGGCTTAAGTGGGGACAAGCTGGCTGTCTTGCAGCAGATTAATCTGTTTGCGATGCAACATGGCATGTTGTGGTCAGGTCTACCGTTAATGCCGACAGGTCGATCCACTACCGATTTGAATCGCATGTCGAGCTTTCTGGGCCTCATGACCCAATCTGACAATGCACCTGTTGAAGTAACCCCACCTGAAGGGGATTTAAAAACTGCGCTGTGGTTCGGTGAATATATTGCCTTGACGCTGGCCCGTATGAATCTGAAGGCTTAGTTGGATTCATAAAAAAACCTCCATTTTATGGAGGTTTTTTTATAGGTATTATGTAACCATTATCGATGGAAAATTCGCGCTTTGTCACGTTGCCAGTCACGGTCTTTCTCAGTTGCACGCTTGTCATGCAGCTGTTTACCTTTTACCAAGGCAATTTCCAGTTTGGCATTTGGACCTTTCCAGTAACAAGCCAGTGGTACGCATGAATAACCCTTCTGGTTAATTGCACCCAGAAGTTTTTCAATTTCACGGCGATTCAGCAACAGTTTACGGGTACGCGTCGCTTCAGGTACCACATGGGTAGACGCGCTCAATAGCGGCTGAATCTGGGCACCAAACAGGAAAGCTTCACCATTTTTAAAGGTAATATAACTTTCTACGATGGTCATACGACCAGCACGCATTGATTTGACTTCCCAGCCTTTTAATGAAAGCCCCGCTTCAAATTTCTCTTCAATAAAATAATCGTGGCGGGCACGTTTATTCAGTGCAATGGTACCGCCATTATTTTTTTTTACTACAATAGATGCTTTCGCCATAATCTGATACTTCCAAACGTGCTGCTATTGTACCGCAACTAGAAATAAGGTGAAGTTTTTTAAATTAATGAGGATTATTCACCAAAAAAACAAGTTTTTGCTAAAATAAGATTCTACATAACAAACAGAGTACAAATGGATGTCTAAAACTCGTGTGATTTATCCGGGGACCTTTGATCCGATCACCAATGGCCATATTGACCTGGTGACCCGTGCAGCAAAGATGTTTGATGAAGTGGTGGTTGCAATTGCGATTGGACATCACAAGAATCCGGTATTTAGTCTGGAAGAGCGAGTTGAGCTGGCCCAAGCGTCGTTGAGCCATTTGAACAATGTTGAATTTGTAGGATTTGATGGCCTACTGGTGAATTTCTTCCGTGAGCAGAATGCTACAGCAGTTCTGCGTGGTCTGCGTGCAGTGTCAGATTTTGAGTATGAATTTCAGTTGGCCAATATGAACCGTCAGCTGGATTCACATTTTGAAGCGGTATTTTTAACCCCTTCAGAGCAATATTCTTTTATTTCATCCACATTGGTGCGTGAAATTGCTCGTTTAAGAGGTGATGTGACCAAGTTTGTTCCGCCAAACGTGGTTGAAGCCTTCGAGCGTAAACTTCAGCAAGGTTGGTAGCGTGTCTTTATATATCACCGATGAATGCATCAACTGTGATGTCTGTGAACCTGTCTGTCCGAATGAGGCAATTTTCATGGGTGAAGTCATCTATGAAATTAACCCGGACTTATGTACAGAATGCGTCGGGCATCACGACAAACCACAGTGCCAGTTATTCTGCCCTGTGGACTGTATCCCGCTTGATCCGAACCATGCCGAGACGCGTGAGGAGCTTCAGGCCAAGTATGAAAAACTGACTGCTCAAAAAACATCAAGCAATTAGTCGCCAGATTTGGTACTATGCGGCTCGAAGTGAGCCAGACGATCGCTGCTGTGGAGATCTCCGTGATTGAAGCAGGGGAGGAAAGTCCGGGCTTCATAGGGCAAGGTGCCAGGTAACGCCTGGGCGGCGTGAGCCGACGGAAAGTGCAGCAGAGAGTAGACCGCCTTCATTATGGTTCTGAGCAATCGGAATCGGAGGTAAGGGTGAAAGGGTGCGGTAAGAGCGCACCGCATGACTGGCAACAGTTCATGGCATGGTAAACCCCACTGGAAGCAAGACCAAATAGGGATCCTTTAGGCATGGCCCATGCTGGATCCGGGTAGGTCGCTTGAGCGTATGAGTGATTGTACGCCTAGAGGAATGATCGTTCTCGACAGAACCCGGCTTATCGGCTCACTTCACCAAATTTTGATCAATCAGTGCATTATGGGGTTGACGTTTTTTTTAGAAAAACTCATAATGCGCGCACAGTTTAAGGCTATGTAGCTCAGTTGGTTAGAGCACCGCACTCATAATGCGGGGGTCACAAGTTCAAGTCTCGTCATAGCCACCATATTCTGAAAAAACCCACTCCGATTGAGTGGGTTTTTTTATGGCTGAAATTTATTTTTGTTAGTTTGAATATCTGAGATGGCTGATTTTAAGACCTGTAGACAAATTTTTGCTGTTTGTTCTCTAGGTGAGAATCTTTCAGTCATTTGCTGAAATGGGTGAATATAATTTCTAAAATCTCTTAATTCTTTGCTGAATCTATAGGTATCTTTCTCGATTATTCCAATGGAATGGGATACTTCAATAAAATTATTGAGCGTCCATTGATCAAAATTTTTAACTTTTCCATCTTTTTTAGGACTATGTGGAGATAAATTAAAAACCTTAGGGTTTGAGGATGCAATATTTAAGAATAATCCTTCTAGTGTGCTACCTGCTAGTAAGACTACTGATAAGTACGCTTCTGCTTTAAATGCTTTTTCAATTTCTCGCATTCGACTATCAATTACAGGAAGTAGTGTTGGTATTAAATTGAGTTGTGAGTAATCAACTTTGAATTCGTGTTTAATAAAGTTATTTTCTAGATATTCTTTTTCTGTATGTAAGTTTTCATCGAGATTTATTTCATGAATAGGTTTAAGATGAATTTCTGTGTTTTTTCGAACAACTAGAAATTTATCAAATTGAAGATACTTATTAAAATCAGCTATTAGCGTATCCAATCTCTTTAGGTCATCCATATAATTAATAGGATTAAAGAGTCTTTGAATGCAGATTTTTATCTTTTCGCTACTATTTATCTTTGCTAAACGAGAATCTGTGTATGCCCATCTTGATGGAAAACCTTGACCATATACATCTGTGTAATCAAAAGCCGAAAAAAAATCTATAATTTTAGGGCCGGATCTATATTCGGTAGTTTCATTAATAAGTTCGCGCAGTTTTTCCAGTGTTTTAGTTGAAAGTTGCATATTTATTCAAAATAATTATTTGGAATAGAGGTGGTCCCACTTGTTTGAACAACTAAAAGCGTATTTATAAGTGATA
>NZ_QMBM01000001.1:782575-836996 GCF_003289665.1 Acinetobacter sp. SM1B
GTAACCAAGTATTTTTAAAACTGTATTTACACAGAATTATTTACACCCTCAATGGTGATTAAAAAATCCCCTCACTCGAGGGGACTTTTTCTTCTCTAAATTAGAGAATTCTTATACCACCGAATCATCTAAATTCGGCGCTAACCAACGCTTCGCTTCATCCAACGTCCAACCTTTACGCTTCGCATAATCTTCCAGCTGATCGCCAGAGATTTTACCCACGTTAAAGTATTCCGTTTCAGGGTTTGCATAATAGAAACCGCTCACTGATGAAGGTGGCCACATTGCAAAGCTAGAAGTTAGGTAAGTACCCATCTTCTCAGTCGTACCTAACCAGTCAAAGAGTGGCGCTTTTTCAGAATGTTCAGGACAAGCAGGGTAGCCCGGTGCAGGACGGATCCCCACATACTTCTCTTTGATCAACTCATCATTTGAAAGCTGTTCATCTGCCTGGTAGCCCCAGAACTCTTTACGGATACGTTGATGCAAGTGCTCAGCAAATGCTTCAGCAAAACGGTCACCCAAGGCTTGAACCATAATCGCGTTATAGTCATCGCCTTTGGCTTTGTATTCTTGCGAAAGTTCTTCCGCACCAAAGATCGACACGGTGAAACCACCCAAGTAATCCTGCGTCACATCTTTAGGCGCAATAAAGTCAGCCAGCGAGTAGTTCGCTTTACCGGTGACTTTGTCAGACTGCTGACGGAGGTGCTCAAAGCTGTGTGTCACATTGCCATTTTCATCAGTCACCGCAACAGTATCCGCTGCGACACGGTTGGCAGGGTAGATGCTGAAAGTTGCACGTGCATCGAAACGTTTATTTTCGATGATGTCTTTCAGCATTGCTTGAGCCTGTTCATACAAATCACGTGCAGCTTCACCCACCACTTCATCTTCAAGGATTTTCGGGAATTTGCCCGCCAGACTCCAGGAAATAAAGAACGGTGTCCAGTCGAAGTATTCAACCAAGGTTTCTAAAGGATAGTTGATGAATGTTTCAGAACCAATGAAGTTTGGTTTAACTGGCGCATGCTTATCGAAGTCGATTTTGAAGCCATTTTCAACTGATTCAGCATAAGACAGTTTTGCTGCTTTCGGCTGCTTGTTGGCAAGACGGGTACGGATTTTTTCATAATCCGCGGCATAGTCTGCCATCAATTGTGGTTTCATTTCAGCAGAAAGTAATTGTGTGGTCACACCTACAGCACGAGATGCATCGGCAGTATAGAACACACCATCATTTTGATATTGCGGAGCAATCTTCACCGCAGTATGTGCTTTCGATGTAGTCGCACCACCAATCATCAGTGGAATGTTAAAGCCTTTACGTTGCATTTCTTTAGCAACAAAGACCATTTCATCCAATGACGGCGTGATCAGACCAGATAAACCGATGATGTCCACTTTCTCATCAATGGCCGTTTGTAGAATCTTCTCACATGGCACCATTACGCCAAGGTCAACAATGTCATAACCGTTACAGCCAAGTACCACGCCCACGATATTTTTACCGATGTCATGTACGTCGCCTTTTACCGTTGCAAGCAAGATTTTACCTTTGGCTTCGCCTTGGGTTTTTTCTGCTTCAATAAACGGGTTGAGCCAAGCCACAGCTTGCTTCATCACACGTGCAGATTTTACCACTTGCGGTAAGAACATTTTACCAGCACCGAACAGGTCGCCGACCACGTTCATACCTGCCATTAAAGGCCCTTCAATCACATCTAAAGGACGGGCAGATTTTAAACGGGCTTCTTCAGTGTCTTGGTCAATGTACGTGGTGATGCCTTTTACCAGTGCATATTCAAGACGTTTTTCAACAGACTCATTACGCCATTCAAGGTTTTCTTCGGCTTTTTGTGCACCTGCTTGACCACGGTATTTTTCAGCAATGGTCAGTAATTTTTCAGTCGCTTCTTGACCGCTTTCGCCCTGGTTGCGGTTCAAGACTACATCTTCAACGGCATCTTTCAGTTCTTTGTCGATGTCATCATAAATCGCCAGCTGGCCGGCGTTCACGATCCCCATGGTCAAGCCTTTCTGGATCGCGTGATACAGGAACACCGCATGGATCGCCTCACGTACAGGCTCGTTACCACGGAATGAGAATGATACGTTTGAGATCCCGCCTGATACCATTGCATTTGGCAGGTTTTGTTTAATCCAGCCTGTTGCTTCAATGAAGTCTACGCCATAGTTATTGTGTTCTTCGATACCGGTTGCCACCGCGAACACGTTCGGGTCAAAGATGATGTCTTCGGATGGGAAGCCGACTTCATTCACCAGCACATCGTAAGAACGCTTACATATTTCTTTTTTGCGTTCAGCAGTATCCGCCTGACCATTTTCATCAAAGGCCATCACGATCACCGCAGCACCATACTGACGGCAGAGGCGGGCACGTTCTACAAACTCGTCATAACCTTCTTTTAAGGAAATCGAGTTAACAACCGCTTTACCTTGCACGCATTTCAAACCTGCTTCAATGATCTCCCATTTTGAAGAATCAAGCATGATGGGCACACGTGAAATATCTGGCTCAGACGCAATCAGATTCAGGAAGTGCACCATTGCACCCTGTGAATCGAGCATGCCTTCATCCATATTGATGTCGATGATCTGCGCACCAGCTTCAACTTGTTGACGGGCAACGTCTAAAGCTTCTGTGAAGTTTTCTTCTTTAATTAAACGAAGGAACTTTTTAGAACCAGTCACGTTGGTACGTTCACCGACGTTCACGAACAACGAATCTTTGGTGATGTTAAATGGCTCTAAACCACTTAAACGGCACGCAGGTTCAATTTCAGGAATCTGACGTGGCGCAATACCTTCAACTGCTTGTGCAATCGCGCGGATATGATCCGGCGTCGTACCACAGCAACCACCGGTGATATTGATCAAGCCACTTTCTGCAAATTCTTTAATGAATGCAGCCGTTTCTTCAGGGGTTTCATCATAACCACCGAAAGCATTTGGCAAGCCTGCGTTTGGATGTGCTGAAACGAAAGTATCGGCAACGTCAGATATGGTTTTTACGTGTGGACGCATGGCATCTGCACCCAGCGCACAGTTAAAGCCGATTGAAATCGGTTCTGCATGACGCATTGAATTCCAGAACGCTTCAGCGGTTTGACCGGTCAATGTACGGCCTGATGCATCGGTAATCGTACCTGAGATCATGATTGGCAATTCATAACCAATTTCTTTAAACACTTCTTTTACCGCAAAAATGGCAGCTTTGGCATTCAAGGTATCAAATACTGTTTCGATCAGGATGATGTCCGCACCACCTTCAATCAGTGCTTTGGTGGATTCGATATAGTCGACTTTTAATGCATCAAAAGTAATGTTACGGAATGCAGGATCATTTACGTTTGGTGAAATAGAGGTGGTACGTGAAGTCGGACCAATTACACCTGCCACAAAACGTGGTTTTTCAGGGGTTGAATATTTCGCGCAGGCCTCTTTGGCAAGACGTGCTGCCTCACGGTTAATTTCTGGAACCAGATCTTCCATGTGGTAATCCGACATTGAAACACGGGTACCGTTAAAGGTATTGGTTTCAATAATGTCAGCGCCCGCTTCAAGATACGCTTCGTGGATACCTTGAATAATGTGTGGTTGTGTTAAAACCAGAAGGTCGTTGTTGCCTTTAAGGTCATATGCCCAATCAGCAAAACGCTCACCCCGATAATCGGCTTCTTCCAATTTATGGCGTTGGATCATGGTACCCATCGCACCATCGATAATTAAAATTCTTTTGGCAAGAAGTTCTTTCAGGGTGGCAAGTGTGGACATTCAGACTTTCTCAGTAAGCATCAAAAACGGCAATAATCTTAACAGATTAGTGCGCAGTTTTCTGTAGCCATTATTCAGAATGCTGGATATGGCTGATATGAAAATCTGATAAGCAAACTGAACTGTACATAGAAAGCTGAAAACAGATAGAAAACAGAAAGCCCTAAGTCAGTTATGGAGGAATTGAACCGAAAATAAAATATAAATGAGTTTCATGAAAGTGTCATATGGCTGGGGCAATATAGAGTCAACTGTGACCGACTCAGGAAAATGACAGTCCTGAGAAAATGATCAATTTTATTGCAAAACATGAATGAAGTTGAGTGGATAAACGGTTTTTATTTAAATAAATTATTGATTTTTATTTTTTAATTTTAATATTGATAGTATGTAGCTTTAGGATGAACGGCAGCAAGAAAGTCTAAAAAATTGGTCTATATGACGGCGCTTTGTCATATAATTGTCACAATTAAACTGAACAATATGGGGATTCTTGAATCCTCTATTCCTGCTTGCATGAATTCTAATCAAACTCCCTCAGGTTCAGCCCATCAGTCGCCTTCACATAAGTCGACTAATGTTCATGTGCCAACACCGAAATTTTTTATGCCGGTGTTTCTGACTGTAATTATTTCTACGCTGATTTATATCGGCTTTCAGTTGACTTCAGATCTGGCGCATGTTCCAGCAATCGGTCTGTATTCGATGATTCTTTTAGCCACAGCGCTATTTATTGCGCTGGGCTTTGAATTCGTCAATGGTTTCCACGATACAGCCAACGCGGTTGCCACCGTAATCTATACCAACGCATTGTCTGCACCGGTTGCAGTCATGTGGGCAGGTTTCTGTAATTTCCTTGGGGTAATGGTTGCCAGTGGTGCCGTTGCTTACGGGATCATTGCATTACTTCCTGTTGAACTGATTATGAACGTGGGTACAGGGGCCGGTTTTGCCATGGTCTTTGCCATGCTGATCGCCGCGATTCTCTGGAATCTGGGCACCTGGTTCCTGGGTATTCCTGCTTCGAGTTCACATACCCTGATTGGTTCGATTCTGGGGGTGGGCATCATGAACTATCTGCTCAACGCAGGTGGCGGTGCTTCCGGTGTGGACATGGAACAGGTGATGAAAGTCGGTAAGGCGCTGTTATTTTCGCCTTTGATCGGTTTTGCTTTTGCTGCAATCCTGTTCTTGCTGGTGAAAAAAATCTTCAGAAAGCAGCTAGAACTGTTTAAGCCACCTGAAGGTAACAAGCCACCACCACCACTGATTCGTGCCATTCTGATTTTTACCTGTACTGGCGTAAGCTTTGCCCACGGTTCAAATGATGGTCAAAAAGGTATGGGCCTGATCATGCTGATCTTGATCGGTTGTGTACCTTTGGCATACTCGTTAAACAAGAATCTTGATGCACAGCATATCCAGTCTTTCGGTCAGTTATCTGCTCAAACTGCTGATGTGATCTATCCACAGCATGATGATATTCCGGATGAACAGGCACGTGCCGTAATTACCAAATATATTCAGACTAAAGAGTTAAATGCTGAAGTTGTACCAGCATTGGCAAGCTTAACGGATCATTTGGGTGAAAAAGTCGGTTCATACACGAACATTAAAGATGTGCCTGAGGCGCAAGTTTCAGAATTCCGTAATGACATGTACTTGAGCACCACAGCATTTAAACGCTTGGATAAAGCAGAAGCTTTACCTGCGATGACTGCTGCACAGGAAAAAACAGTTGACGACTATCGTGATAACCTGGATTCATTCCTGCAATACATCCCGACTTGGGTAAAAGTGGCGGTTGCTTTGGCACTTGGTCTAGGTACCATGGTGGGCTGGAAACGTATTGTAGTGACTGTAGGTGAGCGTATTGGTAAACAACATATGACTTATGGTCAGGGGATGTCTGCCGAGCTGGTAGCCATGACTACAATTGCTGCTGCAGACGGTTTCGGTATGCCGGTATCAACGACTCATGTCCTGAACTCTGCGGTTGCAGGTACGATGGTAGCGAACAAGTCTGGCCTGAACTTCCAGATGGTGAAAACGATTCTGTCTGCCTGGGTGTTCACACTGCCAGCAACGATCTGTCTGTCAGGTGGTTTGTACTGGGTACTGTTAAAAGTTTTCTAAGAAAATTTGATGTAAAAAAACGCTGCCTCGGCAGCGTTTTTTATGACGTTTTGAAAAGTTTAAAAATCGAAAGGTTTTAAATTATGATGAAGGCGACAGGGATGTCGCCGTTAGGTTGTCTTGCGTAATTTTTTAAAGCAATGCTTAAAAAATTACTCAGGATATATCATCAGCCTAACAAAAGATTTTTGTTACCTTGTGAAGACATGCTTCTCATATTTCAAAAGTAAAGAAAAAAAGAATGTATAGAATGGATCAACTTCAATTTGCTTAAAGTCCATTCATAAAAGTTTGAAAGATTCAAAGCCTATATTGACCTCTTCCTTGCGCAGCAGTGCTGCTCATCTCCTAGGAGGAGAAGGAACTTTCAATTTACTTCTTCAACTTACCTAACAATCCTTTTGGCAGTTTATCCGTCGCAAAACCATACAGCGCAGCAAATGGCAGTGCAGTACGTGCCAGATAAGCCACTCGCCATAAACCACCATGATTTGCACCGGACATCATCAGCTCAAGTGGATGATTCAGTTTTACATCTGGATTAGCTACAGACTCCGGATTACGCAGATCATGAATCCATAAAGCTGCCATAATCGCATTGGTAGTTTCTGGTGCAAAAGCTTCGACATCAAACAGGCTGGCACCATTAAACGCAGCTTTAAGCAGAGGATTTTTGGTTACAGAATAAGTGGTTGTAGAAGGTGCGATATTAATACTGACACGTTGGCCATTGGCACGCGCCAGTGTCGCACGCCACTGCTGGATACGTTTTGCCAGCGCATAGTTCGGGCCTTGTTCAACCACCAAGCAGTCACATATGCCATAGGATTGATCAGCAACTTTGAATAAATTTTGTGCATTTTTCTTAAAGAAATGTTTGCGTGAGATTAGCGAAATACCTTTGGTCAAAGTGCTTTCCAATTTAGACAGTTGCTGGTATTTGCTTTGTGATGCTTGAACCACTTCTTCTGGCACCGCATAGACGTCAGTTGGCGTGCACATATACATCAAACTGGTATTGGCTTTCTGCTCGCTGACATGTTTCATGATTGCATCCATTGCCATGGAAACACGCACATGTTTTTCACCATCTAGATAGGCGATTGCTGCCAGATCCAGGTTTTGCTCGAACTGAATCAGCCATTGGGCAATTTCTGGAATTTGCGTCAACAGGTTGGCACCGAGCTTTTCTTTTAGAACTTCAATTGAGGTATCCGCTGGCAGAGTTTCAGCTGAAGGCGCATATAAAGTAGCATTACCTTCACTTACTGTATCCAGAATCTTGCTCCAGACACGGGTATTTGGCAGGTCAATTGCCACGATATTGGCTTTCCATTTAGATAACCAGGTCAGTGGACCTGCTTCAGAAGCACCACCGAACAGCACCGTGGTACGATCTGACAGGTCAAACCATTCCGGATGGGCAATACATTCACGCAGGGCATGAGCATGACTTGGCTCGACGATACCACGTTCTTCCCATAGTTGGATCTGGTCCAGTAGGGCTTGTCCCCGCAATTTTTTACCATGATAAGGCACATACCATTCAGGAGCTTTTTCAGACTGACCTTTCAGCTGAAAGGTACTCAGGTTTTGCGCAGGTAAAGACATTACATCTTTGAGTAGATGCTTCTGGCCATCACGGTAATATTCAAAACTGGCATGCGCTGTTTTCAGACCTTGTTGGGCAATATTCAATGCTGCACCTGGAGAGCGCAGGCCATCTTCAACCAGATGTTTAAAGTGAACCGGATATTGCTTACGCCAGTTTTTTTCCTGTTGAGCTGCGCTGGCATGTACAGGATCAACAGCGTTTAAGGCTTCAGAAATGATAGTGCGGCCAATTTTTGAAGTGCTAGGTTTTTGTTGTGAAGCAGAAATAGGGAATTGAAGACCGTCTGGGGAATTGGACATGCAAAATATCTCGCGATTTACAGCAATTAATATACAGATGTATACATTATCACTGCAAAATCCACTCCAAGGTTGGCAATATATGACATCCTGACTTTTAAAATTATTACGAGATGTTTCCAACTAAAAGGAAGCACATGGCTTCCTTATCATCACTCGTTTAAAAAAATAATTCTCAGTACCCTTCATGAATGAAAGAATCTAGAAGGGGAGTTGAGCCAGTTTATTTAGGAAGTGTGGAATAAGTCGAGGTTCCAGGATAATGGTCATAATCACACCATAAGCCGCCCCCCAAAGATGGGCGCTGTGATTGATATTGCTGTTCCCACGTTTGCCAGACCAGACACTATAAGCGACATAAAGTACTGCAAAAATAATGGCCGGCACAGGAATAAAAAACACGAAAATCAGTTTCCATGGCTCAAACAGAATATAGGCAAATAGCACTGCTGATACTGCACCCGAGGCACCCAGACTTGCCCAGCGTGGATTATTTTTATTTTGCAGATAACTCGGAATAATTGCCGCAATCAGACCACCCAGATAGAACAGGACAAAGCCCAGATCATAAAGATACTGGCGATAAAAGCTCTCGATAATACTGCCAAAGAAGAACAGCGTAATCATATTGAACAGTAGATGTGTGCCATCTGCATGAATAAAGCCATGCGAAATAAAACGGTCATATTGACCACGTTGAATTGCTGGTGGCCAGAAAATCAAACGGTTCATGACCTGCTCTTTGGAAAAGGCAATAAAAGAGATGATGCAGGTAATCAGAATAAGGGTAACGGTATGATTAAAGGGTAAATGCAGCATAGACGGCAGTTCTAATTCTGAAGTAGTAATCCTTAATCTTGCCATTATTCTGACATTTAGGTAGTACTTTTATAATAAATCCGACAATTTTAGTTGAAATTTTAAATTTACCCCGCATCTTCAGTTAAAATAGCAGCTTCAGCTTGAGGAAATTATTGTTATGTCGACTGAGAACAGCAGCACTGCAGTTACAGAAGAAATTCCAAATCTATTGATTACACCGACTGCACAAGAGTATTTAAAGGATCTACTGGAAAAGCAAAATACACCAGGTATTGGTGTACGCGTTTTCGTGGAAAATCCGGGTACACCGCGCGCTGAATGTTGCATGGCTTATAGTGCACCAGATGAAGTTGTACCGACAGATTACAAGCAGGATTATCCAGAATTCCCTGCGTACATCGATACTCCATCTATTCCTTATTTGCTTGATGCAGTAATTGATTACAACAAAGACCGTTTTGGTGGTCAGCTGACTTTCCGTGCACCAAACTCTAAAGTGCCACGTGTAGGTCCTGATGCCTCTGTAGAAGAGCGTATTACTTACGTGCTTCAGTCAGAAATTAATCCAGGTCTGGCAGGTCATGGTGGTAACTGTGCACTGGTTGAAGTGGTTGAAGATCCTGAACACGGTTTGACTGCTGTACTTAAATTTGGCGGCGGCTGTCAGGGCTGTTCAGCAATTGACGTGACTTTGAAACAAGGCGTTGAAACAACTTTGAAACAGCACGTTCCTGAGCTTGCACGTGTGGTTGACCAGACTGACCATAGTCAGGCTGAAGGTGCATACTTCAAGTAAGTAGCAAATAAAAGTTAGCTTATAAAAAAGGCCTCAAATAATTGAGGTCTTTTTTTATCTGCAATTAATAATGATAATAATTATCAATAGTAATTGTGTTTAGAGTAACATTTGATACAATGCGTCACAATTCCATCAATATTTCTTCATAAATCTACTTCTGGGGCGTAAATAGAGTATGAACACACCGTTTTTGAAATCGACGTTAGCTTTTGCAATCGGCTCGGCAATGGCGGGCAATACATTTGCAGTAGAAGTTGGTGCTCCACAAGTTGAAGCTGCGAAACTGCAAACGATTGTGGTAACTGCAACAGGTTATGAACAAGACCTGGCTAAAGCACCTGCATCCATTACGGTCATTGATCGTGAAGAATTAGAAAAGCGTGAATATAACGACATTACCGATGTATTGCGTAATACGCCAGGGGTCGTAGTTTCAGGTGCAGGTTCTGCACAGACCATCAGTATTCGTGGCATGAGCTCAAATTACACCTTGTTTCTAGTAGATGGTAAGCGTCAATATGGTAAAGATGTAAACCCAAATGGTGATGACGGTGGTTTTGAAAAAAATATCCTGCCACCAATTGCCGCAATTGAACGTATTGAAATTATCCGTGGTCCAGCATCAACTCTTTATGGCACAGACGCCATGGGCGGGGTAGTCAATATCATTACCAAAAAAGTGTCTGATGAATGGTCTGGCAATATTGAGTTAGGGACCATCATTCAGGATAGTAACCGCTCAGGTGATATCAAAAATGGTTCTGTATATCTTGCCGGTCCTTTAATTGCAGATAAGCTTGGCTTGCAACTGGCAGTCAATAAGCAGGAACGTAATGAAGATCGTTATGTTGGCGGCTTCCGTGGCACCGAGCGTGAAAGCTTAAACTCGCGTTTGACCTATGCGATTAATGATGATCATGATGTGCAAGTTGAAGCCAATTTTGTACAACAGGAATCTACGACTTCAGTCGGTAAAACGGTAGCACCCGCTCAAGGTGCTGCAGATTCGTTTTCGCGCAATTATCGTAATGTTTATTCAGTAACTCATAATGGCCGTTATAACGATAACTTGGACAGTTCATCATATATTCAATATGAAAATTCAAAAAATCCGGATCGAGGCAATACGGAACTGGGTACCAAAGGAATTACCTTGGATACCTGGACTGCTAACAGTCAATGGAATTTGTTATTGGGTGACCATACTTTATCATTTGGTGGATATTTTAAAGATGAAAAGCTCGAAGATAAAGCCACTAACCGTAATCCGAATTCACCTGAGTTTAGTGAATTGACGCGATGGTCTGCTGCAGCATTCTTGGAAGATACCTGGAGCATGACAGATCGTTTCGATTTAACAGCCGGCCTACGTTATGACCATGATGAAAACTATAGTGGTCATTTATCACCACGTCTGTATGGGGTGTACGCTATAAATGATAATTTTGTTGTAAAAGGCGGTGTAGCTACAGGTTATAAACAACCTGATATTCGTGCAGCCACTGAAGGTTTCTATAGTGTTACCGGTGGTAGCGGTTCACCATTACCAACAGGGCGTGGCATCATTCGTGCGAATCCGGATTTAGAACCTGAATCGAGTCTATCTACTGAACTGGGCTTCAACTGGAAAAATGATTATATCAGTACTTCTATTACCGGCTTTATCACTAAATATGAAGACCGTATTACCGAAGTGCGTGCCTGTGAAACCGATACCGATGGTACAACGACAAACCGAAATAACTGGCAAAACTGGACATGTTTCGAAGGAGACACGCCGTTTTACTTCATCAGTGAGCGTATTAACGTGGATGAAGCAGAAATTCGTGGTGTGGAAGCTACTTTAGAAGCTACTTTAAATGACTATACGACATTAACTGCAAATTATACTTATACAGATTCCGAGTTTAAGTCGGGTGATTTTAAAGGTCAGCCACTGAACCAGATGCCAGAACATATGTTCAATATCGGGGTAGATTATGAATTAAGCGATGCATTAAATGTATGGAGCCGCTTGCACCATCGTTCTGAAACATCTGCTTACCTGAGTCGTACCTCTATAGCCCAGCCGAATCCAGGCTATCAATTTATAGACCTTGGTTTTAACTACAAATTTAGCCCGAGCCTGACAGGTAAATTTGGGGTCTATAATCTGCTGGATGAAAAAGCAGAAGATATTGATGGTGACCAATTATTAGATGGTCGTCGTTACGGTATCAGCTTAAATGCAAAATTCTAAATCTGTGAGTATAAAAAAAGCCGCGTGAAGCGGCTTTTTTTATACTTCAATCTTTAAGATATTCAGTGTACTTTTGGAATAATAAAACTGTTCCAGATATTGGCGTGCACGTTCACGTAAATAGCCTTGTGAAATCATCTGCTGAATAATCGGTGTCAGCAAGGCATTCAGTTCATGCTGAATCAGCGACTCATCGATATTCAGATCACGAAGTAGCAGATCAAAAGTGTGCTCCTGATTACGGACATACCAGGCATGTACGCCATCCTGTATCTGCTGTTGCAGATAATCGGTCTGGCGCATGTGATCCCAGATTTCATGGCCCAAATTCACAGTCTGGGTCAGATCTTGTACTTCAATATAATTCTTTAATACGGACAGAGGCATGTCTTTGATTTTATGCCAGAGATTCGCTTGAAAATGATAGAGTTTTTCATCATCAAAATGCTGGTTCAGGATATTTTCACTCAACTGGCCAAGCTTGAGAATATTCTTTTGCAAGTATTTGGCAATGGTATTGTCCAGACTGGTATCAGTGACATTTTCCAGTACAGACTTGCCCATTTTCATGAAGCGGGAAACGCCCGGTACACTCTTGGCAATCACCGAGTTGTCCAGATAATCCTGAATTGAATGTTGGATCAATTGGCTGATCATGGCAGAGAAGGCCGGATTACTCACTACTTTCTTGATCATGCGCTGACGATGACCACTTTTACTTGCGACATACTGAGCAATCTTATCAATGGTCAGTACAGGAATCACATCGGCAATCTTGGTGTTGTCATTTGCAGGATGGACCAAAGCAAAACGGATATGTTCTGCAATTTGTTCAATCAAAAAAGAGCTGGCTGCTGTGCCTAATATTTGTTTTTGCAATAGCAGGTTAATTTGCATTGGACTCCACAGTTCTTTCAGGGTCTGTTTGCGGAACCAGAGATAAAAAGTCTGAAACTCATTTTGAATCGTTTCAGATTGAGCAAATGACTGATCTAGAAAGTCAAGCTGAGCTTCGATCAATTGCTCAATCATCGGGTGTTTCTGCATATTGATTCTAAAAGTTAATTTAAAGGGATGAGTTTATCAGCAAGTGGATTTTTTAGGGTCTGTGTCTTTGCAAGAAAAGGTAAATAATACTGTGCAACCTGTCTTTCTGCTTCAAGAATCGGTATATGACCAACATTGTTCAGAATCACTGGTGTTTCGGCACGTTTAAATAGGGAGTGCAGCTCTTTAGCCACTTCAACATTAATAATACGATCCTGCTTACCCCATAAAATCAACGTTGGTGCTTCTACAGTACGGGTCAAACGAGCAAATGTTTCCGGGGTGTAGATCCGGCTCAGCATGACAATTTGATCAATGGCTTTGCTGGTCTGCTCGGAACGGGAAATCAGTAGTTTTTCCTGGGCATGTTTTAACTGATCTGAGAGAGCAGGCGGATGCTGCATCAGTTTATGACTGACATCTTCCAGATCTCCCGGTTTGCTTACAATCAGGTTCTTTAAAGCATATGGATCACGAGTATAGCGCGTATTGGCGTTTTTATAGATTCCGGCACTATTCAGTAAGAATAGGCTTTGCGTATCGAAAGGATATTGAGAAGCATAAACTGTGGCAATCGACCCCCCTAGAGAATGTCCAGCAACATGCAGATTCTCATCGACATCCAAAGCTTCCAGAAAGATACGCAGTTGAGAGGTTACATTCGGTACTGAGAAATCAAAATCTGCGGGTGTACGGGTGTCACCATTATTGGGTAAATCGGGAACGATCACATGATAATAAGGGGTAAGAAATCGTGCGACACGATTCCAGTCGTCTTTGGTGCCCGCCAGACCATGAATCAGTAAAATAGAGGGTTTATTGACATTCCCGCCCTCGTTATAGCTCCAGGAAATATGACCGACTTTCAGCGTTTTGCTTTTCAGACCCGCCTGTAGCCGTTCCTGAACCAGATACTGGCTAAGAATATTATTGCCTGGCTGAGCACGCGTAGGAAAACTGACTTGGGCCTGACTTAGTGTGCTGAAGCTTGGGGCTAATATTAGGGTCATGGCGCAGAGTAATTTTGAGCGCTTTATTAATTTTCTTATCATGGCGTCACATTCCTTGTCTTGCATCCAGTGTACTGTTCAAAACAGTTTTATCCTGAAGCAAATCCACCTTGTTCGGATAAAATTATAGAGTTATTTCTATTGTAAATAATTGTGAAGTAATGTCACCAATAAGTTATTCACATAAGTGAAAAAAATCAGTTTTCATGTGAACTCTGATCATAAATTGAAATATTAGTGTGATGCAGGTCCACTGATAGAAATTTAGACAAGCTGATTTTTTGCAAGTGACATTCATAAATCAGAGGATTAAGATATTGCAACTTAAAACAACGGTGGTAAACACGAATGCTCACAGCTCAGGAAGCTATAGAACGTCTTAAAAAGGGTAACCAACGCTTTGTCAACGGTGAAACGCAGCATTTAAAATTATTATCGCATCAGCAACGTGCTGAAATGGCAGAAAGTCAGGAACCATTTGCTATTGTTTTAGGATGTTCAGATTCACGTGTGCCAGCAGAAATGGTATTTGACCAAGGTCTGGGTGATCTGTTTGTCATTCGCGTAGCAGGGAATATTGTCGCGCCGTCTCAGGTTGGTAGTGTTGAGTTTGCTGCAGAAAGCTTTGGTTGTCCTGTAGTCATTGTTTTGGGTCATACCCATTGTGGCGCAATTCATTCTACGATTGAAGCACTAACCAATCCGGCAACTCCGCCATCTGCAAATCTGATGTCAATTGTTAACCGTGTACGTCCATCAGTTGAAATTCTAATGCAGACTGAACTGAAGGATGACCTGAACAAACTGTCTAAGCATGCAGTACGTTCGAATGTATTTGCTTCCGTGAACCAGTTACGTCATGGTTCAGCAGTACTGGAAAATCTCATTGCACAAGGCAAATTACTGGTGGTGGGTGCTGAATACTCACTGGAAACTGGTGAAGTCACCTTTTTTGATTTCTAATTTGAATTTTAAGAATGAATGATATTAAAGGCGACTTAGAGGGCGCCTTTAATATATGGATAAGCATTATTTAACAGGATGCTTTGTGCCTTGGCATTTGGATGTACCAGATCCTGTTGCATCAAGTTTTTATTTCCTGCTACCCCATTCAAAAAGAATGGTAACAATTTCACTTTATATTGTTGGCTCACCACCTTGTAATTATTTTCAAAAGCTTTTGTATAACTTTGACCATAATTTGGCGGCATTTTCATGCCAAAAAGAATGACTTTTGCTTTGGCTTTTTGACTTTGCTGAACCAGATTTGCCAGATTTTTCTGAATCATCTGTGGCGGCTGACCACGTAGGCCATCATTGCCCCCCAGTTCAATCACGACAATATGTGGCTTGTGGGTCTGGAGCAGTTTAGGCAGACGTGCCAGTGCACCGCTGGTGGTTTCACCGCTCACACTTGCATTGACCACTTTATGCTGTTTCGGATACTGTTGGTTTAAACGTTTTTGCAACAGATTGACCCAACCCTGTTCAGGTTGAATACCATAACCCGCACTTAAGCTGTCACCCAGAATCATAATGGTCTTTGCTGAAACTAGCACCGGCATCAGGCACAGGCCAAACAGTGCTAAGCTGCGGAATAAATAAGACTTTAGAATTTGAATATTCAGATGCATAGGAAAAGTATGATTCAAGATCGCCAGAAAGCTACCATCATGCCACAGCCAATAATTTCTGCTCAACAATTGACACAAAAGATACAACTATCACAAAAACAGTTGACGATTTTTGAGGACCTCAATCTGGAGATTCTGGCTGGAGAGCAGGTGGCGATTACCGGACGATCCGGCTCTGGAAAATCCACCTTACTGGGCATACTGGCAACCCTGGATCAGGCCAGTTCAGGTCATTTACAGGTCTGTGGTGAATCGATTACTGAAATGAATGAAGAACAGCGAGCCAAGGTCAGACTGGAAAATATTGGTTTTGTATTTCAGTCTTTTCAGCTATTGCCACATCTGACTGCATTAGAAAATGTGATGTTGCCCTTACGTTTACAGCCAAACTTCAATTATGCCGCAGCTGAACAAAAAGCGTTGAATCTGTTGCAAAGAGTAGGGCTGGACCGTCAGGCCCAGCAAACCCCTAAAGTGCTTTCTGGCGGGGAACAGCAACGTGTTGCGATTGCCCGTGCTTTGGTGAGTGAGCCAAAAATCATTTTTGCTGATGAACCGACTGGAAATCTGGATGGGGAGACCGCCAAGGAAATTGAACAGCTGTTATTTCAGTTAAACCATGAATTGGGTACCACTTTAATTCTCGTGACCCATGACCAGAAACTGGCACAACTATGCCAGCGTCATTTTGAGTTAAGCAATGGTCAGTTGACTGAACATGTGAATGGAGGATGATATGAACCTCTTCCGTCCTTTACTGACTCAAAGTTTTAAGACTACGGGCATTTATCTGCTGATTATTGCATTGACCCTGGCAATTAGCGCGACCACAGCGCTTAAGTTCAGTAATGAGCAGATTCAGAATGCCGTGGCATTGCAAGCTGCGGAAATGCTGGCTGGAGATCTGCTACTCAGTAATAACGAGCCAATCGAAGATGCCTGGCGAGAAAAGGCTGATCAGCTGGGTTTGCAGCAATCAGAAGTGACTGTATTTGGCAGCATGGCACATACCAATGACGAATTTGTCATGGTCAATGTCAAAGCGATTGATACTGCTTTTCCTTTACGCGGTGAGCTAAGAGTCAAACCTGAAGCTAAACAATTAAAACCGGGTGAAATCTGGCTCAGTCAGCGTGCCATGGATCTGCTCAAAGTTAAAGTGGGGGATCAGGTTAATATTGCCGATGCCTCATTCAAGATTACTGCCGTGATTGACTATGACTCTAATCAGGAATTAGGCTTCTCAGGTTTCTCACCGACCGTAATTATCTCTCAGGCAGATGTGGCACGAACCAATGCGATTCAGGTCGGTAGCCGGATTGATTATCGCCTGCTCATGGCAGGTGATCCGGACAGTATTCAAACCTATCAAAAAGACTTTAAGAAGATTGTTAAACCGGGTGTGGATACAGAAGCTGAGGAACAACAGTTTGAGGAGCAGAATAGTCTGCGTCTAAGAAATGCCAGTGAAAGCAATACCCGTTTGATGAAGCCGATTGCTAATCTGGATACCTTTTTGCAGTTGGCAAATATTTTGACCATCTTGCTTTGTGGTATCGCGATTGCCTTAACCGCACAGCGCTATGTACAGCAGAATCAGGATCATATTGCGTTAATGCGTTGTATCGGCGCGACGAAACAGCAAATTCTGGCGGCTTATCTGGCATTACTTGGACTGGTACTGGCAATCGCGATGCTCATAGGCACCATTGTTGGCATCAGTTTAGGTTATGCTTTGCTGCAACTCATGTTACAGCTGATTCCACATCTGCAGCTGCAATTCTCGGCGATGGCAATGCTATCAGGTCCATTGCCGATTGCGATGCTGACCAGTGCTGTGGTATTGCTTGGTTTTGTGCTACCAAGTTTGTGGCAATTACTCAATACTGCACCGATCCGGGTCATCCGTCAGGAAGAAAAATCCGTACATTCCATGTTGTGGATGCTGGTGAGTGGGACACTGAGCCTGATTATTTTCAGTGTGGTGCTCACCGAGAATATTGTATTAACGGCTTGGGTAATTGGTGCCATTATTCTGCTTTGCGCTGTGCTGTATCTCACCGTATGGGGATTGCTGAAAGTCCTGCGTAATACAAAATCCCGGATTTCCGCTTATGTACGGACACCGTATCAGACTGCATTACAGATCACCGCTTTGGCACTGGGCTTGAGTCTGATTACTGTATTAGCCGTATTGCGTACCGATCTGCTGGAACGCTGGCAACAGCAGTTACCAGAAGGTACACCGAACCAGTTTGTCTATGGCTTGCCGCCTTTTGAGATGCCACAGTTGAGGGCCGAGTTAGAGCAAAATGGCTGGAACAGTACGCCGCTATATCCGAATATTCGTGGCCGTCTGATTGCCAAGAATGATCAGCCATTCGCTGCAGACTTAGTCAAAAAGAGTAATACACTACGCCGTGAACTGAACCTGACCCAAACCGATCAGTATCCACAAGACAATGTGATTTTAAGTGGCGAAGCGCAATTGAAACAGCCGGGAGAAGTTTCAGTTGAAGCCACGACTGCGGAAGAACTGGGAATCAAGATTGGAGATAAGCTGACGTTTAGCTTACCTGAGGGACCACTAGAAGCCAAAGTGGTGAATCTGCGTAGTGTGGAGTGGGAAAGCTTTAGTCCGAATTTTTTCTTTATCTTTACTCCGAATACCATGGATGCCAATGCCGGTAGTTATCTGGGCAGTTTCTATGTGCCGGAACAGGAACGACCAAAACTGGTTCAGCTGATCCAGCAGTTTTCTAATACGGTCTTTATCGATGTCAGCCTGATTCTGAACGAGATCAAGCGTATTGTGAATGTATTGGTGCAGATCGTGACTATCCTGGCCTTACTGGTGAGTGTAGCAGGGATACTGGTTCTGATTGCCTGTCTGAATCTGCTCATGGATGAACGCAAGCGGGAAGTGGCTTTACTTCGCTCATTCGGAAGTTCCAAACAGAAACTGAAAACCATGCTTAGTCTGGAAATTGGTTTTATTGGTCTATGTGCCGGAATTGTATCTTGTCTGTTTGCCGAAGTGATTAGCGCCGTCGCCAGTTACCGCATGGAATTACCGATTCAGCCACACTGGGAAATCTGGCTGATTCTACCGATCTTTATGACTTTGCTCTGTGCGCTGATTGGTCGTTATCGACTGAGTTATCTGAGTGATATTCCACCGCTGCAAAGTCTGCGCGAACTGAATCAATAAAAATTGAAGATGCGTCAGTTACAGTTTTAACTGCTGACGCATCATCTCCAGAATCTCCTGCCAGAGTGGCTTAATAGGATCAATCAGGATCAAGTTATATTGATAAAGCCCATAGCAGGCTGCTAAAGCAGCTATGAGTGCGATGAATTGAATAAAACCTGCGCGTTGCAGCTTTTGCCCGGCATACCAGAGTACAGCCAGCACAGCGCCCATAATCATGCCACCAATATGTGCAGCATTGTTAATGCCAGCAATCATAAACCCCATAAACAGGTTAATCCCCATCACCATCAGCAGGGTTTTTTTATCTAAAATAAAGCGCTGACGTGGAAGAACTGGCAGAATCGACAAGACTGTCAGTGCACCGCCCAAGCCCATGACAGCACCCGATGCACCAGCACTTACGCTTGGTAAAAGTCCCGGATTGGCGACCCCACCTTCAATTAAGGCATAACTATCCTGAATATTTATATAACCGCTGAACAGACTGCCCATCAGCCCAGCACAAAGATAGAGGCCAACAAAATACCAGCGCCCAAATAGCTGTTCTGCCACGCTGCCAAAAATATAAAGCGCCCACATGTTTAACATCAAGTGAATCAGGCCAAAATGAAAAAACATGCTGCTGAATATGCGAATGGGTTCCGCCAGATAAGTCAAAGGTGCATAATCAGCACCCCAGCGGATGGCATCTTGCGTACTTGGATGGCTGGCATCTGTGCCAGAAAAAATCTGCCAGGCAAACAATCCGACATTCACTGCAATCAATACCGCAGTAAACCACCAGGTGTGGACATCCAGTTTACGGTGAATGGAAGGAGGTGCGTATTCAGACATGCTATTCTTGCGCTGTATGAGATATTTCAAATAAGCTTAACACGAAAAAATAACAACTTCAGGAGTAACCCACTGACATGAAAGCTTTTCTAATCCGAATATTCTTGCTGCTGTTCAGTGTGGTTTTATGTATTCAACTCTGGATCTTTGCCAGCCTGGCCTGGTGGCGTTTTAATCCGGTCAATACCACGATGATGATGCGGATCGATTATTGGACTGAACCCTCCAAGCCCATTCAACACCAATGGCGTCCTTATGATGAGATCAGTACCAATCTGAAAAAAGCAGTGGTGACTGCGGAAGATGGAAAATTTGTGCATCATCATGGTTTTGACTGGGATGGGATTCAAACAGCTTTAAGCCGTAATAAAGAGCAGGGTAAAGTTGTTGCGGGGGGATCTACCATTTCCCAGCAGCTGGCAAAAAATCTGTTCCTGTTCAACAAACGTTCTTTCCTGCGTAAAGGTCAGGAAGCGGTTGCCACCTGGATGATGGAACGCATGTGGTCGAAAGAGCGTATTCTTGAAGTGTATTTAAACTCGATTGAGTTTGGTCATCATATTTACGGGGTGGAAGCGGCCGCCAAACATTATTTTGGTAAAACTTCAGAAAGTCTGACCAGAGAAGAGGCAATTTTCTTGGCGGCAATTTTGACCAATCCAAAATATTTTGAAGAAAATCGCAATGCTTCTGCTTTAAAAGCACGTAAACGCATGATTCAACGTTATATGCGCTATGCAGAATTACCCTGACAGTAAAAAATCGTTATAAAAAAAATTGCCATAAAGCCCGAGAATTCGGGCTTTTTTTATGAAATTGTCATAAATTTGAAGCATACTGATACTATTGACTCAGGCTTTAAAACGATTAAAGGTTCAATATGAATACGGCAGCCAACAGCCCTTCGGTACAAACTGAATATACCTATAATGACCGGTACATTAACCGAGAATTGTCTATTCTGGATTTCCATTTGCGTGTCTTGGAACAGGCTGTCGATCCTTTACATCCACTGCTTGAACGCATGAACTTTCTGCTGATTTTCTCGCGTAATCTGGATGAGTTCTTTGAAATTCGTGTGGCTGGCGTGATGGAACAGCTGGATCTGGGCAATGAAAGTCGTAGTCCGGATGGGCTAACGCCGAAGCAGGTGCTGGATCAAATTTCCAGAACTGCGCATGCTGCCATTGAACGCCAGTACCGCATTCTGAATGAAGAAATTCTGCCTAAACTGCGTGAAGAAGATATCTGTTTCCTGCGCCGCGGTGAACTGACACCAGCACAGTCACAATGGATAAAAAAATATTTTCAGGAACAGGTGGCACCAGTCTTAACCCCGATCAGCCTGGATCCAGCCCATCCATTCCCGCGCTTGGTGAATAAGTCGCTGAACTTTATTGTGACGCTGGAAGGGAAGGATGCTTTTGGCCGTCAGATCGATCTGGCTGTTGTTCCTGCACCACGTTCATTACCACGTGTGGTACGTTTACCGGATGAATTAACGGGTGGCAAGGAACATCATGTGATGCTTTCCGCAATTATACATGAACATGTCTCTGACCTGTTCCCGGGTATGACTGCAACAGGTTGCTACCAGTTCCGAGTAACCCGTAATGCTGATCTGGCTTTAAACGAAGATGTCGAAGATCTGGCGATTGCCTTAAAAGGTGAGCTGAACTCGCGTCGTTTTGGACGTGCAGTACGTCTGGAAGTTACAGAAAACTGTCCAAAACATATTTATGAATACCTGCTGGATGAATTTGATCTAGAAGAAGAGCATCTATATAAGGTTGCCGGACCGGTGAATCTGGCACGTCTGTTATCGAATTTTAAACGTCCACATTTACGTTATGATTCACACACGCCAATCGTACCGAAAGTACTAAAGAAATCAGAAAATATCTTTAGCGCGATGCAGAAACAGGACATCCTGCTACATCATCCCTTTGAATCATTCTCGCCCGTAATTTCATTATTGCGTGAGGCTGCGCGTGATCCACAAGTCTTGGCGATCAAGCAGACCTTATACCGTAGTGGAGCGGACTCGGAAATTGTTCAGGTACTGGCTGAAGCAGCACGGAATGGCAAGGAAGTGACTGCGGTCATCGAACTGCGTGCGCGTTTTGATGAAGAGTCTAATATCGCTGTAGCCAATGTCCTGCAAGAAGCGGGGGCCGTAGTTGTCTATGGCATTGTTGGCTATAAGACCCATGCCAAGATGATTCTGGTGGTACGCCGTGAAAATAACAAGCTGGTGCGCTATGTACACTTGGGTACCGGGAACTATCACGCGGGTAATGCGCGCATCTATACCGATTATGGACTGTTAACCACAGACAAAGAACTGTGTGAAGATGTACACCGTATCTTCCAGGAACTCACCGGTATGGGAAAAATGGCCAAGCTGAAAAAGCTGTTACATGCACCATTTACATTGCATACCCAGCTGGTGAATTACATTGACAATGAAATTGCCAATGCCAAAGAAGGCAAAAAGGCTCAGATCATTGTCAAAGTGAATGCGCTGACAGAACTACAGCTCATTAATAAATTGTATGAAGCATCGCAAGCAGGCGTGCAGATTGACCTGATTATCCGTTCGATCTGCTGTTTGCGTCCTGGTTTACCGGGCTTGTCGGAAAATATCCGCGTTCGTTCCATCGTCGGACGTTTCCTGGAACATACTCGCGTGTATTACTTTAGCAATAATGGCAATTCCCGCATTTATTGCTCAAGCGCAGACTGGATGGACCGTAACCTGTTTAATCGTGTTGAAGCCTGTTTCCCGATTGAAGATGAAGCATTGAAAAAACGCATCTATCAGCAAGGCTTATTGAACTATCTCAAAGATAATCAGCAATCCTGGTTACTGCAAAGTGATGGTACCTGGATCCGTGCACAACCTGCGCAAGGTGAACAGCCGCATAATGCACAGCGCGTGTTACTGGAAACCTTTAAATAAGACATAATCTTTTAAAAAGAGACTGAATTTTCAGTCTCTTTTTATATAAATATGCTGTCTCTAAAAACAAAAAAAGGAGCCAGTGTGAGCTCCTTTTTTACGCTATAGCAGTATCATTATTGCTGCGCGATCTTTTGCAGGATAGGTAGCAGTACATCGAATTCACTTTGTAGCGGTGTACTCTTGCGTGTCACCAATGCCAAGGTACGGCTTGGTGCAGCAGCAATCTTTTTCACCTGAAGTTCAGGATTGGCTTTAATCATGTTGGTATGAAGTGCAATTTCTGGCAACAGGGTAAAACCAAGATCGGAAGATACCATCTCGATCAGCGTTGGCAATGAGCTTGCTTTCAGGCGATGATCATTCTTACGCTCACCAATTGGACAAGCACTTAAAGCATGATCACGTAGACAGTGGCCTTCTTCAAGTAACATCAAACGAGAAAGATCCAGATCTTCTAATGAAGTGGCCTGAGCTGCATTCTGATCTGACTTGTGGTGAACCACATACAGATCTTCTTTTACAATTTCAGCAACTTTCAGGCTGCGTGTATCAAAAGGCAGGGCCAGTACAACCATATCCAGGTTGCCGTGTTCCAGCTTTTCAACAATTTTTTCACTTTGTGCTTCGTGCAGATGCAGCTGAATTTTCGGCAACTGTTTATGCACTTCATCAAGAAGTTGCGACAGAATGAACGGCGCAATGGTCGGAATCACACCTAAATGCAGATCACCTGTTAAAGGTTCACTCATCTCACGACTTAAACGCATTAAGTCCTGAGCATCAGCCAGTAGAACACGAGCGCGTGCAACCACTTGCTCTCCGAGTGGAGTCAAGCGTACATTCTGGCGATCACGTTCAACAAGAACGCCACCGAGTAAACGCTCCAACTCCATGATCCCGCCCGATAGGGTGGACTGGGTCACAAATGAACGGCGAGCAGCTTCTGTAAAATGCAGCGTCTCAGACAGTGTTACGAGATATGACAGCTGTCTTAGGGATGGTAATGCAGCCATAGTGTCCTAATTTTATGATTTAAAATGATCAGCAAATAATTCGCTAAGATATGGAATAAAATGCGGTGGGATATCATGCCCCATTCCATCAATTAATTCAAATTTAGCACCAGATATTGCTTTCGCAACAGCCTTACCATGGCTGGGTGGTAGCAAGCGATCTTGAGAACCATGAACTACAAGCGTCTCTTGTCGGATTTGCTTATCCAGTTGCAGCAACGAGCCCGTACATAATATTGCTAAAAACTGTTGAAGTACACCCGCTGGGTAATAACTTCGATTATATAATTTACGGGCGGTCTGCATTGCCTCAAGCTGATTGATATAACCAGGCGAGCCAATGATGTTAAACAGTTTTAAACTATGGTCAATTATACCATTTTCATCCTGCGAAGCGGGTTTGCCAATCAGACTAAAGAGCTGTTTTGGAAATGGTGGAGGTAACAGACGCTGATTGTTACTGGTAAATAACAGGGCCAGCTTTTTAACCTTTTCAGGATAACGTGCTGCCAGAATCTGGGCAATCATACCACCCATTGAAGCACCGAGCACATACACCTCGTCCAGTTCCATTTTATCAATCAGCAGACTGACGTCATCTGCCATGTCATACAGGGTATAAGGTGCTCCCTGGTTACCCAGGCCTAGCATGAAGCGACTCATCAGTTTAATGGTATTTAATCGTGGACCTTTATGATGGACTTTAGAGGATAGGCCAATATCGCGGTTATCAAAACGGATGACCCGGAAACCTTGGTCGATAAAAGATTTACAGAAAAAGTCCGGCCAATACAGCATCTGTGCACCCAGGCCCATAATCAGCAACAAGGTCGGGTGATTCTCCTGACCACCTACCTCTACATGCAATTCAATACCATTGCCAAGGTCAACCTTGGTTTCATGCATGAAAGCAGTATATGGTGATGGTAATAGACTCGATTGCACATGACTATTCATGTTAAGTTCCCTATAAAAGGACATTCTGTACAAAGAATGTCCTTTGTATTTAAACCTTAAACTGATACAGGAATCAAGTCAGGAACCTGCTTAGTCAATATAAGACGCTGTTTCGCTGCGGTAGCGCCTAATAGTACAAAGCCGCGCAGGGTTCCTTCAGTATCTGTGGCTTTGGCAATCATGCCATCCTCAAACTCTTCAGTGTCCCAGGTTACATCAATATTGGCGGGTGCAGGCAGTACAGTCAGGGGAGCAGCAGGTGTTTTTACCGCAACAGGCATTGCTGGATAATGCACTGCTGTCGTTTCACCATTCAAGGTTTTAGCCAGCGCACGCGCCTGCTGCATGATCGGCATCACATAAGGCAATAAAGTACCATTCACTTCAGCACAGTCACCGACAGCGAAAATATCAGCTAAATTCGTTTCGAGCTGGCTATTGGTCAAGATACCACGACCGATTTGTACACCAGACTCTTTGGCTACCGAGGCATTTGGTTGTAAGCCCACTGCAGACAGAACCACATCTGCAACGACTGACTGACCATTGGCTAATGTCACCAGGTAGTCACCATTTTCAACTTTAGAGACTTTCTCTACAGTCGTGCCTAATACAAAGTTAATACCAGTTTCTTCCAGGTTTTGCTGGAAAACATCTGCAACATGTGAAGGCAATAAACGGGCTAGAGGCTGAGGTGCCAAGTCAATTACAGTCACTTGATGGTCCGTGTGCTGAAGGTCATTGGCAAATTCACAGCCAATCAAACCGGCACCCAAAATCACTACCCGCTTATCTTCACGTTTTTCCAGGCTGGTACGGAAAGCTTTATAATCAGTCAGGTTGTTGACCACGTGAATATCGTCACTGCCATCACCAGCAATTGCAAGACGAATTGGCTGTGCACCCACGGCAAGAACCAGTTTTGAATATGCCTGTTTTTGCTCAGACTGATCTTTTACAACAGTCAGTTCATGTGCAGTAGCATCTATGGCTTTAACCCAAGTATGCGTTTCGATACGCATATTTAACTGAGCTGCCATTTTGGCAGCATCGCCCAAGGCAATATTTTCGGGTGCTTTTTTGCCTACTAAAGCATTGGAAAGTGTCGGTTTGGCGTAGTTGGTTGCATCATCGGCACAAATCATGACGAGTTCATGGTCTGGATTCAGCTTGCGGAATTCGCGTGCGACAGCATAGCCTGCCATACCTGAACCAATGATGAC
This sequence comes from Acinetobacter sp. SM1B, assembly GCF_003289665.1. Lineage (NCBI taxonomy): Bacteria > Pseudomonadati > Pseudomonadota > Gammaproteobacteria > Moraxellales > Moraxellaceae > Acinetobacter > Acinetobacter sp. SM1B. Next base: position 808,181 of record NZ_QMBM01000001.1, read on the forward strand.
GATAGGATGCATATTTAACTCCATGCTTTTTTATAGATAGTAGAAAGGCATAAAAAAAGACCACTCAATATGGCCTTTGTTTGGGCGAAATCAGATTTCGATCATTTCAAAATCGACTTTAGAAACGCCACAGTCTGGGCAGGTCCAGTCATCTGGAATATCTTCCCATTTAGTACCAGGGACGATCCCGTCCTGAGGCCAACCTTCCGCTTCGTCGTAAATCCATCCACAAACGATGCATTGATATTTTTTCATGTAACTCTCCAAAACCAGCGAATATGGAAGCTGGCTCAAAAATCCTAAACAGGCAAGACTCTAATAATATGGCATTTAATAGCGGACATATTTGGCTAAATTTTTACGCAGTTCTGTTCAGAAAGTAAAGTAGATAACAGTTTAAACAGCAAAATTAAAAGCAGAATAGTGATCCGGGTCAGTAAAAGTCCTTTACTCAAGCTTTTTATTCTCTTGAAAATGCCGAAATATAATTTTATTTATGCAAATAAATAAAAGCTTATTGTTTCTCACACTGAGAGAAATAAAAAAATATTTTACCGTTGGGTAATGATTCATGGATTTAAAACAATCATTAAATTTTTTATGAAAAAAGTGCTCTTATAAATTAATGAAATATAAGTAAATAATTGCATGTCGATAGGGGTATCGCTGCAATAATACTCGGTTTTCCCTATCCTTTAGTCGTAATTCAGTTTAAAATTTGCCGGTTCCTTTTTCTTATCTAACGATCTCCCATGAGCAATATGTCTACTTCATTGTGGTCTCACATTCGTACTGTCCAGGATTTTCCAAAGCCGGGTATTAGTTTCTTTGACTTAACACCGCTTTTCATGAATAACATCGGTCCATTAACTGATGCTTTGATTGCAAGCATTCCTGCTGAAAAACTGGCAGAAGTAGATAGCTTTATTGCTGTTGAAGCACGTGGCTTTGTATTGGCAAGCTTATTGGCTCAACGTACCGGCAAGGGCCTGTTACTGGTTCGCAAGGCAGGTAAATTACCACCTCCAGTAGTTGGTGTGGGTTATAGCCTGGAATACGGTCTGGACCGTCTGGAAATGTCTGCTGAGGTTCAATCACAAAAAGTGATTATTGTAGATGACGTATTGGCCACTGGCGGTACATTGAAAGCTGTCAATGAACTGGCTGAAAAATGTAATCATAAAGTACTCGGCGCGAGCATTTTTCTTGATCTACCTGATTTACATAGTGATCTTGGGCTGAATATCTGGTCTGTATTGGATGACAAATCTAAGCCTGAAGCTAATGCCGCTTAAGCGCAACAGATGAATAAAAAGCCCTGCAATATGCAGGGTTTTTTTATGGCTTCTTTAAATGTAATACTTAACTTTTTTGCAGATTCTGTTGAATTTGCAGGATCAGGGGATTGATCCGTTCCGGTGTTTCAAGGCGATGATGTCCACCGGGAACCGCTTCTACCTGCATATAATCTTCTAGTTGGGACTGTACTGCATGCATATCCAGTATTTCATCGCCTAACTCAATATAGGCAAGCTGAGGAATGTCATGTTGTAGGTCATTATCACAAATTGCAGGATAATCATCGCGGAAATAGGGAGCTAGGCTTGGATTGGCAATTACACAAGGAATCTGGTGTTGCTGTGACATTTTCAGTGCCCAGTAACCCCCCAGACTGTGCCCAACCAGAATATCTGGATGAATTTTTTCAATCATCTCGTTATAAAACTCTGCCACAGTCGCATAATTGAGGTTGCGGTAATCCACATCAATGCAATATTTATGATCGGCATCGATGGCATGGAATTTCGTAGATTCTCGTGAAGAATCAAGTCCATGAAAAAAAGGATTTTAGAGGTGCATTGGCTCATTATGGTGGTTCGTATCAATTCGTTTTATGGTCCGGCAATGATTTGCGTCAGGGAGCATTGTAGAACTTCTATACAGGGAATGAAGTTAGCATTTGGTCTAAAGACTTTAGTCCAAGCCGACCTTAGTCAAAAAGACTGAAAGGTTCTGTAAAGAATTTGATATTAAAACGTTATTTTTTGATTAATTGGTCAATTAAAACTGTATATTCCTCGGCTTGGTTAGGGTGAAAGGCCCTGCCCAAAAGAGGAATTTGAGCCTTCCCCAGATATTTGAAAAGAAAAGCCAATTGAGATGCTGCTGGACGCTACGATTTAACTGCAAAATCTGCTATTGTATGCACCTTCTATTTTTTAACTAATCTTATTCGAGGCAGAGATGACGCAAACTAACGCTCAATCGACTTCTGAACAAATCATTTCCGAAAACGATTTAATTGCACAGCGTCATGCCAAGTTAAAGCAAATCGAAGATCAAGCCAAGGAAACCGGCAAGAGCCCATGGCCAAATACTTTCAAGCGTGAGCACTACGCGCAAGATCTGCAAGACCAGTTCGCTGACCAGTCAAAAGAAGAAATTGAAGCAGGCGAAAAGGTGTATGTAAAAGTTGCGGGTCGTGTGATGTTGAACCGTGGTTCATTTATCGTGATTCAGGACATGACTGGCCGTATTCAGCTGTATGTTCCTCGTAAAGAATTAGATGCTGAAGTACTTGCTACAATTAAAGGTCTAGACCTTGGTGATATCATTGCCGTTGAAGGTTATATCGGTCGTTCGGGTAAAGGCGATCTGTATGTACACATCGAACAATTCGAATTATTAACAAAATCACTTCGTCCACTTCCAGACAAATTCCACGGCTTGACAGATACAGAAGTGAAGTATCGTAAGCGTTATCTGGATCTGATCGTGAATGAAGAAACACGTAAGACTTTTGAAATCCGCGCTAAAGTGGTCGCTGGTATCCGCAACTTCCTGACTGAAAAACGTTATATGGAAGTGGAAACACCAATGATGCACGTGATTCCAGGTGGTGCTTCTGCGCGTCCATTTGAAACGCATCACAATGCGTTGGACATGCCACTGTTTTTGCGTATTGCACCTGAGCTTTATTTGAAACGTCTGGTTGTCGGTGGTTTTGAGCGTGTGTTCGAAATTAACCGTAACTTCCGAAATGAAGGTGTTTCAACTCGTCATAACCCGGAATTCACCATGATCGAGTTCTACCAGGCTTATGCAGACTATAAAGACCTGATGGAACTGACTGAGCAAATGCTGGAAAAACTGGCATTGGATATTTTGGGTACAACTGATGTGCCTTATGGCGAAGAAGTATTTAGCTTCAAAGGTCCATTCAAGAAAATCTCAATGTTTGATGCGATTCTTGAGCACAACCCACAGTTCACGCCTGAAAATGTAGGCGACCGTGACTTTCTGGCAAAATACGTTCAGGAAGAGTTGAAAGAACAGGTGAAACCAGGTTTTGGTTTGGGTAAACTGCAAACTATCGTGTTTGAGGAAACAGTAGAAACTAAACTGCGTCAGCCAACATTCATTACTGAATATCCAGCAGAAACTTCTCCACTGGCGCGTCGTAATGATCACAATCCGCACATCACTGACCGTTTCGAATTCTTTATTGGTGGTCGTGAGCTGGCAAATGGTTTCTCAGAATTGAATGATCCGATCGACCAGGCTGAGCGCTTCCAGGCACAGGTTGCCGAGAAAGACGCAGGCGATGATGAAGCAATGCACTTCGATGCAGACTTTATTGAAGCATTAGAATATGGCTTACCTCCAACAGCGGGTGAAGGTATCGGTATTGACCGTCTGGTGATGATCTTTGCCAATGCGCCAAGTATCCGTGACGTGATCCTGTTCCCGCACATGCGTCATAAACACGCTTAAGTATAAAAACGAAAAAACCCGCACATGTTGCGGGTTTTTTATTAGTTTTTTTGCTACATAAGCTAGACATTGTAAAAGAGCAGCGTGAGCTAAAATGATTTTTATAGAAGTTTTAGACAAAAAAAACGCAATGATTGGGGTTGTCATTGCGTAGAAAAAGGAAAAACTTGTTGCAAATGAAACTGTGGAGAATGTTTCTTGCTATTTCCTGAATGTGTTTTCATATTAAAACTGGCTTGTTATTTTTACATTGGTAAACGTGTAAAGAGCTGTTAACTAAAGTAAGTTTTTCTACCTTTATGTGACAGGAAAAAGAAAATATGAATCAAATATGTAGGAATTCAATAAAAAAGCCCTTCATGTGAAGGGCTTTTCAAACTTTATCCAAGCATTAGAAGTGGAACACGCCAAGGGCAGTTTTAACTTCATCCAAAGTCGCTTGAGTAATATCACGGCATTTGTCTGTACCAGTCTTGAGTACATCCATAATGTAGTCAGGATCTTTAGAAAGTTCCATACGACGTTCACGAATTGGTCCGATTAATTCTTTCAGAATACCTTCAAGACGTTTTTTCACTGTACCATCACCCAAACCACCACGGCGGTAATGGGCTTTTAGTTCTTCCAGCTCTTCTTTGTTGGTATCGAACGCATCCAGGTAAGTAAATACCACGTTACCTTCAACCTGACCTGGATCTTCAATACGCAGGTGGTTCGGATCCGTATACATTGCGTTCACGGCTTTTTTGATATCTTTGTCGGATGCATCTAGCACAATAGTATTGCCCAGAGATTTAGACATTTTCGCCTTACCATCAAAGCCTGGTAAACGGCCAACGTTAGATAGCAGGGCTTTACATTCTGGAAGTAGCTCATGACCTACCTGACGGTTCAGACGACGCACGATTTCGTTAGTCTGTTCAATCATTGGGATCTGGTCTTCACCCACTGGAACCACAGTCGCTTTGAATGCAGTAATGTCCGCGGCCTGCGCCACTGGATAGCACAAGAAGCCCGCCGGAATATCACGCTCAAAACCACGCATCTGAATTTCAGACTTAATCGTTGGGTTACGCTCAAGACGTGAAAGAGTCACGAAGTTGAGGTAAAGCATGGTCAATTCATTGAGGGCAGGAAGGCAAGACTGAACACAGATTGTGGTTTTGGTCGGATCAATGCCTACTGCAAGATAATCTGTTGCAACTTCAATGATGTTACGACGTACTTTTTCGAAGTTATCTGCATTGTCTGTCAAGGCCTGTGCATCTGCCAGCAGAAGATGCTGATGGTGAGAATCCTGTAAACCCACGCGAGAGCGTAATGAACCAACAAAGTGACCGAGGTGAAGTTGTCCGGTAGGACGGTCGCCAGTCAAGATCACTGGACGATTATCTTGATTACTCATTATCTATTCCAAAACAGTAGTCGTACTACATTCAAATTTTTAGGATCGCAACATTGTACGGCATTCTGTTTTTGAATGTCAGTCACAATGAATCACAGTAATAAAAAATCTCTGAAATTAAAGAAGTAAATACAATCTTTCTGCTGCTTTTTGATTAGAATATTTTTACATTTATAAGGAATAACAAGAATGGCGAGTAGCTTATTAATATTATTGGATGATATAGCCACAGTTCTAGATGATGTTGCAGTCATGAGTAAAATGGCAGCAAAAAAAACGGCCGGGGTCTTGGGAGATGATCTGGCGCTCAATGCTCAACAGGTAAGCGGTGTACGTGCCGAACGTGAACTTCCGGTGGTATGGAGCGTTGCCAAAGGTTCTTTTGTCAATAAACTCATTCTTGTTCCTTTGGCTCTGCTGATCAGTGTGGTTGCACCATGGTTAATTAATCCTTTATTGATGATTGGCGGCTTGTTCCTGTGTTATGAAGGCGTAGAAAAAGTACTGCATAGTCTCAAGCATAGAAAGGTCAAAACTGAAGAAGCTGCGCAAGCAGAATTAAACGCAATCGAAACGGATCTGGTTAAATTTGAAAAAGATAAAATTAAAGGTGCGATTCGTACTGACTTTATTTTGTCAGCTGAAATTGTTGTGATTTCCTTGGGTACTGTTGCAGCGGCTGCTTTTTCCACCAAGGTGATGGTACTTTCGACGATTGCTGTGGCCATGACCATCGGAGTGTATGGCTTTGTTGCCATGATTGTGAAAATTGATGATGTAGGTTTGCACTTGAGCAAGCAGGCATCGAGTTTCAAGCAAAGTGTAGGACGAGGCTTGTTAGCTTTTGCACCCAAACTGATGAAAACTTTAACTATTGTGGGAACAATTGCCATGTTCCTGGTTGGTGGCGGGATTATTGCTCACGCCATTCCATGGTTTCATCATTTCACTGAAGATTCAGTCGAGTATGTAGAGCACATTCCTACAATGGGCAGTATTATAGGTGCCGTTACGCCAACACTCATTAACTTAGTCATTGGTTTTATCGCAGGATTATTGGTATTCATTGTGATTGGCTTTATTCAAAAGATCAGAGCAAAATCAAAGCAGGCATAATTTTGGTTGGCTAGAAGTAAGTCAAAAATAAACTATAAGGAATCTTACTATGCGCTGGAAAGGTCGTCGAGTTAGTAGCAATGTTGAAGACCGCCGCGGTGGGGGTGCCAAAGCGGGTGGTATCAGTATTCTAGGGCTGATTGTAGCCTTTGTTGCCTGGAAATTTTTTGGTGTAGATCCGCAACAAGCTTATCAAGCCACTAAGCAGGTGACACAAGGTGTTTCCAGTGCTGAAATGCGTGGTCTGGAAAATCCAACGCCAGAGCAGCAAGAAGCAATTGACTTTGTCGGAACTGTACTTGCCGATACAGAAGATACTTGGTCACAAGTGTTCCAGCAGCAGCTGAATCAGCAGTATACCGCCCCTAAACTGGTACTCTTCAACGGTGTGGTGAATTCAGGTTGTGGTGCGGCGCAATCTGCTATGGGACCTTTTTATTGCCCGGCAGATCAGAAAGTGTATATCGACACGACCTTCTTTAGGGATATGCGTAGCCAGATGGGCATTAGTGGTGAGCAGAATTCAACTGAGCTATCGCGTAATGATCAGGCTGGTGACTTTGCTCAAGCATATGTCGTGGCACATGAGGTTGGACATCACATTCAGACCATCCTGGGTATTTCTTCTCAGGTGCAGCAGGCACGCCAGCAAGCCACAAAGGTGCAAGCGAATCAGCTGTCAGTCTATCAGGAGCTGCAAGCCGACTGTCTGGCGGGGGTATGGGCTTATCATAATCATGAGCGTACTCAATTCCTGGAGCAGGGTGATGTACAGGAAGCCATGGATGCAGCGCATAAGATTGGTGATGACTATTTACAGAAAAAAGCCCAAGGACATGTGGTGCCAGATAGCTTTACTCATGGGACTAGTGCGCAGCGCGTACAATGGTTTAATATTGGTCTGAAATCTGGTCAGATGGCAGACTGCGATACTTTTAATAAAGGTATTTAATATCCTAAAGGTATTTAAATCTATTTAAAGTGCCAAATGAAATGAAAAAGGAGCAGTTGCTCCTTTTTCTTGAGCATAGAAAAACTTATTTATTCAGAAATCGCTGAAAATTCCTGATCAGCTTGAAGCTGACAAATAAAGCAGCTAAAGCAAATAAGCTAATACCAAAGACTACATATTTCAGCCCAGCAATGTCCTGCTGATAAAATTGCTGGATCTCATTAGCAGAATAGGAAAATTCTGAAACCTGACCAGTGCGGCTATCTTTATATTTAACCTGTTGAATATAAGAAAACTCACCTGCCTTAAATAGTTTCACTTGATCAATCTGACGGGTATGAGACTGATTAAAGTCATCGCTACACAACGCCGTATAATGGGTACAACTACTTTTGGAAATATAACCATTCCCTGCAATCAGAACAAAAATGGCATGATCTGGTTTCTGGTTATTGGACAGCAAAACATACTGTTGATCTGGTGAGCTAGTTAAGCTAAGTGACTTGCCTTGTTGATAATACTGCTCGGCCTGCATGATCTCCTGAATTTTGGCAAAACAGGTAAAACACAATGCAAGCGTGACTAAAAAAATCACAGTAGCAAGAAAAAGACGGAAAACAAGTTTAACGGTTTGATGCATGGGAGAAGGATTCAGAAGAACTGGTAAAAGAATACAGCAAAGTACTAAGATAGAATTGTATGATAAACCACCATTTGGAACTATTGAAAAGAAACTTAACTAAATAGCAAAATAAACAGGATTAAAATTATTTCATCCAGAAATGCTTTTTCATTTGATATTTTATTTTTAAATAAGCCAAATCACTCATTTTCAGGAATGAGGCGCGCTTTAAGGGAACCCATGGGCAATTTCTTTTTCTTGCAACTTTTGACCGTTGTTTTTGCATTATCTATTGCCACGACATTATTTAATAAAAGAGTGCTAGGTTTTCCTCAAGCGATTGGTGTTCCGATTGTTTCTGCAATTTTTGTATTTATCCTGCAATGGGGCGCGAGCCTGCTGCAGGGCAATCCTTTTTTCAGTATCAATATTGCCAATATTGAAAATGCAGTCCGGCATATCGATTTTTATGATTTTCTGATTAACGGCGTCATCTGTTTTATTTTGACCTCATCTGCGCTGAAATTTAAGGTTTCCGATTTGCGCAATCACTGGCGTCCGATCGGAATTCTAGCCAGTCTGGCGCTGGTGATCTGTGCAGTCTTGTTTGGTCTAGTCCTGTATGGTTACCAGTTCCTGATCGGTAAGCATGTTGATCTGTTGGTATTACTATTACTGGGCGCAGCATTAGGTGCAACGGACCCGATCGGAATTAAAGGGGTTCTCAGTTCAGTTCGTGCACCGCATCACTTAATGGTAAAACTGGAAGGTGAGTCACTGTTTAACGATGCGATGTGTATTGCCTTGTTTATGACGCTTTTGAATGTATTACAGGGTGAGAACTTTACCTTATTGGGCGTCCTGCAAACACTGCTCTACGAAATTGTGGTGGCTGTATTCATTGGCGTGGTATTTGGTTGGGCAATCCTACGCATTCTTCGCGGCAAACATGAAATGGAATCCCTGATTCTAACCACGGCATTACTGGCTTGTGGTTCTTATCTAGTGGCCTTGCTAGCGCATGCTTCTGCACCAATTGCCTGTGTGATTGGGGGCCTGATCGTTGGTAATAAATGGAAAGAAATTCTGGCAGATGCTGATATTGGCGATGTAAACCATTTCTGGCATACGGTTGAAGGAATTATTAATTCTTTCCTGTTTACCCTGATTGGTCTTGAACTGTTTATTCTGGATTTAAGCACTAGCCTGATTCTAGGCGGGATCGTGGCTTTTATTATTCTGCATGGGGTACGTTTCGCAGCAAACTTCCTGTCTTTTTCCATGTTTCCACATTTGCGTAAAAAACGTTATAACGGCAGTCTTGCGATTCTCTCTTGGGGTGGTGTCCGTGGCGGGATTTCTTTAGCTTTGATTCTGGCTGTTGCCAATGTTCCGCAACTAAAAGAGTACAGCAGTATTCTGGTCGGTTATACCTTTATTGTGGTGCTGTTATCCGGTGTGGTCTGTGGTCTGGGTTTACCAGCTGTGATGAATGCCTTTTATTATAATCCGAATGAAGAGAAAGAAGGCTGGAAAGGCTGGTATCAGCGGATGTGCCATAAAATGAACCGTAAAGGTTTCCAATATATTATCGGTGAAGATGCAAATGGCAATGAAATTATTACGGTGTATAAGCCTGAAAGCCTGATTGATGAAAAAGATGAAGATGGCGTAGCAGCAGTGCATAATCCTGAAAAAGTGCATGAAGTGAAACGTCTGGAAAGTCCGGATAACTTCTAAAATACTTTTGATTTAAAAAAGAGAATTTTTGGATTGTCTTTTTTATTTCCTAGATATTAACTTGGTGAGTTTGAATCCAAATATTATGATCAAAGCAGCTTAAATGGATATATTGAAAATGCCAGCCAAACCCAGTGATGAACTTGCTCGAATGATTCTTGGTGTGATTGCATTAATCCCTCGAGGGAAAGTTGCCAGCTATGGTCAGCTGGCCCAGCTTGCAGGATTGCCACGACATGCACGTCTGGTTGGACGAGTACTGAGAGAGATGGATGAAGTATCTGATCTGCCTTGGCATCGCGTCGTTAGTTCGCAAGGTAAAATCAGTGTGCAAAAACTGGATGAGCAGGGGATGAATATTCAGGCAAGTAAATTACTGGAAGAAGGAGTTGCAGTTATTAAGGGTAAAATTAATCTGAAACTATACCAATGGAATGGCAGCATCCAATAAAAATACCCCATGTGTACATGAGGTATTTGAAGAGGATAAAATAATAATTTATGCCTGACCACGAACCACAAGCACTGGAACATCGGACTGTCCTAGAATGCTTTGAGCTACACTGCCAAGGAAGAATTTCTTGAACCCGGTACGGCCATGTGATCCAATCACAATCAGGTCGGCACCTAAAGTTTTTGCTGCTTTGGCAATCTCGGTATTTACCACCTGACCTTCCAGCAACTGGGTATCTACCTGTACACCAGCTGTTTCAAAACGTTTTTTCGCTTCATCCAGGTTTTGCTGGATTGCAGTACGTGCACGTTCAATTAAATCATTGGTTTGTGCTGCGGTAATGTATTCAGCCGCAATATAAGGGTCTAAGGTCATCACCTGAACTACAGTGATTTTACCGTTAAAAGTTTTCGCCAGTTGTACTGCCTGATCTACCGCAGCATAAGCCGTTTCTGAACCATCAATTGGAACTAAAATATGTTGAAAAGCCATGGTCATTCTCCACATGTATTTATGGGTATTATAAAAATTTTAAACAATGCCTATGATCCGTCGGGCATGGTATTTTTTAAATAATAACGCTAATCAGGTTAAAATAAAACCAAGTAAATCCATATGGTTAAATAATGTTTTAGTAAAAATATTTTTTATAAATTATTGTTTTATATTAAAAATAATAAAATATAGATTCATTTGTATTTTAAATGCTTCAAGCTGTTAGACTAAGGTCGCACCTAATAGATCATCTGCATTATTCACATTGAATTTGTGTCGTGTCTATTTTAAGTTTTGGTGCGAGCCGTTGATACTGTTGTTGAATAGAGACATTGGCTGATCCATAAATTTGTTGTTGGAGTTGGGAGATTTTGGATTCTGTAATGTGTATGCGTGCACAATGCAAGGCGATTTGGTTTTCTTGAGTAACTTTCATTTGTTCAGTTGCATCATATTCAGCAAAATGCTTCAGTTTTTGCTGTGCTTTACTCAGTTGAACCAAACTTCGTTTTTTTTGCATACTCATAAGTTGATGATTATTAATCCAATGTGCGACATCACGGCGTACACCGTTATAATCTACCATCAGTGGTGAAATCAATTGGCAGGCACTCAGGCTGAGTGCTGTAGAAATGGTCAAGAAAATTTTAGTTTTAATCATATCTGAGTAACTTAAAATGGCTTTAAAATTCATATTAATACGTGAAATACATAATAAAAACTGATTTTGGTTAAAGTTTGATGCAAATACACGCATTTGCCTAAAGACTGAACATTTGTGAGTTAAAATGCTTGACGAGGAATGCGGAAGTTACGATAATGCGCACACAGTTTACGGCTATGTAGCTCAGTTGGTTAGAGCACCGCACTCATAATGCGGGGGTCACAAGTTCAAGTCTCGTCATAGCCACCATTTTTATAGGCCAAGCTCTCAGCTTGGTCTCTTTTTTTGTGTCAAATAAATATATTTAAGCTTATAAAATTGTTGCACTATTCTTGTTAATCTAAATTTTCCAGCGCCAACTTATTAATATATTTGAGTTATACATTTATCTTAAATCACTACCAATAAAAAAACGCCTAAGCGAACTTGGGCGTTTTTCCGAATAAACAGGGCTAAATCAGATACCCGCTTTCCATCCATTTACGATTGGGTAGCGACGTTCGCGGCTGAAAGCACGTGAGCTGATACGAGGGCCTATCGCACCTTGACGACGTTTATATTCATTCACGTCAACCAGACGAATCACACGTTTTACCACTTCTTCCTCAAAGCCTTTCTCAATGATGTCATCCTGACTCATGTCTTCTTCGATATAAGAGTAAAGGATTGCATCCAATACTTCATATGGAGGTAAAGAATCCTGGTCAACCTGATCTGGGCGTAATTCTGCTGAAGGTGGACGGGTAATCACACGCTCAGGAATCACGGGTTTGTCTGCAATACTGTTACGGTATTTTGCCAGTTCAAACACAATAGTCTTATACACATCTTTCAATACTGAGAAGCCACCAACCATATCGCCATACAGAGTGCAATAACCCACAGCTACTTCTGATTTATTACCCGTCGACAGTACCAGATTGCCAAATTTATTCGACAAAGCCATTAATAGTGTGCCACGTGAACGAGCCTGCAAATTTTCTTCAGTTGCATCCACTGGGGCATCACCGAAGAACGGATACAGGGTTTGCAGGAAACCATTTACGATCGGGTTGATCTCAGCAATACCAAAAGTCACGCCCAGTGTTTTCGCCTGTTCAGCTGCATCTTCCACACTGATCTGAGCCGTATAGGTATAAGGCATCATTACCGCTTGTACTTTATCTGCACCGATAGCATCTACAGCAATCGCAAGTGTCAAGGCAGAATCAATGCCACCAGACAGACCCAGAATTACACCCGGGAAACCAGAACGTTGTACATAGTCGCGTGTTGCCATGACCAGGCTTTGATAGATCTCTGCCATGGTGTCAAGAGTAGGGGTAATGCTGGTTTTGCTAAACGCAAGGTTAGTTGCATCATATTCAGCAATAGATAGATTTTCCTGGAAACTTGCTGCTTGCAGCGCAACTTCACCAGATTTATTTAGTACGAAACTCGTACCGTCAAAAACAAGATCATCATGACCGCCGACCTGGTTGCAATATACCAGGTTGATATTGAGCTGTTTAACCAAAGCTGCCATGGTTTCAATACGGTGCTGTGGCTTACCGACTTCATATGGAGAAGAGTTCAGTACCACCACAGTATCAACATTCAGCTGAGCCAGCTGTTGAACAACATTCAGAGACCATACATCTTCACAGATCAGCACTCCAAATTTATGACCGAGGTATTCAAATACCAGGTGTTGATGACCTTCATTAAAATAACGCTTCTCATCAAATACAGCATAGTTTGGTAAAGTCTGCTTGTTATAAATTCCCAATACCTGACCGTCTTTCATCACTGCAGCAGAGTTAAAACGCTGACCATCTTCAGTCTGGTTGACAAAGCCAAAGACCATTACGATATCTTTGACTTGTGCCAGTTGATCAAATGCCTGTTGGGTACGTTTAGTCAAGCTTGGACGCAGAACCAAGTCATCTGCAGGGTAGCCCAGAGTTGAAAGTTCTGGAAAGATAATCAGGTCAGCATTGTCTTTTTTAGCCAGATTGGCCTGTTCGATCATTTTTTGCGTATTTGCATCGATATTGCCAACATGTGGAGAGAATTGAGCAAGGGCAATTTTAAAACTTTTCATTCCAACTAAATCCTAATCCTGATAGATTTTTTGCACTAATCGGCTATTGTTTAAAATTATAGTTATTTAGCCGAATGCAATCTGGTACTTACATAATGCCAAATGGCGGGAAACATAAACACAATAATAAAAGCTTGATACCTAATCTCATTTTTGGAAATAAAATATCATACAAGAGTTATTCTATCGAAATTTGAAGCAGATGCTAGCGTTGTTTGCATAGATTTATTGTTGAAATGCAACTGGATGATTAAAAATAAAAGGATCACATATTGTTTTGTATCGAATCTGCCTGACCAGGACGAAAAGATTTATATACAAAGATTTTAATATACTGCTCTCTAATCCGTTTCCTGAATGATATTTGGCAGCTTTTGAAGATAAATATCACGTGCAATATCACCTTGCTGCTCAATATTGTAGGTCCAGAAAGACTTGCCGGGAATATAGGAGTATTGATAAGGATTATAGCGGCCAAAACTCAAAAAATAAGCGGTCTGTAATATCGCGCCACGCAATACCACATTAATGCCATGCTGATACTGGAAAATATGCGTCATCTCATGAATAAACACTGCACGATAACTTGCAGTCTCTTTGGAATAGTCATCTTTAAAAAGCGCATTGCGTACATGAATATAGCCACTAGGTGCCATCAGAATATGCTTGGGTTGCCAAGGCAGGAAAGGATGGTTCATAACATGCACCTTGCCGTAATCAATCCGGTCTCCAAACACTGAACGACACATCTGGATTTCGCCTGCAGTCAGCTGACGGCATTTAAATTGTGGAAATCGGATCAGTCTTAACAGCAGGAATAAAAAACGGTAGGGCATAGTATTTATGAATAGCCAGGATGACCTGATTATAACGGGGTTATAGGCTTGGATTTGTAAGCATCTTTATCATTCTATTTAAGACAATAATCTCAACTTTTTATTTGCTACTGCTGTGCTTATATTTTTATTGTCCATAAAAAACCGCCCGAAAGGGCGGTTTCTTGGGTCTTTCGACGCGATTCGAATTAACGAACGATATCGCGTTGAGTTTCGCCAGTATAAAGCTGACGAGGACGACCGATCTTGTAAGATGCGCTGTGCATTTCTAACCAGTGGCTGATCCAGCCTACTGTACGTGCAAGAGCGAAAATTACAGTAAACATTTCTGTCGGGATACCAATCGCTTTAAGGATGATACCTGAGTAGAAGTCTACGTTCGGGTAAAGGTTACGTTTGATGAAGTATTCGTCAGAAAGCGCGATACGTTCAAGTTCCATAGCCAAAGCAAGTTGTGGATCGTTGATACCAAGTGCTGTTAACACTTCGTCGCAAGTCTCTTTCATTACTTTCGCACGTGGATCGAAGTTTTTGTAAACTCGGTGACCGAAGCCCATCAGTTTAACTTCTTTAGTTTTTACTTTTTCCATGAACGGAGCAACGTTCTCTACAGTGCCGATTTCATCCAGCATCTTAAGAACAGCTTCGTTTGCACCACCGTGAGCAGGGCCCCATAGCGCCGCTATACCAGCAGCGATACATGCATACGGGTTAGCGCCAGTAGAACCAGCAAGACGTACTGTAGAAGTAGACGCGTTTTGTTCGTGGTCAGCATGAAGCGTGAAAATACGGTCCATTGCTTTCGCAAGAATCGGGTCAACTTTGTAGTCACGGTCTGCAGGTGTAGCAAACATCATGTACAGGAAGTTTTCTGCATAAGTCAAATCGTTACGTGGGTAAACGAACGGTTGACCTACTGTGTATTTGTAAGTCCAAGCAGCCAGTGTAGGCACTTTAGCGATCAAGCGAATCGCAGTAATTTCACGATGGTCGATGTTTTCGATGTCAAGGCTGTTGTGATAGAACGCAGAAAGCGCACCAACAACACCACACATGATCGCCATAGGATGCGCGTCACGACGGAAACCATTGAAGAAGCGGCTAACTTGGTCGTGAACCATCGTGTGGTTACGAACTTTAGCATCAAATTCAACTTTTTGTTCAGCAGTAGGAAGCTCGCCATTTAGAAGAAGGTAGCAAGTTTCAAGGTAGTCTGCTTTAGTCGCTAACTGGTCGATTGGGTAGCCACGGTGTAAAAGAACGCCTTTACCACCGTCGATGAAAGTGATTTTAGATTCACACGCAGCTGTAGATACGAAACCAGGATCAAAAGTAAAGTGACCTGCAGCCAACACATCTTTAACGTCGATTACATCTGGGCCCAATGTGCCGCTGTAAATTGGTAGTTCAATTTGTTTGCCATCAAGCTGTAAAACGGCTTTTTTGCCAGTTGCTTCAGACATTCAATAGATCTCCTGTCCTGGTGAATGTTTATCCGAGTTGTCTATCAATCTTTTAATGTACAAAACGGACGGATCAAAAATTTGCTATAAGATTAGTGAGTACTGAAATTTTGTCAATTATACTTATGGATAAAAAATGACGTTACACAGCGGCTTAGTCACATAATCTCTGTATAAAAAGCTTTATTAAAATCACAGCATCAACGCGCTATAATAAGATAAAACATGCAGGAGGTGCAGAAAAAAATGCATTGTTTGCAGCAATAATCATCATCTTTTAATCGTAAAAAAATGTTTAAAATGATTGGGTTCATAACGATAAATTGGCTAAAACTATATAAATTTCACTACTTACAGCTTTTTCAAGGGTTGGTAGTTTTTGTCAGGTTTTATAAATAAAAGCACTTAATAGAATATTTGAAAATGTCTGTTTGATTAAAAAATGACTTATTTTTGCTCGATTAAATCATGCTAATTTGATTTATTTGGAGACCTGTTTCACATTTTTAAGTTGAATAGTATAGATCGGTACTGAAATGTGTTTTATCTGCCTAAGTGACGTATTCATTCAACTATTATAAAGATAGTTTTGTATTCACCGTTTGGCCTATCATAAATCTTTAAAAAATAGAGGGTTCTGTATAGTTTGAGTGATATTTTCAATCGAGCGCTAAGTGCTTGAATCTTCACCTTTAGTCTAAAGAACAGATGTTTCTAATATATATCCATATCGGACTAAATTAATCGGCTTTATTATTTAAAAACATATATATAAGTATTGATTAGAAGGCAATTATAAAATTATTGCAGATTAATCTTATTGTTAATGATTCTTATTTAAAGGGTTTTTAGCCAAAAAGCTTATGAGAGTTGTTTGTATTTTGATAGTGAGCGTTTTATAATTCAGTGTCGTTTTACGTTTAGGCATGTATTTGCCTAATCAATGCCAGCTTTCCTTCGAATTAATTCCAACAAACTCCGGATGGAGTTTTTAACTACAGGATGCCCGCTGTGAAAAGCAACAGACCTGTCAATTTGTCCATGGGTCAAGTTTTAGAAGTAAACTTAAAATCACCTGTGGCTATTGCATCAATTCTACACCGTCTTTCTGGTGTGATCGTATTCTTACTCGTACCGGTCCTTTTATGGATTTTAGACAAGTCATTGTCTTCGCCTGAAGGTTTTGCTCAAGTGCAAGAAATCTTTAACGGTTTCATCGTGCGTTTTGTTGTATGGGTATTTGTAGCCGGCTTAATCTATCATACGTTTACTGGTATTAAGCACTTACTTGCAGATGTTGGCGTTGCAGAAGAACTGCAAAGCGGCCGTACTGCAGCTACTATTTCATTAATCTTGTCTGCAATCGGTATTGTTGCAGCATTTGTATGGATCGTACTCTAATGAAAAGTGCTACTGGTTTAACGGGTTCAGGTTCTCGCGATTGGTTTCTTCAACGTGTGAGTGCAGTGGTTCTAGCTGTGTATACTGTTATCGTTTTGGGTTGGATTCTACTGAATGGTGGCTTCAACTTTGAACAGTGGTACGGCTTTATGATGACTACACCAATGAAGATTTTGTCTTTATTGGCCGTATTCTCTCTTGTTGCACACGCATGGATTGGCATGTGGCAGGTTTTCACTGACTATGTGACTACTCGTCAAATGGGTCCATCAGCATCAGGTTTACGCATTGTATTGACTTCAGCAGTGATTATCGCTGTATTAGCATACGCAATCTGGGCAATCCAGATTTTCTGGGCTTGATAGGAAGAGATCATGGGCGCAATTAACCCTAAAGAAGATTACACAAATATTCCACATGAAACTTTCGATGCTGTCATCGTGGGTGGCGGTGGTTCAGGTATGCGTGCATCTTACCAACTTGCTCAAGCTGGTTTAAAAGTTGCTGTACTGACTAAAGTATTCCCGACACGTTCACACACTGTTGCGGCACAGGGTGGTATTGGTGCATCTCTTGGTAATATGCAGGAAGATAACTGGCACTACCACTTCTATGACACAGTGAAAGGTTCTGACTGGTTAGGTGACCAGGACGCGATCGAGTTTATGACGCGTGAAGCACCTCAAGTGGTATACGAATTAGAACATTTAGGTATGCCGTTTGACCGTAACGCAGACGGTACGATTTACCAACGTCCATTCGGTGGTCACTCTGCGAACTACGGTGAAAAAGCGGTTCCTCGTGCATGTGCTGCAGCTGACCGTACAGGTCACGCACTTCTTCATACGCTTTATCAAAGCAACGTGAAAATGGGTACACAATTCTTCGTAGAATGGATCGCACTTGATTTGATCCGTAACGAAGCTGGCGATGTACTTGGTGTAACTGCTATCGATCAGGAAACTGGTAAAATTGCAGTATTCCAGGCGAAAGCTACTCTATTTGCTACTGGTGGTGCGGGTCGTGTTTACCGTGCATCTACTAACGCATATATCAATACTGGTGACGGTCTTGGTATGGCAGCTCGTGCAGGTATTCCATTACAGGATATGGAATTCTGGCAGTTCCACCCTACAGGTGTTGCGGGCGCAGGCGTATTATTAACTGAAGGTTGTCGTGGTGAAGGTGCAATCCTTCGTAACAAAGACGGCGAACCGTTCATGGAACGTTATGCTCCAACTTTGAAAGACTTGGCACCACGTGACTTTGTATCACGTTCTATGGACCAGGAAATCAAAGAAGGTCGTGGCTGTGGTCCTAAAGGTGATTATATCCTTCTTGATATGACGCACCTGGGTGCGGATACGATCATGAAACGTCTTCCATCTGTATTTGAGATTGGTAAGAAATTCGCGAACGTTGATATCACCAAAGAGCCAATTCCGGTAGTGCCAACAATCCATTACCAAATGGGTGGTATTCCTACGAATATTCATGGTCAGGTTGTTGTTCCAGAGTCTCCGGAAACTGAAGCACTGGTTACTCACTACGACAAGAACACTGATACATACTCTACTAACCAAGAAGGCCGTAACTTCACTAAACCAGTGAAAGGTTTCTATGCGATTGGTGAATGTTCTTGTGTATCTGTACATGGTGCAAACCGTCTAGGTACAAACTCACTACTTGACTTGGTTGTATTTGGTAAGGCTGCTGGTCAGCATATCATCGACTATGTGACTAAACATCACGGTGATGAATATGAACCGCTTCCTACCACTGTACTTGAGCAAACTGTTGCACGTATTCGTAAACTTGACGAATCAACGACAGGTGAAAATGCTCAAGAAGTTGCTGATGCGATTCGTGATATCGTTCAAGACCACGCTGGTGTATTCCGTACATCTGCACTTCTTGAAGAAGGTGTGAAACAGATTCTTGCAATTGAACCGCGCGTGCGCAACATTCACTTGAAAGACAAATCTAAAGTATTCAACACAGCACGTATTGAAGCACTTGAAGTTGAAAACTTGTATGAAGTTGCTAAAGCGACTCTAATTTCAGCTGCAGCGCGTAAAGAATGCCGTGGTGCGCATACGGTAGTAGACTTTGAAGAGTCTCCTGACCATCCTGCATACCCATACGGTCGTCGTGATGATGAGTGGATGAAGCACACATTATGGTTCTCTGCGGACAACCGTCTTGAGTACAAACCAGTGCGTTACCGTCCATTGTCGGTTGATGCAATTCCACCTAAACCACGTACATTCTAATTCGGAGAAGTAAGATGAGTAGAGGTACTCGTACATTTAATATCTACCGCTACGATCCTGATAAGGATGCAGCACCGTACATGCAAACTTTTAAACTGGAATTGACTGACAAGCACCGTATGTTGCTTGATGCACTTCTGGCATTAAAAGTACAAGACGAATCTTTAACGTTCCGTCGCTCATGTCGTGAAGGTATTTGTGGTTCTGATGGTGTAAACATCAATGGTAAAAACGGTCTTGCATGTCTGTGGAACCTGAATGATTTACCAGAAACAATCACAATCCGTCCACTGCCAGGTCTTCCAGTAGTTAAAGACCTTGTTGTAGACATGAATCAGTTCTACGATCAGTACAACAAGATTCATCCGTTCTTGATCAACAATCAGCCTGCACCGCCTAAAGAGCGTCTGCAGTCTCCTGAAGAACGTGAACATCTTGATGGTCTGTATGAATGTATTCTTTGTGCATGCTGTTCAACTTCATGTCCGTCATTCTGGTGGAACCCAGATAAGTTCTTGGGTCCTTCAGCATTGTTGAATGCTTACCGCTTCATCATTGACTCACGTGATACAGCAACTCAAGAGCGTTTGGCTCGTCTTGACGACCCATTCTCGCTGTTCCGTTGTAAAGGCATCATGAACTGTGTATCTGTATGTCCTAAAGGCTTGAACCCTACCAAAGCAATCGGTCACATCCGTAACATGCTTCTAGATATGGCTGGCTAATTCAGACTGCGAGTAACAGTTTGTCAAAAAGCACACCACTTGGTGTGCTTTTTGCTTTATAGGGGCGCTGAAAAGGGTAAGACTAGTTGAAAAGCAACTGTTATCAGCAGGAGCTCTGGTGCAATCATAAAGGATGATGAATCCTTTCAGAGCATTTTGCTCAGGTTTGTGCACTAATATGATGTAGTTCGATTTATTTATGATTTTTAGATGTAAAACTAACCTGAAAAAGATTCCCGATAATGTTATTATATAACGCAAGATTGCAAAGGGAGTGGATTGGAAGATTTACTCTCTTTTTGTTTATCAGTGGTATGGTGGATGGATGTAGGACTTTAGTCTACGGAGATTGTGTTTTTCATTTAAAGCTCCCTATGTTAGAGTAATTTCTGGTTGATGTATTTGACTAAAAAACACACATTTCTCGTCAAAAAAATCAATTGATTAGTCGAGATCGTGATAGCATTTAGCATAAGACTATATCCAAAAAACGTAAGGATTAATGTACACTTTTTAAACACGGAAAAACCTACGACTGGTATATAAAGGTAAGTCAGAGTCGCTTTAGAAAAAATACAGCTTAAGCCTTTGTTTTTTCTAAGTCGATTTGCAAAAAATTGCTCGGTTTTTATCGGGTATTCGATGAGTGATGATGCCGCTGAGGGGCGTTATTGTTCATTAAACATATCAAGAGTTGCTCTTGGTGTGGTGATAGCGCCTCATGGCTTATGCCTTATGGGGGACTAATGTCATCTTACCAATTTGACATTACTAATCCTGGGTTTTGCTTAAAAAGCATCCTGAAAATGTTTTTGCAATAGGAAATGGGTCCACAAATGCAAGAAGTTGCTGACGCTCTGCGTCTTGACACTGAACTTAGCGCTGATAGTGCAGCGTATATTGAAGAACTTTATGAGCAGTATCTGACCGCTCCAGACTCAGTGGGTGCTGACTGGCAGGAATACTTCGGTAAGTTCCCTAAAGGTGACCAACCACACAGCAATGTACGTGAGCAATTCCTACTGTTAGGTCGTAATTCAAGCCGTGTTCAGCCTGTCATTCAAGCGACAGTAAGTTCTGATCACGAGCGTCGTCAAATTGGCGTATTACAACTCATTGCGGCTTATCGTAACCGTGGTCATCAGAAAGCTAAATTAGATCCATTAGGTCTTGCAAAACGCGAACAAGCATTTGACTTAGAACTGGATGCACATGGTTTAACCAAGTCTGATTTAGACACAGTATTCAATACTGGTAATCTTGCGATCGGTAAAGAAGAAGCAACGCTTGCTGAAATTCTTGCTGCATTAGAGTCTACATACTGCGGTACTGTTGGTTCAGAATACATGCACATCGTTGACACCAAGGAAAAACGTTGGATTCAACAACGTCTTGAAGGTGCACGTGGCCAGTTTGGTTTCAACACACAACAGAAAACACATGTACTTGAACGTTTGACTGCAGCTGAAGGCTTAGAAAAATACTTAGGTAATAAATTCGTTGGTGCAAAACGTTTCGGTGTTGAAGGCGGTGAGTCTTTTATTCCGATGGTTGATGCAGTGATTCAACGTGCAGGTTCTGTTGGTTGTAAAGAAGTTGTAATCGGTATGCCACACCGTGGCCGTCTGAACCTTCTGGTTAACATCATGGGTAAAAACCCGGCTGACCTGTTTGGCGAATTCGAAGGTAAGTCTCTTCATAAGAAAGGTTCTGGTGATGTTAAGTACCACCAAGGTTTCTCATCTAACGTGATGACTCCAGGTGGCGAAGTACACTTGGCATTGGCGTTTAACCCATCACACCTTGAAATCGTTGGACCGGTAGTTGAAGGTTCGGTACGGGCTCGTCAGGTACGTCGTAAAGACATTGGTGGTGATGACGTATTACCAATCATCGTTCACGGTGATGCAGCATTTGCAGGTCAAGGTGTCAACCAGGAAACCTTCCAGATGTCACAAACGCGTGGTTACACCGTTGGTGGTACAGTGCACATTGTTGTGAACAACCAAGTTGGTTTCACCACTTCTGATCCACGTGATGCACGTTCTACAGAATACTGTACTGACATCGCGAAAATGATTCAGGCACCGATCTTCCATGTCAATGGTGATGATCCGGAAGCTGTATTGTTTGTTGCTCAGCTTGCACATGATTTCCGTCATACTTTCCGTAAAGATGTTGTTATCGACATGTTCTGTTATCGTCGTCGTGGTCACAACGAAGCGGATGAACCAGCTGCAACTCAGCCAATGATGTACCAAGTCATCAACAAGAAAGCGACGACTCGTACTTTGTATGCTGACAAACTTGTTCAAGAAGGCATCCTTGACCGCGCAACTGCAGATCAAATGGTTGAAAACTATCGTTCAGACCTTGAAGCAGGTAAACACGTTGCCAATGCCTTGGTATTAGAGCCGAACAAGAAAATGTTCGTAGACTGGTCTCCGTACTTAGGTCACGACTACACAGACGAGTGGGATACAACTTGTGATCTAGAACGTCTTAAAGAACTTGGCCGTAAAATGCGTGAGCTTCCAGAAGGCTTCGTCATGCAGCGTCAGGTTTCTAAAGTGATTGATGACCGTTTGAAAATGCAGACTGGTGAAATGCCATTGAACTGGGGTGCTGCTGAAACTCTAGCCTATGCATCGCTTCTAGACGATGGCTACTTGGTTCGTTTAACTGGCGAAGACGTGGGTCGTGGTACATTCTCACACCGTCATGCAAAACTGCATAACCAGGTAGATGGCTCAACTTACATTCCACTTTGCCATATCAAAGAAAACCAGCCACGCGTTGCAATTTATGACTCTTTATTGTCTGAGATGGCAGTACTGGCATTTGAATACGGCTATGCGACGACTCTTCCTAAGAGCTTGATCATCTGGGAAGCTCAGTTTGGTGACTTCGCGAACTGTGCACAGGTTGTGATCGACCAGTTCATCTCATCTGGTGAAACCAAGTGGGAACGTGTATGTGGTCTGACTATGCTTCTGCCACACGGCTTCGAAGGTCAAGGTCCAGAGCATTCATCTGCACGTCTTGAGCGCTTCCTGCAGTTATGTGCAGAAGACAACATGCAAGTGATGACTCCAACTACACCTGCACAGATCTTCCATGCATTACGTCGTCAGGCAATCCGCCCAATTCGTAAGCCAATGATCATCATGTCACCGAAATCATTACTGCGTCACAAGTTAGCTGTGTCTAACCTTGATGAACTTGCAAGCGGTACATTCCAGACTGTGATCGATGAAGTAGATAATATTAACAAGTCAGACGTAACCCGTCTGGTACTTTGTGGTGGTAAGGTTTACTACGACCTAGTTGAAAAACGTCGTGAAAAAGAATTGAACAATACTGCGATCGTTCGTATTGAACAATTGTATCCGTACCCAGAAGCACGTCTTGCTGAAGTTCTTGCTCAGTATCCAAACCTGAAAGAGCTGGTTTGGGCTCAAGAAGAACCGAAGAACCAAGGTGCTTGGCTGTTCATCGCGCCACGTCTGTATGATGACGTGATGAAGTCTGGTAAACAGGTCCGTATTAGCTACGCTGGCCGTGAAGCTTCTGCTGCACCGGCGTGTGGTTCACCATATTTGCATGCAAAACAACAAGCTCAGCTCGTTAACGACGCTCTAGCGATCGATGCTGAATAATCCAGGAGATTCTAAGTAATGGCAACCGAAATTAAAGCACCGGTATTTCCAGAGTCAGTTGCGGACGGTACGATCGCAACTTGGCACAAACAACCAGGTGAAGCAGTATCACGTGATGAAGTGATCTGTGATATTGAGACTGATAAAGTTGTTTTAGAAGTTGTTGCTCCTGCTGACGGTACAATTGCATCAATCATCAAAAATGAAGGCGACACAGTGCTTTCTGCTGAAGTGATTGCTCAATTTGAAGAAGGTGCTGTTTCTGGCGCTACACAAACTCAAGCAGTTCAATCTGAAGAGAAAGTTGAGCAAGCTGCTGCACAAACTGAAGCGGGTAATTCGCCGATCGTTGAGCGTACTCAAGTTGCTGACCAGGCACCTGCAGTACGTAAAGCTTTAACTGAATCTGGTATTGCTGCATCTGACGTATCTGGTACAGGTCGTGGCGGTCGCATCACCAAAGAAGATGTTGCAAACCATCAAGCGAAACCAGCAGCACCTGCTGCTGCACCGCTGAGCGTTGCAGTTGGTGAGCGTATTGAAAAACGTGTACCTATGACTCGTCTGCGTAAACGTGTTGCTGAACGTCTGCTTGCTGCAACTCAAGAAACAGCAATGCTGACGACGTTCAACGAAGTCAACATGAAACCAATCATGGAAATGCGTAACCAGTACAAAGATGCGTTTGAAAAACGTCATGGTGCGCGTCTAGGTTTCATGTCATTCTTCGTTAAAGCGGCAACTGAAGCGCTTAAACGCTACCCAGCGGTGAATGCATCTATCGATGGCGACGACATCGTTTATCACGGTTACTATGACATCGGTGTAGCGGTTTCTTCTGATCGTGGTCTGGTGGTTCCTGTACTTCGTGATACAGACCGCATGAACTACGCTGAAGTTGAAAATGGTATCCGTGCATACGCTGGTAAGGCACGTGAAGGTAAACTTGCGATTGAAGACATGACTGGTGGTACTTTCACAATTACCAACGGTGGTACTTTCGGTTCATTGCTTTCAACTCCAATCTTGAACACTCCACAAACTGCGATTCTGGGTATGCATAAAATCCAGGAACGTCCTATGGCAGTGAATGGTCAGGTTGAAATCTTGCCAATGATGTACCTAGCGCTTTCTTATGACCACCGTCTAATCGATGGTAAAGAAGCTGTAGGTTTCCTTGTAACAATCAAAGAATTGTTAGAAGAACCAGCTCGTCTGATCCTTGATCTTTAATTCTAAAGAATAAATCCATGGGCTTAGGGTGATCCTCTAGGCCCATTTTTGGAGAGAATAATGTCTCAACAATTCGATTTAGTTGTAATCGGTGGTGGCCCAGGTGGCTACGAAGCTGCAATTCGTGCTGCACAGCTTGGTTTTAAAGTTGCGTGTATCGAAAAACGTATTCATAAAGGTAAACCTTCTTTAGGTGGTACTTGCTTAAACGTCGGTTGTATTCCGTCTAAAGCACTTCTAGATTCTTCTCACCGTTATGAAGATACTGTTAAGCATTTAGATGACCACGGTATTACAACGGGTGAAGTTGCTTTCGATTTGTCTAAAATGCTTGCGCGTAAAGACAAAGTCGTTGAACAATTGACTGGTGGTGTTGCGCAGTTACTTAAAGGTAATGGCATAGAATGGTTACAAGGTACTGGTAAATTACTTGCTGGTAAAAAAGTTGAGTTCGTACCGCATGAAGGCGAAACTCAGGTTTTAGAGCCTAAATATGTCATCCTTGCATCTGGTTCTGTACCAGTCAATATTCCAGTTGCTCCTGTAGATCAAGACCTGATCGTAGACTCAACTGGTGCGCTTGAATTCCCAGAAGTGCCTAAACGTCTTGGTGTGATCGGTGCTGGTGTAATCGGTCTTGAACTTGGTTCAGTATGGCGTCGTCTGGGTGCGGAAGTTGTTGTATTTGAAGCAATGGACGCATTCTTGCCAATGGCTGACAAAGCATTGGCAAAAGACTACCAAAAACTGCTGACCAAGCAAGGTCTTGATATCCGCATTGGTGCAAAAGTTTCTGGTACTGAAGTTAACGGTCGTGAAGTGACTGTTAAATACAGTCAGGGCGGCGAAGACAAAGAACAGACTTTCGATAAGCTGATCGTTTGTGTAGGCCGTCGTGCTTATGCTGAAGGCCTATTGGCTGAAGACTCAGGTATCAAACTGACTGAGCGCGGTCTGGTTGAAGTAAATGACTGGTGTGCAACTTCTGTTGAAGGCGTATATGCAATCGGTGACTTGGTACGTGGTCCAATGCTTGCACATAAAGCAATGGAAGAAGGCGTAATGGCTGTTGAACGTATCCACGGTCATGCTGCTCAAGTGAACTATGACACTATTATTTCTGTCATCTACACTCACCCAGAAGCGGCTTGGGTAGGTTTAACAGAAGAGCAAGCCAAAGAAAAAGGTCATGAAGTGAAAACTGGTCAATTCGGTTTTGCTGTAAATGGTCGTGCTTTGGCTGCGGGTGAAGGTGCTGGTTTTGTGAAGTTTGTTGCTGATGCAAAAACTGACCGTCTACTGGGTATGCACGTGATTGGACCTGCTGCGTCTGACATCGTTCACCAAGGTATGATCGCACTTGAGTTTGTATCTTCAGTTGAAGATCTACAGTTGATGACGTTTGGTCACCCAACATTCTCTGAAGTCGTACATGAAGCTGCTCTTGCAGTCGATGGTCGTGCAATTCACGCGATCCAGCGTAAGCGTAAATAATCTAAAAAAGAGCGGCTCCGGCCGCTCTTTTACATTTGGTGGTTGTTTTTGTATGAATAATCATCTAAAAATAAAGATAAGAATCAAAACATCGTTTTAATAAATTCCAATATCGATGTTGCAGCGCCACAGGATATTGGACGCAGTAATAACAAAGTAAAGAAGTAGTAAAAGGTCAATCAATGAATTTACATGAGTATCAAGCAAAAGCGTTATTAAAAAAATATGGCATGCCAGTTCAGGAAGGTATTCTTGCGACAAATGCTGAAGAAACCGTGCAGGCTTTTCAACAGCTGGGCGGAAAATTTGCCGTATTAAAAGCACAGGTGCATGCCGGGGGGCGTGGTAAGGCGGGTGGGGTAAAGGTAGTTAAATCTGCCGACGAAGCCGCTGAATATGCCAATCAAATTATTGGCTCACGTTTAGTGACTTATCAAACCGATGCCAATGGTCAACCAGTCAACAGTATTCTGGTCTCTGAAGATGTTTATCCGGTAGAGCGTGAACTTTATCTGGGTGCTGTTGTAGACCGTTCAACTCGCCGTATTACCTTTATGGCATCGACTGAAGGCGGTGTTGAAATTGAAAAAGTGGCAGAAGAAACGCCTGAAAAAATTATTAAAGTTGAAGTTGATCCACTCGTTGGTTTATTGCCGTTCCAGGCACGTGAAGTTGCATTTGCTTTAAACCTTAAAGATGGACAAATCAACCAATTTGTTAAAGTCATGACTGCAGCTTATCAAGCCTTTGTGGAAAATGATTTTGCCCTGTTTGAAATCAATCCGCTATCAGTCCGTGAAAATGGCGACATTCTTTGTGTCGATGCCAAAGTAGGGATCGATTCGAACGCGTTGTATCGTTTGCCTGAAGTGGCGGCACTACGCGATAAATCACAAGAGAATGAGCGTGAGCTAAAAGCCTCAGAATTTGATCTGAACTATGTTGCCTTGGAAGGTAATATTGGTTGTATGGTCAATGGTGCAGGTCTTGCGATGGCCACCATGGATATTATCAAGCTTTATGGTGGTCAGCCAGCTAACTTCCTCGATGTCGGTGGTGGTGCAACCAAAGAGCGGGTGATTGAGGCGTTCAAAATTATTTTGGCAGATAATTCTGTACAAGGTGTGTTGATTAATATTTTTGGTGGAATTGTACGTTGCGACATGATCGCTGAAGCAATTATTGCAGCAGTTCAAGAAGTAAATGTCACTGTGCCGGTTGTGGTTCGCCTTGAAGGGAACAATGCTGAGCTTGGTGCCAAATTACTGGATGAATCTGGTTTGAAATTAATTTCTGCAAATGGCCTGGCCGATGCTGCAGAAAAAATTGTTGCTGCAGTAAAAGCTTAAGGAGTATCACAATGAGCGTATTAATTAATAAAGACACCAAAGTTTTAGTTCAGGGCTTTACTGGTAAAAACGGAACTTTTCATTCTGAGCAGGCAATTGCTTACGGTACTAAAGTGGTCGGTGGGGTAACACCGGGTAAAGGTGGTCAATCACATCTGGATCTGCCAGTATTTAATACCATGCGTGAAGCGGTAAAAGAAACTCAGGCCGATGCTTCTGTAATTTATGTACCTGCACCATTTGTATTAGACTCTATTGTGGAAGCGGTTGACTCAGGTATTGAACTAATTGTAGTGATTACTGAAGGTGTACCAACACTGGACATGCTAAAAGCCAAGCGCTATCTGGAAACCAATGGTAATGGCACGCGTCTGATTGGCCCAAACTGTCCGGGTATTATTACGCCTGAAGAATGCAAGATTGGAATTATGCCAGGCCATATCCATAAGAAAGGCAAGATCGGGATTATCTCTCGTTCAGGTACCCTGACTTATGAGGCTGTATCGCAAACGACTAAATTGGGTTTAGGTCAATCGACGTGTATCGGTATTGGTGGTGATCCAATTCCAGGTATGAACCAGATTGACTGCTTGAAACTGTTTGAAGAAGACCCTGAAACAGAAGCTATTATTATGATCGGTGAGATTGGTGGTACAGCTGAAGAAGAAGCTGCTGAATATATCCAGTCTAATGTAACTAAGCCTGTAGTGGGTTATATTGCGGGTGTGACAGCACCGAAAGGAAAACGTATGGGGCATGCAGGTGCGATTATTTCAGGTGGCAAAGGCACCGCGGAAGAAAAATTTGCAGCCTTTGAACGTGCTGGCATGGCTTATACCCGTAGTCCTGCTGAGCTTGGTTCGACCATGTATCAGTTGCTGAAGGATAAAGGGTTAATCTAAACAATAAAAATCCAACATAAAGCCCTCTTATTGAGGGCTTTTTTTAGAAGAAATACATAATAGTTTGATCTGACAGGATGAAATTGTGAGCTAAATCGCACTTTGTTATAATATTTGTATAAATAAAATCTCTGTACACGACAAATTTCACAGAACCCTTATCCTATCAGGGTTCT
>NZ_QMBM01000001.1:837096-935341 GCF_003289665.1 Acinetobacter sp. SM1B
AATATTAACCAAAAAGAAGATCGTTTTTTGATTTATGAAAGAGATCTAATGTTTAGATGAAATTTTGTACATGATGGAATAGTGATTTAACATCATCCATCTGCAACTGTTCACGCATTTTTAAAAACTGCTTTTCATCGATATCATAAATTTTAAGAGAAAGCAGTTTGTCTATATCTTCCTGTGCGAAACGGTATTTAATAATTTTAGCAGGTACACCACCGACCACGGCATAAGGTGGCACATCTTCAGTCACGACAGCCCCCGTTGCGACTACAGCACCTTCACCAAGCTTTACACCCGGCATAATCATGGCACGAGAGCCGATCCAGCAGCCATCACCAATGATCGTATCACCCGCAAGCTCAAAACCCCGTGTATCGAACGGAAACGCTGAAATCCAGTCGATACGGTGCAACTGGTTGCTACCCATCATAATCACGCATTCTGCGCCAAAACAGACGAAATTGCCGATATAAAGCTGATCAATCGGCTTCTCAGGCGTTGCAGGCTTATCATGTAAATAACGCACAACACAACGCTCAAAACCCTGATCCCAATAGGCTGAATAGTAGGAATAATTCCCTTTAATATGAATATTCGGGTTCTTCACGGTTTTTGAGATAAACTCGAACTCACACCAATGATTCACAGGCGAATTAATTAACTTTTCGGACATAGGGAGACAAGAACAATAAGGAATGGGTCATTATACCGAATTGCGCTGCAAGCTGAATCAACAATCTCGATCTAGTCCATGAAGAAAATTTTAAGGTAAATGCTGATCTAAGTGCTTTGAGGGATACGTGCAATGACTTTAATTTCAAAATCAAAACCAGCCAGCCAAGTCACGCCCACAGCCGTCCAGTTCGGATAAGGCTTTTGGGTAAAAATCTGGTTTTTAACTTTCATAATGCTTTCAAACTGCTGTTCAGGATCGGTATGAAAAGTGGTGACATCGATAATATCATCAAAAGTACAACCAGCCGCTGCCAATGTCGCAGCTAAATTTTGAAAAGCGCGTTCTACCTGTTTTTCAAAATCTGGTTCGGGAGAACCATCTTCACGGCTACCGACCTGACCTGAAACAAACAGTAAATCTTGCGATTTGATCGCAGCAGAATAACCATGTTGTTCATACAGGGCATGGCGGTCTTGGGGAAATATTGCAGTTCTAGTCATGGCTATTCTCTTTAAAAAAATTACTATGAAAATTTTTTCTTAAAGCGTCTGGCAGTTTCACATACGCTACGTATGTAAACATAATTGACATACGTAGCGTATGTCAATTAAAATTTTTGTAATGCTGAAGTGGGAATAGAAATGTCTGTTCGTGAATTAAAAATGGCCGAGACCCGTAAAAAACTGATTCAAGTGGCACGCCGTGCATTTGGGGAATATGGCTATGCAGAGACTTCAATGGATAAACTCACAGCAGAAGCAGGGCTGACCCGTGGTGCGCTATATCATCATTTTGGTGATAAAAAGGGCTTATTTGCTGCGGTGGTCGATCAGATTGATTCAGAAATGGCTTCATCTGCCCAGCAACATCTGGAGCAGCCTGATAATCTCTGGGAAGGATTGATGCTTGAAGGACGCACTTATATCGAACATGCCCTAAATGCTGAGTTTCAACGGATTGTGCTGCGCGATGGCCCGGCAATACTGGGTGATCCAGCACATTGGCCAAGTCAAAATAAATGCCTGCAATCAACACGTGAATGTGTAGAACAGTTACTGGCTGAAGGTCGATTAAAACCAGTCGATGCGCTTGCTGCTGCGGTCTTGTTAAATGGCGCAGCAATGAATGCAGCACTGTGGGTGGCATCCAGCGATGATCCTGCACAGGTTTTATCTGAGGCTTTACAGGCATTTGAAGCATTGGCTTCTGGCTTCTTAAAATAAAATCGATAGAAATTTTCAGGATCAATAAAAAACCCCTCAAGCGAGGGGTCTTACAGCCTAAAAATATCTAAATAAAAAATTAGATATATTCAACTTTGGAAATTTCGTATTCCACTTCACCTTGTGGTGTCACGATTTTCACTTCGTCGCCTTCGTTTTTACCTAAAAGTCCACGCGCGATCGGAGAGTTCACAGAGATCTTGTTGATCTTAAAGTCTGCTTCGTCATCACCCACAATTTTGTAAGTTTTTTGTTCTTCAGTGTCCAGATTTTCAATGGTCACTGTCACGCCAAATACAACACGACCGTTTTGTTCCAGTGCTTTAACATCAATCACCTGGCAAGCACCAAGTTTACCTTCGATGTCCTGAATACGACCTTCACAGAAGCCCTGTTGTTCACGTGCAGCATGATACTCTGCATTTTCCTTTAGATCTCCATGTTCACGTGCTTCAGCAATTGCGGCTGTAATACGCGGGCGATCAACAGTTTTTAGCTGATGTAATTCTTTTTCCAAGGCAAGTTTGCCTTCAGGAGTCATAGGATAACGTTGCATAGTTGTCCCTCAAAATTAGGTATGTAAGTAAAATACAAAGTGTATAAATGAAAAAAAGCCCGCCACCGAGAAGGTGGCGGGACTTCTCAGTAACGAATTAACCTACTGTTAAATCTTGCAAACGATATACATCCATCGGCAATTTAATCGCTAAAGCTTGGCATACTGCGTCCGCACCATTCAAGGTAGTTGTGTTATACACTTTACCTTGAAGCGCTGAACGACGGATCGAGAATGAATCTTCCTGCGCTTTTTTACCTTCAGTCGTATTGATTACAAGGTGGATTTCGCCGTTTTTGATACGGTCCACAATGTTTGGACGACCTTCAGTTACTTTGTTTACGCGTTCACATTCAAGACCAGCTTCGCTAATCACTTTAAATGTACCATCAGTTGCAAGAATCTTGAAGCCTAGGTCAATCAATTGTTTCGCAATACCTGCTGCACGAGGTTTATCTGAGTCACGTACAGAAATGAATGCGTGTTTCACTTCACCTTCTGTCGGAAGACCAGGTAGACGTTCGTTCGCACCTAGAACAGCTTTATAAAATGCTTCACCGAATGTTTTACCAACACCCATCACTTCGCCTGTAGATTTCATCTCAGGGCCAAGGATCGGGTCAACGCCAGGGAATTTGTTGAATGGGAATACTGCTTCTTTTACAGAGAAGTGTTCAGGGATAATCTCTGAAGTGAATCCTTGAGATTCTAGAGATTGACCCGCCATACAACGTGCAGCCACTTTCGCTAAAGATTCGCCGATACACTTAGAAACGAACGGCACAGTACGTGATGCACGTGGGTTCACTTCCAGGATGTAAACGTCTTCGCCTTTAACCGCAAACTGAACGTTCATTAGACCAATTACGCCAAGTTCTTTTGCCATTGCAATTGTTTGACGACGCATTTCGTCCTGAATCTCTTTAGACAGAGAATAAGGAGGAATCGAGCATGCTGAGTCACCTGAGTGAATACCTGCTTGTTCAATATGCTGCATGATGCCGCCAATCACAACGTCTTTACCGTCAGAGACACAGTCTACGTCAACTTCGATTGCATCATCCAGGAAACGGTCAAGCAGAACAGGCGCTTCGTTTGATGCTTGAACTGCATCACGTAGGTAGCGTTTAAGTTCTTCATCGTTATAAACGATTTCCATCGCACGGCCACCAAGGACGTAAGATGGACGTACCACAAGTGGATAGCCTACTTTAGACGCTTCAGCCATACCTTCTTCAGCAGATTTTACGATGCTGTTGTTTGGTTGACGAAGTTGCAGACGTTGAATCATTTGCTGGAAGCGTTCACGGTCTTCTGCGCGGTCAATCGCATCAGGAGATGTACCAATGATTGGCGCACCCGCTTCTTCTAAAGCACGAGCCAGT
The DNA here is from genome assembly GCF_003289665.1 of Acinetobacter sp. SM1B. Lineage (NCBI taxonomy): Bacteria > Pseudomonadati > Pseudomonadota > Gammaproteobacteria > Moraxellales > Moraxellaceae > Acinetobacter > Acinetobacter sp. SM1B. Next base: position 840,943 of record NZ_QMBM01000001.1, read on the forward strand.
TTCAAAGGTGTTTGACCACCATACTGAACGATAATGCCTTTTGGCTTCTCGATACGTACGATTTCAAGCACATCTTCAAGTGTAATTGGTTCGAAGTACAAACGGTCAGATGTGTCGTAATCCGTAGAAACTGTTTCTGGGTTACAGTTCACTATGATGGTTTCATAGCCGTCTTCACGCATTGCAAGCGCCGCGTGTACACAGCAGTAATCGAATTCGATACCTTGACCGATACGGTTAGGACCGCCACCAATCACCATGATCTTGTCACGAGTCGATGGATTTGCTTCACATTCTTCATCGTAAGTTGAATACATGTAAGCTGTATCAGATTCGAATTCTGCAGCACATGTATCGACACGTTTGTAAACTGGCGTTACGCCCAGGTTCCAACGGTGTTTACGGAATTGTTTTTGTGAAATACCCATCAAGTTCGCAATGCGAAGATCTGATAAACCTTTACGTTTGAACCCACGGATATTGTCCGCATTCAAGTCACCAAAACCTAAAGTTTTGATCTGGTTTTCAGTTTTGATGATGTCTTCGATTTGGATCAAGAACCAACGGTCGATGTTCGTCGCAGCAAAGACTTCATCAAGCGTGAAGCCGTGACGGAATGCATCGCCCACGTACCAGATACGCTCAGGACCTGGAACTTTAAGCTCTTGTAAAATTTTCTCACGCGCGCCTTCAGTACCCGCTTCGATTTTTTCATCAAAGCCAGATGCACCGACTTCAAGACCACGAAGTGCTTTTTGCATAGACTCCTGGAAGTTACGACCAATGGCCATCACTTCACCCACAGATTTCATCTGTGTTGTCAAAGTTGCGTCAGCTTGCGGGAATTTCTCGAAGTTGAAACGGGGAATCTTGGTGACAACGTAGTCAATCGCAGGTTCGAAAGATGCTGGAGTCGTACCGCCAGTGATGTCATTTTTCAGTTCATCAAGGGTATAACCCACAGCCAGTTTCGCAGCGATTTTAGCAATCGGGAAACCAGTTGCTTTAGACGCAAGCGCAGATGAACGAGAAACACGCGGGTTCATCTCGATCACAACCATACGGCCGTCTTTCGGGTTAATACCGAACTGAACGTTAGAACCGCCTGTTTCTACACCAATTTCACGAAGTACAGCTAGAGAAGCGTTACGTAGTAACTGGAATTCTTTATCTGTAAGCGTTTGTGCAGGCGCAACAGTGATCGAGTCACCTGTGTGCACGCCCATTGGGTCGAAGTTTTCAATGGTACATACAATGATACAATTGTCGTTTTTGTCACGAACAACTTCCATTTCGTATTCTTTCCAGCCAATTAATGATTCATCGATCAATAACTGTTTGGTTGGAGAAAGATCGAAACCGCGTTCACAGATTTCAATGAATTCTTCTTTGTTGTATGCGATACCGCCGCCTGAACCACCCATGGTGAATGATGGACGGATAATCACAGGGAAGCCGAAGCGTGCTTGAATCTCTAAAGCTTCTTCCATTGATTCGGCAATGTCTGCTTTTGGACATTCAAGACCAATTTTACGCATTGCCTGGTCGAACAGTTTACGGTCTTCAGCTTTTTCAATTGCTTCTTTGGTCGCACCGATCAGTTCAACATTGAATTTTTCTAAAATGCCGTGCTCATCAAGGGCAAGGGCACAGTTCAATGCTGTTTGACCACCCATTGTAGGAAGAACTGCGTCTGGACGTTCTTTCTCAATGATTGCTGCAACAGTCTGCCAGGTAATCGGTTCGATATACGTTGCATCTGCCATTGCAGGGTCAGTCATAATGGTTGCCGGGTTAGAGTTCACCAAAATAACACGGTAGCCTTCTTCACGAAGCGCTTTACACGCTTGCGCGCCTGAATAGTCAAACTCACACGCCTGACCAATCACAATAGGACCAGCACCGATAATTAAGATGCTTTTAATGTCTGTACGTTTAGCCATGATGCTTCCTTAATTACTTCTTAGATGCTTCGATAAGTTCGATGAAATGATCGAACAATGGTGCGCAGTCATGTGGACCAGGGCTTGCTTCAGGGTGACCCTGGAAGCTGAACGCAGGTTTGTCTGTGCGATGAATACCTTGGTTAGTACCATCAAACAGTGAGCGATGAGTCACACGCAATACCGCAGGCAAGGTGCTTTCATCCACTGCGAAGCCGTGGTTTTGAGAAGTAATCATCACTGTACCAGTTTCAATGTTTTGTACAGGATGGTTGGCACCGTGATGGCCGTGAGGCATTTTCACAGTCTTGGCACCGCTTGCAAGCGCAAGAATCTGATGACCTAGGCAAATCCCGAATACAGGAATATTGCGGGCATCTTCTACAATTGTTTTTACAGCTTCAATTGCGTAGTCACATGCAGCTGGATCGCCAGGGCCGTTCGACAGGAACACGCCATCTGGATTCAGTGCAAGTACATCAGCAGCAGGAGTTTGCGCAGGCACAACGGTCAATTTACAACCGCGATCTGCAAGCATACGTAAGATGTTGGTTTTGACACCGTAATCGTATGCAACAACATGGAATTTAAATTCTGGTTGAGCGAAGCCTTTACCTAAAGTCCATGAACCTTCAGTCCATTCAAAACCTTCAGGATCACAGCATTCTTTTGCAAGGTCTAAACCATTCAGACCACCGAATGCGCGTGCTTTTTCAAGTGCTTCTTCTTCAGTGATGTTTTCGCCTGCAAGGATACAACCGTTTTGTGCACCTTTATCACGCAAAATTCGAGTTAATCGTCGCGTGTCGATGTCAGCAATAGCCACTACATTGTGCTGTTCTAGATATTCACCTAGTGATTGTTCAGCACGGAAGTTACTGTGTAATAAAGGAAGGTCACGGATAATTAAACCGTTTGCCCATACTTTATGAATACGACCTGATTCTGCGTCTTCTTCGTTGCAACCCGTATTACCGATATGTGGGTAAGTTAAAGTTACAAGCTGCTGTGCATAACTTGGATCAGTCAAAATTTCTTGATAGCCAGTCATGGCAGTGTTGAAAACGACTTCACCAGTCGTACAACCCGATGCGCCAATCGAAGTACCTTTAAAGATAGTTCCGTCGGCAAGGGCTAAAATTGCTGGGGTGCTCAAACCAAAGCTCCTGAAATTTAGGCTGTAAAAAAGCGAGTAGACGAAAAAAAAGGAAGGTTAATTTTTAAACCTACCCTCCTATGTCTGCTCGCTTGAACTTAACACGGCATTATACGCAGTAACACCTGCTAAGTCCAATAGCTTTGCCGCAAAAGTATGAGATAAATGGCTTGCTTTTTGCTTGAAAGTCTGTTTCATGATCAATGTTGAAAAATGTAACCATTTAATAATTGTCAGACAAATCAAGTCTTAAATTTTATCGAATTTACTAATATGAAAGCGTCAAAACATAACTAAAGGCAAAAGACATGGCTACCACAACTAAAACTACAACATCTAAAAAAAATCTGAATGTCGTTGTCACTGAAACTGCCGAGCAGCTTGAAAAAGCAGCAATAGAGGCGAAAGAGCAGGCAGTGGAAACGCTTGGCGAAAGCAAAGAAAATATTGAAGCTGAAGTAAAAAAACTGAGCAATACTGTGACTGATCAGCTGACCCAGTTTAAACAGGATTTACTACAGCGCATCGATACCCTGAAAGAGCAGTTGTTTGGCTCACAAAAAGAGTTGAATGAACTGACCAGCTTTATCAAAACCGAATTTAATGCGGTCATTGATGATCTATCGAAACTCGGTAAAGAATTAAAAGAAGATGTCACCCAGATTTCAACCAAGCATAAGGATCATCTGGCAGATACCCTAAAACGCTCTAAAGACAGTACGATTGAAGTTTTGAAAAAAGTTAAACCCGTCGTTGTAAAAGGAGAAACCGAAGAAAAAGAAACTGATCTAAAAAGTTAAACAAGCAACAAAACAAAAAAAGCAGCCGAAGGGGAGCATCTATGTTCTCCTTTCGTATTAGACGCAACACTGACTCATAAATCAAAAATAGGGGGTCATGATGCAACATCATCTTATAGCGGCAATATTGCTACTTGCCTTGATCATGGTTTTAAATCTTGAAACCTGGAAAAGCCGTCTAGCCTATCTTGCCATGGTAATACTGAGTTTTAGCTATTTCAGTGTTTTACAGGCCGCAGTTTCCATTATTGCGATTACTATGATTCTGATTTTTTACGCTGCTGTGACAGCAGTACAGAGAAATGCAAGACTACATCACTAATCTACTTACCCTGAACTTCAGGCAAAATAAAAAACGTGAGACCGATGAGCCTCACGTTTTTATATTTTTATCATTTGTGTATTACAGGAGAGTATTTACATCCTAGAACACATGTAACCAGTCACGCTTGTTATGAAAGTCTGCCTGTGGACTGCTGTGCTGCATGGCATAGTATTGATCGCCTTGTGAGGTTTTCAATACAGCAGACAAGCCAAGGAACAGATCAGTCCATTTTAGCTTGTTCAGGGCCATGAAGTCGGTTAGATCCAGGCTGACATTGAGTCCATAATGGGTACGCTTGAGCTGATTCAGGTCGATATCATAAGCCGCTTGTGGCGGCATTTCTTCCGGATAACGGTATTCTTCAAACTGATAGGCTTGCCAGGCCTGAGAAGGAGAGAGATTGATTTCGCGATAAAAATCCTCTTCCTTTACCCCAATAAAAATTTCAAAACACGTCTGTTCCCAGAGGAAGTCCTGACGGGGATGTGCTGCGACCAGTTCTGGCCAAAGCACATACTGGTTCGGATCACGTAGCCAAAAACCCACATTCAATGTGGAGGGACCTTGCTGTTCAATCGCGCCGACCAGCGAGATCGCCTGAAAACGACGATCGAATGCATTCAGTTCGTAACTAGCCATAGATCCTGAACTTAGTTAGACAAGTGCGCAAAGCGAACAAGGTTAGACAGTTTTTGGTTCTGTTTCGGCGCTTTTTTGTAAAGCAACGCGATTTTACCAATGGTTTGTACGATTTCAGCACCTGTTGCTTCAACAATCTCAGTAATGAGAACAGCACGTGCTTCACGATCTTCAGCCACAACTTTCACTTTAATCAGTTCGTGGTCGTTAAGCGCACGCTCAAGTTCTTCGATCACATTTTCAGTCAGGCCTTTGTCACCAAGCATTACCACCGGGTTTAATGCATGTCCGATTTGACGTAAACGTTTACGTTCCTGAATAGATAAAGACGCCATGAGAGATAACCTGATTTTTAAAACGGCTTAGTATAGCAAAAGCAAAAAACAAACGCTTTATATTCTCAGGAAATAATCGGTGCCATCACATAAAAAATCCAACCAACTGTCTTAGATTTAGATACAGATCAATACTGCAAATCATGTGTTTTTCACGTACAATTAATAATTGGAAGTTTTTTTTATTTAGAGAGTTATGGCAACACGCATTACCAACCAGAAGTTATCCAAAAGTAGTCGTGCGTGGATGAGAGAGCATCTCGATGACTTTTATGTGAAGAAAGCGCAAAAAGAAGGTTATCGGGCACGTGCAGCGTATAAACTTCTTGAGATTCAAGAAAAATACGGCATTATCAAACCAGGTATGACGGTTGTCGATCTGGGCGCAGCGCCAGGAAGCTGGTCGCAAATTGCTGGTAAACTGGTCGGTTCTAAAGGTCTGGTGATCGCATCGGATATCCTGGAAATGGATGCACTGCCAGATGTGACCTTCCTGCAAGGTGACTTTCGTGAGCAGGAAGTGTTCGATAAATTGTTAAATATTTTAGATGGACGTACGGTAGACGTTGTAATTTCCGATATGGCCCCCAATACATCAGGTAATAAGGCTGTAGATCAACCGCGTCAGATCTATCTCTGTGAACTGGCCCTTGACTTTGCCAACAAGGTTTTAGGTCCTAAAGGTCAGTTTATTGTTAAAGTCTTCCAGGGCACTGGCTTTGATGAATTCCGTAAGGAAGTTGTTAATAGTTTTGATGTTCTGAAAACGGTAAAACCTGCTGCATCGCGTGCTCGCTCGAAAGAAGTCTTTCTGGTGGGGCAGGGGCGCAAGAAGGCTTCTAAATAAAGTCTACTTGCCAACACGCTAAAAATTGTGCATTTTGTACGTTTTTAATAATTGCAAGTTGAACAAACTTGGAAATTCAGGTCACCCGCGAGGGCATGATCAAATTAGATTGGAAATGGGAATAAAGCTTTGAGCGATCTTTTTAAGAATGCCGTATTGTGGCTCGTGATACTGGGTGTGCTGGTGCTCATCTTCAGCAACGTCAGTGATCGCAATCAGCCGACAACAATGAACTATTCAGAGTTTGTTGCAGCGGTGAATGACGGCCAGATTAAGCAAGTGACAATAGATGGCGAAAGAATTCGTGGTGAGAAATCAAACGGTTCCGAGTTTGAAAGTATTCGTCCGGCAGTTCAGGATCCTGAACTGATGCCAAATCTCATCAAGAACAATGTGGTTGTTGAAGGTACTGCACCACAACGCCAAGGCTTGTTGATGCAGTTGCTGATTGCAAGTTTCCCTGTGCTCTTAATCATTTTGTTATTCATGTTCTTTATGCGCAACATGGGTGGCGGTGCAGGCGGCAAGAACGGCCCGATGAGCTTTGGTAAGTCGAAGGCGAAAATGCTGTCTGAAGACCAGATTAAAGTTACCTTTACTGATGTTGCGGGTTGTGATGAAGCAAAACAGGAAGTCGTGGAAATCGTTGACTTCCTGAAAGATCCTGCGAAATTCAAACGTTTGGGTGCAACTATTCCTAAGGGCGTCCTGATGGTGGGTCCTCCGGGTACGGGTAAAACCCTGCTTGCAAAAGCGATTGCAGGTGAAGCGAAAGTTCCATTTTTCAGTATTTCCGGTTCTGACTTCGTAGAAATGTTCGTGGGTGTCGGTGCATCTCGTGTACGTGACATGTTCGAACAGGCGAAACGCCATGCGCCATGTATCATCTTCATCGATGAGATTGATGCTGTCGGTCGTCACCGTGGTTCAGGTACAGGCGGTGGTCACGATGAACGTGAACAGACCCTCAACCAGATGCTGGTTGAAATGGACGGTTTCGAAGGCAATGAAGGGATTATCGTCATCGCGGCAACTAACCGTGCTGATGTACTGGATAAAGCCTTACTTCGTCCAGGTCGTTTTGACCGTCAAGTGATGGTTGGCTTGCCAGACATTAAAGGCCGTGAGCAAATCCTGAATGTTCACTTGAAGAAACTGCCGTCTACAACGGGTGTGGATGTGAAAGTCCTGGCTCGTGGTACTCCTGGTTTCTCTGGTGCGCAGTTGGCAAACCTTGTAAACGAAGCAGCATTATTCGCGGCACGTCGTAACAAGAATACTGTCGACATGCATGACTTTGAAGATGCTAAAGACAAGCTGTATATGGGTCCTGAACGTAAATCGATGGTACTTCGTGAAGAAGAGCGTCTTGCTACGGCTTACCATGAAGCAGGGCACGCAATTGTTGCAGAAATGCTGCCAGGTACTGATCCTGTGCATAAAGTAACGATCATGCCGCGTGGTTGGGCATTAGGTGTAACCTGGCAGTTGCCTGAGTTTGACCAGACCAGCCATTACAAAGATAAAATGCTGAATGATATTTCGATCTTGTTCGGTGGTCGTATTGCAGAAGAAGTCTTTATTAACCAGATGTCGACTGGTGCCTCAAATGACTTTGAACGTGCAACCAAAGTTGCGCGTGCGATGGTGACCAAATACGGTATGTCTGACAAGTTAGGCGTAATGGTCTATGAAGATGACTCGCAACAGTCATTTATGGGCAGCATTGGCAGTCGTACGATTTCTGAAGCGACTCAACAGCAGGTTGATGCTGAAGTACGCCGTATCATCGATGAGCAATATAAAGTGGCTCGTGATATTCTGGAAAATAACAAAGATATCGCGCATGCCATGGTGAAAGCGTTAATGGAATGGGAAACAATTGATCGCGAGCAAATCCGAGACATTATGGAAGGTCGTGAGCCTAAGCCACCTAAGGTCTATGTTTCAGATAATCCTGTAATTGATGTAACACCGAAGGATGGGCCGTTGACTCCTCCGCCATTACCAGCCAATTAAGCAGAAAATAAAAAAACCACCTTCGGGTGGTTTTTTTATGGCAATGATTTGGATTGTTTTGGCGTGATGCTATATTCAGCTATAAAAAACCAATGAGCAAAAATAAAAATGACAATACCTGTTTTGGAATCCCGTATTTATCAGTTACGTTTAGAAGCGCTGACTTGGAAGCATTTTACAGATTTAGAAGCAGCTTGTGCTGAAGGAGATTTGGGCGAAGTGCTTTATAATTCTGTACCTTACTTAAGCGAATTAAAACAATATGTACAGCAAGCTTTGGTTCAACAAGCTCAGGGTACAAGGATGGCTTTTGCTGTGATTGATTTAACAGCGGGTCGAGCGATTGGAACCACCAGTTATCATGATATCAAGCCTGAAATTCCACGTGTGGATATTGGTTATACCTGGTATGCACAGCGTTATCAGCGTACCTATGTGAATCGGGTCTGTAAATATCTTCTTTTAAGTCATGCCTTTGAAGAGCTTAATGCTCGGGTAGTAGGCTTTCGTACGGATCATCTGAATCTAAAAAGTCAAAAAGCCATTGAAGCTCTAGGAGCTAAACGGGATGGCATCATTCGATGTCATATGTTGCGTAAAGATGGTCAGACAGTGCGGGATAGCTATATCTATAGTATTTTAAGAAGTGAATGGGTAGAGGTAAAATCACAGTTACAATCTAAGCTTATGCAATGCTCAAATAAACCGCAGTTTGAAATTTAATTCTGGCTTGTTTCAGCTTTGCTTTATATCGCTATCCATACGACAATACGCTAGTTATTGGATTTAGGATGAAAACATGCAGCTGATGCCGTTATTACCACGCGTATGGACATTTGAACACTTAACACTGGATCTGTCCCAGCCGCATGTGATGGGAATTCTGAATGTTACACCGGATTCATTTAGTGATGGGGGCAAACATAATTCTCAAGATGCTGCAGTAGCGCGTGCATTAGAAATGATGGCAGAAGGTGCAACAGTTATTGATGTGGGTGGCGAGTCGACCCGTCCGGGTGCATCGGCGGTTGAAGTAAAAGAAGAAATTCGCCGTGTAGTGCCTGTGGTTGAAGAACTGGCCAAGCACAATGTCGTGATTTCAATTGATACTTCCCAGCCAGAAGTGATTAAGGCTGCAGTGAAAGCTGGAGCACATATCTGGAATGATGTTCGTGCACTGACACGACCGAATGCCTTGCTAACTGCTGCTGAGTTGGATATTCCGGTCATTATTATGCATATGCGTGGTGAACCTACTACGATGAATAATCTGGATCAGTATCAAGATGTCACGCTTGATGTCATTGCGGAATTAAAACAGCGCGTGCAGGATGCTTTAGATGCCGGGGTGAAAGCTGAGCACATTATGATTGATCCCGGTTTTGGATTTGCCAAAAATGCTGAACAGAACCTGAAACTACTGAATGAATTGTACAAACTAACTCAACTTGGTTATCCAATATTGTCGGCGTTGTCACGTAAACGCTTTATTGGACAGGTGCTGGATGGAGCAGAAGCCGTAGAACGCGCAGTGGGGTCAGTAGCAGCACACTTGCTAAGTATTCAACAAGGTGCCTGCATGGTACGTGTACATGATGTTAAAGCGACAGCAGATGCGATTAAGGTCTGGAAGGCAATGCAAGCCGCGGTTTAATTATTGGCTAGATTGCATGTTAGGCGGCGTGCTGTTTGGCTTTTAAGCGGCAATATGGTATATAGGGCACGCTTAATTTTTAGTTATAGTTTTAGAGTGCCTGTAATGTTTGCAGATTTACTTCTCCCAATGTTCGATGATGAATATTATCCCGATATTCTGGTTGCTGAAGTAAAGCAGCACATCGAACGTTTTGCCAAAAAGGTGACAAAATCTGGTTTATCTGAATACGAGATTTATCAGTTTGCCAATGCGACTGTGGCAGAAATCAATGAAATGAAACCGCAGTTCGAAGACCTGGATTCCTCTTTAGATGATACCGCAGCAGATTATATTACTGAAGCCATGATGATGGTGGTACAGGAACAGGGATACTTCGAAGTTGAAATGGAAGAGCTGGTCGCGACTCGTGAATGGTGAAAAAAGCCCTGTTTTTTACAGGGCTTTTTTTTAATGATCTAAAAATGCTTCTTTGAAATTTTTATAATGAATTTCATTTAGGAGTTTCTGTTCTTCCTGCATGCAGCGTTGATGTAATTCCAGATAATATTTTTTTAAATCCTTTTGCAGTGGCACAGGTTCTGGCTCTTTACTTTGCGACTGTTGATAAGACCAGTAAGCCAATTGACGGATGTGCTGCAAACGTACCAGCAGGGTGCTGCGGGTAGAACTTCTAAAGCCGGGCTCAATTAACACCGCTACAAAACTGCTGAAGGCAAGTAGACCCAGGCAAGGTAAAGCAATGAACGCTGAATGAAAATACTGGTAATTGATCAGTGACAGAACAACAATCAGGGTTTGAATATATAAACAGGATTGCAAGCGCTTTGCGTAGCGTACAGAACTGTACTTGGCCTGAAACTGGGCACGCCAGATATAAGGATAGAGCATACTAATAAGTACGATCGTACCTGCACTAATGGCCTGATTCTTTGAATCCATAAAGTCTGGATAAAAAGGCAGGGAAAAGCACAGACCACAAAATGCTGTAATCAGCATCAAAATCCCGATACGCAAATATAAATACGGATCAATGGTTTGATTCAAATATTTATAGCGGCTATAGCTAAGTCTGCAAAAGAATGCATCAGGATGGCGTAACTGTAATCTGGCTAGATCGAAAGAGCGGGGTGCGGACATGAGGAGGCACACTCTATTTATAAATTTCAGGCACAAAAAAACCAGCTCATTGCTGGGTTTCTGCATTTGCACCATTTTAAACTGAATCAAAATGGTGCCCGAGGCCAGACTCGAACTGGCACGCTTTGTGGGCGGGGGATTTTAAATCCCCTGTGTCTACCGATTTCACCACTCGGGCATGCGCGCCATCATAGATGAGCAGCGAGAACTTGGCAAGATGATTTCTTATTATTTGTTTTATTTTCAGGCAATTTAGCCATTAAAATTTAAAAGAAAGCAAAGCTGATGTTATTCAAAGCTTTAAATTTCAATAAATTAATCGATTTACAGCATTTCATCCAGATAACTGTCCACATCAATATGTTTAATGCTTTTACAGTACTGGTGTTCAGATTTGAATAACTGGCTATATAGGTCGGCATAGCGGTTTAGCTGACGCTTGAGTACTTCATATTCAGGACTTTGAGCCGAAGTCATATAGAGTTTTAATCGGGTTCTCAGGCTTTGTTTGTATGCCCAGAAACACACACGACGCAGTTGATGCAGCTGATAATATTCACTGTCCTGACTGTTTTGACGAAACAGATTTTCCTTATAAAAACGCACAAAGCCAAAACTGACACCAAAGAACAGGAGCGCCCACATCACAAACTGACTTTGTAAAAATTGAATATTCAGGGCAGACAGAATGACGATTACAGCAAGCTTGACAGGACTATGTCGTAATAGTTGATAAAGTGAATGCGAAGAATGTCGAATCTGTTTAATGACCAAAGGGACAATCACCATCAAGAATAAAAGAATTGCCAGAATGGCATAGGCTTGTGCCTGAAAGTTACTCAGCTCAGTAAAATTACTCAGGAAAATATCTTTCAGTACGAAACTGATTGGCACAAAAATCATGCTCGCCAATAGCCAAGGAATAAATTCACGACGGTCATCCAGTACACCTCTGGTCTTGATCTGACTATAAAACAGGTAATTGTGCTTAAAAGCCGCTGGATAGAGCCGCTGAAGTTGCTGAAGCAGCACATTGACTTGTTGGTTTTGCATGTATGAAGTCGGGCAGGAGATGGATGAGTAAGATTACTATAAAGTAAATTGCTGAATTTTTCCGAAAAATTGCAATGCGCAATTAAATCATCTCACTTGCAGCAGGATTTTGTCTTTTTGTCCGGGAATTATGCGAAAATAGCCTATTGTAAATATTATTTGTAAGGGCAGTTCATGACTGATCAATCTCCTGAGACTTTAAGCGACATCGAAATTCTGGACCTGTTACAGGCAATGAAAAACGATGAATTAGATACCGAAGCGAAAGAAGCTATTCGTCAGGGTGGTAAAGCGGGTCGTCAGGAAGCGCATAAACAGGCGCTGGTTAGATTGCATCAGTCATTTGAAGAAAAATTTGTTGAAGCAGTGTCTATCGCGCTTCATTTGAATGAAGCTCAGATCAAAAAGATTCGTTACAAGAAAGACCGTATCCGTATTTTAAAGGCGCGTGGTATTGATTACCTGGCGATTGATGGTGCGGAAACTGCATTTGTATTGGCACAGATCGCGCAGGCTATTGTGCGTGAAGATGCAATCGTGACGCATGACCTGCATAATATTTTCCCATTCTGGAAAGAAGGCTGGCCAATGGTGCAGTTCGATAATGCCTATAAAATTCTGGAAGATGATATTCGTATTCACTACCAGGCAGTATTAGATGCTTTACTTGAAAATTTCTAAACAGCGCTAAAAAAAGAGCATCCTTGGATGCTCTTTTTTATGGAAAAATCTTTACCCAAGTGTTGAATAGAGTGGGAAAATACCGAAGATGACAGCAGTCACCAACATCACTAAACAGGTAATTACTGCCCATTTAATGGTAAATTCTTGATGTTCACCAAAATTGATTCCCGCCAGTCCACATAATAAGTAAGTAGATGGTACCAAGGGTGAAAGTAAATGCACAGGTTGCCCAACAATTGAGGCACGTGCCATTTCTGCTGGAGTAATACCATAATGTCCGGCAGCTTCCGATAACACAGGTAAGACACCAAAATAGAACGCATCATTCGACATAAAGAAGGTTAATGGCATACTGATCACTGCGGTGATTGGTGCCAGATAAGGTCCCATACTTTCAGGAATAATCTCGACCAATTGCTTGGACATGGCATCAACCATGCCTGTACCTGACAGAATTCCTGTAAAAATACCTGCGGCGAAGATAATACCTACGACTGCCAAAGCACTTGCAGAGTGGTTACCCACCAAGCGCTTTTGCATATCCAAATCTGGATAATTCACAATTAAAGCAATACACAGTGCCACCATGAATAATATTGGAGCGGGTAGAATGCCCATCACCAGCGTAATCATCAAGCCGAGTGTAAGCAAAGCATTGAAGGTACGTAAATGATGGCGGTTGGCTTCAGGGACTTGCGAGATTTGAATATTGTCACCATGGCTAATATCCAGCTCAACAATACCAATGCGTTTACGCTCCATACGACCATACATAAAGCCCAAGAAATATAACCAGATAATGGCTACAAACATCGGGAACAGCATCGGTACAAAAACATCGTTTGGATCGACATGCAGTGCAGTTGCAGCACGTGCTGTTGGTCCACCCCAAGGGGTTAAGTTCATAATGCCACTGGCGAGCATCATTAAACATGCCATGATCAATGGGCTCATACCTATGCGTTTATATAAGGGTAGCATCGCAGCGACACAGATCATATAAGTGGTAGAACCATCGCCATCTAATGACACAATCAACGTTAAGGTAATCGTGCCTAAAGTCACTTTGAGGGGATCCCCTTTGACCTGTTTTAAAATCCATTTTACCGATGGGTCAAACAAGCCTGTATCAATCATGATGGCAAAATACAGAATCGCAAATAACAGCATGACACCCGTCGGGGCAAGTTTTTTGATCCCCTCCATCATCATGGGGCCTAATTCTGAAATATTAAATCCTGCTAGACTGTCGACAAAAAAGCTTAATGCGTAAGTAATGAGAGCAAAAAGAATAGGTATTAAAGTTAAAGCTACGAGCGCGCTCAAACGCTTGGACATGATTAAATACATAAAGCAAATAATCATGCCTAAGCCTAAAATAGTCAGCATGGATCAGTCCTTTGAGTGTGATAGTTTTATTTAATATTCAAGTGAACTTGATACTATTCAATTCAACCCATTTTTTAAATATTATTTAACAAATGGTATTTTTTATTCTATTTTTCTAATAAATAATATATATCCATAAAGTATGGTGAAATGCATGATAAGTATGGATCAGCATTTCTGATATGTAATAAAAAAAGCCTTACGTTCATGTAAGGCTTTAGAAAAAGAAATATTAATCAACTTATTCTTCAGAATCAGATGTTTCAGATTCTTTATGGTCTTGAAGTAAGCGGGTAACCAAAAGCTGATCAATTTTAAAGTGATCCACATCCACAACTTCAAACTTATAGCCGCCAAAAATTACAATATCAGCAGGGCGTGGAATCTTGCGCAGCTTGTACATCATAAAACCAGCCAGCGTTTCATAATTTTCTTCATCTGGCATTTCATCAATGCCTAAGGCATGTTTCATGTCTTCAATTGGCGTACTGCCTTCAATCAGCCATGAATCAGCATCACGTTTAAAGATCTGCTGATCTTCTTCCATTGGTGTTACCCAGTCACCCATTACGGTAATCATGATGTCAGACAGGGTAATCACACCCACGACCAGTGCATATTCGTTAATGACCACTGCAAACTTTTCTTTGCTCGAACGGAAGCGGTCCAGAAGTTCGGATAAGGTCAGAGTGTCCGGAATCATCAACACATTACGAATGGTAGATTCATTCAGCTGATTGATTTTCTGGTTGTTGAGAATACGGACCAGAATGTCTTTGGCATCGACATAGCCAATTACCTGGTCGATATTTTCATTACAGACCAGAAATTTGGAATAAGGATATTGCGCCAGCTTTTGACGAATACTGTCTTCAGCTTCAGTCAGGGTAAAGAACACCACATTTTCACGTGTGGTCATACTGGAAGGAACATTACGTTCTTCAAGTTCAAACACGTTTTCAATAAAGTGGTGTTCCTGCTTTTGTAGTACGCCAGCCTGAGCACCGGCATCCATCACCGCAGAAATATCTGCAAAGGTGATATTGTCATCCCGGATCGTATTGACTTTGAATAACCGGAACAACAGATTGGCAATGGCATTAATTATCCAAGCCAACGGCTTGCAGATTTTAATAAAAATTTGAATCGGGTTGATAACTGCGACTGAAATTTTTTCCGGTGCAATCATTGCCAGGCGTTTTGGCATCAGATCGGCAAACAGAATGAATAATGAAGTCACCAGAGTGAAAGATAAGGCAAAGCTGATGTTCTCGGTCCAAGGACCATCATATATATGCGAGACAAATTCGGCGATATAAGGACGGAAAGCCCCTTCACCCAGAATACCGCCGAGAATGGCGACAGCATTTAAGCCAATTTGGGAGGCAGCAAAGAAGTCTGCTGAGTTTTCCTGCAAATCCAGCACTTTCTGGGCACGGACGTCGCCTGATTCGGCCAAAATTTTAAGTTTGACCTTACGGGCACCTGCGAGTGCGATTTCAGTCAGTGATAAAAAACCAGCCCCCGCGATGAGTATTAAGATAATCACGATGTTTTGAAAGAGGCTCACGTAATCCACCTGTGGATTGATATTATCTTGGAATATTTTTAACACAAAAAAGGACTTGAGGTGTAAAAACAGATCTCAAGTCCTTACAGTATAAGCTTAAAAAATAATAATTTATGTGAAATTCATTTTAATAAGGTGAAAATTGCGAATTATTCTGCATAAATTCACGATTCTCCTCTTCAATCATCTGGCGCGCTACATACAGAATCAGCTGACGCAACCAGCGATGTGCCGGATGATGATGCAGTAATGGACACCATGCCATCTTCAGTTCAAATTCAGGAATATAGAAGGGTGGATCTTTAAGTAGCAAATTATGGTTCTTGGCTTGCAGGCGGGCAATACGGGTTGGTAGCGTTGCTACCAGATCTACATTTGACGCCAAAAGTCCCGGCATCTGATAGTGACGGGTAAATACTGAAATCTTACGTTTTTGCCCAATACGTTCCAGCGCCTGATCAATCCAGCCAAGTCCGGCCTGCTTTTCAGGATTAACCCCGAATCCCACGCCCATGCCGGTTTTAGATACCCAGATATGCTGTGCATCTAAATAGCTTTTCAGGTTCAGGTTACCAGCAGCAGGATGTTTATTATTTAACAGACAAGAAAAACTGTCACGCCACACCAGTACCTGATGGAAACTTTGCGGAATTTCATTAAACCGGTTAATCGCCAGGTCAACCTTACCTTGTTCCATGTCACGATAAGACACATCACTAGGTGTCAGAAAGTCCAGAACAACATTGGGTGCTTCAGAGCGTAAAGCTTTGACCAGGCGCGGTACCAGTGTCGCTTCAGCATAATCTGAAGTCATGATACGGAACACACGATTTGAGGTATAAGGGCGGAACTCGGTACGGGGTTCCAGAATCATGGACAGATCAGACAGGGCATCGCGAATACGTGGCTGCAGTTCGAGTGCACGTTCAGTCGGTGTCATCCCTTCAGAAGAACGGATCAGGAGGGGATCATTAAATAAATTGCGCAGACGACGCAAAATGTTACTCATGGCAGGCTGGGTCACGCCAAGTTGCTCAGCTGCACGTGTGACATTTTTTTCGCGAAGAAGTACATCAAGATAAATTAATAGATTGAGATCGACCCGCTCCAGATTCATAAAAAAAATACCGAAAATAAAATCATGAAATTATAGTGATTATGCCATAAGTACTGCGGCTTGTGTACGTGACCGATGAAAAAAAAGCCACCGAATTTATAACAGTTTTTATTCATTTTCAAACAAGGGGTGTACATAAATCGAGTCTGGATTCTGTCTGTCAAATTGGTCAATTACAGGATCAAACTGGATGCCTATTTTTAGTTAAAACAGGGCAAGTGAAAATGATTTCAAGACAAGAAATGAGTCAATGATTAATAGTAGATAAATTATGTGAAATATATAGTTTTGCATTAATCCAGTTTATCGGAAATATAAAGGAAGACTGGCAAAAAAGACCAAAAAAGTCAGGTCATCAAGCGAGTCAAGACTTAAGTCTAATGAATATTTTATATTCAAGAAGCTGAAATTTTAGACAAAAATAAATTTTAAAAATTTAAAAATAAACTATTAAATACAATAATTTATATAAAAGTAATCAATATATAATTAGACTTTCATCTACATATTTTTTAAATAAATAGTGATAATTCTTGCAGAATATTGGATTAATTTTTTTATTGCATCTAATCTCTATACATCGCAACGAGCTGACTAAAATCTAAACAAAGTTTTGAGGGTCTGATTTTAGAACAACGTTGCAGAAAAATCCTAATATTATTACAGGAATATATCATGACTACATATCAAACAGCGATTGATGCAATCCGCGAATTAAAAGCGAAATTCGGCAACACTTGGGCAGACATCAGTCCTGAAGATGCTGCGCGTATGCAACTTCAGAACCGTTTCAAAACAGGTTTAGACATTGCAAAATACACAGCAGCAATTATGCGTCGTGATATGGCTGCTTATGATGCTGACTCTAGCAAATACACTCAATCTCTGGGTTGCTGGCACGGTTTCATCGCACAACAAAAAATGATTGCGAACAAAAAATACTTCGGTACAACTGAACGTCGCTACATCTACCTTTCTGGTTGGATGGTTGCAGCACTTCGTTCAGAGTTCGGTCCACTTCCTGACCAATCTATGCACGAAAAAACTTCTGTTCCTGCATTGATTGAAGAAATCTACACATTCTTACGTCAAGCTGACGCGAAAGAATTGAACGACCTGTTCCGTTCACTTAAAAAAGCTCAA
The DNA here is from genome assembly GCF_003289665.1 of Acinetobacter sp. SM1B. Classification (NCBI taxonomy): domain Bacteria; kingdom Pseudomonadati; phylum Pseudomonadota; class Gammaproteobacteria; order Moraxellales; family Moraxellaceae; genus Acinetobacter; species Acinetobacter sp. SM1B. The sequence continues at coordinate 858,757 of NZ_QMBM01000001.1, forward strand.
GAAGCTGGTGACACTGCTAAAGCTGCTGAAATCACTTCTCAAATCGACAACTTCCAAACTCACGTTGTGCCAATCATTGCGGACATCGACGCTGGTTTCGGTAACGAAGAAGCAACTTACTTACTAGCGTAGAAAATGATCGAAGCGGGTGCTTGTGCACTTCAAATCGAAAACCAGGTGTCTGACGCGAAACAATGTGGTCACCAAGCTGGTAAAGTAACTGTTCCACACGAAGACTTCATCGCGAAAATCCACGCGCTTCGCTATGCATTCCTGGAAATGGGTCTAGACGACGGTATCATCGTTGCACGTACTGACTCTGAAGGCGCTGACTTGACTCAAAAAATCCCAGTGGTTAAAGAGCCAGGTGACATCGCTTCTCAATACATCAGCTACTTAGATACAACTGAAATTGACATTTCAGAAGCGCAAGAAGACGAAATCCTGATCAAACGTGATGGCAAACTTCACCGTCCAAAACGTCTTGCTTCTGGTCTGTACCAGTTCCGCGAAGGCACTCAAATCGACCGCGTTGTACTTGACTGTGTAACTAGCCTTCAAAACGGTGCTGACCTTCTTTGGATCGAAACTGCGACTCCAAACGTAGCTGAAATCGCTCACATGGTTAACCGTGTTAAAGAAGTTGTTCCAAATGCGAAACTTGTTTACAACAACTCTCCATCGTTCAACTGGACTTTAAACTTCCGTCAACAAGCGTACGACCGTTGGGTTGCTGAAGGTAAAGACGTATCTGCATACGACCGCGCTAAACTAATGAGTGCTGAGTACGACAACACTGAATTGGCTGCTGAAGCTGACGAGAAAGTTCGTACATTCCAGGCAGATGCTTCTCGTGAAGCAGGTGTATTCCACCACTTGATCACTCTACCGACTTACCACACAGCTGCGCTTTCTACTCACGAGCTTGCTCAAGGTTACTTCGGTTCTGAAGGTATGTTGGCTTATGTTGCTGGCGTACAACGTAAAGAAATCCGTGGCGGTATCGCTTGTGTGAAACACCAAGCAATGGCGGGTTCTGACATCGGTGACGACCACAAAGAAATCTTCGCTGGTGACAACGCGCTTAAAGCGGGTGACGATGCGAAAAACACAATGAACCAATTCTCTGCATAAGCACTGAACTGATTCAAAGAAGACCCTGCGCAAGCAGGGTTTTTTTATACCTAAAATAAAATGAATAACCCTATAAATTGTTGAAACAGCTAGATGAAAGGAAAAATCTTCATATTTTCTTCATGATTTAATTTTATACATGTTTTTCTGTGATCAAGCCTTGTAATTTCAATGCCACTGCTTGAATATCCCTATAGCTGATTCAGTTGTCCAACTCATCCTAAAATTCATCAAATTCAAAGTGATTCAGACCTATGCTGTCTAAGTTTTTTATTCATCGACCTATTTTTGCAGGCGTGCTGGCCATCGTCGTGATGGCGATCGGATTATTTGCGGTCATGAATTTACCTGTGGAACGTTATCCAGATATTGCGCCACCGCGAGTGACCGTATCGGCAACCTATTCCGGCGCATCGGCAGAAACGGTGGAGGAGAGCGTGACCCAGGTACTGGAACAGCAGATTAAAGGCATTGATCACTTGCTGTATTTCAGTTCTAGCAGCGATTCCTCCGGGCGTAGCCGGATCAATATCAGCTTTGAAAACGGGACTGATCCAGACACGGCTCAGGTACAGGTACAAAATGCGATTAATGGGGTGCTGAACCGCTTGCCTGAAGATGTACAACGGCAGGGTGTGAATGTGTTCAAGTCGCTGGGCGATACGCATATGGTGATCAGCCTGTATGACGAATCCGGGCGCAGTGACAATATTGCCTTGTCGGACTACCTGATGACACATCTGGAACAGGACATTTCCCGGATTGAAGGCATTGGTGAGGTGGATGTTTTTGGCTCGCAATATGCCATGCGGATCTGGCTGAATCCACTCAAGCTGAAACAGTATAACCTGATGCCTAGCGATGTGCGTGCTGCGATTGAATCACAGAATACCCAGGTCGCAGCCGGTGCTGTGGGCGATCTGCCTACGGTCGAGGATCAGTATCTGAATGCCAAGGTAACTTCGGGCACGCGACTCAGAACAGTAGAAGAATTTGAAAATATCATTGTAAAGTCTGCCCGGGATGGCAGCTTTATCTATTTAAAAGATGTGGCACGTGTTGAACTCGGTGCAGAAAATTATCAATCCTATAGTACCAATAATGGTTATGCATCCGCAGGTCTGGCGATCTCGCTGGCTTCCGGTGCCAATGCCATCGCGACCTCAGAACGAATCAAGGCGGAAATTGCCCGTCTGTCTAATCAGTTGCCGGAAGGCTATAAGATTGCTTATCCACGGGATAACACGCCATTCGTTCAGGAATCCATTAAGGAAGTCCTTAAAACACTGGTTGAAGCCATCATCCTGGTGATTGTGGTGATGTTTATCTTCCTGCAAAACTGGCGCGCTACCCTGATTCCAGCAGTCACTGTACCAGTGGTTTTACTCGGTACTATGGCAATCCTGTATGCCCTTGGATTCAGCATCAATACCCTGACTTTATTTGCACTGGTTCTGGCAATCGGCCTGCTGGTGGATGATGCTATTGTCGTGGTGGAAAACGTTGAACGTCTAATGCATGAGAAGCAGTTGACCGCCAAGGAAGCAGCACTGGAATCCATGCAGGAAATCAGTGGGGCTCTGGTCGGTATTACTTTGGTATTGACGGCAGTATTTATTCCCATGGCGTTCTTTGGTGGTTCTACCGGGGTTATTTATCGTCAGTTTTCCATTACGCTGGTTGCTGCCATGTCATTGTCACTGATGGTGGCCCTGATTCTGACACCAGCCCTGTGTGCGCTGATTCTCAAACCAAATCCGAATCCGGCACGTTGGGCGCAATGGTTTAACCATAAACTGGAAAGTGTTAAGCAGCGTTATCTGAAACTTTCTAATGTCACCCTACAACATAAGGCCATCTGTTTAATTTTATTTGCCGGTTTGGTTGCTGTATTTGGTCTGTTCTATAAGGCTTTGCCAACCAGCTTCCTGCCAAGTGAAGATCAGGGAACGCTTAGCATTCAGGTGCGCCTGCAAGAAGGTGCGCCGCTAAAGAATACGGTGGCCACCGGAGAAAAGATTCGTGAATATTTCCTGGAACAGGAAAAAGACAATATCAATCTGGTGATGATGCGTTATGGCCGTAACTTCTCGGGTACCGGTCAGAACCTGGCAACCGGTTTTGTGGCACTGAAACACTGGGATGATCGTCCTGGCGAGGAAAATACTGCGCAAGCTATTCGTGAACGTGCCTTAAAACATTTCCGTGGTTTTAAGGATGCACAGGTCAATATTAATATGCCAGCTTCAGTCAGCGGTCTGGGACAAACCGATGGACTGGAATTCTGGATCCGGGATATAGAGGGAAATGGCCGCCAATATCTGGAACAGCAATTTAAAGAATTGGAAGAAAAAACCAAACAATATTCAACGTTTGAAAATCTGGGTAAGAGCTCCAATCCGGAGAAGGCTGAATTAAAGGTTAATATTGACCAGAAACAGGCCATGGCCAATGGTCTGACCCAATCCGCAATCAACAGTACACTTTCTGCTGCCTGGGGGGGTAACTATGTCAATGACTTCATCGACCGAGGCCGGATTAAACGGGTAATGATGCAGGGTGATGCAGAATTCCGTTCCAAACCTGAAGATCTGGCGATGTGGCATGTGCGCAATGACCAGAATCAGATGGTACCGTTCAGTAATTTTGCGACGGTAGACTGGAGCGGTGGTCCGGAAGTGGTAAATCGTTTTATGGGTTATACCGCTTTGCAGATGGAAGCTGATGTCACCAAAGATACCAGTACCGGTGAAGCAATGCGGGATGTAGAAGCATTAGTGGCCGATCAAAAAGGTATTGATGTGACCTGGAGTGGATTGTCCTTCGAAGAAAAACAATCCAGCAATCAGGCCATCTGGCTGTATGCGATTTCGATTGGCTTTATCTTCCTGTGTCTGGCTGCACTCTATGAAAGCTGGAGTATTCCAACTGCGGTAATGTCAGCAATTCCGCTGGGTATTGGTGGGAATATCATTTTCAGTTATTTCGCAGGCTTTCCAAATGATATCTATTTCCAGATAGCCTTACTGACCACGATTGGTTTGTCCTGTAAGAACGCCATTCTGATTGTGGAATTTGCTGCCTTGGCAGAGCAGCATGGCAAATCCGTTGTCGCGGCAGCGCTGGAAGGTGCAAGCTTGCGTCTACGTCCAATTTTAATGACGTCGTTGGCCTTTGGTGCCGGGATTCTGCCACTGGTTTTTGCCTTTGGTGCCGGGGCGGTCAGCCGTCAGGAAATCGGAGTCAGTGTTCTGGGTGGGGTAATCTTTGGAACTGTGTTGGTGCTGATCTTTATTCCATTTATGTATGTGATGATCCGTAGCCTGTTTCAGAAGAAAAAGCAGGCACTGAATTAAGATCATCTACCTTCAGCTATAAAGATCAATGAAGTAACACCATGCTTCACTCAGCTGAGGCATAGTGAATGAAACTAGAATATAAAAATATATGATAACAAGAGGGCAGCAGCGCGCAGATGGATCAGCAAGTTGAACAGGTACGGGAATTATTAAAATTGCATCAGACAGGTGCAGACCAGCAGCTGGCACAATTGAATATCGCCGATCAGGCAAGGCTATTAGCCGAGCTGAAACCAGCTGAACGGCAGCATCACTTTGAGCAGCTGCAACGCCCGGTAGAAGTCTTTGAATACTTGCCTCTGCATCAGCAGCTTCAGCTTACGGCATCATTATCTCTCGAAGAACTGGTGACCTTACTGGATGCAATGCATTCGGATGACTTTATTGACCTGTATAAACAGCTGCCTCTTTCGGTACAGCAGCAATTGCTGGGCAAGCTTTCAGCACAGTCATGTCAGGTACTAAAAGTACTCCATGCCTATCCGGAGGAAACTGCCGGTGCATTGATGAGTTCGGATTATTTGACGCTGCCTCCTGAACTCAGCATGAACGAGGCAATTGAAACGCTACGTGATATTGCTGGAAATCATGACACGCTGTATCTGATCTATATTGTAGATTCACAGCTACATCTGCTGGGGGTAATTTCATTACGTCAGATTATTCAGGCACTGCCTACCGCGACTATTGCCGAGGTTATGACGAAAGAAGTGATTTATGGCACGGTGGATGAAGATCAGGAAAAGATTGCACGCACGCTGGCCTATTACGACTTTATTGCCTTGCCGATTGTTGATACGTCCAAAAAACTGGTCGGGATTGTGACTTATGACGATGCCATGGATATTGCCGAGGCCGAGAGCACGGAGGATTTCCAAAAAGCAGGTGCGGTATCACCGCTAGATCAACACAGTATCAAAACTGTGCCGATTTTATCGCTGTATAAAAAGCGGGTATTCTGGCTGGTACTGCTGGTGTTTGGCAGTTTGCTATCCAGTTTTGGTATTGCCAAATATGAGGACATCATTGCGGAACATATCGTATTGGTATTTTTCCTGCCACTGCTGGTGGGAAGTGGCGGGAATGCAGGTTCTCAGTCTGCTACATTGATGGTCCGGGCATTGGCAACTGGCGATGTACAGTTTACAGACTGGTTCCGTCTGGTTGGACGGGAGTCTCTGGTGGCGCTGTGTCTTGGTCTAACTATGGCCTGTGCTGTTTCGATTCTGGGTTATATCCGGGGCGATCTGATGGTTGCTGTAGTACTTGCCATCAGTATGACCGGGATTGTTTTGCTTGGTTGTCTGATTGGCATGAGTCTGCCATTTATCTTGAATAGGCTGAAACTCGATCCTGCCAGTGCTTCAGCGCCCCTGGTGACATCGATCTGCGATGCCAGTGGGGTGGTGGTGTATTTGTTCGTGGCATCCAGACTTTTGTTTTAAGTTAATAAAATTACGCTATATTTTTAATATCTAATTAGGTTAGGCTGAATCATTACACAATGATAAACGGGTTGTTCCGATGATTGAGACAGACAACAGCAACTCACCAAAACTGACACAACAGGAAGTCATTCGCCTGGAACGGGATTTGGCCAAGTTTGCCAATATGATGGACTCCGTAGTCCGGATTCCGTTTACCAAGCAGGGTGTTGGTGCTGATGCTGCACTCAGTACCGTACCTGTGGCGGGAGATCTGGCTGGTTTTGCCTTGACCTGTTATGCCATTTATAAGGCACGTCAGATCGGCGTGCCACAGTCCAAACTGAATCCGGTCATTAAATTGGCAACCATGGATGCCGTGGTCGGTTTTATTCCCGTGGCTGGAACCATCTTCGATATTTTTATCCGTCCTAGCCGTAAGGCCTTGGATATCGTGCATGATCATATCCGTGAGGAATACCAGATCCACACGGATCGGCATGTGGTACATCCTTTTCTGCATGAAAAACTAGAACAGAAACAGCAGCAGTCTGCATTCTGGCGCAATCCAGTGGTTGCCTGGATCTGGATTCATATTCCGGATATTCTGGGTACCATTTTCCTGATTCTGTTTGTACTGGCAATTGGCTGGGGTGGGATGGCCCTGTACCAATGGATCAGTCAAACTGCTTAAACACAAAAGTATAGATAAAAGAAAAGCCTCTGTCAGGAGGCTTTTCGGTATAGCGTTGTGCTCAGTAGATTAAGGACAATCAAGCTGATGCAAAGCGGCTACACGTTGTTCAATCGTTGGATGTGTCTGGAACAATGCAGCCAAGCTGAAACCTTGTTCTTGACCTGCTGAAATTGCAAAGGCTTTCATTTCTTTCGGCATGGCATCTGGCATTTCAGATTCTGCCTGTAAGCGTAATAGCGCAGAAATCATGGCCTGTTTACCTGCTAAACGTGCACCGGCTTCATCGGCACGGTATTCACGATGACGTGAGAACCACATCACGATAGCGGATGCCAGGATACCAAATACGATATCAAGCACAATGGTAATCACGAAGAAAGCAATTCCTGGTGCTTCACCATCTTCACGGCCAAATACGTTACGGTCGATAAAATCACCAGCAACCCGGGCAAAGAACATGACGAAGGCGTTGACCACACCCTGAATCAGAGCAAGTGTTACCATGTCACCATTGGCAACATGACCAATTTCATGGGCAAGTACAGCACGTAACTCATCTTTGTTCATGCGTTCTAGCAAGCCTGTAGAAACAGACACCAGTGCATCGTTTTTGTTCCAGCCGGTCGCGAAAGCATTTGACTGGTAAGATGGGAAAATACCCACTTCTGGCATTTTAATACCAGCGCGCTGAGATAGCTGTGCTACTTCCTGTAATAACCATGCTTCTGCCTGGTTACGAGGAGCATTCGGATCAATCAGTTCAGTACCAGTAGTCTTCTTCGCCATCCATTTAGACATGAATAGTGAGATTAAAGAACCCACCATACCGAACACAAAACAGATCACTAGCAGGTTGCCTAGATTCAAGCCACCCGCGCCATGGTAACTACCGACACCGAAGAGTGACAAGATAATGCCAGCTACAACCAGTACCGCGAGGTTGGTTAGCAAAAACAAACCAATCCGCATCATTGAGAAATCCTCTTATTATAGAAAAATAATCTGATTAGCAAATTACAATCATTACCCTCAATATGAGGTGAAATGACTCAAATTTCAAGAAAAAAAATAGTAAATTACCCAGAATTTACCTCATCACCATGATCAACCAAAACTTAGGATGAATGATGAAGAGGAAGGGCTTAATCGTTGATATATATTCTGGCGGATGCAGTGGCATGTGCGGTGGCATAAGAACCGGCAGGCGCATCAGTGAAGCTGCCATCTGCATTGGCAATGATCTGACGCTGATAATTGCTGGCTTTAATGGTAGGCGCTGCCGACGTTTTATAATTGGCAGAGCTGGCCAGAATCTTGGCGGTTTCAACCGGTGCCGCAGCGGCGGTCAGATTAACACCACTGGAATATAGATTGTGATACCGGCTGGTCACACGGCGTACATAGTCTTGCGTCTCGCGGAAGGGCGGGATACCGCCATATTTGCTGACATTGCCTTCACCAGCGTTATAACCTGCCAGTGCTAAAGCGGTATTGCCATTAAAACGTTTCATTAGCCAGGCCAGATATTTGGCACCTGCCATAATATTCTGATGCGGATCATAAGCATTAGATACATTAAAGCGGCGTGCGGTAGCAGGCATGAGCTGCATTAGTCCCTGAGCACCGACTGGAGAACGGGCATGGACATTAAAGCCAGATTCAGTATGCATCACAGCCTTGATCAGACCTTCAGAAATACCGTGCTTTTGTGCAGCCTCACGGATAATTGAATCAAAGGCATTTTTGTTTTTGCTATAGCTCGGCAATACCGAAGCCTCACTTGAGCCCCAGTTGCTATAGCTATGAATGTTACTGTCCGGGTAATAGGTCTTTTTTTCTACTTTTAGATTACTGTAGCGACCTTTATTATTCGTCAGCAGGGTAACACCATTGCTATCTTTCATTTGATAGATCGTCTGACCTGCATGCGAAAAAGCAGCAGTTCCCATCAAAATATAAAGACAACTTAGTACAGAAGTCCCCTTAAACCACAAATTTTTATTCATTGTAAGTATATGTATTGAACATTTGTCCCCAAAACTTACTACAGAGTTTAACAAAATTTACTGTAATGAAAAGTGATGAGCGACGCATTTATAAACAAGTTTGTAAATGCAAGTCCCTAATGTTGAAGAACTAACCAAAAAAAATATTTATTTTTTTTTAATATGGCTTTCTTGACACACTTAAATAATTGATTCTAAATATAAAATAAATTGGTTAAAAAATGATCAATTTAAATAGAACCCTTATTTTTGGGGCCGATAAAGCTGTCAAGTCGTTTTAAATCCACAAAGTTATCCACAGGTTTTGTGGAAAACTGTGGAAAAGTTCAAAACATAAGCATCCTGGATAAAAAATGAACTGTTTCGTTCAATTTATCAATCTAAATAAAACATGAAGTTTAGAGTATTACTTCAATAACAGGAAAATAAATTCTTTTGATGCGAGAAGCACCCGAATCGGATAAAATTGCGCGGTATTTTTATTTATGGGTTATTCTCGTCTATGTACTCGCCAGTTGAATCCGAGCAAGGATTTAATTTCAAACCAGAATTGCCAACAAGCTCTGCCTATTACCGTTTGTTGAAAAAGCTTCGCCGTCAGGTCGGACACGCTATTCGTGACTTTAAAATGATCGAAGATGGCGACAAGGTCATGGTGTGTATTTCTGGTGGTAAAGACAGCTATACCTTGTTAGATATCATGCTGCAGTTCAAGCGTATCGCACCTATCAACTTTGATGTAGTTGCAGTAAACCTGGACCAGAAACAGCCGGGCTTCCCTGAAGATGTATTACCACGTTATCTTGAAGAAAATAACATTCCGTATTACATCCTGGAAAAAGACACTTACAGCATTACCAAGAAACTGACGCCTGAAGGCAAGACTTACTGTGCCGTATGTTCTCGTCTGCGCCGTGGCTCGCTGTATGGTTTCGCGCAAGAAATTGGTGCGACCAAAGTTGCGCTCGGTCATCACCGTGATGACATCTTGGCAACGTTCTTCCTGAACCTGTTCCATGGCGGCAGCTTAAAAGCGATGCCACCAAAACTGTTGTCTTCAGACAAGAAGAACATCCTGATCCGTCCACTGGCTTATGTGGAAGAGAAGGACATCATCAAATATGCCGAGATGCGTCAGTTCCCGATCATTCCATGTAACCTGTGTGGTTCTCAGGAAAACCTGCAACGTGCCATTATTAATGACATGCTGCGTGACTGGGATAAAGCTCATCCGAAACGTCTGCACAGCATTTTTGGTGCACTGCAAAATGTTTCACCGTCACAACTGGCTGACCGCGAACTGTTTGACTTCGAGGCACTCGATAGCCAACGTGAATTCGACTTTAAAGATTCTTGCTCAACTGAAGAAGCAGTAGAAGGCGAGAGTAAGCGAATTAATATGGTCAACCTCGGTTTTGCTGCGGATTAAGACCTTTTTGACGGGTATTCATTCAAGTTGAATGCCTGTCAAGCCTTATCAATCAAGGCTATGTACATAAAAACAGAAAGATAATGACAAAAATTGAACGCTGCGTACAAAATTCGTTAGCCATTCGACAAATGATCATGTTATAACAATCTGCAAGCGCAATAGCGTCAACAATGATGTTGTCTGGATAGACGACACACACGAACTAATAAATTGAGGAAAGATCATGCCTGCTTTTTTAACTGATGATTGGTTTTCAACTGTAGAAACTCTGACTGCTCAAGCAGGTGACCTAAACCTGGCGCCAGCGCTTGCGAATCTTGCAATCAACCTGGTGGTTGCGGACGCTACAGGTAATACTGAATTATCTTTAGATGGTGGAGCGATCAAAAAAGGTCTGTCTTCAAATGCGAAGACTACGCTGAACATGGATGCAGAAACTCTGCGTAAAGTATTCCTTGAGTTTGACATGGCTGCTGCAATGCAAGCATTCATGACCGGTAAGATCAAGGTTCAGGGGGATATGTCTCAGCTGATGGCGTTGCAAACTGCAAAACCAAGCCAAGAGCAAAAAGATCTGTTCAAGAAAGTGCTTGAGCAAACAACCTGATCAATCCTATCTGCATAAAAAAAGCTTACCCAAGGGTAAGCTTTTTTTATGGTTTGAATAAATCAGATATTCACAAGCTCTGAACTTTTAATCTGTTCCAGATAAGAACGGATACGGGTTACATATTGCAATGCCTGACGATAACGGCCATTGCTGGCTTTGTTATGCTCCAGATAGCTATACAGGTTTACCCAGTTATCCGGATCCTTCCCCTGGTTACGGATACTGTTCTGAATTTTCTGAACTGCACCTGGACCCATGTTATAGGCTACTAGGGCATACCAGTTACGGTCTGGCATAGGAATATGCTCAAAGCGTGACAGCATCTTGTCATAGTATTTTGCACCGCCCTCAATACTTTGAACAGGATCGGTACGGTTATTTACACCCATTGCCTTTGCGGTTGAGCTTGTCAGCATCATCAGACCACGGACACCGGTCGGGGACACGGAGTTTGGCTTGAGATAAGATTCCTGGTAGCCGATCGCGGCGAGCAGATGCCAGTCCAGGCCGTATTGCTGTGCAGATCGCTGGAAGCTGGCCTTGTAAATGGGGAGGCGCTGGCTAAGATCCTGATGGATATTATCCCTGAAATGCTCCTCGACTACATTCTGATTGTAAAAGGAAGCGAGCTGATTGATTGCGCCGCTTTGCTTGCTGTTACATACGAAATTACTTGCAGTCTGGCTCAATGGATCATTGGCTGATTTGAAAACCCAGTTCAGGTTGGCATTCAGGCCTTTAGACGACAGGGAACTGCCATCACCACAAGTTGCAGAGAATGACGTCAGTTTACGCGCTTCAATGCTGCTGATACTGCTTGTAGTCATTGCCATGTTGGCTTTGCCTTGAGCAACCATTTTCAATGCAGTGGCATCATCGCTCACTGTTTTGAAATCCAGTTTTACATTCATGTTTTTGGCATAGTTACGAACCAAATCATAACCAAAACCATGCAGGTGACCACCTTCTTCAAACACTGTGGTCGGGCTCTTCACAGCAACAACAGTAAGCTTATTGCTGTTGACGACACTATCAAACTGGTGTGCCGGTGTTTTACTTGCATTGATGGCGTGGAATGGAACAAGCGCAGTGCTCAATACAAGAATTTTTACAGGGAGAGAGGAAAATAAAGATCTTAGGCAAAGCCTCGACCCAGAAGATGAACTACTGTGCATGTTGTCTCCGCTACAAGTAATTTATGCCCTCGAAAGTTTTAGGCAAAAGACACCACAGAACTTTCTTAAAGTTGATAAATTCAATTAGGGTTGGGCAGTCATGACGTCATTCAAAATGACTTGGGATTAAACGGCAATGTGTAGAAAAACTACACAGATTAAAAAATAAACAAAGTTAATCAGATGTGCGCATGGTAATGATCAAAAAATAGATTGTCAAATTTTGTACGCAAAAATGTTTAAAAATGTAATTTAAGTATTTAAAATCATTAGAAAATTTTTTTAGTATTATGTTTGCTTGTTAAAATAGCCAATAAAATAGGGCAGTTAGCAAAGAAAACGATGTCATGAGTGGTGTAAGAAAACGATGAAATCCAATTTGATTACCCGTGGTGGGCATGACAAATTAGTGGCAGAACTTAAATATCTGTGGCATGAAGAACGACCGGAAATCACTAAAAAAGTGAACTGGGCCGCCAGCCTCGGCGACCGTTCTGAAAACGCTGACTACCAGTACAACAAGCAGCTGTTACGCAAGATCGACCGTCGTGTCCGTTATTTGGGCAAACGTCTGGAAGAGCTACGGATCATTGACTTTTCACCTGAGCAGGAAGGGAAGGTTTACTTTGGTGCTTGGGTCGAAATTGAAAATGAAGCCGGAGAACAAAAGACTTTACGCATAGTGGGAGTTGATGAAATTTATGACCACCATCCACAGCATATTTCGATTGATTCGCCAATGGCACGTGCGCTGCTCGGCAAGCAGGTTGATGATGAAGCAGAAGTAATAACACCCTCCGGTAAGAAAGTCTGGTTCATCAATACCATCCGCTATGAAAAGCCTGAAAATTCAGCAAATTGACCGAATTGATTTTATTTTGTGCATTTGATAGCTAAATTTTTGAAAAATATTTGCCAAGCCGGATTTTTATTTATATGATGGCGCCCATGGAAGCGTGGCAGAGCGGTTTAATGCACCGGTCTTGAAAACCGACGAGGGCTTATACCCCTCCGTGAGTTCGAATCTCACCGCTTCCGCCAAATTTGAAAACCCCGATCGAAAGATTGGGGTTTTTTTATGCTTATAATTTTTTTCATGTTAGTGATTCCGTTTTAATCAGCATCATAAATTTATTGGGTTTATTTTTATTATTCATCTATCTATCAAGTGTCTACTCAAGAAAAGCGTCCGGCTGAAAATTAGCTGATTGAACGGATTTTTTAATAAGTTTTGCGAAAATTTATTGCCAAGCCGGATTTTTATTTATATGATGGCGCCCATGGAAGCGTGGCAGAGCGGTTTAATGCACCGGTCTTGAAAACCGACGAGGGCTTATACCCCTCCGTGAGTTCGAATCTCACCGCTTCCGCCAGATTTGCAAAACCCCAGTCGAAAGATTGGGGTTTTTTTATGGGACTTCAGATTTAGTCTGAATGGGTTCTTGCTGTAGTTCTTCTTTCATCCAGTTTACAAATCTGGCAATGAGCGTGGAATGTTCATTATGAGCATGAATCAGGTGATAGGCCCGGCGTCGTTCCAGTTTCTGATCAGAAATTTTCACCAGTTCTCCACTGGCGAGTTCTGTTTCAATCAGCATCTGTGGAATCAAGGCCATTCCCATATCATGTTTGGCTGCAACGGCCAGCATAGAAAATAATTCATGCCGCTGTCCGCCTAAAGGATTTGGATGTTTTACCTGATGCAATTCGAACCAGTCCTGCCAGATTGTGGGGCGGGTCGTCTGTTGTAAAAGCGGTAACTGTAATAGCTGTTCAGCACTCAGTATTAAATGTGGTGTATCAGCTGTTACCTTCATTTTTAAATGTGTTTTGATGAGACTGGGTGAACAGACAGCAACCACATCTTCATGCATCAGGAAATGGCTGGTAATCCCGGGCCACTGTGCGACCTGTTCTGGTGTACCTGCATAAATGGCAGCATCGAAGATAGTTTCATGAAACAGGAAGGGGCGTGTGCTGGTTTCCAGATGTACAGTAATTTCCGGATGACGCTGCTGGAAACGATGTAGCTTAGGTAATAGCCACCGGGTTGCAAAAGTAGGAACAACCCCCAGTTTCAGCGTACCGCCTTGACCTTTATGTTCTATGACATCCAGCGTAGCTTGTTCCAGACTTATTAATAAAGGTTTGATACTTTCATAATATTGCTGTCCTGCTGCGGTCAGTTCCACGCCATGACGCGTACGGCTAAACAATTGTACCTCGAGTAATTCTTCCAGATGCTGGATCTGACGTGAGATCGCACTCTGAGTCAGAAAGAGCTCCTGTGCAGCATGGGTATAACTGGAATGGCGTGCTGCAGATTCGAAGCACATGAGGCTTTGGGTAGAAGGGATTTTTCGGCGCATAATTTCCTCCCTGAAAATATCGTCCTATCACAAAATGACATATTAAACGTAAACCTATATACAACTTTGGTCTACAGCATTGAGTTAATCAGGCTTACAAATTTGTTGATTGAAAGGCTCATATCTCAGTTATGCAATTAACGCATATCTACATGCTAAATGCTCGTTTGAAAGCTGTTTCATTCCTGCCTAGGATCAAGTCAGAAGATTGAGAACAATAGACAGCTAAGCAGAGGATGCGATGAATCAAATGGTTAATACAAAAAAAGCCCAGAAAAACTATTTTGACTGGCAAGACCCATTTTTACTGGAGCAGCAACTGACAGAAGAAGAGCGCATGATTATGCAATCTGCACGCGCTTATTGTCAGGGTAAACTTCAACCACGTGTATTGGAACAATTCCGTCATGAACAGACTGATCCGAATATTTTCCGTGAGATGGGTGAGCTCGGCTTGCTAGGACCGACGATTCCTGAACAGTATGGTGGTGCCGGGTTGAACTATGTCAGCTATGGCCTGATTGCACGTGAAGTTGAACGTGTCGATTCAGGTTACCGTTCTATGGCCAGCGTACAAAGCTCGCTGGTGATGGTGCCAATCAATGAATTTGGCTCTGAAGAACAGAAACAGAAGTATTTACCAAAACTGGCAACTGGTGAATATATCGGCTGTTTCGGCCTGACTGAACCAGATCATGGTTCAGATCCGGGTAGCATGATTACCCGTGCTAAGAAAGTTGATGGTGGTTACCGCTTAACTGGCGCAAAAATGTGGATTACCAATAGTCCGATTGCCGATGTATTTGTGGTCTGGGCGAAAGAAGTCTCTGCTGAAGGTAATGTTGGGGATATCCGTGGCTTTATTCTGGAAAAAGGCTGGGAAGGTTTATCTGCACCAGCGATTCACGGCAAAGTGGGTCTGCGTGCTTCGATCACCGGTGAAATCGTGATGGATAATGTATTTGTTCCAGAAGAAAATGCCTTTCCGGAAATTCGTGGCTTACGTGGACCATTTACCTGTCTGAACAGTGCACGTTATGGCATTGCCTGGGGTGCGATGGGCGCAGCTGAATTCTGCTGGCATACGGCGCATCAATACACCATGGACCGTAAACAGTTTGGTCGCCCATTGGCAGCCAACCAGCTAATTCAGAAAAAACTGGCGGATATGCAAACTGAAATCGCGCTTGGCTTACAGGTTGCTTTACGTTTTGGCCGTATGAAAGATGAAGGGATTGCTTCGGTAGAAGGAACTTCACTGATCAAACGAAATAACTGTGGTAAAGCCCTGGATATTGCTCGTGTTGCGCGTGACATGATGGGCGGTAACGGCATCTCTGATGAATTTGGTGTGGCACGTCATCTGGTCAACCTGGAAGTGGTGAATACCTATGAAGGTACCCATGACGTACATGCCTTGATTCTCGGTCGTGCCCAAACAGGTATCGCAGCTTTTTCTAATTAATTTATTTTCTAAATTCGGGATGCTCAGGGTTGAGCATCCTTAGGGCTTTTGTCCCTAAAAACCGGTCAATAACTTAAATAAAGGATTCATCGTGAAGCTTTCTTGTCATTCTCAGTATTAATAAGCAGAAGTTCATAAGATGTAAGCAGAAAAAGAATAAAGAACGCTGCTGTAAACCTGAAGACAGAGGAATGTCGATGACTCATTTGGGAAAATGAGGTAATACATGAACAACGAAAATCAAAATAGTCTCCATCAGGACGCCGTTGCCTTGGGTATAAAGCTACCGAATAATGTCGGCACAGCTCATCGCATTCATGCCCATACCTGGAAACTGGCATTTATCTTCGCATTCGTCTCGCTCGTGATTGACGGTGTAGACATCATGCTGCTGTCATTTAGCTTGACCAGTCTCAAAGCAGAATTTGGCCTGACTTCGTTTCAGGCCGGAATGCTGGGGAGTGCCTCTTTGGCCGGAATGGCACTTGGCGGGATTACCGGTGGATGGGCCTGCGACAAGTTTGGACGGGTAAAAACCATCGCTTGGTCAGTCGTGTTTTTCTCAATTATGACCTGTATCTTGGGTTTCACTCAAAGCTATGAGCAATTCATGGTACTTCGCTTTATTGGTGCATTCGGCCTGGGTTCACTGTACATGGCCTGTAATACCTTGATGGCAGAATATGTACCGACCAAATACCGCACTACAGTATTGGGTACCTTACAGACGGGTCAAACTGTCGGTTATATCGTGGCGACTTTGATGGCAGGTGCGATTATTCCAGACTATGGCTGGCGCATGCTGTTCTACGTGACAATCATTCCCGCCGCTTTTGCATTGCTATTTATGCGTTTTGTGCCAGAGCCAGCATCCTGGCAGGAAGCGAAAATCGAGCAGGCGAAACGTAAAGCGCTGAAACTGGAAAATCCAGAAACAACAGTTACTGCTCAACAACCATCAGAAAGCATTTATAAGCGTATCTTTGGTCATCACTCGCATCGCCGTATGTTCCTGTTATGGATGACAACTGCCGCATTTCTGCAGTTCGGTTATTACGGTGTCAATAACTGGATGCCGACCTATTTGGAAACCGAACTCAATATGAATTTCAAAGCCTTGACTGGCTATATGGTCGGTGCTTATACCGCCATGATTCTGGGCAAAATTATTGCCGGTTATGCAGCGGATAAATTTGGACGTCGTATTACCTTTGTATTTGGTACGGTCA
This sequence comes from Acinetobacter sp. SM1B, assembly GCF_003289665.1. Classification (NCBI taxonomy): domain Bacteria; kingdom Pseudomonadati; phylum Pseudomonadota; class Gammaproteobacteria; order Moraxellales; family Moraxellaceae; genus Acinetobacter; species Acinetobacter sp. SM1B. The sequence goes on from NZ_QMBM01000001.1 coordinate 875,657, forward strand.
GTACAGCGGCTTTCCTGCCAATCATCATTTTCTATAACACCCCAACCAATATTGCCTACTTATTGATTACTTTCGGTTTCCTTTACGGAATTCCATACGGTGTCAATGCAACTTATATGGCTGAAACCTTTTCAACTGATGTACGCGGTACAGCCATTGGTGGGGCCTATAACATGGGCCGTCTAGGTGCTGCGATTGCACCGGCAACTATCGGTTTTATCGCCGCAGGTGGTTCATTCACCATGGCATTTATCGTGATGGGAACTGCGTACTTTATTGCCGGGGTGATTCCAGGACTGTTTATTCGTGAGCGTCAATATGATCCACAACAGTCTAGCCTGGTGAAGCCGGCTGAAGCAGAACATGGCGATTCAGTTGGATCGGTGACTGCGAAGAAACCAACTCGTCCAGCGACTGCAAGTCAGTAATCATCAACATTATAAAGGCTGGGTTTCCTAGCCAATGAAAAAAGGATTGAGCATGAGTGCATTAAAAGGAATACGCGTACTGGATTTAAGCCGAGTGCTGGCAGGACCATGGTGTGGACAAATTCTGGCAGATCTGGGTGCTGAAGTGATTAAGATCGAGCGTCCAGGTGTAGGGGATGATACCCGCATGTGGGGACCGCCGTGGATGAAAACGCCATCTGGTGAAAATACCCGTGAGGCAGGCTATTTTCAGTGTGCCAATCGCAATAAATATTCGGTCACTGTCGATATTGCCTCTGAACCAGGACAGGAACTCATCCGGGATATTGCCAAAACTGCCGATGTGGTGATTGAAAACTATAAAGTGGGTGCATTAGCGCGCTATGGGCTGGATTATGAAAGCTTAAAGGCCATTAATCCGAAGCTGGTGTATTGTTCGATTACTGGCTTTGGTCAGAACGGGCCTCGTGCCGAAGAGCCGGGTTATGACTTTATTATTCAAGGTATGTCAGGTCTGATGAGCATTACCGGTGAAGCAGATGATGTCCCGGGTGGTGGAGCACAGAAGGTCGGTGTAGCGGTTGTGGATATTCAAACCGGGCTGTATGCGACCATTGCCATTCAGGCTGCGCTGTTGGCTCGTCATCATACAGGTAAAGGTCAATATATTGATATGTCTTTGCTGGATGTACAGGTAGCTGCTTTGGCCAATCAGGGGATGAACTATCTAACTTCAGGCACGGCACCAAAACGAATGGGAAATCATCATCCCAATATTGTGCCTTATCAAACCTTTAAAGCCAAAGATAAGGAATTTATTATCGCCTGTGGCAATGATAAGCAATTCCGGGATTTATGCATGGCAATTGAGTTATCTGAACTTTTGCAGGATGAAAAATTCCAGCGCAATCAGGATCGGGTGATACATCGTGATGAACTGATTCCCTTATTATCAGAATATTTTCTTGCAAAGAATGCCAAAGACTGGGTTGATGCCATTCACGCGGTCAAAGTCCCCGTCGGTGTGATTAACTCGATTGAAGATGCTTTGAATGAGCCCCAAGTTGCTGCACGGGAAATGCTGGTGGATTTACCACATCCTTTAAACGCCCAGTTTAAAATGATTGGTTCACCGATCAAGCTGTCGGATACACCTGTACAATATCGTCATGCACCGCCAAAACTGGGACAACATACCCAGCAGATTCTGTCCCAGTTCCGTAGTCCCGAAGAAATTGCCGCGCTCAATGCGCAGGGTATTATTGATCATGTTGTATCTGCGGCTTCCTAAACTATTAATATTTTTTTCTACTTAAACCGAAGCCAGTCTTCGGTTTTTTTAATCACTTAAGAAAATAGAAGGCCACATAACTGAATGGTCATCAGCAGCATCACGCGTTAAGATAACGGCATTGTGTTGTTGGAAGGCATTATGAAAATTGTCGCAGACGAAAATCTGGCATTTACCGATTATTTCTTTGCAGAATTTGCCGAGATTCAGCATTGTGCAGGCCGTACACTGACTGCGGCAGATGTGCAGGATGCAGATGTCCTACTGGTGCGTTCAGTGACCAAAGTCAATTCACAGCTACTGGAAGGCAGCTCGGTCAGGTTTGTTGGTAGTGCCACGATTGGTACGGATCATCTGGATATTGCTGCACTTGAACAGCAGGGAATTGCCTGGAGCAATGCCGCCGGTTGTAATGCCCAAGCCGTAGCTGAGTACGTGATTACTGCCTTATTAAAACTTCGTCCAGCACTCCTGGATGCTGGCCCCGATTTTACCTTGGGAATTATTGGGCTAGGCAACGTGGGTACGCGACTGGCTTATATGGCAGCCCTGCTAGGCTGGCGTGTGATCGGTTGTGATCCTTTTGTACAACGAGACCATATTGAACAGGTTGATCTGCAAAGCTTATTGGCGCAATCTGATGCGATCAGTATTCATGTTCCTTTGACCAAACAGGGTGAGCATCCGACTTATCATATGATCAATGCAGATGCCTTTGCCCAAATGAAGCCTGAAACTATCCTGATCAATTCAGCGCGTGGACCAGTCGTTGAAGAAGCAGCATTAATCGCTGATATCAGGGCAACTCAGCGTCAGGTGGTACTGGATGTATTTGAACATGAACCGGTGATTTCAGCTGAAGTGCTGGATCTGGTCAGCTTGGTAACGCCACATATTGCCGGTTATAGTCTGGAAGGTAAGGCGCGTGGTACACAAATGATTTATGAGGCTTTCTGTCGTCATTTTGGCTATGAAATTAATAAGCAGTTTGAAAGCCAGTTACCAGAATGTGTGCCATATTTTGCAGGGCGGGACTTAAAAGCAGCTCTCAAACAGCACCTGGGTGAAATCTATGATATCCAACGTGACGATGCCAATCTGCGTGCTTGCTTAAAAGACGCTAAAGTCGATCAACAGGCTTTTGACCATTTACGTAAGACCTATCCGTTACGTCGTGAATGGGCGGCACATGGAGGACCGAAAGCATGACGATTGCTTATCAACCGAGCTGTGATGTAAATGCGATGCGCGCACGTGCTCATTTATATGCACAGCTGCGTCAGTTCTTTGCGGAACGTGATGTGCTGGAAGTAGAAACCCCGATTTTGTCTCAAGCGGGTGTGACCGATGTGCATCTGGCATCTGTGCAAGCACAACGTCATGTACTGGGTAAGCTCAATACCCATTATCTGCAAACTTCTCCTGAATTTGCGATGAAACGCCTGCTGGCAAGTGGTAGTGGCCCGATTTACCAGATCTGCAAAGTGTTTCGTGATGATGAGCATGGGCGTAAACATAACAGCGAATTCACCATGCTGGAATGGTATCGTCCGGGCTTTAGCCTGAAAGACCTGATGTTTGAAGTTTCAGATCTGTTGAATGTAGTATTAAAAGCCCGTTTTGGCGAAGTTCGTCCAACAGTACTGAGCTATAAGCATGCCTTTATGGATCGACTGGATCTGAATCCCTTAAAGGCAACTTTAAAAGAGTTAAAAGACTGCTGCCGTCGCGTTGGTTTAAATCTGGATCTGGGGCAGGATCGTCTGGCTTATATTGACCTGTTGTTCTCGCATATGGTGGAACCGAGCTTGGGATTTGACACAGCGGTATTTCTGACCGATTTCCCGCCTGAACTTGCTTCATTAGCAAAAACCAAACTCGATGAAGATGGTGAACTGGTTGCAGCACGTTTCGAACTTTATATAGAAGGTCTGGAACTGGCGAATGCCTATGATGAGCTGATTGATGCGGAAGTGTTACGCTCACGCTTTGAAGCAGATAATGCAGAGCGTAGCTCACTCGGTTTACATGTCATGCCGATTGATGAGTATCTGTTGGCTGCTTTACCGAATATGCCGGAATGTTCCGGGATCGCACTTGGGGTGGATCGTCTGTTGATGATCGCCACCAATCAGATGAAGCTTGAAAAGGTAATTACTTTCCCGGCAGATATTTCCTGATCCTCTTCCTGATCTAATCAGCCTGTTATCTGAGCAGGCTGATTAAGCCAGATATTTCCGAAAAATCGATACTGTAAGCATCAAAAACCAGATTCTTATAAAAAGCATGTGCAGTTAAACGTTCCTCACGATTGCCGCTATTTACTTGTATCAATTTTAAAAGACGTTGTTTAGCTAACTCTTCAATCGCTGCAATGAGCCTTTTCCCACACCTTGCCCGCGATGAGCCTGATCAACTACAAAAGACTGAATTCGCAAATATCCCCCATCAAATTTCCAAGTGTCTTTCTGAATTAAACCTGTATAGCCTATGACCTGTTATTCATGTTCAACGACCAGCGTCAAATCATTCGAATCCTGATGAATGCGTTGCCAGCGCTGCTGAATATTTTCTACTGTGGTGGAATAGCCAAGTTGTGTAGTAAGTGCATGGATTGCATGCAAGTCCTGTTCAAGTTGCAAAGGACGAATCAGAGAATTCATAAGTTTTTATCAGACAGAAGCGAAAGAGAGATAACCCGATTCTAGGTGGAAGATGAGGTCAATGAATTCTAATAATTTTGAATATGAATATAAGTGCGCAGAATAAAAGTATTTTAGATATCAATATATACAAAGAAGAAAGCTCCCGAAGGAGCTTTGTTAAATTAAGGCAGTATGGCGTTCTTTCAGCTCGGCTAAGGCATGGATACGACGTTCAATCAGCATCTCGCCAATATCAGGACCTTGAATATCTGCGGGTAAATCCTGAGCCTTGATACCACGAACCACTTGCATGGCTTCCCGCACATATTGCGCTTGTGGATAGGCACGGTCTTCCAGACCTAAACGGCCACGAGAATCACATTCACAGGCTTGCACAAAAGCTTCTACACGTTCCGGGCGACGTAATACATCCAGACGCTGCAATAACCGCCATAAAGTACCTGGTTTCAGATTAAGTGCCTGATGGCATTTTAAATGTTCTTTACAGACTGCAATTGCCAGTTGTTTGGTATAAGTTGGTACTTTGAAACGCTCGCATAATTCAGTTACGGGCTGTACACCACGCTCTTCGTGCATGATATGACGTGGCAATTCCTCGGTAGGCGTTAAGGCTTTACCTAAGTCATGCACCAGAACAGCAAAACGTACATCCAAATCATAGTTCTGGCGACAAGCCTGTTGTAGCGACATCATGGTGTGAATGCCGCAGTCAATTTCCGGATGATATTCCGGACGTTGCGGGACGCCGAACAGGGCATCAATTTCTGGGAACAGTACTTTTAATGCACCACAGCTGCGTAATACTTCAAAATAAATATCCGCATGTGATTCCATCAGGGCACGGGATGTTTCTTTCCAGACCCGTTCAGGCGTTAGCGTATTTAATTCACCTGATTCAGTAAGTTGACGCATTAAATCGAGTGTTTCCGTGGCAACATGGAAGCCCATTGCATGATAACGCGCAGCAAAGCGCGCGACACGTAATACACGGAGAGGATCTTCAATAAAAGCATCAGAAACATGACGTAAAACGCGGTCAGCAAGATCCTGTTGACCATTATAGGGATCATGCACATGACCGGCTTCATCCATGGCCATGGCATTGATGGTCAGGTCGCGACGGATCAAGTCCTGTTCAAGCGTTACGCTGGTATCGGTATGGAATTCAAAACCATGATAACCAGTGCCGGATTTACGTTCGGTACGTGCTAATGCATATTCTTCTTTTGTTTCAGGATGCAAAAATACAGGAAAATCCTTCCCAACCGGTTGATAGCCCAGATTGAGCATTTGATTGGGGCTTGCACCCACTACTACATAATCTTTTTCGTGATAGGGGTGTCCGAGCAAATGATCTCGAACTGCGCCGCCTACTAAATAAACTTGCATGAAAAAACCTCTATTCTTAGAAGCATCATGCTACAGAATAGAGGTTTTCTCAAGTCAAGAAACTCGGCGTTCGCCGCGTTTGCTTACAGGGCGTCTTGTTCCGCTTGTTGGATTTCTGCAACAGTCAAAGCAGTCATATTCACGACGCGGCGTGTAGTCGCTGTCGGCGTTAAAATATGAACTGGTTTCGCTGCACCCAGCAGAATCGGGCCAATGGTCACATTGTTACCAGAAGTTGCTTTTAACAGGTTAAACGAAATGTTAGCTGCATCCAGGTTTGGCATGATCAACAGGTTCGCAGCACCTTTGAAGCGTGAGTTCGGATAAGCAAACTGGCGGATATTTTCATCCAGTGCCGCATCACCATGCATTTCACCTTCAACTTCCAGTTCAGGCGCAATCTCAGACAGAATGTCGTAGACCTTACGCATTTTCTGTGCACTGGCATCGTTCTGGTCAGAACCGAAGCTAGAGTGAGACAATAGCGCAATACGTGGTGTCATACCGAAACGACGTACTTCTTCAGCAGCAAGAATGGTCATCTCAGCAAGCTGTTCAGCAGTTGGATTACGGTTGATATAGGTATCTGCAATAAACAGGTTACGCTCTTCAAGCATTAAGGCATTCAAAGTAAAGAAGGTATTGTGACCGTCTTTTTTACCAATGATATTGCTGACGAAGTCCAAGTGGATGTCGTAGCTTGAGTACGTACCACATAACATACCGTCTGCAAGGCCGTGTTTGACAAGCATAGATGCGATAAGTGTTGAGCGACGACGAGCTTCACGTTGTGCGTACTCTGGTGTTACCCCTTTACGCTGCATAATGCTATAGTAGTCATCGGCAAATTTTTCGTAATCTGGATTCTTTTCTTGGTCAACGATGGTGATGTTTACCCCGTTTTCTAAGCGTAAGCCCAATTTTTTGATATTTGCTTCAATTACTGCTGTACGGCCCACCAAAATTGGCTTCGCCATGCCTTCATCCACTGCAATTTGTACAGCACGAAGTACACGAAGATCTTCACCTTCCGCATATGCAATACGCTTAGGATCTGATTTTGCTTGAGCAAAAATCGGTTTCATCATAAATGCTGAGTTATAAACAAACTCAGACAAACGTTGATGATATACAGAGAAGTCTTGAATTGGACGTGTTGCTACGCCAGAATCCATCGCTGCTCTAGCAACTGCTGGCGCAATCTCTAAAATCAAACGTTGATCCAGTGGGCGAGGAATTAAGTAATCACGACCAAATGATGCTGATTTTTCACCATAAGATGCAGCATCTGCTTCGACATGTGCCATACGCGCAATCGCGTGTACACAAGCAATCTTCATTTCTTCGTTAATGGTGGTTGCACCAACGTCGAGTGCGCCACGGAAGATGTATGGGAAGCAAAGAGCGTTATTCACCTGGTTCGGATAGTCTGAACGGCCAGTTGCCATGATCACGTCTGAACGTGCTTCATGGGCATGTTCTGGCAAAATTTCCGGATCCGGGTTAGCCAAGGCAAAGATGATTGGATCTTTGGCCATTTTCTTGACCATGTCTTGAGTCAGAATGCCTGCAGCAGACAGACCCAAGAACATATCTGCGCCGTCCATTACGTCAGCAAGCTGAGTACCTTCGATGTCTTGTACATACGCTTTTTTCGATTCATCTAAGCCTTCACGTTTTGTAGTCAATAAACCACGTGAGTCAGCAACGATGATATTCTCTTTCTTCGCGCCTAGTGCACAAAGAAGGTTCAAGCAAGACAATGCAGCAGCGCCTGCACCAGATGCTACGATCTTGATTTCTTCAATTTTTTTACCATTGATAATTAAAGCATTGAGTAATGCTGAACCTACAATGATTGATGTACCGTGTTGGTCATCGTGGAACACCGGAATGTTCATGCGTTCACGAAGTTTCTGTTCAATATAGAAACATTCTGGTGCTTTAATATCTTCGAGGTTAATACCACCAAAAGTCGGTTCTAATGCTGCAACGATGTCGACAATTTTGTCTGGATCATTTTCTGCGATTTCGATATCGAATACGTCGACGCCAGCAAATTTCTTGAACAGGACGCCTTTACCTTCCATAACCGGTTTAGATGCTAAAGGACCAATGTTACCCAGGCCAAGAACCGCTGTACCATTACTTACTACCGCAACAAGGTTACCACGTGCTGTATACAGTGCTGCTTTAGATGGGTCTTTTTCAATTTCCAAACATGGCGCTGCAACACCTGGAGAGTAAGCTAGTGCTAAATCATGTTGGTTAACGAGTTGTTTGCTTGGGGTGACGCTGATTTTGCCGGGGGTAGGAAATTCGTGGTAGTACAGTGCCTGTTGTTTTAAAGATTGTTCGTCCATTAGTCTCTCGATGTATCAATAATTACCCAATTGCAGGTAACATAACCGCGGAATACAGGAGAATATATCACTAGTTGTGCGCTTAGCCCAGCCAAACGCACCCGTTTTTTGAAGAAATAATTGGTCTTAGGTCTGGATTTATACCTGATAGGTATAAGTCTCAGGTGTCATATTTTGTTCAAGAAATTCGGTCGCTTGCTGTTCAGGAAGCGGCTTGGAAAACAGATAGCCCTGTGCAATATCACAACCGAGTTGACGCAGGAAATCTAGCTGCTGCTCTGTCTCAATACCTTCAGCTACTACTTTCATTCCCATGGCTTTGCCCATTGCAACCATTGCACTGACAATAGCATCCTGTTTGGATTCACCAATTTTGGATACAAAACTGCGGTCAATCTTTAAAATATCGATTGGGAACTCTGCCAGATAAGACAGGGACGAATAGCCCGTACCAAAGTCATCCAGGGAAATGTTGATATCACGTTCCTTGATCTGATTCAGCACATTCATTACAGTTTCAGAATTTTCTACCAATGAAGATTCGGTAATTTCCAGTTCCAGATTCGAACCAGAAATACAGTTCAGTTTGATCGCTTCATCCAGATCATCCAGTAACTGGCCGCGGCGGAGTTGCTGCGCCACAATATTCACTGAAATACAGATATTATGGAAACCCTGGTCATTCCATTTACGGATCTGCTTTGCCGTTTGCTGTATCACCAGTTGACCGATTTCCGAAATCATACTGGTCTGTTCTGCCAATGGAATAAACATCCCCGGTGGAATAATGCCTTTCTCCGGATGATTCCAGCGGATTAAGGCTTCAAAACCGTAGATCTTCTGGTCATTAAGATTGATCTTCGGCTGATAATAGACGATCAGTTCACCATTCTGGATGGCTTTACGCAGATCGCGTTCAATGAAAATTCCTTGTTCCAGCAGGGCAGTATTTTCACTTGAATAAAAGTGAATGGTATTCCCACCGAGATTCTTAGCTTCACTCAGTGCCTGTTCGGCACAGTTATTGAGATAGTCCAGTTGACGGCCATGATCAGGATAAAAAGCTACCCCCATTGAAAGCGTAATTTCATAGTCCTGACCAAAGATATTGAATGGCTGACTAAAGGCTTTCGCAATATGCTCACAATGTTCCTGCACGGAAGGGCGAATATGCGAGATTTCATACAAAATGGCAAAGTCATCGCCATTCAAATGCGCAACAAACATGGCTTCAGCATTGGTTAAGCGTAAGCGCTGTGCCACCTGACGTAATAACTCATCACCACCGTTGTTGCTCAGATATTCATTCAGCGGACGGAAACGGTCGATATTGATTCGAATCACCGCCATCTGCTTGATGGAATCTTTTTGTGTCACCAGGTACTGGTGCAGCTGATAGTTATAATAGAAACGATTTGGTAAGTCGGTCAGGGTGTCATAATTTTCCAGATAAGACAGACGCTGTTCCTGAAGCTTACGTTCAGTCAGGTCTGACACAATCCCGATATAGTGGGTGATACGGCCTTCATCATCCATAATGGCATTGATATGCAGCCATAGTGGCATCTCTTTGCCGGACAAGAATTTTTCATTAAGTTCGCCATCAAAAGAACCAATCTTCATGACCTGCTTGATGATATTGGCATGTACACTGCGCTGCTGAGATTTGGTATTTACCGTAATATCAAACAGGTGCTTGCCCAGAATTTGCTGACGTTCAAAACCAGAAAGTTGCTCGAAAAAAGGATTAACTTCGATATAGCTCAGCTCTTGATTAAGTATAAAGATACCTTCAGCCGCTTGCTCTAATACGCTGGCTGCAAGTTTTAATCCTTCCTGAGAATTACGTTCCTGCTGAATATCACGGCGAATACCGACCATGCGTACGGGTTTATTGGTTTTTGGATCACGGCTGATGACACGCCCGATATCATGAACCCAGCCCCATACCCCTTGGGTATTCTGGATGCGGTAGGTGGCTTCATAGCGCTCTACCTGACCGCGTAAGTGTTGTTTCATCATATCTTTGAAATGACGAAGATCATCCGGATGGATCAGATGATGCAGTTGTGCCTGATGCTGACCGGAACTGCGCTGGATTTTTTCTTGTGTATGCGTAGTTAGGGTAATGGTTCGATCTTTAATGTTCCAGTCCCACGGGCGGATGCCCGCAATTTCATGCGCAAGTTCCAGATTCTGATGCTGGTCCTGTAAGGCAAGATTAATCTGCTCGATATCATAAGTACGTTCCCGTACTTTTTGTTCCAGCAGCTGATTATTGAGCTGTAACTGAAGTTCGATATCTTTGGATTTATTCACTTCAGTTTGTAACTGTTTACACAGTTCATCGGTCCAGGTAACTTGCTGTTCAGCATTTGTTACTAACAGATTATTCTCTGCATATAGACGTGAAGTACGTTGATGAATACGGTAAGTACTATTGGCACACAGCAAAATTACAATGACAGAAAAGTTCAATGCCAGACTGAAAAACGGATTAAGTGAAGAGGATTCCGTAATCTGCAGAAAGAAGAATGGGACCAGGGACGGCAAGAATATCAGGCAGAAATAACTCAGTTTTTGCGTGAGATAGGTGAGACCAAAAGCTTGAGTCACCATAATCAGCAAGCCAGTCAGGGTCAATGCTTCAATCAGTTCAAAAGATGGATTTACACGCGGCAAATGAACATACAGGGTAAAAATCCCGGTTGAAATACAGATACCTACCAGTAGACACTGGATTTGTAGCCAGCGGTGAGCAGTTTCCAGCTTAAACTCATTCGGTTTAAAGTAGACGGTACTAATCAGCCAGCACATGCAGACCACCATCTCGGTAAGAATAAACCAGAGATTCAGGTAGTTGTCTGCCGGATGATAATGTAACTGGTAGATACAGAAGATATAAAGACATACCAGCAGGATACTAATTAAAAAGTATCGACTGTGACGAATCGTATTCACGATTTGTGCACTGTTTAGCTGCTGCTGAATATAATCATCCTGATTATGAATCATGATTAAGATGCCTTTAATCTACGTAAGGGTGGTACTGCATTGTTTTTATTAAGCCCCTTAAATAAGTAACTTTTATCATTTAATAGGTCATTCATTTTTATCTTATTAAGACTAAAGTGCCAATATATAAAAATCAATCAAAAGCCTCACAAATTTTTACAAATACGATAAAGTAAAATTGATCATTGAGAGAAATTAAAATTTGTAGTTCAAAATAGATAAAGCTACGACAGGCGCAGTTTCGGTACGCAGAACACGTTCACCAATACACCAGTTCACAAATCCATGAGTATTGGCAGCAGAGATTTCAGCTTCACTGAGTCCGCCCTCTGGACCAATGAGTAACGCCAAGTCTGGTGTTGCATTGTAAAGAACATCCACTTCATCTTTGTTTGGAGCCAACACGAGCTTGGTTTGAGGAAGTTCACTTTGCAACCAGTTTTCTAGTGACATCGGAGGGAGAATTTTTGGAACAATATTCAAACCACATTGTTCGCAGGCTGCCGTAGCAATAGCTTGCCAGTGATCGAGCTTTTTTTGGTCACGATCGTACTTGAGGCGCATTTCGCAGCGCTCAGAGGTTAAAAGCTGAATTTCTGAGACACCAAGTTCAACCGCTTTTTGAATGGCATAATCCATACGGTCGCCCTTACTCATGACCTGACCCAGTAAAGCTTTGAATTTTGGCATGCGGTTGCTTGGGTTAAAGCTATTAACCTGTACATTAGCTGACTTTTTGGCAACTTCTACAAGTTCAACTTCATATTCACCACCTTGTCCATTGAACAGGGTAGCTTTTTCACCGACTTGAGCACGTAATACCTTCACCCAATGATGAAAAACGGTTTCAGTTAACTCAACCGTGGAATCAACATTTAAGTCTGCTTCAATAAAAAAACGTGGCATTTAAGGATTACTCTCAAGTGGAACAAAACAAGACGGTATTTTTTTACGCCCCCTCTGTATTGCTCCCAAAGGGATAAATTAAGGAGGGAAAATACCGCCTCAAAACTTATGCAAGACCTAAGTCTTTTACAAGTTGACGTGTAGGGTCAGTGGTGTTCATGGTGTAGAAGTGCAGGCTTGGTGCACCGCCAGCAATCAGGCGTTCGCAAAGTTTAACGATCACTTCATGACCAAATGCTTTGATGGATGCAGTATCGTCACCATAAGTTGCCAATTGCTTGCGAATCCAGCGTGGAATCTCTGCACCTGTACCATCGGCAAAGCGGATTAAATTGCTGGCATTGGTAATTGGCATAATGCCCGGTGCGACAGGAATATTCACACCTTCTTTTTGGATACGTTCTACAAAGTAGAAGTACGCATCTGGATTAAAGAAGAACTGTGTAAGTGCAGTATTGGCACCAGCATGGGCTTTTTCGCAGAAACGTTTGATATCAGCGTCAAAGTTATCTGCTTGTGGATGCATTTCAGGGTAGGCTGCCACTTCAATATGGAAATGATCACCTGAATGTTCACGGATAAAACGAACCAAATCTTGCGCGTATGGTAATTCACCTAAACCGACTTGACCTGATGGTAAATCACCACGCAGTGCCACAATACGGTTGATACCCTGAGATTTATATAAATCCAATAATTCTGCGATACGTTCTTTGCTATCACCAATACATGAAAGGTGAGGGGCAACTGGCGTCCCTTTACCATTAAAGTCATTGATTGTAGATAAAGTACGTTCGCGTGTTGAACCACCCGCGCCATAAGTCACAGAGAAAAATTCTGGGTTTAACAATTGTAGTTCTTGATGAACTACTTTAAGTTTTTCCGCACCAGCATCAGTTTTGGTTGGGAAGAACTCAAAAGAAATAGGAATCTGTTTAGACATGTTTAAATCCTTTTTATAAATACTTATTAATATTTTTCACCTCTCCTGAATCCTCTCTTGCGCTCAGTTTAAAAGCAGTGCTTAAAACTCGCTCAGGAGAGGACTTACCCTCGTAAAATATTCACATTGTAATGAATATTCCCTCTCTTGCGCTGAGCTTCAAAGCAGTGCTTGAAGCAAGCTCAGGAGAGGGTTAGGGAGAGGGATTAATCAATTAATATTTATAAGCGTCAGACTTAAACGGACCTTCAACAGCTACACCAAGGTAATCCGCTTGTTCTTGCGTTAACTGCGTTAACACACCACCAAAGCCTGCAACCATGGCTGCCGCAACTTCTTCATCTAATTTCTTAGGAAGAAGTTCAACGCGAATCGCTGCTTGTTTTTGCTCTTCAGGTAGATCAGCAAATTTCTCAGCGAATAAATGCATTTGACCCAATACTTGGTTAGCAAAAGAACCGTCCATTACACGTGATGGGTGACCTGTTGCATTACCAAGGTTCACCAGACGACCTTCAGAAAGAAGGATCAGGTAATCATTTTCGTTTTCTGAACGATATACTTGGTGTACTTGAGGTTTCACTTCAACCCACTTGTAACCACGTAAGTAGTTGGTATCGATTTCAGTGTCAAAGTGACCGATGTTACATACCACAGCACCTGCTTTTAATGTATCAAGCATTGCAGCATCACATACGTGGTAGTTACCCGTCGTTGTTACGATCAAGTCAGTGTTTAAAAGAAGGTCAGCATTTACGTCTTCTTTCTTGCCTGTTTGCACGCCATTTTTGTATGGAGATACAACTTCGTAACCGTCCATACATGCTTGCATTGCACAGATTGGATCAATTTCAGAAACACGTACGATCATGCCTTCTTGACGAAGCGATTGTGCAGAACCTTTACCTACGTCACCGTAACCAATGACCAGTGCACGACGACCAGATAACAGCATATCTGTTGCACGTTTAATCGCATCATTTAGCGAGTGACGGCAACCGTATTTATTGTCGTTCTTAGATTTAGTTACTGAATCATTTACGTTGATTGCAGGCACTTTAAGTGAACCGTCTTTCCACATTTCAAGCAGACGTTGCACACCTGTTGTGGTTTCTTCAGTAATACCGTGGATTTTCGCTAACACTTCTGGATATTTTTCATGAACAAGTGCAGTTAAGTCACCGCCATCATCCAGAATCATATTGGCATCCCAAGGTGTGCCGTTTACATTGATTTGTTGTTCAAGACACCACATGTATTCTTCTTCAGTTTCGCCTTTCCAGGCAAATACTGGAACACCAGACGCAGCAATGGCAGCAGCAGCGTGGTCTTGAGTTGAGAAGATGTTACAAGATGTCCAACGAACTTCAGCACCCAGTTCTACCAAAGTTTCGATAAGAACAGCTGTTTGGATTGTCATGTGGATACAACCCAAAATTTTAGCGCCAGCAAGTGGTTTAGCAGCAGAGTAACGCTTACGCAGACCCATTAGGGCTGGCATTTCAGCTTCTGCAAGTTTGATTTCTTTACGGCCGTAGTCAGCCAGTGAAATATCGGCAACTTTATAATCTGTAAATGAAGCATTAACCGCGTTCATCACGATCTCCTTATAAAAAACAATAATTGATCATTCAGTTCGCGGATGCCGTTGTTGGTCTGTCTAGAAAAAGATGGACCGATCGTCGAGCCTGGCGCTTTTACATTTCGTACCTGTAAAACGTCGCAGCATCCCTCGACTAGCGGGGTATTGTACTTGGAAATTAATTTGGTTCCAATCCGAAATTGTTTAATATCTGACTAATAAGAAAATTTGCAAAATATTTTGAAAAATAAATATTCTTTTAAAAGCTTAAATCAGATTCAATTCTCATAAAAAAGCCCATCATCCGATGGGCTTTTTCTTTATTCTATTTCCTGCTCAGCTTCGTCTGCTTTTTGTGTCCAGTAATTTGCCTGTATGTCATCTGCTACCACACCCAAACCATTGGCATAGATAAAGGCAAGGTCACGCATGGCCTGAACTTCACCCCATTCAGCGGCCTGTTTTACCAGCGCAATAGATTTTTCGACATCTTTTTCAACCACATCACCACGACGATAAAAACCTGCCAGTTCTAAAGTCGCCGCTGGGTGTTTTTCGAAATTGGCTTTGCTCAACCAGTAATAAGCTAACTCAAAGTGAGCTTTAGAATCTTCCAGGTCTTCCTCCGCAATTTCTTTGGCATAAACCGTATAACCTTCACCGAGCCAGTACATGGCTTCAACCAGACCGCCGTTCGCTGCTTTTAGTGCCCATTCTTCAGCCAGGATAATGTCATCTTCATGCTCGCTGTGCATATATAGTTCGGCAAGTTCAAATTGTGCTTCGGCATTGCCTGCCAGTGCGCGGTTTGCCAGAGTGGCAGGGGGAGAAACACGCTCGGTCATGTCAAAATCTCAAAAATCTTTGCATGTAGATTAAAAGGTTCAAAATAAAAAAGCCAATCCGAAGACTGGCTTTTTTATAAAAGAAATTAAATTGAGCTTAAAATACGCAAATTAGTCCAGAAATGAATGCAATGAGCACAAAGCCAATACTGATTATTTTAATTTTTGATTCAAAGTAAGTCAGGCTCAGACCAACTGCTAATGCTGCAAAAGTCAGACTACCTAGCCAATAGCTGACCATATTGCTGATCGTACCGCTAAACAGGCAAAAAATTAGCGCAATGATCAGCAGTCCCCAGCCAGCAAGTGTGGCTAGTCGGGTTTTGCCAGCATCCAGTTCTTTGCCAAATATCTGTTTTTGATGTTTAGACATTGAAGCAGCCAGGGCAATAAAGCCCAGTGCAGATACAGACCAGATGAATAAGAAGAACATCATACTTCAGTCTCCACAGCTGTAGTCTTGGCTTTTTTAGCAGGCAGACCTTGGTGATTTTTCACTTTCTTAAAGGCAAGCCAGAACACAACAGCTAGTAGCCACATAGCCAGATCAAAGCTCGCAATGACCCATTGACCATTCGCTATAGTATTCCAGATTGGCTGACCACCAGTCAGGACATTTATGACCGGAAGCAGGGCAAATAAAGCAGTTGCCAGTGCTAACAGCTCCAACCAGGCCTGACGATGAGTTCGGATCATGGCATAGAAGAAAGTCAGCACCCATACTATAAAAAAGGTACGGATTTCCCAGTTGGCACGCATTTCCAGTTCCACCGGAATAAAACGATTGGCATAGAAGTAAGCAGCACAGGTAATGGGCAGACCAATAATTGCTGCGATATTGGTCACTTCCACCGTACGATAACCAAAAGATTTATAGCCCTGTTTCTGCTGTTGCGGTGCGCGTTTTACACACCATAGAATCAGACCAGTAGCGATCATTAGTGTGCCGACAATACCGGACAGGAACAGTAACCAGCGCAGGACGAGATCCACACCGCGTGCTTCATGCAGTGAAGTCAGCACGTTATAGATGCCATTCGAGACTGAAGGTGTTTTTAGTTCGGTTTGATCCGGTTTGAGCGCACCGGTTACGCCGTTGAATTCCAGACTTGGGTACACACTACGATAGGCAACACTAACACCATTCAGAGCACGTAATTCGATTTCAGCTTTGCTGGTATTTGGCCGAATAATGGTGATGGTACCAATCGGATTGTTATTCCATTCTTTTTCCGCAGCTGCCAAAACCGGTGCCAGATCGGTTAAAGGCGCTGGACGGGCAGAGGGGTTTTCGTCACGAGATCGACGTGTTTCACCACGACCTGCCATTTCACCTCGTTCGCCACGTGCTTCACCAGCCCCATGAGGACGACGTTCTTCAGCTTCAGTACGGCCTTCACCACGACCAGCCACTTCGCCGCCACGTTCGCTACGACCTGCACGAGATTCAGCTTCCTGACCATTATCCTGAATTAAAGTTTTACGCTGATCTTGGAGGAAAGCACCACGATTTTCATAAATCTGGTTTACTCCCCAAGGCATGATGGTAAATAACAGCAGCAATAAGCCACTGAATGTAATCATAATATGGAAGGGAAGTGCAAATACCGCGGTTGCATTGTGTGCATCTAGCCATGAACGTTGTCCTTTACCTGGGCGGAAGGTAAAGAAATCCTTAAAGATTTTCTTATGGGTAATAATCCCGCTGATAATCCCTACCATCATCAGTAAAGTCGCAATCCCGACAATCCAGCGTGCCCACATACGTGGCATGCCATATAAATCAAAATGAAAACGGTACAGGAAACTACCACCACGGGTTTCGCGTGCTTCTAGTACTTCACCGGTTGCACTGTCCAAAGTAATTCGTGTGCCGCCGCGGCGTGCACGAGGATCTTCACCAGCGCCACGGATATTGAGCGTGGTATAGTTCTGACGAGCATGCGGCAGCTGAATGGCCCAGCTACCCGCATCAGGATGATTTTTCTGTAAATAGGCGAGTGCCACTCGGGTCTGTTCAATCTGGGTGGCTTGCGGAACAGACTGGTGCAACTCTGGTTTCATCCAGATAGTAATTTCATTCTGGAAAAAACTTAATGTACCTGTCAGAAAAATCGCATAAAGCAGCCAGCCCAAGATTAAACTGGCCCAAGTATGCAACCATGACATTGACTGGCGTGGACCTTCCGGTTTTGCATCTGGTCTCATCTTATTTCCCTAAAAACTGGTAAGCGATATAGAACAACCCAGCTGGAACCAAAATGCCTAGCGTCGCTTTTAGGGTTTTATTGACCATAAATACCCAGATGAAAGCCCCTGTCTGTAAAAGAAAAGCGATCATAGTGGCGGATATGGCAGCACTACTTTGATAATCACTGAAGTACTGAGCAATGACCATGGCTGCAAAAGTGGCTAAAGCATATCCGCCTAAAGCAGCAAGTATGAAACGGTAGAAAATCATAAAGCGATAAGCCGTGAGTTTGGGCTGCACTTTCTTTTTAGATCGGATGACTGGATTGGGGACAGCTAATTTTTCAGTAGCTGTAAGATCCATATGAGGACTGCTGGTCATTGAAAATACTGTCTATTTATTTGTGGGAATTTCATTGATGCGAATGATAACAATTATTGTTTATATTTTAAATAACTATTTTTAAAGATCTTTTAAATAATTAAAATGAAGTGTAAGTTTAAGCAGTAATAAATAGGGGAATAAAAGATTTTGAAGCACAGCATGGGAACCCAATACTGAAAATAAAACAGCGGCTCGAAGGCCGCTGTTTTATTAAAAATACTTAAGTCTTAGCTTTCTTGCTGGATACCCGCAACCTGCCAGTCCTGGTTAGAACCTGCAGGTTTTACAAAGTGCCAAACTTCAGCAAATGGCTGTGGCAGACTGTTCAGGTCTTCACTTACTGTACCGGTAAAGCGTACGCTCACTACGTATTGACCATTTTCATTTGATGAATCTACAACCATGGCATTCAGGTTAGAGAACTCAGCAACATCCTGATCCTGATTCGCCATAATGTCGTTATACATAGACTGATACAGGTCAGGGGTCAGATAACGCTGAATTTCTGAAATGTTGCTCGCCGTATTCATAGACTGAATATGGTTAAAACGCTGACGCGCAACACGCAAGAAGGCAGCAGGTTCAGTACCATCAGGCAGCTGACTACCGCTTTGAGTATAAGCAGTACCAAACGGCGCGTTATTTACCGGAGCAGAACCAAATGGGGCATTATTGCCAGGTGTTTGACCACCGACATTCTGACCAAAGATATTGGTACTATCACCACCGCGAGGTGCAGCAGGTGCTTGACCAAATGGTGCTGACGAACCAGCACCACTGTTTGGAGCGAATGGATTGCTAGAAGTTACTTTTTTTTTTGCGCCCATTTTACGGAAAATGAAGAAGGCAACAGCTGCAGCAAGTAAGATCCAGATCCAGCCTGGGATACCACCTTGTTCTTCTTCTTGAACAGCTTCAACTTGTGCTTGAGATGCCGCGTTGTCATCTGCCAAAGCATTCGCTGCGACGGCACCAATTGCAGCACCCGCTACACCCGCAGCAACCATACCACCCACACCAGGGCCAGATTTTTGCTGAGTTACTGCACCTGCAGTCGGAGCCTGTTGTGCAGGAGCTGCCTGACGGGGTTGCTGATAAGTCTGAGTCGGCGCAGCAGAACGTTGCATACCATGGCTTTTACCACCACCGGCACGTTTTGCTTCAGCAGCTAGAGGCGCAATCAGTAATGCTGCAGTCAAGAAACCCGCGATCAAACCGCGCTGTCGAACTTCCATTCAGTTTTCCTATGTAAAAAATATATTTGAACACTCTATTTATATAGGCTTTACATGGAATTTCAATCAAAAAACTGTATTTTTTTACCGAAATTCCAAACTGAGTGCTACAAATTGAATCCTACAGTTCATCACTTAAAGTCATGGCTTCACTGAGGGCTTCATGCAGACGGGCAACCGCAATAAAGCGTACGCCCGGAATTTCTTTCTGCGGGGCATTGGCACGCGGCAGGATAATATATTTAAAACCATGCTTGATGGCTTCTTTGAGACGTTCCTGACCATTGGGTACCGGACGGATTTCTCCTGATAGACCAACTTCACCAAACACAGCCAGTTGCTGCGGCAGAGCTTTACCACGGATACTCGATGCACAGGCAAGTAGAACGGCCAGATCAGAACCCGTTTCGGTAATCTTTAAACCACCGACAATATTGACATAGACATCCTGACCAGAGGTTTGTACGCCGCCATGACGATGCATTACGGCTAACAGCATATTCAGACGGTTTTGTTCCAGACCTAATGCTACACGACGTGGTTGACCATGCGCATCATCGACCAGTGCCTGAACTTCAACCAGCAATGGACGTGTACCTTCGCGGCTGATCATCACAATTGAACCGGGTATGGCTTCATCATAACGACTCAGAAAAATGGCAGACGGGTTGGAGACTTCACGCAGACCTTTATCGGTCATGCCGAATACCCCCAGCTCATTCACCGCACCAAATCGGTTTTTTACTGCACGGATCATTCGATAACGCGAATCCGACTGACCTTCAAAATATAGAACACAGTCCACCATATGTTCCAGCACACGCGGACCTGCGAGTGCACCTTCTTTGGTGACGTGACCGACAATAAACAGGGCAGTTCCGCTATTTTTGGCAAAACGGGTCAGGAGCGCTGCTGATTCACGAATCTGTGATACGCCACCCGGTGCAGACTGCAAGGTTTCGGTATAAAGTGTTTGAATCGAGTCGAGGATTGCAACTGCTGGTCGTTCCTGTGCCAGCACTTCGCAAATGCGTTCTACACAGGTTTCTGCCATGACTTTAAGATGTTCAGTTGGCAAGTCTAAACGCTGAGCGCGTAATGCCACTTGAGATAAAGATTCTTCACCTGTCACATAGAGTGCGGAACTGTTACCCGCGGCCATATGTGTGGCAGTTTGTAGCAGAATAGTCGATTTACCAATCCCCGGATCACCACCAATCAGTACAACGGAACCTGTCACCAGACCACCACCCAGAACCCGGTCGAATTCTCCAATTCCGGTCGGCATGCGACTTTCATGTGAAACGGAAACTTTATTAAGCGTGGTAATCGCAGCGGCCTGACCAGCATAGCCGCCAATTTTAGGCTGGGCACGATGAGTCACCGCAGGTGCAATGTTGACTTCCAGCAAGCTGTTCCACTCACCACATTCAGCGCACTGACCAGACCATTTAGGATGGTCTGCACCACATTGCTCACAACGATAGACACTTTTTGCTTTAGCCATAGTTTCCGAAAAACAAGATTGGGAATAGGGCTACAGCATAGCGGTGAATGCCACTGAAAACCAAGATCTTCCCCTGAAAAATTCGCTGTTTTACGTCAGCGTGTGACGTATCTGCATCTGCTTCTCTACATAAGCATCAAATACACCCTATAATGACCTTAATCATCACGGGAACAGGAAACCAAACATGCCACAACATATGCAACATATTGATGCAATCGCACGTGAAAAAGACCGTGATGTATTATTTGTACATTTTGAAAATTATGAACATGAAAATGCAGATGCTGACTCCTATCACCTGCGCCAGAATCTGATGGAGTGGCTGGAGCAACGCCAAATTGCTTTTGCACCATGTATGGGGATTGAACAACCCGGTGTGATTGAAAGCTATTCAGGTGATCTTTATATCGATGTGCCATTTGATGAAGCCAACCCAATCTATCAAATGCTGAGTGACCATCTGGAAGATAGCGAAGGGGAAATGAAAATTCCTGGCGTACTATTTTTTGTCTTATCTTTGGAAACTGCGCTTGAGATTGAAGCAGATCGTGAGGAATTTCTGAATCTTAATCAAAATCATGATGACGATGAATTTTCAGGTCGTCTGAACTGATTTCGTTTAGAACACTGGGACCGTAAAAAAAAGCCACTTTTACAGTGGCTTTTTTCTTTAGGGCTTTGGATTATATTAATAAAGCTCACCAGACTTGCGTCGGGCAATAAAGTCTTTCGATTCTTTGGCAATCACACCTGAAAGCAATAACAAGCCGATCAAGTTTGGAATCGCCATCAGACCGTTGAAAGTATCGGCAAACAGCCAGACCAGATCCAGTGTAGCTATACAGCCAATGAATACGGTCGCAATGTAAATAATGCGGTAAGGCAAAAAAAACTTTTCACCTAAGAGATAAGTCGCACATTTTTCGCCGTAGTAGCTCCAGCCCAGAATAGTGGAGTAGGCAAAGAAGATAATGCCGAAAGTCACGACCCAACCACCAACGCCTGGTAACAGTTTGTCGAATACACCGATGGTCAGTACCGCACCAGTTTGACCACCAAAATCATTGCCCGCCATGATAAAGCCCATCACCAGCACAATACCGGTAATCGAACAGACAATAATGGTATCAATAAAAGTACCTGTCATCGATACCAGGCCCTGACGAGCCGGGTGATCCGTTTTTGCTGCAGCGGCGGCAATCGGTGCTGAACCCATACCGGCTTCATTCGAGAATACACCACGTGCTACACCGTAGCGAATCGCTGCACCAATAGCGCCACCAACTGCTGCTTCACCGGTGAATGCATAGGTAAAGATCATTTTCAGGGCAGGACCAACCAGCTCCAGATTGTTAAAAATAATGATCAGACCGCCCGCGACATAACCAATCGCCATGATCGGTACAATAAAGGAAGAAGCTCTGGCAATGGATTTAATCCCGCCTAGAATCACCAGTGCAGAAAAGGCTGTGATGATCACGCCTGTAATCCAGGTTTCCAGACCAAAACCATTTTCAACGGCCAGTGCTACCGTATTAGACTGTACCGAGCTGCCGATCCCGAAAGAGGCAACAGCACCAAAAAATGCGAAAATTAAGGCTAGCCATTTCCATTTCAGGCCGCGTTCGATGTAATACATCGGACCGCCCGACATTTCACCTTTCTCATTTTTTACCCGGTATTTTACCGCCAGAACGCCTTCGCCATATTTGGTCGCCATACCGAACAGGGCAGTCATCCACATCCAGAAAACTGCACCTGGGCCACCCAAGACACAGGCAGTTGCCACGCCTGCAATATTACCGGTACCAATGGTGGCAGAAAGGGCGGTCATGAGTGAGCTAAACTGGGAAATATCGCCTTCGTGGGAAGGGTGTTTGCCAAAAACCTGTTTAAAGGCCAGTGGCAACATACGGAATTGCCAGAAAAGTAATCGGAAAGTAAGGAATACACCAGTACCGACAATCAGTACCAGCATATATGGACCCCAGACCCAACCACTGAGGGTTTCCATGATGCTTTGTAAATTTTGCATAAAGTTCTTCTTATTCGTCCTGAGTATCAGTTTAAAGTTCACTTAATTTTAATCAAGCAAATGACATGCCAGACGTGCTCATCCTCAGCACTATTCACGACATTTTTATAGGTTTATTTTTTACACAGTTTCGGAACTTTTACAACAAATATGCAGGAAATTTATCCGGAGCTTCTACGACTAAAGAGAACCTATTCGTTATATAAGAAAAATAAATTAACTTTTAAGATTAAGTGGAAAATACAAATGATGCGAATTTTCTTTTTGTATTCCCCCTTTTTTGCGTTAATTTGTCGCGATTAGACATCGAAGTTGAAAAATAATGTCAGGTCATCATACTGGTTCGCCGTCCGAAAACGGCGAGCTGCAGCGTAGTTTATCCAATCGACACCTGCAGCTGATTGCGATTGGAGGTGCTATTGGTACCGGCCTGTTTATGGGCTCAGGTAAAACCATTAGTCTGGCAGGGCCTTCGATTCTGGTGATCTATATGATCATCGGTTTCATGGTATTTCTCGTGATGCGTGCATTGGGCGAGTTATTACTGTCAAATTTACAATATAAGTCATTTATCGACTTCTCTACGGATCTGATCGGACCATGGGCGGGCTATTTTGTCGGCTGGACCTACTGGTTATGCTGGATTACGATCGGAATTGCCGACCTGTCTGCGATTATTTATTATTTACAGTTTTTTAATAATGGTCTCCCATTTACCCCGGGCGAAGGGGTATTAATCAGTATCGCCTCTATTGTCTTTATCATGGGGCTGAATCTGGCCACCGTGAAGCTCTTTGGTGAAATGGAATTCTGGTTCGCCCTGATCAAAATTATTGCGATTGTAGTACTGATTGCGGTTGGTCTGTGGATGATTTTCACCGGCTTTACCAATGATGCCGGTACGGTTGCATCCTTTGCGCACATTTGGGATCATGGTGGTTTGTTCCCGACGGGTGCTATGGGTTTCTTGGCTGGTTTCCAGATTGCAATTTTCGCCTTTGTGGGTGTTGAGCTTGTAGGCACCACGGCTGCGGAAACCAAAGACCCGGAGCGTAACCTGCCAAAAGCGGTGAACTCGATTCCGATCCGTATCATTATTTTCTATGTACTTGCTCTAGTCATTGTAATGTCTGTGACGCCATGGGATCAGATTAATCCAAGTGTTTCTCCATTTGTGAATCTGTTTAGCCAAGCCGGTATTGCAGCTGCTGCGATCATCATGAATCTGGTGGTGCTGTCATCCGTAATGTCTTCGATGAACAGCGGTGTGTTTTCGACCAGCCGTATGCTATTCGGTCTGTCGCGTGAAGAACAGGCACCGAAAGCTTTCGGTCGTTTGAACCCTCGTGCTGTACCTGCCAATGCCCTGTATTTCTCTGCAGTCTGCTTATTATTAGGCGCGGCATTACAGTATTTTGTACCGAATACTGTTGAAGCCTTTACATTGGCGACAACATTATCAACCATCCTGTTTATCTGTGTATGGCTGATGATTATCTGGAGTTACATGATTTATTACCGTACCCGTCCAGAGCTACATGCCAAATCAGTATTCAAGCTACCAGGTGGCTTGGTGACTTGCTGGATCGTGATTATTTTCTTTGTCGGCATGATTGGTGTGCTGGCATTAGAAGATGATACTCGCCGTGCCTTGATGGTCAGTCCGATTTGGTTTGTTCTACTGATTTTGGGCTATTTAGGCTTCTATAAACAGAAACATAAATAATCCATATCAATAAAAACGTCAGCGATCTGCTGGCGTTTTTTTTTGTCTAAAGATACTCTCTAGCGTTTAACGCTTTGGTCATGGCGAATGATCGCGTTATACTTCATCGAAACTATTCAATTAGGTGGTCAGATGCGCCAAGTCATTTGCTACATCAGTATCTTAGCAGCAGGTCTTGCTCTTGCAGGTTGTGGTCAGTCAGGTGCCTTGCACTTGCCAAATGATCCGGATTACGACAAGCGTGCCAAGTATCTGCTCTATAAAAATACCGAAGCTGAGTCTAAAACTTCCGATGAAGAACGAGATGCCCCTGTGCAACAACAGTTTGCTGCGCCCGAAACATCAGATTCAACCATTACACCTTAACGCTTTCAAAGAAAGGATACCTTCATGAGTTTCACCCGTATTAATGGGGTATTGCATGCCGAGCAATGTTCACTGCAACAGCTGGCAGAGCAATTTGGCACACCACTCTATGTTTATTCAAAAGCGACTTTTGAAAAGCATTATCTGGACATGGATCGTGCATTTGACTTTATTGATCACCAAATCTGTTTTGCCGTGAAGTCAAACTCCAATCTTGCGGTATTGAATGTATTGGCAAAACAAGGGGCAGGTTTTGATATCGTCACGGGCGGAGAGCTGGCACGTGTACTGAAAGCGGGTGGTGAACCTTCTAAAATCGTATTTTCGGGTTTAGGTAAATCAGAAGCGGATATCAAGAAAGCGCTAGAAGTTGGTATTGCCTGCTTTAACGTAGAATCTTATGCCGAACTGGATCGTATTCAGAAAGTTGCAGCAGAATTGGGTGTAAAAGCGCCGATCTCACTGCGTGTGAATCCAGATGTGGATGCGAAAACTCATCCCTACATTTCAACGGGTCTGAAAGAAAATAAATTCGGCATTCCATCGGATAGCGTATTTAAAACTTATCAGTATGCAGCATCTTTAGCCAACTTGAATGTCGTCGGAATTGACTGCCATATCGGTTCACAGCTGACTGAAACCCAACCTTTTGTAGATGCGCTGGATCGTGTCATCGTGATGATCGACCAGTTAAAAGAGATGGGGATCAACCTTAAACACATCGATATCGGTGGTGGTTTAGGAGTGACTTATAAAGATGAGACACCGCCATCTGTTCAAGAATATGCCAATGCGTTGCGTCCGGCTTTAGAAAAGCTGGGCCTGAAAGTCTATATGGAACCGGGCCGTAGTATTTCTGCCAATGCAGGCGTGCTACTGACCAAAGTGGATCTGCTCAAACCGACCAATCACCGTAATTTTGCAATTATTGATGCGGCAATGAATGACCTGATTCGCCCAGCTTTATACGAAGCATGGATGGACATTCAGTCTGTGACACCGCGTAATGATGTCGAGACGAAAGAATGGGATGTGGTGGGTGCAATCTGTGAAACTGGCGATTTCCTCGGTAAAGAGCGTGAGCTTGCGATCAAGGAAAATGATGTCCTGGCAGTACTCGGTGCTGGTGCTTATGGTTTTGTGATGAGCTCGAATTACAATAGCCGTGGCCGTGCTGCTGAAGTGATGGTTGATGGTGATCAAGGACATCTGATTCGCGAACGCGAAACGATTGAATCATTGTGGGAACGTGAGCGTTTATTGCCTTAAGGAGACAGAATAATGTTACTTGAATTTACCAAGATGCATGGTCTGGGCAATGACTTTATGGTGGTTGACCTGATCAGCCAGCGTGCTTATCTGGATACCCTGACTATTCAGCGTCTGGCAAATCGCAATTTTGGCATTGGATTTGATCAGTTACTGATTGTAGAACCACCTGATGTAGCGAGTGCTGATTTTAAATACCGTATTTTCAATGCCGATGGTTCTGAAGTAGAACAATGCGGCAATGGCGTGCGCTGTTTTGCCCGTTTTGTGCATGAGCGTCAGCTGACGACGAAAACTAAAATCAAAGTACAGACCAAATCTGGCATTGTGGAACCTGAATTGGGCGCCAATGGTTGGGTGCGCGTCAATATGGGCTATCCAAAATTCTTGCCTCAAGAAATTCCATTCCTGGCCGATGAACCGGATAATCTGTATGACATCGATCTGGCAGAGGGTGAAAAACTGACGATTGATGTAGTGAACATGGGTAATCCTCATGCGGTAACGGTCGTACCGGATGTGATTAATGCAGATGTAGCCCGTATTGGTCCACAAGTAGAATCGCATGCGCGTTTCCCGGCACGCGTCAATGCAGGCTTTATGCAGATCATTGATGAAAAGCATGCGCGTTTACGCGTATATGAGCGTGGTGTAGGTGAAACACTGGCATGCGGTACGGGTGCTTGCGCAGCCGCAGTATCTGGTATGCGCCGTGGTCTACTTGCCAACAATGTCGAAATTGAACTGGCGGGCGGCAAGTTGCAGATTGAATGGGTCGAGGGGGATGTAGTCTGGATGACTGGTCCAACCGCAACTGTTTATGAAGGTCGCTTAGACTTACGTTATTTCCAAGCTTAATTTAAAAAGCCCTGAAGAGTCAGGGCTTTTTTATATAGGCCGAATAAATTATTTTTGTATTATTTGATAGACTGATGTTTGTCAGGTTCAAACAGCCAAGGAGGATAGAATGCAGCTTGATCCACAGCAATTGTTATCCATATGGCTCAAAGAACGTGAAATCCAGAACCAGTCCAAACATACTTTGCAGGCCTATGAGCGTGATGTTTCCGACTTTCTGAATTTTTGTCAGCGTCATGCTTTAGCACTCGGAGATATTGAATCAACAGATTTACGCCAGTTTATGGCGGAAAAAGTTGAACAACAGGGCCTAAGTTCCAGCAGTCTGCAGCGGCTACTTTCAGCAATTCGCCAGTTTATGAAATGGGCTGAACAGGCACAGCATGTCAGTTTTAATCCGGCAGATGATTTTCAGCTGAAAAGACAATCCAGACCTTTGCCCGGTATGGTTGATATTGAAACCATTCATCAGATTCTGGATCAGCCTGAACCTGAAGGTGAGGTGCAGCAGCAGATGTGGAAACGCGATAAGACAATTCTGGAACTGCTTTATTCCAGTGGGCTACGTCTGGCTGAAATACAAGGCCTCAGAATTAAAGATATTGACTTCAACCGTCAGCTGCTTCGCATTACGGGTAAGGGGAATAAAACCCGTATTGTGCCATTTGGTTCCAAAGCCAAAGACAGTGTCATGGCGTGGTTACAGATTTATCCTCTATGGCATGGTGATTTTGTGCCAGAAGCACATGTCTTTATCACTCAGAAGGGTAATCCGCTAGGGGCAAGGCAGATTGAAAATCGGGTCAAGCTTCAGGCGCAGCGTGCAGACGTCAATGTGGATCTGCATCCGCATTTGTTAAGACATTGTTTTGCGAGTCACATGTTATCCAATAGCCGGGACTTACGAGCCGTGCAGGAAATGCTGGGACATAGTAATCTGACTACAACCCAAATTTATACGCATGTCGATTTTGATCATCTGGCGCAGATTTATGATCAGGCGCATCCACGGGCACAACATAAACCTGAAAATCTTAAATAATCATTATTAAAAATATAAGTTGGCATAAAAATTTCATAAAGAATATTTATGCTGAGAGAAATAGAATGACCATGCAGATTATTTCACTATGGTCTTATTCGCGAAAAGCTAAAATTCAGGTATAACAAAAGAACAGAATTTAAGCTGAAAAACAGGGTATGGCTGAAAAGAATTCAGCCTGACAGGACTGGAAGTATATGGGCACAGAAATTATTGTAGATATACAACAAAAATATGATCGGTTAAGCGAAGCACAAAAAGAAATTTTTGCAGGTTATGGTCTGCGCCAGATCAAACATTTTGTGGAAATCAGTCTGCCAAATATTGAAGCATCGTTACCTGAAGGTGCTCATGTGCAGGGAATTAATACAGATGGTAAGGTTCAAGCCTATAATCCTGATAGCCATGAATACTATATCTGGATTTCAGACTTGCAATGGCAAGCGACTACTCGTGCGACCCAGGCAGTGGACTTAAAAGAAGATGCCATCGAAATCTGGAAGATCTTTGATTTAAAATCTTATGAACTGATTGACCTCAGTCATGTGCACCGTGACTTTCTGGACAGTCGTGTTTAAAACTGATCTTCAGTAAAAAAGGACGA
The DNA here is from genome assembly GCF_003289665.1 of Acinetobacter sp. SM1B. Taxonomy (NCBI): domain Bacteria; kingdom Pseudomonadati; phylum Pseudomonadota; class Gammaproteobacteria; order Moraxellales; family Moraxellaceae; genus Acinetobacter; species Acinetobacter sp. SM1B. Next base: position 904,305 of record NZ_QMBM01000001.1, read on the forward strand.
TATCAATCGTCCTTTTTATTTGGCCAATATTAAAGATCATCTAAAGGTAGTTGAAAACTCTGCTTGATAATCTGACTCGGTAAATCGGTTTTGACACTGGTAATCCCATTCTTTTTAGTTAAATGCGTAGACTGGAATTTACGATAACTTTCCAGATCGGGCACCACTACTTTGAGCATCGCATCACATTCACCCAAAATGATATAGCACTCCATCACTTGGGGCAGTTCCTTCATGGCTTCAATAAAGGTGTCAATCGTTTCAGCATCCTGACCCACTAGCCAGATACGAGAAAATAAAATCAGCTGGAAACCAATCTTCTGCTGGTCCACGATCGTGGTATAGCTCTGGATTACCCCCGCATCTTCAAGCAGTTTTACCCGACGCAAACACGAAGAAGGCGAAAGGCCAATTTCACGTGCCAGATCGTTATTCTGAATCCGGCCATTGGCTTGTAAGTGTTGAATGATATTTTTGTCAATACGATCGAGTTTTACTCGAATAGACTTGGAAGATATCTTCATAAAATAGAATAATATTCTAAAAATAATGCATATTATAAAATAAATTGAAAGCCTATTTTGTAAAAAATCGCAGATACTAATTTCACTTTCCGACATGTACAGAGGAACAAGGAAATGTCTGTATTTGCACTTTTTGCACTGACTGTGCTTCCCCTTATTTTTACACCGGGACCAGATATGCTATTTATCCTGTCTCAAGTGATGGGTAAAGATGCAAAAGCAGGCATGATGGCGACTATTGGGGTATGTTGCGGTTATCTGGTGCATTCGATTCTGGTGGCGTTAGGAATTGCAGCAATTATTGTGTCTTTTCCAGTGCTGTTTGAAACCATTCGCTGGTTAGGAATTGCTTATCTGTTATTTCTGGCATTTAGTCTGGTGAAATCGGTATTCAGCAAAAATACGTTGATCATTGAAAAGAAATCATCCAGCAATCCGGTACAAAAAGGCTTCATTACTGCGTTACTGAATCCGAAAGGCATGCTGATTTACTTTGCAATCCTGCCGCAGTTTATAGATAAAAGTGGGAATACGGTGAGCCAGGGTTTGATTCTGTCTTTTATCTTTATTGCCATGATCTTTGTGGTGTATTGTGCTTTAAGCCTTTTATTTGCTCGACTTACCCGTTCGGCTCAGATTGATGAACGTAAGCAAAAGTGGATTGATGGGACTTCAGGTGGTTTATTGGCACTCGCTGCTTCATGGCTAATCATTAATTAATGAGCTATAAAATTCACCAATGTTCATCAAATAAGTCATACATTCGTTTTAAAAATTTAAAAGCACGTGATCACAGCGTGCTTTTTTAATATATTTCCTTATAAAAATTATTTTCTGCTATTTCATTGATCTATTTATAAGTAAGAGGGAATTTTGACCAAATCTGGAAGAATGAATCGAACCCATCACCATATGTCAGAAATGACAGATTTAGATAGGAGTAATTTGTATTCTTTATAATAATAGTGACAAGAAATGAAATTAAATTTTATAAAATAGATCAAATCTTTTGATGTGCATAATCAAATAAAAAGATACTAAAAATCAATAGTTAAATTTTAAATAAAATGATGAGAATTTTTTCTGTATAAATGTCAAATCTTGAAATGTGAACGCGACGTTCAAGGAAAATTACGCATTTTTACACCCTATTGGTGAATTGTGACTTGACCGAAATGCCGAACGCATTGCAAGATAGGGCACCTAAAAAAATTTAAGTGAAGAGTTATTATAACTTTTCTAAATATTTACATTTGCTAAAACAGCCGAGGATTACATGAAGGCTCTTGTTGCTGTAAAACGTGTGGTTGATGCCAACGTTAAGGTTCGCGTTAAGCCGGACAACAGTGGTGTTGACTTAACAAACGTTAAAATGTCAATTAACCCATTCTGTGAAATCGCAGTGGAAGAAGCGGTTCGTTTAAAAGAAAAAGGAACTGTTTCAGAAATCGTTGTTGTTTCTATTGGTCCTAAAGAAGCTCAAGAACAAATCCGTTCTTCTATGGCTCTTGGTGCTGACCGCGGTATCCTGGTTGAAGCTGATGACAGCCAATTAGGTGCGTTAGAAGTAGCGAAAATTCTTAAAGGTGTTGTTGAAGCTGAACAACCACAATTGATCCTTCTTGGTAAGCAAGCAATTGATGACGACTCTAACCAGGTTGGTCAGATGCTTGGTGCACTTCTAGGTGCAGGCCAGGGTACTTTTGCTTCTGAAGTGAAAGTTGAAGGCGACAAAGTACAAGTGACTCGTGAAATCGACGGTGGTTTACAAACTGTTGAATTGAACTTGCCAGCAATCATTACCACTGACTTACGTTTGAACGAGCCACGTTATGCTGCTCTTCCAAACATCATGAAAGCGCGTAAAAAACCGCTGGATACCAAGTCACCTGCAGATTTCGGTGTAACCACTACAACTAAACTGAAAACAGTAAAAGTTGAATCTCCTGCAGAGCGTAAAGCTGGCGTACAAGTGAAGTCTGTAGACGAGCTTGTAGAAAAATTGAAAAACGAAGCGAAAGTGATCTAATACAGAAGGATAAAAATCATGAGTATTTTAGTTATCGCTGAGCACGACAACAAAGCATTAAACGCTGCTACTTTAAACGTTGTTGCTGCGGCGCAAAAAATCGGTGGTGATATCACTGTATTGGTTGCTGGTTCTGGCGCTCAAGCAGTTGCTGACCAAGCGGCTAAAGTTGCTGGTGTAAGCAAAGTATTGCTTGCGGATGATGCTGCTTATGCAAACCAGTTGGCTGAAAACGTAGCGAAACTGGTTGCTGAATTGGGCAAAGGCTATAGCCATATTCTTGCTGCTTCTACCACGACTGGTAAAAACATCCTGCCACGTGCAGCTGCATTACTAGACGTAAGCATGATCACAGATATCATTGCTGTTGATTCTGCAAACACATTCAAGCGTCCGATCTATGCAGGTAACGCAATTGCAACTGTAGAATCTTCTGAATCAGTTGTTGTTGCAACTGTTCGTGGTACTGCATTCGATCCAGTTGCTGCTGAAGGTGGTTCTGCTGCTGTTGAAGCTGCTACAGCGACTGGTGATGCTGGTATTTCTAAGTTCATTAACGAAGAAATCGTTAAATCTGAACGTCCAGAATTAACAGCTGCTCGTATCGTTGTTTCTGGTGGTCGTGGTGTGGGTTCTGGTGAGAACTATCACAAAATCCTTGATCCACTTGCAGACAAACTGGGTGCAGCTCAAGGTGCATCTCGTGCAGCTGTTGACGCAGGCTTCGTTCCTAACGATATGCAGGTTGGTCAAACTGGTAAGATCGTTGCGCCTGACCTGTACATCGCTGTAGGTATCTCTGGTGCGATCCAGCATTTGGCAGGTATGAAAGAGTCTAAAGTGATCGTTGCGATCAACAAGGACGAAGAAGCACCAATCAATGCAGTCGCTGACTATTGGTTAGTAGGTGACTTGAACACTGTTATTCCAGAATTAGTATCTAAAATCTAATTCCTGAATACAGTTTAAAAAGACGCTCTTGCGTGAGCAGTAAGTGAATACTTACTGCTCTGTTCAGGGGCGTTTTTATTTATAATGAAAAATGAATAAAATAATAATGAAAGTTTCTATATTGCCTGTATATTAGCCTTTAATCGAAAATGCTCGATTTTATCGATTGTTTTGTTCAACTCTAATACTATTTGTTCTTGCTGTATTGGCTTATTTGATCATCCTAATACAGATCGCTGGACTGTGGCTTATTTTTGCTGCCTGTAGTTTTGTAGGGTTTATCCATTTGATCTATTTGAATACGCTTTCAGATGCACAGGTACTTGCGAAAGCAGAGCATTGGATCGAGCTTGATAATCAGCGATTTCAGAACAGTGCTTATGGTATCCAAGGCGATGCGCTGATGGTATTGGCGCTTATTTTTCCTTTTGTATTATCTACGTGGTTGTTGTATGGATGTTCTAAATTATTTAAAAATTAAGTATGAAAATTTGAATAATGATTAGAAAATTGGACTGAAAATAAAGATTAGATGTGTTGCTTTTGGTGCTTAATAGGGCAGATATTAAGTGAGCTTTAGAAGATTTAAAAGTAATACTAATATTCATATTTTAATTTATTTGCCGGTTTAGCGGCGTCTTCCTGTGAACTTTGATGATCTGTTACCCTGATGCATGCTGCTGATGTGGATTGTCGTCCAGTATTTAATTACCTAGCTATTGATGCAGCTGGATTGTACGCAGGTAAATCTTCTTTGTATGCTTGATCAAGAAAGAAACAGTGGATTCAGTACAAGATATTTCCGTGCATAAAATGCGATAATTCAAGCTAAGAATGAACCTCTGTGTGCAGAGGTTTTTTTATGCGTTAAAAATTGTGAAGTGGTTAAAATTTCTACCAAAAATCCTTTGGATAGTTGGGTCTGAAACGGCTTAATTTAGCCTGATTTATGCTATACTGTCCGACTGAATTTTAAATATTGGTTCAGCGTTTTTTGAACCAATTTATAGCTGGATTTACGACATATAAATACAGGTCAAACAGGACCTGTAGAATAAGGAGTATGCATGAGCGTATCGGAAATTAGACCGATTGCCATTGAGGATGAACTTAAAAGCTCATATCTCGATTATGCGATGAGCGTGATTGTGTCACGTGCATTGCCAGATGTACGAGATGGTTTAAAACCGGTTCATCGTCGTGTGCTTTTCGCAATGCACGAATTAGGCAATGACTATAACAAAGCATATAAAAAATCTGCACGTGTAGTCGGTGACGTGATCGGTAAATATCACCCGCATGGTGATTCTGCCGTTTATGAAACGATTGTCCGTATGGCACAAGACTTTAGCTTGCGTTACCAGTTGGTTGATGGCCAGGGTAACTTCGGTTCTGTCGATGGTGATAGTGCAGCGGCAATGCGTTATACCGAAGTACGTATGCGTAAGCTGACCCATGAGCTCCTTGCTGATCTTGAAAAAGATACAGTGGAATGGGAAGACAACTACGACGGTTCTGAGCGCATTCCACAAGTCATGCCGACGCGTATTCCTAACCTGTTGATTAATGGTGTTGCTGGTATTGCCGTAGGTATGGCGACCAATATGGCACCGCATAACATGACTGAAGTCATCAATGCGTGTTTAGCCTATGCCAATGATCCGAATATCAGCATTGAAGGGCTGATGGAACATATTTCGGGTCCAGATTTCCCTACTGGCGGTATTATTTACGGTAAATCGGGTATTGTAGATGCCTACCGTACCGGTAAGGGCCGTTTGCATATCCGTGGTAAATACCACATCGAAGAAGATGCCAAAACTGGCCGTAGCACGATTGTATTCACTGAAATTCCTTATCAGGTCAACAAAGCGAAAACCATTGAGCGTATTGCTGAGCTGGTGAAAGAGAAAAAACTCGAAGGGATTTCTGAACTTCGTGACGAATCTGATAAAGAAGGGATGCGTATTGCGATTGACCTGAAGCGTGGTGAAAATGCTGAAGTGATCGTGAACAACCTGTTCCAGAATACCCAGTTAGAAAACTCATTCAGCATCAACATGGTTTGTCTGGACAATGGACAACCGAAGCTGATGAACCTGAAAGACATCATTGCGGCATTTATCCGTCACCGTCAGGAAGTCGTGACACGTCGTACCATGTTTGAGTTACGCAAAGCGCGTGAACGTGGTCATATCCTGGAAGGTTTGACGGTTGCGCTTGCCAATATCGATCAGATTATTGAAACCATCAAGACTTCTGCGAATCCGGCTGAGGCGCGTGAGCGTTTACAAGCGGGCGAGTGGGCAGCAGGCGGTGTAGCAGCATTACTTGAAAAAGCAGGCGCGGTTTCTGTACGTCCTGACGAAATTGAAGGTGAAGATCCTAGCCGTCCATTCGGTATTGATGGCGATATCTATCGTTTATCACCAACCCAAGTGAACGCGATCATGGAACTGCGTTTGCATCGACTGACTGGTCTTGAACAAGATAAGCTGCAAGCTGAATATTCTGAAATTCTTGCGCAAATTGCTGAATATACTGCCATCTTGAATGACTTTAATTTATTGATGAACGTCATTCGTGAAGAGCTTGCACTGATTCTTCAGCAATATGGCGATGCACGTAAAACCGATATCGTTGAATCACGTATCGACTTCTCTCGTGAAGATTTGATTCCTGAAGAGCAAATGGTGTTGACAGTTTCAAAAACTGGTTATGCAAAAACTCAACCATTGTCTGACTACGCGGCTCAGCGTCGTGGTGGCCGTGGTAAGTCTGCAACCAGCATGAAAGAAGATGATTACATCCAGCATATGGTGGTTACTTCGAACCATGCAACCGTGCTTTGCTTCACCAATGTCGGTAAGGTTTACCGTCTGAAAGTCTACGAAGTACCACAAGCCTCTCGTGGTGCCAAAGGTCGTCCAATGGTGAACTTACTGCCACTAGATGATAACGAAACGATTACTGCAATCTTGCCAGTGATTGATGCACCGAAGAAATTCAAAGAACGTTTGGCAGACTTTAAAGCATTTGTAAAAGCCAATGCTGCCCAGCTGCAAAGCAACGAAGTGATCAACAGTCACTTTGCTGCATTAGAAGCTGCACTTGCTGAATCTGAAGAGGGTGCAGATGATATTTCTGATGCACTGCGTGTTCAGTTGATAGAATTGGGCTTAGCGCTTTCAACCACTGATCTTGATGACGACATCATCAATGACTTTGCTCAGCAAGCTGAAGCTGTTCGCAAGAATTTCTATGTGTTTATGGCGACCGAGTACGGTACGATTAAACGTGTAGAACTGGAACAGTTCTCGAATGTTCGTTCAAACGGTTTGCGTGCGATTGAACTGAATGGCGATGACACCTTAATTGGTGTTGCGATTACTGACGGTGAACAGCAAATCATGTTGTTCTCGAACGAAGGTAAAGCCATTCGCTTTGCAGAAACTGATGTACGTTCAATGGGTCGTTCAGCCAAGGGTGTGCGCGGTATGCGTGTGACCATCGGTGCTTCGCAAGTTGAAGATGCAGAAGATGCAGAGGTTGAATCTGATGATGAAGATGCAACTGAAGCGAACTTCATTAGCCGTATCGTATCTCTGGTGGTGGTGCCTGAAACGGGTGAAGTACTGTGTGCCTCTGCAAATGGCTATGGTAAACGTACGCCTGTAGATGACTTCCCAACCAAAAAACGTGGTGGTAAGGGTGTGATTGCGATCAAGACCTCTGAACGTAACGGTGAGCTGGTGGGTGCAGTGGCAATTGATGCATCTAAAGAGTTGATGCTGATTTCTGATGGCGGTACTTTGGTTCGTACCCGTGCATCTGAAGTGGCACAAACTGGCCGTAATGCACAAGGTGTTCGTCTGATCCGTCTGGCTGAAGATGAAAAACTGGTTGGTGTAGAAGCGATTGAAGCCGTTGAAGATGAAGAATTGGATATGTTGGAAGAAACAGAAGTTTCAGAAGATCATCTGGCTGAAACTCCTGAGGCTGTAGATGCAGCTCAAGATGGCGAAAATACAGCAGAAGACTAAGTCTTCAATTCTTATAAAAAGGGCGCTTCGGCGTCCTTTTTTACAGACTTTACTGGAAATGACCATGATGAAAACTAAATTGATGTCACTTGCTGGGCTAGCTCTTCTTGCCGGCTGTAGTACTAACGAGCAGGTAGCAGATCCAAGTACAGCCCAAACCCAGGCAGCAGAAATTGCCTATAACGACTTGCGTGATGGTAAGTATGAAGAATTTTTAAGTTATCTGGATCCGAAATTACAGCAGTATTTTCAGGAAAATCAGAAAACCATGAAGAAGTTTTCGCATTCCATTCCTGAAGGTGAGTATAAATCTAAGACTTTGATGGTTAAAACTTTTGTTGAAAAATCAGGTCAACCAAGTGAATACAAGGTCAGCTATGAAATCGCTTATCCAAACAATCTGGTGCAATACGATGTCAGCTTTGACAAGCCCAACGGCAGCAGCAAAATCCAGAATTTTTATATCCGCGTATATGGGGAATAAGCTTTTAGCTTAACAGGGTTCAAGCTTATTTAATGCGTGGACATAGACGATAATAGCCTAAGCTAAAGCAAAAAATTCCAACAACCAGCAGATAGGCGAGTTTCCCTAAAATCATGCTGGTCGGTACGCCCATCTGATTCAGTTGAATAAACATCTGTACGATCTGTGTGGAAGGTAAGGCCTGTCCAAACATTTGCATCCAGACGGGCATCGCGGCATGCGGCCAGGCGACTCCGGACAGCATAAATAAGGGAATTGAGGTAAAGACAATAACATGTCCGGCACGCTCTGGCATATCCAGAAAACTGGCGAACAGGGTCGTGATGCCGATTATGCAGAATACAAAAACCAGAACAGCCAGCAGCATGCCCCAGAAATTCCCGCCACGTGGATAGTCAAACAACCAGAAGGTGAAACCAAACAGGTAGTAGCATCCCAGACAGCCAATGGTCAAAATTGCCAGACTGATTCCACATAAGGTCGTCAAATTGATCACCTGTTTATTTTCACGATACAGTGCAATCAACATGCTGAGCCCCAGAAAAATCGTCTGATGAATAATCAGTGGGGCAACCGCTGGAAATACATAGCTTCCATAGCCAGAAAGTGGATTAAATAGTGGAATCTGGTGAATCGATAGGGCAGGAGAGAAATGCGAAATTTCGCTAAAGCGTTCTGCATATTCACTTAAGGTATTTTCGACAGAACCAACCAGGCCTAAACCGATCTGTTTGGTAATCAGGAAATTCGCTGCACTTAAATACAGCCCAATCCCGCCATTTTCACCATGTCGAATGGATTGTGAAAGGTTGTCTGGTAATAACAAAATCCCGTCAGCCTTTTGAGCCTCTACCCACTGTTTGGCCTCTGTAAAATTTCCAGTGACTGCCTTGATCTGTACATTCGGGCTTTGGCTGACATGACTGATAATAGTAGTGGTTAAGTTGCTTTGCTCTTCATCGACAATAATAATGGGCAAGGCTTCTGCATGTTCAGCCTTATATGCCATTGGATAGAAAAAGCTGTAAAACAGTACAGATAGGATTAACGTAGTAAAAATACTGGTATTGCTAACAATATCTTTAAAAGTTTTACAGTAAGCGGCCCAGAGTGCTTTCATGTGGACACTCCTTTCGCTATTTTCTTTAAAAATACATAGGCCAATACAGCATAAAGCACCACATAGGTAGTCAGTATGAATATTGGTTGAGCTGAGAGATATAAGGGACTACCAATCACCCATTGTTCAGTCTGTAATTTGGCATAAGGTGTATAGGGAATAATATTGGCCCAGAGCTGGGTAAACAGTGGTGCATTATTGAGAGGCAATGTGACACCGGCGAAGCTGAGCGATGAGCCACCATAGACTGCCAGTAAACCAAAAGATTTCCTTAGATCCTGCGTTGCCAGTACGACCGCGCTACTGATAAAGGCATAGGCACTATAGAATAGGACTTGTGCCAATAAAATCAGCCATAATGAGCCAGCAATAAACCAGCCCCGAAACTCCACCATCCACAGCATCCAGACCCAGGTCCAGAAACAGAAAATTGCGACATAGACCAGATTTTTAGACAGTAATGCTGACCAGAGATTTTGTCCATTAATCCAATGATTAAAAGTATGACGCTTGATTTCCTGTCCTACAGCAAATGCCACACAGCAGCACAATAACAAATGCAAAATTGCTGGAACCATATAAGGTTCCAGATAAAATTCATAATTTAATTGCGGGTTATACAGCGGGGAAATTTTAATATTAGGTGTCGGTGCCTCCAGATAAGGTAGGGTATTACCCAGATACTGCCTGCCAGTAAATTCTGCCATTGCCTGAAGCGTGCTCAAGAACATAGCCGAAGAAATAGTATTGCCAATACTAAAATAGCTCTGATTAAAGGCAATACTAATTTCAGCATTCTGGGCTGTGACTAATCGTTGTTCTGCGCCCGCAGGAATATGGATATAACCCCAGATTTTATTCTGATTCAGCAGTTTTTCTACTTCAACGGTCTGATCAGAAACAATATATATCTGTAGGGTATGATTTAGCGATAAATGATTATAAATCTGGGTACTCAGGCGGCTTTGATCCTGATCAATAATCGCAATCGCTAAATGATTGGGCTTGCCTTGAGCAAACATGCTGCCGAGTAAAATCAAAATGCAGGCAGGGGCAAGTACAACCAAAGCCAGATCCCATTTTTCCCTGAGTAAATAGCACAGTTCGCGCCGGATACCTGCCCACATTATTTTGAAGACTCTTGCAGCTTAAACAGCACACTCATGCCAGCTTTCAGTTCAGGAATTGTAGTCGCTGGTACAAGGTGGACTTTGAAGCTGCGAATATCGTAGCCACCAGTCTGACGTGTGGTTTTAATGGTGGCAAATTCACCTTCAGCACTAATACTTTTTACTTTAAATATTGCGTTTTTATTGAGTGCCGGGATAAAACCTTCGAGCTGCTTTTGTTCACCTAGAGAAGCATATTGGTCTTCACGAATATTCACACTGACCCAGCGTTCTGCCGAAATCAGACTGACCACAGGTACTGCGGTTGCAACCAGCTCAGAGAGATTGCCATAGGTTTTAGATACTGTGCCATCAATAGGCGCCAGTAGTTCGGTCTCTGCTTCCAGGGCATTGGCTTCAGCGACTGCTGCACGGGCAATGTCGACCTGTGCATCTGCTGAACTCTTCTGTTCTGGTGTGCTGCCACGTTTAGCGCGAATATATTGCTGATAAGCAGCTTCGGTCATCTGGGAGGCAGACTGTGAGGCAGCAAATAGCTCATCTCGGCGTTGACGGGAAATTACACCTTCTTGAAACAGGTTTGCACCGCGCTGATAAGAGGTTTTTGCCAGCTGTTCCTGTGCTTTGAGAGATTGCCAGTTGGCATACAGTGAAGCGACATTTTCTTCTTGTGATCCGCGTTCGGCTGTCGATTGTAAGGCTAAGGCAGATTGCAAGCTTGCTAATGCCTGCTGTTTTTTCGCTTCTATTTCAGGGCTATGCAACTTAACTAATACCTGACCTTTCTTGACGTCATCACCTTCCTGCACATAAATTTTTTCAATCCGGCTTGGAACCTTGGTCGCGACCTGTACGGTTTCAGCCTCAACCCGACCTTGCAGTTCGATGTCTTTAGGCTGATAAGTTTTCCACAAGCCAAAGCCAATTAAAACCAGGATGACTGGAATCAGACCTAACAGCAGGTATTTCTTGGTAGATTTGTCCTGTTTAGTTTCAGCAAGACTTTGTTTTGGTGAATCGATATGATTCATTTCTGAAGCCGGTTCATCAACAGGAAATTCTGGCTTTTGCTCATCAGTCATGTTTGGCTCCATTAACGAATATAGTGGGTATTGGCATGTTGCATATAGTCAGGAAATTCAGTAATTGAGCCATGGCTTTGCAATAAAGTGGCAAGTGACATGATGTATTTATAGGCATTCAGGGCCATTTCAGCTTTCAGGCCACTCAACATATTTTGCGCATCAATTACCTGCGTCGCGGTGCCAACATCTTCCTTAAAAGACAGTTCCTGAATACGCAGATTTTCTTGTGCTGCTTTCAGGTTTCGTTGTAATAACAGATCACTTTGCTGGGCGCTGACCGCCTCACTAAATGATTTATAAATCAGGCTCTCAATTTCCTGCTGGGTACGTGCCGTCATCAATTCTGCTGCATGGCGCTTCAGTTCGGCAGCCTGAATATTCTTGTTTTTATCAATGCCGGAAAATAAGTTATAACGTGCTGCAACGCCGACAATCCAGTTCTGGTTTTCATCCAGGCTATATTCACCAAAGGCAAATACATTGGGTCTTTTTGTTGCCTGCTGGGCTTTAACATTGGCTTTGGCCAGCTCAGTATCCATTTTCATTTTTTTAATAAGCGGAGAGTTCTGGCTAAAACTGCTGAGCAGAATATTTACATTTTGAGGTTCAGCACGATTTACAAATAAAGGTGTGCTCAGTTCGGTAATATGGCTGTCCTGTAGAAAGTTATTCAGCTGGAATAAGGCAGCATTTAGATTCGCCTGAGTATTTTGTTGTGTTCGATCAGCATTGTTGCGCGCCACTTCAAACTGCATACGCTGACCCTTACTGATGAATCCCTGCTGTTCCATTTTCAGCGCGTTACGGTAATGTTGCTGCATGGCATTTGAATTAAAACGTGCGGCTTCCAATAACTGTTTTTGCAGTTGCACATTAAAATAAGCCTGAATCAGTTCAAAGCGTTGTGTATCCTGCTGTTGCTGGTTGCTCAATTCACTGCGTCCCGCCTGAATGCTGGCTATTTCTTTGGCACTACTGGTAAGTCCGCCGGTATAAAGTGGCATCATCACTGAAATAGTAGGGCGAATAACTTCATCTCTAAGTACGACATTGGATGAATCTGGAATTAAACCAACACCATCCTGAATAGGTTGCTTCAGGCTTTCTTTAAGCGGGTCGGCAATAGCCTGGTCTAAATTAAACTCATCAATTTTATTATTTAAGCCATTGGTAAGTGACTGCTCAAGGTTATTTTTAACAGCACCTAAAGGAATGTCTAATTCATTACGAAAGGCATAGGCACGGACATTCAGATCAATCCGTGGCAGACCAATGCCTTTAACCGCTTCTGCTTCAAGTTTTGCAGCCTGTTCCAGATTCTGGAAAGCCTGACTGGTATAGGAACGTTGCAGCAGTTGTCGTTCTGCATCCTGAAAGCTGATAGTTTGTGCATAGGCAAAGCTGCCATACATCATGGATGCAAGTACAGACAGACCCCAGTAAACACATCGTTTATTTTTCTTCATATTCATAAAGTAGAGATGCAAAAGCACATTAAATCAGTTTTATGGGCATTATAAATCAAGTGCTTGCAGGGCAGGAGAAAAGGAAAGTTATAGTATTGTTTCTATGATAAAAGAAAAAGATGCATTTGCATCCCTTCAATCCTCTTTCTTACCTTTTCTTTTTAAATAACGTTTTCTAGCTACTTTTTCTCTATATTCTTTAAGAAGTCTTGGATTTGAGGCTATTAATTTATCCATATTCTTTTTATTACCTCTGTATTCAGGATGTTGTTCCCTAAGCTGTTTTGCTTTTACTCTTTTTTCTCCAGTACTCTTAACCGAATAAATAAATGAAGCTAAAGGGAATTTAGTTAAAGCTTCATCCTTATATATAGGAGTGGCGATATTGGTAAATAAGTAGTTATGACTGTAGCTAATTATGCTATCTAGAATCTGAGAAGGAAGTAGTACTACAGGACCATAACATTTGTTTATTCCCCATGGAGCATGAGGTAATTCAAATTTAGATTTTTTCCACTCTCGTGTATTGTCGCAGAAATAATAAAAATATTGACTAGTTTCTTCTAAAGGAATCCCTAATTTTAAACACTGATCTTTAGTGTATTCAGCAAAGTGTTTTAGGCAAATATTTGTAGTAATGTCTGAAATAGTATCTGCACCAATTCCTTCAGTTACTAAGATTAAATCTTCCAAATCTTCTAAATTTCCAGTTTTAGCGGCTTCAGAAGCTTTTAAGCACGATATAATTCTTTCAACTTTAATATCTTTAGAACCTCTACCATTAACGCTATTTTTTGAAACACCAATTCCAGTAAATTTAGGTTCTGAAAAATGGGAACAGAGTCGAAATGCTTTATCATTATCTTCATTTTTTAATGCAAGCATTAGTTCTTCCATGAAAATTTTTTGTGTTTGTAATGCTCTTTTTGAGTAATCATCATTAGCCCAAGTTAGATAATAGCTATCAATAAATTGTGGGCTATCTTTTTCAAGGTCAGGGTTAAAAAACTCCACTTTTACTGAGAGAGGAGAAATTTTAAAAAAATCCAAAAATGTACTCATATTACAGTCCTAGTTAATTGATTTGTATAAAATATCACCAAATCAAGAGATTGTTTATTAAGTAATCAATTTTCGCGACGCAGATTGTCGTTTAAATATTAATCAATAGCTTGGGTTGTTTAATTTATCCCTCGAATCTACATTGATTTTTTGACTCTATCTTCATTCATGGATTGAAATAATTTTGTGCAAGCTAAGTCCAGATATGGTTAAATGCCATCATTTTATTGTGTTTCACTCTGAAAGGAAAAATCATGCGCGCGTACAACTTCTGTGCTGGTCCTGCTGCATTACCTACTGCCGTTCTTGAAAAAGCTCAAGCTGAAATGCTCGACTGGCAGGGCAAGGGTCTTTCGATCATGGAAATGAGTCACCGTAGTGCAGACTACGTCGCGGTTGCTGAGAAAGCAGAAGCAGATCTACGCAAACTCATGAACATTCCTGAGAACTATAAAGTATTGTTCTTACAGGGTGGTGCATCGCTACAGTTCTCTGCAATTCCGTTGAACTTGTTAGGTAAAAACAACAAGGCTGACTATATCCATACTGGTATCTGGTCTGAAAAAGCACTGAAAGAAGCAAAACGCTATGGCGACATCAATGTCATTGAAGCAGGTACTAAAACTGCTGACGGTAAATTAGCGATTACTGAGCAAAGTACCTGGAACCTGTCAGATGATGCTGCTTATGTGCACTATGCAGATAACGAAACGATTGGTGGCCTGCAATTTGCCCATATTCCTGAAACTGACAAGCCATTGGTGTGTGATTTCTCTTCAAGCATCCTATCTGCGCCAATCGATGTAACTAAATTTGGCCTGATCTATGCCGGTGCACAAAAGAATATTGGTCCTGCTGGTCTGACGCTGGTCATTATCCGTGAAGATCTATTGGATCAAGCGAAACCGGAAATTCCAAGCATCCTGAAATATGCAGATCAAGCGAAAAACGGCTCTATGGTGAACACTCCATCAACTTATGCCTGGTACCTGTCAGGTCTGGTATTTGAATGGTTGTTAGAGCAGGGCGGTGTAGATGCAATTTATAAAGCTAACCTCGCAAAAGCTGAACTGCTGTATGGTTATATCGACTCTAGCGATTTCTATGCAAACCCGATTGCCAAAGAAAACCGTTCAATGATGAACGTGCCATTTACTTTGGCAAAATCTGAACTGGAAAAACAGTTCCTGAAAGAAGCTGAAGAAAATCATCTGTTGAACCTTGCAGGTCACCGTTCAGTAGGTGGTATGCGTGCAAGTATCTACAATGCGGTTCCGCTTGAAGGTGTTCAGGCACTGGTAAAATTCATGGATGAGTTTGCAAAACGCAACGCTTAAATCCAGAATTTAAAAAACCCAGCTCAGGCTGGGTTTTCTTATCTTCCGATTCCGAAAATTAAAACACGAAAAGATGAAGTAGAAAGGCGCAGATCAGCATGCCCAAGGCAAAAAACAAGCATGACATCATGTCAATGTCATAGCTCGAGCGAAGATGATGCCCGACTTGATTTAAATTTTCTTCCTGTACGATTTTCATAGATATTATTGTCCGATCTATTTATCGTTAATTACTATTTGTTATGAGCCTTTTTATCATAAAAAATTGGTTAAATAAAGTACATTCTTAATTTAACTGCATAAAGTTATTATTTTTTTCATCCATTAAATAAATCTACCTATTAATCCTGCAAAAGCAAGAATCACTGTTTACAGGGTATTGCCAATATCGTAAATAATATTCGATATTTTTAAAAATGAATGCATTTGAATTTAAAATTGTGGATAAGTGATTAATTTATGAATTTATAAAGTGTATTTAGAAGAGTAAGTTGTGGATAAAATAACCAGCTCAATAAAATCATCAATGAAAATCTTTATTTAAAAAAACAGGAGATATTCAACGGATGTGAATATCTCCTGTTTTTGAATTTAAACTGTAAAATTTTTAGGCTTTGCTATAAATGTTGGCCTGAATCCATAGATTGCCACGGATATATTGTCCGATACTAAAGTCTTTATGTGCTGGATTGCGCGTAGCAACACGGAGCAGGGTGGCAGGACGACCTTCATCATGAATCAGGGTGACATCATAAAGTGTGTATTCCTGATCCATAAATTGCATTGAAGTCTTACCGACAATATTGCCCTGGAACCAGGCTTCATCTTCCTGACCAATGGTTTCACCATAGAGGTAAGCCACCATTTTAGAGAAATCTACAGTAACCGGAGCTTTATCATCTTCAGATTTAGGTTCCCACGCATCAATCTGTTCCTGCAGATTTTCAGGTGCAACGCCATTGTTGGCTGCCAGAATATCATTCAGCGCACGGTGGTGCTTGATTGAAGCCGGATCATCGACAATCAGATGTTCATGTTCCGCTACAGGCTCGAGTTCATAAGCCCAGGCATTCAGATTCACCAGATAATTTTGATCTTTATCGTATTGTTTATGATTGACGCTATACAGACTGTCAAACGCATACACAATATTGTTCAGACCCAGATTCAGGCGTAATACGGCTTGAGTATTAGACTTGCAGCTGATAATCCGTTCAATTTGTGCCTTCACTTTATAAGGACTGTCGAAGCATGGAAAAGCGGTTTTCACAGCTTTGGGTTTATTGCTTTCCACCTCAATGATCTGGCTTAACTGCACAGTGGCCTTGCTCGGACCCTGAATCAGCCAGGTGTTTTCATCCATATCGCATTCTTGTTTGCAGAGACCCATCGGCATGACCGGGGCATCAAGTGCCTGAGTTAACCACTTCGGTACATCGGTACCTGGATTGTCTGTAAGGAGATTCCAGTGTTCAACATGACTACCGAAGTTTTGATCATCGATAGTGATGATCTCAGGACTATTTGAATTTTTCATATGCACAATTGATCTGGGATTGCTTATTTATAGTTAATCGAGGGTCATTCTGATTTTTCAAGTCAATCAGATGAATTTTAAAATTAAATTGCCATCAGATTCTTGTCAATTCTTATTCGCAGTCTAGAGATCAGCATAGTTGTAATTGTCCAAAGGGTGTACCAAACATGGTCATATCAAAAGGGTATAAAGAAAACCGGAACGATGAGCACTGCATTTGCTAGAATAGATGATATTCATTTCTATCCCGGACCCATGCGTGTTGCCATTTAAACTTTGGGTAGATGCCGATGCATTACCCCGTATTCTTAAAGATGTCATTATTCGCGCTTCAGACCGTTATCAGCTTGAAGTGACTTTTGTAGCAAACCAGCCTGTAGGGATCACTCCTTCAATTCGTATTAACTCGATTCAGGCACTCAGTGGTGCCGATGCGGCAGATCAGGAAATTGTAGATCGCATGAATGAACATGACATCGTGATTACCCAGGATATTCCGCTGGCGGCACAAGTCATTGAAAAAGGTGGTATTGCCATTCATCCACGAGGTGAAATCTATACCACGGCGAATGTCAAAGCGCGTCTGCATTTACGTGATTTTATGGATACGCTGCGTGGCGCAGGGGTACAAACTGGCGGACCGCCACCAATTTCTGAGCGTGATAAACGCGAGTTTTCCAGTTCACTCGATCAAACCATTCAAAAGCAAAAGCGTAAAACAGCTGCAAAATAACGAGAAAATTTTCAAATGCCCAAACAAAGTAACCTGATGGTAACCTATGCCTTACTGGTTTTCATCTGGTCCACCACACCACTGGCAATTGTCTGGAGTGTGGAAGATCTGCATCCAATGTGGGCATTGGCAATCCGGTTCTTTCTGGCTCTGCCTTTGGCTTTGGGACTACTTTGGCTGTTTAAAACCCGGTTACCATTTGATCGTGTTTCCTTGCACAGCTATCTGGCAGGGGCCTGCAGTTTTATCGGCTCGCAGACCTTTACCTATTGGTCTACAGACTATCTTAGCTCCGGTATCATTGCCCTGATGTTTGGTCTTTCACCTGTGATTTCCGGCCTGATTGGGCGCTTCATGTTTGGGATGCATCTTTCTCTCAATCAATGGCTAGGGATGACAATTGCCTTAACAGGACTTTCCATCATTTGTCTGGGGGATGCAGATCAGCATCTTCAACCAGTCGGGATTGTGATTGCGCTAATTGGTGTACTGGTTTATTGCATGTCTATGTATTGGGTGAAAAAGATTAATGCGCCAATTGACCCGATGGCACAGGCAGCAGGCTCGATTGGCTTGTCGGTAATCTTCTCTATCGGTATGCTGCCTTTTATCTGGCAATATGCGCCCACTGCCATGCCACATGCCAAGAGCCTATTTGGATTAGGGTATGCCGTGATAATGGCTTCGCTGATTGCGATGTTCTGTTATTTTAAACTGGTGCAGAAGATCAAACCGACTACCTTGTCGCTTACCAATGTATTGACACCGATGTTGGCACTAATGATAGGCGCTTTACTGAATAATGAAAAATTGCCCCTCATTGCTTTGGTGGGGGTCGTAATTTTATTGTCTGGTCTTGTTGTATATTTCCTGAAAGAAATTCGGGCGAGTATTCAGGCCCGTCATAAAAATCAATAATTTAGTCAGATTATGGAATTTCGTAAGCTTTCACACATTCGCTAATTTTTGCCCGGTCCTGTGGATGTAGAGTAATGAAATAAGCCCCAGTGCGGAATTGACCATTATCTTCGGCACGGCTATAAACCACTTGCGCTGTCGCTGCAATATGGAAGAAGTTCTCCGGATGGCTTAAGGTCAAGTGAATATAGGTGCCTTCCTTGATGAGATGTTTACTAAAAAAGCTTAAGCCAGACTCGGAAAAGTTCACATCTTCAGGGACAGGTAACATGCTCTGTACAATTGAATCGTATAAAGACCCGGTGATCAGGTTTAATTTTTGGTTAAATAAGGATAAGATTCGAGCAATTTGTTGATCTTTTTCAGCTAATTGTTCTAATTCGTAGTTGAGTGCATGATCAAATTGATCTAACTCAGCAAGTAGTAGAAAATAGCGGGGCAATATGAAATTAGCATCGTAAGGATCATTTAAGGCTACATCATCGGAAATAATCTGATAATTAATTCGTAAGGCAGCATCGATGCGTGACATGACACGTCTTTCAGTAACTCCATGCTGATGCTGTAAATTTTCCATAATTTATTACCTCGGACTAGATGGTTATGTTCAAACCAATCTCGCTGTACATAGGGTTGAAATATACTCGCGCACGGCGCAGTAACCACTTTATTTCTTTTATCGCTTTAGTCTCTATGATCGGCCTCACGCTTGGTGTGGCAGTCCTCATTACAGTACTGTCTGTAATGAACGGTTTTGATCGAGAATTAAAAAATCGTGTCTTAGGAATGATACCTCAAGCCACTGTTTCTTCAACACAAATTTTAACAAATTGGCCTGAACTTGCAAAAAAAATTGAACAACATGAACATGTTCAAGGTGTTGCTCCATTTACCCAGTTACAGGGAATGTTGACTGCGCAAGGGCAGGTTGCCGGGATCATGGTCACAGGAATCGAACCAGATTATGAAAAGAATGTTTCTATCATTCAAAATCATATGGTTGAAGGCAGTATCGATCAGCTGAAAAAAGGTGAGTTCGGAATTGTGCTGGGCAAGCAGATGGCAGACTCAATGGGGGTCGGTTTAAACGACAGTATTACCCTGGTATTGCCGGAAGCCACGCCGTCACCTGCTGGTGTAGTGCCACGCTTTAAGCGCTTTAATGTGGTCGGAATATTCAGCATTGGTGCAGAAGTAGATTCAATGATGGGCTATATAGCCCTGAATGATGCGGCAACTTTGCTGCGTCTGCCAGATGGTGCACAGGGGATCCGCATGAAGCTGGATGATATCTTCCTGGCACCGCAAGTTTCACGTGATATTGTCATGAATTTGCCAGCAAACTTCTATGCATCTGACTGGACTTATACTCACGGTAACCTGTTTAGTGCCATTCAGATGGAAAAGGCAATGGTGAGCTTGCTGCTGTTCCTGATTGTGTTGGTCGCAGCGTTTAATATTGTCTCCTCTCTGGTAATGGTGGTAACTGACAAGAAATCGGATATTGCCATTTTACGTACCTTAGGTGCTTCACCTGCAACGATTACCAAAATCTTTATGGTGCAGGGAACTGTCATTGGTGTGATTGGTACTTGTGCTGGTGCAATTCTGGGTATCGTTGCTGCGACTAGTATTAGTAGTCTGGTGGGCTGGCTGAACAATACTTTGGGTCTGCATATGTTTGATGCCTACTTCATTAACTACTTGCCGTCTTATCTACGCTGGCAGGATGTAGTGCTGATTGTTGTGTTGTCATTGGTCTTAAGTTTTGTAGCAACAATCTATCCTGCGCTACGTGCAGCGAAGATTCAGCCTGCGGAGGCATTACGTTATGAGTAATATCATTCTAGATGCCCAGAATATTCAAAAATCTTTTACCGATGGTAAATCTACAGTTGAAGTGATCCGTGGTCTGTCTTTGCAGGTGCAGGCGGGTGAATTTGTTTCAATTGTTGGTTCAAGTGGTTCAGGCAAAAGTACTTTGCTGCATGTGCTCGGTGGTTTAGATCGTCCAACTTCGGGTCACGTGATGGTGAACGGCCAGCGTTTTGATACGCTGTCTGAAGCTGAGCGTGGTTATGTGCGTAATGAGCACTTGGGCTTTGTCTATCAGTTCCACCACCTTCTGCCTGAGTTTACCGCGCTTGAAAATGTCGCGATGCCACTGATGCTACGTAAGGGCAGCAAATTTAAGGAAGTGAAACAGCAAGCTGAGTATCTGCTGGAACGTGTGGGCCTAAGTCATCGTTTAACCCATAAACCGGGCGAGTTGTCTGGTGGTGAACGCCAGCGTGTGGCCTTGGCGCGTGCCTTAGTGGGGAAACCAAAATTGATGATGGCCGATGAACCGACCGGGAATCTGGATCGTAAAACTGCGGTAAAAATATTTGAGCTACTGACCGAATTACGTCAGGAGTTCAATATGGCCATGTTGATCGTAACCCATGATGAGCAATTGGCTCAGTCAGCAGACCGTATTCTGCATATGCAGGATGGGTTATGGGTGAATGACTGATATTGTCTTAAAAATATTGGAATAATCCTCTTTGATTGAAGCTCACTCCGGTGGGCTTTATTATTGCGTCATAAAATAACAATAAAAAGAAAAATCATGCTGCAATGGCTAGGTGTAGGCTGGATTCTTGGCTTGACAACAATGGGGTGGAGTAAAGCTGAATACCAGTTATCAGCAGGATCAGTCTGCCTGATTATGCTGGTATGGCTGCTTATCTACCGGGTCATCCATTTAAGGCTGCATCATGTTTATCTACGTTTTATTTCTATTTTATTTTCCTTAAGTCTGAGCTTTTTATTAGGGCAGGGCTTTGCCAATCATGCTCTTGATCAGCGATTGCAATTTATCGAGAAAGAAGTTGGGCAGCGAGAAGTTATCGTTTATATCTCCCGGCTCAACAAAATAAATACCGCCAGTATTCAGCAACCCTTACAGGTATTACAGCCGAATGGGACGCTAGTGCAGTGGCTGGGTTCTGTTAAGCAGGAAAGACCAGTGCAGGCTGCGTCTAATATGTCAAATCAGCTACAGCTGGGGCAGTATTACCGACTGATTGGTGAGATACGACCGGCACATGCCTATGCCACGCCTGGTGCATTCGATGTGGAGAAATGGTATCTCGAACAAAACCTGATGGCAGGATTTCGTATTCAACAGATTCAGCCTTTCACCCAGCAGGAAGTTTATGCACTCGGTTTTAGCCAGCATTTACGCCAACAGCAAAGTTTAAGATCCTCGCTACTTCTTTGGATTGAACAAAAACGATTAGAGTTAAGAGTATTTATTTACCAACAGCCAATACGAAACAAAGGGTTGATGTTGGCTCTGCTAACGGGAGATGAGAGTTTACTGGATCCAGCAATTGAACAGCAGTTTCGCCGTTTTGGTATGAGTCACCTGCTGGCAATTTCGGGGCCGCATGTAGTGATTTTTGCACTGATATTCTGTGCGAGTTTACAGTTTTTGACAGCAAGGATTTTTCCAGCTCTTTATCTGAAATGGCCCAGACAATATTACCTGAGTATACCTTTTTTACTTTGTGTCTTGCTGTACTGCGCCTTTGTGGGTTTTGAAATTCCGGCCTTACGTACCTTGTTGATCTGTGTGATGATCACGGCCAGTATCTGGTTAAGGCAGTATGTGCAACCTTTAAAGTTACTGATCTTAAGTGCAGCAATATTACTGTTACTGGATCCTTTTAGTATTTTGTCCGCAGCCTTCTGGTTGTCTTATGGTGCCTGTTTTGTCTTGCTGCGAATTTATCAGACCATACAGCGACAACCACGAGATGTAATCCAAAGTCCAGGACAACGTATATATTTTGCAGTAAAAGTTTTAGTTGAATCTCAGTGGAAAATTTTTGTCGCCTTATTTCCCTTAATGATTATTTTCTTTAAACAGCTGGCCTGGATCGCACCATTGAGTAATTTGTTCGCGATTCCATGGATTGGTCTACTTATTGTGCCACTGGATATTATTGCCGCTCTATTTTTCTTCATTGCGGAACCATTCGCGGCACTGATCTTTCAAATGAACGATCTGATGATCAGTATGTTACTTGGTTTTTTAAATCTACTGGATCATCTGTTTTCACCTGAACTGATCCCGGTCGCAATGACACCATGGCTACTGATATTGAGTGTAGTTATTCTTGTAATTCTTTTTATACCGCGTGGAGCGGTACCCAAGTCATGGGCAGCGTGTGGACTGGTCCCCATCATGGCAATACCGCTTTATCATTCGCCATTTCAATTGCATGTGCTGGATGTGGGGCAGGGTCAAAGCATCTTTATCCGTCAAGGCCAACATAACATGATGGTGGATACTGGTGGTAATTATGATGAAAGTCGTTTTAGTATCGGTGAGCAGATTATTCTTCCATTTCTATCCGTGCAGGGAATATCTAAGCTTGATCAGCTGGTATTGACCCATTTGGATCAGGATCATAGTGGAGCTTATATGCATATCCGTGATCAACTTAAGGTTTCAGAGCTTATCGCCAGTGAACAGCCTGAACTGAATGAAAGTACTCAATTTAAATTATGTCAGCAGGGACAGTCCTGGAACTGGAATGAACAGGTTTATTTTCAGGTGTTATCACCGCGGTCAGACTCACTTAATCAGTTTAAACCTGATAAAAATGAAAATTCCTGTGTTATCCATATACAAGTTAAAGATGCCTGGCCTTATCAGCATTTTTTACTGATGGGCGATACAGGCTGGCAAACTGAGTTTCATTTGCTAAGAGATTATCCGGATTTAAAAGTCGATGTGTTGATCTTGGGGCATCATGGTAGCCAGCACAGTTCAGCCTATCAGTTTTTACAGCATTACCGCCCCAAAATCGCGATTGCTTCTGCTGGGCGATTTAATCGTTATGGCCATCCCAGTCGATTGACTCAAGCACGATTACAAGCTTTAAATATTCCACTGTTAAGTACGCCAGAGCACGGTAGCGTCGAGTTTTTTATTAAAGAACAACAGATACACCTTGCATCTTATCGATCTAAATATAGATGGTTGCAGAGAGAAAATCTTAAGATTCAATAGCTGTATTCGTATTTAAAGTCTGTAAAGTTTCTGCTGCAAGTTTTGCCTGTTCGTCCTGATAAGCCTGGCGCAGATCATTAATTTTAGCCAGTGCTTCATCCTGTGGAATGCGATAAATGGTGCCGCCCAGAGACTCATGCGCTTTAAAGCGTTTATAGCTCCAATGGTAGTGCTCCGGGTAACGATGAATCAGTTCTTCCATTTTCTTGAAAATAATCTCGGTACCCTGATTCGGGGTAGAGTTATAGATTTGCTCATCGAGTGGCTCGAAGAATACATCAAAGCCTCCTTCAGTATTACGCATTGCAAAAAGGAACAGGCATTTTGCCTTGGTCTTTTGAATCAGTTTGGCGCTGAGGTTGCTTGAGCTGAGTGGTACACCAAAAAAAGGAATATATTCACCGCCTGCAGTTGGGGTATGGTCTGGAAGAATCACTGTCGTGCCGCCTTGTTTCAAGGCTTTAAAAATCTGACGAACGCCTGTTTCATCGGTGGGTAATAAGGTAGCCTGCTCACGACTCCGTGCCTCACGAACAAAGTTATCCACGGCAGGATCTTTGACCGGCTTGTACATAATGCTCATTTGAGTAAATTGAGCAATATAAGCATTCATGATTTCCCAGGTACCAAAATGCGGCACAATCAGTACCAGCCCTTTATTTGCTGCAAGTGCTTCCTTAAGTAAATGTTGTCCTTCTACATGATGGATACGTTGAAGATTTTTTTCATTGCTCGAGCCCCAAATACTAAAAAACTCAAAATAAGACATCAATTCATTCCGGATTGAGGCACGCGTAATCTCTTCACGTTGCTGCTCTGAAAGCTCCGGAAGTGCAATTTTCAGATTAAAGCGAATAGTTTCTGAGGTCTTGGAAGTCTTCAATAGATTTACAATGCCCGCAAGACTGCTTGCCATCAATCTCGTAATTGGGAGCGGAAGTCGGCTGACGAATTTAAGCAAACCATAGGTTGAATTCTTTGAGCTTTGTGCAGTCATTGAATTGATATTAAGAGCAATGGGAAGGAATAATTGAAATTTATTATAGGATAAAACTACTGGTTTAGACAGAAATACTCAAATCGGTGTATATAATGGGCACAATATAATTATGTGTTGGATTGTTTATGTCCGATTGGCCACCAAAACCTGAAAATCAAATACAAAATACGCCACAACCTCAGCAACCGACAGGACCTGAGTGGAAACTGCTTGAAAAAGCGGTACTTGCCTCTGTAGAAGAGCAGCGCCGCGCACGTCGTTGGGGGATCTTCTTTAAATTCCTGACGTTTGCCTATTTGCTGTTTATTATCCTTGCCATGGGCAAAAGCTGCAGTACAGCATCGACTGATGCCACTAAAACTTCAGATGAGCATCTGGCGGTGGTTGATATTATTGGCACGATTGCATCAGACAAGCAAAGTGTGAATAGTAACAACACCATCAAGTCGCTGAAGAAAGCTTATGCAAGTAAGCAGGCGAAAGCAGTGGTTCTGAATATCAATTCTCCAGGTGGTTCACCAGTGCAATCTGATGAAATCTGGCAGGAAATTCAGTACCTGAAAAAGCAGTATCCGCAGAAAAAGCTGTATGCTGTAATTGGTGATACTGGCGCTTCGGGTGCTTATTATATTGCTTCTGCTGCAGATGAAATTATTGTCAATCCATCGAGTCTGGTCGGTTCAATTGGCGTGATCATGCCGAACTATGGCGTGAGTAACCTGATGCAGAAACTGGGCGTGGAAGACCGTACCATGACTTCGGGTGAAAATAAGGCACTACTTTCGATGACCCAGCCAGTTGATGCTGCACAGAAAGCCCATGTTCAAGGTGTGTTGGATAATGTGCATGCTCACTTTATCAATGCAGTGAAACAAGGTCGTGGAGCAAAGCTTAAATCAACTGATCCTGCAATTTTCTCTGGTCTGTTCTGGACGGGTGAACAGGCAGTACAATTAGGTATTGCTGACCGTACCGGTAGCTTACAAACCTTGAAGCGTGAACTGAAAACTGATAAAGCCTTGAACTACACCGTTGAATACAGCCCATTTGAGTCTATCTTAGGTCGTATGGGGGCTTCCCTAGGCGAAGGTATTGCCAGCTCGGTCGCTCAGAAACTCAGTACTGAAAGTCAGACCAAACTGCAATGAAGCCAATTATTCATTTTGCGCACGCCAATGGCGTGCCTTCTCGTGTCTATCAGAAACTGTTTGATGGACTAAAAGATGAGTATGACATTATCTATGTGCCGTTGCTGGGTCCAGATAAACGTTATCCGATTGATAATCATTGGAATAGCCTGACCCAGCAAGTGATCGACAGTATCGTACGCCAAGCGCAAGGTCGCCAGGTGATTGGTCTGGGGCATTCGCTAGGTGGAGCCTTAACCATGATGGCTGCTCGTCAACGGCCTGAACTGTTCAAGCAGGTGATCATGCTGGACCCACCTTTGATTATGGGACCATCTTCATTGATGCTGCATATGGCAAAAGTGTTAAAGCTAAAGGCTGTGGATACGATGTCACCCGCTGCTTTGTCTTTACGCCGTCGTGATCATTGGAAATCCCGTGAGCAGGCAGCAGAATTACTACGTTCAAAGGGCTTTTATAAAGATTTTGATCAGGATTGTTTTCAAGCCTATATTGATCATGCCTTGAAAGATGACCCAGTGCGGGGTGGGGTTGAGCTGACCATTCCCAAAATGGATGAAGTGAATATCTTTCGTACCAATCCATCCTTATGGTGGTTACCGCAAGCAAAGGTCAAACTGCCGATGCATCTTGTTGTAGGTGATGAAAGCCTGTTTCATAAAAGACAGTTTCCAAGATTGGTCCAGAAGAAATTTGGTATTCCCTTTACGGTAACGCCAGGTGGACACATGTTTCCTTTAGAAAGACCGTATGAAGTCGTTGGTCTGATCAAGCAGCTCATCGCAGAGCAGTCTTTAAAGTAAAAAAAGTGAAGCATAAAAAAACGCATCCGGGGATGCGTTTTTTTATGCAGTGTATTCTTTAGAATTTGCAGAATTGAACCGGTTCCTGCATCAACTCACCGCGATACATTACGCCAGCAGCAGTATGCTGAATCGTACCAGTACAGATCCATTCCACCACTTGCGGGTAAATCAGATGTTCCAGTACATGCACGCGCTGAGCTAAAGTATGTGTTGTATCTTGATGAGATACTTTTAAAATACCTTGAGCCAAGGCCTGACCGGCATCCAATTCAGCGGTTACATAATGTACGGTACAGCCGTGCAGGGTATCCCCAGTATTCAGCACCCGTTGATGCGTGTGCATACCTTTGTAATTCGGCAAGAGAGAAGGATGGATGTTCACCATTTTACCTTCCCAGGCTTTAACAAATTTTTCACTTAAAATTCGCATAAAGCCTGCCAGTACTACTAAATCCACATCCCAATCTAACAGTTGTTGATGCATCACATCATCAAAAGCTTCACGATTCGGATACTGCTTGTGTTCAATGACTGCAGTCTGAATTCCAGCTTTTTGCGCACGCGCTAAAGCATAAGCTTCAGGCTTGTTGGAAATTACGCCGACAATTTGCCCTGACAGATTGGCATCAATCAGGGCTTGCAGGTTAGATCCACTGCCTGAAACAAGAACAGCAATTTTAATCATGCGATTATGCGAAGATCACACGGATTTTTTCATCAGCGCCTTCTACAGACTCGGCATTGTCCGCAATGTGACCCATCGTCCATGCTTTTTCGCCAAGGCTGTTCAGTACGTCTACAGTCTTGTCTGCATCTGCTGCGTCAACAACAAGTACCATACCTACGCCGCAGTTAAATGTACGATACATTTCAAACTGTTCTACACCACCTTCGCGTTGAAGAAGCTTGAATAGTTCAGGCCATTCCCAAGAAGACTCATTCACAACTGCTTGAGCCCCGTTTGGAAGTACGCGAGGCAGGTTACCTGGCAAACCACCACCAGTGATGTGTGCCATTGCATGCACATCTACCTGTTTAAGCAATTCAAGAATCGGTTTTACATAAATACGTGTTGGTTCCATTGCTACGTCAGCAAGTAGTCGACCATCGATGATCTGGTTTAAATCAACGTTTTTCACGTCAAGAATTTTACGAAGTAGTGAGTAACCATTTGAGTGTGCACCTGAAGATGCAACACCAACTAGCACATCGCCTGCTTTAACTTTAGAGCCATCAATAATTTTACTTTGCTCAACAACACCCACACAGAAACCTGCAAGGTCGTAGTCTTCACCTTCATACATGCCTGGCATTTCAGCAGTTTCACCGCCAACCAATGCACAACCAGCAAGTTCACAGCCAGCACCAATGCCAGTAACAACATTTGCTGCGACATCAACATTCAAGTGACCAGTTGCATAGTAATCCAGGAAGAACAGTGGTTCAGCACCACAAACGAGAAGGTCGTTTACACACATTGCAACCAGATCCTGACCAATTGTGTCATGACGGTTCAAATTCAATGCTAAACGTAATTTTGTACCAACACCATCAGTGCCAGATACGAGAACAGGTTCTTCATAACCTTTAGGGATTTTACAAAGTGCACCAAAGCCACCAAGACCGCCCATAACTTCAGGACGTTTAGTGCGCTTAGCGACGGACTTGATTCGGTCGACTAACGCGTCTCCCGCTTCAATATCGACACCTGCATCTTTGTAGCTTAAACCAGTGTTTGGGGTAGAAGTTGAGTTGCTCATAATGAAGTCTCCGCATTCGCGGCGCTGATTATACCCGAATATACGAAACTCTTATGTTATTTATGTCCTAAAATGCTATCTTTATTCAAATATTTTACTTTTTATAATGATTAATAGAGAAAAGGCAAGACTTTATGGTAGATCGTACCTTACGTCGCATTTTTATCTTGGCTGGTATCGCCTTGATTATTTGGGTGTTATACCTGCTTAAGCCTGTTGTTGTTCCATTTGTCGGCGCATTTTTTATCGCCTATTTATTTAGTCCTTTGGTTGATCGTTTACATCGTATTGGTCTGCCGCGCTGGCTCTCTATCAGTATTGTTTTTATCGGGATCGGGGTGGTGCTGACCCTAGCCATGTGGTACTTGGTGCCGTTGGTGTGGAAACAGTTAATGTATGCCCGCGACAGCATTCCTGCTGGAATTCACTGGGTCAATTATACTTTCCTGCCATGGTTGTCTGATACCTTTAATCTCGTGCCAATGGAAATTGACACCAATCAGATTTCCAGTGTGGTCATGGATTATGTCCAGACCAATTATAGTGCCGACAGCATTCAGGCAATGGCCTTGAAATTGGCACAATCTGGCATTAGTTTTATTCAGATTGGTGGAACGATTGTTCTTGTTCCCATCATTGCTTTTTATTTCCTGCTCGACTGGGAACGCATGCTCGACAGCATGCGCCGACTCATTCCACGTCCATACGAGCGTAGTACTTTGGAAGTTGTTGGTGAATGTCACGAAGTTTTGGGTGCATTTGTGAAAGGACAATTTCTGGTCATGGTATTACTAGGCGTTGTTTATGCCGTCGGTTTACAATTGATTGGCCTGGAAATCGGTCTGATCATCGGGATGGTCGCAGGCCTGTGTAGTATTATCCCGTATCTGGGTTTTGCAGTTGGGATTATTGCAGCAGTAGTGGCGACTTTATTCCAGTTTGGAATTGACTGGTGGCAACTGGTTCTAGTGGGTATTGTATTCATGGTAGGTCAGGCAGTAGAAGGCTATATCCTGCAGCCATTCCTGCTTGGCGATAAAATAGGTCTGTCACCAGTTGCTGTGGTATTTGCCGTATTGGCAGGTGCTCAACTGGCAGGATTCCTGGGTATGCTGATTGCCTTGCCAGTCGCTGCGGTGATCGTTGTATTGCTGCGTCATGCCCGTGAATTCTATGAAAAAAGTGCACTCTACGATAATAGAACCCTCATCATCCAAAAAGCCTCTACTGGCTCTATCAATATTGAAACCCCTAATGTAGATGTAGATATTGACCTGAAATCGCCTCATGAGAAAGCACTGCAAGCAGATGAAAAATCGAGTAAGATTGAACAAACCCAGCTTAAAGATGGATAGGCCAAAAAATAGATATGCGTCAATTGCAACTTGATATTGAACCCCAGCTCGATGCCCGAATCAGTGATTTTTCGGGTCCGGGATGGGGGCATGTAATTGATGCGATTCGCCAGCTCCATGCGGGTCTGATTAATCGTTTTTATGTCTATGGTGGTGCTGGAACAGGTAAGAGTCATTTACTTTCTGCGATTTGTGATTCTTACTTAGAAGTGGGGAAAACTGCAATTCAGGTCTCTTTATTGGAACTTTTGGATGCACCTACAGAAGCCATTACCTCACTTGACCGCTATGATCTGGTAGCTTTAGATGATATTGAAGCGATTAGTGGCGTACCCCACTGGCAAAAGGCAGTTTTTCACTTAATTAATTATAATAATGAAGGCGGTGGTCAGCTGGTCTTTTCTTCAAGGTTTGCTCCGATTGAACTTAAGCTGGAATTACCGGATTTACAGTCTCGTTTGACCCAGGCGGTAAGTACGCGCGTTCCGAACGGAAGTCTTTATGCTGACCGTTTTGCTTTAGTATCATCAGTATTGGATAGACGTGGGATTCATCTGGATCAGCAAATTTTTGATTACCTGCTGAGTCATGGTCCGCATCAGACCTCAGTACTTTTACAAACACTTGAACAAATTATTCAACTTTTAAAGGGCGAGAAACTCAAAGTGAGTAATGCTAATTTAAGGCAGATTTATGCATTGATTGACGAATATCGATAAATAATAAAAATTCTTGAGTAATTACTCAAGTTATGACAGATTAGAGCAAAATAATTCAAATATCGCTAGGATGATGCGATTTTAGAATAAAAAGAAAGAATATAAGAAATTAGGAGAAGGTCATGCTCAAGAAGAGCTTAGGCATTGCTTTGCTATGTATTATGGGGCAGGCATACAGTGCTGAAATTGTCGTCACTACCACTGAAGATATCGTCAGGGATGATAAAGAATGTTCCCTACGTGAGGCTGTACAATATATTAATCAGGGGATGGATAAGCCTTATCTGGGCTGTGGGGATGACAAGCCTGTTCCTGTTATCAAGTTAAAAGAGAAGGAAATTTATAAGCTAAATTCTCCATTACAAATAATACGCTCCATGTATATCCATACCACCTATGAAAAGAAGATGGGGGATAATCTAGAGGATGGTTTGAGCAATGCAACTATAAGAATTATGGACAATCTGCCTGCTAATACCTTGGGCGGAATTTTCAATATTGCTAATTCTGAAACAGTTTCAGAAAAAAATCAGACCGTATCTGTCAGACTGCGTGAAGTTACACTAGAAGGATGTGGTGTTATCAGTTGTAAAGTGAGCAAAGGGGGCTTAATTTATAACCAAGGTAAGCTCACCCTAGAGTATGTGAAATTACATCGCGGTATGGCCAACGATGGAGGCGCAATTTATATCGCTGGCATAAATAAGACCGATCAAACGGCTTTGTTGCACAAACCTATCTGTAAAGGCTTTTTTAGCGATATAA
>NZ_QMBM01000001.1:935441-956540 GCF_003289665.1 Acinetobacter sp. SM1B
AGTGATTTCCGATCGACAAGCACATGCAGTGATTCCGCCAAGAAAAAATGCAAAGCCTTGGAAAGACAAGCAAGCGAGATCTATAGAGAGGAATGAATTATTGAAAACGGTCAAACGCCTAGAAAGAGTCATTTGGAAAAAGTGGTCTGGGTATCATCGCCGAAGCTTGGTAGAAACCAAGATGCATTGCATTAAATTATTGGGCGATAAACTGAGTGCAAGGAGCTTTTAAAGCCAAGTCAATGAGATTCATGCACGTGTGGCAGTCCTCAATAAATTCACTGAATTAGGTCGACCTCATACCCAAGTTGTCTCTTAAATTTGAGTAGCTTAGGGGAACTCTAGTTTTTAAATCTTTGTGCAACAAAGCCCCTCGATTACCAATCTTTCAATTTTTGGTCAGTACTATGGAAAGTACGCTTCATCAAGTTCGAGTGATCAAGGCGGAAGTATCGGTTTGGAACTGAACTGGTAAAAAATGATTTAATAAAAAACCGGCATAGGCCGGTTTTTTATTAAAGATAAATCTTTAAAATATCAATAAATTACTGGGATATTTTTTTATAGATTTTTCATAAAATTTATAAGTTTTCTGAGTATTTACACATTAAATAAAGAGCTTTTAATGACGACAATATTATTTTTTGACTTCAATTTTCACTAACGCCAAAGCAATCCTGTCCACATGCTGATAAGCCGGTTGTTCTAATTCTTCTCCAAAGATGTCCGGGTCAATCTCTTCATAAGACCAGCTGATATTTTTATACTGCTTCATTAATTTTTCTAAATACTCTACAAAACGATTGCCATCCTGAGTGACGGTAACGCCTGTATATAAGAATATACATCCCCGTAGATTAAGATGCTGGATACCTTCTTTAATGATGCGAAAAGAGAGAGCATTGCCATCTAGCTCATCACCGCCATGCCGGTATTGACGTTGATGTGGGTCGATTAAATAGGGGGGATTGGCAAAAATCAGGTCAAACCGGCCTTGCAGATTTGCAAATAAATCACTCTGTACCGGATGGATTTTTTTTAAACCAGCAAAGTCGATATTCATTTGACTATATAACAGGGCTTTCGGATTAAGATCCGCGACAATCAACTCATCATAATCTAGAAAATTTTTTGCGATACTGACGGCAGCTGCCGAAGTACCACAACATAATTCAACTGCGCGTTTCAATGGATCAGATCGGCTCGCTAAATATTGCTTCAAGTGATAGGCAAAACGATAAGTATCTGGGCCAAAAAATACTGCATCCTGTTCTATGGTCGGAAAGGCAGAGTGAATAAATAACGCATTGTTAAGAGAAGCTACTCGTACCTGACTTAAATATAAGTTTTCCTGAATTTTGAGAAGCTGATGTTCTTCGAGTATGGAAAAAAGCGCAGGATCAAGATCTGTTTTTTTAAATCCAAGATTCCAGCCAAATATATCCTTTAGCGTAATTTTTTTGTTTAAATCATTTTGTTTACGATCCAGAATCCGTTGATGAGAAAGTGGGGTAATTGCAGTAAATTGATAGTCTTGCTGTTTTAAGAAATTCAATAAATAAAGTAAAGCCTGCTGTTGGCTGGTTTTTATATCTAAGATCTGGTTCATAAGGATTTTCTCTTCTGATTCTTAGAAAATATCAAGTAATCATTCTGTTGTGCTCATAATAAAAAATGACTCGGAGGATAGCCATAAGAATTGGTTAAGTTTCTTCGTACGTGATAGATAGATGGTTGCTTAAAATGAATAAGCTTAATCATCGCTGAAAATGAGGAATACTTAGGTAAAGAAGTGCTGTGGATTGGTATTATTTATTTTTATCTGCAATTTTGCATAGAGAGAAATAAGTTCACGATATAAAAAATAAAGGCTATTCACCTTGCAGATGAATAGCCTTGTAGAACTAAAATTGATAAAAATCTTAGTCTTTGACTTCCGGCAAATCAAACCAGATTACTTGAGCATCATCCAGAGCTCTCATATCCACTACATCCAGAAAAGCAATTGCATCACCTGCATTTAGGGTGTATTCGGCAATCTGTACTGCACCTGAAATCACATGCACATAGTTAATATGCTGAGTGGCTTTGATTGCTAAAGCCTGATCTTTTTTGATCACTGCGGTTTTCACTTCAGCATTCTGACGAATATGCATCGGTGCGTTATCATTTGGTCCACAAATGAGATGCCACTGGTTAGGTTGTTCACGTGGATCCAGCTTAATTTGCTGATAGTTCGGTTGTGCATCATGTTCGTTTGGAATGATCCAGATTTGTAGCAAATGGACCTGTTCATCACCTTGGTTCATTTCACTATGGCGAACACCTGTACCGGCACTCATCAGTTGCCACTCACCCGCAGAAATCCCGCCGTGATTGCCCATGCTGTCCTGATGGGTAATCGTACCTTTAAGTACACAGGTCAGGATTTCCATATTGTCGTGTGGGTGTTGACCAAAGCCTTGATGACCATCGATCAAGTCGTCATTAATCACACGTAGTGCGCTGATACCCATATATTTAGGGTTATACCAGTTACCAAATGAAAAGCTGTGTTTAGATTCCAGCCAGCCCATTTTGACATGACCACGGTTTTCGCTTTTATGCAGGAAAGCATCCATTTTTCATCTCATCTATTTTTTTAACATGATCCTATCTTAGCGTTGTATTTATTTTATAAAAAGCCTATCCATGCGACAGATCATTGCAGTTTTGCAACGATCTGAATTTTATTGAAGCATAAAAAAGCCCACTCGAAAGCGGGCATTTTTTATATAGAACTGATTATTCCAGGAAGCGGACAGTTACACCTGACTTCACTTTACGGCCAAGATCATTGGCATCCCAGTTGGTCAAACGGATACAACCGTGTGAATAAGACTTGGAAATCATCGATGGATTTGGCGTACCATGAATACCAAATGATTTCTTGCTCAGACCAATCCAGATATTACCGACTGGACCATTCGGGCCAGGTGGTAAGGAAAGCGGTTTAGTGTTATTACCTTGAACAAAGTTAGAAGGTGAATAGCTATAATATGGGTTACGCGCCACACCTGTTACTTTATAAGTACCCGTTGGAGAAGGCGTGCTTGTATTACCAATACTTGCCGGGAAAGAGGCAATCATTTTATTTTTGCTGTTAAACAGATACAGCTGTTTGGCACCTTTGTGCGCTACAATCAAATGAATGTCTTCAGGCAGGTTGTTACGGACATTAGCAACCAGAAGTTTTTGGCCTGCTTTACTGAAGTTTGCTCCTGGATTGAGCTGTTTCAGGAATGCTTCATCCATGTGGAATTTTTCAGCAAGCATTTCCGACATGCTGGTGTAGTACAGACCAGGCATTTTAGCCTGTAGCGCATAATCAGATGGAATTGATTTTGCCAAAGGTACTTTCAGATCGTCTGCTGAAATGGTGTATTCGACAAATGCAGGCTTAGACGCTTGCAATTCTATCAACTTATCCCAGGTTTCTTTGGTCAATGTACCGGTCGGCTTGATACCATTCATTTGCTGGAAAGAGGCCAGCGCTTTCAGGGTATTTTTACCACTGGTTCCATCAATTGCACCTGGCGAAGCATGAGCATTGTTCAACATGACATGTGCACGTGCGTAAACAGGGAACTGACCTTTACCGATGTCTTCATACCATTGAGCATTATTCAGACCATCTAGCGTCCAAGATGCTTTATTGGCATGAGCAGACGTACTTTTAGCGGCTGCTGTTGGGGCAGCACCGATATCCGCATTTTGATCTTCAGCTGCCTGCAGGCCATCCAGGGTTTCAGAAGCCTGAGTAAGATCGCTTTGTTCCCGAGCTGAAATAGGAGTATCTGTAGATTTGGCTGCTGATGCTTCTGTAGCAAGCGGATCGATCGGGTCTTGAACCGTAACATCGGTCGCTACTTTCTTGGGATTTAATGGCTGTTCAGTAGCAGAAGCAGCGAAGGCAGTACCTGCAATAATGCAACTTAAACTCATTGCGAGCATTGTGCGAACGAACATGTAATTCAACCTAATTATTCATAAACTATTTAAATAACGTAATAAGTATTACAGAAAAACTATGGAGATGCAGTAGTTGTTTTGTGACACCCTTAATTCTTCACTTATGATGATCGATTTTTAAAGTAATGTGAAGTTATTAAAAATGGAGGCTTTTTGCTATGATGTCCTGAATGTCAAAGATTGATGGTAATGTGAATGACGACCTTAAAAAATGATCGTTTTCTGCGTGCATTGTTGCGTGAACCTGTAGATACCACACCCGTATGGATGATGCGCCAGGCAGGCCGTTATTTACCAGAATACCGTGAAACACGCGCCAAGGCAGGGGATTTTCTGTCTCTTTGCAAGAATACCGAATTTGCCTGTGAAGTGACCTTGCAGCCGCTACGCCGTTATGAACTTGATGCTGCCATTCTATTTTCGGACATTTTGACTGTGCCGGATGCATTAGGTCTGGGTCTGTATTTTGAAGCCGGTGAAGGTCCTAAGTTTCATAAAACCGTACGTACCGAGCAGGATGTAGCGAATCTGCCAGCATTTAATGCCAAATCAGATCTGGACTATGTCATGAATGCGGTTACTACGATCCGTTCAGCATTAGGTGGACAAGTTCCCTTAATTGGCTTCTCGGGCAGTCCATGGACACTGGCGACTTATATGGTTGAAGGTGGTTCCAGTAAGGATTTTCGCTTTACCAAACAAATGATGTATGCACAGCCTGAAGTGCTGCATGCATTACTTACACGTCTGGCAGATGCAGTAACGGATTACCTGAATGCTCAGATTGATGCAGGTGCTCAGGCGGTACAGATTTTTGATAGTTGGGGTGGTGCACTAGCGCATCGTGAATATATCGAATTTTCACTTAATTATATGCAGAAAATTGTCGCAGGTTTGCAGCGTGAAAAAGAGGGTCGCAAGATCCCTGTGATCCTTTTCACCAAAGGTGGTGGCCAGTGGCTTGAACCAATGGTAGCAACAGGTGCAGATGCTTTTGGACTGGACTGGACTACGCCGTTGAATGTTGCCCGTCAGACTGTTGCTGGTCGTGCAGCACTACAAGGCAACCTTGATCCTGCAACCTTATATGGTTCTCCAGACGCAATTGCTAAAGCTACCCGGCTGATGCTGGACGATGCATATGCTAATGGTGAAAAGACCGGTTATGTGGCAAATCTTGGACATGGCATTACACAATGGGTAGATCCAGCCCATCCTAAAGCGTTTATTGATACCGTGCATGAGTACAGCGCTAAATATCTTTAGGATGTAAACCTTGATCGACCTACTCAAATCAGGGTTTGAATTTTCTTATAAGGCAGCATCGGCTGCCTTATTTGGGATCTTACTCCTGCTGGCTTTTGCTTTTAGCGCTTCAATCGGGAGTGAACTCTTTTACGGCTTCTACCGTTATGACTACCTTCTATTTTATGCTCTGGTGATTCAGGTCATTCTGTTATATGCCAAATTAGAATCCTGGCCAGAAGCCAGAGTCATTGCGCTATTTCATATTCTGGCGATGGTGATGGAAATTTTTCTGACTCATCCAGCGATTGCTTCCTGGCATTATCCACAACCCGCCATTTTCAAGATCTTAACCGTCCCGTTGTTTGCAGGCTTTATGTATTCAGCTGTAGGCAGTTTTTTTGCGCGTTCATTACGTCTGTTTCAGGTCTCTTTTAATCACTTGCCTGGTTTTGCCAATATGATGGCACTGGCTGTGTTGTCCTATATTAACTTCATGAGTAAGTTCTTTATTCCAGATTATCGTATTCTTCTTTTTATCTGGAGCGCGCTGATCTTCTGGAAAACTAAAATCCGCTTTCAGCTGAACCGGCATTCCTTTCAGTTGCCGATGTTACCGGTCCTGGCTTTACTGGCCTTTATTATCTGGATTGCGGAGAATATCAGTACCTTTTACCAGATCTGGCTCTATCCAAGTCAGGTAGAAAAATGGCATATGGTTGGCTGGGCAAAATTAGGTTCCTGGTACTTGTTATTATTGCTCAGTCTGGTGCTGGTTATGAAGATTTTAGGGGTACGTGATTCTAGAGGAAATTGGCAGTTGAAAGCTTCTTCATAAAATTAATGTTTTCTTTGGTTAACATGGACGTTTTTAACATTGCGTATCGATCAGCTTCCAGCTAATCTGCTTAATGTGTAATATAAATTACATAATTATATCAATAACAAAGATGCAGAGAATAACCGAAGAATAAGTATGTTGAAAAAAATTATGCTCGCAGCAGTATTAGCGACTGGTTCGAGCCTGGCGATGGCTGACAATGATGTTGGTTGTGGTGTCGGTAGTCAGGTGTGGGCAGGTCAGTCAGGCATTATTCCTAAACTGCTTGCTGGTACTACAAACGTTCTGTTTACTAACCAATGGCTAGGGATTACTTTCGGTACCTTGGGTTGTAGTCAGGGAGGAACAGTCACGGCACAAGTTGTGACGTTTACCAATGAAAATGCGGAAGCATTGGCACGCGATATGGCTGTTGGTGAAGGTGAAAGCCTGAATGTACTTGCAGAATTGCTGAATATTAAATCTGAAGATAAGGCACGCTTCTTTACTTTATCCAAGCAGAATTTCTCTGAAATCTATTCAGAAGAAAATCAAAATACTTTACAGGTTTTGAGCTCATTACAAAACGTGATGGCTAAAGATGAAGTGTTAAAATCTTACATCTAACGGATCCTTAAAAAACCCTGCTACTGGCAGGGTTTTCTTATGACTATAAAAACCCGAGAATACGTTGACTGAATGAAATATGCCTTTTTACTCATAGCTTTGCTATCGAGTCCCGTAAGTTTTGCTACGACCATTTCCCCAGATATTCAGCCTTATCTTGATCAGGCGGTACAGAAGCAGCTGTTTAAGGCGGAAACCTGGCAGCGTTTAATGTATGCCAATAGCAAAGGTCAGAGTGAGGTCAGCTACTCTGGTTATTTTCTGGCAGAGCAGGGAGGAAGTAACCTGCAACAGGAAATGCAGCAGAATATACAGGCATTATTTTTAGCAGCTGCCCCCAACCAGTCCGTGCGCTGCAAGTTTCCCGCACGTAGTCACTGGCTCATGCAGCAGTTAAATATCTCTGAGCAGCAATTGCCTGAGCTAAGTTGCCCTGATCTTGAACGCTGGATTGGGGAGGTTAAGCCTTATAAAGCTACCCTGATTTATGCGACAGATTTTATGGGGAATCCGAGCTCAATGTTTGGGCATACTTTGCTGCGTCTGGACCCTAAAGACCAGCAGGAACTCAAGCTGATTTCTTATGCAGTCAATTATGCAGCGACCGTAGACAGCAATGATAACTGGTCTTTTGCCTGGAAAGGCTTAACCGGGCAATATCCGGGTGAATATTCACTGATGCCTTATTATCGTAAGGTCAAAGAGTATGGGGATTTTGAAAGCCGAGATTTATGGGAATATGAACTTAATCTGACGCCCGAAGAAACCACTTTTCTAGTACAGCATCTGTGGGAAATGCAACAGGTCAATTTCCCTTATTATTTTATTAATGATAATTGTTCATATCGTCTCTTAGGTCTGCTCGACTTAGTCCGACCTGGACTGAATCTGCAAAAACAGTTCGGTACAACCGCTATTCCGGTAGAAACCCTAAAAGTTGTCGAGCAGCAGGGGCTGATTCGGGAAAAAATCTATCGACCAGCCCTCGAAACCCAGTTGCTGGCTCAATCTCGCCAGCATGGTAAAGTTCTGGCAAAAACTGCACATCAGGTCGCTTATGTAGAAACTGCTAAGATGTCTGAGATCTTGCACAACTATCCTGCTGAAGATCAGGCCAAGATACTGGAAATGGCCTATGATCATTTATATCTGGATTTTCTGCGTCAGGAAGTAGATGAAGCATTTGCCCAACCACGCTTTCGCAAGTTATTGGGATTAAGAAGCCAGCTGGCCATAGAGAAACAGCGTCAGCAGCCAGAAACTCCAAAAGTAGATCCGACCCAAAGCCATCATGCACGTAATTTCGTATTTAAGGCTGGACAGGTACAGGATCAAACTGCGATTCAGTTAGGTTTCCGTCAGGCTTATCATGATCTGATGGATCCACAAGGCGGATTACGCACAGGCACTCAATTATTATTTCTCGATGGTGCGCTGCAATACCGTGATGATCGTATCAAACTGGAACATCTAGACCTGTTAACAGTTAATTCTTATAACCCGATTCATGCATTTAAGGTTCCGTTGTCTTGGGGCTTTAATCTGAGCTGGAAACAGGAAGCTCTTGACCGGGAAGGAGGGTTCAGTACTGAACAGCAGCATGGTGTAGCCAATTTTCAGGTACAGGGTGGCTATAGCTGGGCTAATGCCGAACGTGAACATCTATGTTATGTGCAATTACAAACGCATGTGCAGGCTGGTAAAGCACTTGATGAGGGCTGGCGTGCAGGTCTGGGGCCAACCGCAGGCTGTCAGAATATCTGGACGGACCGAATTAACAGTCTGGTACAGATAGAGCTCCCTTATTGGCATGACAGTCAGCAATGGATGCTCAACCTGAATACAGAATTGCAATATAGCCTAAATATGCAAAATGCCATTCGGATTGGATGGCAATACCAGCAGCAGGGGAGTCTGGACTGGCAGGCATTGCATTTACACTATATTCGTTATTTTTAAGTGAATTTTCTAGTAAAATCTCTAAAAGTTACTGATTTAAATAAAAAATAGAAGTTACAAAAATATAAGGATTTTGTGGCTGTTTTAGATGTCGTTTCATCAAAATTATGGATGTATGGGGTAACGATAGCTTATAAATTTGATATATTGTTCACCTAATTTATTGGGGTGTTTGAGTATGGACAATGAATGTATGGATATGCTAGCGGGACAGTGGCAGCATATATGCCAAAATTATTCATCAGATGATTTAGTCCATGCCTTCTAGTTTATACAGGATAATGCCCTGATACTGGTGGAAGAGTTTTATAAAAATATGCTGGTGGAAAAAGAGTCGGCAGAGTTCTTTTCTGATGATCTGATTCAGCAGCGCCTGCGCAACACCTTGCATCAATGGCTGTTAGAAAGTTTTAGTGTCGGTATTAATAAGCACTATTTACAGGCTGTACAGAAACAGCATACCGTCGGTCATGTCCATGCCCGGGTAGGTATTCCATCCTGGCTGATTATGCGTGGTGTACGTGAAATTGAACGCAAGATATTTGAGCTGTTAGAAGAAGATGAACAGTTGCTGACGCTGACGACCTGTAGCTATCTGGTACAGGTTATGAGCTTTGCCACTGAAATCATGTGCCGTTCCTATGAGGCAAAAACTGCCAAAAATCAGGAAATAAAGCATAGTTATCGTCTGTTCTCTGCCATGCAGGATGTTGCAGTACAAAAAGATAAGCAGCGTAGTTGCTTACTCGACTGGGAAAATGAGCTGATGTACAAAGTGTTCTCAGGTCAGGAAACCTTACGTCATCCGCTACTGTCCAAATCTGAATTTGGCCTATGGTTTATTCATAAGGCCTCGTATGCATTTACCGGCTCAGATCAAGTTCAGCTAATTATTGAACGCATTCATCAGGTCGATACGCTAAATCAGATCATTTTAGAATGTCAGGACAAAACAAAAAAACTGAACCTGATTCAGCAGATTCGTGAGCTGAATCGTGAGATTCAGCATCTGATTGATCAGCTATTTCAGGTGGCAGAATATATTGAATCGGGAAATGATTCCCTGACTCAATTACTCAATCGTCGCTATCTAAATACCATTATTTCCCGCGAAATTACTTATTCACGTCAGAACCAGACACCGCTTGCCTTATTGGCGCTGGATGCCGATTTCTTTAAAACCATTAACGACAAATTTGGTCATGCGGCGGGTGATCTGGCCCTGAAATTTATTGCGGATGGATTACAGAAATACAGTCAGGGCAGTGACTATGCTTTTCGTGTGGGTGGTGAAGAATTCTTGCTGTTACTGGTCGATACCGATCAACGCCGTGCCATGAATATTGCAGAAAATATCCGTAAATTTATTGAAGAAGGCATAATTACGACTGCACAGGGTATGCAGTTCAAGTTTACCGTGAGTATTGGCTGTGTGATTTATGATGGTCATCCGGATTACCAGAAGTTCCTGGATACTGCCGATACAGCTTTATATGCAGCAAAAAATACTGGTCGTAATCGGGTGTATCTGGCAAAAAATGACCCGGATACACGAGTATTGAATACGCCATCAATGACCTAAATTATTGATGGGATTGCAGCGATTCAATCCAGTCTTTAAATTT
This sequence comes from Acinetobacter sp. SM1B, assembly GCF_003289665.1. Lineage (NCBI taxonomy): Bacteria > Pseudomonadati > Pseudomonadota > Gammaproteobacteria > Moraxellales > Moraxellaceae > Acinetobacter > Acinetobacter sp. SM1B. The sequence continues at coordinate 945,729 of NZ_QMBM01000001.1, forward strand.
CTGTTTTTGCTTAATGTACTCGGGATGCAGTTTGGCTTCATCCCATTTTTGTTTAAAGATACGTGCTGCGGCAGCTTTAACGGGATCTTCTCGCTGACGAGGCAATTCGTCTCTGCCGTGAGCGCCGCTCAATCCTTTTTTGTCATCTGGCACCGGACCGTCATATTTTTTACCCCCTTTATGATTGGCATAGCGGCGGGCACGGGTATAGCCCATCTGCAAGAATTTACGTGCCATATCCGCACCAATAAAATCTTCCTTTTCCAGATAATCCAGAAACATGGCATAAATCTTAGTACTGCTCGCTTGGGCCTTCTCTTCATCGGCAAAACGCCAATGTGGCAAAATTTCCGATTTATACGGTTCAACTGAAAGCACGCCCTGTTCACCACGTCCAATCCGGTACAATTCAGGCCGTTTTCTAAAATCAATTTTTTCAAAATCCAGCGAGTAATCAAAACTGGTCGAAACTACCCGTGAGGTTTTACGGGGAACATTTTTTGAAACTTTTTTAATCGTCATATTTTCTCCTTATGTATCTATATTTCCCCTATAACCATGAATGCCTGTCTGTATTTTTGAAGTCCATGAGCTTTCTTAAAATGTATGTATTTTTTATTAAGTGCATATACACAAGCAGATCAATCTGCATAACTGAACAGATGATCAGGAATAATGTAGGATGGAAGTGTGCTAAAGCGGGTAGTGATGCTGTAATGAATTGTAGAAGTCGAATTTATTTATAATTTTAAAAAGAAAAACCTGCAAAAGCAGGTTTTATGCTTCAACTACGACAAAGTATTTTTTGACTGCCTCTACCACTTCAAAAGTACCGACAAAGCCTGGCGGAATAATACCTGCATCACCGGCTTTGATTTCTACATAACTTTTTTTGTTGGCATCATGCAGGCGAACTGTACCTTCAATGACCGTAAAGAATTCCTGTTTATTCTCAGCAAACACAATATTCCATGCACCGACTTCGCATTCCCAGATACCACAATTCATATTGGGATGATCATACAAGCTTTGTGTAGAACGTTTAGGATTGCCAGCGACCAGGCGATCAGGACGGGGATAATCAATTGTGGTTTCACTCTGGGTTAAACCGTGACCTGCTAACCAAATTGATGACATAGTGAATCCTCAAGCTAAAGTTATCTGAAATTGAACAAATTAAAGCACATATAAAAAAGCCTCAACAAGTGTCGAGGCTTTTGAAATCAAAACGATTAGTAAGCTTCAGGTACTGCGCTCAGGAATTCACGACGTTCTTCTTTATTGGTTTTAAAATCACCCACAAAAGAAACAGTACGTGTTGTTGATTCCTGCTTGCCCACACCCCGCATCATCATGCACATATGCGCAGAATCAATCACCACAGCCACACCACGTGCGCCAGTCACTTCAGCCACTGCTTCTGCAATTTGCTGGGTCAGATTTTCCTGAATCTGTAAGCGACGTGCAAACATTTCAGTAATACGGGCAAATTTAGACAGGCCTAAAACACGGCCTTCTGGCAAATAAGCAATATGCACACGGCCATAGAATGGCAATAAATGGTGTTCACACAGCGAATAGAATTCGATATTTTTGACCAAAACCATCTCATGGTTATCAGACGGGAATACTGCATTATTGGTCACTTCTTCCAGAGTCTGGCTATAGCCGGAAGTTAAATACGAAAACGCTTTCGCAGCACGCACAGGCGTATCTTTGAGACCAGGGCGATTTAAATCTTCACCAACGGCAGTAAGAATGTTTGCGTAGGATTGCTGCATAGTCATATGACGTATTCACTTACACTGAGATAGAACAAGGACGGCATTGTAGCAGAAAACTATTACATTGCCTTAATTTGGAGTTAATTCCGATTACTGTTTGAACTTTGGATTCTTTTCCGCACGCTTGAGCAGAACCAGCACAGCGCCAGTACCGCCCTGGTTTTCAGGTGCGCTGACAAAGGCCAAAACGTCACGATGCTGACGCAGCCAGCCATTTACGTAGGTCTTTAAAATGGCTTCCGGACCTTTACCATGTACGATCTTAATTACGTTCTGATTTTCATCTTTCGCCATCTGGATAATTTGCAATACTGCAACACGTGCTTCTTCCACGGTACAGCCGTGCAGATCGACTGCTTCATACCAGCGCAGATTGCCGGCTTTCAGATCTTCAAAGACTTTATGCTGTAGGGTCGCAATGCGATAGCTCAGCGCAGCCTGACTTCCGACTGGATTCAGCATGGCCTGGGTATCAGAAAGGGCAGTTTCATCAGTCTGCATCGGACCTTCAGCAGCAGCACGTTTGGCTAGTGTCTGTGCATCCGGTTTTTTCTTGCCGGCTTTTTCGATTTTTGCGATATTGCTATTATCGATTTTTTGTACACCCTGCATCTGTTTACGAAACAATTCCAGCTCATCAGCTTGTTCCTGTTCAGGTGTTTTCACCGCAGGTGCTTCAACTTCAACGCGTGGCTGTGGATTGCTGATCTGTTTTTTAAATTGCTTTAGTAAGTTAAACTGATCTTTGGAAAGCGAAGAATCGTGTTTGCTCATAATCAAAAAACATGCAAGATGCGAAAATATTGATAAATTATAGTCCTGATTCAAGAAAATGAGAACTGCATTGCGCTTATACTGTTTAGGTATTCTGTTCAAGTGAATATTTAAATGAAATTTAAACGTGAATATACAATAAGAGCTCACGTTTATTATTTGATTTTTTAGGTCTTACTGTTCATATAAGCAGAATGTATTTGATTATATCCAGGCTGATAGGCTGATAGGCTGATAGGCTGATAGGCTGATAGGCTGAATTTTAGAGAGAGATTTCAAGCTGGGGCAGAACAGAAAAACAGATAAATTAGAAGGTCTAAAAGTTGATTCAGGGAGTAGGAAGAATCAGGGCAAAACGAATTTTGCCCTGAATTGAAAATTTTTATACAGCTTCTGGTTCACCAAACAGTTCGCGGAATGCATGATCCGGACGCGGCTGTTTCATAAAGCTTTCACCAACCAGAAAGGCATGAATATCATGTTCCTGCATCATCGCGACATCTGCAGGTGTTGAAATACCACTTTCAGTCACCAACAGGCGAGATGGATCGAGTAACTGTTTTAAACGCAGTGAGGTATTTAAATCAACATCAAAGGTCTTCAAGTTACGGTTATTTACCCCCAACAGGCAGCGATCTGAAAGTTTAAGCGCACGTTCGAGTTCGGCCTCATCATGCACTTCGACTAAAACATCCAGATGATGCTCAAAAGCAGTCTTCGACATTTCTTCCAGTTGCTGATCAGACAGGCAAGCCACAATCAGCAAGATACAGTCTGCATGTAAAGCTCGCGCTTCAATCACCCCATAAGGATCAATCAGGAAATCTTTACGTAGGGCTGGCAAATCGCAATGCGAACGTGCAATCTGAATATTCTCATCAGCACCCTGGAAGAAATCCACATCGGTCAATACGGATAAACATGCAGCGCCTGCATCCTGATACTGTGCGGCAATTTCCGCTGGATTAAAGTTTTCACGGATAATGCCTTTGGATGGAGAGGCTTTTTTGATTTCAGCAATCACCCCCGGGCGCTTAGCCAGCAATGATTGAGCAAAGCCACGTACAGGTGTGGCAGCTTGAGCCAGCTCTTCAACATCCTTATAACTTTTTTGCTTCAGACGTGCAGCAAATTCTTCTTTTTTCCGGTCTACGATCTTACCTAGAATCGTATTTGCGATATCTACCATGATTAAAAATTCCTGCTGTCTTAGATGTCGTATTCTTTGAGCGTATTGCCAAATTCTGCCAAAATGCCCATTTTTTCTAGAGCTTGCCCCCCATAAATAATGTCATGGGCAAGAGCAACACCCTGTTTATAGCTGGTGGTTAAACCAGCTACATAGATACCTGCACCAGCATTAAGCGCCACCATATTTGCGGCTTTTTCACCAATTTCAGATTTCTTTTTGCTTAATGCGTCTTTAATCAGTTTTAAGCTGTCGGCAGCACTGTCAATGGTTAGACCTGTTAAGGTTTGAGAGGCAATATCGACCTGTTCAGGAATAATTTCCCATTCAGTGATTTCACCATTCTTGAGTTCAGCCACATAAGTTTTAGATGCTAAACTGATTTCATCTAAACCATCTTGTGAATGCACTACCATGACGTGTTCAGCACCGAGTTGCTTAAGCACTTCAGCCATTGGGCGGCACAATTCATGTGAGAAAACACCAATGACAAAGCGTTTTACTCCAGCCGGATTCGTAAGCGGGCCGAGTAAATTAAAAATACTACGGAAACCCAATTCTTTACGTGGCACAGCGGCATATTTCATCGCTTTGTGATGATTTGGGGCGAATAAAAACCCTACACCAATTTCACGAATGCAACGTTCACTTTGCTCAAGACTCAGATCAAGGCGGATACCTGCTTGCTCTAGGACATCAGATGAACCTGATTTACCAGAAACCCCACGACCGCCATGTTTAGCAACAGTTCCGCCTGCAGCCGCAATCACAAAACTTGAAGCAGTAGAGACGTTAAATAAGTTCTGACCATCACCGCCTGTGCCAACAATGTCGACCAAATATGGCAAATCGCTGACATCAATTTTCAGTGCCAATTCACGCATTACACGTGCTGCAGCAGTAATTTCATCGATGCTTTCGCCTTTTAAGCGTAGACCCATCATCAGGGCGCCAATTTGTGCATCAGTGGCTTCACCCGACATGATGCAACGCATCACGTCTTCCATTTGTGGCTGAGTCAGGTGAATGTTTTTTGTAATATGGTTTAAAGCTTGTTGAATGTTCATCATTATTTACGCATAAATTTCTAGGAAGTTTTTAAAGATTTGATGGCCATGCTGGCTCAGGATGGACTCCGGATGGAACTGCACACCTTCAACAGGCAATGTCTTATGTTTTACGCCCATGATTTCTTCCATTGAGCCATCTGCTTCATTGGTCCAGCAGGTCACTTCCAGACATTCCGGCAAGGTCGCCTGATCAATCACCAATGAGTGATAGCGCGTCGCAGAAAATGGAGAAGGCAGGTTGCTGAAAATCCCTTTGTCACTGTGATACATGTCGGATAGACGGCCGTGCATGACACGTTTAGCGCGTACAATGTCACCGCCAAATGCCTGACCAATACTTTGATGGCCGAGACATACGCCTAATAGCGGAATCTTGCCAGAAAAGTGCTGAATCGCAGGAATGGAAATACCGGCTTCACTTGGAGAACATGGACCAGGACCAATGACCAGATACTTGGGTTGCCATCGCTCAATATCTTCCAAAGTCACGGCATCATTACGGACTACTTTTACTTCTTGATTCAGCTCGCCAAAGTACTGGACGATGTTGTAAGTAAAGGAGTCATAGTTGTCGATCATTAAAAGCATGAGCTTAACCTATTGAAATTAATGTACTTAAATTGTGCTTGAGTAATTCAGAGCGTGCTTTATTAGCAGTTTTTTAGCTAGCTAGAAAAGCTGACTAAACTGTTGATTTCATTGTGTGAAAATAAAGCGACAATCATCATAGCAAATAATCTGAAACTACGGCGCAACAATTTGCCCAATTTTTCTGCTTAGCCAAATGAACAGGGTTGATAAGGCTCAACACATACGGTGATATAACCAAAATATAGTAAATAACTAAAAGTAAGTTTAGGTCAAAAAATATGTATACATAATTTTGATGCTTTAATTTTTTTATGAGTTGCTTTAAAAAAACAACAGTTGATTAGCAGGTGGAGAAAACGGAACAGTATTCTTATCGTTTATTTATCTAAAGTGACTCAATTTGGTGAGTATTTTCTTAACCTTAAACTTTAAGAAAAACTGAATATTTGCAGTAAAATACAAAAATACCTTTTAAATCGGTTAAGAACTCACCTAAAGTTTATAAAAGCTACATAAGCTCATCATTATTTACCAGAAATAACATCTATAGTGAATTTACCGCACTGTTAAGGTGCAGTGTGAAATCTAACGAAACAAAAATCACAGAGAATGCTTGAATATAGTGCATTTAATTATACAGACAGTATAATAGGCCGAAAGTATTTCTTTCAATCCACGTATTCTCATAAGGATTTCAAGATTTTAGCTATACTTTTAAAAGTTGGTACGGTAATTGCTTAATAACTACCAACTACTAACACGCACTTCGTAAGTGCAACAAAAAAACATCGGAGCAAATTGAGCATGGCGAACAAGGTCCTTCAACTCATCCAAGAAAGTGGCGCAAAATGGGTAGACTTCCGTTTTACAGACACTAAAGGTAAAGAGCAACACGTGACTTACCCAGCAGACACTATTGATGAAGATACATTTGAAGACGGTAAAATGTTCGATGGTTCTTCAATCTCTGGCTGGAAAGGTATTGAAGCGTCAGACATGATTTTACGCCCAGATGCTGAAACAGGTTTTATCGACCCGTTCTTCGCTGAGCCTACAGTTGTTGTGACTTGTGATGTCATTGAACCTTCAACTGGTCAAGGTTATGACCGTGACCCACGTTCAATCGCTCGCCGTGCAGAAGAATACCTAAAATCTACTGGTATTGGTGATACTGCATTCTTCGGTCCTGAACCAGAATTCTTCGTATTTGACGAAGTAAAATGGGAAATCGACATGTCTGGCGCTCGCCATACATTGATCGCTGAAGAGGCTGCATGGTCAACTGGCAAAGACTACGAATCAGGTAACTCTGGTCACCGTCCACGTGTTAAAGGCGGTTACTTCCCAGTTCCTCCTGTAGATTCTCACCACGATATGCGTGCAGACATGTGTGCAAAAATCGAAGAGATCATGGGCCCAGGCCGTGTAGAAGTACATCACCACGAAGTTGCATCTTGCCAGCTTGAAATCGGTGTAAGCTTCAACACAATGGTTCGTAAAGCAGACGAAGTACAACAGTTTAAATATGCTGTTTGGAACGTTGCGCACCAATACGCGAAAACTGCGACTTTCATGCCTAAACCAATGGTAGGCGATAACGGTTCTGGTATGCACGTTCACATGTCAATCTCTAAAGATGGCAAGAACCTGTTTGCTGGTGATGAATATGCAGGTCTTTCTGAAACTGCACTTTACTTCATCGGTGGTGTGATCAAACACGCGCGTTCATTGAATGCGATCACTAACCCGTCTACAAACTCATACAAGCGTCTGGTACCGCACTTCGAAGCACCAATTATGTTGGCTTACTCTGCGCGTAACCGTTCTGCTTCTATCCGTATTCCATACGTTTCTAGCCCTAAAGGCAAACGTATCGAAGCACGTTTCCCTGATCCAATGATGAACCCGTACCTAGGTTTCGCTGCATTGTTGATGGCTGGTCTTGATGGTATCCAGAACAAGATCCATCCAGGTGAAGCTGCAGACAAGAACTTGTACGATCTTCCTCCAGAAGAAGAGGCTAAAATCCCTACAGTGGCACACAGTCTTGAAATGGCTCTTGAAGCGCTTCAAGCGGACCAGGATTACCTGCTTAAAGGTGGTGTGTTCACTAAAGAAATGCTTGATGCCTATATCGAGCTTAAAACTGAAGAAGTACGTCGTCTGAACACGACTACTCACCCAGTTGAATTTGATATGTACTACAGCCTGTAATTCTTCCAAGAATTTCACTGTAAAAAAGACCCGCCTTTGTGCGGGTTTTTTTTGTATGATGTTGTTATTGATTAAAGATAAATGATTATGGCAGCACGTAAAAAACATACTGGCTTTTTTCCCTGGATTGATCCGCAAGATCACAGTAAAGGTTTTAAACTGAATTTTTCTGAAGTGACCTATATAGAAGTCGGACGTACACCTGAAGGTTATAAGCAGGTGGAATTCGTTGCATTGCGAAATCCTGAATTGGCTTTGGATTATAACTATCCGCAAAGCTTTTATATCACCACAGATGGAATAATTCTGAAAAAACTGCCAAGTGGCAAATATGAAGTTATCGCCAAGACAGATAATGCCTGATCATGAAGTTGGGAATGTTGTGAGTTTAAAATTTAAGAATCAGCCTAGACAGCAAATACCAGCTGTATTTCGGGAATGGCTATATGCATCAGGATCATTAACCCAGCAATTAACTGATTTGGCAGATGGGCAATTTAGGGTGCAGCCATTAAAAGAACATTTTCAGCGTTTAAGCTTTGAAAATGCCAGCTGGATGGGGATGCCACATCAACATACCTCTTGGGTGCGGGAAAGCTATTTATATGGTTGTGATGAACAACCTTGGGTGAAGGCTAGAAGTATTTTCCCGATTTTAAGCCTGCAAAAACGGGCACGGATTTTTCAGTATATTGGATCGAAGCCGATTGGCTGGCTGTTATTCCAGCGTACTAATCCGCATTGTGAGCGTCGTGTGATCTATCTTGAAGATGGGTGGACCCGCCAGAGCTGTTATACTTGGCATGGCTGTAAATTTATCGTACAAGAAACATTTTTACCGGCTTTCCAGCAATATATAGAAAATCAACAGGCTTAACTTGATATGGCAACTGCACAAGCAATTAACTGGCGTGAACGTCTGAGCGCCTATTATTATCTTTGTCGTTTTGATAAGCCCATTGGCACAGAACTGGTTTTTTGGCCCACCATGTGGGCGCTTTGGGTGGCTGCAAAGGGAATACCTGATCTGAGTATTCTGGTGCTAATGATTCTTGGTGTCATCTTTATGCGTGCAGCAGGTTGTGCCATTAATGACTTTGCCGACCGAAAGGTGGATGCACATGTGGAGCGAACAAAAACACGTCCACTGGCAACTGGAATCATTAGTGGTAAAGAAGCAGTAATGGTATTCCTGGTGCTGGTGGCTGCTAGTGCCTGCTTGCTGTTCTTCTTACCGATTGAAACGTTCTATTGGTCATTTGGGGCTTTATTTCTAGCTTTCATTTATCCTTTTATGAAACGCTATACGCATTTACCGCAGGTATTCTTGGGTGCGGCATTTTCATGGTCCATTCCCATGGCTTATACCGCAGTAGGGCAGACTCCGGATTTAACCTGCTGGTTGCTGTATTTTGGTAATCTGGCCTGGACTGTAGCATATGACACCCAATATGCGATTACGGATCGTGAATATGATCTTAAAATTGGGGTGAAATCGACAGCTATTTTATTTGGCCAGCATGACATTCAAATTATTAGTGCTTTACAGGCCGTTAGTATTGGGTTGATTGCTGCGGCACTTTGGCTGGAAAATTTATTGCTTCCATTTGGTCTGGCTGCACTCATTGTTGTAGCTATTGATTTTATTTACCAATGGTACAAAACACGTGATCGAGATCCTCAATGGTGTTTTTGGGCATTCCGGCATAACCGTTGGGTAGGGCTGATGATTTTCCTGGGAATCTTTGCTGCATTTCTGTAACTGCATGCTGTCGATTCATAACAAAAGCATCCTATAAGGGTGCTTTTTTTTATGATTAATTCAAATCTGCTTCATGAAAATATAAACAACAATAAGGGATTAGAATATGAACAGCATAATGAAAAACGGTTTCAAAAAAACTTGTCTGGCGGTCATATGTTCAATGACATTGTTAATGACAGCATGTAATGACGATGATGATGATTCGTTTCGCCCCCAGGAAAGGGTATTTTTAAATCAGCAGTCGTATGATGCAGATACCTTACCTGAAGCTTCAGACATTCAAGTCATACGCTATAACATGCCAAATGTACGAGGTGAGCGTGCTGAAGCGACAGCCATGGTTTTTTATCCAAATACACCTCAACCTCAAGATGGTTGGAGGGTTGTGGTTTGGGAACATGGTACAGTCGGTAGCGGTGATTCTTGTGCACCAAGTAATAACCAGCTGAATAATAATTTTAAAGGACTGGCTAGCAGCTTGCTTGCACAGGGATATGTGATCGTTGCACCTGATTATGAAGGGCTAGGTACTCGTGGGATTCATCCTTATTTAAACTTAAAAAGTGCTGCACAATCGGCTATCTATGCTGTAAGAGCCTTTAAAGAACAACAAGGAAATCGATTTAATGGTGCTTGGGTCTCAGTGGGACAATCACAAGGAGGGCATGCATCACTTGCTACAGCACAGTTTGCTGATGAAGATCCAAATTATAAGGCAGCAGTTGCAGCAGCTCCGGCTTCAAGTCTGGGTTATATTATTAGTGAAGTTGCACCGCAAGCGCTAAATGGTCTGGTTGAGGCGGGGCAAGATGATGTGGCAAAAGCAGTCTATGCGGAATTGCTTGCTTACGCCGCCTATGTGGCAGTAGGCATTAAAGCCTATGAACCAAACTTTAATTATCGCAATATATTTTCAGATCGTGCAGGGATTGTGGCTGAAAAAGCAGAAGGCACGACTGGAGAAAATGGGCTTTGCCTAGGGCCACTGATTGCTGAATATATTCAAGATATTGATAATTATTTGGTTGATAATCCAGAGCAGACTGTCGTTGATTATCCAGGATTAGTAGAAAATTTCCAGGATAATCCGTCGGTGAAAAAGTTTCTTGAGGACAATCAGCCTGCAACTGAAAAAATTAATGTTCCTGTAATGATCATTCAAGGTACTTTAGATATGGCTGTACCGTATCCAGTAACAGATGGTTTGCAGCAAGGCTTAAAAGATATGGGTACTGCAGTGACTTTTGTACCGGTAGTTGGTGCTTCACATACTGAGGCCATTGTACTAAGTAGAGACCAGTTAGTAAGTTTCATTAATACTCATATGCCTTCAGGTATTTCTGTGAGTCCTTAATCAAAAAAAGGAGCTTCGGCTCCATTGCTGTCCCACAATTTTTCACAAGAGGAAGCTCAAATGAGCTTCCT
>NZ_QMBM01000001.1:956640-957820 GCF_003289665.1 Acinetobacter sp. SM1B
CTCTGTACACGACAAATTTCACAGAACCCTTATCCTATCAGGGTTCTGCCTTCTTAAAATTGCCAAAATTTCCTTAAACTCTTCTTTTTTCCCAAAACCAATTAAACGCTGAATCGCCATTTGAACATAGTCTAAACCATAGCGAAATAAACTCATTGAGAGTCGTCCATGCTTCTTTATTTTTATCGCTTTTTTTTGATCATGTTGCCATTCACCCGTTAAGTAACACCAACAGAAGCTTATAGCTAACACCGCAATCAATTTTTTCACTCGTCTAGGGTCTGTCAAGCGCGTATTTTCAAGATTAAACCCGCGTCCTTTGAGACAACTGAATAAGGTTTCAATTTCCCAGCGTAATGCATAATCCTGAATAGCATTGGCATTAAACTGAGGAGAAACGACGAGTAAAAGCTCTCCATTTTCTAACTGTAGTGCACTTATATATAGTTTCACCCGACCAACCAAAATCCGTCGTTTACGACATTCAATTTGACCAACTTTAAGATGGCGAAATAAATCACTAATTTTATGATTCTTTCCTAAATGATTGGTGACAATGAAGTTTTTTTAACACGAATGCAGAAGTTGATGTCTTGTTCAATTAACCATGTAAACCACTGCTCACCGATAAACTCTCTGTCTGCGAACACATTCACAATACGGTCTTTACCAAAAATGGCTATAAAGCGTTGAATCAAAGCAATACGCTCTTTCGTATCTGAATTTCCACGTTTATTAAGCAATGTCCAAAGGATAGGTATCGCTATTCCACGATAAACGATTGCGAGCATCAGGATATTAATATTTCGTTTTCCCCATTTCCAATTGGTTCTATCTAAAGTCAGTTGCACTTGGTCGAATGAAAACATATTGAAAATCAACTGAGAAATTTGACGATAATCAAAATACTGACCTGCAAAGAAGCGCTGCATACGTCGATAAAATGATTGTGGTAAGCACTTGATGGGCAAGGCTTTAGATGCAGAAGAAAGATTACATGTTTGCTTTAAAATAATCACAAGCATGATGAGCGCAAAGCACTTTAAATGTGACTTGTTCCATTTTAGATATTTGTTTAAGATAAGATATAACTCATTGAGATGTGTCATAGTATTCGTCGTTAGAAAACAATTATTATGACATTATTTCAATGAGTTATCTATTTTTGTCGTGTACAGAG
>NZ_QMBM01000001.1:957920-959522 GCF_003289665.1 Acinetobacter sp. SM1B
AATCTACAACTTGGAACTGAGCAAAAAATGATTTATGAAAGAGGTCTATTGAAGATGTAAAATCTCTAATGCCAATTCAATAACTTATTTTTATCTCTATAGCTCATGTTTTTTTAAGCATGAGCTATTTTTATTGCAAACTGGATAAAGTTCATGATCGAAATTGGCAAAGTTCATGTTACAATACGCGCCAATCTTAGCACGGCTTAAAAGCCCTAATTTAATAGGACCTCGCTAATGTTTGCCAATATCTCTATTGCTGAATTTGATCCAGAAATCGCTCAAGCAATCTCTAACGAAGATGCTCGCCAAGAAGCGCACATCGAGTTGATCGCTTCTGAAAACTATTGCTCACCAGCAGTAATGGAAGCTCAAGGATCAAAACTCACTAACAAATATGCAGAAGGCTACCCAGGCAAACGCTACTATGGCGGTTGTGAATATGTAGATGTCATTGAACAATTGGCAATTGACCGTGCTAAAGAATTATTTGGTGCTGATTACGCTAACGTTCAGCCACATGCTGGTTCTCAGGCAAACTCTGCAGTTTATCTGGCGCTTCTTAACCCAGGCGATACAGTATTGGGTATGAGCCTGGCTCACGGTGGTCACTTGACTCACGGTGCGAAAGTAAGTTTCTCTGGTAAAACTTATAACGCGATTCAATACGGTCTAAACCCGGAAACTGGTGAGATCGATTACGAAGAAGTTGAACGTCTGGCAGTTGAACATAAACCACGTATGATCGTGGCTGGTTTCTCTGCGTACAGCCAAATTGTAGATTGGCAACGTTTCCGTGAAATTGCGGACAAAGTAGGCGCTTACCTGTTTGTTGATATGGCTCACGTGGCTGGCCTGGTTGCTGCTGGCGTTTATCCAAGCCCAGTTCAAATTGCTGACGTAACCACGACAACGACTCACAAAACACTTCGTGGTCCACGTTCAGGTTTGATCCTTGCAAAAGCAAACGAAGAAATTGAGAAAAAACTTCAATCAGCTGTATTCCCAGGTAACCAAGGTGGTCCTCTGGTTCACGCGGTTGCTGCTAAAGCGATCTGCTTCAAAGAAGCAATGGCACCTGAATACAAAGCTTACCAGCAACAAGTTGTGAAGAATGCGCAAGCAATGGCTGAAGTTCTGATTGAACGCGGTTATGACGTTGTTTCTGGCGGTACAAAGAACCATCTGTTCTTGTTGTCTCTGATCAAACAAGACATTACTGGTAAAGACGCTGATGCTTGGTTAGGTGCTGCTCACATCACTGTGAACAAAAACTCTGTACCAAACGACCCACGTTCTCCATTCGTCACTTCTGGTATCCGTATTGGTACACCTGCAGTAACCACTCGTGGTTTTGGCGAAGCTGAAGTACGTGAACTTGCTGGCTGGATCGCTGACATCCTGGACAGTAAAGGCGAAGAAGCTGTGATCGCTGCGGTTAAAGAAAAAGTTGCAGCTGTATGTGCAAAATTCCCTGTATATGCTAAATAATTGTAGCTGAAGCAGAAAAAAAGCTCCCGATCTGGGGGCTTTTTTTATTTTTTATTTTTTAACTCTGTACACGACAAATTTCACAGAACCCTTATCCTATCAGGGTTCTGC
>NZ_QMBM01000001.1:959622-1047877 GCF_003289665.1 Acinetobacter sp. SM1B
AGGTGGCCTAACTTAAATAAAAAAGTCTCCGACAAACCCGGTACGGTTCAATGCTTGAAAATCAACCCAAGCTGACTCCAACTATGCAGCAGCTAGAGGATGAACTGGCACGGGCAGAGGTAGTTAAACCTCAAGATGTTCCTGCCAATATCGTTACCATGCATGCACGCGCCTTGGTCACAATTGCTAACCAGACTAAAGAAATTACGCTGGTCTATCCGCATGAGTTCAGGGGTGAGCCGGGACAGCTGAATATTGTAGCGCCTGTCGGTGCCGCGATCCTTGGGCTGGCGGAAGGGGAAACCATTGAATGGCCGCAGCCAGACGGTGAAATGATGAAAGTCAAAATAGAAAAGGTACTGTATCAGCCAGAACGTGAAGGGGACTATTTATAAAGTCGTTCTGATCTCTTGCATAATAGAAAAGCCTCATATCAGTGGGGCTTTTTTATTTGGCTTTGGTATTTTGTAATTTTTTTAAGATAACTAAAGCTTAAATCCAACAATATCTTTAACTTATATAAAAAATTCTATGCCTTAAAGGCTTTCCTTTGCAAAATGCTACATGTTATGTTGAAGGAAACCACGTACTATAAAAATCGGTTCAACTGAGTTTAAAGGGCTATGTCACAGATAGATGTTTTGATCCGGATCCAGGATATTACAGCAGATCCGAGTGAGATTTTAAGCATCAAGCGTAATGAGCTTGTCCCTTTGCTCAGTGATCAGTACAGGTTGAATCATTATGCCGATCAGTTGATTCAGGCCCAGGCAGTCCTGTTAAATGGGGTTGATCCGCAACTGACCCAACAGCTCAGCCAGACCATTGAAAAAATTATTCAGGCGCTGGCAAATTCCAGAAAATATTTGAAACAGCGCAAGTTTAATGCCTTGCAAAAATGGCTAGGAATTGATCTGGATTATGGCTCCAGTCAGGTTGAGTATTATAAAAATCTGGATCGCTTGCTGGATCAGGCCAGTCATCTCAGCCGTAAACTACAGATTGAAATCCAGAAATCCCAGTCACGATTTCAACAGCTTACAGGTTTACGTGAACAGATGGCTAAACATATTCTGGCCGCAGAAGAATTTCTGCAGGAATATCCACAGTTTGTGAAAAACCAGCATCCGCTGGATAATTTCTCAGAACGTTTATCCAAGAAAATCCATACCTTAAAAACCCTGCAAGCCAGTAATGATATTGCCATTACCCAGATGCAACTGTCCCAACAGCTTTCCTTTAGCCTGCTGGACCGGTTTAAGGAAGCACAGCAGGTATTGATTCCGGCCTGGCAATATCATGTCAAACAAAGCAACAGTAAACACTCGACAAGTGATCTGGAAAAACTTGATAATAGTCGGGAAAATCTGATTAAAACGTTAAGAAAATCGCTCGAAAAACCCTCGAAAATATAACAAGATAAGGTGAACTATGACCAATCCTGATACTGTGAATCTGCCTGTCAAAAAAGACAATGAAATTGCTGAACAGAAATTTCAGCAAATGGACCTGAAAGAACTGGGTTTACAGCCTGAGGATTTTCAGGAAGTACTGGCAGTGCGCAAGGAATTACAGGAAATGAGCCATAACGCTGTTGCAGAATACGGCAAGAATATTGCCAGCAAGACTGCGACCTATACTGATGAACTGCTCAATCTGGTTCAAAACCGGGATCTGGATACAACAGGCCAGAAACTGAATCAGGTGGTTCAGGTGGCACAGCAGCTGAATGCTTCCAGTATTCTGAGCAAAAATAAAACCTCAGGTTTCTTGGGTAATCTGCTTAATAAATTCAAAGGTGCCAAACAGAATTTTGATACTCATTTTAATACCACCAAAGAACAGATTGATGTACTGGTTAAAGAAATTGAGACTTCACAATCTGGCTTGAAAGCACGTGTATCGACTTTAGATAAAATGTTCGATGGTGTGCAGGATGAATATAAGCAGCTGGGCATTCATATTGCTGCAGGGCGCATCCGTGAACATGAATTACAGCAGGATATTGCTGCATTGACAGCATTACCACAAGATCAGACCACTACCCAGAAAATTTATGACCTGAATCATCTGGCCAATAATCTGGAAAAACGTATCAGTGATTTGCAGGTATTACAGCAATCCGCGATGCAGACCTTGCCCATGATTCGCATTATTCAATCTAATAATCTGATGCTGGTCGACAAATTCTATGCGATTAAAAACATTACCTTGCCGGCCTGGAAGAACCAGATCAGCCTGGCGATTTCCCTGCATGAACAAAAGAACAGTGTCCAGCTTGCCAATAGTATTGATGATGCGACCAATGAGCTGTTACGTCGCAATGCTGACCTGCTGCATCAGAACTCTGTCGACACGGCTCGTGCCAACCAGCGTTCAGTCATTGACATAGAAACACTTGAACATGTCCAAAATACCCTTATTAATACAGTAAATGATGTGATTCAGATTCAGAAAGAAGGCATGCAGAAACGTACTGAAGCGACAGCACGTTTAAAAGCCTTGCAGGATAATCTGAATTATCTGGTCATTGAATCAAGTACAGACAGGGCGGAATAATATTGGGCACCTGTCCCCGGATTTATTAGAGGAGTCAGGTTTGCCACCATTAGATGAGTATGCTGTAAATCCTCGTGAGATTGAGCAGGGTGTCGTTGCACTGAAAAAGCGTCAGAACCGCCTGACTTTACTTAGTGTCACGACGGCCACCGTTGGTATTGCATCCTTAATTGGCCTGTTTCTGCATCAGGAACTGGTCTATGGATTTTTCGGACTCAGTACCGAAGTGCAGCAATTGCATCTACCGGTTAGTGTTGATGCCAATTTAGCCAGTATTGGTGACAGCCCCGACTATTTCTTCAGTCTATTAAGCTGGTTTGGCTGGCTGATTCTGAAATTGTTTGCTTCTTTTATTGGTGCATTCTTTGTCGTGCACTTCCTGAAAAAAATCCGTTATTTTTATGTTCGCTTTCAGTCCTTTGTAATGAAATTTGTGGGCTGGTTGATTGCTTTTATCCTGATCTGGGGCGGACTGAGCTACTGGCAGCACGACCTGAATGGTGATCATGATGATGCATATCAAAAGGCGGTATATTACGACAGCAATATCAATGACAGTGATATTGCCCGTTATTTAGTGGATGCGGAAGATATTAAAGCACCGGTGAAGTCCTATTTGCTTGCGCAGACCGCTTTATTGCATGAACCAGCCGATTTATCAGCCGCCCGACCGCATGTACTGCGACTAATTGAGGCGGAGAAAAGCGACAATCAGTTTGATCAATATGGTTTTAAGGCAGAGCAGCTGTGGACCATGCAACAGCAGGTATACGGCAAGGCCCTGACACCGGCAGCTGAATCGGTCAGTACCCAGGTACAACAAGCCAATCAGTTGACTGATATTGTTCAGGTAGTCATCAGTATTATATTGGCCGTATCTGTAGTGATGAGTTTGATTTTCTTTGCATTGGCCAATGCCATTAAAAAACGTTCATTGCGGATTGAACAACGCTTGAACTAAATGAATAAAGCTCCAGTCATAGAGCTTTTCTTTTTATTGTTTTCCCTCGTGGGGAGTAAAGGAAATATGGTTGTTTAATGAAATAGCTATATGCCAATGTATTGAAATCATATTAAAAATTATTTAATAATCTGAAAAAACGATCATTTGTATAAAAACAAACTGTTTTACCTGTGTTTTGATTTATCCTATTATTCTTTCATCGAATAAATTATTACTCCTTTGGAGACGTTAGCAATGTTAGATCAAAATACAGCAGCCCAATTAAAAACCCTTTTAGAGCGCCTTGAAGGACCAATCGAACTGGTAGCCACTTTAGATGCTTCGGATAAATCTGCAAAAATCAAAGAACTTGTAGAAGAAATCGCTGCACTGTCTGATTTAGTGACTGCCCGTTTTGATGGTACCAACAAACGTGCACCAAGTTTTGGTGTGGCTAAAGCCGGTGAACAGCCTCGTGTGTTCTTCGCAGGCCTGCCAATGGGTCATGAGTTCACATCGCTGATTCTGGCATTGCTGCAAACTTCGGGTTATGCACCGAAAGTATCGAATGAAGCTCTTGAATCGATCAAAGGTTTAGGAATCAAGTCTGACTTTGATGTGTTTGTCTCTTTAAGCTGTCATAACTGTCCGGATGTGGTTCAGGCACTCAACCTGATTGCTATCTATAACCCGGGTACAACAGCAACCATGATCGATGGTGCTTTCTTCCAGGAAGAAGTGGAAGAACGTAAAATCATGGCTGTACCTATGGTGTTCCAGGACAATGAACACATCGGTCAGGGTCGTATGACTTTGGAAGAAATCATTGCCAAGCTGGATACGGATTCTGCTGCCAAAGATGCGGAAAAGCTGAATGCCAAAGAAGCGTTTGATGTTCTTGTGATTGGTGGTGGTCCTGCGGGAAATACCTCTGCAATCTACGCAGCGCGTAAAGGCATCAAAACCGGGATCGTGGCTGAACGTATGGGCGGTCAGGTCATGGATACCATGGACATTGAGAACTTCACTTCAGTGCAAAAGACCCAAGGTCCAAAATTTGCTGCCGAGATGGAAGCACACGTACGTGAATACGGTGTCGACATCATGAACCTGCAACGTGTATCTGACATCAAGGGTGCAGATGAAACTGCCAACGGTCTGGTTGAAGTGACTTTAGAAAATGGTGCCAAGCTTGAATCTAAAACCGTGATTCTGTCGACTGGTGCACGCTGGAGAGAGATGAATGTTCCGGGTGAGCAGGAATACAAAACCCGTGGTGTTGCCTACTGTCCACACTGTGATGGTCCATTGTTCAAAGGCAAACGTGTTGCGGTGATTGGTGGGGGGAACTCAGGTGTAGAAGCTGCAATCGACCTTGCTGGTATTGTTGAGCATGTCACCCTGGTGGAATTTGATACCAAACTTCGTGCGGATCAGGTACTTCAGGACAAGTTGAACAGCTTGCCAAACACCACGGTGATCAAGAATGCGCTTTCAACAGAAGTAGTGGGTGATGGTTCACAGGTAACTGCACTGAAATACAAAGACCGTGCGACCGATGAAGAACATACGGTTGAGCTTGCAGGGATCTTCGTTCAGATCGGTTTGTTACCGAATACGGATTTCCTGAAAGAAACCAAAGTTGAGTTAAGCAACCGCGGTGAGATTGTGATTAACGAGCGCAATGAAACCAACGTAAAAGGTGTATTTGCTGCGGGTGACTGCACCACAGTACCTTACAAGCAGATCATCATTGCTACAGGTGAAGGCGCGAAAGCATCACTGTCTGCATTTGACTACATCATCCGTTCGGGTCAGTAATAAAGGAAAGCACCTGGGTTCCCCAAAACCCAGGTGCTAGAACATCAATCGACTCTATTTCTTATTCCCTTTTTACAGGAACTCCGGACGCTAACACCAGAGTTTCTTTTTTTATATTTGCTTTCCTTCGTTTTAGATCAGTCAGAACCATCCCCAATTGCTTCTGACTGTTCCTTTCCTCTGCGCTGTTTTTGTTTTAATTTATTATTATGCCTTCCCCAAGGTTGTTCTTTAGATGAGCATAAAATATGCCATCTTTAAGATTTCATTAAGAGTTGAATAGATTCAGTCCCTTAAATTTCTCCATCAATTGTTCTTTGGTCTCCACATGCTCCGGATGGGGCACAATGCACTCAATTGGACACACGGATACACAGGTTTGATGATCATAGAAACCGACGCATTCCGTACAGCGATTGACATCGATTTCATAGATTTTGTCACCTTCATAAATGGCATCATTCGGACACTCCGGCAGACACATGTCGCAGTTGATGCATTTATCGGTAATCAAGAGTGCCATGCTTAGCCTGCCTGATAAGCGAGTGAAGATGCGGAAATATCTGCAGTCGATGTCGGCAGGTTGCGAATCAGCAGGGCATATTGCATATCAATATCTGCTGGAATCGGAATTTCGACGATATGCCCCGAACCTTTGGCATCTTCAATCAGATTGCCTTTACGGTCTTTGATTTCCGTCAAGGTGAAGGTAATGTTGCCTTTAGGCGTCATCAGCTCCAGTGAGTCACCGACTACAAAACGGTTTTTCACATCGATCTTGATGTAATCTCCATTTCGCTCTAATACTTCACCACAGAAAATTTGATGATCAAAACTGGAAGAACCATTTTCATAGTTTTGATATTCACTATGAACATGGCGACGCAGGAAGCCTTCGGTATAACCTCGATTTGCCAAACCTTCCAGTTGGGTCATCAGTGATGGGTCAAATGGCTTGCCAGCTAAAGCATCATCAATGGCTTTGCGGTAAATCTGTGCAGTACGTGCACAGTAGAAATAGGATTTAGTCCGACCTTCGATTTTTAGCGAATGCACACCGACTTTGGTTAATCGTTCTACATGCTGGACTGCACGCAAATCTTTTGAGTTCATGAAGTAAGTGCCATGTTCATCTTCTTCGGCAGCAAACATATCTTCATCGTTACGCTGAAGTAGGACCGGCTCGTCAAACTGATGTTGAGCTACTTTATGAGCTTCATCCATATCTTGGGAGCAGCAGCCTGAATCCAGATTTTTCACCGGTATTACATCACCGGTCACATCTTCTTTGGCATCCAGAACTTTGTATTCCCAGCGGCAAGCATTGGTGCAGGCACCTTGGTTGGCATCACGTTTATTCATGTAGCCAGACAACATGCAACGTCCGGAGTAGGCCATGCACAGCGCGCCATGCACGAAGACTTCAATCTCCATATCTGGTACTTGCTGTTTGATTTCTGCAATTTCTTCAATGGATAGTTCACGTGACAGAATCACACGAGTAAGCCCCATGTTTTTCCAGAACTTTACCGTTGCCCAGTTCACGGCATTGGCTTGGACAGACAGGTGAATGTCCATATGCGGGAAATGTTCACGCACCAGCATGATCAGGCCCGGATCGGACATGATCAGTGCATCTGGCTGCATCGCCACCACAGGTTCTAGGTCACGGATAAAGTTTTTCAACTTGGAGTTATGTGGCTGGATATTCACCACCACATAGAATTTTTTGCCAAGATCATGTGCTTCTTTGATGCCTATAGCCAGATTGTCATGGTCAAATTCATTGTTACGAACACGCAGGCTATAACGCGGCTGGCCGGCATAGACTGCATCTGCACCATAGGCAAAAGCATAACGCATATTTTTCAGTGAGCCAGCAGGTGAGAGAAGTTCAGTAACAGGGATGATACTCATGACGAAATCGAAAGACATATAAAAAGTACGGCTTTTATTTTATTCATTTAAAAACAAGATTCAACCAAGTAAATCACTCGGAAATCATGGTTTTTGTTGATATTTTCAACATTATCAAATAAGTAAAACTGAAATAAATATACAGACTATTGATCTTCGATTTCAGACCGTTCCAGGGTTTTCAGGATTTGACAATGGTCAACCGTAGTCGGCGTATTACAGCTATTTCTTAGCTCGGTAAGCTGAGTTTTAAAAGCTGCTAATTCTTTCATTTTATTGGTGATATCCTGTAGATGCTGGTCAATAATATTGTTGACTGCTGTACAGTTCTGCTCGGGATTTTGCTCCAGTTCGATTAAGGTCTCGATTTCCTTTAAGGACATATCCAGATCACGACAACGCTTGATAAAAATCAGTCTTTTAAGCGCTTCATCATCAAAATAACGATATTGATTATTTGCTCGAAAATTCGGCGTGATGAATCCTTTTTTCTCATAAAAACGCACCGTGTCAGTAGTTAAATGTGACTTTTTGGCGATTTCTGAAATTAGATACAAAGACATATACACCTCGGGCTTGACCTTGGAGTTACTCCATAGTTTCTAATCAATGTATCGTATTTCGTATAAAAATACATCGGAGAAGAATATGGCCTGTAGCTGTAGTCATGAACCGGCACCCATCAAGCCAAACAGCAAGTTTAGAATGGCTTTATGGATTGCCTTATGGATTAACCTCAGTATGTTTCTGGTAGAGCTGGTCGGGGGAGCCTATGCTCATTCTTCAGCTTTATGGGCCGACTCGCTAGATTTCTTTGGGGATGCAGTGAATTATGGGATTTCACTGGCTGTATTAGGCGCAAGCCTGTACTGGCGAGCCACTGTAGCCTTAATTAAAGGCCTGACTATGGCAGCCTTTGGTCTGGTGGTGATGGCTAAAGTCATCTATGCCTATCTGCTCGGTATTTCTCCTGAAGCCATCACGATGAGTATCATCGGCGCAATTGCTTTACTGGCCAATGTGATCACGGCTGTGATTCTTTATGCTTTCCGTGATGGAGACTCAAACATGAAGTCTGTGTGGCTGTGTAGCCGAAATGATGCAATTGGCAACGTAGCAGTTATTTTTGCGGCCATTGGTGTATTTGGAACCGGTAGTCTATGGCCCGATATGATTGTGGCGGTGATTATGGCCAGTCTGGGACTAACTGCAGGATATCAGGTGGTGAAGCAGGCATTACAAGAACGTCGTACAACTGCATGATAAAAATTAATGCTAAATAAAAAAACCGGGCAATTTGCCCGGTTTTTTAGATTCAAGGAATCTTATTTTTCAACGAACGCACGTTCAATTACATAATCGCCTAGAACACCCATACGTGGAGATTCTTTCAGACCATGTTGGTCAAGAAGCGCAGCAACGTCATCAAGGAAGGCTGGGCTACCGCATAACATCGCGCGGTCAGTTTCAGGGTTAAAACGTGGCAGGCCGATTTTTTCAAACAGTTCACCAGTTTCAATTGCAGTCGTTACACGGCCTTGATTTGGATATTCTTCACGAGTTACCGTCGGGTAATATACCAATTTTTCTTTAGCGCCCAATTCTGAGAAGAACTCATGATTTGGAATTTCGTTCAGAATCAGATCTTGATAAGCCAGTTCTGAAATGAAACGTGTACCATGAACCACGATAATTTTCTCAAAACGTTCATAAGTTTCAGGATCACGAATAGTTGACAGGAAAGGTGCAAGACCAGTACCTGAAGATAACAAGTACAGATTCTTACCAGGATTCAGGTCATCCAGAACCAGTGTACCTGTCGGTTTTTTAGAAACCAGGATTTCATCGCCAACTTTTACTTTTTGCAAAATAGAAGTCAGTGGACCATCTGGAACTTTAATCGAGAAGAATTCCAGTTCTTCTTCATAGTTTGCACTTGCAATTGAATATGCACGCATTAAAGGCTTACCATTGACCTCAAGGCCGATCATCACAAACTGACCGTTTTTAAAACGTAATGCAGTATCACGAGTCGTTTTAAAAGAGAATAATGTGTCATTCCAATGGTGGACGTGAGTAATCTTTTCGACGTTAAAAGCAGCCATTAAAGGTCTCAATAAGTTATCAAATTAGAACAGGTTGCTATTCTAAACCAAATTCATTCTCGATAAACTGAATATATTTAATTGAGCTTATCAAAAAAAGTGATGATGATTGAACTGACTATACCTGTAATCGGTATAATGAAATCTCCCTATAAAGAGAAATTTGGTATTCCACGTCAGCCTAATCTGGTGGAAGTGGAATCCTATATTGAAATGCAGGGGCCTTATAATGATCTGCTGGCTTTTGAGGGAATTGAGGAGTTTAGCCATTTATGGCTGCTCTGGCAGTTCCATGACAATAAAAATCAGGAAAACAGCAAGTTTCGTCCACAGGTACGTCCACCACGTTTAGGTGGCAACCAGAAAATAGGGGTGTTCGCGACACGTAGTATGTATCGTCCTTCGTCGATTGGTTTATCCGTGGTCAAACTGAAAGAGGTGAAAAAAGTTGGCAAAACAGTCCGTGTTTATGTGACGGGCAGTGATCTTTTAGATGGTACTCCGATTGTCGATATTAAACCTTATATTCACTATTCCGACGCTGTGACAGAAGCGCAGAGCGGTTATGCTCAGGAGGAGCCACAACGTAAAACCGTTATTTGGAGTGATGAAGCAGAGCAGCAAAAGCAGCAATTGCTAGAAAATGGAAAAATTTCTGTACAGACCATTCAGGAACTTGAACAGGTTTTATCCCTTGATCCACGTCCAGCCTATCAGGAGGATCCGGAGCGAATTTATGGTATACGCTTTGCAGATTTCAATATCAAATTTATTGTAAATGAAACTTCTGTCCTGATTGTAGAGATTGAGTGATGGCTAAAGGACCAGGGTACTTATACTTTCTGCTCAAATCATTCTAAAGTTTTAGCGTCCACCACAAAATTCCGATCAAAACTGCCATATGTAGAATCTGTACAGGGACAAAATACATCGCATATTTGAATCCGCCTGACAGGCCGGAATTTACAGATTTTGCTAAAGCATGGGCTGCAAGGCCTATGAGCAGTGCCTGAATCAGCCGGGTATTGCTCGGGTCACCCTGAATGACCACGCTGGCCATGGCTGCATGAATCTCGAATAGTGAAGCCAGCAGGGTCCCTGCCAGCAAGCCGGCATCGCCGAGTAAGAGCTCCAGCCCATAAATCGCAGCCTGAATCAGCGTCAAGGTGACTGCAATGATGACCGCCTCTTTCAGGCTAAACATCCGGCTATCTTCTTCTTTTTCACAATTTTCTGGCGGTTTAGCTTTACGCAGCAATAGAAATGCACAGGCAGCCAGAATGGCCATTGCCACCAGGGAAGGAAGCAAAATAATTTTAAGCCAGCTAAAAGATACGCCTCCGACCACAATGAACAGCAGTACTAAAGTCGAGATACAGGACATGAGTGCGGCACCCGCATTGGATCGGGCATCCATCTCACCTTTACGGACCTGTAGACCCAACTGGGCCACTGTGGCTGTGCTGGAAACAAAACCAGAGGCAATCGAAGAAAGCATCAGAGCATTTTTTGTAGAAAGTAAGCGTTTGGCAATATGTGCTAGCGCCTGTACCACCAAAATTAAAGTTAAGAGTTTCAGAGTCAGGTAGGGATTAAGCACCTTGCCCCATAGCGGTGTATCGGGTGTCAAAGGTAAACCAATCAAGACCAATGCCAGTAACAGTAAACCATCCCGGAATTCAGCTTCAGTAATCCATTTTCCAGCAATATTATGCATGGAATGTTTGGCCATCAGAATGACGGTAATGAGTACTGCAAGTCCGGCAGCCAGCGGAATATTCCACAGACAGATTGCCCCAATAAAATAGGCCATCACAAAAGCAAGTTCGGTGGTAATTCCAGGATCATCCGGCTGATTTCGGATAGAGGAAATGACCATGCCACCAATAATCAGTGCACCCACCAGGCCAGTGATTATTCCGAATAAAAAACAGATAGCTCCCAACAGGGCGCAGATAGCAAAAGAACGTAAGCCGGCAAAGCTTGGCTGTTGCTCCCGCTGTTTATGCCGTTCTCGTTCCAGGCCTATCAATAAGCCACAGCCCAATGCGGAAGTCAGGATAGTGAGCAGTTCCTGAAAGGAGCTGTCATTCATGGGCACTGCGCTAAAATCCATATCCGGCCTCAGCTATGAATAAGTAATTATTTTCAAAGGTATCTCTAAAATATAGGCCATAAGCTAGAGGATGAACAAGAGAGAAATGTGAGAGATAAGATAGGGGTGAAAAGATTGGTAACTCTAAAGATTGGCACCAGCTAGCAGAAACAGCCAGAAGACACAGCAGGAGAATGCGAAAAATAGCAAAAACTTGTTATAGTGAAGGCATGTTTAGGGGCCTAGAACAATGAAATTTGACTTTGAAATTGATACCGCGTGGTGTCTGGAGCAACTTTTTAAAGACGGTAAGATCAGTGATAGAGACCGTATGCTGGTACAGACGACGCATCGTCAGCGTGAACAGCTGAAATGGCATCCTTTACAGTGGATTGCCAATTTTAATCTGGTCGACCGCTCTCATCCCCAAAGTACACTTACCCTAAACCGTTTATGTCAGTGGCTGTCAGAAAAAACAAATCTGCCATTTTATATTATTGATCCTTTAAAAGCCGATGTTCAGGCACTTACCGCAGTAATGTCGCAGGAATACGCACTCCGTAACCGTATTCTCGCCGTTGAAATCCAGCCAGACAAAATTCTAATTGCTACCGATCAGCCTTATAAAATGGAATGGGTGTCGAATCTACAGCAGAATGTTAGCCCGCGCCGTATTGAACGGGTGCTACTGAATCCGGAACAGTTGCAGCGATATATTGTCGAGTATTATCAGGTTAGTCGTGCTGTCAGTGGATCACAAAAATCCTCGGCTTATGACCGTGAAAATAAGGGTGTAGAAGCACTTCTACAGCTCGGTGATTCGCAAAATCCAGATGCCAATGACCAGCATATTGTTAAACTGGTGGACTGGGTATTGCAGTTTGCCTTTGAACAGGGTGCCAGTGATATTCATATGGAACCACGCAAAGATACCGGGAAAATCCGTTTCCGTATTGATGGCGTGCTGCATACCATTTATAAAATGCCAGCCAATACGCTTACTGCAGTGATTTCACGTATTAAAATTCTGGGCCGGATGAATGTGGCAGAAAAGCGCAAGCCGCAGGATGGCCGTCTAAAAACCCGTACGCCTAAAGGGCAGGAAACGGAACTGCGTTTATCGACCTTACCCACCGCTTTTGGTGAAAAACTGGTAATGCGTATTTTCGATCCGGAGGTATTGGTACGCAGCTTCCAGCAACTGGGTTTTGAAGGGCATTTGCTGAATGAATGGAACACGCTGACCAGTCATAGTCATGGCATCATTCTGGTGACTGGACCTACAGGCTCGGGTAAAACGACTACGCTGTATTCAACTTTAAAGCAGCTGGCGACCGAAGAGGTCAATGTCTGTACCATTGAAGATCCGATCGAGATGCTGGAGCCAAGCTTTAACCAGATGCAGGTGAATACCGGGATTGATCTGGGTTTTGCCGATGGTGTACGGGCATTAATGCGTCAGGATCCAGATATCATCATGGTCGGTGAGATTCGTGATCAGGATACTGCCAATATGGCAATTCAGGCTGCCTTGACAGGTCACCTGGTTTTATCCACGTTACATACCAATGACGCACCGTCGAGTTTAACCCGTCTGCATGATCTGGGTGTACAACCGTTCCTGACTGCTGCAACGATTCTCGGTGTATTGGCTCAGCGTCTGGTGCGTAAGTTGTGTCCACACTGCAAAGCAGAAGGCTTTATGGATGAGCAGGAATGGCAGCATTTAGCAGCAGATTATCCATTGGCCCGTCCAGAATTTGTGTTCCGTCCAGTAGGTTGTGAGGAGTGTCGTCATACGGGTTATAAAGGGCGTATAGGGATCTATGAGTTTATGCCACTGAGTTTGGCAACCAAACAGCTGATTGGCGCAGATGCCAACTTGAACCAGTTACGTGCTCAGGCGAAAAAAGAAGGTGTAGAGCCACTTAGAATTGCGGGTGCACGAAAAGTCATTGAAGGTGTCACCACGCTAGAGGAAGTACTACGTGTAGTGCCATTGAATTAACTTTTAAAACCCATTTTTGAAAATAAAGTTTTCTTAAGATTCAATTCATCTTCAGCTGTTTTAATAGCTTCATCGAAACAAGACAGCCTAAAAGGTACTGAATATGAAAAATATGACCAAAGCATTTGTAGCAGTGGCACTTATTGGTTCAGTAACAACTGCGACTATGGCAGAAAGTACAGTAAACCAAAGCGCGTTTGCCAAAACCGTAACTGTAAAACAAGCACTCACCATGAAAGATGACAGCAAGGTACAAATCAAAGGTCATGTGGTGAAATCAGTAGGCGACGAAAAATATCAGTTCCGTGACAACACAGGCAGCATCAATGTCGAAATTGATGATGAGTTATGGCAAGGCAAACCGATTTCTGCCAAAACACCGGTAACCATTATTGGTGAACTAGATATCGATTACAAACCCGCGAAACGTGTTGAAATCGATGTTGATGAAGTGCGTTTCAATTAAGGCATTGGCGATGGCCGAATGACCTGACTAGAGAAAACCACATGCAATATTACAAAAAGCATGTGGTTTTTTTTATTTAAAATTCATGATTATATGTTGAAAATAAGGGGGATTCAGCATGCGTATTCTTTTGGCGGAAGATGATACCTCACAGGCAGAAAGTATTCAGACCTGGCTGGAAATGGATGGCTATGTAATTGACTGGGTTGAGCGTGGGGACCATGCCATTCTGGCGCTTGAACAGCATCAGTATGACTGTGTTTTACTGGATCGTGGTTTACCGCGAGCCAGTGGGGATCAGATTCTGACGACGCTACGTAAACTGCAGAAAGATACGCCAGTTATTTTTATTACTGCTCGAGACAGTATTGATGACCGGGTAGAAGGACTTGATTTAGGTGCCAATGATTATCTGGTCAAACCTTTTAGCCTGGAAGAATTGTCTGCACGAATTCGTGCCCAGATCCGCTTGCAGCAAAAAAATCTGAGCCATGTGCTGACCTGGGAAGACTTGCAGCTGGATGTACAGGCCAAAACTCTGACTAAAGCAGGTGAAGTGGTGAACTTAACGGCCAAAGAATTTCAGATTTTGCATAAATTGATGCAAAAGCCAGAGCATGTAGTGACCCGGGAACAGCTGGAAGAATCTCTCTATGCCTGGGGGGATGAAATTGAGAGTAATGCCATCGAGGTTTTTATTTATCAACTGCGCAAGAAAATTGGCAGTCAGATGATCAAGACCATACGTGGGCTGGGTTATCGTATGCATAAAGCTGAAGGGTAGATCAATCATGGCTCAGATGATTTCACTGCAACACAAGCTGATCAAGAGCGCCATGTATAGTTCCATTCTGGCGGGCTGTCTGGCCTGGTTGTTATTACTGGGCATTTCTGGCTATCAGTCTATGCAGATTCATGATGAACTGATGGAAGATATTGCGGAACTGTTACTTGGCGATGTGACTCAGTCCCAAGGTCACAATGTGGATGATATCAGTGAAGAGTTTGAGATACAGTATCGACTTTGGCTGGATCAAGATCAGCTAACCACTTCCGAAAAGAATAATCTGTTGCAACATCAGTTACGTCATCAATCAGGGCTGCACTTTCAGTTTGAAAATGGACAGTTATTACGAACGTTGGTAGCTGAAGATGATGGACTCAAAGTTCAGGTCATACAGCCAGTATCCATACGCTTTGAACAGATCTGGAATAGTATTTTGGGTTTTGGTTTGATTCTTCTGCTCTTATGGTTAGTGCAATGGTTGTTACTACATCTATTGATTAAGCATCAGTTAAAGCCGCTTAACCGGATTTCACAGGATATTGCCTCCAAATCCGCCCAGGATCTAAGTCCGGTTCAATCGCCCGAACCGCAAATTGCTGAGCTACAACCGATTGTCAGTCAGTTAAACCGGATGCTGGCTCGGGTAGAGCAGTCCCTAAGTGCAGAACAGCGCTTTACTGCGGATGCTTCGCATGAACTACGCTCACCCTTATCAGCGATTCAAATGCGCCTGCAGGTGTTAAAACGCAAATATCAGACTCATGAGACATTGTCTCAGGATCTGGCGCAGATTCAAAAAGATGTCAGTCGCGGTACTCAGGTTCTGGAAAACCTCTTGCTGCTGGCTCGACTGGACCCTGAACAAAATCATAACCTGCCACAACAAAAGTTAGATTTGCCTGAGCTTATTCAGGATGCTTTAAAAACACTCACGCCGTTCATAGAAGAGAAACAGCTGGACCTAAAACTTGAGCTAAATCATGCTGATATTTCAGGGAATGCCGAACTCATTTTCAATTGCGTGCGAAACCTGATCGACAATGCCATCAAATATACGCCGTCTGCGGGTACAATTCTGATCCAGTGCCAGCATCAGGCGGATAAAACAGAAGTGGTGATTGAAAATTCAGGAGAGGGAATTTCTGAGGAAACTTTACAGCGACTGGGTGAGCGTTTTTATCGCGCTTTGGGCACTAAAACGCAAGGATCAGGCCTGGGATTATCTATCTGCCAGAAAATCATGCAATTGCATCATGGTGATATTCAATTTATGGCTTCTGATCTTGGCGGGTTAAAAGTCGTATTGCGCTTTTAGATATAGAATCAGGAAGCAGACCAAATAAGAAAAAAGCAGTACGTGCTGATTCATACTGCTGATGACCACGTTTATTATTGTGTGAGTTATTTTATTTATTTAGTGAGAATGAGACGATTATTTCGGGTCAAGCGTAGGCGGTATTCTTCACCGGCATGCATGATGCGAATTTCACGTCCGAGAGCAAACAGGTTATTTGAATGCAGCATTGGTAATGCATGATGAGCGTCATTGTTACGTGTAAACAGGCTAAAAGGTGCGTTCATTCCATAGACTCCGTGGTATGTGCTTGGATTGATTTAAATGATAATCATTATCGAATAGGGCTGTCAACGCCTAAATTTTTCAATTCCTAAAAAATCCGCTATCACTTACAATTTGTAATATTTCCAGCCAGTTTATCTTCGTATGTCTAAAGCAAATATTCATGTCGCGATTGCCTTGTTATTTCACCAAAATCAGGTTCTGGTTGGCTGGCGGGAAGCGAAACAGCATCAGGGAAATAAACATGAATTCCCTGGCGGCAAAGTAGAAGAAGGTGAAACACCGCTGCAATCCTGCCGTCGTGAGATCCAGGAAGAAGTCGGTATTGATATCGAGCTTTGGCATCCTTTCGATTTTATTCGTCATGAATATGAAGATGTGATTGTGCATCTGCATTTATTTCATGCCAGTGTAGCTGAAGCACAGTTAGCCCAGATTCAGCAACCCTGGAAGTGGTATAGCCGCGAGCAGTTACAGCAGCTGAATTTTCCGAAAGCCAATGCGGTGATTTTAAAAAAACTGTTATGGCCACAGATGATTAAAATCAGCAATGATCTGGCAGATCTGCATCAGCTCGACAAAGCGCAAATGCTGTATTGGCGAGTTGACGCCAACGCAGAACAGGCCGAGAAATTGGCAACCCTGCCGTTAGAAAAATTATCCCAATTGATTATTAATCATGACTTATATCTGCTGCTGGATGAACAACAGCAACAGAGTATTCAGACTTTACATCTTAAACAGGCACAGCTGAATCAACTAAGTACCAGTGATCTGGTTATAGGGAAACGCTATATTGTGGCGTGTCATGATCATGCGTCTACACAACGGGCAGAACAGCTGGGCTGTGAAGCAATTTTTCTGAGTCCTGTGCTTCCAACAGCGACTCATACAGAAGTAGAGCCACTGGGATGGATTGCCTTTGAGAAGATTGCCAAACAGATTCAGATTCCTGTGTATGCACTTGGTGGAATGAACAAAGAAGATTTGAGTCTGGCTCAATCCCATCATGCCTACGGGATCGCAGGCATTCGTGGGATATAAGTAAGTTAATTACTAAAAGTAATTATAGCTTAAAGAGCGCTTAATGCCTTCTGTGCTTTTTGAATGGTTTGTGGATTTTTTTGCAGCTGACCAGCTTTAAGAATCACCTGCCAGAGCTGCTTTTTCATGGCATTGCTTTGGGCATAGCTAAGGCCGCGCTGCGCAAACGCTTGTGCATTGGCGGGTTTATTCTTGCGGTTCGCCAGCATCCCTAAATACAGATAGGTTTCAGGAGATTGCGGTGCCAGTCGCTGTGCCTGGGTGACATAGGCTTCAGCCTGATCAAACTTTTGTGCTTTATACGCTGTTTGAGTCTGCTGCATCAATTTCTTGAAAGCAGGTAACTGACGGCCATCATCAAACTGCTGTGGTTCAGGTTTCTGCTGTGGCACGACCACTTTTTGACGTTTGATTTCAGGATGATCATAAGGCGTAATCACTACACCATCAGATTTCTGCACCCGTGGCTTTTCAGGTGCAGGCTTGGCTGGAGCAGATGGTTCCTGCTGTATGGACTGACAGCCGACTAAAGCAACTAAAATTGAACCAATCAGGATTTTTTGAAACATATATCTCACTCAATTAGGGTGAATAACTACCGCTTGAGATGATACGTGTATCTTGTAAAGAATCACGTTGGTTTTCCGTTTCAGTTTCTTCAATCCAGATCCCAATTTCATCGCTTGGATCATCAGAACCTTGAGGTTCTTCTGAATCAATCGTATGTGGGGCAGGGGCATAATGCGATGCGCCACAAGCAGTAGCCTGATTTGGCATGCTGTGACGAGTCAACGGAATATACATGGCACCTTCACAGCCTTGAGCAGACAAATGACCTGTCGCGCGATCGACCCATTGCCATTGTACCTCACCTGGTTGATGCAGATTCACTGGCTTCTGGCGTAGCTGCTTCATGACACTGGTCCATACCGGTAGCGCACCAGATGATCCGGTCAAACCAGTAATCTTATTGTCATCCAGACCTAACCAGACCACAGCTAGGTAATTACCAGAATAGCCTGCGAACCATGAGTCACGGGTATCATTGGTTGTCCCTGATTTGCCAGCCAGACCAAGATTACGTGGCAGGGTACTATAAGCAGATTGACCGGTACCGCTGCTCATGACCTGCTGTAAACCATTGTTCAGGATATAGGCATAAGCCGGATCAATGGTTGGCTGAACCGTCAGGCCATAGCGATCGACCAGACGACCATTGGCATCCACCACGGAACGAATGGCTTTGACCGGATATTTAAAACCGCCAGTTGCAAAATTGCCATACAGACTCATCACTTCCATAGGTGACATATCTACCGCACCCAGATAAATGGAAGGGTAGGACGGAATATCAGAAGTCACACCAAATTTCTTCAGATGATTGATAAAGGTCGACATACCGAATTCCTGAGCCAAACGTACCGCGGACAGGTTATAGGAATTTGCCAGTGCTTGAGACATTGGAACCACACCATGCGGGCGGCCACTATAGTTCTTGGGTGTCCAGGTCTTGCCATCAGTTTTAATACTTAGCTCGCTGTCTTCGATCGGGCTCCCCCAATGGTAACGGTTTGATTCAATTGCGGTCAGGTAAATCACAGGTTTTAATAACGAACCCACCTGACGCTTGGCATCCAAGGCACGGTTAAAGCCGGTAAAGTCCTGGGTCGAACCAACTGCAGCAACCAGTTCACCATTTTCTGGATGAATGACCAGCACCGCACCTTGCAAATCTTTTAAACGTTTTGGATTTGATCTGCTTAAGTTCGCTACTGTATTTTTGAAGCTTTGCTGAATACGGGTCTGTGCCAATGGATCCAACGTGGTAAAGATGCGTAGGCCCTGATTAGTAATATCACCTTCCTGATATTCGGTACGCAGCTGACGACGCACAATATCCAAGAAGTCAGGAAAACGTGCTGGACCCAGGGTTGGTTTTGTAATGACATTGAGAGGGCGTGCCTTCTCGGTTTCATATTGCTCTTGGGTCAGATAACCCATAACCAGCATATTGTTCAGCACAATATC
The DNA here is from genome assembly GCF_003289665.1 of Acinetobacter sp. SM1B. NCBI lineage: Bacteria > Pseudomonadati > Pseudomonadota > Gammaproteobacteria > Moraxellales > Moraxellaceae > Acinetobacter > Acinetobacter sp. SM1B. Next base: position 978,975 of record NZ_QMBM01000001.1, read on the forward strand.
ACGACGTCTTTTCGCCGTTTCAGGGTTACGCCATGGATTGTAGAGGGAAGGACCTTGTACCAGACCAACTAAAAATGCCTGTTGGGAAATATTTAATTCGCGCAACGGCAGACCAAAATAGAATTGGGAAGCCAGACCGTAACCATTAATAGAATAATTGCCATTCTGGCCCAGATTCACTTCATTTAAATAGGCTTCAAGGATTTCATCCTTGTCATAATGCAATTCAATCAACATCGCCATAAAGGCTTCATTGACTTTACGTTTTAACGTACGCTCTGGACTTAAATAGAAGTTTTTGACCAGCTGCTGGGTTAAAGTCGAGCCACCCTGACGTTTACCGCCGGTAATATTGCTGACCACTGCACGTGCAATCCCGCGTGGAGATACACCATGATGGTGGTAGAAATTACGGTCTTCGGTGGCGATCAGTGCTTCAATCAAAGATTTAGGTACTTTATTCAGCTTGATCAGTACCCGGTCTTCATTATGTTGGGGGTAAATCCCGCCAATTAATAAAGGTTCCAAACGGGCAATTCCGGACGTGGAGGGCTTGGTGGCACTTACGTCATTAATCTGTTCACCATTGAAGCTGACTTTTAAAATCTGCTCAGGCTCAACCCGGTCACCAAAGTCAAAACCACGGGTATGTACATATAAAGTATTACCAGAAGTCACATAACTTCCGGACTTGGTATAGCTTTCAGCACTCTTATATCCAAGCAGTTTGAGCTCTTCCTGAAGATCCTGTTGGCTGACAGGTGCATTGACATAGATTTCCATCGGACGTGCGAAGACTTTCGCAGGAATGTCCCAGCGCTGGCCTTCAAATTTGTCACGTACAATATTATCTAGACGAATCAGATAGATACTAAAGGCAACAAAAGCTGAAATGACCAAAACGGAAAAGATTAAGGCAATAAACCCCAAACCACGTTCATACTTCATAAATGATGATAAGCGTCTGTAAAATTCTGCTAATCATGCGAAGCTTTTAGGGAATTTGCAATATTTAAAGAGAAATTGGTTAAAAAATATCAATTAAAAAATACACTTAGTCTGCATAATATTATTTCTAACTTGCTCTACTTATACATAAAAACCAGGGAAAATTGTCAACGAGCCAGAGCTTAATGCTATTATAGGAGTGATTCGTAGCGGAGCGACGAGACTGGTGCTAATTTCACATAAGACATTCCGAAATATCGGGTTAGTAGGACGTCCTGATAAATCTTCAGTAGTTGAAACCTTATGTCTTATTCATGATCATTTGTTGAACGTGGGCCTGCATCCAGTGTTTGATGCAGATACCGCTGCGCTGGTACCTTATGAAAATACCCAGACAGTGAGCCGTGCCTTGCTTGGTGAGGTGGTCGATCTGGTCATTGTGGTTGGTGGTGATGGTTCATTGCTGCATGCTGCCCGGGCACTGGTCAAATATAATATTCCTGTCATCGGTGTGAACCGTGGCCGCTTGGGCTTCCTGACGGATATCAAGCCGACAGAAGTCATCTTCAAGCTGGATCAGGTCCTTAAAGGTGAATTCCAGCTTGAGCGACGTTTTCTGTTAGAACTGGAAATCCGGTCTAAAGGCGAAATTATCCATGATGCGATTGCCCTGAATGATGTCGTACTTCATTCCGGTAAATCCGTGCACATGATCGACTTTGAGCTGAATATTGATGGACAATATGTCTATCGTCAGCATAGTGATGGTCTGATCGTGTCGACACCAACAGGCTCAACTGCCTATGCACTTTCTGGTGGTGGGCCAATTGTACATCCAAGTATGGATGCGATTGTGCTGGTACCCATGCATCCGCATACCCTGTCATCCCGACCGATTGTGGTTGGAGGACATAGTGAGATTAAGCTGGTGATCCGTAAAAATCGCGTGATGCCGATGGTCAGCGCAGATGGACAGCACAGCATTTCTTTGAATGTGGGAGATACGGTTCACATTCGTAAACACCCATTTAAACTGCAACTTTTACATCCACCGGGTTATGATTTCTATATGGCGTGTCGGACCAAGCTCGGCTGGAACCAAGACTTTGATTATCAGAATCGGGATTAAATCATGAATATTGAACAAATGCTTTCTATGCTCAATCCTGAGATTGTAGACCGACTGCGTACTGCGATTGAAATTGGTAAATGGCCGAACGGTGTGGCATTGACGGAAGAGCAGCGTCAGACGTGTATGCAAGCCGTGTATGCCTGGGAAATTAAACATCTGCCTGAAACTGAACGTAGTGGTTATATCGACCGCGGTACCAAAGAAGAAGGTGAAGAATGTGATGATGATCATCACAAGAATGAACCGGAATTCAGACCCATTCGTTTCGTTTAATTGAAACCAAAAAGACCACAAACGTGGTCTTTTTAATGTCTGAAATAAATGATTTTGTTCAAACCGAAAGACGAGTATTCCAGAGTTCTTTAGCTTTCTGCATCGCTGCTTCATAGCTCTCACATTTGCCCATGGTATATAGCGCAATACCGATAGTTTCAACCACTGCGGTTTCGCCATACTCATGCGAACGTTGACCATCCCAGACTTCTTTAAATACAGCCAGATTCAGCTCTTCTTCAATCGGACTGCGATTGTCCGTCAGTTTAGGCAGTTCGTGTTCATACAGTTCGCCATTCTTGATACCACAAATTAAGGTTTTGGCATCAGGGTTACGTTCAAACTCGCCACCTTCACCTTTAATCACAGCACTATTTTGATAACCGAGCTGAAAAGCAGCGCGCTGGTGTGAACCACGATAAGCCGGATGGAAAATGGCCTGTAAAGTCGCTTTGGCATTGAATGGATTAATCAGGCGCGCCAATGTATGAATAGGAGAACGTAAACCCATAACATTTCGCAGTCCGATCAGCTCAGCCAGGATAGGTGAAATCACATCTAAAGGCAGATAAGCAAAATGTCTTTCTTGCAGCTGCTGTTCGACTTCAACCTCACTGTGGCAAATAGAATAGCCTAGGTATTCTAATACTTGCTCAGTATAAACCCGATTCAAAGTATGCCCAGCTGCACCATGCATGACAATATTATAGCCATGCTTGGCCAAGGTGAGGGCAGACAGGATAAACCATGGATAATGCTTGCGCTTGCCAGCATAAGATGACCAGTCCAAGTCTACATCTAGATCTTTAAAATTAAGCTGATCCCGGGTTGCCTGAACAAAACCTGCCAGTTCTTCGACGGATTCTTCTTTTACGCGCAGTAGCATCAGGAAGGCACCTAGCTGCACATCCAGCACCTCATTTTTCAGGATCATACTAAAAGCTTGATAGGCTTCATCATAACTGAGCGAGCGTGCACCATTCTTTCCTTTACCAATAATACGAATAAACTGGGCAAAAGGATGTTCAGCATCTTTATAAATATTTCGCTTTGTGGTCATAGGGATAGATCAATCATGTTTATCAAGTATTGGCATATTTTACGCTGATATTGGTATTTCACCTTCTTATTTTGCAGAAGAATTATAGTTTTATAAGACTATAGTCTAAGGAATATTGATTATTATTTAGACAAATTTAACATTTTGGGTTAAACAAAAGTCTAAAAAGCGGTTAAAATTTCTCTTGATTTTTTGTGTTTGCTTCATCTCCTGATCAATACACTAACTTCTGCTGAAGAGCGGTGTTCCTGTAATTGTTAAACGTACATACACAATCTATTTTCGGTATCAGATTAATTTCTTGATACGTAAGCACTTTTTTGTTTAAGGCAATGAAGTATTGGATGCTTATTTTCTTAAATAAGTGAAAACTGAATATTGCTTCTTGTTAGAAGTATATTGTGAACTAAGGTCATGGCTAAAAAACCTATTTATAAGTCACTTTATTTTCAAGTGATTATTGCCATTATTGCCGGTATCCTCGTGGGTCACTTCTCACCAAGCGGTACGCAAATTATCAATGGTGCTGAGCAATATGTTCCTGGTTTGGGCGAACAGCTGAAACCATTGGGTGATGGCTTTATCCGCCTGATCAAAATGATTATCGCACCAGTAATTTTCTGTACGGTAGTGAGTGGTATTGCAGGTATGGAAAGCATGAAATCTGTCGGCAAGACAGGTGGTATTGCTTTACTATACTTTGAAATCGTATCGACGATTGCCTTGGTGATCGGTCTGCTTGTGATCAATATTGCCAAACCTGGTGTTGGTATGAACGTTGATCCAGCAACTCTGGATACGGAAGGTATCTCGAAATATGTTGCATCAGGTGAGTCACAATCGACCATCGATTTCTTCATGAATATCATTCCAAATACGGTAGTGGGCGCATTTGCTGAAGGGGAAATCCTTCAGGTACTGCTATTTGCTCTCCTGTTTGGTTTTGCCCTGCATCAGCTGGGTGATAATGGTAAGCCAGTACTGAAGTTCATTGACCAGATTTCACATGTATTCTTTAACATCGTGAACATGATCATGAAACTTGCACCTATCGGTGCGTTCGGTGCCATGGCATTTACGATCGGTAAATATGGTATCGGTACACTGGCGCAGCTGGGTCAATTGATTCTGTGCTTCTATATCACCTGTATCCTGTTTATTTTCATTATTCTTGGTTCGATTGCACGTTTTACCGGCTTTAGTATCATGAAAATGATCCGTCTGATCCGCGAAGAATTGCTGATTGTACTGGGTACTTCATCCTCTGAATCTGTATTGCCGCGTATGCTGAAAAAGCTGGAACTGGCAGGTGCAGAAAAATCAGTAGTCGGTCTGGTCATTCCAACAGGTTATTCTTTCAACCTGGACGGGACTTCTATTTACCTGACTATGGCGGCAGTCTTCATCGCTCAGGCGACCAATACCCAGCTAGATCTATCTCATCAGATTACCTTGCTTCTTGTGCTATTGATTTCATCTAAAGGTGCAGCAGGTGTAACAGGTTCTGGCTTTATCGTAATGGCTGCAACCCTGTCTGCAGTAGGGCATATCCCGGTAGCGGGCTTGGCACTGATTTTGGGTATCGACCGTTTCATGTCTGAAGCACGTGCTTTGACTAACCTGATTGGCAACTCATTGGCGACTCTGGTTGTTGCAAAATGGGTCGGTCAGCTTGACAAAGAAAAACTGAATTATGCATTAAACAATCCGGCAGAAATTGATGAATTAATGCAGCAAGAAAGCGTTAAATCTCACTGATTTCAGTCTGTTTAAAAAAGGAAGCTTCGGCTTCCTTTTTTAAACTTTTATTAAAATAAATTGACTGTAAAGTTTGAAAAAAATCATATTAGCGCATGACACTCACCTTAAAAATCGCTAGCCTGTTTGTGGAAATATAATGATAAACACCACAAGGATAGAACAATGCTGGCATATGATGCAGACCTGGAATTATTCCGCGATAACTTTAAACGCTTTATGAGCGAACAGATTGCACCGCACTATGAGCAATGGGAACGTGAGGGCAAGATTCCACGTTCAGTCTGGAATGCGCTGGGTGAAAATGGCTTTCTTTGTGTGGATGTTCCAGAAGAATATGGTGGCTATGGTGTGCCAACCCATTACTCCTTAATGTTACTCGAAGAGTCGGCACGTGCAGGGTTTAGTGCACTCTCTATTGGTTTGTCATGCCACTCGGATATTGCTGCACCCTATATCCTGCATATCGCCACTGAAGAACAGAAGAAATACTGGCTGCCTAAAATGGTAACCGGTGAGGTGGTCGGTGCCATCGGTATGACTGAACCAGGTGCGGGTTCTGACTTGCAGGCAATTCGAACCAGTGCCATTTTGCAGGACGACCATTATCTGTTAAATGGTTCCAAAACTTTTATTTCGAATGGTCAGCATGCCGATCTGGTGGTGCTGGCTGTAAAAACCGATCCACAGGCACGTGCCAAAGGTGTTTCACTGCTTTTAGTAGATACTCATCTGGAAGGTTTTAAGAAAGGCACCAATCTGGACAAGATTGGCCTGCACTCGCAAGATACCTCTGAGCTGTTCTTTGATAATGTCAAAGTGCCAAAAGATCAGTTACTCGGTCAACCAGGCCAAGGCTTTGCATACCTGATGCAGGAACTGCCACGTGAGCGCACTGCGATTGCGGCTACGGCTTTGGGTGCGATTCGTGGTTCAATTGATATCACCACGACCTATGTCAAAGAACGTCAAGCCTTTGGTCAGGCAGTGGGCCAATTCCAGAACACTCGCTTTGTACTGGCACAGGCCAAGATTGATGAACTGGCAACAGCGGCGTTTTATAATCAGAATGTTGAGTTGTATATGCAGGGCAAGCTGAATGTTGAAACTGCAGCAGCCTTAAAAAGTTTTTCAACTGACATGCAGATGAAAATTGCGGATAATTTGCTCCAGCTGTTTGGTGGCTATGGCTATATGACTGAATATCCGATTTCCCGTTTCTTTGTCGATGCGCGTATCCAAAGGATTTATGGTGGTACGAACGAGATCATGAAAGAAATCGTGGCACGTAGCCTATTAGGTCGATAAAAGTATTTCATTCGCTATAAAGTAAAAGTGAGCCTATAAGGGCTCATTTTTATGTAAGGGAGCAAATGACATTTTTCATATTTTAAGACCTTAATACTTCTAGGCACTCATCAATAAATACAGGTAAATCGTCTGGTGCACGTGAAGAGATCAACTGGTTATTATCATTGACCAGTTCTGCATCATAATAACGACCGCCTGCATCTTGCAGCCAGTGCGCATGGTCACGAATACTGGTAATAATCCGGTCCTTCAGTACGTCAGCTGCACCGAGTAATAATGAAGCATCGCAGATGCTAAAGATGGTTTTATTGGCTGCATTAAATTCCTGAATCAACTTTAGAACGACAGCATCTGAAGTGAAGGTCAAGGGAGATTCTCCACCTGGAATTAGTAATGCGTCAAAATCATCGACACAGATTTGGTCAATACTTTCATCTATAGTCACTGAAGCTGTATGTTTCTGACCATATATGACCTTTCCAGCTTCATGGTCAATATTGCAGATACTGTGACTGGCAGCACGAAAGGCTTCTACAGGTTCAAAATATTCCTGATCATCAAAGTTATGAGTGACGAGCACAGCTATTCTTTTTGGCATGTATTTGCTCCTGCCTAAGTTTTGAACAGACTAGCGGGATAAGGTTTAAAAATCGTCCCTGCTCTGTAAATAAATACATGTTAAATGTAAAAAGCTCTGTTAAAACAAGTAAAAAAAGCATATGTGCAGGAGGTTGAGCGGTAATTTTAAAATGAACTATTGATCATCTAGCAACGTCTTTCCATTGCTGATTTTTGAGTCTTTGCATGATTTTTCTTATGGTTAAAATCGTTATATAGATTAAGAAATAATGATAATTCATCCATCCTAAAATCAGTTAAGATGCAAACGCAAACTTTACAATTTGATAATGTAATTTTTGCTGAATACGCTGTGGAAAATGTTACCAAACATTGCAGATGCGATGAGTGCTTAGGCAACGCATAAATAACTGACTTTTAAAAGACAAAGTCATATTGCGTAACATTTGAAAGCTTACTATTGTTATACTGAAACAGTTACGGTTTATGAAGGGCGACATAACAATGATCAACGACGATCAAAACACTACGACTTCTCTTGATTTGGCTAAGATTCGTGAAGATATCGATTCAGTTGATCAGCAAATTCAGCAATTGATTAATCGCCGTGCGCGTTTGGCAGAAGCTGTAGCAAAAGCAAAGTTTGCTTCAGAAGAGAATCCACTGTTTTACCGTCCTGAACGTGAAGCGCAGGTTTTGCGTAATGTTATGGAACGTAATGAGGGGCCATTGTCTGATACCACCATGGCACGTCTGTTCCGTGAAATCATGTCGGCATGTTTAGCGCTCGAAGCACCACAAAGTATTGCTTTCCTGGGGCCTGTGGGCACCTATACGCATTCAGCAGTATTGAAACATTTTGGGCATGATGCTGTAGTACGTCCATTGCCAACCATTGATGAAGTATTCCGTGAAGTAGAAGCGGGAAGTGCGCATTATGGTCTGGTACCAGTTGAAAACTCGTCTGAAGGTGTGGTGAACCATACTTTAGACTGTTTCAAAACTTCGCATCTCAATGTGATTGGTGAAGTGGAATTGCCAATTCATCACCAGTTCCTGATCTCTGAAAATACCCGTAAAGACAGTATCAAGCAGATTTATGCGCATCAGCAAACTTTGGCACAATGCCGTAAATGGTTAGATGCCCATTATCCAGGTGTTGAGCGTGTCGCACTCAGTTCAAATGCTGAAGCCGCACGCCGTATTCAGAATGAATGGCATTCTGCTGCAATTGCTTCAGAAATTGCTGCGAACATCTATAATCTTGAGATCATGCACAGCAATATCGAGGACAATCCGGAAAATACGACACGTTTCCTGGTGATTGGTCGCGAGAAAGTGCCACAAAGCGGTAATGACAAAACTTCACTGCTGGTGTCAGCGCATGACCGCGCCGGTGCATTGCTTGAGATCCTTGCACCATTTGCCAAGCACAACATAAGTCTAACAAGTATTGAAACTCGTCCTGCACTTCCTGAAAAATGGGCTTATGTATTCTTTATCGATCTTGAAGGTCATATTGAGCAGGAAAATGTTAAAGCTGCGATCGAAGAAATTCGTCCGTTTGTGAAAGAAGTCCGCGTGCTTGGTTCATATCCTGCAGCTGTTTTATAAAAGCAGCCTTTCGTGGTTAGTGCGAGGGTGCTAACCACTGTTTCATCTGTAAATCGGAAGTATAAAATGTCGTTTGTCCCAGCCAATGAAGGCATCTCTAAATTAAAGCCATATCAACCAGGTAAACCGATCAGTGAACTTGAGCGTGATTTGGGCATCACTGATATCGTAAAACTGGCTTCAAATGAAAACCCGCTGGGCTGTTCAGATAAAGTCAAAGAAGCAGTGGCTGCGGAGCTGGCGGAAATTGGCCGTTATCCGGATGGCGGTGGCTTTATCCTGAAAGATCAGATCAAGACACAATTCGGTTTTGATCATAACCAGATTACTTTAGGTAATGGTTCAAACGACTTACTGGAAATATTCGCCCGTGCATTTGTTTCTGAAAAAGATTCTGTGGTGTATAGCCAGCACGCGTTTGCGGTATATGCACTGGTAACTCAAGCGATTAATGCCGAAGCAATTGAAGTGCCAGCAAAAGGTTTTTCGCATGACCTTGAAGCGATGGCGGCTGCGGTAAAAGACAACACCAAACTGATCTTTATTGCCAATCCGAACAACCCGACAGGCACCTGGTTCGAAGAAGCTGAATTTGAAGCATTTATGCAGAAAGTGCCTGCGAATGTGATCGTGGTACTGGACGAAGCTTATGTGGAATATTTCCCGGAAAACTTCAATAGCCTGAAATTTCTGAAACAGTATCCAAACCTGATTGTCAGCCGTACGCTGTCTAAGTGCTATGGTCTGGCTGCGCTGCGTGTTGGTTTTGCTTTGGCATCTGTTGAAGTGACTGATTACTTGAACCGTATCCGTCAGCCATTCAACGTCAACCATTTAGCGATGGTGGCTGCGGTTGCTGCACTGAAAGATGAAGCATTTATCGAGAAATCTCGTGAAGTGAACAAGGCGGGTATGGCTCAGCTAGAAGCGGGTTTCAAAGCTTTAGGCCTGAACTATGTACCTTCACGCGCGAATTTCATCTTGGTTGATGTACAGGCTGACCCAGCAGAAACATTTAACAAGTTGTTGAAAGAAGGGGTGATCGTACGTCCAGTGGGTATTCCAAATCACCTGCGTGTATCGATTGGTACTGAAGCTGAAAATGCCAAATTTCTTGCTGCATTAGGTAAAGTACTTGGCTTAGAGGCGAAAGCTTAAGTTATGTCGCAGCCACTGTTTGAAAAAGTTGCCTTTATCGGACTTGGACTGATTGGTTCAAGTCTGGCGCGTGTCATTAAGGCCGAGCATTTAGCCAATGACATCGTGGCATCGACCCGCTCACAAAAAACCTTGGAAGATGCCAAGGCACTTGGTCTGATTTCAGACGGCTATGCAGATCCTGTAGAAGCTGTTCAAGGTGCAGACCTGGTGGTGCTGGCTTTACCTGTTCGTGCAACGCAAAAGGTATTGGAAACCGTCAAGCCATATCTGGCTGAGGGCGCCATTATCACCGATGTGGGTAGTACCAAAGGCAATGTGGTAGAAGCAGCCAAAGCCGTATTTGGTGAAAATCTACCAGCCGGTTTTGTGCCGGGGCATCCAATTGCGGGTGCAGAACATACCGGGGTGCATGCGGGTAAGGTGGATCTGTTCGCTAATCACAAGGTGATTTTGACACCGTTGCCAAGCAGCGGACAATGGGCGGTCGAGAAACTGATTCAACTGTGGCAGGCGGCCAAAGCGGAAGTGATTTGTATGGATGTGGAAAAGCACGATGAAGTGCTGGCCCATACCAGTCATCTTCCGCATTTGATGGCCTTCAATCTGGTCGAACAACTGGCCAAACGCGAAGACAATCTGGATATTTTTCGTTATGCTGCCGGTGGCTTCCGCGACTTCTCGCGTATTGCCGCCAGCGATCCACAAATGTGGCATGACATCTTTTTTGCCAATAAAAAGGCGATTCTCAATGCCGTGGACGGCTTTGAAGCTCAACTCGCGATTATCCGCAAGCTGATTGAAGATGAAGATTCACAAGCCTTAATGGGCTTATTGGGGCATGCGCAAGCCGCGCGTCAGCACTTCAATCATATGCTCGCCAAGAAACCTCTCATGGAGAAAAATAAAGTGACACAACAATTTACCATTCAACCAGGTGCCAAGACGTTCCAGGGTAAATTTACCGTGCCAGGTGACAAATCTGTGTCACACCGTTCCATCATGTTTGGTGCCATCGCTGAAGGCACAACGCATGTGACCGGGTTCCTTGAGGGTGAAGATGCGCTTGCAACTTTACAAGCCTTCCGTGATATGGGTGTAAGCATTGAAGGGCCAAAAAATGGTGAAGTGACCATTCATGGCGTGGGTATGCACGGCCTGAAAGCACCGAAGTCTGCACTGTATATGGGTAACTCAGGTACTTCGATGCGTCTGCTGTCTGGCATGCTGTCAGCACAAAAATTTGACTCGGTGATGACCGGTGATGCTTCGCTGTCTAAACGTCCAATGGAGCGTATTGCTAAACCATTACGTTTGATGGGTGCACAGATTCAAACTACGGGTGAACGTGGTACACCACCAGTATCGATTACCGGTAATCAAAACCTGAAAGGTATTCAATACGACTTGCCAATGGCATCTGCTCAGGTGAAATCAGGGATTTTGCTAGCGGGTCTTTGGGCTGAGGGCGAAACTTCAGTGACTGAACCTGAACCAACCCGTGACCATACTGAACGTATGTTGCGTGCGTTTGGTTATGACGTAAAAACTGAAGCTAACCGTATTTCCCTGCAAGGTGGCGGCAAACTGGTGGGTACCAATATTCAAGTCCCATCGGATATTTCTTCTGCTGCTTTCTTTATGGTCGGTGCAGCGATTACTGAAAATGCTGACGTGACTTTGGAAGCGGTAGGCATTAACCCAACCCGTACTGGTGTCATCGAAATCCTGAAACAGATGGGAGCCGACATCGCTGTTGAAAATGAACGTATTGCGGGCGGTGAACCGATCGCGGATATTCGTATCCGTGGTACACGTACCTTAAAAGGCATTCATATGCCGGAAGACCAAGTGCCACTAGCAATTGATGAATTCCCGGCATTGTTTATCGCGGCAGCTTGTGCTGAAGGCCAAACGATTCTAACTGGTGCTGCTGAGCTGCGTGTCAAAGAATCGGATCGTATTCAGGTGATGGCAGATGGTCTGAAAACCATGGGCATTGATTGTACGCCAACTGATGATGGCATTATCATTGAAGGTAAGGGCAAGGCAGGTGACTGGTCACCAATCTTTACCGGTGGTGAAATTGAATCACATCATGATCATCGTATTGCCATGAGCTTCTCAATCGCAGGTCTGCGTAACTCAGGTGAAATTAAGATTGTTGGGACTGAAACTGTCGCAACCAGTTTCCCAACCTTCACTGAACTGACTTCTCAAGCCGGTTTGGCGATTGAAGTGACAGAATAATTCTAAAATTTACATGAAACAGCCAAGCTTTTGCTTGGCTGTTTTGTTTATATTGGCTTATGCTAAAACCATACAACAAAAAAGCCATTTGGATGTAGCAATGCGAAAATTAAAATTTATGGCCAATCCTCAGAGCCAGGAACAATTACAGGGCAGTCAGCAGACTCAGGAATATGTGGCACATCTGCTGACGGAAGAGCTCGGTAAATATGGCTTTAAGACCTTGGCGCAAAGTGGCGCACAAGTGGCCGTAAGTGTCGATGAACACGAGTTGCCATTATCAGTGAGCTGTGAGACACGAGATCAGGAAGGGCACCTGATTTGTGAAATTGCTTCTTATCCGGATGAAGAACAGGACTGGCTGGACCGGATTACAGAACAAAGTTTATTAAATCAGTTGGCACAAGCCGTTGAAGCATCATTGAAAGAACAAGAAAGTTTTAGTGAGTTTGAGTGGAAGAACTAGTTCAACAAATGCAAAGGGTTTTGCCCATACTACAAAGTGAACGTCTTGTTTTAGATTATTTTAAGCCATCTGATGCTGCGGAAGCCTATGCCTCGATTACCCCGAGTCTGACCCGTTTTATGGCATGGGATGCACCGGAATCTGAACAGGTATTTGCAACAGTCTGGCAAAACTGGCTAAACAATATGGCTGATCATAAAGAATATATCTTTGTGATCCGTCATATTGAAAGACATGAATTTATCGGACTATGTGGTTTGCATCGACTACAAGATGAAATACCTGAAGTGGGTATCTGGATTCGTGAAAAGGCGCATGGTCATCATTATGGACATGAGGCGGTGCGTTGTATTGTGGCCTATGCTTTCAATACATTAGGGATCAAGGTTTTGAGCTATCCGGTAGCAGAAGAAAACTGGGCTAGCCGAAAAATTGCAGAACGTGTAGGTGGAAAAATTATCAACCACCTAGATAAACCTAAATATCGGGCTGTAATTTATGAAATACACGCTAAAGATTTTATGACTGAATAAAAAACCTCATCAAATGATGAGGTTTTTTTGATTAGCTTAATGCGAGGAAACGGCTCATCGCAATCCGAAGCTGTTTTAAATAACCGGTAAAGAAATGATTTGCGCCAGGCAGGATCGTGACCAGATGACGTTGAGGCTTGGCCCATTCAATCATGTCGGATAAAAGCGTGACATCATCCGCTTCACCATGGATAAATAAAATATCACCTTTGATCTGTGGAGTAACATAGTGACGTAGGCCAGCTACGGTTGCAGTCGGTAGACCACACAAAATCACTTTTGAAGGTTGCAGTTCAACGGGCAGGGCAGCGTAACACTTGGCCATGACATGTGCGCCAAAACTGAAACCGCCTGCAAAGAAAGGCAGGCCAATATGTTGGCGACGCGTATATTTAATGACTTCAAGTATATCATCCGTTTCACCAAAGCCTTCATCATGCAGACCGGCACTTTGACCAGAACCACGGAAACTTGGACGATAGACAACACAACCACGCTCTAAAAACATTTGTGCCAGTAACACCGGAACCTTATGTTGTGGTGTGCCACCTTGTAATGGATGGGGATGACAAACAATCGCGAATCCTTTCACTTCACCCTGAGGATAATCCACAAAAACCTCAAGTTGGCCAGCAGGGCCTTGGAGGAAGATTGGTTCGGACATAGAAAACCGATAAATTGCAGGAGAATTTTCTATTTTAACGATTATGATAAATAAAAACATGAATTGGAATTAAAATAAGTCTACTGATATAGTTTGATTAATCATTTTTTAACCAGGTTGCTATGCTTGCTTTAATTTCTCCAGCCAAGACTCTAGATTACGAAACACCTTTACCTACAGATCAATTTACTCAGGCAAGATTGCTGGAACATTCCCAGGAATTGATAGAAGTTGCCCGCAAGTTATCAGCAACTGAAATTGCCAGCTTAATGAGCGTCAGTGAAAAAATTGCCAATCTGAATGCGGAACGCTTCAGAGACTGGCAGCCAGATTTTGATTTTTCCAATGCTCGTCAGGCAATCTTTGCCTTTAAAGGGGACGTTTATACCGGTCTGGATGCTTACCAGTTAAAGCAGGATCAGATTCATTATGCACAGAACCATCTGCGTATGTTATCCGGCCTATATGGCTTATTGCGTCCGCTGGATCTGATGATGCCTTACCGTCTGGAGATGGGAACCAAATTGACTAACCCACGTGGTGCTCATCTCTACGAGTTCTGGGGACATACCATCACTGATCTGATCAATCATGACCTGGCAGCAGCAGAGTCTGAAATTCTGGTCAATATTGCTTCGGATGAATATTACAAGGCAGTGAAAGAAAGCAAAATTCAGGCTGAAATCATCAAGCCGGTATTTTTAGATCAGAAAAATGGCAAATATAAAGTCATCAGCTTCTATGCCAAGAAAGCTCGCGGTTTAATGGCGCGCTTTATCATTGAAAACAAGATCAAACGAACTGAAGACTTAAAAGCCTTTAATACCGATGGATATTATTTTGATGCTGAAAGTTCATTAAAAGGTGAGTTGGTATTTAAACGTGATGAGCAGCTAGCTGCTTAAGGTAAAAGATTCACCCAAGACTGAATGAAGAAATTTTCTTAAAAGTCTTGGGTGAATTTAAGTTTAGAAATATTGGGTTGAATTGAATAAAAATTAAAAAAAAGGGAAGGAACTTCCAAAATATCATTTATTTAGAAGAATTTTTAACAGGAAATGGATAAATTTTTTAGAAGAAAAGCTAAATAAAATAATGAAAGCTATAGGGAGCTTTAAAAGATATTTTTCACTCGATAAATTTATATAGTAAAGACAAATTTCTAGAAAAATAAAAAATAGAATCAATCAATTAATTTCTTTTAATATTCAAAAAATGACTAAAAAATAAAAAAATTATGACTTAAAAAATTATGATTAATTGAATAAGAAGTATAAAAAAACGAAGAATGAAAAGACCCTAAATATTTGAAAAAACTGCATTTTATCGGATTATTTGTAAACTATGTCACAATTTTATTGTTATTTTGTTAGCATAACTTCAATGCTGTTACATAACTCAACTACAAAAATGAAAATTTATACAATTCCTATTTTTGTGCTGATGGTGGGTTTACTCGGTTATTGTGTTCACCAACAGGCCGAAACAAAAAAACATGAAGAGCTTCATCAGATTCTGAAAGAAGTACAACATTCAACTAAATTGCTGAATGCAAATCGGCCCCGACCTTAATAGATTTGCACTAAGCTCTTTGATTAGGGAATCAGATACAAAGATAAAAATAAAATTATAATAAATAAAAGAAAATTTAATAATAGTAGAACTAGATTATATTAATTTTTAATAAAATATAAATTCTAAGAAGCAATCAGAAATCAATGTGTTATAATTTGCAAAAGATAAAGTTAGATCAAATTTACTTAAATTAAGTATTTGATTCTAATGATGAAAAAAGCTGCATAGGGGTTATGCAGCTTTTTTGTTTAAATTGTTTTTTGAGTTTTTCTAGCGCAGTTTTCTTACTGTTCGCTATTGAAACATTTTGACCCGCTAAATGGCGAAGCTGGCATATTCGTTGCTAACAGATCCTTAAAATTCATGGAGTTTTCTATAAAATTTCCTGAATCCGGCGGCATGCTTAAAGCATAAAGTTTACTCAATAGGGGCTAGGTCATGACGACTCCTAATCCATCTTCAGAAAATATGCTGGAACGTCTGTTCAAACTGAGTGAAAACAAAACCAGTTTCCGTACAGAAGTTCTGGCAGGTGTAACCACGTTCCTGACAATGTGTTACATCATTATTGTTAATCCGATGATTTTATCCGAAACCGGGATGGATCATGGGGCTGTCTTTGTAGCCACCTGTCTTGCAGCCGCAATTGGCTGTCTGGTAATGGGGCTTATTGCCAATTATCCAATTGCACTTGCACCGGGTATGGGGCTGAATGCCTTCTTTACTTACTCAGTCTGTCTGGGAATGGGTGTGCCTTGGCAAACTGCATTAGGTGCAGTATTTGTATCTGGTCTGGTCTTCATTGCCATCAGTATGTTCAAAATACGTGAGGCGATTGTCAATGCCATTCCAATGTCACTCAAACTGGCGATTGGCGGTGGTATTGGCCTGTTCCTGGCCTTAGTTGCACTGAAAAATGCTGGCATTATTGTTGATAATCAAGCGACCTTGGTGGGTCTGGGTGATTTGAAACAGCCTACAGTTATGCTTGCGCTACTTGGTTTCCTGTTAGTGGTGGTAATGCATCACTTCAAAGTACGTGGTGCGATTATTATCAGTATTTTGGTAATCACTGCCATTTCTACTGCTTTAGGTTATAACCAGTTCCAGGGCGTAGTGGGTCAAATTCCTTCACTCGCACCAACCTTCCTGCAAATGGACTTTCAAGGTCTGTTTACAGCCAGTCTAATCGGTGTGATCTTCGTATTCTTCCTGGTCGATCTGTTTGACTCAACCGGTACACTGGTAGGTGTTTCACATCGTGCGGGTCTGCTGAAAGATGGTAAATTGCCGCGTCTGAAAAAAGCATTATTTGCCGATTCTTCTGCGATTGTTGCAGGTGCTGCTTTAGGTACTTCTTCAACTACACCTTATATTGAGTCATCAGCGGGTGTTGCAGCAGGTGGTCGTACCGGTCTGACTGCAGTTGTGGTTGGCTTGCTGTTCATTGCCTGCCTGTTCCTGGCTCCATTGGCTCAATCTGTACCAGGCTTTGCAACTGCACCAGCATTGCTATTTGTCGGTGTATTGATGATTCAGGGTATTGTTCATATTGAATGGGATGATATTACTGAAGCGGTTCCGGCGTTCCTGACCATTGTATTCATGCCATTTACGTATTCAATTGCAGATGGTATCGCAATGGGTTTTATCAGCTATGCGCTGATTAAACTGTTGACAGGTAAAGCGAAAACTGTTCCATACATGGTATGGATCATCGCAGTACTGTGGGCATTGAAGTTCTGGATGTTTGGCGGCTAATTTTTGTCGAATATCAAAAGGGTGTAAACTCAGTTTGCACCCTTTTTTATTTTTCTCAGGTTTAATCAGGAGTAGCGATGAACCGTCTTGAATTGATTCAGGCCTTGCCAAAGGCTGAGCTGCATGTGCATATCGAAGGTACCTTTGAACCTGAGTTAATGTTTGCAATTGCACAGCGTAATGAAATTAGCATTCCTTATAAATCGGTTGAGGAAGTAAAGCAGGCTTATAATTTCCATAATCTGCAATCTTTCCTAGATATCTACTACGCGGGCGCCAATGTTCTGATTCATGAACAGGACTTTTATGATCTGGCCTGGGCGTATTTTGAAAAATGCGCAGATGACAATGTCGTGCATACTGAAATGTTCTTTGATCCGCAAACCCACACCGATCGTGGTATTGCTTTTGAAACCGTGATCAATGGCTTGCAGAGAGCCTGTGATGATGCGAAAGCTAAATTAGGCATTACTTCACATCTGATCATGTGTTTCCTACGTCATCTTAGTGAAGAAGCAGCATTTGAGACATTAGAGCAAGCACTGCCTTATAAAGATCAAATCATTGGAGTAGGGTTGGATTCAAGTGAAGTCGGGCATCCACCGTCTAAGTTTGAACGTGTTTTCGCTAAAGCACGTGAAGCCGGTTTTCTAGTGGTTGCACATGCGGGTGAAGAAGGTCCGGCAGAATATGTCTGGGAAGCTTTGGATTTATTAAAAGTAAACCGTATTGATCATGGGGTACGTTCTGAGGAAGATCCAGAATTGATGCAGCGTTTGATTGCAGAGAAGATGCCGCTTACAGTATGTCCACTTTCAAACCTGAAACTGTGTGTGGTAGATGATATGCAGCAGCATAATATCCGTCGCCTGTTGCAGCACGGCGTGCATGTCACAGTGAATTCAGATGATCCATCGTATTTCGGTGGTTATATGAATGACAATTTCATTGCCATTGCTGAAGCTTTGGACCTAAGCAATGATGAGCTAAAACAGCTGGCGATCAATTCTTTTGAAGCTTCATTTATTTCTGATGCTGAAAAACAGAAATGGATCAGCCTGATTCAGGCACTCGTTTAAAATATCATTCCAGTAAATTTGTTAGCCCAAAGAGGGTGGAGTTCGCTCTGCCTTTTTATTTAATCTGATCTGTGAACCAAAGATGAAATTAAAATTCCTGTGGCCTGTTCTGGCTGTTAGCTTAATCAATCCTGCTTGTGCAGATACCTCAATGACTCAGAAAGCCCTGAAACCTCTGATTGAATATCAGTGTGGCCAAGAGCTGAAAGATTCCAAAGTCTGGAAAATGGGTACTTATTTCATGGCTGAAGCCAATAAACAGCATTTACAGCAAAAAGTATGTGGCTGTGTAGGTGAGCATGCCTTGGAAGGTGTTCCGGCTAAAACCCTGTTAAAAGCAACCGTTGATGAAGAAACTAAAAAAGAGCTGACCCGTAAAGCAATTGCCAATAGCTTAAAAGGCTGTATGGGCGAGTTTATCAATTAAGGATTTTTGGGTGCTGGCTTATTCAGGCCTTACCCTTAAATTAATAGTGAGTCTTCTTTCCTGTGATGGCTGTGAATCTGGCTGTGCGTAGATTAGACATCATGGCGCATTTTTAGATTTCTTATTGCGATAAACTTCGGCACAATAGCCGCATATTTTAAAAGCTGAAAAAAGGATAAAATCCGTGAAAAAATTATTGGCTGTTGTTGCTCCATTAGCACTTGTTCTTTCTGCCTGCGTAGCACCACAAGGTACGGGTACAACCACTCAAGCAAGTACAGGTCAGCAGCTCGGTTCTGCAGCCATTAAAATTGCCATCAATGCAAAATGTGTCACTGAACTGAACAATATTCCGGCTTGGCAAACTGCAACACGTTTAATGACAGAAACACAAAAACAGAATATCCAGTCTGAAATTTGTGGTTGCGTGAGTGAAAAAGCACCACAAAACGTGACTGCGGTAGATTTGGCGACTGCAGCAATTGACCCAGCAGCACGTGCAACTATTGTAGACAATGTCGTTGCAAATACTATTAACGCTTGCGTGGCTGAAGCGGTAAACTAAGTCAAAATCAAATTTGAATAGGCTGACTGGTTCAGCCTATTTTTTATGGGAAATAAAATGAATATTGCTGGTGTAGATGAAGCAGGGCGTGGGCCATTAGTGGGATCGGTGGTCGCTGCGGCTGTGATATTGGATCCGAATAACCCGATTGAAGGCTTAAATGATTCCAAGAAGCTAAGCGAGAAGAAGCGCGAAAAACTTTTTATTGAGATTCAGGAAAAAGCACTGGCTTGGGCCATCGCTGAAGCCTCTGCGGCAGAAATCGACGAGCATAATATTTTGCAGGCCTCTTTGCTGGCAATGCGCCGCGCTGTGGAAGCATTAAGCATTCAGCCGGAACATGTACTGGTCGATGGCAACAAGATTCCTCACGGCCTTGCGATGAGCTGTGATGCGGTTGTAGGTGGGGATGCCTTGCATCCTGAAATCTCGGCAGCCAGTATTCTGGCCAAAGTGACCCGGGATCGCCAGATGGTGGAGATGGATCAGAAGTATCCGCAATTTGGCTTTGCCAAGCATAAGGGTTATCCGACCAAAGCACATTTTGAAGCGATAGCGTTACATGGGGTAATTGATGAGCACCGTCGTAGTTTTGGACCGGTGAAAAAAGTGCTGGCAGCGTTACTTGATCAGCAGCAGGCGGGATAAAGTCTGATTATTTTGCTATGCAGTTGAAAATTAGGCAAATTAAAAGCGGCTTAAAAGCCGCCTTTATATTCATACAAAATTAACGGTTAAAGTTATTTTGTGTCTGGTTATCATCTTCATAAGAAGAAGGTTGATAATCCTGGTCAATATGCTGAAGATGTTCATGCATTGCACGTTCATGCTGGATACGCTGGTAAATCTCTTCACGGTGTACAGAGACTTCTTTCGGAGCATTTACCCCAATACGAACCTGGTTGCCTTTTACGCCAAGTACAGTCACGCTGACTTGGTCTCCGATCATTAAAGTTTCCCCGACGCGTCGAGTCAAAATCAGCATGTTTCTCTCCTTGCAAAATGCAAAACCTGCAATCTATTGAATGTAATAAAAAAACACAACCTAAAATTATATAATTAAAGTTTGAATAGAAAGTCCTGTCCATGAAATGAAGAGGTTAACTATCCAGACTGTTGAAAATCCTTAGGCTTAATATAACAGAGCCACTATAAAAAAAACTATAGTGGCCCTGCATTTTTGTAGAGATTTAACGAAATACTGTCAGACAATGACGGTATTTTGTAGTTCTTTTAAGCGCGTGCGCTAGATTCACCATGTTCACGGTCTAAACCGAACGCAGTGTGAAGTGAGCGAACTGCAAGCTCAAGATAATTCTCTTCGATAATTACTGAAATCTTGATTTCAGAAGTAGAAATCATCAGGATGTTGATGCCTTCATCAGCAAGGGCAGTGAACATTTTGCTCGCTACACCAGCGTGAGAACGCATACCTACACCTACGATCGACACTTTTACGATGTCATCACGAGTTGCAACTTCACGTGCGCCAATCGCTTGAGCAGTTTCTTCAAGGATTTTTTTGGCTTTAGCGAGTTCACTGCGGTTTACAGTAAACGTGAAATCAGTTGTACCATCTTCTTCAACGTTCTGGATAATCATATCCACTTCGATATTGGCATCACCAATTGGTTTAAGAATTTTAGATGCAATACCTGGCTCATCTGGAACACCCAGAATAGTCAGTTTAGCTTCGTCGCGGTTGAACGCGATACCAGAGATAATTGGCTGTTCCATATTGTCTTCCAGTTCAGTAGTAATAAGAGTTCCGACGTTGTTTTTGAAGTCTTCGTCAAATGCGCCATCATTGTCATTATCGAAGCTTGAGAGTACGCGTAAAGGCACTTGGTACTTGCCTGCAAATTCTACAGAGCGAATTTGAAGAACTTTAGAACCTAAAGATGCCATTTCCAGCATTTCTTCGAAAGAGATACGGTCTACTTTTTTCGCTTTAGGAGCAACACGAGGGTCAGTCGTATATACGCCATCAACGTCTGTGTAAATCTGACATTCATCCGCTTTAAGCGCTGCAGCAAGTGCAACACCTGAAGTATCAGAACCACCACGACCTAAAGTTGTGGTATTGCCATCAGCATCAAAGCCCTGGAAGCCCGCAACCACAATCACGCGGCCCGCATCCAGGTTTTCAGTCAATACATCAGTATCAATAGATTCAATACGTGCTTTGGTGAATGCGCTGTCAGTTTTAATACCAACCTGGCGACCAGTTAAAGATTTAGCTTCAACGCCAATTGAATTCAGCGCCATAGCTAACATGGAAATCGTTACCTGTTCACCCGTAGAAACCATTTGGTCAAGTTCACGTGGGTCAGGGGTTTCGGTAATGGCTTTCGCGAGAGCAAGCAAGCGGTTGGTTTCACCACTCATAGCAGATACGACTACAACCACCTTGTGGCCATAGTCATGCCAGCGCTTCACACGACGAGCAACATTGAGAATGCGCTCGGGAGTACCCATTGAGGTACCGCCATATTTTTGAACGATTAATGCCATAGTTGTTCCATATAAACCATGACCCTGATTTTCCGATCAGGGTCAGTTACACAAAATGAAGTTTTTATTTTGCTTCAAGCCAAGCTGCTAAATCAGCCATCACCGGAGCAAACTTCTCGTTAAGTGGCGCGCCACCTTGTGCCAAGTCAGGTTTACCACCACCTTTACCACCTAGCTCAGTTGCCAAGTGTTTGATGATGTCACCCGCTTTAATAGAAGCAGTAAAGTCTTTAGCTACAGATGCAATCAAGCTAACCTTGTCACCCTCTACACCTGCAAGAACAATGACTGCATTTTCTAATTTTGATTTCACACCATCGTGCAGGTTACGTAGTGCTTTCGCATCCATACCCTGAACAGTCGTGATTAATGTTTTACGACCAGCAAGCTCTTGAACCTGGCTTAAAAGTTCACCGGCTTGTAGGCTTGCCAATTTTTGATTCAGCTGTTCAATCTGTTTTTGCAATTGATGCGCAGTGTCCACCACAGCTTCAACTTTTTCGACTGTTTGATGGTTCTGTGCTTTTAACAAACCATTGATATATTGAACATCACGATCGACTTTCTGTACGGCTTCAACCGCTTTAGTACCGGTTACGGCTTCAATACGACGTACACCTGCTGCGACACCACCTTCAGAAGTGATTTTGAACAGACCGATGTCACCTGTACGTTTCACGTGAATACCGCCACACAGCTCGATTGAGAAGTTTTTTTCGTCAATCACTGAACCCATAGACAATACGCGAACTTCTTCACCGTATTTCTCACCGAACAGCATCATCGCACCTTTGGCTTTCGCAGATTCGATGTCGAGCAGTTCAGTGGTAACAGGCGTGTTGGCAATCACTTCGGCATTTACCAGACGTTCAATTTCTTGCAGTTGCTCAAACGTTACAGGCTGATCGTTAGCAAAGTCGAAACGTAATACGTCAGACGCAACCAATGAACCTTTTTGTTGTACGTGTGAACCCAGGATTTGACGTAGGGCAGCGTGTAGCAAGTGAGTTGCAGAGTGGTTACATGCAGTTGCGGCACGAATGTCGGCTTTAACCGTTGCTTCCACGTTTTGAGTAACTTTCAAGTTACCCATAGTCACGATACCTTGGTGAACGAATGCACCGCCAGATTTTTTGGTATCTTGAACTTCAAAGATACCTGTATCGTTTTTGAAGAGCCCTGTATCACCGATCTGACCACCGCTTTCTGCATAGAAAGGAGTTTGGTTCAGAACAATCAGTGCTTCGTCGCCTTCAACCACTTCGTCAACTTGCTCGCCATCTTTGTAGATTGCGATGATTTGACCTTCGCCTGCTGTTGCGTCATAACCTTCAAACTGAGTTTCGCCTTCAACTTTAACAACGCTGTTATAGTCGATTGCGAATTTACCTGCATCACGTGCACGTTGACGTTGAGCCGCCATTTCTTTTTCAAAGCCAGCTTCGTCAATGGTTAAATCACGTTCACGTGCGATATCTGCTGTAAGGTCAGTTGGGAAGCCATAAGTGTCATAAAGTTTGAATACGATTTCACCTGGAATCACAGAACCTTTCAGATTTGACAATTCGCCTTCAAGCAATTTCAGACCTTGCTCAAGTGTTTTAGCAAACTGTTCTTCTTCTTTCAGCAAAGCGGCTTCGATACGTGCTTTGTTTGCTTCAAGTTCAGGATAAGCTGCGCCCATCACATCAATTAAAGGCTGAAGCATTTTGTGGAAGAATGAACCAGTCGCACCCAGTTTGTTACCATGACGAACTGCACGGCGGATGATACGACGCAATACATAACCACGACCTTCATTCGAAGGGTTCACACCATCCGCAATCAGGAAGCAGCATGAACGTGCATGGTCAGCCACAACTTTAAGTGAAGCAGGGTATTCAACCGGTTTGTTTTCAGCTTGTGCTTTCGCGTCAATATCTGAAGTATCTAGACCGATAATTTCAGCAGCAGCTTTTAACAGGTTTTGGAACAGGTCGATTTCATAGTTAGAGTTGACATGTTGCAGAACCGCAGAAATACGCTCAAGGCCCATACCGGTATCAACAGAAGGTGCTGGAAGAGGGTGCAGGACGCCATCCGCAGTACGGTTGAACTGCATGAATACGTTGTTCCAGATTTCGATGAAACGGTCGCCATCTTCTTCAGGTGTACCAGGCAGGCCACCCCAAATGTGCTCACCGTGATCATAGAAGATTTCAGAACATGGACCACAAGGACCAGTATCGCCCATTGCCCAGAAATTGTCTGATGCGTATTTTTCGCCTTTGTTATCACCAATGCGGATAATACGGCTGGCATCTAGACCAACTTCTTTATTCCAGATGTCAAACGCTTCGTCATCAGTGTGATACACAGTTACGTACAATTTGTCTTTAGGCAGTGCCAGCCATTTGTCGCCGGTCAGGAATTCCCAGGCAAATTTAATCGCATCACGTTTGAAGTAATCACCAAACGAGAAGTTACCCAGCATTTCAAAGAATGTGTGGTGACGAGCTGTGTAGCCAACGTTATCTAAGTCGTTGTGTTTACCACCTGCACGTACACATTTCTGTGAAGATGTTGCACGAACATAATCACGTTTTTCTAGACCCAGGAAGCAGTCTTTAAACTGGTTCATACCAGCATTGGTAAACAATAATGTTGGGTCGTTGGCAGGAACCAGAGAACTCGACGCGACACGTGTATGCCCTTGCGATTCAAAGTAGCTTAAAAAAGCTTCGCGAATTTCAGCTGATGTCATAAAACGAGTACTCACAACCAAGTCACTCCATAATTTCCGATTTGGCTAAAAACATCACAGTCTGACAAGAAGGTTGGTTCTCTGCTGCAATGCGGGGCTTAAATATTTAAAAACGCCAAATTATAACGGAAAATGCCTGTTCAACCAATGATTTTCATATTTATAGATCATAAAACTATAAGGAATGAATATTAGAAAAATCAGAAAAATGCCCTGCAAAATCAAAAGCTATTGTCATTACAGCAATTTATTTTAATTCTCGCTGATAGAAAGACTGGATTACTTCAAGCAAAGCATGAATTTTTCGATGAAATATTGGACATTCTGTGTAATTTTTAGTGGATTTAGCTGAATAGTTATCAGTCAGCTGGATAATTCCATTAATATAGGCGCACAAAGTTTTATGCCGCAGTAGGGAACGTCGATGCAACGTATCGCAATTAATGGTTTTGGACGAATCGGACGCAATGTGTTGCGTGCATGGTTTGAAAATCCGAAAGATTTTAATTTTGACATCGTTGCCATTAATGACGTTGCCGACGTTGAAACCTTATTGCATTTATTTAAATATGATTCTACTCATGGCCGTTTCCCGGGGCAGGTTGATCTGACTTATGAAGATGAGTATGCCTACCTGCATGTCACTTATCGCGATGCTTATCAGAAAGTTCAGGTGTTAAGACAGGCGAATCCGGTGGAAATGCCATGGCATGAACTGAATATTGATGTGGTATTGGAATGTACCGGCTTATTCCGTTCGCGTGAGGCTGCGACTCAGCATATTACTGCCGGGGCAAAACGGGTGATTATCGGCGCTGCACCGTTTGATACGGTGGATGCTGCAATTGTCTATGGCGTCAACCATCGTGATGTCAAAGAAAGTGACCAGATTATTTCTAGCGTGTCTTGTACTACGCAGGCATTGGTACCGCTAGTCAAAATCATTGATGATGCCTTTGGGATTGAGACTGCACTGATGACTGAAATTCATGCGGTGACTGCGGATCAGTCAGTACTGGATCATGCCCATCGTGATTTAAGACGTGCCCGTGCTTCCGGGCAAAATATTATTCCAACCACATCTTCAGCTTTGGGTGCTTTAAAACGCGTAATGCCGAAGATGGAGAACCGGATTGATGGTTATTCGATTCGCGTGCCAACCATTAATGTCGCAGCAATTGATCTGACTTTTATTTCTCAGTCACCCATTACTGATCATCAGTTAAATGAAGTATTAATTAACGCTGCACGTCAGGATTTTGCTGAAATCATGTCTGTGACAGATGAGCCTTTGGTCTCTAGCGATTTTAATCATTCGCCTTATTCATTGATTGTGGATCTGACCCAAACCCTGGTAGTGGGGCATCAGGCTAAAGTATTTGCCTGGTATGATAATGAATGGGGTTATGCCAACCGTTTGCTGGATCTCTGTGAATCCTTTTATACAGATTAAGCTATTTTGAAAGCATCCTAAATAGGGTGCTTTTTTATGCAAAATTAAAAAATTAGAAGAAAATGAATAAGAACTTGAACGTAATTGATCGAAAAGCTCTGGATTTATGCCGAATATTTCTGTGATCTGGATATTTTTTCGTTAAGATAAAGATAATTAAATGGAATAAGAGCAAGCACATGATGTTGATCTGGGGATTTATTATATTACTGACCTTGGCTGTGATTTTTTTGATCTGGCTGCAATTTAATAATAATGAGAGTTCACAAAATGTGGAAGGCGTGCCAGTTGAGGAAAAAGTGGCACATCTGGAAGAAAATTTAAAAAAGACCTTGGAAATTATGCAGGATCTGGCGAAAAAGATGCATGTGCAGCAGGAAGTACTGGATCAGACTACAGCCAAACTGCAAAAAGTTGAACTGCAAAATGCAGAACTGGTAAATCTGCTCGCTAAAGTAGTAGAACCAAAGTCATAAGACCTTTTTATGCTGGCCTAGCCTTATATAAAGGATTTAAACCAGTAACGTTCTTAAAATAACTGCCGACGCCATGCTAATCAAAATGGTCGGCAGCATGCCAAAGCGTGATGCAACGAATAGTGTCACCATTATAGCGATCAGATCAGCTGGATCATCTCGTAAAAAATATGGGGTGATCATCGAAATCAGTACACAACCGGAATCACTTCCAGAATTTTACGCTGACGTTTGCTCAAAGTTTTATTTTTGAGTAGGACATAGCCAAGTATCCGAGTGCAGTAAGTCGTTAGCGCCACCAATAAGATGGCGATAAAAGTGCTCATCTGGATCATGCTTCATTCTCCTGAATGAGCCAGAAGGCAGAGGCAATGCCTGCAAGCGCACCAATCAGCACATACCAGTTTCCCGGTAGATAGCTATAAGCCAGTGCAGCACAAATACAACTGATTAGCCAAGGTCTGGCTTCAATAAAGCCTTTCCACATACCTTTCAGTAAGACCAGCATAATGGCGAGGAAAGCCATATCAAAACCAAAACGGTTAATGTCTACTAGCATAGGTCCAAGCAGTGCACCGAGCGTCGTAAACCCGACCCATGCCAGATAAAGAACAATACATAGCCCGGCATAATAAGGCAGACTAAAAGCATATCGATAACCAAACTGTGCCAGTCGACGCTGTGCATCGGTCAGGCTTAAGGCCCAGCTTTCATCGACCATAAAAAATAATGCCGGAAAGACTTTTCGATTTGGAAGATGTCTTAAATAAGGCACCAGACTGGCACCGAGCAGAATATAGCGGCTGTTAATGAGAAAACTAATAAAGATTAAGGTAAGCAGATGCGGTGGATCAGTCCAGTCTTCTAAAACTGCAAACTCGGAACCGCCAGCAAAGTTCAGCCCGGTCAGTAAAGGCACTTCAAGCAGGCTAAAATTTTTTTGTGCTGCTGTTGCACCCAAGACCAGCGCCAGGGGAATTACACCCAATAATAAAGGCATGCAGTCTTTCACACCACGCTGAAACTCACTCAGAGGAGTAGCATCAGAAGGCGTAATACGTGGCTGGAAGGGAGGCATGAGATGATCGGGTTTTATTCTAGAAGGAGAAAGAAAGTTTATAAGAAATATAGGAGTCTTTGCAGTGCCTTTAAACTCTACCAGAATGATGCTGTTTTCTTGGTCATTTAAGGCTGCACATTAGGTTTTTGTATAGGATTATTTTTAAGCATCTAGTACTGATATTTTATAAATTCTTACCCTTGGATAGATGAGGATTGAATCAAGAATAAGTTTTTCGTCATTGTTTTGGTTAGGGAAATATATTAGAAAATCAAGTTGATATGTTGGTTATTGAATTTTATTCAGCCTATCTTCTCTTAATAAGAAAGAGATGATTTGGTTTATCTATCTAAGTCCTTTGTTCAGTCAGAGAAAATTATCAAAATTGCGATGCACAGCCTAAACGATCGTGCTAGACTAGGAGAAATCGGGTGTGCTCCCGATTTTTTTATGCGGTTTATTCCGCGCTGACAAGAATTTAGGTTTACAACATGCCCATTTCAGAGACATGGTTATTACCTGATGGTGTAGCTGATGTATTACCAGAACAAGCGCAAGTCATCGAAAGCCTGCGCCGTCAATCACTGGATTTCCTCGCATCTCGAGGTTATCAGCTGGTGTACACGCCATTTATTGAATACATTGAATCTCTATCTTCTCTCTCAGAATCGAATCAGGATTTAGACTTAGCCACTTTTAAAGTGATCGACCAGTTGTCTGGCCGTTTGCTTGGTGTGCGTGCCGATATGACACCACAAGTGGCTCGTATCGATGCGCATGTACATCCAGTGGAAGGTGTGGCTCGTTATTGTTATGCGGGTACGGTTTTACATACGAAACCTCAAGGATTTAATACCACACGTGCACCATTGCAGTTAGGTGCAGAATTATTTGGTTCAGACAGCATTGACGCTGACGTGGAAATGGTTGACTTGATGATCAGCCTGATTCAGGAAGCGGGTCTGGCCGACGGCGTCCACCTTGATTTAGGTCATGTTGGTCTGTTCCGTAGTCTGATTGCACAAGCGGGTTTAAGTAAAGCAACCGAACGCCAACTGTCTGATCTGTATCAACGTAAAGCATTGCCGGAACTGGCTGAATTTACTGCAAATCTTAAGTTTGGTTCAGACTTCTATACGCTTGGCCGCTTTGCAAGTGACCTGGATGCCTTAAAAACGAATTTAAGTGCTGAAGTATTAGAAAATCCAGCCTTCAAACAAGCATTTGATGCACTGCAAACCACCAAAAATGAAGTTCAGGTGCGCTGGCCGAATCTGCATATTGGGATTGATGTCGTCGAGTTACGTTCATACCATTATCACACCGGCCTGATGTATGCAGTTTATGCACCAAACCGTGCTGCGGCACTGGCACAAGGTGGCCGTTATGATGGCATTGGTGAGCATTTTGGTCGTGCACGTCCGGCAACTGGTTTCTCTTGTGACTTATATGCTTTAAGTGCAGGTAAGTTTGCTACAGCTAAAGTTGTGGTAGCACCAAAGGGTACAGATGCTGCGCTATTAAATGCGATTCAGGCAACCCGTGCACAAGGCTTAAGTGTAATTCAGTTATTAGGTAATGATGATTTAAACTCAGTACCGTATGCAACTCACCAGCTGGTGAATGTGGACGGTGAGTGGACTATCAAAACGATTTAATCGCTTTAATTGTTTTACTCAGTGTTCATGTCGCTGAGTGGGACTTTCAACTTTAACAGCATGATGTAATGAGGCTATTATGGGCAAGAATGTTGTGGTACTTGGTACCCAATGGGGCGACGAAGGTAAGGGTAAAATCGTCGACCTGCTCACAGATCAAGCGGCTGCAGTAGTTCGTTATCAAGGCGGACATAACGCAGGTCATACTCTCGTGGTTGGTGGTAAGAAAACTGTATTACACCTCATTCCATCAGGTATTTTACGTGAAAACGTATTGTGCTTAATTGGTAATGGTGTGGTTCTTTCACCTGAAGCGCTCATCAAAGAGATGGATATTCTTGAAAAAGAAGGCGTGCCAGTACGTGAACGTCTACGCATTTCTCCAAACTGTCCATTGATTCTTCCACACCACATCGCACTTGACCAAGCTCGTGAGAAAAAACGTGGTAATGCGAAAATTGGTACAACTGGTCGTGGGATTGGTCCTGCTTATGAAGATAAAGTGGCACGTCGTGCAATCCGTGTTGCTGACCTGGTACGTGGTGGCGAACATCTGAAAGCTCAGCTTGAAGAATTGCTTGAATACCACAACTTCCAATTGACTCAATTCTTCGGTGTTGAAGCAGTTAAAGTTGAAGACGTACTTGCGCTTTGCGACGAATGGCGCAAAGTGATTGAGCCTATGGTTATGGACGTGACTGGTGAACTTCACGCTTACCGTAAAGCTGGCAAGAAAATCATGTTCGAAGGTGCACAAGGTTCATTGCTTGACGTTGACCACGGTACATATCCGTACGTGACTTCTTCAAACACGACTGCTGGTGGCGTAAGCTCAGGTTCAGGTCTTGGTCCATTACACCTTGACTACGTTCTTGGTATTACTAAAGCGTATACTACTCGTGTAGGTTCAGGTCCATTCCCAACTGAGTTGGTGTATGACGCTGCAACAGATACAGGTGATGCAATTGGTAAACACCTGGGTACTGTAGGTTCAGAATTTGGTGCGTCTACTGGCCGTCAACGTCGTTGTGGCTGGTTCGATGCTGAAATCCTGCGTCGTTCAGTAGAAGTGAACTCACTGTCTGGTATTTGCTTGACTAAACTTGACGTTCTTGACGGTTTGGAAGAAGTGAAAATCTGTGTAGGTTACGAAGCTGCTGATTCTGGCTGTGTTGGTTCTTCTGATGCGCTTGCATTTGAAACTTTAAAACCAATTTACGAGACTATGCCAGGCTGGAAAGAATCTACTTTCGGTGCGAAATCACTAGATCAATTGCCACAAGCGGCAATTAACTATGTGAAACGTCTTGAACAATTGATTGAATGTCCAATCGACATCATTTCAACTGGTCCAGACCGTGAAGAAACCATTATTCTTCGCCATCCGTTTGATGCTTAATCCTTTGAGCTAAAAATGATAAAAACCCTGTGATTTCACAGGGTTTTTTTATAACGTATCGAGTAAGGAATACGGGCGCACGACTAAAGTTGCATCACAGAGTGATGTGTAATGCTGCTGTGCTTGTTAGAATAAATATTAAAGAAATTATAAGAGCTTGCAGGATGCAAAAAAATATCTCGGCAACCATGTTCTATTCGTTGCTGTTTGCCATGGGCGGGGCGCCCACCATTGCCATGCTGATTATTCGTGCTCAAACCAGTAATCCTGAAATTATCTATAATGCGCTGGTGGGCTTAAGTGTCATTATTGCCTGCATATTGGTGCCAATGATCCTGATCCAGAACGCTATCCTGTTTGCCAAGCGCAAAAGTGAAAGTCTGGAGTTGAAGATCCAACCTTTGAGCCAGTTTTATCTGGTTTTAAATGTACTTTGTCTAATTTATTGGCTTGGCATACAATTCATCACCTGAAATATTACATAAATGCTAAAAAGATGAAGTAATTACACGTTTCAGCTATAGCGATGTTTCAATTATAATTTTTAACAAGTATTGTGCCTTGAAACTGGGGTGGAGAATCTATAATGAAAAATAATTTTTTGTTCAGCATGTGTGCGGCCACAGTCGTCACTTTATCAGGTTGTACCACTGTCGCTGATATAGCGGGCGCGGATACATCAACCTTAAACGCTGTAGCGACACAAGGCTTTAACAAGACCGTTCAGGAAGCACGTGCTGCCAATACACTGGATACGTCTTCTGTTACCTATAAGCGTATCAACACCGTATTTAACAAATTGCGTCCTTATGCAGACCAACTAAACCAGACAGGCACCCGATTTGACTGGCAGCTGGCTGTACTGAAGAGCGATCAGGTCAATGCTTATGTTGCACCAGGCGGTAAGGTAGTGTTCTATACAGGTATCGTCAATAAATTGAACTTAACTGATGCTGAAATTGCAGCAATTATGGGTCATGAAATGGTGCATGCGCTAGAAGAGCATTCTAAACAGAAGATTGGTGCTCAGGCACTGACTGACTTGGCTTTGGGCATTGGCCTGAGTGCGGCAGGTGTGGGTCAGGGTGGTGCAGCAGCTGCACAACTAGGCAGCCAGATTGGTATTGGTCTGCCATACTCACGTAATCTGGAAAGCCGTGCTGACCAAGGTGGCTTAATGTTGATGGCTCGTGCAGGTTATAACCCGAATGCTGCAATTACCCTGTGGGAAAAAATGAGTAAGCAAACCAGTAGTGGTGTCGCGTTCTTATCGACTCACCCATCAAGCAGCCAGCGTATTGCCGCAATGCGTCAAAATCTGCCAGCCGCAATGCAGATTTATAACCAACGTAAATAATTATTGCTTGAATCATAAAAAAAGCAGGGTAGAGGCTCTGCTTTTTTTATGCCTGAATAAAATATATAGGCAACAAAAAAAGGCAAAGTTTTCACTTTGCCTTTTGCACTTCAGATCAATCGATCTTAGTGGTGGTGACCGCCTGCACCGTGTACGTGACCATGGTCAAGTTCTTCTTGAGAAGCTTCACGGATTTCCACGATTTCAACGTCGAAAGTCAGGTCTTGGCCAGCAAGTGGGAAGTTCGCATCAACAACAATGTTTTCGCCTTCAACTGCTTTAACAGTTACGATTTGAACGCCGTCATCAGTTTGCGCCTGGAATTGCATACCAGGTTGGATGTTGTCCACACCCTGGAACATTTTCGCAGGAACTTCTTGTACTAGCTCTGGGTTGTATTCGCCATAGCCTTCAGCTGCTGGAACAGTTACAGTGAATTTGTCGCCTACAGTTTTACCAAGTAGTGCATTTTCAAGGCCAGGAATGATGTTGCCTGCACCATGCAAATATGCAAGTGGTTCACCTTGAGATTTATCGAGAGTTTCACCCTCTGCGTTAGTCAATGTGTAGTGGAAAGAAACCACGAGGTCATTTGCAACTGCAGTCATGATATTGATCCAATCAAATTTTTTAAGAGATACATCATAAAGTGAAATTGAGTTTTTGTAGACTAAAATTAGCAAAAAAAATGCAATTTCCCTATATAAATGCTGATTTTTTCATTGATGGGGGCGCATCTGTAAATTTCAATGCAATTTTATCTTCGGCGAGATTTTTCTTGTAACGAAGTCTTTTACCGTCATTACCCCAGCCTGAGTATAGCCCAAGATCGTGGCCTGATGCAGCCGGTATAATGAAACATACATCGACTTGGCGACAAAGCCCTGTACATTGACCTGACCGAGTAATTCACCTACGGCTTTATTTTCACTTAAGGACACCAGAGAACCTTTATCCGAGAAGACAAACATCGGTAACTGTGTCTGACCATTCGCACGTAATCGTAAAGAATTGACAAGGAAACTGGCCTGCTGGCTGGCAACCTGTGCACGTGGTCCCAAGACGGGTTCATCAGCTCTAGGCTTGCAATGTGCACAATCTCCAAAGGCAAAAATATTCGGATCTGCGGTCGTCTGCAATGTCGCATAAACTTTAAGGCGATGAATATTGTCTCTTTCCAGTCCCTCAAGTTGCGTGAGTACCTCAGGCGCCTTGATTCCGGCTGCCCAGACTTTTACTTCTGCTTCCAAACTTGAACCATCTGCAAAATAAATATGCTCTTCATCGACTTTAGCCACACGATGTTGAGTTAGTACTTCAATACCTAGCTGTTTCAGCTGCTTCATCGTGTGCTCAGCAACTTTGGGAGACAGGGCAGGAAGAATACGATCTGCAGCTTCAATCAGGGTAATTTTGACCTTATTCGGATCGATCTTGTTTAGACCATATTTATGAAAATTATTCTTGGCAGAAACCAGTTCTGCTGCCAGTTCAACGCCTGTAGCACCTGCACCAATAATGGCAATTTTCAGTTCACGGCTATCTGCTTCATTCTGGGCATTTAAGTAAAGATGCAGCAGGTCTTGCTGGAAAATATCCGCCTGTTCGCGACTGTCGAGGAAATGACAGAACTGTTTGACACCTTTGGTATTAAAGTCATTTGAAGTGGAGCCTAAAGCAAGCACCAAGGTGTCATAGTCAATATTTCTATTCTTGGTAGGTTGGACTTTTTTAGAAAAGTATTCGGTTTCAACCAAAATCTGTTTGGTTTCACGGTCAATATTTTTAAACGTGCCCAGAACAAATTCATAATGATTTGCTGCGGCATGGGCAAAATAATTGGTTTCTTCTTCATGCGGATTGAGTGTTCCCGCTGCAATTTCGTGAAGAAGAGGTTTCCAGATATGGGTCAGCTTCTGGTCGATCAGGGTAATCTGGGCCTTACCATTTCTGCCTAAGCTTTGTCCTAACTGGGTAGCCAGTTCCAGACCACCTGCACCACCACCTACAATCACAATTTTATGGGCTGTCATACCTTATTAACCTATTTATTTTTTTAATGAAATAGAAAGAAAACATACTATGACAGGCTTAAAATAAGGTCTTGATAAGAATTGTTATACAGCTTACAAATTGTAGCAATTCAAGGATATAAATTAATAATGTCTTTTATGGAGGTTGTTATTGGTAAAATTAAAAATAAATGTAGGCAATAAAAAAGGACGGCTAATTAATATAATTACCATCCTTTGTCTGTCTCAGATTTTATTTGCCAATCGGATACAATATAACGTCTGCGTTCGTATTTGAGAATAGGCCAAATAACCATTGCAGGAACTTTTCAAAAAAATTCGCTTCTTCAATATCGACCTGATCTTCAATCAGGATGGTACGAATCAACTGATTATTCTGATAGACGTTTACCGTTGCCAATTGCATGACTTTTGCCAGTGGCGCGGTCAGTTGGGTCTCATT
Organism: Acinetobacter sp. SM1B; assembly: GCF_003289665.1. Lineage (NCBI taxonomy): Bacteria > Pseudomonadati > Pseudomonadota > Gammaproteobacteria > Moraxellales > Moraxellaceae > Acinetobacter > Acinetobacter sp. SM1B. The sequence continues at coordinate 1,013,263 of NZ_QMBM01000001.1, forward strand.
CACTTCAATGTTTAAGTGGGTCTGAGTTTCGCGTAATGGCTCAATGCTTTGTAGAGTACCATTCCCTGTATCTAACATCACGCGTTGAGTACTTTGATCAAACTGGTTCAGGTCAATGCTATAGCTCTGATCATAGAGTGAAGTAGTAATTAATTCAGGTTTTTTGGTCGCTACCTTAAACATTTTCAGGGTAGATTGAACCACAGGCAGTTCAGCCAGCACTTGCTTGTCCTTAAGTGCTACCTCATTGCGGGTATAGGTATAGGCCAGATTCATTAGCTTATGAGCGACTTCCGCACGTTTTACCGCACTTTTGCTCCCCATCACCACGACGATTAAACGACGGTTAGATAGACTCATGTCCATGCTTGGACGGATCGCGGTGGCAGCTAGGTTATAACCCGCGGCACGGGTAAAACCAGTTTTCAAGCCGTCTACTGTTGGGTCTATTTTTAGCAATAGATTGGTGGCACGGTGGAAACGCTGGTTATAACTGAAGCTCTGTTGCTTGGAATAGAACAGATAGTTTGGCGTTTCATTGACCAAAGCCTGAGACAGTTTGGCCAGGTCGGCTGCCGTGGAATAGTGCTCAGGCATGGTGATACCAGCCGGATTCTGGAAGTTGGTATGCTGCATGCCCAGTGCTTTGGCTTCCTGATTCATACGCTCCACAAATTTGGGTACGCTTCCAGAAATTTTTTCCGCCAACGTCACTGCGGCATCATTGGCAGACATTACAATTAAGCCTGCTAATAACTGATCTACTGAAATCTGATCACCTTCTTTTAGGTACATCTGGGATTCATCCCACATCACCATATTCACTACAGACGTTGCAGTTATTACTTCATTTTTATCTAATTTTCCGGCCTGAATTTCCTTGAGCGTGATATAAGCTACCATCATTTTGGTCAGGGAAGCCGGAGCACGTTGCAGGTCTTCATTATGTGAAGCAATAGTCTGACCGGTCTGGCTGTCCAGAATGGTCCAGGCTTCTGCCTCAACACTTTCAGGATTAATATTCAGTAGGGCAGCATGCGAGATTGCGGACATAAAAAAGCACAATGTCGCAATCAGTGAGGCGATAAATTTCAAGGGAGTTCCTTATTCGACCAGTCCATTGGCGAGCAAAAAAATTTTAGGCATGCTAAGCCTTTTTTTTTGTCATGGCTAGTACTCATTGTAGACATTTAAGACACTTCCGCAATGTATTGGAAAAAAATGTTAAGCTTAGACTTAACACATTCTAATTTCTTTTGAATCGCCCATTATGTTGCATTATCAAATCGAATTTGACGATTATCGTCAGCATCTTGTTCACGTGACTGTTCGCTTTTTAGCAGACCCTACACAGGTGTTGTCTTTGCCAACGTGGATTCCGGGCAGTTACCTGATTCGTGAATTTTCCAAGCACATTGAAGGAGTGAAAGCCTTTGATGAAGCAGGACGCCAGCTGAAAATCCAGAAATTTGAAAAGAATAAATGGCGCTTGTTTAATACCGACCATGAGCTGATTACGGTTGAATATGATGTCTATGCCTATGATCTGTCAGTACGCGGTGCGTATGTCGATGAAACACGTCTATATGTGAACCCGGCCTGTGCTTGTCTGGGGCTGGAAGGACAAGAAAATAAAGCGATTGAAGTTGAAATCTTCCTGCCAGATGAACTGAAACACTTCCAGTTAGCAACCGGTATGGCATCCAAGAGCCTGGTCAAAGGCCGCTATACGCTTAAAGCAGAAAATTATGCCGAGCTGATCGATTCACCATTTGAACTAGCAGAACAGACCCGTTTTAGCTTTGAAGCCAATGGTATTCCGCATGAGTTCGTGGTTTCTGGCAAACATGAGATGAATGCTGAACGCATGCAGCAGGATCTGGAAAAGATCTGTAGTACCGAAATTTCTATGTTTGGTTCGGCGCCATTTAGTAACTATACCTTTATGACCATGGCAACAGGCAACAGTTATGGTGGTCTGGAACATCCAAATTCAACCAGTCTGATTACTCCACGTGACGATCTGCCGAAAGCCAACGAGCCGGAAGAGCCATCGAAGGATTATCAGCGTTTCTTAGGTTTATGTAGCCATGAATATTTCCACTCTTGGTTAGTGAAATTTATTCGCCCTGATAACTTTGTGAATTACGATTTAAACAAAGAAGGCTACACCTCTTTACTTTGGATCTTTGAAGGATTTACTTCTTATTATGATGACCTGATTCTGCTACGTAGTGGTGTGATTAACCAGGAATCATATATTGCTTTACTGAAAGCACAGATTGACCGTTATTTGCAAAACCCAGGTCGCTTTATTCAAAGTGTGTCTGAATCAAGCTTTGATGCCTGGGTGAAATTCTATCGTCAGGATGAAAACTCGAATAATGCTGGCACCAGCTATTACAACAAAGGTTGTTTAGTAGCACTTTGCTTAGACTTAGGCTTGCGTCTACGTGGTTCAAGCCTGGATGCGTTGATGCGTAAGCTGTATGAAAATGCGCAAAATGGTATTCAGGTGAGCGAGTGTACTATCTTTGAGTTATGTGAAGAATTGACTGGTGATAACTGGTTAGAACAAATCAACCATTTGATCAATACCACAGAAGAATTACCACTGGATCAGTTATTCCCTGAGTTCGGTGTAAGCTATACCCTGAAAAATGACAAGTCTCTGCCATTTGGTTTGAAGTTGGTAGATAAGCCTGAAGGTGTATTCATTCAATCGGCTCGTCGTGACAGTCCTGCTGCGAAAGCAGGCCTGTCAGCCAATGATGTGATCATTGCGATTGATGGTTTAAAAGCGACGACAAAGCTTGCCGAGAAATATGCGAAGCAGGAAGGAACTTATACTGTTCATGCATTTCGTCGTGATGAGTTAATGGCCTTTGAGGTTCAAGCAGCTGGTTCTGCATTGACTGAAGTCGAACTTAAAATTGAAGATCAAGCTAAAGCTGAGAAATGGTTGAAAGCGTAATTTGCATAGTTTAAATAAACCATGTAAAACCGGTGCTTAGGCATCGGTTTTTTTATGTGAATATGAATAAGAAGAGTTTAAATTGGGGAATGGGAATTACGGTTGTCTGGTTAGCCATAATTTTTATATTTTGGTTTTTCGGAGATTTGAAAAGTCCAATATCTTTAAATGAATTAGGTGATTTTCTTGCAGGTATTTTTGCGCCTGTGGCATTTCTTTGGCTAGTACTTGGTTATGTGCAACAAGGTAAGCAACTTGAACAAAATACCAAAGCGTTAGAACAACAAGAACAAGCATTACAGCTTCAAATTGATGAGATGAAGTAAAGTGTGAAACAGCAGAAAAGATTGGTTGATGATCAGCAAAAATACTATAATTCTCTACAAGAATCTGTGAAGCCTATACTAGAGCTTACTCATCCTAAAATTAGATTAAAACCACATTCTATTGATGCACTAGATGCCAATATAGAATATCAAGAAGCACCATTTTTTCAGTTTAGAGTTTTTAATGATGGTAAAGAAAAAGCCTGTTTTATTGAGGTTTTAGGTGGGGTTGATAAGCTAAAATTAATACGAAAATTAAACCGTATAAATGATTTCCAGAGTGTTTGGATAGCATCTTATCTAACAATAAATGAAGCCGAACTTTTAAATAAATGTAATGAAATTAAATACAAAATACTTATTAATTTTGAAGATATTTATGGAAATGAATTTCAATTGGAACACTACTTTGATATTCAAATAAAGAGTGAAAATAAGGTGCTAATTATCAATAGTGAATCAATTCCCTCGATACGTTGAATATCCATAAGAACTTAACAACAGTGGAATATGGTAATGCTCCAAAGTACCATCAATCACAAACACAACCGGAATTTCTGGGAAAAAGGTGCGTTGATTATTTGCCTTAAACCAGTCGCCCGTTTTAAAAGTCACCTTATAAATACCTTTTTGTAGCGCAGTCTCTTTAGGATAGAATTCTTTAATCCGGCCATTATTATCGGTTTTGGCTTCATTGAGTTTGACCCATTTCTCACCTTGCTGGGCTTCTAAAGTTACCGTGATATTGGCAGAAGGCAGGCCAGTTTCCTGATTTAGCACATGCACACTGAGTGGATTGGCAAAGCCAAAAGTTGAAAGGGAAGTCGCAGCTAAAGCAAAAATAATTTTTTTCATGAGACCCATCACAAAATGAATACTTATAATTATTCTAAAAGACTGAAAAATAAAAAATATTAAAGTTATGTAATAAAAAAAGCCCACCTTCGTGAGCTTTCATTGATTCATTTAAATATTATCCACGACCGCGTCCGCGACCACGTGGTGCTTTGGTATTTGGACGTGTCGTACCATTGGTCTTACGACGTGGTTTTTCACCTTCTTCCAGTTGCCAAACACGTGGAGTACCGGTTTTCTTCTTGGTACCGTCTTTATTCACTTTTTTATTGAGTGGTTTGCCACCCGTACCACCTGGTTTTTTCACGTAAGAACGTGAACGGTATGGCTCTTCTGCGGGTACATCTTTGAAGTCAGGGTAAAGCAAAGGTTCAATTTCTTTGGTTTCACCCGGTTGTAGACCCAATTGAACCAGATCAATAGAACCGATTTTGGTACGGATCAAACGTAAAGTCGGGAAACCTACGGCAGCAGTCATACGACGTACCTGACGGTTACGGCCTTCACAAATCGAAATTTCTACCCATGACGTTGGTACAGAAGCACGGTAACGAACCGGAGGATCGCGATCCCATAACCATTCAGGTTGCTGAACCTTGATTGCTTTTGCAGGTAAGGTCATACCATCCTTCAGCTCTACACCTTTACGTAACTGCTCAAGTGCTTCTTCAGTCACGTCGCCTTCAACCTGAACCAGGTAAGTCTTGAATTTTTTATTGGCAGGATTGGTAATGAACTGGTTTAAACCACCATGATCGGTCAGGAATACCAAGCCTTCCGAGTCCATATCGAGACGACCTGCCAGACGCAGTGTAGGATCATCTACGAAATCAGACATCGTCATGTGTGCTTCGTCTTTACGAAACTGGGAGAGGACGTCATAAGGTTTATTTAGAATGACGATTTTCATAGGAAAAGACTTCTATAATTACAAAAATTTGAAAATGAGCAGATTTCTTCGCGTGGGGATAGTCGTGATCTCCCATTGAAATCTAAAAAACGGTGGATTTATATATGGGTATTATGAGGGAAGACGGCCTTAAAGTGTTGCTTATCTCGAAATATTTTTGAAACCGCTGGCAGTTGAACCTGTGAATAGTATCTTGTAAAAGGGTAAAGTGCAGCTATAAGTGTTAATAAAATCAAACCTGAATCTGTTTTAAAATTAAACGGAACAGCTCAGCCTGAAAAATCGCATCCTGTAATGCATTGTGATTGCCTCTGCTTTGTGGCTTTAAAATTTCAATAATATTCTTTGCCCGTGTATCTGACCAACGTCCGCCAAATGCACCCATATAAAGAGATTTAATATCGAGTGAGGAAACACCAAAAGGATTGTGTCCGATAAATTTATGGAAATAATAATTCATAAAAGACCAGTCAAAACCGGCATTTAATCCGACAAAAATTGGTGTTTCAGATTTGGAAAGATGTTGCTCAAGCCAAGTGGCGCAATTCTGCATCGCAGTGGTGGGGTCTATCCCATTTTTTGTTAAATCTTCTAAATTGAAACCGCTAACGGCCAAGGCTTTCGGGTCAGCTTTATGGGAGATCGGCTTTAATTCACAATAAAACTGGATCTCAGGTTGATCGACAAGACACATGCCGATAGATAGCAAATCATATTCCCCAGGAATCGGGCCGGAAGCTTCAATATCGACGGAAATAAACACTTCTTTTTTAGCCATTTTTGTCTGATCACTCTCATCTATCTGTAAAAATTTTAATCTTGCTTGCCAGGTTTTCTGAATATCCATATTAAAATCACTATTGTGGCAGAGAAGGGACTCTTCCAATATCTTAGATAAACAATACAGGGTTAAAATGACCGAGTTAAAGTCATCATAATCTGTGATCTTTACAGTCGGAACTGACACTAAAATCTTGGCTTCATATTTATAAATCTCAATATATAAATTATACGCTGAGTAATCTCATGTTTCAGTCTGCAAAAATCTGTAAAACTTGTAATTACAAAAAACCATGTCCACTTAAAACAGAATAACTTAGTTAAAGTGTAATTACATTGAAGCAATTAGATACGACTCTGGCATTGGTTATTTATTTATAGTGGTTAGAGTAGAAAAACAATCTTTTTGATCGAGATGAGTAGGAGTCAAAAATGGCTAGATCTCAGGCAAAACATAAGCAGGTTCAGCAAAAGGACAAAAAGGATTCCATGCAGGATGAGGAACAACAGCAGCAACAGCAGCAACCTCAAAAATCTAAACCATCACGGGCGAAAAAACGTAAATAGTCCATGATTTTGAATTGGTGATAATCAATGACAAAACCCTCTATAAGAGGGTTTTGTTGTTTAGAAGAGAAAAAAATAATTTTCAAAGGAATCATCAATAAAAATTACAAGAACAGCACGTGTAATCAGATTGAATTGAATAAGATTATTTTAAGAAGAATGAAAGAGAAATTGCAGTGCCGAATTTAAGCGCTTCCCTGTTACTGATTACTATATTAATACTCCTGAGTGGCTGTCAGCCACCACCTTCTGGTGAGTCAGCGGGCTGGAAAAGTCCTTATCTATATTGGCAATTGAGAAAAGAAACTTTATCACAACCTTTAACCATTCCAGTCGAAGGTGTGACCCAAAGACAGCTCAATGATACTTGGGGTGCTTCACGAAGTGCAGGCCGTAAGCATGAAGGAATTGATATCTTTGCTCAACGAGGTACACCTGTGCTGAGTGCAACCCAGGGTATCATCAGAAATATTGGAACAAATAATCTCGGTGGTAAAGTGATCTGGGTAACGGGACCGGAGCTGAGCCAGCATTATTATGCACATCTGGAGGAATATGCTGAGCATATTCAGGAAGGTGACTGGGTGGAAGCTGGCGAAGTCATTGCCTATGTGGGCAATACCGGTAATGCTAAAACCACGCCACCACATCTGCATTATGGAATTTATTTTAGTGGGCAGGGTGCTACGAATCCTTATCCTTACTTGAAAGCTGAGGAATTAGAATAAACGTCATAATGTAAGATAAATATAAAAGAATTTATTCTGAAATTGGAAAGGCATAAAATAGCTTATCTCCCGCTTTTCCTGTTTTTATGAGTATTGCCTACAGACCAGATATCGATGGCCTACGTGCTATTGCGGTATCTCTGGTTATTTTCAATCATTTAGGCTGGTCACTATTTTCTGGTGGCTATATTGGTGTAGATATCTTCTTTGTGATTTCAGGTTATCTGATCACCATTATTCTCACACGCGATATTCAGGCCCAACAATTTTCAATTGCACGATTCTATAAAAAACGTGTAGTCCGTTTGGCACCAGCGTATTTTACCGTACTCGCTGTGGTTAGCCTGATTGCCTGGCAGGTGATGCTGCCAGGTGAACTGACTGAATACTTTAAGAGTGTCATGTATGCCACTGTGCTCATTGCGAATCTCTATATGCGCAATGAAGTGGGGGATTACTTTAGCCCGAGCGTGGAAAATGTACCCCTATTGCACTTATGGTCATTGGGGGTGGAAGAACAGTTCTATATTTTCTGGCCTCTAATATTATGGCTATTTTTTTCCAGAGCATCACGCAAATATCTCTGGTTGATGATCAGTACATTGATTATTGTTCTACTGGCTTATGCTCAATACCAACTCACGCAAAATCCAGCCAAGGCCTATTACAGCATGCCGGTACGGGCTTTTGAGTTACTGATTGGCGCATTGATTACCTGTTTGCCACGACCAAAACTCCCTAAAAAATTACTACAGATCCTGGTGTGGCTCGGAGTCTTTGTTTTATTTGCAGCAGCAATATATTTTGATCAATACACGCCATTTCCCGGTCTTATGGCGCTGATTCCGTGTCTGGCAACAGCAGTAATTATTTATCTGGGCCAATCTGTACCCGCAACCAATCTGTTGCTCAGTAATCAGCTGAGCACCTGGATCGGAAAAATTTCATATCCGCTGTATTTATGGCACTGGCCGATTATCGTGCTATTTGGCATTTATATGCTGCCACTCAATACAGAAAATCAGATCATCATTCTCCTGCTGTCAGTGCTTTTGGCATTTCTTACCTATCAGCTGGCAGAAAAACCCCTAAAACGCTTTGTAATGGCTGCCAATTACAAGGTGATTCTTCTCGGATTTGTAATTCCTGCGATCATCTTTATTGTTATCGCTCAGATTATTAAAAACAATGAGGGTTTTCCTGATCGGTTTCCACCCTCCGTATATGTCAAGCAGGAAGCATTGCAGGCTTATGCGCATGTGATTCGTAGCCAGTGTATGGATACGAATCCGAAAACCTTACCTGATCCCAAAGATTGCATATTAGGACACACGAAGGATGATATTGATTTCTTATTGATCGGTGATTCACATGCCAATGCCTATACTGCAATGCTGGATGAATGGGCTAAAGATGCCAATTTACGTGGTTATGATATTGCCCAGAGTTCAACTTTTTATTTGCCTGGTATACAGCGTTCTGAGTTAAAGCTCGGACGTTGGGAAGAACTCATTAAGTTTCAGCAACGTAATAATGCTCTTACCGAACATCTGTCTAAAACCCATTATCCAATGATTATTTTAGCCGGTTCTTATGCGCCATATTTTGGAGATGAGGTGAAACTTAAAGATGGGATTCATCAGCGCAATCATGAAATCTTTAAAATCGGCTTGATGAAAGCGCTAGAAATTGCCCACAAAGCGAGTGATCAAGTAGTAATACTGAACGATGTGCCACGTCTGGATTGGGATAGAATACCTTCAGACTGTAATATCCGTAACGAGATTCTAAATCGACATGCACAATGTACGGTTTCTAGAAAAAGCTACGATACTTATCTAAAACCATTTAATCAGATTCTGGCTGAAGCCAAACTGAAATACCCTGATTTGAAAATCATTGATCCGACCAAAGTGATCTGTGATCAGCAGGTATGTAAGATCATCGTGAATGATGTGCCTTTATATCGTCTAAAAGATGATAATCATATTAATGATCAGGGTTCACGTCAATTAGGGATTGAATATCTGAAACAATTTGGTAATCCACTAAAAGATTTAAAAGCAAATTAATTATAAAAAAACCGCGTTATTAAACGCGGTTTTTTTATCGGTGCTATTAACGAATTTTTGCCAGGAAACGGCTCAAACGGTTAATGGCTTCACGCAGTTCATTTTCTGCTGGCAGAAATACCACACGGAAATGATCCGGAGTTGGCCAGTTAAAGCCTGTACCTTGAACCAGCAATACTTTCTCGGCACGCAGCAGATCCAGCATCAGTTTTTCATCATCTTCAATCGGGTAAATTTCCGGATCTAGACGAGGGAAGCAGTACATTGCACCTTCTGGTTTCACACAAGTGACACCAGGAATTTCATTGAGCATTTCCCAGGCAATATTGCGCTGCTCATACAGGCGACCACCTGGGCGGATCAGGTCATTAATTGACTGGTAATCCCCGAGAGCAGTCTGAATTGCATATTGCGCCTGATGGTTGGCACAAAGGCGCATCGATGCCAGCATATCCAGACCTTCGATGTAATCTGCTGCACGAGACTTATCACCCGTAATAGCCATCCAGCCAGAACGGTAACCTGCAATACGGTAAGCTTTAGATAGGCCATTGAAAGAGATACATAGCTGATCACCGGCAAGTGATGCAACGGCAACATGCTCAACACCGTCATAAACGATCTTGTCATAAATTTCGTCAGCAAACAAAATCAGGTCGTGCTTTTTCGCCAGATCCACGATTTGCTGTAATACGTGACGTGGATAAACTGAGCCTGTCGGGTTATTCGGGTTAATGATCACGATACCGCGGGTATTTGGTGTGATCTTGCTTTCCATATCTGCGATGTCTGGATACCAGTAATTTTCTTCATCACATTTATAGTGAATCGCAGTACCACCAGACAGGTTCACTGCCGCAGTCCACAACGGATAATCAGGCATTGGAATCAGCATTTCATCGCCGTCATCTAGTAAGCCTTGCATTGCCATTACAATCAGCTCGGACACGCCGTTACCCACATACACATCATTGACGTGCATATCCAGAATACCTTTTTGCTGGTAGTACTGACAGATCGCCTTACGTGCCGGGAAAATACCTTTTGAGTCGGTATATCCAATCGCATTTGGCAGGTTGAGCGCCACATCATTGATAATTTCTTGGGGTGCTTCAAAACCAAATGGAGCAGGGTTGCCGATATTCAGCTTGATGATCTTATGTCCGGCTTCCTCCATCTCGTTGGCTGCTCGTAACACTGGTCCGCGAATATCGTAGCATACATGCTCGAGTTTAGACGATTTTTTGATTTCGCGAGATTTTTGGAAAGTGTTCGGCATTTTGATGTTCTCTGAAAGAGTTGAGGTCACTTTTGCATAACGATATAAGTAGCTTTTAAATGTCTCAGTGGTGACTAGATCGAGATCGTGCTCATCTCGGAGTAATGCCACAATTTTTTCATGCGTAAATCCAAGCTGTTGATATTGTTTAATCTCCGGCAATAGATTTTTAAAAATTACGCTTTTTTTTTGCGACATTATTTAATCCTGAGCAAATTTAGTACCAAGCCTAACACTAAAATTGCTCACAAAAAAGCATTTAATGCAGAAAATGCTTACTTTTATTTTGTTTATTTGCTTACTTTTTGCTTTTTTGGGGGATTATATATCTTTTGTAAAATGTTAAACAAACACTAGAATTTTTAAAATGAATGACGTAAATATAGAATTATCCTATTTAAAATAGCAAGATAGAAAGGACCGTCATCATGGGAAAACTCAGTAAATCAGACAGAGAATGGCAAAGAGAGTTATCACCTGAAGAGTTCCGTATTACACGTCAAAAAGGGACGGAGCCAGCATTTACCGGTAAATACTGGAATACGAAACAAGATGGTACTTATGTATGCCGTTGTTGTGGTGAACCTTTATTTACCTCAGAAACCAAATATGACAGTGGCTGTGGCTGGCCAAGCTTCTATAAGGCGATCAACGGCTCTGCAATTGAAGAGCATTTAGACACATCTCATGGTATGGTCAGAACAGAAATTGTTTGCCATCATTGTGATGCACATTTAGGGCATGTTTTCACTGATGGACCTCAGCCAACTGGCTTACGTTATTGTGTGAACTCCGCTTCATTAGAATTAAAAACACAAGAAAAAAATGATGAGGAAACTTATCCATGACCAGCATATATCAGTTTGAAGCTGAATTGTTAGATGGAAAAACCAAACAATTTGCAGACTATGAAGGAAAGGTACTGTTAATTGTGAATACCGCAAGTAAGTGCGGTTTCACACCGCAGTTCGCCGGCCTAGAAAAACTTTACGAGAAATATAAAGATCGTGGCCTGGAAGTTTTAGGCTTTCCCTGTAACCAGTTTGGCGGACAGGATCCGGGCAGTAATGAGCAAATTGGTGCATATTGCCAGAAGAACTATGGGGTGACATTTCCGATGTTCTCCAAGATCGATGTCAAAGGTCCTGAAGCACATGCAATTTTCCGTTATCTGACCAATAATTCTAAAGGGATTCTGGGTAATGGTATTAAATGGAACTTTACCAAGTTCCTGATTGGGCGTGATGGCAAGGTGCTGAACCGTTTTGCGCCAACCACCAAGCCGGAAGACCTGGAAGCTGAGATCGAAAAAGCGCTGTAAGACGCTTATTCAGGGCGGTTATTGGCCGCCTTTACTTTCTTCAAGCTATTGCCATGCCATTCAGAATCTTCGTTCAGAGCCTGTTATTTAGCATATGTATCGGGCTGTTTTTAGCTCCTGCTTATGCACAGGATGAAAAAACCCGGCAATTACTAAAAAGGCTGAAGCAGCCTGTTCCAGCTTATCAGCCGCCTACTGTCAAAAATGCTGTTCCGCCACATTTGCTGGCGAAGCAGGGCTATGAAGTCAGCTGGCTAAAAGCACCATATCTGAGATTTAGTGATGCAGAATTGCAACGTGCCAAGACAGTAATCGTGCAAATGACGGTCATCGCCAATACAGGGCGGATTACCGACGTTGAGATCATTCAGAGTTCTGGCTTGAGAGTTGTCGATGCTAAAGTTAAAGAAGCGGTACTGGCTGCCAAGCTGGAGCCGATTAAGGGTGTAGACCACAATCTGGTGTATATTCTGGAATATAAGATTGAAATAAAAAATCCACTATAAATATAGTGGATTTTTTATTAAAATTTTAGGTTAAAGAATGGCTTTTAAGCGCTCAATGACCTGTTCACATTGTGCCAGATCAGCCACCAATGCCAGACGTACATGGTTTTCACCTGGATTGCCTTGCTCAGTATCACGAGACAGGTAGCGGCCAGGAAGTACTTTGATATGTGCCTGTTCCATTAAGCGTTTGGCAAATTCTTCATCATTGTCTACTTTCAACCAGTAGTAGAAACCCGCATCCGGTTTTTTCAGTGGCAACAAGTGACCAAGCTCTTTCTGGAACAGATCAAACTTGGCACGGTACTGTACGCGGTTTTCTTCAACATGTGCTTCATCATCCCAGGCAGCAATTGAAGCCAGCTGATGTTGAACCGGCATCGCTGCACCGTGGTAAGTACGATATTGCAGATAAGGTTTAAGCAAATCCGCATCACCCGCAACAAAGCCTGAACGCATGCCTGGAAGATTCGAGCGTTTAGAGAGCGAATGGAATACTACGCAGTTTTTGTAGTCATCACGACCGATTTCTGCACAGACTTCCAGTAAGCCAACCGGTGCTTCATCAAACCATAGCTCTGAGTAGCATTCATCTGAAGCAATCACAAAATCATATTGATCAGAAAGTGCAATTAGCTTTTTAAACTGTTCTTTAGACAGGACTGCACCTGTCGGGTTACCCGGTGTACAGACAAATAGAAGTGCGGTTCTTTTCCAGACTTCAGCAGGGACTGTATCAAAATCACCAAGATAATTATTTTCCTCAGTGCAGTTAATGAAGTACGGTTTTGCACCTGCAAGTAGCGTTGCACCTTCATAAATCTGATAAAAAGGATTTGGCATCACTACATAAGGTGCATCTTCACGATTAATCAGTGCCTGTACAAAAGAGAAGATTGCTTCACGGGTACCCGATACTGGCAAGATATTGCTGTCTGCACTAATGCTGTTCAGTTTAAAACGGCGAGTCAGCCAGTTGGCGATACTGGTACGCAGTTCAGGTAAACCTTTCGAGTTTGGATAAGTTGAAAGATGCTGAAAATTATCAATAATGGCCTGTTTCACGAACTCAGGAGCTGGATGCTTTGGTTCACCAATCGATAGGGGAATGAGTGGCATATTCGCAGGCTTAATATCCGCAAAAAGTTTATTCAACTTTTCAAATGGATAAGGATGCAATAAAGACAAGCTAGAGTTCATGAATGAGTTACCGCGTTTTAATGTGAGTGTTGACTGTTGACCTGATTAGAGGCTTCATCCAGCGCTGCTTTTAACGCAGAGGCAAATTCAGAAGATTCTTCAGGGTTCAACGGCATGCCATCTTTTTTGGTGACAAAGAAAATGTCTTCGGCACGTTCGCCAAGTGTGGCAATTTTAGCAGAATGGATATCCAGACCACGCATCATAAATAATCCGCCTACTTTGGCAAGTAGACCCGGTTGGTCGAGCGTGGCAATTTCCACCATATTCTGGTTCAAAACAGGGTTCAGGCTGATATCTACCGTATTTTCAATATCAAAATGACGAAGCTGACGTGGAATACGGCGCTGCATCAGGCCTGGATATTTATCGGAGTGGCTTAAAGCATCTTTAAGTGCATCAATCACTTTCAGCTCGCGTTCCGGATCGGTGAGGAGTGTACCGAAACGGTCAAGCACGACATACGTGTCCAGGCTGAACGCCTTGGTCGCCGTGATAATCCGCGCATCCTGTACATCCAGGTCCATGCGGTCCAGAACGGCCACTGTGGTGGCAAACAGATTTGGTTTATCTTGCGTATAAATAAAGATTTGCACTGCATCTTGCGCATATTTACGATGCGGACGCATCAGCACCAGCGGTTCAGAATTATCACCATGCTGTAAAATGGCACGAGTATGCCAGGCGATTTCATCTGGCGATTCTTTCAGGAAGTAGTCATCACCGAGTTCCTGCCAGATGGTTTCCACATCATATAAAGAGAAGTCCTGTACCAGTAGTTCGCTGGCAGCAAACTTGGTGTCTTCAATCAGCATCTGATAGTCCACCGGACGACCCAGACCAGAACGGATCACATCGCGCGCATGCGTATATAGCTGACGCATTAAAGATGCACGCCAGGTATTCCACAGTTTGGGATTGGTGGCATTAATGTCGGCAACGGTCAGGGTATACAGATAGTCCAGGTGCTCCATATCACCCATTTGTTCTGCGAATTCACGGACCACATCCGGATCAGAAATATCTTTTTTCTGTGAAGTCACTGACATGATGAGGTGATTCTGAATCAGCCATGCAACCAGATTGCATTCACGCTCGGTAAAGCCATGCGTGCGGCAAAATGCAATCGCATCAGTGGCACCGAGTTCGCTATGGTCACCACCACGACCTTTGGCAATGTCATGGAACAGGGCAGCCAGATAGACGATGTCACGACGGGCCAGACGCTGGAACACTGAACTGACTACTGGGAATTCTTTGGCGAATTCCGGTTCCTTAAAGCGGTTCAGGTTACGTAATAGCAATAGGGTATGCGCATCTACAGTATAGATATGGAACAGGTCATACTGCATCAGCCCCATAATCTGGCCAAAGGCCGGAATATAATTCCCCAATACGCCGTAGCGTTTCATTGCTACCAAGGTTTCATATAAACGATGTGGTGAACGGATAATCGCCATGAACAGCGCTTGATGAACGGGATTATTGCGATAATCCTGATCAATCCGTTTTGCTGCGAGCGTTAATAGACGCAAGGTACGGGCACGGATGCCTTCAATCTCCGGACGGTTTGCCAGAAGATAAAAGATTTCCAGAATCGCGCTTGGATTTTCCGAGAAAGTTTTATGGTGCTGTACCGCAAGTTTGCCATCAACCAGTTTAAAGTTCTGGTTAATTTCTTCGATGTTACGCTCATAGTTTGGCAGACGCGGAGTAATTACCGATTCATTAAAATAAGCCAACAGCATTTCATTCAGCGTCGATACCTGCTGGGCATTGCGGTAATAGCGCTTCATAAACTGTTCAATCGGATAGTTCTGCGGCTGGCCTTCTTCACGTACATAGCCGAACTTCGCGGCGATATCACGCTGATAGTCGAATAACAGGCGGTTTTCATCGCGTTTGGTGATGCGATGCAGATGATGACGGATTTCCCAGAGGAAGCTTTCGGCTTCTTCTAAAACGGCCAGTTCAAATTCTGAAATAAAACCAAGATGTACCAGATCATAAATACGGTTTACGCGGAAATGACGTTTGGCAATCCAGCCGATCTGGTTAATATCACGAATACCTCCCGGGGCATTTTTAATGTCCGGCTCGAGATTACTTTCGGTATTGTTATGTTGAGCATAGCGTTTATGCTGCTCTTCCATTTTGGCATCAAAAAAGGTCTTGTCGGTCCAGGATTGAGACACGATACGACGTGGCCATTTGGCCAGGCTTTCATTACCGGTAATCAGACGGGACTCAATCAGGGTCGTGGCTACAGTCAGGTCACTGCTGGCCTGATTGACACATTCACTAATGGTGCGGACGCTAATACCTGGCTTGAAATTGCCGACATCCCATAAAGATGAAATAAAGGTCGAAATCAACTGTTCCTGTTCAGACGTAATTTCATCTTCTGACAGGATCATGATATCGACATCAGAATAGGGCAGCATTTCGCGGCGGCCGTAGCCACCGACAGCAAATAGACCCAGATCAGTCTGATCGAGTTCAGCATGCTTCCACAGGAACTGTAGCGCTTCATCAATCAGATTTGATCGGGTCAGAATAATGTCACGGATCGACTCACCATTTTCAAAACATTCCTGCAGCTGGTGCTCGACATCACTGCGCCATTCGTTAATGGCTTTAATGTCATGGTTACTTTTGGTGTAATTCAGCAATGGCAGGGTATTGATCATGAACAGTCGTCCGTTTCGTTTTTCAGCTTAGTTTTGGTTGACACTGACTTGTTGAGCCACCTGTTGCGCAAGTTCACGTGCCTGATCTGTTGTTTCAGCACGTGCAGTTGCTACACCCATACGACGTCGTTTGAAGCCTTCAGGCTTGCCAAACAGGCGCAAGTCTGTATTGCCATCTGCTAAAGCAAGATCCAGACCAGAATAAGAAAGATTCTGATCATCTACACCAGCGTAAATCACAGCACTGGCTGCAACGCTATGACGAGTGGTATTTACCGGAAGACCCAGGATCGCACGCGCATGCAACTCAAATTCACTTTGGAACTGGGAAGCTAAAGTGACTAAGCCGGTGTCGTGTGGACGTGGTGACACTTCACTAAACCATACTTTGTCGCCTTTGACAAAGAGTTCTACCCCAAAAATACCGCAACCACCGAGCGCAACGGTTACTTTATTGGCAATTCGCTTGGCTTCTTCCAATGCAGCAGGTGTCATTGGCTGAGGTTGCCAGCTTTCAACATAGTCCCCAGAATCCTGACGGTGACCAATCGGGTCGCAATAAGAAGTTTCGATTTCACCTGTTTTCGGATTTTTGGCACGAACAGTGAGCAGGGTGATTTCAAAATCAAAATCAATCTGTGACTCAACAATGACGGTACCTTGATTTACACGACCACCCGTTTGCGCATATTCCCAGGCAGCATCAACTTCATCAAAGCTTTTGACACGAGACTGACCTTTGCCTGAAGAGGACATCACAGGCTTCACAAAGTTTGGATAACCAATATCATCACAAGCGGCACGGAAAGATTCTAAAGTATTGGCAAAACGGTAAGCAGATGTTGGCAACCCCAGTTCTTCAGCGGCCAGACGACGGATGCCTTCACGGTTCATGGTCAGATTCACTGCTTTCGCGGATGGAATTACTGTTACGATGTTCTGCTCTTCAATTTCAACCAGCACCTGGGTGGCAATCGCTTCAATTTCCGGAACAATCAGATTTGGTTTCACCTGATCAATCAGCTGTTTAAGTTCTGCTGGATCAGCCATATTCAGGGTATGCGACTGATGGGCAACTTGCATGGCAGGTGCATGATCATAGCGGTCAGCAGCGTGAACCTCGACACCTAACCGTTGCAGGGAAATCACCACTTCCTTGCCCAGTTCACCTGAACCCAGTAATAAGACCTTGAAGGCAGAAGCCTGTAGTGGGGTACCAATCGTCACGCTCATGTAAATCATCCATGCTTGATTTTATGGGCTTTTAGCATAGCAGAACTCTCTGCGGAGATAAGCCAAGTTTCATACAAAATTGTGATATTGACCAACAATTTTATTTATAAAGTTCGCAAAATTTAGATTAAGAAATCAGAAAGATACTTCCACTGGATCGATTTGAGGATCTAAATAATAAATATGATTTTGCGGATTGAGTTTTTTCATTTTCAGAAGCTGGCCCGGAATTAATTTCAGCCAAGGTAGGAGTTTCATGGTTTGATTGGGTTGCTAATAAAGATAGGGAGCAGCAAAGGGAAGAACCAAGCCAATAGAAAAGACTGAGTAAAGCATTCGAAATCCGGCAGGGAAACAGTTTTGGGAATATTGTAATGTTCCAGCCCAGCACTAAAAAGGCTTATACTGGAACGTAGCATAAGCCTCTTATATTCATTGATTTAATCTTTAAAAATGAATCGGTAGGTAAGTATAAATCAGGCCATAGGTGAGGGCAGCCGTCAAAGTGGCCAGCACAATGCGTTTAAACTTGAAATACAGCACTGTTAATACAATAAAACCGGCCAGCATCGCTACACTTTTATCGGGAGTTTCCAGCAAAGGCGGTAGTGTCGCCACGACCAACATTGAGCTAATTGCAGAAATTCCAATCGCACCTAAGGCAATTTTCAACCACAGCGCACCACGCTTTTGTGAACCTTGCTGCGATTTCTGAATCACAAAAAAAGGTCCGAAACGGGAAGCGAAATTGGCAATCCCGACCAGAATACCAACCAGAATAATTTCTAAATTCATAGTTCTTCTCCCATATGCTCAGGATCGGGACGTTTGAGTACATAGTGCTTGAACAGGCCTGCCAGAATACCGGAACTGATGCCGATAAAGATTGCAGCAGACAGGTCAATCATGTAGCAGGCAATAGCAGAAACAACAATCGTCACACTGACAACAAAAGTATTTTTCTTTTCAAAGGCTGCCAGCAGGAAGCTTAGGAATAGCGCAGGTAACAGGAAGTCTAAAGCGGCCTGTAAAAATTGCGGTAAGTTGCTGACCTGATCTGCAAATAAGCCACCGAGAAAAGAACCTGTTGCCCAGGACAGCCAGCTGAATAAACTCAACCCCAGCATCCACGATTCAGACCATTCCTGACGCCGTTGCGACAGTTTGATCATGCCAGAGGCAAATACCTCATCGGTGAGTCCCCAAGCCCAGACTGCGGTTTTTTTCAGATTAAGCCGATCCTGAATCAAATTCTGTAGCGCAGGGCCATAAAGTAGATGACGGATATCCAGAGCAATCACGGTTAATGCAGTCATCCAGATGGAAGTGCCACTCCCTAAGAGTGCAACAACCAGGAATTGACTGGCACCTGCATACATAGAGCAGGACAGGAATAATGCTTCCCATGCGGTAAAGCCAAACTGGGTCGCAGAAACCCCAAAGGCAAAAGAAACGGGCAAATAGGTAAAAATAATCGCCTGGCTGTCTTTGGCACCTTGCCAAAAACTGGCAGGTTTTACAGCGTGTTGATTCAGTTCGGACACAGCACACCTTGGAGGGAGAGTTGAACAAGGGGTCAAATGGTAATTGAGTATTGTACGTGAATTTAATAGCATAGTGCCGAATTGTTTAAGATGGCGAGCCTGATAATGTTCATGTTCAAGACACGTTATATACTGAGTGTTGCTTTAGTCAGCACAGCATTGTTATTACAGGCATGCGGAAATGAGGGTTCAGGCAATCAAGCACCGGAAATTAAGCCAGCCCCGAAACTGAGCAATGATGCGACCACTTATGCCCATGAAGCTTGGACATTTATGAATGAAGTAGATCCGCTGGTCTACAACAAGCAGATTGATCAAATTGAAAAACGCGTTCGTCAGCCTGCGCGCAAGTTGAGCACGAATTGGCGCATTAATGTGAAAATGACTGATTCCGTGACTGAAGGAAAATATGCATTATGTCGTAAGGCTTTAACCAGTCTGGAAATCTGGGCACGAACCACACTTGAAAATGGGAATAGTCTGGCACAGAAGCAAGCCGATTATGAACGTGACAAAAAACAGTGTGAAAGTGCAATTTCTCATCCACAACTGGGCAATACTGATCCGAAACAGGTGGGTGTTGCCAGCTGATCGATATTTTGTTTGTGTCAACTTAAGGCTGAGTCATATGCTCAGCCTTTTTGATTTTCTTAGTTCGGAATCAGTGAAGTGGAACGCCAGTCAATTGATGTAGTCGTTGCACATCCAGAATTTCAATCTGTTTAAAGGCAATTTTCAGGATATTCATTTTTTCCAGCTGTTGCAGTTCCTGATTAATAGTCTGGCGGGAACACATCAGCATTTGTGACAATTGTTCTTGCGACAACTGAATGGTACGGTTTTTAATGACCAGGTGATTGCCATAGCCTTGCAAAATAAACAGTAAACGCTGCGCTAGGCGTTGTTGCATGGTTTGGGTCTGAATAGAAAATAATTCCAGAAACACATAACGTAATTTCTGGCTCATGAGCTGGGAGATGTGAAACCAGAATGCAGGTTGTTCAGCCACCAGCTTATAAATAAATTGCGCGGGAATATGCAAGAGCAGGGATTTCTTGCAGGCGATGGCGTGATGAGAACGCGGCTGCTCATCCACCAATGAGATTTCACCAAACCAGACAATGGGTTCTACAATTGCAGAAACTGCCTCTTTACCCTCAATATTGATAGAACCTAAACCAATTGCACCTTCTAATACAGCATAAATTCCATCAAACACATCACCTGAATAAAATACGGCCTGGTCTTTATCGACGGATAAGGTAACTGCATGTTTCAGCAGGACGTTCTGGAAATGAGAAGGTAATTTTGAGAACCAAGAATTTTTTTCTAATTCAACAAGATATTTTTCTTCCACTCGCTTTATTGCTCCAAGTTTTATGAGTTGTCGTCCAGCTGACAACTTGTCTTTTATTGTTGCGCTATAGTCAAATTCTATGGCCAGTCAAGGAAGAATAATATGACCAGAGTAGAACGACTATTAAGCCAGTATGCAGCTTATCATTTAGACCGTAAGAATGTCATGACACATTTTATTGGGGTCCCATTAATTGTTTTTTCCATTATTTGTCTTACTGCACGTGTATCACTGATGATGTCCGGCTTTGAGGTGACTCTTGCCTTGGGACTTCTCATTGTTTCAATTCTTTATTATTTAACTATTGATGTATTTTTTGCATTGATCATGGCCTTCATTTTTATGTTTGTCTATCCTTATGCCTATAATGTGGCACAGTGGGATACTGGAACCTGGCTGAGTACCAGCGTTGGAATTTTTGCCATTGGATGGGCATTCCAGTTTGTAGGTCATTTCTACGAAAAGAAAAAACCGGCATTTATGGATGATCTGATTGGCTTGGCGATCGGACCTTTATTTGTTCTTGCGGAATTAATTTTCCTGTTCGGCTTTCGCAAGGAACTAGAAGCAAAAATGTTACTTGAAGCACGTAAGCAACGCTTGCTAATGGAACAAGACACCCCATATGCGGAAATAGCAGCTGATTAATCCTTTTTAAAATACATAAAAAATGCCCCGAATTATCGGGGCATTTTTATCTTCAACTTATACGTTGAAGCGGAAGTGCAGAACATCGCCGTCCTGAACGATATAAGTTTTACCTTCCAGACGCCATTTACCTGCTTCTTTGGCACCAGCTTCGCCGTTGTACTGTACGAAGTCATCATAAGCAATACATTCAGCACGGATAAAGCCTTTTTCGAAGTCAGTGTGGATTACACCTGCGGCTTGAGGGGCAGTCGCACCCACTTTTACTGTCCAGGCACGAACTTCCTGTACGCCAGCAGTAAAGTAAGTTTGTAGACCAAGCAATGAATAACCTGCACGAATCACCACGTTCAGACCTGGTTCTTCCATGCCCATAGCTTCCAGGAATTCAGCACGGTCTTCATCTTCAAGTAATGAAATTTCTGCTTCGATCTGGTTACAAAGTGGAACCACGATTGCATTTTCAGCAGCAGCCAGTTCACGTACAGCATCTAAATGCGGGTTATTTTCAAAACCGTCTTCAGCCACGTTGGCGATATACATGGTTGGTTTAAGCGTTAACAGACCAAAACCACGTACCAGTTTACGTTCGTCATCATCTAAGGTTGCAGCACGAGCAGGTTTGCCTTCATCTAAAAGAGGAAGAATTTTATCTAGAACTGCTTTAGTCGCAATCGCTTCTTTATCGCCACCTTTTGCAGATTTCGCTAAACGAGTCACTGCTTTAGTCACAGTTTCAAGATCGGCTAGAGCAAGCTCAGTATTAATGGTTGCGATGTCATCAAGCGGATCAATTTTGCCGTTTACGTGAATCACGTTTTCATCTTCGAAACAACGAACAACGTGAGCAATTGCATCAGTTTCACGGATGTTAGCTAGGAACTGGTTACCCAGACCTTCGCCTTTAGATGCACCAGCAACCAGACCCGCGATGTCCACGAATTCCATGGTAGTTGGTACCACGCGTTGTGGTTTTACGATTTCAGCAAGTTTGTCCAGGCGTGGATCAGGCACAGGCACGATACCGGTGTTTGGTTCAATCGTACAGAATGGGAAGTTTTCCGCAGCAATTGCAGCTTTAGTTAATGCATTGAAAAGCGTAGATTTACCAACGTTAGGCAGGCCTACAATACCACAATTAAAACCCATGAAATAACTCACAAAGCGTTATATAAAAATTGCCAGTGATTTTACATGAAAGCCATGACAAAGTCAGGTCATGGCTGGGTGCTTTGTTGAAAACTTATGAAATAGATGTTTTTAGATTTTACGCTTGTCGAGCTGATTGGACAGGGTGTCACCAGTGGCCTGCACCAGCATGACCAGAATCACCAGCACTACAATCACCGCCAGCATGATCTGTATATCAAAACGCTGATAACCATAACGGTAAGCAATATCGCCCAGACCACCGGCACCAATCGCACCGGCAATGGCGGATGAGTTAATCATGGTCACTAGAGTCACGGTAAAACCGGCCACAATTCCTGGTAAAGCTTCAGGTAATAACACATGCCAGATAATCTGCTTACGGTTACAGCCAATCGCTTGTGCAGCTTCAATCAGACCCTGATCGACTTCACGTAAACTCACTTCAGCAATACGCACAAAGAAAGGAGTCGCGGCCAAAGTTAAAGGCACAACTGCGGCCCAGACACCATAGCTGGTCCCCACAATCCAGCGGGTAATAGGAATTAGCGCGACCATCAAAATCAGAAAAGGCACCGAACGGGTAATATTCACAACCCAACCCAAAGCCTGATTAATGGGTTTAGATGGATAGATCCCGTGTTCAGATGTACTGACCAGTACTACTGCCATCGGTAAACCAATTAAAAAGGCAACGATCGCTGATACACCAACCATGATGAGGGTATCGGTAGTTCCTGTTAGTAATAAATCAATGAGTTGGTCGTGCATAGCCAATCACCTCAATTTGTGCAATATGTTGTTTTAGTTTTTGCTGAAGTAAGTCGGTATCCAGATTCAGATCGGCAACCGCGACAATTAAGCTACCTATCAGATGGTTCTGGATGCTGTCGATATGGCTCTGATAGAGGTGCACCGGATGCTCGAACTGTTCAAAAATCATTTTCAAATCTGGGGAATACTGAACACTAGAGGCATAGCGCAGTTTGATAATGCTATGCGTGGTATCTGTTGTCACTTCAGGACTGATCGAAAATGGCAGTTCCAGCTGTTCCAGATTCAGCAGTTCCTGGGTAATCTGCTGCTGTGGATTAGAAAAGACAGACCAAACTTCACCGGCTTCAACAACTTCACCTTTTTCAATTACCACGACTTGATCGCAGATTTCACGAATGACCTGCATCTCATGGGTGATTAATACAATAGTGATACCGAGTTTCTGGTTGATTTCTTTCAGTAAAGACAGCACCACTGAGGTACTTTCTGGATCTAGTGCAGAAGTGGCTTCATCACAGAGTAAAATTTCCGGATGATGCACCAACGCGCGGGCAATACCGACACGCTGTTTTTGTCCACCAGAGAGTTGAGAAGGATAGCTCTGCGCCTTTTCGCTTAAACCGACCAGTTGCAGTACTTCATTGACGCGTGCATCGATGTCTGACTTTTTATAGTTTGCAACTTTGAGCGGCAGAGCGACATTTTCCCAGGCGGTTTTGGCAGACATCAAATTAAAATGCTGGAAGATCATGCCAATACGCTGGCGCAGTTGAATCAGTTCAGCGTGTGAGAGTCCAGCTAGATCCTGTTGATGGATATGGATATGACCTTCACTGATCTGTTCCAGACCATTCAAGGTACGTAGCAGCGAGGATTTTCCCGCGCCACTTTTACCGATAATTCCGAAAATCTTACTTTCAGGAATATCCAGGTTAATGTTTTTCAATGCATGAACTGATTTGCCTTGAACTTCATAATATTTATTCAGGTTGCGGATTTTGATATGTGGGACGGAAAACGCTACCTGAGAACCAAAACTCACCATAGTATTTTCCTTATTTCCAGCCTGGGAACCAGAGCTTCGCACCAAAGTCAGCATCAAGAGCTTCCTTTACGCGAGGTGAATTCTGATAGATGTCGACAAATTTCTTCAGCTTGTCATTCTTGTCCTGATAGTCCTCACGTACTGCAAACAGAATTGCATAGCGGTTGTCCTTATTAGAGTCAAATAACAGTGCTTTTTCAGGATCAGCTGTTTTTGCCAGTCGCAGGTAATGCGGATAACCAAATGCCAGATCAACATCATCAATGGCACGTGCAGTTTGTGGACCTTCAACTTCAACAAACTGCAAGTTTTTCGGATTCGCTGCAAGATCTTTCAGGCTAGATAAATGATTATTTGGATCTTTGAGTGTTACCAGTTTTGCCTGTTGCAATAACAGTAGGGCACGACCCTGGTTGACTGGATCGTTTGGCACCACAACTTTCGCGCCATCATTTAGCTCATCAAAGCTTTTGATTTTCTTGGAATATATGCCAACATGAGTGGCTGCACCTTTAGCAAAGGCTTTGATCTTAAAGTCGGTTTCTTTCTTGGCATTATCCAAAAATGGCTGATGTTGGAAAAAGTTAGCGTCAATATCACCATGATTCAGGGTGATATTTGGCGTATTCCAGTCCGAGAATTCGACCAGTTTGACATTGACACCTTGCTGTTTGGCCTCAATTGCTGCGACCTGTAAAGGTTTGGCAAAAGACGGACTGATACCAATGACCAGTTCATCCGAACCAGATTTTTTTTGTTGGTTCCATACCACCAGTCCGATAATCACGGCGGCAATAATTACCCCAATAATGCTGAATTTTGTTTTAGCAGTTTGTGCCATGTTGCACCTCAAAATAAATTTATGCTGATTGTTTTTGCTTTAGGTCGGTATTCGCGGTTGAGGCGGAGTTTTGACATCGAAATTGCTGCACTGGATGAGCGCTGGATAAGCGGTCTCCTTGCTGGAACAGCTTGTGTCTGAAACTGCCTTGTTTATATTCAGTCTTATAGCGTCCGCGCTGCTGTAATTCAGGAATAACAAAACGGATAAAATCCAGATGCGATTCTGGAGCCACCGTACGGGTCAGATTGAAGCCATCTATCCCGGTTTCATCGACCAGCTGAATCAGTTTTTCTGCCACCGTCGCACCACTGCCCACGATCAGTGGATAACGCCCACCCAGTACATGCTGTGCTTTCAGATCAGTTGGTGTAAGCTGTTGTTCTTTAAACTTGTTATTGACTGAAGCAATGCTGTTGGTTTGCTGGTAAGGAATTGGCTCATCATCGGCAAATGTGGACAGGTCAATTCCGACTGAACTGGAGAAATGTGCAAGACCAGCTTCAGGACTGGCATAAGCGCGATATTCTTCCAGCTTTTGCTGCGCTATTTCATCCGTTTCTGCGGTTACCACAGTAATACCAACGAAAATCTTGATCGCTTCAGGATCACGTCCTTGTTCAGTGGCTTGGCGACGGATCTGATCCACCTGTTTCTTGATTTTGTCCGGATGATCACCACCAATAAACATGCCTTCCGCATGCTGGGTGGCAAAGGCCATACCACGTGGTGAAGCACCAGCCTGGAACAGTACCGGAGTACGTTGAACAGAAGGGGAAACCTGAAATACGCCCTGACTGCGGTAGAACTGACCTTGATGATTAACCTGATGCACTTTGGCTGGATCAGTAAAGATCCGCTGCTGTTTGTCTTTCAGCATGGCATCATCTTCCCAGGAACCTTCCCAGAACTTGTAGCACAACTGTAAAAATTCTTCGGCCTGCTCGTAGCGTCGATCATGGTCTTTCAGACCATTTTCACCGATCAGGCGCTGGGCACTGTCCAGATAACCAGTGACCATATTCCAGCCGATACGACCATGGGTCAGATGATCCAGACTGGCGAAGCGACGGGCGAACTGATAAGGCGATTCATAGCTGAGATTGACTGTAACGCCAAAACCAAGATGCTCGGTCACGGCTGCCATGGCAGACACGAGGGTGCTTGGATCATGACTCGGTAATTGAATCGATTCTCTTAGAGTCAGATCAATGCCATTCTGGTAGACGTCATAGACCCCGGTGATGTCGGCAATAAACAGGCCATCAAACAATCCTTGTTCTAACATTTTCGCCAGATCAGTCCAGTAGCTCAGCTCATTAAAGCGATGTGATTCATCCCGCGGATGAGTCCACAAGCCATGATTGATATGACCCACGCAGTTCATATCAAAGGCATTCAGCAGGATTTCCTTCGCTTTCGAGCTGTTCATAATATTTGTCATTACAACGTCCCCCGGCGTGGAGGCAGAACACCATTCAGCAAATAATTAGCAATGAAATAATATTTCCAGCGTGAAGCATCATGCAAGGTATGCACGCGAGCATTGCGCCAGAAGCAGTCCAGACCATCTTCACGCTGGCTACCACGGCTGCCAGCCAGTTCAATAAGTTTAGAGGAGGCTTTTAATGCAGTTTCGGTACTGTGCGCACGCGCTTTAGCCACATCTAGAGAGGCTTTGGCAACACTGGTTTCAGTCAGATTGGCTTTGGCAGCATCGACAGCGTACGCAGCCTGTTTGAGTAAAACTTCAGAGGCACGTACATCAGCAACTACGCGGCCGAGTTCAAATTTGGTCAGTGGATCATCTGTGGCTTTGTCCACACCAGAATCAATCCACGGACGTGCCTGACGCACGCGGTTTAAGGTTTCTTCAAAGGCAGCACGGGCAATACCAGTTTCAATAGAAGCATGCAGCAATTGTGCGAAAGGACCAGAAATGGTGGGACGAGAGTAGGCAGTATCAAAATGTACGACATCTTCTTCAAGCACTGGAACATTGTCAAATTTTACGGTACCACTGCCAGTCGTGCGCTGACCAAAACCGCTCCAGTCATCAATCAGCGTCAGACCGGCGCTGTCACGTGGGACGAAAGCCAGAAATTGCTGCTCATTTTCATCTACGACCAGTGTCGGAATGCGGTGTGCGAATAGGCTACCGGTACAATAGAACTTCTCTCCATTAATTACATATCCTTGCTCGGTCTTGCGGATTGCAGTCTGGCGTTGTGCGGCAGTCTTGGTCTTGAACTCAGCCAGGGCATTACCGAAACGGGCGCCTTTTAGCACTTCGGCATAGAGTTTATGTTTTTGTTGCTCAGTACCGTTATTGCGCAGAATTTCCAGACCATAAAAATGATTTTGTGGAATCTGGCCAATTGAGCCATCTACACCGCTCATCAGGGCAATGACTTGTGCTACGGTATAGCTAGACACTTCTGCGCCGCCATATTCTTTAGGCACGGTAATTGCCCAGAGTCCAGACTGACTATAAGCTTCGATTTCCTCGAACGGCAGAATACGTTCAGCATCACGCTGTACCGCACCCGCCTTGAAGTGATCTGCTAGATTGCGGGCAATTTCTAAGGCTTCCTTATCAGACTGGATGATATGAGCTTGCGCCAGCTGCTCGGATTGAAATGGAATAATGTTTTGAAATGAAGTCATGGCAAATCTCCTTAAATCCAGGCGTGGCGGGCAGGGAGTTTATGATTCAGGTAATAATCCCCGAGTGCATGCAGCTTCCAGCGGATCGGGTCATGCAGGGTATGTACCCGGGCATTGCGCCAATGCTGATCCAGATTGTGCTGACTCAGGCTGGAGCGGCTGCCGCCCAATTCCAGTAATTTTTCCGAAATATTTAAGGCTGCATCATTGGCATAGACCTTGGCTTCAGCCACCAGAATTGAGGCTTTGGCTGCCTGCTCATCGGTCACTGCTTCCAGTTGATCCAGTTCATCCAGATATTCAGCAGCTTCATCCAGTAGTAGAATCGCGGCATCTAATAACACAGATGACTTACCCACTTCCTGCAGGGTGTAATGCTCAAAGCTGGCTTTTTCGACTTGTGCATCCACAACCGGACGAGCCTTATGTATGGCAGTCAACGTATCGGCAAAAGCCGCTTCAGCAATCCCGACATCAATTGCCACCTGCATCAGCTGAGAATAGGCACCACGGTAACTTGGTTGATTCCCTAACAGACGCTCATCAAAAATCAGTAGTGGATCGACTTCGACATGTTGCAGTTTAACGGTACCGCTAGAGGTGGTGCGTTGACCAAAACCATTCCAGTTATCAATCACTTCAACACCGTCGGCAGTCCGGTCGACAATAGTGAGCACCACATGCCCTTCAGGATGAATCGCTTTAATTGCCAGCCAGTGCGCGAAGCTGCTACCAGTTGAATAGAATTTTTCGCCATCGATAAAATAGCGACCATTTTCGATTGTAAGCGTGGTTGCCAGGGTTTTAGTATCTTTGGTATGACGTTCCGGACCGCCATTGGCCAGACGTTTACCCTTTAAAATTTCGCTATAAATAAACTGTTTTTGTTGTTCTGTACCCATGATCTGGATCATGTTGAGTAATGCGATCTGGTTCTGAGGGGTTTGCCCGACACTCGAGTCAGCTTTATTCACAATACGGAATACATGTGCCAGGGTTTTATCGGAAACGAAAGCACCGCCGTACTGTTTTGGAATACGTATACCGCCCAGACCCCTTTGGCTGAACAGTTCAATTTCAGCAAGAGGGAATACACGTTGCTGATCACGCTGATTTCGGCCTTCCAGAGCAAAGTCTGCAACCTGGTAGGCAGCATTAATTGCGTCGTGATCATTTTCAATAATATGAACTTTTTCAAAAGTTAAACGAGACATAATGACATCCTAAATCGATATCAAAACGTTACAGGCTAAGCTTTATGAGATTAAGTAATTGCTTTCGCAAAGCTTATGAAAAAACCTATTTAGGACAAAAATTGCTAGGTTTCTATCAATTTTGAATATAGTAAGTAATTAAAATATTTAAAATTTTATTTTATATTTAGTATGAGTGGCTTGGTCTAAAATAGAATATATCTGCTTTAAAGATATTTAAGGCGGAAAAATGTATAAAAATAAACATTGTAGAGTTGAATAAACAACATCTTAATTTTGAATTAAAAGCACATTGTATTTCCAATGAAGGGTGTCTAAAGTATCCAACTGAAATAGATGGTTTTAATGCGACCAAATTTAATAATCAACATGGAGATTTTATGCGCACCTTATACCAGTTTCCTTTATCACATTTTTGTGAAAAAGCACGTTGGATGCTTGATCATAAAGAACTGGATTATGTCGCACAAAACCTCATGCCAGGTGCGCATCGTGCCTTTGCTCGTCTTAAAACCGGACAGAACCGTCTGCCAATTTTGCGTGACAAGGAACAATGGATTGCAGATTCAACCCAGATCGCCTTATATCTGGATGAACATTATCCTGAGCATCGTTTATTACCCGTAGAAGGGCGCTTACGTCAAAAAGTGCTGGAGATTGATGAAAAGACTCAGGAACTAGGACGCCATATCCGTCGCTGGATGTTGGCTCAGGCTTTATCTCATGATCATGAATCGATGGAGATCCTGATTGGTGAAAAGGGATATCTACGTCAGTTCGAAAAATTTTCCAAGCCTTTGCTTAAAACTCTTCTCAGCAAAGGTTATGCACTTACTGAAGATACACTTGCTCAGTCCCGTGAATATATTAAAGAAACAGTTGAACAGCTGAACCAGACACTGATCGAGAATAAGGGAGCTTATTTTGCGGGATCACGTTTTAGTCTGGCTGATATTGCAGTCTGTTCAATGTTGGCACCTTTGTTGGCAATTTCCGGTACGCCGTGGGAGCGTGACAGCTTTGAATCTATGTCAGATGAATATCGGGATTATCAGACCTATCTCTCGGAATTGCCTTTAGGCCAATATATTAAAAACATCTATCGTCATGAACGTAATGCTCGTATTGATTGGCGCGGTGTATAAGTTAAATAGTGAAATAAAAAACGCGCTTAAAGTGCGTTTTTTTATTGGATACTTAGCCCCAAGGGTTTGTGAGATCAATATCACTCTGTTTATTAAAGCCACTGAGAAGTGAGCTAAAGTCAAACTTCGGTAATGAACTACCGCTCGAGATATTGGAAATTGTTTCTTTGATGGTCGGAATAATTTCAGTAATACTGATATTGTTATCAACTGAGCTACCACCTGAAATAAGATCACCTAATTCTGGAATAATGCTCGAACCTAAGTCGCCTAGACTTCCATCAAGTAAGCCTTCAAATGCATTTGAATCTAAACCATTGCCTAGGTCGCCTAAACCACCCAGTAAGCCACTCAGATCAGAGCTATCATTTGCACTCACGAGGCCACCAAGTAAATTGGTCAATTGTGAAAGGTCGAAGTTACCGCCATTATTGCTGAAGCCAGAAATAATATCGGTAATCGCACCTAGATCGAAGTCACCAAGACCACCAGAGCCACCAATTAGACCACCAACGAGTTGAGCGATCTGCGCGATATCAATGTCGCCATTGCCTTCAATTAAACAGCCAACCAAGCCTGCGATTGCACCAATATCAACACCCTCAAGACTGCCAGAGCCACCGATTAAGCCACCAACGAGTTGAGCGATCTGCGCGATATCAATATCACCATTCCCGCCAATCAGATTGCCGACTAGTCCTGCAATTGCGCCAATATCAACACCTTCAAGACCGCCAGAACCACCAATTAGGCCACCGACAAGCTGAGCGATCTGACCGATATCAATATCGCCATTCCCGCCAATCAGATTGCCGACTAGTCCTGCAATTGCGCCAATATCAATACCTTCAAGACCGCCAGAACCACCGATTAAACCACCGACAAGCTGAGCGATCTGACCGATATCAATGTCACCGCCTTGCAGAAGGTTACCAGCCAGGTCAGCAATTTTACTGAGATCTAAATTACCTGAACTACCACCAATTAACCCACTGACTAATTTAATCACGGCATTTAAATCTAAATTTGATGTATTGTTACCCATTAAACTACCCAGCAGATTACTGATCGAACCCAGATCAAAACTGCCGCCGTTGGCTTGAGTGAGTTTGCTAATTAAACTGTTAATATCGAGTTTTGTAGCATTCGAACCGGTAAATTGAGTAATTAAATCAGTCAGGGAGCTTGAACTTAAACTCTTACCTGAAAGTAAGCTATTTAAGAGGGAGTCTAGGGAAGGAGTAGCGGGAGTAGAACCCGTGATAGAACCAATAATGCCAGAAAGACTGCCACCTAATAAACCGCTAAGTAAACTCTTGTTTTGCGTCTCTGTCGTGAGCACCGGGCTGAGTTTACTTTTAATTTAACTAAAAATACTGAAAGCCATAACCGTTCCTTGCGTTTTTTGTCTTGTTTTGATTATTTTGCGTTGTAAATAAAACGCCTAATTTTTATTCAGTTTCTATACAAGTGTAAATCTAAGCATGAATAATCACGTTTTGAAAATAGTATTATTTGCCTGAATAAAGCTTTAAATAGATTAATTTATGATAAATAATAATGGTTTATTAGATGTTTGCGTTTATCTAAAATATATTTTATGCGATGAATGACTATGGAAATGACTTAAATTTCCTCTAGATTATCATCTGGTATTTTTTTGCAAATATCTGGTAATTCATGAAAAAATATTAATACTATGCGTAGAATAATGATGTATTTTAATAAAGTGGCAAGAGATTAAAAATGGAATTAGATCGTTTTGATAAGCACATTCTTGAAATTTTGACCCATGAAGATGTCAATTTGAATGAACTCTCTGAACGGGTGAATCTTTCGGTCAGCTCGGTTCACCGCCGTATTAAACAGTTGATTGACCATAATATTATTAGTGGTCTAAAACGGGAAATTAATTATCAAAAGCTTGGTTTCAGTCTGCATGTACTTTTGCAGGTTTCCTTAAGCAAACATGATAGTGACACTTTTGCCAAATTTCTGGGTGAGCTGGAAAGTATTCCTGAAGTGATTAATGCCTTTCTGGTAACAGGACAATCGGCAGATTTTATTGTCGAAGTAGTCGCACGTGATATGGAAAACTACAGTGAGATCCTGCTTAACAAAATCGGCAAGATTGAACATGTGGTCGCACTGCATTCCAGCTTCGTGATCAAGGAATATAATGTTTTTAACTGTAGTGGCTTACTCAATAAAGTTTAATTGAAGGGATAGCACTATCTAAATATTTGTCCCCGAATAAGCAAGTAAATTGATTGAAATCACAGACAAGATGATCTAATAAGATAGATCAAAATAAAAAACGCACCCAAAGGTGCGTTTTTGTCTTCCTGAAGATTAAGCGTCTAACTGAGCCAATACTTCTTCAGAGAATTCAACGTTGGTATAAACGTTTTGAACATCGTCCAGATCTTCAAGCATATCAATCATTTTCATGATTTTTTTCGCTTGATCAATATCGGTGATTTCAGCTTTGGTAGAAGGGCTCATCACAACTTCAGCATTATCAGATTTTAAACCTGCAGCAGCTAAAGCATCCTGAACTGTACCGAAGCTTTCTGGTGTAGTAATGACTAGGATTTCATCTTCATCAACTTCGATGTCTTCAGCACCAGCTTCAAGAGCAACTTCCATGATTTGATCTTCTAAAGACACATCTTCAAAAGTAATCTCACCACGTTTGGTGAACAAGAATGCAACTGAACCATTAGTCCCTAAGTTACCATCAGTTTTAGAGAAGCAGTGACGTACGTCAGGTACAGTGCGGTTCAGGTTGTCTGTCATTGTTTCTACAATTACGGCAACACCACCTACGCCATAGCCTTCATAAGTTACTTCTTTAAGATCGTCGTTATCTTCGCCGCCTGCACCACGTTGAATCGCACGGTTGATCACATCACGTGTCATGTTTACAGACAATGCTTTTTCGACAACAGCACGTAAACGTGGGTTGCTACCCGCATCTGGTCCGCCGAGTTTTGCAGCAGTAGTTAATTCACGAATATATTTGGTAAAAAGTTTACCGCGGCTAGCATCTTGTTTTGCTTTACGATGCTTAATATTGGCCCACTTGGAATGACCCGCCATGCGAAATATGCTCCTTGTAGATTGGCTGTATGCCTATCGAATTGGGCAAATTCTACCATAAGGGCTTTTTTTAAAAAAAGAGCCTGGTTTTTAGATTTAACGATAATGACAAAAAAATAGACGCACTGAGAAATTTATTCGGGGATTAAAGGTAATAATTTAGTTTAAAAATAAAAAATGTTTATTGTGGAAAAGAGGATAGAAGGAGAAGAAGAAATGAGATGTTAGGTCATGCATAACATCTCATGGACATATATTATTTTTTTTCAGGAATCACGATATCCAGACCGACATTGTCTTTATAAAGCTGTTTCATTAAAGCCAGGTCATGTTCAAGGTCTGTTGGATAAATTTTTCCGAAAATGCCACCCTGTTTGGTTTTAGAGTTGGCATACATGAGTACAATCGGCACATTTGCTGCTTTGGCAATATGCCAAAAACCGGTACGAATTGGTCGACGCTCTTCACCATTTTTGGCGCGAGTCGCTTCAGGTGCAATCACCAGATTGAATTTTTCATTGCTCTGAAAAAGTTCAACCATCTGGGTCACAATATCCTTGCTCGATTTACGATCTACCGGAATACCGCCAATGTTTTCTAATAATGGCTTAAATGGACCTTTAAATAATTCTTTTTTAATCAAAGTATGAATTTTGATGTCGTATATCTGAAATAAGGCCAGAGAAAGCACGGCATCCATCATTGAAGTATGCTCAAAGCCCACAATCACTTGCTTGTCTTCAAGCACATTTGGTTCAACGTGATATTGCCAGCCTGCAAGTTTAAACGCAGATTCGCCAATGAATTTCTTAAACATAGGGGATGGAGTGTGTGAAAAAAAAACATAATTTGTGCTTGTTCTTATATTTCGTCAAGTGGAATTAATTTAAAAGTCTTAAATACATTCAAAAAGCAAGTGAATAAATATATTGAGTAATGGTTAATTAAGATTTAAAAACAATAACAAAATTAATGTTAATTAGTTAAATGTCTTATAAGAGATAAAAATACTCTTAAAAATGCTAAAAAATGGCTGTTCAGTACTAAAAATAGTTATTAGACTTTTGTCGAAGCCCAAGGATATGTTTCGGCTTTAAGACACTTCCAATCATGTTCGCGAGAGAGGATAAAGAATGACTTACTTAACGGCTTTGGTGCTCTCATTGTGAACCGTACCGGGTTTGTCGGAGACTTTTTTATTTAAGTTAGGCCACCTGACCTAACGGGTTAATCTTATCATAGTACATTGCTTCAAACTCAAAAGGCGATACATAACCCAGTGCACTGTGTACACGCTTTTTATTGAACCAATCTACCCAGTTTAGTGTCGCAAGTTGTACATCTGCTAAACCTTGCCAATCTGCTTTTAAATATTCAATCACCTCTGTTTTGTATAAGCCATTCACCGTTTCAGCCAGAGCATTATCGTATGAATCACCAGTCGTACCGACTGATGCTCGTAAATTTGCAGCTTCTAAACGATTGGTATAGCGAATAGAAAGATATTGAACACCTCTATCGGAATGATGAATCACATTCTTTGGCATGCCTCGATCGTGCAATGCTTGCTCAAGTGCATCGAGTACCATATCTGTATTCATCCGTGTAGATACTTTCCATCCAACAATTGCTCGTGAGAACACATCAATAATAAAGGCGGTATAGACCCAGCCTGAATTTGTTTG
>NZ_QMBM01000001.1:1047887-1049453 GCF_003289665.1 Acinetobacter sp. SM1B
GGTAAAGTCAGCAACCCACAAGTGATTAGGCTGATCAGCTCTAAAATTCCGTTTCACCAAGTCAGGTGCTCGTTTTTGGTCATCTCGGCTACGGGTGGTTTGTTTGTTCTTACCTCGCCAAACACCTTGTATACCTAACTTTTTCATTAATCGAGCAACAGTACAGCGTGCAATAATATAG
This sequence comes from Acinetobacter sp. SM1B, assembly GCF_003289665.1. NCBI lineage: Bacteria > Pseudomonadati > Pseudomonadota > Gammaproteobacteria > Moraxellales > Moraxellaceae > Acinetobacter > Acinetobacter sp. SM1B. The sequence continues at coordinate 1,048,069 of NZ_QMBM01000001.1, forward strand.
CCTTCACGTTTCAGTTTTTGCCAGACTTTACGTACACCATACCGACCTGAACTTTCCTTCCAAATTCGTTTAATCTCCTCAGCATGATGCAAATCATGTAAATCTCGCTTTGCTCGATGTTCTGGATTTTCGCAGAGATCTAGAGTCCGGTAATAGGTTGAAGCTGCGATCGGTAAAATCCTAGAAATCGCATCAACACCATATAAGTCTTTATTGTTATGGATGAAATCCACCATTATTTGTGTGGGCGGTCGAGCTCCGCCTGGGCGAAAAAAGCGGCTGCTTTACGTAGAATTTCATTGGCACGCTTTAATTCTTTAATTTCACGTTCCATTTGCTTCATTTTTTCTTGATCAGATATCTGTTGTACTTTAATAGGATTTTGCTGATCTAAATGCTTTTGATGCCAGGCACGAAGTGTTTCAGGAGTACAACCAATCTTAGGCGCAATTGCGGAAACTGCTGCCCAATTCGATGGATAATCTTTTTCAGATTCAATCAATAATTGAACTGCTCTTTCTCTGATTTCAGGGGCATATTTTAATTTTGTCATCGGGATAGTCTCTCAGAATATTGACTCTCCGACAAACCCGGTACGGTTCATTGTTCATTTTTGCACTCATTGTTGTATGGTCTTTGATCGAAATTTATCTGGATATGCGCAAAAAAGAGAATTTGGAGCACGAAGCTTAAGCTTTTAATTAATTTCATAGCTGAATTGATCCGGATATAAAAATTAATTCAGCCATTCAAAGTATGTAAATAATTATATATAAAAAGTATAAAAGCATAGTTGAGAGTTAATTTTTAAATATATTTTGATAGCAGCTCTGTTTTGTAAAGAAATGGAAATTTTCCTTCTGAATGACTATGAGAGCCTTCTAAAGTATGAGGAATTTCCAAAGTGTCTATTTTTTCTAATTTATAATTGCTGATGAAGTGTGCAAGTGGGCATAAAAAGGCTTGTCTTTTAAAAAAATCTTAGCTAGTATTCTTGTCGCCTAAACCTATTGATAAATAAGGTTTTCAGCATATAGGGCCTATAGCTCAGTTGGTTAGAGCAGCGGACTCATAATCCGTTGGTCGACAGTTCAAGTCTGTCTGGGCCCACCATATAAATCAACCTCTTACGTGCATTAATCGTAAGGGGTTTTTTTAATTAAAATAAAAAGGTAGCGAATAGGTAGCAAGAATGACGACAAAAATGTTTCCATTTTTAGATGAACACCTACCATCTGAATTTTTTGCTTCTGTCATGTGAGGCAAATTTTGGAAGCCACGAGTTTGAATGGGTTTCGTTGCACAAACCTATTTCTAAAGGCTTATTCTGCAATGGACCTCTTTCATAAATCATTTTTTGCTCAGTTCCAAGTTGTAGATTCCAG
>NZ_QMBM01000001.1:1049460-1049791 GCF_003289665.1 Acinetobacter sp. SM1B
CAATTTACAGTGTCTTTTGGCTTTTAATGGCAACAGGCTATTCGGATACACTGTATAGATCCCTTGATAACCCTTATCTGCAAGGATAAAGGCGCCTGCAGGAATCTGATTCAAGTTGCGTTTGAAAAGCTCGAAATCATGTACAGCACCACGACTGGTGCGTAAACTCAGAATTTTCTGAGTTCTATAATGAATGATGGCTTGAACTTTGAAGGTATGTGTTTTCTTTTTGCCACTATAGCTTTTTTTCTGTTTTTTTAGGCCTTTGTATTGGAATTTCTGTGGCATCCACGATCACAACATTCCAGTCGATGCCTTCGCCCTCGGGTAA
>NZ_QMBM01000001.1:1049891-1088972 GCF_003289665.1 Acinetobacter sp. SM1B
TTTATAAAGTATTTTAATACTTTTTTGAATCTGTCAATGCGTAAGTCCTAGAAAAGATGATTTCAGCCCGTCGCTTTCCTTCTATACTCTAGGTGTACTTTATTATGATAAGTCAAACCTAGAATAGACAGGGAATTATTCATGCAATTCAAACCACTTGCAGATACCGGCATTTTACTTCCAGAAATCTGTTTAGGTACCATGACCTTTGGTGAACAAAATACCCAGGAAGAAGCTTTTGAGCAGCTCGATTATGCACTGGATCAAGGACTGTATTTCTGGGATACCGCAGAAATGTACCCGGTACCGCCAAAACTGGAAACCCAAGGTGCGACAGAACGCATTATCGGGAACTGGATTGCATCACGTGGCGGTCGTGACAAACTGTTTTTAGCATCCAAAATCGCTGGTCCATCACAAGGTGGTAGTCATATCCGTGATGGACAGACCCGTTTTGGGGCAGATGAAATTTCAGCGGCCATAGACCAGTCATTGTCACGTCTGCAAACCGATTATATCGACTTATACCAGTTGCACTGGCCGCAACGCCCAACGAATTTCTTTGGTAAACTCGGTTATGGCAATGCTGAAGCAGCCGAAGACCGTGCAGTGACGGATCTCGAAGAAACCCTGACCGCCTTGCAATATGAAATTAAAAATGGCCGTATCCGTTATATCGGTCTGTCGAATGAGACCCCATGGGGGACGATGAAGTTCCTGCATCTGGCCGAGAAACTGGGATTATCAAAATTTGTCAGCGTACAGAATCCATATAACCTGCTGAATCGCACCTATGAAATCGGTATGTCAGAAATTGCCAAATACGAAGGTGTTGGCTTGCTAGCATATTCACCACTGGCATTCGGATATCTGACGGGTAAATTCCGCAATGGCGCACGTCCGGCCAATGCCCGTGTGACTTTATTCTCGCGTTTTAGCCGTTATAGCAATCCGGAAAGTGAATGGGCGGTGGAGCAATATGCACAACTGGCAGAGCAGCATGGTCTGACCCTGACTCAATTGGCATTGGCATTTATTAAACAGCAGTTCTTTGTAACCAGCACGATTATTGGTGCAACTAATCTGGATCAGCTAAAAGAAAATATTCAGGCTTTTGAAGTCAACCTGTCTGAGGAAGTACTGAAAGGCATTGAAGCGATTCATCGTCAGCAGCCGAATCCGGCACCATAATTTTTATAATCTATTCCGGAAAAGCCTTTATTGATAAAGGCTTTTTTTATTTCACATGATTAAGTTTGTGGCTGAATAAAAATTCTTCTTTGTTGACTTGAAATATGATTTGACTATACCAATATTATTATTGAAGACTGCCTGATATTTATTTTAAGTTTTTGAAAAATATATATAAATTTATTTGAAATTTATGTGCGTGCTCCCATATATGAATTAAGTTAAAAATTTGTTGTGAGGAAGAACAATAATGCGCTTTGAAAAATTTACAAATCGCCTGCAGCAAACCCTTTCAGATGCACAATCCTTGGCAATGGGTAAGGACCATGCTTCTATCGACGGTATTCACATTCTGGCAACTTTATTAGATGAGTCATCCAATATCAGTCTGCTGCAACAGGCAGGTGCGAACTTACGTGATTTGCAAGCTAAACTGCAAACTGCGCTGAGTAATGCACCGACTTTAAGCCAGTCCACCGGTGATATTAACCTTAGTCCTGAAGCAGCGAAAGTTCTGCATCTGGCAGACAGTTTTGCCCAAAAAGCAGGGGATGAATTCCTTTCTACTGACTGGGTATTGTTAGCATTAGCGGAAACAGGCAAAACCAAATCACTTTTAAGTGAAGTAGGTGTTAAAGCCGAGACCTTAAAACAAGTCATTCATCAAATTCGAGGCAATGAAAAAGTCATGAGCAATAATCATGAAGATCAGCGTGACTCTTTAAATAAATACACCATTGACCTGACTGAACGCGCATTACAAGGCAAGCTGGATCCAGTGATTGGTCGTGATGATGAAATTCGCCGTACCATTCAGGTCTTGTCACGCCGTACCAAAAATAACCCGGTACTGATCGGTGAGCCTGGTGTCGGTAAAACTGCGATTGTAGAAGGTCTGGCACAGCGTATCGTGAATGGTGAAGTTCCAGAAGGTCTGAAAGGTAAACGCGTTCTGTCACTGGATTTAGGTTCATTGCTGGCTGGTGCCAAATACCGTGGCGAATTTGAAGAACGTCTAAAAGCTGTTCTGAAAGACCTGGCCAAACATGAAGGCGAAATTATTCTATTCATCGACGAGCTGCATACCCTGGTGGGCGCAGGTAAGGGCGATGGTGCCATGGATGCCGGTAACATGCTGAAACCAGCATTGGCACGTGGTGAGCTGCGTTGTGTGGGTGCAACGACCCTGGACGAATACCGCCAGTACATCGAAAAAGATGCAGCTTTGGAACGTCGTTTCCAGAAAGTATTGGTGGATGAACCAAGTGTAGAAGATACCATTGCAATTTTGCGTGGTCTGAAAGATCGTTATGCGACTCACCATGGTGTACAGATTCTGGATTCTGCGATTATCGCTGCGGCGAAAATGTCACATCGCTACATCACTGACCGTCAATTGCCAGACAAAGCGATTGACCTGATTGATGAAGCAGCATCTCGTATCAAAATGGAGCTGGACTCTAAGCCAGAAGCTTTGGATAAACTTGAACGCCGTTTGATTCAGCTGAAAATGCAACTGGAAGCGGTGAAAAAAGATGAAGATTCGGGTGCCAAGTCTGAAGTGAAATATCTGGAAGATCAGATTGCTACAGTTGAGAAAGAGTATAGCGAACTGGAAGAAATCTGGCGTGCAGACAAAGCGCTGGTTGCAGGCAATAAAGACATTCAGGTGAAGCTGGATCAAGCCCGTATTGCGCTAGAAAAAGCGCAGCGTGAGGGTGATCTGGCAGAAGCGGCACGTTATCAGTATGGCGTGATTCCTGAGTTACAGAAGCAACTGGAACGTATTGAAGCAGCTGAAGAAAGTGAAGCGCCAAAACTATTGCGTGACAAAGTCACTGACAATGAGATTGCTGAAGTGGTCAGTGCTGCAACTGGTATTCCAGTGGCAAAAATGCTGCAAGGTGAGCGTGACAAACTGCTACATATGGAAGAATTCCTGCATAAACGTGTCGTCGGTCAGGAAGAAGCTGTCGTGGCAGTGTCGAATGCAGTCCGTCGTTCTCGTGCCGGATTGTCTGATCCAAACCGTCCAAGTGGTTCATTCCTGTTCTTAGGTCCAACCGGGGTGGGTAAGACTGAGTTGACCAAAGCTTTGGCGAACTTCCTGTTTGACAGTGATGATGCAATGATCCGTATCGACATGTCGGAATTTATGGAAAAACATTCTGTCAGCCGTCTGGTTGGTGCGCCTCCGGGTTATGTCGGTTATGAAGAAGGTGGAGTGCTGACTGAAGCGGTACGTCGTAAACCCTATAGCGTGTTGCTGTTTGATGAAGTTGAGAAAGCGCATCCGGATGTATTTAATATCTTATTACAGGTATTGGATGATGGCCGCTTAACGGATTCACAAGGCCGTGTGGTGGACTTTAAAAATACCGTGATCGTGATGACTTCTAACCTAGGTTCAAGTGATGTGCGTGAACTGGGTGGTGGTGCGACCCGAGATGAGGTACGTAGTGTAGTGATGAATGCAGTGTCGGAACACTTCCGTCCTGAGTTTATTAATCGTATCGATGAGATTGTGGTGTTCCATTCACTGGAAAAAGCCCAGATTCGTGGTATTGCCGATATCCAGTTGAACCGTTTACGTCAACGTCTGGCAGAGCGCGACTTGCGCTTATCCGTGGAAGACAGTGCTTTTGACCAGTTGATCGATGTAGGCTTTGATCCTCTATATGGTGCGCGTCCATTGAAACGTGCGATTCAGCAACGTATAGAAAATGGCCTGGCGCAAAACATTCTTGAAGGAAAATTCAATCCGGGCGATACCATTGTGGTTAGCGCTGAAAATGGTGAACTGGTCTTCGAGAAAATGAAGCTCAACTAATCTAAACTGATCGGAAAAGAAAAACCCAGCCTAGGCTGGGTTTTTCTTTATGGTACTTACTGCTTTCATCGCACCACTTTTCATTTCTCGTTCTGCGAGAAAAAGAAAGAGGGTGTAAATCCTGATGAAAGAAATTAATTCATTATCAAATTACATTTTTGGATGAGTGATTTTCCATGCACGGTGAATCTTCTGATTACGCTTGAAATCAGGGCCGATGGTTTCATGGGTGATTTCTTCCACATCAAAGAATGCCAAGATTTCTGCATCCATTTCAAAGCCACGATAATTATTTGAGAAGTAGAGTGTACCTTCAGTGGTTAAACGGTTCATGGCACGTTTAATCAAAGATAAGTGGTCACGTTGTACGTCAAAAGTACCGTAGAATTTCTTCGAGTTAGAGAATGTTGGTGGATCGATAAAGATCAGTTCATATTGCTCATGACCTTCTTTCAGCCATTCGAAACAGTCAGATGCAAAGAACTGATGTTGCTCATCAGCATGATCTACAGTCAGGCCGTTCAAGACGAAGTTTTCTTTCGACCAGTTCAAATAGGTATTGGATAAATCCACGCTCGTCGTACTTGCTGCACCACCCAGTGCTGCATGTAAACTTGCCGTAGAGGTATAGCTATACAGATTCAGGAAATGCTTGCCTTTGGCCTCTTTGGCAATACGTAAACGCATCTGACGGTGATCCAGGAACAGACCGGTATCCAGATAATCGGTCAGGTTGACCAGAATCTTGGCCTGACCTTCCTGCACGATAAAACGTTTAGACGCCGTACTTTGTTTGGTGTACTGGTTTTTGCCTTCCTGACGGGCACGGGTCTTGATAAAGATCGCATCACGACCTAAACCCGTCACAGCACGAATCGCCTGCAAAGCCAAATTAAAACGTTTTTTAGCTTTTTCAGGATCAATTTTTTTCGGTGGGGCATATTCCTGAACGTGCAGACGCTCACCATACAGGTCTACTGCGATATTAAAATCAGGTAAGTCTGCATCATACAAACGTAGACAGTGAATATTTTCTTTCACCGCCCATTTTTTCAGAGTTTGCATATTCTTGGTCAGACGGTTGGCAAATTCCATCGCACCTTCGATCGGCTCGAACTGTTGCGGCTGCCAGCTTTCCAGGAATGGACGTACCACTGCAGCCGGTTTAACTGTACCGAAACGGATATAGATCGGCAGTTTACCGTTCATCAAACGCAGAATTTGTGGATCATTGAACGCCAAGACATCGGCTTGTTCCACCTGAGCAGCAATGACTGCCGCTTTCTGATTCGGGAAATTCTTTTGTAGCAGATTAGACAGACCCAGATACAAGGCACGGTTAGATGCCTTATCACCCAGACGCTCACCGTACGGCGGGTTGGTGACGAAGAAGACTTTTTTGCCTTCCGCCTGGAAATCTGGCCAATCATTTAAAGTACGCTCTTCGATCTTGATCTGGTCGAGGGCTGATTCAAAACCTGCAGCAATAATATTCTGTTTAGTGGCTTTCACCGCTTCCCAGTCGGCATCAAAAGCATAGAATTTTGGTAATGGGTTCTCTAGCGCAGCTTTATGACGCTCAGCCGCTTCAGCTTTAATACCCATCCATAATTCATGGTCATGACCATTCCAGCCATTAAATCCGAAACGACGCACCAGACCTGGGGCACGATCAGTCAGAATCATCAGTGATTCAATAATAAACGTCCCTGAACCACACATAGGATCAACCACAATATCCGGGTTGATGTCTTTCAGGCCGCCTTTTTGCAGGATCGCCGCTGCCAGGTTTTCCTTGATTGGTGCTTCAGTCATAAAGCGACGATAGCCACGTTTATGCAGCGAATCACCAGAAAGGTCCAGGCAGTAGGTATGAGCTTTTTTACCAGCCAGAATATACATAGTGATTTCTGGCTGTTTGGTGTCAATGCTTGGACGTTTGCCTACGGCTTCCATAAAAGAATCTACGACACCATCTTTAGCACGCAAAGTGGCAAATTGGGTATTGACTTTGATATCACGTTCGACATGCAGACGAATTGCGAAGGTACTTTGTGGTGCAAAAATTAGTGACCAGTCAAAGCTGATTGCACCTTCATAAAGCTCTTCAGCCACATCACGCGCATCATGGGAGAATTCAATTTCATGTGTGTGGATTGGCATCAGGACACGTGAAGCCAGACGCGACCACATACAGATGCGGTACGCATTTTCCAGTGTACCTTTAAAGGTCAGACGACCCGGGAAACGTTCAATATCCTGAACACCTAAACCTTTGATTTCTTCTTCTAATAAGGTTTCCAGACCATCGGCACAGGTGACCCAATAATTGCTTAAACGTGAAGAGGTATTCATAAAATAGAGAGACCGGAAAAGAATAAATAAAAACTGCGCTCAGTTTACCGTATTTTGCCTTTTAAAGCTTTTGAAATTGTTTCGATTGGCTTTGAAATTTCACCTGAACAAGCCCGCTACAATGAAATAAATATTAAATACATAATAAGTGAATCAAATTGGTATGGAAATTGCTCCTTATAAAAAATGAGACTGTAACCACTGGGGAGGGGTTACAGTCTCATTTTTTAAAATAATTGGGGATTTAAAATGGTAAATGGGGATAGCTTTTCAATTGCAACTTTAATTTATGCGCGTTTAAGACGCGTTTCCGGTCGTGTGATTGATGCAATCTACCTGTCTGAGAATAAAGACTATGCAAAGCATGTGATTGAGCTGGCTATAGCAACTCAAGATGAGGAGTTATCACGACTGGTAGAAAAATTAAGACAGGTTTTCGATCTGTCTATGGATCAAGATGAATCTCTAACAGATACAACTCAGCATGTTCAGGATGACTTGATTGTTGTGGAACCGACACAAGAAGATATTTATCGCGCCCAAGTTGCCCATCGTTATATTGGCGCATTGCGCTAAGCTGGTTATGAGTGCAGATGCTCCAGACTGATGCACTCAGCTTTTGCATGTAAAAACAGCAATCTGAGAAAAAGGTTAAATTATCTTATTGAAAAAATACATAGGAATTTCAAAATCAATTTTTATTATCAAGTCGGTTTTTGTACAAGTAGCCGATTTCCCAAGTGCGAACAGAAGTGAATCTCTGTATAATACGTTGACTTAACGTATAAGGAATCTCTCATGCACTTGGCTGCATTGCATACACCGAGCCAGATTCAACTCAATAAAGAAGGCAATCTAAAACACTTCTTGACTATCGAAGGTCTTTCTAAAGAAACTCTTACAAAAATACTGGACACTGCGGCGTCCTTTTTTAATGACCAAAATCAGCTCATTACCAATAATTTGCTCGAAGGGCGAACGGTAATGAACCTCTTCTTCGAAAACTCTACCCGTACTCGTACCACTTTTGAAGCAGCTGCAAAGCGCCTTTCTGCTAACGTTCTTAATATTGATATCGCACGTTCAAGTACCTCTAAAGGTGAAACGCTGCGCGATACCTTGTGGAACCTTGAAGCAATGGCAGCGGATATTTTCGTGGTGCGTCATTCATCTTCTGGTGCAGCGCATTTTATTGCCAAAGATGTTTGTCCGAATCTGGCTATCATTAATGCGGGGGATGGCCGTCATGCCCATCCAACCCAAGCCATGTTAGATATGCTCACGATTCGCCGTGAGACCAAAAAGAATTTTGAAGATATTTCAATTGCGATTATCGGTGACATCAAGCATTCACGTGTAGCGCGTTCGGATGTCGCAGCTTTGCAAACCTTGGGCTGTAAAGATATTCGTGTTATTGCACCCAATACTTTACTTCCTTATGGCTTCGATGATTACGGTCCAGAAGTTCGTCTGTTCAACAATATGGAAGATGGCATCAAAGACTGCGACGTGATCATTACCTTACGTATTCAGAACGAGCGGATTGATTCACCGGCGCTATCTTCACAAGCTGAATTCTACAAAATGTATGGCCTGAATAAAGAACGTCTGGCCATGGCAAAACCAGATTGTATCGTCATGCACCCGGGTCCAATGAACCGTGGTGTGGAAATTGATTCCAGTATTGCAGATGGTCCACAGTCAGTGATTCTGAATCAGGTGACCAATGGGATTGCAGTACGTATGGCGGTGTTGGCACTTTCAATGCAGGGCCAGCTCCAGGAACAAGGTTTGATTGAAGCGATTGCGGTATAAGGAATAAGTCATGTCTATTGTTAAAATTGAAAATGTTCGAGTTCTAGACCCAATTGCAAACACTGATTCAGTCGAAACAGTTTATCTGCAAAATGGCAAACGTGTCGCAGAAACTGCAAATGTTCCAGAAACGATTAATGGTCATGGTAAATGGCTGATGCCTACTATGGTCGATCTGTGTGCACGTCTGCGTGAGCCAGGTCAGCAACAGCATGGTACCTTGAAGTCTGAAGGCAAAGCAGCACGTGAAAACGGTATTCTGCATGTGTTTACGCCACCTGATTCAAAGCCAATCGTACAGGACAATGGTGCCTTGATTCATGGTCTGGTTGAAAAAGCTATGCTGGATGGCGGCATTTATCTGGAAGTGATTGGTGCGCAGACACAAGGTTTAAATGGACAACAGCCAGCAAATATGGCGGGTCTGAAAAAAGGTGGTTGTAGTGCTGTATCCAATGCTAGCGCGCCGTTTGCCAATGATGATGTAGTTCTGCGTACCTTGGAATATGCAGCAGGTCTTAACCTGACTGTAGTGTTCTATGCAGAAGAACCGCAAATTGCCAAAGACGGCTGTGTGCATGAGGGTTTTATTGCATCACGTCAAGGTTTACCAATGATTCCGGCACTGGCAGAGACTGTAGCGATTGCTAAATATCTGCTGATGATTGAAGCGACTAAAGTGCATGCACACTTTGGTTTGTTGTCTTGTGGTGCTTCGGTTGAGCTGATTCGTATCGCCAAAGAAAAAGGCCTCCCCGTAACATGTGATGTGGCGATGCATCAGTTGCATTTAACTGATGCACTGATTGACGGCTTCAACTCACTCGCTCATGTTCGTCCACCCTTACGTTCTGAATCAGATAAAGAGTTACTGCGTCAAGGCGTGAAGTCTGGAGTGATTGATGCGATCTGTACCCATCACGAACCACTCAGCAGCTCTGCAAAAATGGCGCCGTTTGCAGAAACTCAGCCTGGCTTTACTGCATTTGATACCTTCCTTCCATTTGGTTTGCAACTGATTAAAGAAGGTCTGTTTAGTCCATTGGAATGGGTAGAGAAAGTGACGATTGCACCTGCCAAGGTCGCTAAAATGCAAGAGCGCTGGATGAATGAGGCAGGTTGGGTGCTGCTTGATCCTGAAATAGAATGGACTTTGACGAAAGAGAGCATTGTGTCACAAGGTAAAAATACACCATTGATCAATCAAAAGGTTAAAGGAAAAGTTTTACAAAGCTTTGTGCCAGCATAAATCAGTTCCTGATTGTTTTTATTAAAGTCAGCTTCGGCTGGCTTTTTTTATTTTGGTAAACATATCATTAACTAGCACTATTGAAATGTTATGATTTTCATACAACTATTTACATTTTCTAAAAAGATCGGGTTTTAAACTGAATAAATATTAATCATTAAAAAATCAAAAGAATGGTGACTTTATGAATGACGACCTGATTCAACGATTAAAATATCATGTTACTCCGACGGTGCTGCAAGGCGAAACGGAGTATGTTGCTGCCAAAGAGCAGGCGCTGGCGCAATTTTATCCTATTTTCCTGAGCATATTGCGTGTGCATCCGGAACAGGCAGAAACTTTGAGTCAGCAATTAAATCCAAAGATCAGTGAATTGTTCACAGAAAAACCTGAAATCAAACAACGTCTGCTCGAGCATCTGGCCAGCCTGTCCGATAGCGTGCCACAAGAGCAGCTTGAACAGACCTTAAATCGTTCGATTAAACCAACCATTGAGTATCTAAAAACAGAAGCCGATGCATCTAATCCTGATGCAATTAATTATGTAATTGAAACCAATAATGATTCAATTCAAAAAGCGTTGCCGACCTGGGCATCACAGCTGTTACTTGCTATAGGTGCATCGCCACTGGTTGGCCATCATCCAACACCTGTACCGGGAATTGATCCTGAACCTGTTGAACCGGCGATTCAAAAAGAAAGAAGATCACGTTTTTTAATTCCGATCATTGCCTTTATTATCGTGGCTGCTTTAATTATGTTCTTCTTCCGAGGCTGTACACGTGATGATGATCCAGATGATATCCGGGATATGCAAAATGCATCTAAAGCAGTCGCAACTGAAACTGCATTTCTAAAATTAAGTACTGGAAGTGAGGGGCAGATTACTAGCTGTCAGGTACAGATTAATGATCCTCAGTATATGGAAATTCTACAAAACGAGATCAAACAGATTTTTAATTATAATATCGGTTGCGGTTCAGAAAATAATGATAATTACCATTCTGAATTCACCGATCAGGATACGATTCCATCTGTATTAAAAGCAATGCAGGGTGTGCCAAATGTCAGCTTGCATTGGGAAGGAAAACAGGTTTCTGTACAAGCCGGGAATTCAGCCGATGCTGAACGTATTGCAGGTGAAATTCGCCAGCTGGCAAAAAATATGACGGTCATTACCCAAAAACCTATTAGTACTGCAAAGGCGATTAATACGCCGAGCAATGAAGCTGAAAAAGTCTTGGCAAGTATGCCGATAGAACAAATCCAAGCCTTAGATGTTGCGACAGCTTTAAATCTGCAAGCAATCAACTTTGCTCCAGGTTCAACTGAAATCCCGACCATCAATCAGTCGATTCTGGATCAGACAGCAGCTTTAATGAAACGTGCACCTCAAGTTCATTTACGAGTGATTGGTCACACAGATGCTCAAGGCGATGCAGAACTAAATAAACAACTTTCTTTACAGCGTGCTCAGGCGATTGTTAACTATCTGGTGAAACAGGGGGTCGATCCTGCCCAGTTGAATGCGATAGGCATGGGGCCAGCTCAACCCAATGCATCAAATGCTAAAGATGTAGACCGTTATAAAAACCGTCGTATTGCCTTTGAAGTCATGAATACCAACACTGGGACTGTACGTGCGGTCGATGACCAAGGTGTAAAACAGAAGGTGTAAATTTAAGACTAAAGAACGGTTTATTTAAATAGCCTATTTAACTAGATTGATCAAAATGAAAAGGACGAATTGCTTCGTCCTTTTTTTATTGGCATGCTGTGCGCAATTGATCAGGAATATGAGTAAATGCGGATTACTATCATCGGGGCAGGGCGAGTGGCTTATCATCTTACCCGTGTATTGTCAGTACAGCATGAGATTGTGCAGATTTATAGCCGGACCTTGGAAAAAGCACAGCAATTGGCAGATCAATTCCAGGCACAGGCAATTGAAAAGCCTGAGCAACTGGATAATCGTGTGGATCTGGTCATTATTACGGTTAGTGACCAGTCAATTGCCATGGTTATTGAACAGATTCATCCATATTTACCGAATAACCTGATCATACATACTTCCGGCAGTACTCATTTAGATGTGTTGAAACAAATCCATACACGTGCTGGTGTGTTCTATCCATTACAAACTTTTAGTCTGGAACGTGAGATTAACTGGGAAAATACACCTTTATTTATCGAAGCACATGATCGCGAAGACCAAAATATCCTTCAAAATTTAGCAAATAGCCTAAGCAGTAGAGTCTATTTATATAGTTCAGAGCAACGCCTAAGCCTGCATTTAGCTGCAGTCTTTGCATGTAATTTTAGCAACTACTGTTATGACATGGCCAAACAGGTAGTCGATGCACAGCAAGTGGATTTTGGTCTGCTTTATCCCTTAATTCTGGAAACAGCAAAAAAAGCCACACAGAATGATCCACGCCAGATGCAGACAGGTCCCGCCATGCGGGGAGATCAGAATATTCTGAATATGCACCAATCCATGCTGGAACAGTCACAACGTAGTGATCTGGCAGAAGTATATGCCTTGATGAGTCAGCAGATCCTGCAACGCCATCAAGCTTCCTAAACCTGAACAATATATAGGTAATTGAATTGCATGCAGATTTCTCGATCAAGCATCGAGTTTAATTCTGAATATCAATTGTTCTATTTTCAGAAAATATCTTAAGTTGAGAAGATAATAATGAAAATGGAACAATAACAATGCAACAGGAATTTGACTACATCATTATTGGTGGAGGGAGCGCAGGATGCGTACTGGCCAGCCGTCTCAGTGAAGATCCCAATATTTCTGTCTGTCTTTTGGAAGCAGGTGGGCAGGGCAATGCCTGGACAGTAAATATTCCGGCAGCCTGTGTCATGAGTTTACCAACCAAAATTAACAACTGGGCTTTTGAAACCGTTCCACAAAAAGGATTGAATGGACGTAAAGGTTATCAGCCACGTGGTAAATGTCTGGGGGGTTCCTCGGCAATTAATGCCATGATTTATATCCGTGGCAATCGTGCCGATTATGATGATTGGGCAGCACAAGGCTGTACTGGCTGGTCTTATGATGAAGTACTGCCATATTTTATCCGATCTGAGAATAACCATCGCATTCAGAATGAATATCATGGTAATGCAGGCCCTTTACATGTATCCGATGTGCAAACAGACAGTATTTTCCATGAGCGATATTTACAGGCAGCACGTGAGCAGGGCTATCCAGTGCTGGATGATTTTAATGGTGCAGAGCAGGAAGGCTTAGGAGTTTATCAGGTGACTCATGATAATGGTGAGCGTTGTAGCGCAGCTCGAGCTTATCTGTTTCCACATTTGAATCGTCCGAATTTGACCATATGGACTAAAGCCACCACGCATAAAATTATAATCGAACAAAAAGCGGCAGTTGGGGTGCAGGTGCAACATGCGGGTCAATTAAAAACGTTACGAGCACGACAGGAAGTTTTGCTCTCGGCAGGTGCCATGCAATCTCCACACCTATTGATGCTATCCGGAATTGGTGATGCTGAAGAACTGAAACAACACGGTATCGAGCTCAAGCACCACTTGCCAGGGGTTGGAAAGAATTTTCATGATCACCCCGATTTTATTTTCGGCTATAGCGTCAAAGAATTTGCCGGAACTTTCGGGATATCCATGTCAGGTTCACTGGATATGTTTAAGCAGATTAGGCGATATCGCAGTGAACGCCGTGGCATGATTGCGTCTAATTTTGCTGAATGTGGAGGATTCATTAAAAGCTCGCCAGCACTGAAAATTCCCAATCTGCAACTGCATTTCGTGGTGGCATTAGTGGATGATCATGCACGTAAATTCCGTAGAAGCCACGGCATTTCCTGTCATGTCTGTTTATTAAATCCACGCAGCCGTGGTTCAATTAAACTGAGCGGGCCAAACATTCATGATCCGCTATTGATTGATCCAAATTTCTTGAACGATGAACGCGATTTGGATGATCTGGTGCAAGGTTTTAAACTGACGCTAAAATTGATGCAGTCACCATCGCTTTCCAGTCTGTATAAGCAGGATTTATTTACTGCGCATGTAAAAAATGATGAGGATATTCGGGAAATCCTGCGCAATCGGGTAGATACGGTGTATCACCCAGTTGGTAGTTGCAAGATGGGCGTTGATGATATGTCTGTAGTCGATCCTGAATTATGTGTCTATGGCATTCAAAATCTGCGGGTGATTGATGCTTCAGTCATGCCATCGGTCGTGAATGGCAATACCAATGCACCAACAATTATGATTGCAGAAAAAGCTGTGGATCTGATCCGGGCAAGACAACAAACATCGAAAGTTGCTTAAAAATATGAGAATTTCTTTTTACAGAATAAATAGGGACCGTATATGACGTCATGGGAACAAGGTACAAATCTGGATAGTGCCAAATACATGCAGGATATTTTCCAGCAACAGCGTCAGGCATGTTTGCAAGCAGCATATCCAGATTATGAGCAGCGTCAACAGCAACTTAAAACACTATACCAAATGGTGGTGGAGCATCAGCATGAGATGGCAGCTGCTATTAGTCGGGATTTCTCGAACCGGAGTCTTGACGAAACCAAGCTGTTTGAAGTGCTGACCAGTTTGAATGGACTGAAACACAGCTTGAAACATCTGAAAAAATGGATGAAGCCGAGTAAACGTCAGGTTGGTATTCTGTTTCAGCCAGCCACGGGTTATGTGATGTATCAGCCGGTAGGCGTGGTTGGTATTGTGGTGCCGTGGAATTATCCGCTTTTCCTCGCCATTGGTCCTTTGGGTCAGGCCTTGGCTGCGGGTAACCGGGTCATGCTAAAAATGAGTGAATATACCCCGGAATTTTCTAGTCTGTTTCAACAGCTGATTGCCCGTTATTTCCCAGCTGACCAGATTGCTGTAGTTACGGGGAATGCACAAGTCGCGCAACAATTTACTACTTTGCCATTTGATCATTTGCTCTTTACTGGCGCGACTTCAATTGCACGTCATGTGATGCATGCGGCGGCGGAGAATTTGACCCCAATCACACTGGAGCTCGGTGGTAAGTCACCTGTTATCGTTGCGAAGGATGCAGATTTACAGGAAAGCGCACGCCGTCTGGCTTTTGGCAAAACCATGAATGCCGGGCAGACCTGTGTAGCACCAGATTATGCATTTGTGCATCAGTCACAAATCCAAGCTTTTATTGGAGCTTATTTCAATGCTATTCGACAGTTCTATCCAAATAGTATTTTAAGCAATCCGGATTATACAACCATCATTAATGACCGGCAGCTTGCTCGATTACAGCGATATATTGAGGATGCTCAGGCCAAAGGTGCACAGTTGCATCAGATCGAACAGGGGGTAGATGGGCGCCGTTTGCCGCACCTGGTCCTGACCAATGTTCATGACGATATGCTGATCATGCAGAATGAAATCTTTGGTCCACTTCTGCCCGTCATTGGCTATGAGCAGATGGATGAAGTAATTAACTACATCAACCAGCATGACCGGCCATTGGCACTGTATTACTTTGGTTATAACAAAGCTGAGCAACAAAAAGTCCTGCATACGACACACAGTGGCGGGGTCTGTCTTAATGAAACTTTAATGACGGCTGGTATGGAGGATATGCCCTTTGGCGGGATTGGCCCATCTGGAATGGGGCATTATCACGGACATGAAGGCTTTAAGACCTTTAGTCATGCCAAGTCGGTATTTAGCCGTCCAAAATTCAGTTTGATGAAGCTGATTTATCCACCGTATGGCAGTTCGATTTTGAAACTGATTTATCGTATCTTCTTGCGTTAAAGTGAGTGATGCCTAGGAAAATTGCCAGGTATAAAGATCAACATCTATTTTTCTTTCTAAAATTGATTTCAGGTATTCTGATCGCGATCATTTATTGATTCAAAGACAAATTCTTTTTATAAAAAAAGCGCTGAATCATCAGCGCTTTTTGGGGATTCATCTTGGATTAAGAGATTTTCTTAAAGATAAAGTCATTAATCTTGTGACCGGCTTCAATACCACGACGCTCGAATTTGGTTTGAGGACGCCAGTCAGGACGAGGATAACTGTTGCCTTTACCTGCCAGATTTTCCAAACGTGGACGCTCTTCAAGCACTTCCAGCATCCATTCAGCATACGGTTCCCAGTCAGTCGCAGCGTGGAATGTACCGCCGAGCTCTAACTTTTGTTCAACCAATGGCATGCGGTCGTGTGATACGAAACGGCGTTTGAAGTGACGTTTTTTCTGCCATGGATCAGGGAAGTACAATTGCACCGTGTTGATACTGTTATCCGGCATTTCACGCAGGACTTGAATTGCATCGGCATCCAGGACACGCAAGTTGGTTAAGCCTTCCATACCTGCTTCATATACACATTGTGCGATGCCGGGTACGTGCACTTCAATACCGACAAAATTACGTTCAGGATTGGCTTTGGCCATCAATACCAGTGAACGACCCATACCGAACCCGATTTCTACAGTCAATGGACGTTCAGGGTGCTCAAAATGCTGGCGCAAATCACCCGCCGGATATTCCAAAATTAAGTGACCATATTGTTCAAGCGCAGTACGTTGAGAGGTATTTAATGGCGCTGAGCGGCGCATAAACGTCACAATTTCACGGTGCTCGCTTAAATTGTCCAGCTCCACGACTTGCTGGTCTAATTGATCGTTCGACATAACTTTGGCAAATCTAAAAATTCAGAATGCGGTATTTTAAGTCCTGAGCGGAGCAAGTCAAACTTTTCTCGGGAATTCACTACTAAAAACTGGTATTGAGCTTATTCAATGAAACAATAAAAGGGCCAATTGGCCCTTTTAAATCATATGAATGGTGATCAGGTTTGATAACGGTCGACCAAAGTACTGCTGGCTTCATTCAGTCCAGTCACCTGAACATCAATTCCTTGGGCTTTAAATTTCTGTACGACGTTATTGAACATATTCACAGAAGTGACATCCCAAATATGGGCATGGGTCAGATCCAGTTCAACAACTGCCAGGTTTTCCTTAAAGTCAAAGAACTGATAGAAGCGGTCTGAACTGCTAAAAAAGATCTGCCCGGAAATCACATAACGACGAGAACGTTCATCTAGCAAATGAGTATATACGTGAACCGTATTTTCCAGTTTGTTGATAAAGAACAGGGCAGACAATACCACGCCGATTAACACGCCTAATGCCAGGTTATGGGTCACCAAAACTACCAGCACAACAGTAATCATCACCACATTAAAAGCAAGCGGATGCTTATTAAACTGCTGGATAGCACCCCACTGGAAGGTGGTAAATGATACCATGATCATAATGGCTACCAGTGCTGCCATCGGAATATAAGCCAGCCAATCTTTCAGAAATACCACCAGGCAAAGTAAGAAGATGCCTGCCACAAGCGTAGACAGACGGGTACGTGCACCAGAAGAGACATTGATAATCGACTGTCCAATCATGGCACAACCGGCCATTCCACCCATAAAACCGCTGACGATATTGGCCATACCCTGACCACGGCATTCCTGATGGCGGTCACTTTCAGAATCGGTGACTTCATCGACTACAGTGGTGGTCATCATGGTCTCAAGTAAACCGACAGTGGCCAAAGTCGCTGAATAAGGAAAAATAATCTGCAATGTTTCGAAATTCAGCGGAATTTCTGGAATCAAGAAAACTGGTAAGGTATCTGGAAAATGCCCTAAGTCACTCACGGTACGCATATCTGATCCGAGGAAAAGAGCCAGACCGCTGAGGACGATAATACAGATCAGTGGAGAAGGGATGGCTTTACCAATTTTCGGAAGATAAGGAAATAAATAGATAATTGCCAAACCGATCGCAACAAACAGATAACCGGTCACATCCATTTTTTGCATTTCCGGGATTTGCGCAACAAAAATCAGAATTGCCAAGGCATTCAAGAAGCCATAGACCACTGATTGCGAAACAAAGCGCATCAATTTGGCAACTTTAAATGAACCGGCAATTACCTGAATAATCCCGGTTAATACAGTGGCAGCCAGTAAGTATTGCAGACCATGTTCCTTGACCAAAGTAATCATGAGGAGTGCCATCGCACCAGTTGCTGCCGAGATCATTGCTGGGCGACCACCGAAGAAAGCAATAGATACCGCGATACAGAAAGATGCGTACAGACCGACTTGGGGGTCGACGCCAGCAATGGCAGAAAACGCAATCGATTCTGGAATGAGAGCTAATCCGACCACCAGGCCAGCCAGGACATCAGTGCGGATATTGGAAAACCATTCTTCTTTTTTCAGACTTATCACAGAATTTCATCATTTCACTTTTCACCCAGCGTATCTTAATCGTCCTGGTATAAAAATCCACACAAGAATGACTTGAAAATGTCTGGAATATACTCAATATTGAAGAAGTAAATGTCTTTTGGCGGCAGTTACGCTTTTTTGCAATTTACAGGTTTGATCACTTGAAAGTTTGTTAGAAGCGATTTAAAACATTGAGAAGTAGATAACAAGGATCAGAAATGAAGCTTTACTATGCACCTGGTGCATGCTCGTTGGCAGCACATATTATTTTAAATGAAATTAATGTTGATTTTGATTTGGAACGTGTTGATTTAAAAACACATAAAACTGAGAAAGGCACAGATTATTACGAGATCAATCCAAAAGGCTATGTTCCAGCACTGGAAATTAACCCGGGCCTGATTTTGACTGAAAACGTTGCGATTCTTCCATTTCTGGCACAACACGATCCAAAACAAGATTTAATTCCTCCATCAGGTATGGGACGTGCCAAAGTCCTGGAATGGTTAGGTTACCTAAACTCAGAATTACATGATGCTTATGCAGTGTTCTTTGGTGCGCCAATGGATGAGGAAGCCAAGAAAAAGGCGTATGCGGAAATTGACCGCTTATTAAGTTACATTGATAAAGCCATTGGTGAATCAGACAATGATTATCTGGTGGATGATAACTTTGGACCAGCAGATGCTTATCTGTTTGTACTTACTAACTGGTCAAATCATATCGAACACGATTTGACACCTTATAAAAATATCATTCACATTCGTAATAAGGTCGCAGAGCGTCAGTCAGTACAGATTGCTATGCGTGATGAAGGATTGATTCCTTAATACACCGCAGCAAATCAATAAAGGACTCGATTGAGTCCTTTATTTTTGCACTTAATTTTCTTATCAACGAATTTATTTAAAGAAATAACCTGTCTCAGGCGAGCTGGCATTGGCCATACGCTTACGTGGCATGCGACCCGCTAAGAATGCTTCACGACCAGCTTCTACTGCTTTACGCATGGCAGATGCCATTAAGACTGGATTCTGTGCTGCTGCAATGGCTGTATTCATCAACACGCCATCACAACCGAGTTCCATCGCAATTGCTGCATCACTGGCTGTGCCGACACCAGCATCGACCAGTACAGGCACTTTGGCATTTTCCTTAATGATAGAAATGGTATGAGGATTAAGAATTCCCAGACCTGAGCCGATCAGACTTCCCAAAGGCATGATCGCAACACAACCCATGCTTTCCAGTTCCTGCGCCACGATTGGATCATCTGACGTATACACCATAATTTCAAAACCATCATCAATCAGGGTGCGTGCTGCTTTTAAAGTTTCAGTGATATTTGGATATAAGGTTTTTTCATCACCCAGAACTTCCAGTTTTACCAGATTATGACCATCCAACAGTTCACGTGCCAGCATACAGGTGCGTATAGCACTGTTAGCATCAAAACAGCCAGCGGTGTTAGGCAGAATGGTATATTTTTCGGGTGGAATCACGGATAGTAGATTCGGCTGGTCTGGATGCTGGCCGATATTCACACGACGGATTGCAACCGTAACAATTTCAGCACCACTCGCCTGAATTGCCTGATCTGTTTCCTGTAAGTCTTTATATTTTCCTGTACCAACCAACAGACGTGACTGGAACTGGCGTGAGCCAATTTGAAGTAAATCTTGCATAGTATTTCCGAACCTTAGCCGCCACCGACAGCGTGAATAATTTCGATTTTGTCTGCCTCACAGATTGGCGTTGCTGCCAGTCTACTTTTGGGAACGATCATTTCATTGACTTCAACGGCATAGCGCTTACCTTCAAGCGCAAGGTGCTGAACCAGTTCCATTAAGGTGGTGCAGTCAGTCTGTTGTTGTTCGCCATTGATATAGATGTTCATTTTGGCACCCTCTGAATTTGATCAGTTCTTACTTGATATATTTAAATGCATTCCAGGCCAGGGTCAGCCAGCCTGCAATCATCAGTGCGCCTCCGATCGGGGTAATTGCCCCCAAACCACGCGGTAAACCAAGTGCCATAATATAAAGTGAACCACTGAACAGTAAAATGCCCAATTGAATCAAAATAAAACTTGGTTTAATCGGCAATTGTGGAATTACTTTTGCCAGAATGCCTAACAGCAACAAGCCCAGCGCATGATAGAAAAAGTAATCGGTTGCAGTCTGCCACCAGCCAAGCTGTGCTTCAGTTGCACGTGCTTTCAAGCCATGCGCACCAAAAGCACCCAGCATTACTGCAAGGGCCAGATTAATCGCTGAAATTGCAATCCACATCTGAACTGATCTTCCTGTAAATTTTGCGCTTAACCTTAGCATAAAAGCACGGGCTGAAACACCGTATTGAAAGACAAAAAAAGCCTTCAAATCTGAAGGCTTTTCTATATACAGGACATGAAATCTAGTTGGAAGACATCGCAACTTTAATTTTTTCCATGGCATTCTTTTCAAGCTGACGAATACGTTCTGCAGAAACATTATATTCTGCGGCAAGCTCATGCAGGGTAGATTTTTCATCATCCAGCCAGCGACGCTGCAAGATGTTACGTGAACGGTCATCTAGTTGTTCCATGGCATCGTGCAGGGCAGCTGTACTTTGTTCTTCATAATCTTCATTTTCAATCAGACGTGCCGGATCATAACGGTTATCTTCCAGATACAGCGCTGGAGCGACATGACCTGAACCTTCATCGTCATCATCACCTGAAGCTTCAAATGCTGCATCATAGGCAGTCAATCGACCTTCCATTTCCAGAACCTGTTCGGGGGTCACATTCAGGTCACTGGCAATTGATCGAGCTTCATCTAAGGTCAGCTTTTTAGATGACTTTTTCAGACTACGCAGGTTAAAGAACAGTTTGCGCTGGGCTTTAGTTGTCGCAATTTTGACAATACGCCAGTTACGGATTACATATTCGTGGATTTCAGCCTTAATCCAGTGCACGGCAAAGGAAACAAGACGAACACCCATATTCGGGTCAAAGCGTTTAACTGCTTTCATTAAGCCAAGGTTACCTTCCTGAATCAGGTCACCTTGAGGCAGGCCATAACCTGCATAACTACGTGCAATATGGACTACAAAACGCAGGTGGGACATCACCAGCATTTTTGCTGCGTCCAGATCCTGGTCATAGAAATATCGGTCTGCCAACTCTTTTTCTTGTTCGGCAGTTAAAATAGGAATCTGATTGACAGTACTAATATAAGCACCGAGATTGACACCTGGCGCCGATAATGACAGGGGCATCAATTGATTGCTGCTGTCACTCATGTGTTCTCCTTGAGGAATAACGGGATCATTCCCAAATCTAAGATTTATGTTAATCCAATCTCCAGTCAAATGATGGATATTTGGGTAGAAATATGTAAACTTATATACAAATGTGGAGATAAATAGTTTAATTGAAAATTTTTAAGATTCAATTATGTAGTGAAACTCCACGTCGGAAATTTGTTGCATATCATACTTCAGCTGATTTAACTCACAGTAACGCGAAACATCAATCTGGCTGTGTGGATCTGATGATTTCAGCAGAAAGGTTTCGCCGGGATAGCTTTTTAAGGCACGCTTTAACATCAATAACGGCATAGGGCATGGTTTACCCATGGCATCGACGGTGCGAATCTGATCGGCGTTGTCAATCATTTCCGTAATATTCATTCGACTTTAAAAGGGGTTTAAATATTAGCAAATAGGATGCCAAATCCCAACTTTTTTAAAAAAATATAAACGAAATAATAATTAAAAAAACCTTATGCAAATTTCTGAAAAAAATAGCGAAATCAATTAGAACAAACCTAAAAAAAGGCTATTAATTGTTATAAACCCATGTTAAGCTCGATGAGTTAGTGGGATTTTAGATAAACAAATTGATTGTTTTTCGTCCTGCAAATAAATGGATGTAACCGGGATTTTGTTAATAGTTTTACAGAATGATTACAAGCTTAAAAATAATATTTTCAAACTTGTTTGCTCTGCTGTTTGCAACACCGGGTGGTCCTTCTTTTCGGTACAATGAGGATTAACTTATGACAGCTGCTCGCGAACAAGGCGTAGTTAAGTGGTTTAACGATACTAAAGGCTTCGGCTTTATTCAACGTAATGGTGGTGATGACGTATTCGTTCATTTCCGTGCAATCCAAGGTGACGGTCACCGTTCACTTCGTGATGGCCAACGTGTTGAATTCAGTGTTGTAAAAGGCCAAAAAGGCTTCCAGGCTGAAGAAGTTCAACCATTAGACTAATCTTCGGATTAAGCTAATAAAACGCCCCAATATAAATTGGGGCGTTTTTTGTTTATACTGTCTATATCTTAGTGATTATCTATTTAGAGCACCGCTTTATGTCATCTGGTTTTGAAACCTTAAATTTACATCCTAATCTAAAACAAGCGATTGATGCTTTAGGCTTTTCTTCTATGACGCCTATTCAGGAGAAGGTTTTAAAATTCACATTGGCAGGTCACGATGCAATTGGTCGTGCGCAAACGGGTACAGGCAAAACAGCGGCCTTCCTGGTGAGTATCATCAATGATCTATTGAATAATCCTGTTCAGGAACAGCGTTACCGTGGTGAGCCACGTGCACTGATTCTGGCACCGACTCGTGAACTTGCACTACAAATCGAAAGTGACGCGCATGAGCTGACCAAGTTTAGTGACCTGAGTGTCGTGACGCTGCTTGGTGGTGTAGATTTTGACAAGCAAAAAGCACAGCTCGATAAGGCACCTGTGGACATCATGGTTGCTACTCCAGGTCGCTTGATTGACTTTGTTGAACAAAAAGAAGTCTGGTTAGACCAGATTGAATTCCTGGTGATTGATGAAGCAGACCGTCTGCTGGATATGGGCTTTATCCCTTCAGTGAAACGTATCGTACGTTTCTCGCCACGCAAGGAACAACGCCAAACTTTGATGTTCTCGGCAACTTTTAGCTATGACGTTTTGAATCTGGCACAACAGTGGTTATTTGAACCCGTAACGGTTGAAATTGAGCCAGAAAAGAAAACCAATGCGGACGTTGAACAACGTGTATATATGGTTGCCAAGGCAGATAAATATAAACTGCTACAAGACATTTTACGTGATGAACCGATTGAGAAGGTCATGATTTTTGCCAACCGTCGTGATCAGGTGCGTAAACTCTATGATCATCTGAAACGTGACAACTATAAAGTGGTGATGCTGTCTGGTGAAATTGCCCAAGACAAGCGCTTAAAAATGCTGGACCAGTTTAAAAATGGAAAACACAATATCATGATCGCAACTGATGTAGCAGGTCGTGGTATTCATGTGGATGGTGTATCGCATGTAGTGAACTTTACCCTGCCAGAACAGTCTGATGACTATGTACACCGTATTGGTCGCACTGGACGGGCCGGGACTCGTGGTGTCAGTATCAGTTTCCTGTCGGAAGACGATGCGTTCTATCTTCCAGAAATTGAAAAAGCGATTGGTCAAAAATTACCATTGACCCGCCTGGAAGGCTATTGCTAATTTCCAGTTCGTAAAAAACCGCTCAATCTTAATGAGCGGTTTTTTTTAGCTAGTTAAAAAGGCTTTAGTTAGACTGGCAACGGAAAGTCAGGGTAGTTTGGTAGTCATCATCTGAATTGATGCTATTGCCTGTACCTGCAATATTACCAAGTACTGTGGCAGCAGCCTGAATGATCTGCCCGGTCTGCTCATCTACCACGCCTTTCAGTGCGCCATCATAAGTGGACTGTTCATCTACAATAATAGCTGTTGATCGTGAACCACATGTTTTAGAGGCGGCGTTTACGGCATTATTTTTGGCAATGACTTGGGTCTTACCTAATCCGGTAACTTCGAATTGATTATTTTCTTTGCGGATTGCAGTTGTGTTGGTTGGATTAGTACTACACGCAGTCAGAGCGAGTGCAGTGGCAATAGCTGCACCCATTGTTAATATTTTTGTCATGTCTAAAAACCCGTCAAGATCAGATAATCGTATAATTAATCACATAATAATCTTTAGAATTGGTAAAGCATGTATAAGTTTGGAAATTTTCAGTATTAGCCATGTCATTATCATAAATGCTGTTTAATGATTTTTATCAGAAACGAAAACAGTGAGCTAAATATATTTGAGCACGAAGAATAAAAATGAAGGATATAGAGAATCCCAAGATGAATATGCTAATCTTGAATACAGTTTTTAAGTATAGAAATACAAGGCAATGACCGAATCAACGATCGAAATCGTTCATCAGAATATTCATCAACGTCAATCTATTGGTCAGCTGATTGCCCCGGCACCCAATGCTGAACAGCTGGAAATGGCCTTTCAGGCTGCGCTGACTGCGCCAGATCACCACCGTTTAAAACCTACTGAATTTGTAGTTATTCCAGATGATAAGCGTGAAGCTTTTGGTGAGTTATTGTCTCAGGCATTAATCGATCTGGGTCAAACTGAAGCTGCTCAGATTGAGCGGGTAAAACATCATCCTTTCCGTGCACCTTTACTGGTTCTGGCTTTGACCCGTTTAAAAGATCATCCCAAGGTGCCGCATTTTGAGCAGATTCTGAGCTCTGGTGCCGCAATTCAGAATTTCTTATTGTCCCTGCAAGCTCAAGGTTTTTCGACCATGTGGCGTAGTGGCGCTGTAGTAGAATCGTTATACTTTAAACAGGCTTTAGGAATTTCAGGTGATGATCTGGTTTCAGGCATCATTTATATTGGAACGGCGGCAAAAACTATTGCGCCACGTGCAGAAATCCATACAGAAGCATTTGTCAGCCAGTGGAATCCATCACGTTAATTTGGCTAGATAAGGATATTAGAAACACATGTCAGAATTAAAATTTTCAGATCTGGTTGAACCTGTAGAAATTGATCGTAAGACTGCGTTGCGAATTACAGTGTTGGGTGGTGGTAGTTTTGGTACAGCAATGGCGAATACTGCAGTACGCAATGGCTGTGACACCATGATCTGGATTCGTGATGAAGCCACGGCTGCGGATATTAATGCCACGCATATGAACAAGCGTTACCTGCCAGATTTTCAGCTCGAGCCTGCATTGCTGGCAGTTTCAGACTTAGAAAAAGCAGTACGTGATCGTGACATTATTCTGGTGGCAATTCCAAGCCATTCCTTTCGTGATGTACTGAAGCAGATTAAGCCTTTTATTAGCTCTCAGGCCGTGATTTCACTGACCAAAGG
This sequence comes from Acinetobacter sp. SM1B, assembly GCF_003289665.1. Lineage (NCBI taxonomy): Bacteria > Pseudomonadati > Pseudomonadota > Gammaproteobacteria > Moraxellales > Moraxellaceae > Acinetobacter > Acinetobacter sp. SM1B. The sequence goes on from NZ_QMBM01000001.1 coordinate 1,074,821, forward strand.
TATTGAAGCGAAAACCTTTAGTTTTATGAGTGATATCATCCGGGAAGAATTACCTGAAGTGCCTTATGGGGTCCTTTCAGGCCCGAACCTGGCGAAGGAAATTGTGGCGGGCCAGCCAGCAGGGACTGTGATTGCAAGTGATTCTGAACTGGTGCGTTATGCAGTACAGCAAGCTTTGCACAGTGCTTTATTCCGTGTCTTTGCCAGCGATGATGTACATGGTGTAGAGCTTGGTGGTGCGCTGAAAAATATCTATGCAGTCGCAATGGGTATGGCAGCTGCCTATAATGTCGGTGAAAATACCAAGAGTATGATTCTGACCCGTGCCTTGGCAGAAATGAGCCGTTTTGCGGTGAAGCTTGGTGCAAATCCATTAACCTTCCTGGGGCTGTCGGGTGTAGGTGATTTATTCGCTACCTGTAATAGTCCGTTAAGCCGAAACTATCAGGTTGGTTATGCGCTGGGTAAAGGCAAAACTTTGGAACAGGCAACTACTGAACTAGGTCAAACGGCGGAAGGGATTAATACTATTGTACAGGTGAAAGCACGTTCAGAAGAACTGGATGTATATATGCCAATTACTTGTGCACTGTATGCTGTGATCTTTGAAGGTGCACCGCCGATGAGTATTGCAGTGTCTTTAATGAAAAATGGTCATCGCAGTGATGTGGAATTTGTCTTGCCACATCATCAAGTCTGATTTATAAGTGATGGAACTGTATGATCAGTCTCATATTATGACCTGATCAGCAGCTTGAATGAACGAATAGGGAAATGGTATGCAACTGACACTCGTGCGTCATGGCGAAGCAGCTCCTCCGGTAAATGGTAACGACACCAAGCGTCCTTTGACCGAACGTGGACATCTACAGGCAGAACAGACTGCTCAATACCTGAAAGATGTCGTTAAACCTGAAGTCTTTGTAGTAAGTCCTTTGCTTCGTGCTCAGGAAACTCTGGCGCATTTGCAGGCTTTCTATAAAGATGTACCAGTGGTGATCTGTAATACCATTAAGCCGGATGATGATGCCAAAGTGGCTGTGGAGTGGTTGTCTCAGTTACCGTATGAATCAATTGTCGTGGTTTGCCATATGAATGTGGTGGCACATATTGCTTCCATTCTGACAGCGGAGTCTTTCCATCCTTTTCATTTGTCAGAAGCTCGCATTTATGATCAGGCAGTGATTGCAGCAGGTTTATCGACACAGTTAAAAAGCTTTATTCCAACAGTATAAAAAACTATTAAAACGGCAGAACACAATCGATGTTGTATTTATGGATGCCAGAAGCCAATGGGGTTTGGCAATGGTCAGATGGGGAATTCTGGAAAAGTGCAGATACACTTGAGCAACTGATTCAGGAAATCCAGGGGCAACATGGGTTAGAGGCAACGGTCTTTTTCCCGAGTCGTCATGTGCAGATTTTGCAGCAGAGCATGTCCAAAGCCCAATATAAGAAAATGGGGCAGGAGGCAATCAAGTATCTGCTGGAGGAATATGTCATTCTACCAGTTGATGCGATGAAGGTGCTTCATCATTTTCAGCAGCCCGATCAGCTCAGTGTATTGGGAATTTCCAATTCAACTGTAGAAACCATGCAGCATGTATTGAACCTTCTTCCGGTCAAGGTCACGGCATTATTGCCAGATTTTCTGGTCCTGCCTGTTCCTGAAGAAAATCAACGTGTATTGGCGGAACTTGCTGGGCGACTACTGGTTCGCGAATCGGAATATGTGGGTCATTCGGTGGATGACCTGAGTCTTTATCTGGATTATCAGCCTAAAGATGTAAATTACAAGGTGAGTAACCTGAATGACGCTCAGCTGCGTAGTCTGGAAGCTGTTGTTACCCATGATCAGGTTGAGTCGTTTCAGTACAGCCTTCCCCAGCTGAAAAAAGCCAAACAGCATCCTTTTAATGTCTTGCCTAAAGCCAAGGCAGATACGCCAGTTTCCGGTTACTGGAAAGCCTGTGCTGCTGTGTTTTTGGGTATTCTGGTGCTGCAGTTTAGTTATGATGCTGTGCGCTGGTATCAATATAAAAAGATTGCCAATCAGACTGCTTCTCAAGCAATTGATCAGTTCAAATATTGGTTTGGTCAGAACTATCCTGTAAACGAGCAGAATATCAAAAGCCAGTTTGAAGGGCAGATGCGTTTAAGTCAGGTGGCGAATACTCAGGCTTTTGATCTGATTAGTCGGGTGGGGCCGGTATTAATGCAAAACCAGATTATTGCGCAGCGGGTCAGTTATGATACTTCAAGTCTGAATATGGATCTGCAGGCGAACTCTTCTGATGCATTAAGCACTTTGACCCGTCAGCTGACACAGCAGGGTTTTAAAGTTGAACTGGGTAATGTACAGGCCAATGGTGCAGGTGCGATCGGATCGGTGAGAATACAATAATGAAAATGCTCGACAATATTCAAATCCGGCTTGACCAGCGCATTGAACGCATTACAGATTATCTGGATAGCCTGAGCGCCCGTGAACGCTATATGGTGATCTTTACCACGATTTTTGTCATCGTGGCTGCAGTCGGTTCGGCACTATTTTATATGCACAGAGCTGCGGATACCCAGCAAAAGCGCCTAAATACCTTAAAAGATACTTTAGTGTGGATGCAGAGTAATGCAGCGACCATGAAGCCAGCAGGCGATCTGCAATTAGATGCTTCAGAAAAAGTGCAGCGTGCTGCCCAGCAGCAGGGGTTGTCGGTTTCATCCCAGCAGCAGGAAGGTAAAATTTTACTCAATGTCAGTCATGAAAATTATTCTGTACTGGCTAATTTTCTGACCCAGCTGGCCCAGAGTGGCTTAACTGTTGAAAAAATGGAACTTATCAGTGATGCCGGACAGATTAAATTAACAGCGACTGTCCTATAAACGGTAAAAATAAAGATTTGCAAAGCATGGTTTTTTTACCGGGCTGTGACTATAATATGCCGACTTAAAAAGCAGTAGACTTTTCTGGATATGTTGTATTCTCTAGCCCGCCCTTTGTTGTTTTCTTTAGCACCAGAGCGTGCACATGAGCTGACACTATCACTGTTGAAATCCTCCCATGCCATGGGGATGATGCGTCAAAACGTTGCTTCTAAACCAGTGACCTGTATGGGAATCGAATTTCCGAATCCGATAGGTCTGGCGGCAGGGTTGGACAAAAATGGTGCCTATATCGATGCCCTTGCAAGTCAAGGCTTTGGTTTTATTGAAATCGGTACTATTACCCCGCGTCCTCAGCCCGGTAATCCGGAACCCCGACTGTTCCGTCTGCCAAAAGCGAAAGCCATTATTAACCGTATGGGTTTTAATAATGAAGGCGTGGACAAACTGATTGAAAATGTTAAAGCTGCAAAATTCAAAGGTGTTCTCGGTATTAATATCGGTAAAAACGCTGACACTCCGGTAGAAAAAGCAGTTGATGATTATTTAATCTGTCTGGAAAAGGTATATAATTACGCTTCCTACATTACTGTTAATATTTCCTCTCCCAACACAAAAAACCTGCGTAGCCTGCAAAGTGGTGATGCGCTCACCGAGCTGCTGGAAACCCTAAAAAACCGTCAGCTTGAGCTTGCTCAAGAAAACCAGCATTATGTACCGCTGGTTCTGAAGGTTGCACCAGATCTTGAAGCTGAAGATATTGCATTTATTGCCCAGCAGTTGCTGCAATTCAAGATTGATGGTTTGATTGTGACCAATACGACCTTGTCTCGTGAAGGTGTTGATGGTCTGGAGCATGCTGAAGAAGCAGGCGGTTTGTCGGGTGCGCCGGTCTTTGAGAAAAGTACAGCATGTTTAAAAGCCTTTGCAGATGTGTTGCAAGGACAAATTCCATTGATTGGTGTGGGTGGTATTCTTTCGGGTGCCGATGCCGCTGCCAAAAAGCAAGCTGGTGCCAGCCTTGTACAAGTTTATAGTGGCCTCATATATACAGGTCCGACACTTGTAAAAGACTGTGTTGAAGCATTCTGAATTCTATGACTGCCATTGACATCTTTTTACTGTTTATACTGCTCATTGGAGGGCTAAACGGTTTGCGTCAAGGATTTATTAAAGCCTTTGCGAACTTAGCTGGCTGGATTTTTGCGCTCATTGTAGCAGCGAAATATTCAACACTACTTGCGCCTTCCATGACTGCTCTCAGTACAGATCCAGTGGTACAAAAAATTGCAGCATTTGCTTTCATCGTCCTGATGATTGTGGTTTTGACCTGGATAGTAACCTTCTTGCTCAACCGTGTGATGAAAACCCTGAAACTGGGACCTTTAAACCGTCTTGCAGGTGGGGTGTTTGGCAGCCTGAAAGGGCTGCTGATTGTCCTGATCACCATGCAGGGAATCGGGCCATGGGTAGAAAGCTCACCACACTGGAAACAGTCCAAAGTAATTCAGACTTTGCTTCCTTATGCGCCATGGGCGACCCAGATGTCCAAAGATGCTGCAAACGAGGCCCTACAACATATCAAGTCGGAAGATTCCAGAAAATCTTCAGATGTATCAGCTGAGCCTGCTGTAAAGAGCAAATCATCAGCTGAGTCTACGAATAATCCTTTTTATTAATCCTAGCTTGTCTGCGAGGTTGCTATGTGTGGAGTGGTTGGTATTGCTGGTAAATCAGCTGTTAACCAAATGTTGTTTGATGCATTAACGATGTTACAACATCGTGGACAGGATGCAGCTGGGATTGTAACTTGTCATGAAGGTCGCCTGTTCCTTCGTAAAGATGTTGGTATGGTGCGTGATGTATTCCATACCCGTCATATGCGTGCATTACAAGGTAATTACGGTATTGGCCATGTGCGTTATCCAACTGCGGGTACCTCAAGTAGTGCTGAAGCGCAGCCGTTTTATGTGAACTCTCCTTACGGGATTACGCTGGCACATAACGGTAACCTGACCAATGCTGAAGAAATTCATGATAACCTGTTCAAGACTGACTTACGTCATATGAACACCGATTCTGATTCAGAAGTTCTGCTCAACGTATTTGCGCACGAATTGCAGAAGCGTGGCAAACTGGTACCGACCTCTGAAGATATCTTTCATGCCGTAACACGTGTGCATGAGCGCTGCAAAGGTGGTTATGCAGTTGTTGCCATGATTACAGGTCAAGGAGTGGTTGGTTTCCGTGATCCTAATGGTATCCGTCCGTTGATCTACGGTTCGCGTGAAACTGAAAACGATATGGAATATATCATCGCTTCTGAATCTGTAGCGATTACAGCGTTGGGCTTTAAAGTTGAGCGTGATATCGAGCCAGGTGAAGCTGTTTTTATTGACTCTGAAGGGAACTTCTTTACCAAGCAATGTGCTGCAAAGCCAGAATACCGTCCATGTATCTTTGAATATGTGTACTTTGCGCGTCCAGATGCAATCATTGATGGTATTTCAGTGTATAAAGCCCGTCTGAAAATGGGTGAGAAACTGGCCCATAAAATCCTGCGCGAGTGGGGTGATGAACATGATATCGATGTGGTCATTCCAATTCCGGATACATCACGTACTTCTGCGCTTGAACTGGCAAATACGCTAGGCGTGAAGTTCCGTGAAGGTTTCATGAAGAACCGTTATATTGGTCGTACCTTCATTATGCCTGGTCAGCAACTGCGTAAAAAATCAGTACGTCAGAAGCTGAACCCGGTTGAGCTGGAATTCCAGGGTAAAAACGTTCTATTGGTCGATGACTCAATTGTTCGTGGTACTACGTGTAATGAAATCATTCAGATGGCGCGTGATTCCGGTGCGAAAAAAGTATTCTTTGCGTCTGCTGCACCAATGGTGAAATATCCAAACGTGTACGGTATCGATATGCCAGCCAAATCTGAGTTGATCGCGTCTGAACGTAGTGTTGAGGAAATTCGTGAAATTATTGGTGCTGACCGTCTGATTTTCCAAGATCTGGAAGATCTAAAAGATGCAGTACGTACCAAGATTGTACCGAACTTGCGTGAATTCGACTGTTCTGTATTTGACGGCGTATATGTGGCTGGTGGTATTGATGAAGCATACCTTGACCAGTTACAGCAAAAGCGTAATGATGGCGCCAAAAAAGGTGACAAGTTTATTGATGTAAATATCGATGCAGCATCAGTAGACCTGACTGGCGTGCGCGAAGTCTAAGTCTTTAAAATCATGAAAAAAGCGGGAATTTCCCGCTTTTTTCATTTATGATTGGGCAAAGCTAGAACAATGTGATCAGGGTGAAGCATTGAAAAGCGTAGGATATGCGTTTATCAAGAATAAAAATATGCTATGGCCAGCCAGTGTCTGTCTGATTGCTGTGCTATTGACGATAGCAATTATTAATAGTGTCGTTGGTTTACTGGTCTATTATTTTGATCCTGCTCAATCTATTTATTGGCATGTGCTGAGTCCTTATCTGATTGCTCTGGTCGGTTCGATCATGGTGGTGTCAGTACTCTATGAATTTTATGTCTTTCGTGCTGGTGGGTATTCCTTGGCACGGCAGATGGGTGCACGTCGCCTGAGTCTGATTGAAAGCGTACCAGAAGAAAGCGTCGCTCTGAAGATTGCTGAACAATTGGCAGATACTTTTCTTATTGAGCCTCCTGCGGTGTATGTTTTGCCTGATGAGGTCGGGGTCAATGCACTGACTGCCGGTTTTAACCCGGGAAATACTGCCATTATTCTGACTTGGGGGGCATTGCAAAATCTGGATGAAATTGAACTGTATGGTTTATTAAGCCATGAGTTTAACAAGATTCTTTCTGGGGAAGCGGCAGAAAATACACGGCTCAAGATTCTCTATAGCAGCCTGACCACTTTTAGTCAGTGGGGCAGTAAGATTGCCAAGCGGGGATTCTATCGGAATGGCATGCCGGCAGAAAACAAGTTTGAGACTCTGTTTGTTGGTATTGGTGCGGTGATCTGGCTGATTGGTAGCTTAGGCATACTGATTACCCGTTTCATTAAATATATTTCGCTCGGTGGCAGGACTTTTAAGAATGATCAAAAAACCCGTCGTCTGATTCAAAATGATGCCAATGTACAGACTTTGCTGCGGATTTATGTGCATCATTCCGGTTCACAGATTCATAGTGAATATGCGGAGTCGATTTCACATATGTGTTTTGCTAACTCCCTCAGTCAGCAGAACTGGTTGAATATTCATCCCAGTATTGAGCAGCGAATCTATGAAATGAATCCCTCCTTAATTCAGGATTTACAGCTTGAAAACCTAAAAAAACTACAAAATCAGCCTTTATTTAGTCTGTTTCGGTCACTCGAAGAAATGGCGGTTACAAGCACAGCTTCCTGGAGTTCACCACAGCCACTGCCTTTACTACGTCTGTCTCCAATCAGCTTCGCGATCAAGGATGCAGTTAAACCACTGAATCCGGAGAATCGTGCCAATACGCCACGACCAGAACTGATTGAACGCGCATTGCAAACTGCAACTGGGTCACGAGAGGTCATGGTTGCAATTCTGATGATCCGACAATATCGGGAATTTATTCCCACCGATGCTGAAGTCAGCCGGGCCATTGTAGATTCATTGTTAAATCTGGATGGGCGTGTGCATATCTCGATTTTTCAGCAAGCCTGCAAAAATATTGGTGGCATGCCGACCACGGTAGCACGACAATTCGTGATGAAACTGGCACGGATTATTCAGGAAGATGGTGAAATTGGTCTGCTAGATGCCTTGTTGCTTGAATGTGTGAAATATGAGCTGAATCTACTCCCCGTACATACCCCAACGGCACTGGAAGAAGTTAAACCACAAATCGTACGCCTGATTGATGCATTACTGCATGTACAGCAGATCAATAGTGATAATCAGCTGGATGTTCGCGAGCGCATTTTAAAACGTATTCTGACTCAAAAAGAACTGGAAATGTATACCGAAATTTCAGATGAGCCGATTGATCTGGCTGAAATTCTGAATGATATTTCTGGCCTGTTGCTGCGTGATCGACTAAGTATATTGGGCATTGCGGAAATCTGTCTCTGGAATGATCGGATCATCACTCAGGATGAATTTGACGTGATGGAATTACTGTATTGGCGTTTGGGTTTTGAAGTAGATGAAATTGTGGATCAGATGCAGAAAAAGAACAGCATCATGATTATTTAATTCAGACTTGAAAGTATTTATTAACTCACGCATGATCTTTAAATAATGTTTGAACCTGCATGTAAACAACCCGAAGAGAATGACTAAAATCAAATTCGCTACAAATCAATTGTAATGTACAGTGAAAAATCCGAAAAAGTTCGGCAAAAGAAGTGGATTCCCGCTAAAATATTCAGCCTGAAATAGGTGATGAAGACAAGATGATAGGGCATCAGCGTGACATACTGGCGACACTAGGAATTGATATCTGGATTCCTCGGGCGGAGCTGTGTCAATCGCACCAGCCGGCGCTTTGGCGTGACCAGTCGCAACCTGAAGTCCTGAGTGAAATCATCCTTCCTGAGCTCAAAGCTGAAACCTCAGTGATTCAACGTTCTGTCGTATCTGCACCTGTAGAAGTGCCCGCGCCAGTCGTTATAATGCCAACAACAACAATGGAAATAGAGCCGCAGCCAGAACCGGAGCATGAACTGCGCGAAATTGTTGAGGTCGCGCCTTTTAGTCTGCAGGCATTAAGTCTTGCGCACTGTATCATTGTCATTGATGCCACGAGCTTAACTGAAGATCAGCAATTGCTCTGGTCGAATATCCAACGTGCAATGTTGGGTGATTTTGCAGAGCTGAGCTGGCCATTTCCTTGGGATAATGTGCAGGATGGACGCGGCGTGGAGTCTTATATCCAGGGTTTTCTGGATGGCATGAGTCACGATAAAAATATTATTTTTCTTGGTACTGTTCCACATCTTTCAAACAGTAAAATTACCCAGTTGGCCTCTCTGCAGGAGATGCTGGATCGGCCAATCCTTAAAAAGCGACTCTGGCAGTTTATGCAAAGTAGGCCTGTCAGTATGGAATAAATTAGCATGAAGCAAAAAGTTGTTGTATTTAGTCAAATTCCTCCAGAGATTCAAGCCAAACTCGAACAACAATATAATGTGGTATATATCCAGCCCAAGCTGGGTGATGTCAATCAACAGATTTTGCAGCATGCACAAGATGCAGATGGCATGATTGGCGCAGGACGACTGCTCAATCGAAATAATCTGGAAACTGCGACTAAACTAAAAATCATCTCCAGTGTCAGTGTTGGCTACGACAATTACGATCTTGAATATTTAAATGAAAAGAAAATTTATCTCACTCATACACCACATGTGCTCACTGAAACCACAGCTGATCTTGCATTTACTTTACTCATGGCCGCAGCGCGTAAAGTAACTTATTTAGATCAATGGACCAAGCAAGGACAGTGGCAGCGTACCGCCAGCGAAGCAGAGTTCGGGGTAGATATTTTTGGCAAGACTTTAGGAATTATTGGATTAGGTCATATTGGCGCAGCAATCGCGCGACGTGGCTTTCATGGCTTTAATATGAATGTGCTTTATCATAACCGTCGTGAAAAGCTGGAGCTGGCGCAAGGCTTAAATGCAGAATATTGTGATTTAAAATCCTTATTACAGCGTTCTGATTTTGTGGTAGTCGCAGTGGATTTAAATGCAGATTCCAAAGCACTTTTTGGTGCAGAAGAACTGGCATTGATGCAGCGGCATGCAGTCTTTGTGAATATTTCGCGCGGCTCGGTCGTCGATGAGCAGGCACTGATTCAGGCTTTAAAAAATCGTCAGATTTTTGCCGCAGGGCTGGATGTCTATCAAAAAGAGCCATTGCAAGAATCAGAGCTATTTAAACTTGATAATGTGATTACCTTGCCGCACGTAGGTTCGGCAACTGCGCAAACACGTCAGCGTATGGCAGAACTGGCATATCACAACCTGGTGGATGCTTTGCAAGGACGTGTACCACGCTATGTAGTTAACCCGCATTTTAAATAATATTAAATAACATTTCCTTGCGTTTATGCCCTTTTTTCAATGGTATATTCAAGCAGGTTTCGTAATCAGGCTTAGAGATTTATTCATTGAAACGTTTGGTTTTGGCTTGTGGATTAAGCGCATGTATGGTGATAGGGCATACCGCTTCCGATACTTTTAACACCCAGTCTAGTCAGTTTACTGTTCCAGAAATTGGAGTAGGTGTAGGGCTGATAGATCAGCAAAAAGAGCGCATGATTGGTGAAAAGGTTTATCGTCAAGTACAGAAACAATTACCTGTGGTGCAAAATCCCTGGATGGAAGACCAGTTATTTTCAGTGTTTTCACATATTCTCAGCCAGACTCAATTACAGCAACCAATTGGCCTGGTTGTGGTTAATGATCCCCAGATTAATGCTTTTGCTGTGCCTGGTGGCTTATTTGCCTTAAATATGGGATTACTCAATTCAGCGCGTAATATGGATGAAGTGGCCGGTGTGATGGCGCATGAAATTGCACATGTCACACAACGTCATTACAGTCGATCCCAAGAAGCATTTAAAGGACAGGGATTATTAGCACTCGCGGGAATCCTGGTCGGAGCCTTAGTGGCATCGCAAGCAGATGGCGATGCGGGTGCAGCCGTAATGATGGGCTCACAAGCAGCTTTAATGGATCAGCAGCTTTCTTATAGTCGTAATCAGGAACGTGAAGCAGATCGGATCGGTATGCAGTATATGTATGCTTCGGGCTATAACCCGCAGAGCATGGCTGATTTCTTTGAGGTGATGCATCGTTCAACCAGCCGTTTAAGCTTTCTGCCAGATTTCTGGTTTACTCATCCCTTAACGACTGAGCGTATGAGTGAGGCGCGTTTACGCGCCAATCAGATGCCGAAAGTTAAACCAAAGCTGATAGACCAGAATTTTGAGATTATTCGTTGGTATAGCAAAGTACTGTCCCGTCAGACGACTGAGCAGCAATTAAAAATTTTAGCAGGACAAAACAGTTTTGCAGGGCAATTGGCACTCACTGCTTACTATCTGCAACAAGGTGATGAGGATAATGCACAACAGGCATTAGACCAGGCAAAAAAGTATAATCAGATTCATCCTTTGCTGGTGCTGTTTCAGACCGATATTTATCTTGGGAAAAATCAGCTGGAGCCAGCTCTGCGTAGTGTGCGTTCTGCAGCATCCATCATGCCGGAAAACCGGGCACTCAATTATAAATATGCAGAAGTATTGATTCGTATGAAGCAAACCGATCAAGCCAAGATGATCGTGCAGCGTTTCCTGAATGCTAATTCACGTGATTTAAGTGCCTGGCGCTTAATGCTGTTAGCAACCAATGCCGAGTCTGCCTCTGAGATTAAAACCATTAATGTACTGCGTTACCGTGCTGAAGTTGAATATTGGACGGGAAATGAGGAGGCAGCTATTAAATCCTTACTACATGCACAGCGAGTCAGTAAGAAGAATCAGTCATTGTCTGCAAGTATTTCACAACGTTTAAAACAGATGCAGCAGGAAAGAAAATACAAGATTTAATCTTCTCATAAAAATTACTTATTAAAGCTGTGATCTACATCAACCTCTGTGCTTTATTTCAAGTTTGGCTTGTACTATGCTGAGTTGCAAATGAAAGCACATGAGAAAGCATGAATGAAAAGAACATTGTTGTGCCTGTTTCTAATTTGGGGAATACCACATAGTTATGCAGCGAGCACTAAGGATTATGTGCGGGCAGTAGAGCGTATCAGCGATGAATATCACCAGCAGTCACGAGATTTTCTGCGCAGTTTAAATCCACAACAACAGAATTTAACCGCAGCACAACAGGTGGAATTTTGTGGGATCGTAGGGCGCTATATAGATCAGCTTTATCAGGCAACTGATAAGAATCGTGATGCATTAGACTTTCAGCTGCAAAAATTGACACGGCAAGATATTGTGGATCAGGTGAAATCTTCAAAAATGATGCAATTGCTGCAAAGCAAAAATGTAAATTGTAATTTTTGATTTATTAAAATTAAAAAAGAAATTTGGATTGCTAAGAACTGGCTAGAAATTAAGTCAGTTCAACGCAAATAGAGATTTAAAGCGGGGGATTATGCCAGTTTAGCTTTGATTTTAGCTGAAACTTGTGCAGGATCGGCGCGCCCGGCTATGAGCGGACGCAGAGAATTCATCACCTTACCCATATCTTTCATGCTAGTAGCTTCTTGCGCTGTAATCGCTTGCGCAATGATGGAATCAAGTTCTTCCTCAGTCATAGCTTCTGGTAGAAATTGAGATAGAACCTCAACTTCGGCTTGTTCCTTACTAGCTAAATCTTCTCGACCAGCACCTTCAAAGGCTTTGATCGATTCTTTACGTTGTTTAATTTGCTTTTCAATGACCGCAAGAACCTGAGCGTCGTCAAGTTCTTTGCGCTCATCGACTTCGATTTGCTTAATTGCCGCCTGAAGACTACGAATTACCGTTAACTTAGCCATTTCTTTAGCACGCATTGTTGCTTTCAAAACTTCAGTTATTTGGTTTTTTAAAGTAGTCATTTATTTAGTCCAGGCAGTCAATCACAAATTAATCTTAGTAAAGGCGAGTAGTACGTACTGATTCGCGAGCCAGTTTCTTCTGGTAGCGTTTAACAGCAGCAGCTTTTTTGCGCTTACGTTCTTGAGTTGGTTTTTCGTAGAATTCGCGCTTACGTACGTCAGCAAGAACGCCCGCTTTTTCGCATGAACGTTTGAAACGACGGATAGCTACGTCTACTGGTTCGCCTTCTTTCAATTTAACTTGTGGCATGAAGAATCCTCATTAAGTTATGGATAAGATCAGGGCCGAATTGCCCTTGATCACAAGTGAAGGTCAGTATTTTACTCATTTACATCTCATATCACAAGTCTATAATAGTTGTCGCAATTGATTTGATACAGGTTATAGGCAGTTTAATGATCGTTTTAGGCTTAGAAACATCGTGTGATGAAACAGGACTCGCGCTTTATGACAGCGAACTGGGTTTGCGCGGCCAGGTTCTGTACAGCCAGATTAAACTGCATGCCGAGTATGGTGGTGTAGTTCCCGAACTGGCTTCGCGTGACCATGTGCGTAAGTTAATTCCGCTCATGAATCAGCTGCTTGAACAGAGTGGCGTGAAAAAATCTGAAATTGATGCAGTGGCATATACCCGTGGACCGGGCCTGATGGGTGCGTTAATGACCGGTGCATTGTTTGGTCGTACCTTAGCCTTTGCATTGAATAAGCCAGCGATTGGTGTACATCATATGGAAGGTCATATGCTGGCACCATTACTTTCGGCAACGCCACCGGAATTTCCGTTCGTGGCTCTTTTGGTGTCAGGCGGCCACTCGCAGTTGATGGCCGCTTATGGCATTGGTCAATATGAGCTCCTTGGCGAGTCGATTGATGATGCGGCTGGTGAAGCTTTTGATAAAGTCGCGAAAATGATGGGCTTGCCCTATCCAGGTGGTCCGAACATTTCTAAACTGGCGGAGCAGGGCGACCCGAATGCATTTGCATTCCCACGTCCAATGCTGCATCAAGGTCTGGAATTTTCATTCAGTGGTTTAAAAACGGCTGTGTCTGTACAGATGAAAAAACTCGGTGATGAAAATCGTGATGCCGATATTGCAGCCAGTTTCCAGGAAGCGATTGTCGATACCTTGGTAAAAAAATCAGTTAAAGCTCTTAAACAAACCGGTTTAAAACGTCTGGTGATTGCGGGTGGTGTCAGTGCCAACAAGCGTTTACGTGAACGCCTAGAGGCTGACTTGGCGAAGATTAAAGCAACGGTTTATTACGCTGAGCTTGCACTATGTACCGATAATGGTGCAATGATTGCCTTTGCAGGTTATCAACGTCTGAAAGCAGGGCAGCAGGACGGCTTGGCGGTGACCACCACACCACGCTGGCCAATGACGGAACTGACTAATCCGACAGAGGCATAGGTTTCAGGCTTGAAGAAAAGAGGCTTAGGCCTCTTTTTTATTGTGAATTTTTAAATGAAAACTTATAGCAACGGTATGTTGTAAATATATAGTTTTATAGCTGTATTTAGAGCTCGTATATTCTATTGAAACCGGAAAAATAGTTTAATAGCTTAAGTTGATATCATGCATATTTTTACAGGTTTGCAGCAGAGGCAATCTCGGATGGAAAATATAAATTTCCTCTGTACACGACAAATTTCACAGAACCCTTATCCTATCAGGGTTCTGC
>NZ_QMBM01000001.1:1089072-1182992 GCF_003289665.1 Acinetobacter sp. SM1B
TCCGCAGATTATGCACGAATGCTAAGAAATCCGGAGTGCAAATATTAACCCAAAAGAAGATCGTTTTTTGATTTATGAAAGAGATCTATTAATGAATTTGCTAATTTTATAAAAACATATCTTAAAACTTTATGAAAAATAATGCTTAGGTTAAGATGAGCCATCATTTGTAAAAGCATTCTAGAAGACCTATGCAACCATTTGTTCTATATAACTCAGAGCAACGTAAAAAAGTAGAATTTGTGCCTCGTAAAGAAGGTCAGATTGATTTGTATGTTTGTGGGATGACGGTCTATGACTACTGTCATATCGGACATGCACGTACAGTGGTTGCATTCGACTATATTATCCGTTTCCTGCGCAGTCAGGGCTGGCAGGTGAAATACGTCCGTAATATCACCGATATTGACGATAAAATCATTAAACGTGCCAATGAAAATGGTGAAAGCATTTCATCACTGACCAGCCGTTTTATTGATGCGATGAATGAAGACTTTGCCAAGTTAGGCTGTCTTGCACCAGATGCTGCACCAAAAGCCACCGACTATATCGATCAAATGCAAAATATGATTGATACACTAGTCAATAATGGCACAGCATATCCAGCCAATAATGGGGATGTGTATTTCGAAGTTGAAAAATTTGCCAAATATGGCCGTCTTTCAGGCCGTAAACTGGAAGATATGCAAGTAGGTGCTTCTGAACGTGTAGATGTGGAAGTTGAGAAAAAACATCCTTTTGACTTTGTGCTGTGGAAACATGCAAAAGAAAATGAACCTTCTTGGGCTTCACCATGGGGCAATGGTCGTCCAGGATGGCATATTGAATGTTCTGCGATGTCAACCTGCTGCCTCGGCAACCATTTTGATATTCATGGTGGTGGTGCTGACTTAAGCTTCCCTCATCATGAAAACGAGATTGCACAATCTGAAGCAGCGACAGGTGAACAGTATGTGAACTACTGGATGCACGCCGGCTTCATCAATGTCGATGGTGAAAAGATGTCGAAGTCTTTGGGTAACTTCTTCACTATCCGTGATGTGATTGAAAAATTCCATCCAGAAGTAGTGCGTTACTTTATCGTATCTTCACACTACCGTAGCCCGGTGAACTATTCTGATGTGGCCTTAAAAGAAGCGAAAAATACGCTGATGCGTTTCTATCATTCTTTTAAAGCTTATCAGGCAGTATATGGCGAGCAAATGGTTGAAACACTAGATCAAAGTTTTGTTGAGCGTTTCAATGCAGCCATGTGTGATGACTTCAATACGCCAGAAGCCATTGCTGTATTATTTGAACTGAATAAAGAGCTAAACCGTGCAGTAAAAGATCAGAATCAGGAGCAGGCTACTGTTTATTATTCTACTCTGCGCCATCTCACCAATATTCTGGGTCTGGTACAGCACAATGTCGATGAATTCCTGAAGTCTGATATTGGTCAGGAAGCTTTAGGCTTGTCTGAAGAGCAGATTGAAGATCTGATCCAGCAACGTAAAGATGCCAAAAAAGAGAAAAACTTTGCTCGTGCCGATGAAATCCGCCAGTCTTTATTAGACCAAGGGGTGGTGCTGGAAGATACCCGTCAAGGAACTGTATGGCGTCGTGCTGATTAATTCGGCAGTTGAATCAATAGAGAGTTGACAGTTAGCAGAAACTCTCTATAATTCACTCCCATATTGCGGGAATAGCTCAGTTGGTAGAGCACAACCTTGCCAAGGTTGGGGTCGCGAGTTCGAGTCTCGTTTCCCGCTCCAAAATTCAAAAAACCCTGATCGAAAGATTAGGGTTTTTTATTGCCTAATCAAAATATAAAAATAAATTCTTTATTAAATTACATGATTTAAATAGGAGCAATTACAGGCTAATTGAAGAAAAAATTTCAAAACATTCTGTCTAAGTTTTATGAAAAGCTCTACATTTTGAAACCTGACATTTGCATAGATATGATAAAATTGCGAAAATTATTTTTTGCTAGACTGAGTCAACTCTGTATAGAGTTAAGGTAAACCTACTTTGAACCCACCAAATATGCCAAATCAAATAGACTTCCAGAAAGTTGCACTTGAAACCTTGCGTATCGAAGAACATGCATTACAGATTTTAGCTGACCAAATCGATGAGCGTTTTAGTCAGGCATGTGAAATTATCCTGCAGTGTAAGGGGCGTCTGGTGATTACCGGGATGGGGAAATCCGGGCATATTGGCCGCAAAATGGCCGCGACTTTTGCATCTACGGGTACGCCTTCATTCTTCATGCATCCGGGCGAGGCAGGGCATGGTGATCTTGGGATGCTGGTACCGGGTGACGTACTGATTGCCATTTCAAACTCAGGCAAAAGTGATGAAATCATGATGCTGATGCCTCTGATCAAGCGTCTGGAAATTCCTTTAATTACCATTAGTGGTGACGACAAAGGCCCTATGCCACAAAATGCCGATGTCGCTTTAACTTTGGGTAATCTGCAAGAGGCTTGTCCACTGGGTCTGGCACCAACTTCAAGTACTACAGCGACTCTGGTGTTAGGCGATGCTCTGGCTGTAGCGCTGCTAGATGCACGTGGTTTTACTGCTGACGATTTTGCCCTTTCACATCCGGCCGGAGCACTTGGTAAACGCTTATTACTGCATGTTAAACACCTGATGCATACTGGTGCAGAACTGCCGAAAGTGTCACCAGATACACCGATGAATCAAGTTTTATACGAAATTTCAAATAAACGCCTAGGTTTAACCACAATTGTCGATCAAAATGATGTTCTGTTGGGTATTTTCACGGATGGGGACTTGCGCCGATTGATTGATAAGCAGCAAGGTTTTGATGTCAATCTGCCGATCCAGGAAGTGATGATCAAAAATCCTCTGACGATTTCTCAGGAAGCACGTGCTGTAGCAGCGCTGGAACGTATGAATGAACATAAAATTAATCAATTTGTAGTTGTTGATGATGCCAATAAAGTCATTGGTGTAATTAGTATGCATGACCTGATTCAGGCTGGGGTAAATTAATAGATGGCATCTTATGTATTATTAGAGCAGGCACGTCATATTGAAGCACTGGTGCTTGATGTTGATGGGATTCTAAGTGACGGTTTTGTTACGCTGACCAATACGGGAGATGAGATCAAATCCTTTGATATTCGTGATGGTCTGGGTATGAAGCTGGTTCAGCAGGCTGGAATTAAAGTGATTATCATCACTGGACGTCAAAGTAATATTGTACAAAAACGTATGTCTGATTTAGGGGTAGACCTAGTCTATCAGGGACGTGAAGACAAAGGCGTTGCCCTCAAAGAAGCTTGCGCTCAGTTGAATATCGATCCTGAAGATTGCCTGTATATGGGCGATGACTGGCCTGACCTCTCAGCTTTTGCGATTGCTGGCATGAAAGTGACAGTTCCAAATGGTCATGTCGAAGTACGTCGTCGTGCCGATCTGGTGACTCAGGCGATGGGTGGTCGTGGTGCAGTGCGCGAGATCTGTGACATGCTTTTAATGTCTAAAGGTGTTTACCAAGAATTACTTGAAAAGTTTACTCGTGCGCCATATTAATCAACTATACGTTCTGGATTAAGTACACTGCTTATGGATACTAAAGTTTTATACGTAACCGCGATTATTCTCGCAGCCATAAGTGGTGGTTATTATTATTTCAGTGGAAGTGGCAATAAGCTTCAGGTAGATGCTGCACGCAGTATGAAATCCACGGCTGAAAATATTAATTTGACGCAGACCGATGAAAAAGGTGAGCTGGCTGTTCGTGCTCAAGTCGATCGACTCGAGCAGGATATGCAGAAAAAAACCTCGAAGCTGGAAAATATGAATGCTTCTATGTACAAGGATGGCAAAGTAGATTCTACTTTTTATGCCAAACTTGTGAATGGGTACGAGGATAATACTAAAGTGATCCTTTCTCAGCAGGTGGTAGCAACCAAGATTCTGCAAGATGGTCAGCTTCAGTTCAAGACAGAAGAGTTAACAGGTTTCCCTAAAACACGAGAAATTGAAACGGATAAAGCTGTAGAAGTAACGAATCCACAAGCTGAGTTTATCAGTCAGGGCTTGAAGGCAAATCTAAATGACGGGCAATACGAATTTTTTAATATTCGAGGAAAGTATGAACCAAATTCTTAAACCTAAAATGACGACTACTTTCCTGAAGCGTACTGCGCTTGCTGCTGTGCTCGGGTTTACTTCACTCGCAGCATTGGCAATTCCTTCAGACCGCCAGCAGCCTATTTCGCTGGTAGCTGACCGTGCAACTTTTAATGAGCGTACCGGTATCACGACTTATACCGGTAATGTCATTATTGAGCAAGGGACTATGAAACTTCAGGCAAACTCAATTGTGGCAAACCTGAACAGCAAGAAGCAAATCAGCACGATTACAGCAAATGGCAGTCCTGCACGTTTCCAGCAACAAATCGATGCTGCTAAAGGAATCGCGAAAGGTCAGGCACAGAAGATTGTCTACAATGCTGATACCGGTATTATTACCCTGACAGGTAATGCCTTCCTGGAACAGGATGGAGCCAGTATCCGTGGTAATACGCTTCGATATAGTATGAATAAGGGGGATATTGAAGCTGTCGGTACGCCAAATAAAACCGGTTCCTCTTCAGGTCGTGTACAGATTGTGATTCCACCATCCAGTTCTAAATCCTTCCCGGGAGCACGTGACTAATGGCTGAATCAAAGGTTCAAACCTTAACCATTAAACATCTGGCGAAAAACTATAGTAAACGTTGGGTGGTGAAGGATGTATCCTTCAGCATGGAAAGTGGTCAGATCGTTGGTTTACTTGGTCCGAATGGTGCAGGTAAGACCACCAGCTTCTATATGGTGGTTGGTCTGGTGCGTATGGATAAAGGTGAAATATATCTGGATGATCTGGATCTGTCAGATTTGGCCATGCATGAACGTGCCCGCAAAGGGATTGGTTATCTGCCGCAGGAAGCTTCTATTTTCCGGAAGCTGACCATTGCTGAAAATATCATGGCGATTCTTGAAACCCGTAAGGAATTGACCAAAGCCCAGCGTCAGCAGCGCCTGGCAGAATTGCTGGCAGACTTTAAGATTACCCATATCAAAGATTCTCTGGGCATGAGTGTCTCTGGTGGTGAGCGTCGTCGTGCGGAAATTGCCCGTGCGCTGGCAGCTGATCCAAAATTCATGCTACTTGATGAACCTTTTGCCGGGGTCGATCCGATTTCTGTCGGAGATATTAAAGACATTATCACAACCTTGAAAGATCGCGGTATTGGGGTATTAATTACTGATCATAATGTGCGTGAAACTTTGGCAATCTGTGAGCATGCGTATATTGTCAGTGAAGGTGCAGTGATTGCAGAAGGTACACCACAAGAAATCCTGAATAATGAAACTGTTAGAAAAGTGTATCTGGGTGATGACTTTACCGTGTAATTCGGCTTTATTACCTTAATCAAGCCCACACAGTCAACTTTAACGTTGTTGTGTGGGATTTTTTCGTCGAAAATATTTTAGTATCATCAATTTTAAAATATTTTTGGTATATAGTTAGTTTAAAAACGACACCAATAATCATGCTATTGAAAGCAAAAAAAAATAATAAACTTCGGGGTAATTTACAGGGAAAAAAAAGGGTATTGATCGCCCTTTTATTGCCTTTGCAAATGTCTCAGGTTTATGCGGCAGATACGGAAAAGGGATATTTTCAGGGATTCAAACAAGGGGTCAGTAAACTATTCTCCCCTGAACCTGTAAAATCCTCACATACGGTTGATCTGCGGGATTTGAGTAATTATCAGCTGAATACCTCACGTGTTCAGGAGTTGCCCCAAGTAGGCGGCTTTCAGAATGGTACTCGTTCCCAGAATAATATTCCAGCCATGGGAATTCCCAGACGAATTAATCTTAAGGAGGCTGTACTTACAGCAGTTCAGCGTCGTCCCGAGATTTCACAAAGTATATCTTCGCTGTCCTCTCAGGCTGCCAATATTGATGTGGCAAAGGCACAATACTATCCACAGATTTCGGGTGGATTTGGAACAGCAGATTTAACCAAGGGCGAACGCGGTCGTCAGGTAGTTTCCCTGAATGCGACCCAAATGCTATATGATTTTGGCAAGGTAAAATCCAGCGTAACCACTGAAGAAGCCAAGCTTGCCGAAGCGCAGGCACGGGTTCTAGTCAGCCTGGATCAGATTGCACTTGAAGTGGCAGATGCCATTGTCAATATCAAGCGCTATCAGGAAATCACCAAGATTGCCGAGCAGCAGAAACAAGGGATTGCACGAATTGCGGAAATTGCCAATCTGCGAGCCAAAGCCGGGATCAGCAGTCAGGCCGATCCGATTCAGGCCCAATCCAATCTGGAAGCTGCAGAGAATAACCTGATTGTGCAACAAACCCAGTTACGTCAGTATCAACAAAAACTGCGCACTTTACTCGGCTTTGATATATCCAATGTAGAGTGGGAAATTCCAGATAGTCTGATTCAACAGGCCGGACTTTACCAGGAGCCTGAATTTACCAGTATTCCGACGTTGATGTTGGCACATGCTGGCGTGGAAGTGGCACGTTCGCAAAAAGAGCAAGCCAGGTTAAATACTTATCCTACCATTAATATCAAAGGGAGTATGAGTCAGGCCATTAATGGTCGCAATCCGAATAATAATGAAGATGATGGCTTTTATAACTCTGTGATGATTGAAGCCACCAGTAATTTCTATCAAGGTGGGGCGACCAGATCACAGACCCGTGCAGCCAGTTTTGCTGAAGAAGCAGCACGTGCTCAGGTCAATACTGCCTATCTGGATGTAGTCGATCAGGTCCGCTTGATTCGCGAACAGATTGAAAATAAACAGCGACAAATGGACATTCTGGCACAGCGCCGTGCAACCACTGTGCGCACCAGAGAGCTGTATCAGGAACAATATAAACTCGGTACTCGAACCGTAGTCGATCTGCTTAATGCAGAGCAGGCAATTCACAGCGCAGCCCAAGAAATCGAAACTGCGCGTTACGATATTTATACCGCTATTGTTCAGTACATTCAGGTCACTGGTCGTACACGCGATCTTTATGACCTTAACCGTATTTCTATTCAGGGGTTTGAAGTACAGCCATGAGTAATACAATAAATTATCAGCCGTGGCTTCAGGCGATACTTAATATCGCCAAGCATTATCGTATCGAGCCATCTGAGGAAAGAATCCGCTTACAACTCGACTGGAACCAGCATCATGATGTTGACGAGCTGCTCAAAGTTGTCACGCGTCAGATCGGTTTAAATGTACGTAAAAACAAGTTTGATGCCAGTCTGCTCAGTCCATGGAAATTGCCAATATTGGTAGAATTTGAAAATGGCGAAGTGGGTGTCATCGAGCGCATTGATAGTGAAGGCAAAGCTAGTGTACAGCTCAGTGGCGATCAGGGGTTGTCTCAGGTTTTTAACCTGGAACATCTGAAGCAGGGTGCTAAAAGCCTTTATATCTTACGTCCTGAGTCTTCAGTACCCGATGCCCGGGTCGATGAATATATCAAGCCTTTCGAAAAGAACTGGTTCTGGTCAATTGTCCTGAATGACTGGAAGCGTTATATCGATGTGATGTTTGCTTCTTTAATCGCGAACATCCTCGCACTGGCTACCATTGTCTTTTCCATGAACGTGTATGACCGGGTCATTCCTTCACAGTCTATCCCGACCTTATGGGTACTGGCAGGCGGTGTATTGATTGCGGCAATCTTCGAATTTACCTTACGCGTCTCCCGGATCTATCTGTCTGATATTATCGGCAAGCGCGCTGATTTACGTATTTCTGACCAGGTTTTTGGTCATGCCTTACGCATTAAAAATAAAGAGCGTTCAAAATCTACAGGTACTTTTATTTCACAGATTCGTGAACTCGAAGGTGTGCGTGAATTGGTCACTTCCACTACCGTGACGGCAATTGCAGATTTACCATTCTTCTTCCTGTTCCTGGGAATCTTCTGGATTATTGGCGGCAACCTGTTCTGGGTCATGCTACTGGTAGTACCACTCATGATTCTTCCGGGAATTCTGGCGCAGAAAAAACTGGCCAAGTTGGCACAGTTAGGAATGCGTGAATCTGCAATCCGTAATGCATTGCTGGTGGAAGCAGTACAAGGAATTGAAGACATCAAGCTACTGCGTGCTGAATCGCGTTTCCAGAACCAGTGGAACCATATGAATGAAGTGTCCGCCGATGTCAGCATGCAGCAACGTAAAATTGTTGGCTTAATGACAGCATGGACCCAAAAAATTCAGGGACTCACCTTTGCAATTGTGGTCTTGGTCGGTGCATTTGCGGTAATGGATGGTGAGATGACCACGGGTGCTTTAGTTGCCTGTTCGATTTTATCATCACGGATGCTCGCACCCATTTCACAAATCACCGGTGTCTTGGGCCGTTTACAGCAAGCCAAAGTTGCCAAGGGCGGTCTGGATGAGTTGATGAAAAAATCGGTGGATCAGCCGGACTATTCACATCTGATTCACCGTCCTGTATTGGATGGTCATTATGACTTGAGTGGCGTGGTGTTCAAATATGGCGATGATGATCCCAAACCGAGTCTGGTCATTCCAAAACTCGAAATCAAGCCCGGTGAAAAAATTGCAATTCTGGGCCGTAACGGTGCTGGTAAATCGACTCTTTTACAACTGTTGTCGGGTATGCAAACTCCAGCACAAGGCAAGGTCAAACTTGATGGGATTGATCTGACCCTGATAGATCCTTCAGATGTACGCCGTGATATGGGCTTACTTAATCAGAATTCACAACTCTTTTACGGCAGTATCCGTGAAAACCTGACTT
Source organism: Acinetobacter sp. SM1B (assembly GCF_003289665.1). NCBI lineage: Bacteria > Pseudomonadati > Pseudomonadota > Gammaproteobacteria > Moraxellales > Moraxellaceae > Acinetobacter > Acinetobacter sp. SM1B. Next base: position 1,097,889 of record NZ_QMBM01000001.1, read on the forward strand.
TGGGTGCACCGCTCGCTACGGATCAGCAGATTCTGGAAGCTTTGCAACTCACAGGTGCATTGGGCTTTGTTCAGGAAAAGAAAGAAGGCCTGGACCATATCATTCTCGAAGGTGGTGTGGGCTTCTCTGGTGGTCAGCGTCAAGCCTTGTTACTTTCTCGTTTACTGATTCGCCAACCACGAATTTTATTGCTGGATGAACCCACTGCTGCCATTGATGATGTTTCTGAGAAACAGCTGATTGATAATTTAAAAACTTATCTGATTGGCCGAACCATGGTGGTGGCTACCCATCGTCGTGCGGTACTTGAATTGGTAGATCGCATCATTGTCGTAAATGACGGCAAGATTGTGATGGATGGTCCGCGGGACCAGATCCTGAATCAATCACAAGGTGGAGCGAAGCGTGTTACGGGAGCAAGCGCATGAGTGCAAAACAGGAAATCAAGCGTTCAACCAAAGTCAGCTTTCAGGAACCACCTTTGCCAAAATCAAGTGTGATCATCTGGATCATTGGCATAGGCTTACTGATTCTGCTGACATGGGCATGGTTGTTCAAGCTGGAAGAAGTTTCGACAGGCACCGGTAAAGTGATTCCCTCTTCCAAGGAACAGGTTATTCAGTCTCTGGAAGGTGGTATCCTCACCAAACTGAACGTCAAAGAAGGTGAAATTGTCGAGCAGGGTCAGGTATTGGCGCAGCTGGATCCCACCCGTTTTGAATCCAATGTGGGTGAATCGGCTTCTCTGTTAATTTCTTCGCGTGCAACTGCGGCACGCTTACGTGCTGAAGTCACTGGTGCGCCGTTGTCCTTCCCGCCAGAGGTACTCAAAGAGCCAAAACTGGTGGCAGAGGAAACTGCATTATATAAATCGCGTCGTGCTAATCTGGAACAATCTTTAGCAGGGTTACAGCAGGCATTGATACTGGTACAGCAAGAACTGGCGATGACTGAACCATTAGTTGCAAAAGGTGCTGCAAGCGAAGTGGAAGTTCTGCGTTTAAAGCGTGAAGCCAATGACCTGCAAAACCAGATGAATGATGTGCGGAACCAGTATTTTGTGAAAGCGCGTGAAGAACTTGCCAAAGCTAATACTGATGTGGAAACTCAGCAACAGGTGGTACGTGGTAAATCCGATACGCTGAACCGGACTATTTTCAAATCGCCAGTACGTGGCGTGGTGAAGGAAATTGATGTCATGACCTTGGGAGGCGTCATTCCACAAAACGGCAAGTTGATGACGATTGTACCGCTGGATGAAAAATTGCTGGTCGAGGCACGTATTTCACCACGTGATATTGCCTTTATCCGTCCGGATCAGGAAGCGCTGGTCAAAATTACCGCTTATGATTACTCGATTTATGGCGGCCTGAAAGGTAAAGTCACTGTGATTTCCCCCGATACTCTACGTGATGAAGTCAAACAGGACCAATTTTACTATCGTGTGTATATCCGTACCGAAAATGACAAGCTGACCAATAAAGCCGGACAGGAATTTAATATCACGCCGGGTATGGTAGCAACCGTGGATATCCGTACGGGTGAAAAAACCGTACTGGATTATTTGGTTAAACCGTTTAATAAGGCTAAAGAAGCATTACGCGAACGCTAATCCTTCATAGTAGTTGTACAAAATCAAGCCTCTATGTATAGGGGCTTTTTTGTTTGTGCCAGCAAACACGTTATACTGCAACACAGTGATGTTATTGTTTGAATCCAATGTCTTTTACTATTGCCAGCCTTGTCAGTTTTGAAGAAGAGATCAAGAAGAGCCGCTTTCAGGCCTTTGCTACGCCGGTGGAATCCGAACAGGAGATAAAGGATTTTCTGGAAGCTTATCGTGATACCACCACGACGCATCAGTGCTGGGCATGGAAAATTGGACATAATGTGCGTTTTAATGATGATGGCGAGCCTTCTGGCACCGCAGGTCGACCGATTTTAGCGACCATTGAAGGCAATGAGCTGACCAATGTATTGGTGCTAGTGAATCGCTGGTATGGAGGAATCAAGCTAGGTACGGGTGGTTTGGTTCGTGCTTATGGGGGCTGTGCGGGGCAATGCCTAATCTTAGCTGAAAAGATTGAACTGATTGAAAAGAAAAAGGTATTCTTTCGCTGTAATTTTAGTGAATGGGCTATTTTTCAGTATGAGCTGAATCAGCAACAGATTGACTATCAGGAAGATTATACCGCAGAAGGCGTCGAGGTTATTGCGCAAATGCAGAAACATCAGATTGAGCCATTTGCTTTGAAGATTCAGGATATCAGCCGCGGACGTGAAGCCTTAAAAATTATAGATGAGCCCCAAGATGACTGAGCAGCAGGACCCTCTACTGAAATACCGCGAGCAGCATAAGCATCGTCTTAATTATATGCCGTGGCTATACTGGTCACTCAAGCCTAAAAACCGGGGCTGGGCAGAACAGTGGCAGCGCGAATATCAGGACTATCTGCGTGAAATGGAAACAGTTGAGATTGGGGAGAACTGCTTTATTTCACCACTGGCCCATATCTTCGCTGAACCGGGCCGAAAAATAGTGATTGGTGATCATAGCTTTATCGCAGCGGACTGTACCTTGCATGGGCCACTAGAAATTGGCAATGAAGTTGCGATTAATCACCACTGTATTCTGGATGGTGGACGGGTAGGAATTAAGTTACATGATCAGGTGCGTATGGCAGCCTATTGTCACCTGTACGCTTTTGATCATGGGATGGAACTGGAACAGCCCATTTATAAACAGCCGGTGCGTTCCAAAGGGATTGAAATTGGCCGTGATGTCTGGCTTGGTGCTCATGTCGGTATTAAAGACGGAGTGAAAATTGCGGATCAGGCCATTGTTGGTATGAATAGTATGGTAACCAAAGATTTGGATGAACGCATGATCGTTGCAGGTAATCCGGCCAAACTGATTCGCTACCGGGATTAATACATGTTTAGAGTTTCAGACGATACAAGGATTGTTCGAGTAGTTCAAAAATGTATAAGCCACTAGAACGTCACATAAAAAATAACATAATTCAAATCCTGTGCTACAGAATTTGCTGCACATTTGCCGAAGGCTATGCTAACTTAAAAATATCTAAGAACTTTTATTATAATGAGAGAGGCTAAACATGAAACGTGTCATTGCCTGCATTGATTCTTCTCCATGCATTAATGCCCTCGCAGAAGCGGCTGCATGGATTGCCAAGCAGACCCATCGCGAGCTGGTGTTATTGCAAGTTTTGGATTATTACCCTGCAAGTTATCATTTGGGGGAAATTAGTGGTGTGATTGGTTTTGAAAGCAATGCCATGCTACTAAAAGAACTGGCCGAGCTTGAACAGAAACAGAGTGAACTGGCTTTAGACTATAGCAATAATCTGCTGCGACACATTTCTGACCAGATCAAAGAAAAACACAATATCAACACCATCCATATTCAGGAAAAAGGGGATTTCCTGGAACAAAGCTTTCAGTTACTCAGACCTGATGATATTGTCGTTATTGGACGTTTGGGTGAACGCTCTGCTGAGAAAAACAAGCCGATGGGCACCAATGTGGAAAACTTTATCCGTGGTGCCAATTGTACGGTGATGACAGTGGGTGAAAACTTTAAACCGCCAACACGCTTTATCTTTGCCTACGAATATTCACCAACCTGTATCCAGATGATGAGACGCATTGCAGAAAGTGATTTGCTGAAACTGCTACAGTGTCATTTGTTGTATGTCGGAGATCATGCTGAAATCCTGAATGAACCGTTAAATTATCTGAAAGAAGCTGGACTGGATGTTGTTCCTGAATACCGCTATGGTGATGTGGCAGAGAACATTCTGTCTTATCAGCAGGAGCAGGGAATTCAGCTGATTGTGCTGGGTGCATTCAGTCACAGCAAAATCCACCAGTTCTTCCTGGGTAGTATCGCGACCACCATCTTCCGCAATTCCAAAGTACCGCTTCTGGTTGCCAAGTAAAGGAAAATATTGGAAAAAGCGTTATAAAGTTAAAATAACAATTCCACGAAATTAAAAAGCTTGAAGTTGGAAATTGTTACAGTTTGATTTAAAAATAATCAGAGTTATCCTCATATATTGTGGATAACTCTGTGGTTACATTCCATAAGTTATTGTTATATATTTAAAATACTTTATTGGGTGTTTTTTGCTCTCAGACTGTTATTTGACAATAGCCAGTGCAAAACCGTCATGACCTTTGCTGCCCACGGTCTGTAGAGCAGTACTGGAAAGTAGGCGCGGGTGATTCTGCATTGCTTCAAACATGCTGCGAATACCTTCAATACTTGGCTTATTATTGTCCAAATCAATAATTGCCCCAGCACGAATAACATTGTCTAAAAAGATTACTGTACCTGAACGAGATAGTTTCAGGCTGAGCTCCAGATATTCAGGATAGCTCTGTTTATCCGCATCAATAAAGATAAAATCGAACGGTTCTGTATCTTCTGGTAGGGCTTTTAGAATATCTGCGGCACGGCCACATTTAAGTTCGACTGTCTGTTTGAGGTTGGCACGCTCGATATTTTCCTGACCCATCGCGGCATGCGTATCACGACCTTCAATAGTCAGGATATAACCATCTTCAGGCAGGGCACGTGCCAGCCACATGGTGCTATATGCAGCAAAAGTTCCGAGTTCAAGTACACGCTTGCAGCCATTCATCTGAATCAGCATCTGTAACAGCATGCCCTGATTGGCAGCTACCGCCAGATGATCAGGAAATCCATGCGCAGCTGTATTTTCAAGAGTCTGTTTCAGAATAGGATCATCTGGGATTAAATGTGAATCAATATAATTGTCGAGATCTGTCCACATTTGTTGCATAGCTTGAGCACCTTTGTTGCGATGCAGGCATTTTAAACCTTTCGCAGTGGAGCGCAATTTATTGTTTTATATTTGCTTTGAAAATGAACAATACAGAACGATTTACAGATTCTGTATTGTAGGTGGAATGACTTAGTAATTACACATTGAAGATCTACGGCTTAAATCCGGGCCCCAGGTGCGGTAACCTTGGGTATCAATATGGATCTGACCTGAAGCATATAGACCTAAGCCCATATTCAGGCTTTGACCATGCTGTATCCAGAACTGGCAAAGTTTGAACTTGGTATTCTCAATATAGGCATAATCTTCAGGCTGCGGAAATTCCGGGCCAATACGGAAATCAATCGCAGAGTTATACAAGTGACGTGAAGAGTTAGCACCACCAGCACATTTATTGAGTGGCAGATCACGATAAACTGAGGTTACTTCGAAATCATTGAGGACATTGGCTGCAACCAGATATTTAAATACACGTAACGTTGGCAACTGATTGCTCCACAGCTCACGGCTTGGCACCATATACTGCGGTCCACCACAACGCGACCAGTCACGTGCAGTACGCATCAATTCAAAACTTGGAATGATATTGCCTACCGAATTACGTTCTAAAAATACTTCATACTCGCGTACACGAGAGAGGTTATTTGCTACGGCTGCCCAGTTGGTATAGGCAAAAGGAATACTCTTAGGCAGCACCTTACGGTCAACCTTAACCTGTTCCTGAGGAATGTAAATCCGTTTTCCATCTGGCAAGGTCATTGGTTTCTTTGTCGCAGTGGTACAGCCCACCATGACAAAAGGGATCATGCTGAGACCCAATAATCCCTTGTAAAAATGCTTCATTATTAGAAATCAGGTATTTATAAAATAGCGCTATTTTAGTCCACTTTTGCGAAGGAATTCAGGATAAATTGCAATGAAATGTGTGCATCAGGTACAAAAAAAGACCAGACTATGCTGATCTTTTTTGGAGGTTTGAAAATTACTTTTCAAGATATTGCAGTTTATCTGCCTTACCGTTCCATTCTTCACGGTCAGCTGGCTGATCACCAATTTGGGTGATATTCGGCCATTTTTGAGACAGCTCAGCATTCAATTCGATGAATACCTCCTGACCCTCAGGTAACTCATCTTCAGAGAAAATTGCATTTGCAGGACATTCTGGTTCACATAACGCGCAGTCGATACATTCGTCCGGGTTAATTACAAGGAAGTTCGGACCTTCATAGAAACAATCTACAGGGCAAACTTCAACACAGTCTTGATATTTACATTTAATACAATTTTCAGTGACAACGAAGGTCATGGCGACAGCTACCTAAAAAATATGGTTCTAATAACTAATGTGTATTTTAGGCAAAAACCGCAGCAACTAACAATTCCTTTTATTGATATTTGTTATATATAGGGCTGTTATTTTTGCAAAAAAACCGATACAGATATCAAATTCAGAGATTATAGCTACCTAAAACAAAACCGCCTCATACTGAATGAAGCGGTTGAAGAGTTTAGCCTGGTAGTTTCAGTAGATCTTTCAGTGCATAAAGCTGCTGTAAGGCTTCACGCGGACTGAGGCTGTCGACATCAATGTCTTCCAGCAGTTCAAGTGCAGCTGATGGTTTTTCCACCTCAATAATCTGCTCAACGACTGTTTCGACCTGTTCAATCGCAAACAGATCAGGTTGTGGACTTTGAGGCTTGGTGTGATGCTGCTTTTCCAGAATACGCAGTCGGTTTTGTGCTTCCCGGATTACGCTTGCTGGAATACCGGCAAGTTTGGCGACCTGTAGGCCATGACTCTGGCTGGCTGGACCTTGTTGCACTTTATGCAGCAAAATCAGGTTACCATTCACTTCACGGGCAGTCACATGATAGTTATCAATACCTGATTCGCTGGCCAGTTCAGTTAACTCAAAATAATGCGTAGCAAACAGACATAAACATTGAATACGTCGGGTGAGATCAAGTACGCATGCCCAAGCTAGGGACAGACCATCATAAGTGCTGGTACCACGACCGACTTCATCCATCAGCACGAGTGATTGACTAGTCGCATGATGCAGAATCTGTGAAGTTTCGGTCATTTCTACCATGAAGGTGGATTTACCTGTAGACAGGTCATCTGCCGAACCGATCCGAGTAAAAATGCGGTCAATTGGCCCCAAGGTTACAGCCTGCGCCGGAACATAGCTACCACAATAGGCCAGCAGGGCAATCAGTGCAGTCTGACGCATAAAGGTAGATTTACCGCCCATGTTTGGACCGGTGATAATGGCCATCCGGTGCTGATAATCGAGTTGTGTATCATTTGGAGTGAAGGCAGTTTTGCTTAAAGCTTCCACAACAGGATGACGGCCTGCCTGGATTTTCAAGCCAATTTCCGGACTATATTTCGGGCGTGACCAGTTGCGTAGGCGTGCCTGATGCGCAAAGTTACACAGCAGGTCGATCTGTGCGATGGCACTGCTCATCATTTGCAGGTTGCCAATGTCCTTACGCAATTCATCCAGCAGCATTTCAAAGAGCAATTTTTCACGTGCCAGTGCACGGGATTCGCTGGAAAGGACTTTATCTTCAAAGGCTTTCAGCTCTGGCGTAATGTAACGTTCAGCATTTTTTAAGGTCTGGCGACGAATATAATGTTCTGGTGCCTGTTCAGCCTGTGCACGGGTCAATTCAATATAGTAGCCACTGACACGGTTATAGCCGATTTTCAGGGTTGGAATGCCACTCTGCTCACGTTCCTTGATTTCCAGATCAATCAGGAATTGCCCGGCATGATCGCGAATTTTGCGTAACTCATCCAGTTCTGCATCGAAGCCTTCGGCAATAACATTCCCATCACGTAACAGAACTGGTGGATTTTCCACAATGGCTGACATCAAACGTTCATGCAGACCATGGAAATCACCAAGTTCTTCATTCAGTCGAATGAGTAATTTGGACTGCTGCTGGCTGACCATCGGTTGTAGTGCATGACGCAGGAACGGGATCTGAGCACAGGCCTGACGCAGCTGAACCAGATCCCGTGGACGTGCACTGCCCAATGCAATACGGCTTAATACACGTTCAATATCACTGATTTCTTTTAAGATCAGACGTACTGGCGATTCATGAAAGCCGTCTAATAATACTTGAGTAGCATCCAGACGCTCATCTAGAATGGCAGTATCGCGTAAGGGCTGCATCAAGGTGCGACTCAGCAGGCGGCCACCCATTGCTGTCTGACAATCATTGATTAACTGGAACAGCGAAGTACCATGTTCAAATAATGGTTCAATCAACTCTAAATTGCGTCTAGTCACTGGATCTAGCGCAATAAAGTCTGAACTTTGTTCTAGCTGAATGGTACGAATATGCGGCAGCGCAGTTTTCTGGGTTTCTTTGGCATAGTGAATCAATGCAGCCGCTGCGGCTTTGGCGAGTGGCAGATGATCAATCCCAAAACCTGCCAGTGTACTCACAGCAAACTGGTCACATAAAGTCTTTTGGGCATTGTTCAGGTTAAAGTCGACATTTGGGCGTTTGCTGACCGGAACATCCAGTTGGCGTTTCAAATGTTCAACCAGATCCTGCTCTTGCAGATTTTCGTCCACGACAATTTCGCTTGGCATCAGACGTGCCAGCTCAATTGCCAGTTGGTTCAGGTCATAATCAATTTGTTGAACTTTGAAAATACCGGCACTTAAATCCAGTAAAGCGATACCAATTTTATTTTGCTGAATGCATAGCGCAACCAGATTAGAAGTTTGATGTGCACCCAGCAGGGCATCATCGGTTAATGTTCCTGGAGTAATAATCCGAACCACACCACGTTCAACCGGACCTTTACCTGTAACTTCACCGATCTGCTCGCAGATTACTACCGTTTCGCCTTTTTTTACCAGACGGGCCAAATATCCTTCTGCCGCATGGAAAGGCACACCTGCCATTGGAATCGGCTGACCATTGGCCTTGCCGCGATGGGTCAGGGTAATGCCAAGAATTTTGGCTGCTTTATGGGCATCTTCAAAGAACAGTTCGTAGAAATCACCCATGCGATAGAACATCAATGAATGCGGATGCTGCATCTTTACAGACATGTATTGCTGCATCATAGGTGTTAGGGTAGAAAGATCAGTCATGAGTTCTGAACTGGTCATTAAGAAGAAATCCTTTAAAAAATAATGGGCAGACTGGTTAAGGCTGATGAGCTGAAGGCAATATAGTCGCTATTCATTTACCAAAGCAGAAAACATCAAAACAGCCATGCAAAATGTGTATTGAGCTAAGTCTAGCAAAATTAATTTTTAGAAAGAAATGGATTCGATGACTTCTGTCGAGTCTATTGAAAAACTGCCGGTTTTAAACACAAAAAATATGGATCGGAGTCAGGTCTAAATCATATATGCATTGTTTTTTGATTGATGCGGAGCGATCTTAAAACGATTACGGCCCTCTGCTTTTGCAGCATACAGCGCTTCATCAGCCTGAGCAATAAAATCAGCCAGGCGATCATTTTCCTGAGGCTTGATACTGGCACAGCCAATACTCACCGTGACATGACCCGAGACCTGACTGGCAGGATGGAACAGCTGCAAAGCATTGATGCGTTGGATCAGCTCCTGGGCAATTTTCTGTATTTCTACTTCATCGATATAAGGATAGACCAGTAAAAATTCTTCTCCACCATAACGTGCTGCCAGTTCCATACTGCGGGAAGAAATGCCTTGTAACTGTTGGGCTACCAATTGTAGACATGTGTCACCGGCAATATGTCCAAAATGGTCGTTATAGTTTTTAAAATAATCGATATCCACCATCATAATACTCAAAGGCGCTTGATGTCGTAGTGCGTGGCGCCATTGTGTGTCCAGATATTCTGTCAGATAACGTCGATTGGCCAGGCCAGTGAGCGCATCAAGTTGGGTCAGCCGTTCCAGTTCTTGTGCCTGTTGGGTCAGTTCCTCTTTATGCAGTTCGATAATACAATTTTGCAAATAGTTCTCACGATGCTGACGGTCAATCGCATAGGCAATAATCATCCCAAGGAGACTGCTAAACGTATAGGTACGATGTAAGAAGGTCCAGTCAATATCGTAGTTGAGAGAAACCGTGACCAGATAACCAATCAGTCCACCGCCCCAACCCGCAATGAGTGCTGAATAAAAGCGCATACCGACAAAGCTATAGTTAATGACGACTACATACATCATGGCCACGTGCAGCAGGGCGTCACATTATCAATATCCTGGCCAATCACGGGAATAATCACAAAAGAAATCGCGACCGCACTGGTCGCACCTAACGTGGTATACAGGTCAAAAAAACGATTAAACGGCTTGCTAAACGACATTAACCAAACTGCGATGGTAATTACCCCAACCCAGGCATACAGAGAAAGCCAATGAATCAGTTTTTCATCGATTGAAATGGTCTGAAAAATCCCGTAACTGAGCACAAAATACAGAACCAGAATAATGCTGCCCCGAAAACGAAATTCATAAGCAGCTTCGTCACGGTATTGCTGGCGATAGATTGGCTCGAGTTCTTTTCTGAAATACACATAGTTCAGTCCATGTGCAATCAGCTCATTTACTTTTTCATGGCTAATCTGTTTAGAGCCAGCTAATTTCATAAAATACCATTACTAAGCAAATAAAGTCGTTTAACTACTGATACTGTAGATTGTATCGAATGGTTAAACTATTGATAGCACAGATAAAGTATCCTGCTCAAGAAATATCCTTTTATATATAAAAAAATTATATTTCATATATATCATAAAAAAGTAATTTGATTGCCTAACTATCTTTATCATCTCTTAGAAGTGCTTATCAATTTACATGCTCTTAAATTAAGTAACTTTAGATTTATAGCTATTTCGCAAGAGAGAAAATAAAAAACCGAAGTTTTAACTTCGGTTTTTTATACTTATTTCAGTACTTTTTGCGGCTGATATAAACCGAGTTCAGTCAGGTGCAACCTCAAGATACGACGTAACTCGAGTACAGCTTCAGGCGTTTCCTGAATCGAGTGGCCACCCTTAATGACTTTGCTAGATACAGCACCTTCCAAGTAAGCACTTTCGTATGAAACGATATCATCGCTCATGAGCTTGGTATCTTGCGTATCTACGGTATTGCCGATAATAGAATGAAATTTGATATTTTTAGAAGGCTGAATATCCTTAGTTAATGCAGTAAATTTCGAATTTTCACTCAGATCGCTTGGACCATTCTGAATCAGGTCATGTCCCAGTTCTTTGACAAAGTCCTTTAATCCGATTTCGCCTTGTAAGGTATCGGCAAAGGCACCCAAAAATGCGCCTGGTATGCGGATAATTTTACGGGCCAGTTTAGTATGCCAGCGATCGGCATATTCCGTCCCACGATGCGGTGTCGCTAAGAAAATGGCCCGGGTGAAATTCGGAATAGGTTGCATTTGCAGGCGTGCTTTAAAGAGCGGGTTATCCTTAAATTGTGCAATGCGGGTATTTTGTACCAGCTTGAATGCATCTTGAGTAATATCAGCCTGACTGACCATTAAACGGGCAATCACGCCTCCCATACTATGTCCGACCAGTACCGCATCTTTTTTGGCTGGTGCATTGTTCGCAACCCGGGCAAAGCCTTGCTGAACCAGGGCATTAATTTGAAAACGGCTTTCCAGAATCGGCATATTGGTAGAATAAAATACCTGCCAGACCTGGAAATTTTCCCTTAATACCGGATCACCCATAATGTCGTTGGTCAGACGAATCCAGGCTTCAGGACTACTGGCTAGGCCATGGATCAGGACAATCACTTTTTTCTTCGGATTGTAGGGTTCAAGCATATAAAGATGCGGCATGATCAGGTTGTCATCCCGGTCAATCAGCACCAGATAGGCAGCACGTCCTAAGTTATTTTCAGCCAGCCATAGGCCATAGGGTGCCGAGAAATTTGCAGCCAGCGCATATTGTTTACCTGCAACAGTTACTTTTTCATGTTTGTAAGGATCATGCAGTTTGAGCTGGAATTCCGGACCGTTAATAATCTGATCAATACTGGTCGCAGATTTAGGAACTGCGGTAATAGTAGTGGCCAGATAACGCGCCGAATGAATATTCGGATTGCTGCCTTCTGCATATTTGAAATTCAGTGGATCGACAATATATTTTTTATTTGGTGTGATACGTTTTTCTTCGGGAAGGACCACTACAAATTCCGAACCAAAACCGTCTCGACGGGTAATTGAACGTAGACCAGAGAAATTCATGTTATAGGTCGACATGAGCTTCTCAAAAGGCTGGTCTTTGATTTCAGGATAGTTTTCAAAATCTACTGTGTAAATGCTGTTGCCGACCTGAATCTTGCGGCTGCCTTCTTTGGCCTGATGACGCTCGGAATAAACATGGATCAAATGCGAGATCGCCAGGTTATAAAAGTCACGAATCTGTACCTGACGGTTGTCAAAGATACGATCTTGTGGCGCACGCTGGGTTTTGAACAGATAGGCATAGCTATAACGAATACTTTGGTCCAGCATCGCCAGCTGCTGATCTTGGCATTTCTGGATATTCTGTTTTTGTAGCTGCTTTTTTTCTTCAGACTGGGTCTTGGTCAGAACGCTGCTTTTGCATTCTGAACCTTTACCCAATTGCAGCGATTTGGCCAGATATAACTCACTGGCAGTAGACAGAAGCTGTTCGTCCAGAATCTGCGGGATCTCCTTGAGCGCCTCTACGCATTCCTGGGGTTGTTCAGTACAGATGCGTGCTTCACGCCCAGTCATGGACAGAACATCCAGGCTGGCTTCACTCAGTTTATCTCTGGTTAAAATGCTGTCACGTTCATTACTGATGGTGACATTGAAGGCTTGTTCTTTCACACTGACCACCTGACAGCCGGTCAGAACTGTGGTGAATAAGAGTGAACAGAGGACGAATGCTTTATTCATTTTATAGTGCATATGAAATCTGAATGCTCAGTTAAATATTGAAATAATGTTTTGTATTTTACTTATTTTTATCAGAAAAAAGACTGCCGAAGCAGTCTATTTTGTAACTCAGATCACGACCATTTTCACTTTAATTTTTGGGTGTCAGCACTTGCCATACATTCCAGCGACCTTGCTTTTCAATTTCCTGAATCAGCTGGTCTGCTACTTGTGCTTCTTGTGGGTATTTCACCTTGTAATTTTTCAGCACCTGAACTGCATTCTTTTTATTTTCCATGGCAATGTAGTTGTTTGCCGCAGATAAGTAGGCTTCCTGAACACCAGCTTTCATAGCTTTTTCCAGATATGGAATTGCTTCACGCTGACCGCCACCCTCAGACAGACCAAAACCGAACCAGAAGTTGGCTTCAGCATCATCCTGGTTCAATTTCAGAATACGCTGTGCATAAGCCAATGATTTAGTAGTATAGACTGAACCTAGGTCCAGGTTACGCGCCATAACGCTGGCTTTAAATGCACGCATTAAAATATCGAAAGAGGCATTATTGTTGGCAGCTAAAGTATCGAGTTCCTGAGTGACACGTTTCAGTTTCAGTTCAAAGCCTCTACGTTCCTGACGGTCGCTGAAACGTGGTGGATAGTGTCGTGCCTTACCTTCAACTAATTGCAAGAAATCATCAATCTCAGTGATATCAATTTCATTCGGCCCAGCTAAAGTCGCATAACGCATAGAACGCGTATTGCTGTTTACTGTTGGAATGATCAGACGATTCACATCAAGGGTAATTTTTTCTGATGGGTTATCAGCACGGTTCACCACCATTTTGGTGACAGGCGCAGCAGCAGCTTTCTGTAAGTGCACTTCAAATGGAGGTGGTTCGTTATAATTGAATGGATTTAATGCATAAAAGGGTGGGGTCAGTTCCGGCTCAGCGAACACCATTGCATTTTTAGGTGTGTCTTGCTTTGAAGATGGAGTTGAACATGCGGTCAATGCCAGCGCTGCGAAGCAGGCAAGTGCCAAAGGCTTAAATGTCATGGTATACATCCATTTATGTTATTTTGAAAAATTGTGAGATTGCATGTTCGTCAGTCTAAGAAAACTGTAACGAACATGCAAGTTACGGCGTGTTACCGTTTTTGATCAGGCCTTAGACTGAGAAGTCTGTGCTTCGCACTCACGGCGAGCTTCTTCCAGAATCTTTAGATCTTCCTTGCTGAGCGGATGTTCATTCAGCTGGTTTTTCTTGAAAGTAGGGTCAAGCATAGATAAACGGTTACAAAGCATATTCATGCGTTTTTCATTTTGCTGAATACGGTCAAGTAGAACCCGCATACCTTCAATAATCGGATCAGACTGATCTTGTGTCGTTGCATATGGCTGGAAACCAATACTTTCTGCATAATCGCGACGACGTGCTTCAGCTTCATCTTTCGGCTGATCTTTGGTAATAAACCGCGCAGGGTTACCGACCGCTGTGGTATTGGCCGGTACGGCTTTGGTTACAACAGCATTGGAACCGACCTTGGCATTTTTACCAACTGTGAACGGACCGAGAATTTTTGCGCCAGCGCCCACAACCACACCATCTTCCAGGGTTGGATGACGTTTGCCTTTATTCCAGGTCGTACCACCCAAGGTCACACCGTGATAAAGAGTAACATCATCACCAATTTCAGCTGTCTCACCAATCACCACACCCATACCATGGTCAATAAAGAAACGGCGGCCAATCTTGGCACCCGGATGGATTTCAATTCCTGTAGCAAAACGGCTGAATGAGGATAAAGCACGTGCTGTGCCTTTACAGTCTTTGTTCCACAGTTCATGTGCCACACGATGCATCATCAGCGCATGAATACCAGGATATGTGGTCAAGACTTCCAGGGTGTTGCGTGCAGCAGGATCGCGCGCGAAGACAGCCTGTATATCCTCTTTGAGCTGTTTAAACATTAGATTTGATCCTTGTCCTGTTGGGTAGTGTGTGAAGATTTCTTCCAGGTGCCATTATTCAAGGCCTGAACCCGGCTGAAAATACCACGGAGTAAATGATATTCCATACGATCTAATTGTATACGTCCAAATAGGCGACGCAAGCGTAAAGGTAGCAATCGTGGATTTTTAGGATCCATAAACTCAATTTCTGCCAGCATTTTTTCTAAATGTGGATAGAACTGTTCCATCTGTTCATGATTCACCAGCGGTTCATCCCATTCCATTTCAATGCCATCAATGACCTGCATGGTGGCTTTAGCATCACGTGGATGTTCTACCTGATCCAATGCAGCCATACGCAGTTCATAGCAGATGACCTGAATTGCTTGTGCGACATTGAGTACACCGTAGTCGGTATTCACTGGAATAGTGAGGTGATAATTTGCCATTGCCAGTTCTTCATTGGTCAGGCCACGGTCTTCACGACCAAACAGAATCGCAATTTCCTGTTGCTCTTGCACGACCGCAGACAGCGCTTTTTCAGCCGCAGGACGCACATCCAGAAGAGGCCAGGGAATGGTACGGCTGCGTGCGCTGGTACCGAATACAATCTGGCAGTCTTTAATGGCATCTTCAAGGGTTTCGACAATCTCGATCTGCTCGATCAGATCAGTTGCACCCGCAGCCAGCGCGTCGATATCCGGATGCGGATAGGTTTTTGGTGCCACCAGAACCAGCTTGGACAAGCCCATGGTTTTCATGGCACGTAAGGCACTGCCGATATTGGCAGGTAAAGTGGTATTGACCATGACAATACGCACATGGGAGAGATGTGCTGAAACAGCAGCATTGTCAATTTGACTCATGATGATTCCAATATAAATATTTTAAAGGTCAGAATTTATGAATATTGCGGCTGAGACTCGGCTTCATATTGCGCCAGGGCATCATCCATACTCATATCTGCAGGGGGAGGCGGCACTTCAACCGGCTTGGCCTCTTCATAAGATACCGCACGGGCAGCTTTAGATTTAACCTGATATTCAATATGCAAGGCAGCTTTACCAAAGTAGTCCCGTAATTTGACCAGCAGCTCATCCAGCGGAGCAACTTTCCAGTTCAGGCCCAGATGCAGCTCAGTCGTTGCATAGTCATAATCCAGATAAAGAATGACTGGAATATGCGTACTCATATCCACATTGGTATATGGCATGAGAATCTGTTGCAGATCACGGCTGAGGGTTTTACTGTAATGTTCCGCTTGCAGAGTAATCTTGATGCTATTGGCTCGTTTCTGGCGGATTTCGTTCAGGCTAAAGGCTTTAGTCAGACGACCCATTGGACGGTCAAAACCTTCGCGCTCATAAATTTCGCCTTCAATTACCACCACTTGATCCACCTGAACGATGTCTTTAAAGCGGTTAAAACGTTCATGATTGGTGGATACTTCAATCCGTGCCGTACCATCATCCAGCGTCACCATCATCCGGTTCGGGAAGTTGGCTACATCCACTACCAGACCTGCAAATACTGTCGTCACACCACGGCGGGTTGGGGTCAGTTCATTGATCTGACACGGTACAAAAGCTTTCAGCTCATTACGGTAAACATCAATCGGGTGACCAGTCAGATATAGACCAAGCGTATCTTTTTCGCCTTTAAGGCGGACTTCATCGGACCACGGTTTGACTGGCTTAGAAGGTTTGCGTTGAACTTCTTCAACTTCACCAAACAGATCCATAATACCAGTTTCACGGTTTTGGCGAGCCTGATCCGCAGCCTGTACCGCTTCAGGGAGTTGTGCCATCAGGTCAGCACGCTCGATGCCCAAGCAATCCAAAGCACCGGCACGAATCAAGGCTTCCAAAGTCCGTTTATTGATTTTTTTCAGGTCAATACGATGGCAGAAGTCAAACAGGTCTTTATAGGGACCTTCTTTCTGACGGGATTCAATTACCGACTGCATAGCCGCTTCACCAACGCCTTTAATCGCTCCTAGGCCATAGACAATGGTTTTTTCATCAGTAGCATGGAACTGGTAGATCGACATATTGACGGATGGTGGTAATACTTCCAGATTATTCTTGCGGCAGTCATCAATCAGGAATACCACGTTATCTGTATTCTGCATTTCCGAAGACATCACCGCTGCCAGGAACTCAGCCGGATAATGGGCTTTCAGCCACGCCGTCTGGTAAGCAACAAGAGCATAAGCTGCCGCATGCGATTTGTTAAAACCATAGCCGGCAAACTTTTCCATATAGTCGAAGATATGGTTAGCCGTGGCTTCATCAATATCTTTTTTCGCAGCACCTTCAATGAAGATTTTACGCTGCTTGACCATTTCCTCAGGCTTTTTCTTACCCATGGCACGACGCAGCAAGTCCGCGCCACCGAGGGTATAGCCGGCACAGAACTGTGCAGCCTGCATTACCTGTTCCTGATAGACCATAATCCCGTAAGTTGGCTCTAATACGCCTTCAAGCAGGGGATGCAGATATTCAAACTCACCGCCGTGCATACGATGGATAAAGTCAGGAATCAGGTCCATTGGACCCGGACGGTACAACGATACGAAAGCGATAATCTCTTCAAATTTGCTTGGGCGAGCTTCTTTCAGCATCTTTTTCATGCCCACGGATTCAAACTGGAACACTGCCGTGGTATTGGCTTCAGCAAAGACCAGATAGGCATCTTTGTCATCTAGCGGGATATAAGCAATATCCAGCGGTTTATCGCTCTGAATTCGTTTATTGATATTCTTAACCGCATCTTCAATTACGGTCAGGTTACGCAAACCCAGGAAGTCGAACTTCACCAGGCCGGCTGCTTCAACATCGTCCTTATCGAATTGGGCAACACGCGCAGTACCATCAGCATCACACATCACAGCTGAGTAGTCTGTCAGCTTGGTTGGTGCAATTACTACACCACCGGCATGTTTACCGGTATTCCGGGTAATACCTTCAAGCTTGAGCGCCATTTCCCAGATTTCAGAAGCATCGTCATAATCCGGATTGGAGGGATTGGTAACGACGTCTTTCAGTTGTGGCTCGGCTTCCAGAGACTCTTCCAGGCTTAAACCCAAAGGTTTGGTGGGAATCAGTTTGGAAATGCGATCAGCCAGACCATAGGATTTACCGAGGACACGTGCCACGTCACGAATTGCCCCTTTGGCCGCCATGGTACCGAAGGTCGCAATCTGGGAAACTGCTTCTCGGCCATAAGTACGCGCTACATAATCAATTACGCGGTCACGACCAGCGATACAGAAATCGACGTCAAAGTCAGGCATCGAAACACGTTCCGGGTTTAAGAAACGTTCGAATAGCAGGTCATAACGCAGTGGATCAAGGTCAGTAATTTTTAAACTGTAGGCTACAAGAGAACCGGCACCTGAACCACGGCCCGGACCTACCGGCACACCATTCCCTTTGGACCACTGAATGAAGTCCATTACGATCAGGAAGTAACCCGGGAAGCCCATGTCCAGAATAATCTTGATTTCAAAGGCCAGACGTTCATCATAAGGCTGACGGATTTCCGGCCAGTCCTCACCACGTTGTTCAGGGGGATACAGAAAATCTAGGCGTTCTTCCAGACCGACTTCACATAAATGGGTAAAATAACTGCCTATGGTATGACCTTCCGGAATCGGATAGTCTGGCAGGTCATTAAAGCCTAAACGCAAGGTGACATTGCAGCGTCTTGCGATATGAAACGTATTTTCAATCGCGGTTGGAATATCCGAGAAAAGCTCTGACATTTCTGCTGAACTTTTAAAATACTGTTCAGGACTATAGGTTTTAGGACGGCGATTATCACCAAGTACATAACCATCGGCGATACAGACACGTGCTTCGTGTGCTTCAAAGTCTTCACGTGCAAGAAAGTGCACGTCATTATGTGCGACTACACCGATATTATATTTTTTGGCGAGTTTGACCGCCTCTTCAATGAAAAGGTCTTCATTAGGACGACTGGTACGAGTAAGCGCTAAATATACGCGATTACCAAATTTCTCTACCCATTCTTGTAGTAAAGGTTCAGCCTTATCGGGATTTGAAGTAATCAGCATTTTGCCGACATCAGATTGCATACCCAGCAATACGATCATGTCATCGTGCTGCTTTAAAATCCAATCTTTTTGTACACAAGGAATATCCAGTTGTTGGCCGCTAATAAAACCTTCAGAGACCAGTTCGGTCAGGTTGCGCCAGCCTTTATTGGTCATGGAAAGCAGGGTGACACGATGCTCGGCATCATTCAGGCGAATTTCAGAACCGAGAATTGGCTTGATGCCTTTATCTAGGCATTTTTTATAGAATTTGACCGCAGCATGGAGATTAGATAAATCGGTTAGCGCGAGTGCTGGCATCTCGTCATTTGCGGCAGCTTTGACCAGGTCCGGTATCCGTACGATGGATTCAGTAATCGAAAATTCTGTATGAATACCAAGATGAACAAAGTGCATAAATGAGTCCCTGCAAAAACCACTCGATAGTTTAGCACGGGATTTATTGTTTCAGTTTGAAATTGAGGGGAAATGCTGAACTTTTAGATTGTAATTGAGAATTGACTTAAGGCTATGTTCATCACTGTATTGGGATAGAACTATTCTCCCTAAATTGAATTTGTATTAGGCGACATGGATGTTGCCGTTGGCTTGTGATACAGGGAAGTATCATCAAGCCAACAGAAGGTTTTTTACCTTGCATAGGAGTGCTATTCATCTTTCAAAAGTAAAAGAAAAATTTCAAGTGTCAGTAAGCTTATTCCTGAAGTTATTTGAAAATTAGAACTTCATTATTTTTACTTTAATTTAAATTTTGAGTAGTTATGTCTTACTAGTGACGGGCCAAAAGTAACAAAACCCCTTTGTTGATCTGATGGCACTTCCTGATCAAGCTTTAAGCATTGCTTTAAAGCTTGTGTAAGACAGATCAACGGCAGCATCCATGTGTTCGCTTCGATGTTTAAGATGCAGATATTTTATGGGTAGAAAATAAAACCCTCAAAAAGAGGGCTTTAGTTATTCGGAGAATCAACTTAACGAAGCCGTGATAACCAGTCACCCACACTCTGTACAATCTGTACCAGAATCAATAATACAATGACAGTCATGATCACCACTGAGGTATCAAAACGCTGATAACCATAAGAAATCGCCAGATCACCAATACCGCCAGCACCGACAGCACCTGCCATCGCGGTAGCTCCAATCAGACTGATGGTGGCAGTCGTAAGATTCAGAATCAGCGAACTACGCGCTTCCGGCAGAATAAACTTGAAAATAATTTGCATTGGTGTTGCACCCATGGCTTGGGCAGATTCGATAATGCCTTCATTTACTTCAAGCAGAGAGGTTTCCACCAAGCGGCCGATATAAGGCCCCACATAAATGGTCAAAGGCACAATCGCTGCCCAAGTACCAATTGATGTTCCAACCAGAAATTTAGTCAGTGGAATAACAGCAATCAGCAAGATAATAAATGGCAGGGAACGCAGTGCATTTACAATCGGATTTAGACCATGATAAATCACACGGTTTGGCAAAATTCCATTTGGACGAGTAACTAATAGAGTAATCGCCTGAATAAAACCCCAGATACAACCAAACAGCATCGCGAAGAACACCATATGGAAAGTTTCTTGCAGTGCAGTCACGAACTGGTCCATCGACAGCGAGCTTTTCCAGAAAGGCGCAGTGATCGTAGTAAGCCACTGTACAATTAAGTCTCTCATTCCTGTACTCCTGCCTGATCTACCTGTACGCCGTTATCTCGGAGATATTGTATTGCAGCTGTAATTTGCGCGGGATCACCGAGAAGCTGGATAAACATCTGTCCAATCACCGAACCATTAATTTCAGTCATATTGGCAAACAGGATATTCAAACTGATATCAAACTGTTTGATAACGCCCTGAATCACAGTTTCCTGCGCTGAGCTACCCAGGAACTTTAAACAATAAATACTGTGATGATTCTGATTTTCCAGATTCGTCAGAATATTTACGGGCAGGTTTTGCTGGAGCACCGTCTGGATAAAGTTTTTCGTGGTCGGATGCTGAGGCTGACTGAAAATCTGTAAGGTAGAGCCAGTTTCAATCACGTCACCTTTTTCCATCACGGCAACATAATCACACACAGTTTCAATTACATCCATTTCATGGGTGACCATCACAATCGTAATGCCTTGTTCTTCGTTAATTTTTTTAAGTAGCTGTAGAACAGATTTGGTGGTTTGTGGATCAAGTGCAGAAGTCGCTTCATCACAGAGTAAAATTTTTGGATGATTGGCAAGGGCACGGGCAATACCGACACGCTGCTTTTGACCGCCAGACAATTCATCTGGAAACGCATGGCGTTTATGTTTCAGGTCAATAAAGTCTAATAATTCTTCGAGGCGCTTTTCCCGTTCTGCCTTGCTCCAGCCGAGGAGTTTCATTGGCATTTCGATATTGGCCGCCACAGTTTTAGCTTGCATTAAATTGAAATGCTGAAAAATCATGCCGATGCTGGCACGTTCTTGACGCAATGCTTTGGCATCGAGTGCGGTAAAGTCTGTTCCGTTAATGATAATCCGGCCTGAGCTTGGGCGCTCAAGCAGGTTGATCAGACGGATGAGGGTGCTTTTACCGGCACCACTATAACCGATGATGCCAAAAATACTGCCGGTTGGAATCTGAAGATTAATCTGATTCAAGGCATGCAAGGTTTGACCCTTAAGCTCATACTGTTTTGAAATATCTTTAAATTCAATCATAGTGTCAAAAACTGCATCACGGATAAAAAAACAGGCAAGAAATCGTCCTTGCCTGTTCTAAAAGTCTATTATAGTACTATTTTGATTCAGTTAAATACGTCACAGGTTTGTTTACCGCAACCTTTGTACCGCCAAAGTGTTCATCAACATAGGCTTTCACAGCAGGAGTATGATACAACTGGCCAACTTTTTGAAGTACAGGATCATTTTGACGATCGGCTGCAACGGCTAAAACGTTCACGTTCATTTTAGTGCTTTGATCGATGGCCTCATAGTAGATCGCATCTTTCAATACGTTCAGACCACCTTCCATTGCCAGGGTATTACCTAAAACAATCGCATCGACTTCGTCTTTCACACGTACCGCTGTTGCCATTTGAATCGGCTTGATCACGATCTGTTTCGCATTTTCAGTGATGTCAGCAGGCGTACCTTTAACCAGATCAAAGTTTGGTTTAAGTTTTACCAGACCCGCAGATTGCAATAATAACAGTGCACGTGATTCATTTGCGCCGTCATTTGGAATGGCAATCGTAGCGCCAGTTTTAAAGTTTTCTACTTTTTTTACTTTGCTTGAGTAAATCCCCATTGGCTCAAGATAAGTCGTAGAAAGTGGAGCAATCTTTTGTGTATTAGCGTCGTTATAAGCCACCATATAGGCATAAGACTGGAATGCGTTAACATCAATTTCTTTATTGGCAACAGCAGTGTTCATCGACACATAGTCAGTGAAGTTTTTTACATCCAGCTTAATGCCAGCTTGCTCAGTTTCAGGTAAAGTGGCAATGTAGCGCCAGATATCAGCATCTGAACCTGTAGAAGCCATAGTCACTGTTTGCAGTTCACCTGAATCTTTGTTTTGTGCTGCATCCGTTGCAGGGGCTTCTTGTTTTCCGCATGCAGTTAAAGTCAATACAGATGCACTGAGTAAAACGCCAAGTAGCTTTTTCATAAAGATATCCTAATTCTCGTGTTGCCTAAAGTATATGCATTTTAAGGTCATGTTAAAGTGGAGTTTTATTACACTTTCATCTGACTCTAGATCGATGTCGCATGTGGCTCCGGCAGGGAAAATGCAAATGTACTGCAATAGTTCACGTTAGTTTGATCGGTTTAGAGTTCACCAAACGCTATATACTTTTTCTATTTGGAGAAAGTAAATAGAGATTATTTAAAGATATAGTCGTAAATGATGCTCTGGATCGGCGCAATCATACCAATCATTGTTTATTCAATATAGTGAATAAACAATGATTGCTTATCTGATTAAGTGAATAGCTAATTCATAAAAATATTAGTAATTACAATATATTATTTTTACTTTAAATAAGTTGAATATTCATTTCGATGAAAAGATGATCTTTATAATATTTTTGCCGATATTAAGCATAAAAATGCATATAGATAAATATAAGAAAAATATCTGATTTTTGGAAAATTAAGAAAACTCTATCTTAACGACATAAATCTTTCCTTCATGTCAATCAAGCGAGGCAGAATCTGATCTTGGTTTTCTTAGTTCATGATACTGCAAGCATGTTTTAACAGAAGGGGATATGCAGATAATCCGAACGCTGTTTTTCATAGAGTACGTGTCTACACAAGATATGATCGGAAGATACAAGCGGATGGTCAAATTCTCCTACTTTTTCTAAGCCAATATTTTGCATGACACGTTCTGATGGTGTGTTGATGCGAGCAGTAAAAGAAATGACTTTCTCTAGACGCAGGGTTCTAAAGGCATATTTCAGTACAGCTTTTGCACCTTCAGTTGCATAGCCTTGATTCCAGTATTGCGGTAACAAGCGCCAGCCAATTTCAGGGGCATCGGCAATTTCCAATTCAGGTGGATGAACATTCAGACCAATAAATCCAATGAATTCGCCAGAGCTTTTAAGCTCTACTGCATATAAACTCCAACCACGTGTTTCGATGGCATCTTTTAAGCGTTGCATAAATGCAGTGGCTTCGGAAGCATCGAATTTTTTAAGAAAATAACGCATGACTTCATCGTCTGTGCACATCTGGATAAATGGGGCAGTGTCGGAGTCTGCCATTGGCGGAGGATCAGGCGAGGGGTCGATATTTTACACATATTACTTTTAAAGTTGTGGTTTCTCTATTTAAGTAATTGATTTAAAATTAATTCAATTCCTAATTATAACAATTGTACGAATGAAGACTAAGATCATAAAAGACTTAACCATAGGTTATCTAGTTATTATTGTTATCATGACACTTATAACCTATTTTTTAATCTATCCATTAGCAGTTGATAAGGGTACAGCAATAGCTACCATGTTTGGTTGGTCGGCAGGAATTTTTGCACCGTTATCAGCTTTTGTTTTACTTAATGCATGGAAAGAACAAAACAATTTCATTGTTAAAAGAGATTTAATGATTGATGCATTGGAATATCTAGATGAGGCATTTAGGGCAATAGGTCAAATATATTGGTTAATTTACATAAATGAAACTAAGAGCTATTTTTATCCATATAATGAAAAAAATATACCTGTGGATTTATATAAATTTATTATGGATGAGCATACGATTTTTGTGAAAACTTTAGGGAAGTTTCATAAGGTTGCGCTGAGGGTATTAGAGGAAGAGAAATCGAAAGAATTTAATGATTTGTATAAAATTTTGAATAAACTGCACGATGAAATTATCTATGTTTTAGATATGAAAAATAAAAAAATTCAAGTCGATATTAGGGCTTATAACGAGAAATTTCCATATCTGTATGATTACTACCATGAACTTCTTAAAAAGAAAGAAAACTATGAACAGTTAGCTAAAGATTATCTAATTGCAAAATAAAAAAAACCCGCACTCAGCGGGGTTTTTTTAATGCTTAAATGAATTAAGCATTTTCACGTGCAATTGCGCGGTAACCAATATCTTTACGGTATTGAACGCCGTCAAACGTTACTTTTTGGCACAGCTCTAATGCTTTGGCTTGAGCTTCACCAATGGTATTACCTAATGCAGTCACACAAAGAACACGACCACCAGCAGTGACGATGTCACCATTCTCAAGCGCTTTTGTACCTGCATGGAAGACTTTCGCATCTGCCATTTCAGTGTCTAAACCTGAAATCACATCGCCATTACTAGACGTTTCAGGGTAGCCACGAGATGCAAGCACGATACCGACAGTTTTACGTTCATCCCATTCAGCTTCCGTAGGAAGATTACCTTCGATACCTGCTTGAACCAAATCAACTAATGATGATTTTAAACGCATCATGATTGGCTGAGTTTCAGGGTCACCAAAACGACAGTTAAACTCGATCACTTTAGGTTGACCTTGTTCATCAATCATCAAACCAGCGTATAAGAAACCTGTATATACATGACCGTCTTTCTTCATGCCTTCAACAGTTGGACGCATCACTTCATTCATTGCTTTTTCAAAAACGTCTGAAGTTACAACAGGAGCAGGAGAGTAAGCACCCATACCGCCAGTGTTTGGACCTTGGTCGCCTTCAAAAATACGCTTGTGGTCTTGTGAAGTGGCCATCGGCAAGATGTTGTCACCATCAATCATACAAATGAAAGATGCTTCTTCACCTGCAAGGAATTCCTCAATCACAACACGAGAACCTGCATCACCAAATTTGTTGCCAGCCAACATGTCATCAATGGCATCGAATGCTTCTTGATTGGTCATTGCAACGATCACGCCTTTACCTGCAGCAAGCCCATCCGCCTTGATCACGATTGGCGCACCATTTTTCTCAACAAATGCTTTCGCTGCATCAACTTCCGTGAACACGTCATAGAAAGCCGTTGGAATGTTATGGCGTTTTAAGAAGTGCTTCGCAAATGCTTTAGAGCCTTCCAGTTGTGCAGCAAATTGCGTTGGACCCCAAATTTTTACACCCGCTTCACGACAAGCATCAACCACACCATTTACAAGCGGTGCTTCAGGGCCGACAATAATCAGTTCAACTGCATTGTTTTTGGCAAAATCAATAATCGCAGGGTTGTCGAGAATGTCTAAAGCGACATTTTCACATTTATTTTCAGTTGCAGTACCTGCATTACCTGGCGCTACAAAAACTTTTGTAACTTGATCGTCTTGTGCGATTTTCCACGCTAATGCATGCTCACGACCGCCACTACCCAAAACTAAAATGTTCATCTTTAGAATAATCCTCGAAAATGAAATTCCCAAAGCCTAATTCGGCTTAAAAATCATTAACATCTTAACGCAAGATGCAAATCAATACAGACATAATAAACCCCCCTTATAGAAAGGAGGGCTTATTTTTAAATTTTACAACTTAGTGGCGGAAATGACGCATGCCAGTGAACACCATTGCAATACCAGCTTCGTCAGCTGCTGCAATCGTTTCTTCGTCACGCATAGAACCACCCGGCTGAATAATGCATTTGATACCTGCTTTTGCAGCGTTATCAATACCATCGCGGAATGGGAAGAATGCATCAGATGCCATTACTGCACCTTCAACCACTAAACCTGCATGTTCTGCTTTAATTGCTGCAATACGAGCCGAGTTCACGCGGCTCATTTGACCTGCCCCCACACCGATGGTTTGACGGTTTTTCGCATAAACAATTGCATTAGACTTCACGTATTTCGCTACTTTCCAGGCAAAGATCATGTCGTCAATTTCTTGTTCAGTTGGTGCGCGTTTAGTCACAACTTTAAGATCATCTTTCGTAATCATGCCTAAGTCTTGATCTTGAACTAACAAACCGCCGTTTACGCGTTTGTAGTCAAGTTGTGCAGCACGTTCGTCAATCTTCGGAAGTTCGCCACATACGAGTACGCGTACATTCTTCTTCGCACCAGTGACTTCAAGCACGCCTTCAGCAACGCTAGGAGCGATGATTACTTCAACAAATTGACGGTCAACAATTGCTTGCGCAGTTTCAACATCTAATTCACGGTTGAATGCAATAATGCCACCGAATGCAGATTCAGGGTCAGTTGCATAAGCCAAGTCATAAGCAGTTTTGATACCGTCTAAAGATACTGCAACGCCACATGGGTTGGCATGTTTAACGATCACACAAGCAGGCTTCGCAAATGATTTAACACATTCAAGTGCAGCGTCTGTGTCCGCAATGTTGTTATAAGAGAGTTCTTTACCTTGTAACTGTTTTGCAGTTGAAACAGAAGCTTCAGTTGCAGCTGGATCTACATAGAATGCAGCAGACTGATGCGGATTTTCACCGTAACGTAAGTCTTGAGCTTTGTTCAATTGTGTATTGAAAGTACGCGCGAATTTGTCAGCCTGACCTTCCTCGACACCTACGCGAGCGCCTAAGTAAGATGCGATCATACCATCGTATTGCGCAGTATGTTCAAATGCTTTCACTGCCAGGTCAAAACGGGTTGCATATGATAAAGCACCCTCAGCTTTAAGCTCAGCAATTACCGTTGCGTAATCAGATGCATTCACTACGATACCGACAGAAGCATGGTTTTTTGCAGCAGCACGAACCATAGTTGGACCACCGATGTCGATATTTTCGATCGCATCGGCCAGTGAACAGTTTGGTTTTGCTACAGTCGCAGCAAATGGATACAGGTTAACAACAACAAGATCGATCGCATCGATGTTGTGTTCAGCCATCACTGCTTCGTCTAGACCACGACGGGCCAGAATGCCGCCATGAATTTTTGGATGTAGTGTTTTAACACGGCCGTCCATCATCTCTGGGAAACCAGTGTGCTCTGAAACTTCAACTACAGCGATATTATTGTCTTTCAACAATTTATATGTACCGCCAGTAGATAAAATTTCTACCCCTAGAGCAGCAAGGTTTTGTGCAAATTCGACAATACCGGTTTTGTCGGAAACAGAGATTAAAGCGCGTTTAATAGTCATGATCTTCGTCACAGTTACCAAGGAACAGATTAAATCTAAATAGCTAATTTACAGTCAAAAAAAATGCCTGCGATTAACGCAAGCATTTTATCATTTATTCACTCATTAAACCGTGTGCTTTTAACTTTTTACGCAAAGTACCGCGGTTTAAGCCGAGAATTTCAGCAGCGCGGGTCTGGTTACCACGCGTATATTCTAGAACTACAGATAGAAGAGGCTTCTCCATTTCTGCCAGCACCATGTCATACACCTGAGAAGGTTGCTCGCCTTGCAGTTGTGCAAAATAGTGGCGAACTGCGCGATCTACGTGAATACGAAGAGCGACATCAGATTGTGCAGTAAAAATAGGAGATTTGCTATTCATGCGAATTAATCCGAAAAATCAAATACCACTTGGGTAAAGTGATATATAAAAGTGGTCTATAAATTAAATGAGCTTCTGTTTTAGATCCTAAAACAGAAGCTCTAAAACATGGTCATTACATTGAGCATGTAGCTTGACACATCTCAGCCAGTTGGTCGAAATATAAGCGTAACAATTGTTAAATTTTTGTTACCGACCAAAAATCAAACAAAAAAATCTGCATGATACGCAATAAGTGTTAGAGCGCATTAGCAAGACTGTATTTGTTGTGAAAAATTAGCGAAGAGTTGGCAGCACATAGCTTTCGTGGCGCGTATAATACCATTGTCTACAAAAAAGTGAGCAAGAAAACTGCATTTTTTTTTAGTTTTTTTATCTTTTTTGATAGTTTTTTTCAATATCAAGGACGAATTATTTCTAAACTATAGCTATCGAAACTTTTTCGCTTGACTGGAACCTGAAAGTCGAATTTAAAAGGACTATTTTTTGGAATACGCTGGATGCTCACTAAACTTTCAATCAGGTATTCTGAAGGTGAAAGCGTATAGGAAGCAGTAATCACCCCATTATCTTTTAAGTCGAGACGCAAAACTGGCATGGCCAGGCTGCGATCATGATAATTGATCAGTTCACCTGTAAATCGGGTTTGTTTTGAATCTGATGCCGTGACTTTAACATTCCTGGTATTAATCAGGTCGTAATGTTCTTCCATATTAGAACAATTGAATACATCACAAACAGCATTAAACGCTGTACCCATCACATGACTATTCTTTAAGTACTGTGGATTAAACCAGAAGAACTGAAAAACCAATATGCCGAGTAATAATACATTTATTGCTGTCCAGCCAATATATTGCAAGATAGAGCGCTGACTTCTGTCATGTGTATCTTCTTCCCAGTTCATGGCTGGAAGGGCACTGATGGGCTCGGTACTAAAATAGTTTAGATTATTCAAATAGGTTTTGAGATCAATATTCGAGTTTTCAACTTTTTCATCAAAAATATGTAAAAGATTGTTGAGGCGAGAAGAAATCTTGCTGTTATATAAGTCTGCATCAAATTGTGATGTAGGTTGAGCTGGACTAAGAGACTCAACATTAGCTTCAGGGGGGGTGCCAGTGGTCGAAGGCTGAGGTTCGGTCACCAGATGAGAAAGTGCATTAAATGAGGTGGTGCATTTGGGACAACAAACCATACCCTGAGCAATGGTTAACTGAGCAACCGTTACTTTGTAGATTGTGGAACAAGTCGGGCAGAGGGTTCGTTTATCACTCATACATTCACGCTTATTTAATTCTTATGGCGTTTACCAGAAATTCGACACCAGTATTCATCACGCTTCGCTACTTCTAATATATCAAAATGATTAGAGTAAATGCTAGTAACATCAGTAACTTGTTCTTCAATAACACCCGCAAGTGCGAATTCGCCCTCAGCTTTTACCAATTCTGCAAAGTGCGGTTCAAGCATCATCAGTGGACCTGCCAGGATATTGGCAACGAAAACATCTGCCTTTATTGCACCAAGCTCTTCGTTAAACTCTTCCGGTAAGCCTACATAAAGCCGATCAAGTACACCATTAAGTTCAGCATTTTGTTGGGTGGCTAAGACTGCTTGTGGATCAATATCGGTTGCATATGCTTTTTTCGCGCCAAGTAGCAGGGCAGCAACCGCTAAAATGCCTGAACCACAGCCATAGTCAATGACGATTTTGTCTTTGAGATCTGTTTTTCCCAGCCATTGCAGGCAGAGGAAAGTAGAAGCATGATTGCCTGTACCAAAAGCTAGACCAGGATCGAGCTTGATATTTACTGCATCTGCTTCAGGTGGTTCCATCCATTCTGGCACAATCCAGAACTTGTCAGAAATCTGAATTGGTTCATAAGCATCCATCCAGGTGCGTTCCCAAGCTTGATCTTCCAGAAATTCATGACGGATAGGCGCTTCAGGCATTTGTGCACGAATAAAGGTTTCGAGTGCATCGACATCGATTTCTTCGCCTTCTTCTTGTGCATAAATACCGGTAACAATCACTTTATTCCACAACGGTGTTTCACCTGGAAGTGGTTCAAGTAAATCCTGATTTTCAGCATCATCCAGCGTCACGCTCACCGCACCCAGCGAGCTGAGTAATGTTTCAGTGAAATCAACCTGAGCCTGATCAACCGTAATATGAATTTGTAACCACTTCACAGAAATAACCTTATGTATATCTTTTCAAAAAGCTATTGTAACGGAAGTTCCGGTTTTTGTGCGGCTAGATTGCTGTGCAGGTGTAAATAAAAAAAAGGATGCCTGAGACATCCTTTTAAAGGTTTTAGACTTTATCTAATCTAGATTTGTCAGGGGTTTTTGTACCTGAAGCGGTGCAAGTCGATTCAGTAAAGTGCCAAAAATTGCAGCAAATATATACATAAAAATCGAATAAACTGCCGCTGGCATTGCTACTGCTGAGCTGCCAATTACGGTCAGGGCAATGGTCATGGCAAGAGTGCTGTTATGAATACCGATTTCAAAAGCACTGGCGCGTGCTTGAGCGCTATTAATGTTAAGGAGTCGTGGAACCAGATAGCCGATGCCAAGGCTGAGGATACAGAATAAGGCAGTTGCCAGTCCGACTTGAGTCAGATATTCACTGATATTGGCACGTTCCTTCACAATGGTTGCGACAATAATAAGAACCAGAAAAGTAATAGCAAAAATCCGCAGTGGTCGATTCAATTTTGCTGTCACACCTGGTGCATAATGACGAATCAGCATGCCAATCCCAACTGGAATCAGAATAATCGCAAAGACCTGCAGAATTTTGCCAAATTGCAGGCCAACTTGCTGACCATCCTGCATGAAGTGCAAGATCGAGAAGTTAATAATTAAAGGCAGGGTAATTGCAGCAATGACTGAGTTGATTGCTGTCAAAGTAATATTCAGTGCTAGATCACCTTTGAATAGGTAGCTAAACAGGTTGGCTGTGGCACCGCCTGGAGAAGCAGCCAAGAGCATCAAACCGACTGATAACAGTGGTGGTAAAGCTAGTAGTTTACATAGTGCAAAGGCGATTCCCACTAGGATAATCAGCTGACAGAAAAGTGCGATGAGTACAGCTTTGGGATGGCGGGTAACTCGGCTAAAGTCACGTGGGGTAAGTTCAAGTCCAAGCCCCATCATAATGATCGCTAAAGCCAGTGGTAACAATATGGTAATAAAGCCAGAATCCATCTGTATACTCCTTATTTAAATGTCTTTTTTATCTATTTTTAAGTCCAGCATACAGAGGAAATTATGGTTTACATAGCGTGTTTACAAATCTGATAAACGATGCTTAGATTTCTGATAAATGATGCGTTGACGGCTCAGGATAATGCCAAAAAAGGTGGCAAGAGTGTACATGACAATAGTATAGATACCCGCAGGGATGGCAATAGTATTATTGCCTAATACGGTAATAGCGATAGTTATGGCAACAGCGGTATTATGAATGCCCACCTCAAAGGTACAAGCACGTGCCTGACGGTCTGGAATACCAAGCAGTAAAGGTAGGCAATAACCAATAAACAGGCTGGAAAAGCCAAAAATTACGGTTGCGATTCCGATGCTATTGAAATATTCCATCAGATTATGGCGTTCGCGTACGACTGCAAATACAAATAATGCAATGAGGAAGCCAATTGCGAAAATACGCATTGAGCGATTGACAGTGATTGTGAGCCTTGGGAATTTAGCCCGTAATGCCATACCGAAGATAACAGGAAGTAATATGATAAAAAATACCTGAACCATCTTCATGGCTGGCATGGTAATGGTATCGTCACTGCCCAGGAAAAAATGTAAGGATAAATTAATAATAAAAGGCAGGGTGAAGATCGATATAAAAGTATTAATTGTAGTGAGGGTGAAGTTAAGCGCTAAATCACCTTTATATAGGTAGCTGAAAAGATTGGCAGTTGGTCCACCCGGAGAGGCTGCCAGCAGCATTAAACCCACTGCCAGTAGCGGCGGCAAATCCAATATGATACAAATCAGAAAAGCCAGACTGGTCAACAGGATCAGCTGGATAAATAAGGCAATAAAAATGACCTTAGGATAGTTGAGTACACGAATAAAATCCTTGACGCGTAATTCAAGTCCTAACCCCATCATTAAAATTGCCAGCAGTACCGGCAATAAAAAAACAAAAAATACCGAATCCATAGAATGTCCTTTTTATTATTGGATCTTCATTTTTAAATTAAGTTTAACGTAAATTATTAAATAATCAATAGAAAATGGGCAAAACCTCAATTTTGCCCATTTATTCTTGTATCACTTCAAAGAGCTTTATTTAGGTCGAGGAGGAGTGAAGCCCAAGGCACATTTACCACTAATTTCCTGACCATTAACGGTGGTTGTGGTGTTTCCAGAAGCGTCTTGACAAGCACTGTAAATTTCAGCTTCATCACCCATTAAGGTTGTTTTAGAGTTGGAAAAAAACTGTGGTTCACAGGTTCCGTTCCAGATAATACCACGATGAGCAAAAGTTACGGCATCACCAGCTGATTTGCCTTTACAGACTTTTTGATACAAATCTGGATTGTAAACTTTAGCAACCTTATCATTTGCAGTTGCCATGCCTGTTACTGATAGTGCACCGAGCATTATTGAAAATAATATTTTCTTATCCATTTATTTCACCTTTTTTCTTCGTGTGGCGTCAAATTTACATCTTAGAAAATACTCAGCTGCATACAATTGCGATCAGGTAACCAATACAAGCTCTATGTATTGATTTATCGGTGTTTTGCTAAAAAATGAAAGATTAAGTGACAATTAAGAAGGTTTATAAAAATACGATAGGGTGACCTTGAATTAATTCCACTGAATTTGTCAACTATTCTGCAATTTTTGCTATAATCTTCGGCTATCCTTTTTTAATCTCTCAAATACCACTATGCACTATCCTAAAGTATACGATGTCATTGTGATCGGTGGCGGTCACGCAGGTACGGAAGCAGCATTGGCTGCGGCGCGTATGGGTCGACAGACTTTACTCTTAACTCACAATATTGAGACTTTAGGGCAGATGAGCTGTAACCCAGCCATCGGTGGTATTGGTAAATCGCACTTGGTGCGTGAAATTGATGCCTTGGGCGGTGCAATGGCACTTGCTGCTGACAAAGGCGGTATCCAATTCCGAATTTTAAACTCACGTAAAGGTGCTGCGGTTCGTGCGACGCGCGCGCAGGCTGACCGTGTACGTTATAAAGCTGCGATTCGTGAAACATTAGAAAACCAAGCGAATCTTGATATTTTTCAACAAGCAGCGGATGACCTGATTGTTGAAGGCGATACCGTTAAAGGTGTAGTAACCCAAATGGGTATTCGCTTTGATGCGAAAACTGTGGTGTTAACTGCAGGTACATTCTTAGGTGGTGTGATTCACGTCGGTCTTGAAAAATCAAGCGGTGGTCGTGCAGGCGATCCACCATCAATTTCATTGGCGCATCGTTTACGTGAACTTCAACTTCCAGTCGGTCGTTTAAAAACAGGCACGCCCCCACGTATTGATGCACGTTCAGTTGATTTCTCTGTAATGACACCACAGCCGGGTGATTTCCCATCTCCGACCATGTCATTCATGGGTGATGCTTCAATGCACCCTGAACAAGTGAACTGCTGGATTACACATACCAATGAAAAAACTCATGACATTATCCGTGGCGGTTTAGACCGTTCACCAATGTATACTGGTGTAATCGAAGGTGTGGGTCCACGTTATTGCCCATCGATTGAAGACAAGATTCATCGTTTTGCCGATAAAGACTCTCACCAAGTATTCCTTGAGCCTGAAGGTTTAGATACGCACGAGTTGTATCCAAATGGTATTTCAACATCATTGCCATTTGATGTGCAGTTTGAATTGGTGCGCTCAATCCGTGGTATGGAGAATGCACACATTCTTCGTCCAGGGTATGCGATTGAATACGATTACTTCAACCCGCAAGCGTTGAAATTCACTTTGGAAACCAAAGCGATTAATAACTTGTACTTTGCAGGTCAAATCAACGGTACAACAGGTTATGAAGAAGCAGGTGCGCAAGGTTTACTTGCAGGCTTGAACGCAGCACGTCGTGCGTGGGATCAAGAGCAATGGACACCAAAACGTGATGAAGCATACATGGGCGTACTAGTTGATGACCTAATTACTTTAGGTACTAAAGAACCGTATCGTATGTTCACTTCACGTGCGGAATACCGTTTGATGTTACGTGAAGACAATGCGGATCAACGTTTAACACCAATCGGTCGTGAAATGGGTCTGGTGGATGATGAGCGTTGGGCGGCTTACTGCGAGAAAATGGAAGCGGTTGAGCGTGAGACAGGTCGTTTGCAACATCTTTGGGCAGCGCCAAACAATCCAATGGGTAAAAAATTCGTTGAGATGACAGGTGCAGATCTTTCTAAAGAATGTTCTGCAATTGATTTATTAAAACGTCCTAATATTAGCTTTGCTCAAATTGCAGAACTTACTGGTTCTGACGTGTCAGCTCAAGTAGGCGACCAAATTGAGATTGCGGTGAAATACGAAGGTTATATTAACCGTCAGCACCAAGATGTAGCGCAAATGAAGCGTTTGGAAGAAACCAAGATTCCTACTGATTTTAACTATGACATCGTTTCAGGTCTTTCTCGTGAAATTACCTTGAAGTTAAAAGATGTTCGTCCTGAAACGCTTGCACAAGCAAGCCGTATTCCGGGTGTAACCCCTGCTGCAGTTCAACTGGTGATGATTACGATTCGCAAGAATGCACAAACAAAAAAATCTGCTTAAGATTTTGAATTAAAGAAGCCCGTGTAATGCGGGTTTTTTTATAAATAAAAGTTAATAATCACCGAGATGAATGATTCCATAGTTAAAAGCTACCAATAAAATAAATCATTGAAAAATAATAATATTGATAATTTTTCATCTAAAAATAGAATCACTGTCATTGTTTTTAAGTCTTATTTGGAGGTGAAAAAGCAAATCCTTACATTTCAAATCCTACCATTGTAGTGCTATTTATTCGAAAGGATTAGATTAACAATTAGGCAGTGGGCTAGGCCAAAAAAAGCCTGGAATTGAGGAAGATGAATCATGATGTTGACACAAAAGGAAAAAATACAAAAATTTCTGGTGATATTTTTGTGTTTCTAGGTCGCATTTTTTGAAGGCTTTGATTTACAAGCCCCTGGAATTGCAGCCAAAGGTATTGCAGAAACGTTTGCACTTGATCAGGTGCAAATGGGCTATGTATTTAGTCTCGGCGTTTTTGGTATGTTGTTCGGCGCTTTCTTTGGTGGGCGAATCGCGGACTATTTAGGTCAGAAACGAGTCTTAATGCTGTCAGTGGCTATTTTCGGGGTGTTCTTTGCACTTACAGCGATCGCACCAAGTATTGAAATTTTATATGCGGCACGTTTCCTGACGGGGTTGGGCTTAGGGGCTGCGATGCCCACCATGATTTCAGTAGTGGGGGATGAGGCGACTGAACTTAACCGGGGTAAGCTGAATAGCTTAATGTATTGTGGTTTGCCTGTAGGTGCGATTTTTGTTGCCGGGCTGGCAATCTATTTTAAGGACATTAGCTGGCAAACACTATTCCTGATCGGTGGTTTGACACCATTGGTCCTGCTGCCTTTCATAGCTTTGATTTTAATAGATAAACCGAGTGCTGTTAAAGCCTAAACGACTGAGCAACAGATCGCAGTACCCAATATGGCTGAAGTACTGTTTAAACAGGAACAATATAAACGTACTGTGCCATTGTGGTTCGGCTTTTTCTTTACCTTAATGATTAACTATATCCTGATCAGCTGGTTACCAAATTTACTGATGGAACAGGGGCTTTCCAAGCAGGAAGCTTTTAGTATCATGCTGATCTTCCAGGTTGGTGCTGTAATTGGTACTTTAGGGCTAGGTTATTTATTAGATCGCCTGAAACTCTGGCAAGTGGCTGCTATCATTTATGTAGGCCTGGCAATTGTATTGATTCTGCTCTTTACCAGTAAAGTGATTCCATTGCTGATCCTGGCCGGTTTAATGGGTGGAATTTTCTCTACCGGTGGCCAATCTATCCTGTATGGTATTTCTCCAATCTTCTACTCAGGGGCAGGTAAAGTTACGGGAGTGGGAAGTGCGATTTCACTCGGGCGTTTGGGTGCCATGACTGGTCCACTTTTATCTGGCAAGATTCTGGCATTGGGCTTGGGAACAACAGGTATTCTGTGGGCCAGCTTGCCGGCTGTGGTGATTTCTGCTGTGGCAGTCACTGCTCTGTCCCGTTATAAGACAAAAAACAAGCATTAATTTAAGTGATCTATCTATGAAAAAAGTTGGTCTGATGGCTGGCTTTTTTTATTTGAAGATATTTAGACAGATTATTTAACAGGTAGTTTTTGTTAATATAAGTTGAACTAAAAAACGAAATTGAGATATGAGCTATCAGTTAATTGAGCTGGATATAGACGCGACCGACAATATTACCTGCCTACATTGCCAGCAACAGATTATTAACTGGCAAGAAGAGCAATATGTCCAGCCTTGTGAACATACCCTGTTTATTGCCATGGATATTGGTTTTGAATACATCACTGATGAGTTTGAACAGACCATGCAACATACTGTGGATGATTTACATGCCAATGATGATCAGGTCAATATGTTCGCAGAGTTGACTGCAAGTACTTATCCGGAATTTATAATTTTAAAATCGGATCTGGGTGTGGAAGGTTATTCACGTTATATTGGCCTTACTGCTTAAATCTCAGAATGAAAAAAGCGCCAAATCAATTGGCGCTTTTTTGTGGCTAACTTTAAAAATTAACCTTCAACTTCTTCTTCAACATCATCATCTGCACTGTCCATACCCAGCTCTTTAAGTTTGCGCGTCAATGTATTTCGACCCCAACCTAAAAGCTCAGCAGCATGGCGTTTACGGCCACGAGTTTGCTGAAGGGCTGCATTAATCAGAGTGCGTTCAAACATTGGTGTTGCGATGTCGAGAATCTTCATCTCACCATTTTTTAGCTTTTGAATTGCCCATTGGTTCAGTAATTCATCCCAATGATGCGGAGCAACCTGATTCAGATTTGGAATTGGTGCACCATTGTCCTGCTGGATAGGAATCTGTTTCAGTTCAGGTGGCAAGTCTTCTGGATAAACTTCACGACCTGTGATCATAACCGTTAACCAGCGACAGGTATTTTCCAGCTGACGCACGTTTCCTTGCCAAGGCAGCTTTTGCATATATTCCTGAGTTTCAGGACGCAGAATCTTCGGATTGACACCAAGCTCTTTGCCTGCACGTGCCAGGAAATGCTGTGCCAGCATTGGAATATCTTCAGAACGGTGTGCCAGTTTAGGAATATGAATACGAATTACATTCAGGCGGTGATACAAGTCTTCACGGAAGCGGCCATCGTGTACCAGTTTTTCCAGATCCTGGTGAGTTGCTGCCACGATACGCACATCAACCTTGACTGGAATATGACCACCTACACGGTAAAATTCACCATCAGCTAGGACACGTAACAAACGAGTTTGTGTTTCAAATGGCATGTCACCAATTTCATCCAGGAACAGCGTACCGCCGTTGGCCTGTTCAAAACGGCCCTGACGTTGCGTATTTGCACCGGTAAAAGCGCCTTTTTCATGACCAAACAATTCAGTCTCAATCAGGTCTTTCGGAATCGCGGCCATGTTCAGGGCAATAAATGGCTTATTGCTACGTGGTGAATGGCGGTGCAAAGCATGTGCCACCAATTCTTTACCTGTACCTGATTCACCATTAATCAAAACAGTAATATGCGACTGAGATAGACGGCCGATAGCGCGGAATACTTCCTGCATTGCAGGAGATTCACCGATAATTTCAGTCGATTGAATTGTTGGAGTCGCTTTTGCAGATTCCTGTTGCTGTAACTTGGTGATGTGCAGGATGGCACGATTCACCAATGCTAGCGCTTCATCAATATCAAATGGCTTTGGCAGATACTCGAAGGCACCGGTCTGATAACTGGATACCGCTGATTCCAGATCCGAGTGCGCCGTCATAATTATGACAGGCAGATCAGGATTAGTATTCTTGACCTTACCTAAAAAGGTTAAGCCATCAATACCCGGCATTCGGATATCGGTCAGGATCACATCTGGTGCATCCACACTCAGCTGATCAAGTGCTGACTGGGCTTCTTCAAAACTGGTAACGTCGAAACCTTCTTCTTTGAATGTTTTTTCGAGTACCCAACGCATGGCACGATCGTCATCAATCACCCATATTTTATTTCGCGACATGATCTGACTCCCAAGGTAAAAATAAGCTAAATACGGTTTTTCCTGGAACTGACTGGCATTCAATCATTCCGTTATGTTGGTGCATTATATTTTGAGCAATACTGAGGCCCAGGCCGGTTCCTTTGGCACGGCTGGTCACAAGCGGGTAGAAAACGGCTTCAATAATATCGTCTGGTACACCCGGACCATTATCTTCAATGTCGATGCGTACCACTGAACGATGAATCACACCATTAATAGTATATAGACGCTGAATACGGGTTCTTAAAATCAGTTCAGGCTGATGCTCGACAAAGAAGTCTTTGTTTTCAGTCATCGCCTGAACCGCATTCACACAGATATTCAGCATGACCTGAATCAGCTGATCGCGGTCTGCTAAAACTTCTGGCAGGGACAGGTCGTAGTCCCTAGTGATTTTAATTTTCTTTTTGGTCTGATTTACAATTAGTGAGCGGACACGTTCTAAAGGCTCATGGACGTTGACCATTTCATAGCTTGGTAACTGACGTGAACCCAGCATACTATCCGCCAGATTTCTCAGGCGATCCACTTCACTGATAATAATATCTGTAAATTCTTTGTATTTCGGATCATCCAGGCTACGTGCGAGAAGCTGTGTTGCACCACGAATACCACCAAGCGGGTTCTTGATTTCATGTGCTACACCACGGATCAACTGGCGCGCCACCTGATGTTGCTGAATATAGTTTTCTTCACGTGAGATTTTCAACATACGGTCACGCTGATTCAGCTCAATCAGCAATAAGGGGTGATGTGGTTTGCCTGCATTCAGTAGCGAAACCGTGTAATCCACATGAATATCTTTAAAATTGACAATAATGGTCGCTTCACGGCGGGTATAAGGTTGTCCAGTATGCAGGGTGTTATACAGCGACTCTTCAGTATTGAACTCATCTGTAGGGGCTTGCAGGATATTTAATACCGGTGTGCCAAATGCGCGTAACAAGCTGATATCGAACATGGCCTCGCAGGCAGTGTTCAGGTAATAGATATTCAGGTTGCTATCAATCAGCATGACAGCAGTGGTCAGGTTGTCCACCAAAAGGCGATAGTCGATGGAAAGGGGCTGATCCATTAGCGATGGTTTTCCTGTATTAAAATAGCGCAATGGCATCTTCATAAAGCAAAATTTAAAGTCTTAAGTTCTCATTTGATGCACATTAAGCAAAATGCACGCCAACTTTTTAAATAATCCCTAAATTATTGCAATGAAATGGAAGTGGGGTCATGAAGATGCATGATTTGTTAATGGTATAGCTGATAAAAATCAGCATGTAAATCATAAATGTTCAATTTTGGTGCATGTATAATTATATTGAATATTTTATGGCTTTATTTTGGTGCTTGATGTAATCAGTCTCCATTTCAACTGTTTTTATGTTTCGAAAAGACATACAATACGCGCATTCTAGTGGAGCGCAGATTCATGAAGTCCCCCAAAGTCGGTTTTGTTTCTTTAGGTTGTCCTAAGGCATTGGTAGATTCTGAACGAATTTTAACTCAGTTGAAGACTGAAGGTTATGATGTCGCATCGGATTATGACGGTGCTGATTTAGTAGTGGTAAACACCTGTGGTTTTATTGAATCTGCAGTACAAGAGTCTCTAGACGCCATCGGTGAAGCGATGAGCGCGAATGGTCGCGTGATTGTGACGGGCTGTCTAGGTAAAGACGAAGACAAGATTCGCCAAATGCATCCGAATGTCCTGAAAGTGACTGGTGCTGCGGCTTATGAAGAAGTAATGGATGCGGTTCATCAATATGTCCCTGAACCGCCAAAACATAATCCATTTATTGATCTGGTTCCTGAGCAAGGCATTCGCCTTACTCCAAAACACTATGCGTACTTGAAAATTTCAGAAGGCTGTAACCACCGTTGTACTTTCTGCATTATCCCAAGCATGCGTGGTGATCTGGTATCGCGTCCAGTCGGTTCTGTGCTTGAAGAAGCTGCAGCGCTAAAACGTTCAGGTGTCAAAGAAGTACTCGTCATCTCCCAGGATACTTCTGCTTACGGCGTGGATACCAAGTACAAACTTGACTTCTGGAATGGTCAGCCAGTTAAGACCAAATTCTATGATATGTGTGAAGCGCTGGGTCAGTTAGGCATCTGGGTGCGTCTGCACTATGTCTACCCATATCCACATGTGGATGCGGTGATTGATCTGATGGCACAAGGCAAAATTCTGCCATACCTGGATATTCCATTCCAGCATGCAAGTCCTAAAGTATTAAAGCTGATGAAGCGTCCTGCGCACAGTGAAAATACATTAGAACGTTTGAAAGTATGGCGTGAAAAATGTCCTGAATTGGTGCTGCGTTCGACATTTGTAGTGGGCTTCCCGGGTGAAACCGAAGAAGACTTCCAAATGTTGTTGGACTGGTTGCAGGAAGCTCAGCTGGATCGTGTGGGTTGTTTCACTTATTCAGCAGTTGAAGGTGCAGCAGCGAATGATCTGCCAGATCATGTGCCGGAAGAAATCAAGCAAGAACGTTATGAACGTTTCATGCAGGTGCAGCAAGCGATCTCAGCAGCCAAGCTGCAAAAGCGTATCGGTCAGAAAATGACAGTGCTAGTCGATGATCTGGAAGAGGAATTCCCGGTTGCTGTAGCACGTTCTTATGCCGATGCACCAGAGATTGATGGGAATGTATTTGTTGAAGATATCGACAAGAGCCTGATTAAGACAGGTGCTTTGCTTGAAGTCGAAATTACCGATGCAGACGAATATGACCTGTTTGCAAAACTGATTTCGATTAAATCAGCCTAATACCTAGATAAAATTAAATGAAATAATTTGGAGTTTGATGATGTTGGATTCTAAAAAGCCGCGTTTTGGCCGTATTTTGCTGAAACTTTCAGGTGAAGCGCTTGCCGGCAATAAGGATATGGGTATTGATGCACCAATCCTTGACCAGATGTCTTTAGCGATTGCACACCTGGTTGGATTGGGTGTACAGGTCGGTATTGTTGTCGGTGGTGGTAACTTGTACCGTGGTAGCCAGTTGCAGAAAGATGGTCTGGTTGGTCGTGTAACCGGTGACCAGATGGGTATGCTGGCAACCGTGATGAACGGTCTGGCATTACGTGATGCGCTGGTACGCCGTAACATCAAGACACGTTTACTTTCAGCATTGCCAATTGGCACCGTTGTAGAATCTTACTCAAGCCGTGATGCGATTCGTCACCTGACGCGTGGTGAAGTCTGCGTATTTGTTGCAGGTACAGGTAACCCGTTCTTTACCACTGATACAGCAGCTTGCTTGCGTGGTATTGAAATTGAAGCGGACCTGATTCTGAAAGCAACCAAAGTTGATGGTGTCTATAATAAAGATCCAAGCAAATTTGAAGATGCTGTTAAATACGAAACCTTAACCTTTGACCAAGTGCTTGATGAAAAACTGGGTGTGATGGATTTAACGGCGATTTGCCTATGCCGTGATCATAACGTACCGCTACAAGTTTTCGACATGAACAAGTCTGGTGCTTTATTGTCCGTTGTGATGGGTGAAAAAGAGGGTA
The DNA here is from genome assembly GCF_003289665.1 of Acinetobacter sp. SM1B. Lineage (NCBI taxonomy): Bacteria > Pseudomonadati > Pseudomonadota > Gammaproteobacteria > Moraxellales > Moraxellaceae > Acinetobacter > Acinetobacter sp. SM1B. The sequence continues at coordinate 1,139,430 of NZ_QMBM01000001.1, forward strand.
CTCACGTTACCAATTGATGACGTGAACCTTGAAGCACTTTATACTAGTCAAAATTTAGCTTTTACATTTTTTAGAATTAAGTAAGGAAGATCATATGATTAACGATCTTAAAAAAGACGCAGAAGACCGTATGAACAAGTCACTTGACTCGTTGGAGCATGGTTTTGCCAAAGTTCGTACTGGACGTGCACATCCATCGATTCTGAACGGTGTTATGGTTCCTTACTATGGCTCTGACGTGCCATTGAACCAGGTTGCAAACGTAGGTGTTGAAGATTCACGTACCTTGCTGGTTCAACCATTTGAGCGTTCAATGGTTGCTGCAATTGATAAAGCCATTCGTGAATCAGATTTAGGGCTTAACCCAATTACTGCTGACGCAATTCGTGTACCAATGGCTGCGTTAACTGAAGAAACTCGCCGTGACATGCAGAAAGTTGCGCGTAACGAAGCTGAAAACGCTAAAGTTGCGATCCGTAACATTCGTCGTGATGTTTTAGGCGATATCAAAGCTTTATTGAAAGAAAAAGAAATTTCTGAAGATGAAGAGCGTCGTGCTTCTGACGAAATCCAGAAAATTACCGATAAATATGTTGCTGAAGTTGATAAACGTTTGGCTGCAAAAGAAGCTGAATTGATGAAGGTCTAATTCATCAATGACCTTTTCTGAAGAGAGTTCCCGTCTTCCAAAACATGTTGCCATCATCATGGATGGCAACAATCGTTTTGCCAAAAAAAATCAGATGCAAAAGGGTGAAGGACACCGTGAAGGTAAAAGCGTCCTTGATCCAATTGTAGAACACTGTAGAAAAAGAAAAATCCAGGCTTTAACTGTATTTGCGTTTTCGAGTGAAAACTGGAATCGTCCGCAGTATGAAGTGGATCTGCTCATGCGATTGCTCGAAGACACCATCCATGAACAGTTACCGCGCATGGAAAAATTCAATATTGCCTTGCGCTTTATTGGTGATTGCAGCCGTTTATCTCCAGAGTTGCAAGCTTTGATGTTGCATGCTGAGGAAAGGACTGCTAAGTTCGATAGCATGACGCTCACTATTGCCATTAGTTATGGTGGTATGTGGGATATGGCGCAGGCTGCGAAGCGAATTGCTGCGGATGTTTTAACAAATAAATTAGAACTTGATGCAATTAATGCTGATGTTTTTGGTCAATATGTAAGTCTTAGTGATTTACCACCTGTGGATCTGTTAATCCGTACCGGTGGAGATTTCCGCTTGTCAAACTTCCTGCTCTGGCAGGCAGCTTATGCGGAACTGTATTTTACTGAAACCTTATGGCCAGAATTTACCACGGAAGAACTTGACGATGCCTTTGCCGTATTTGGTGGGCGTGAACGTCGGTTTGGTAAGACATCAGAACAGATTCAGCAAGAGAAACTTGAGAATTAATACATGTTAGAGCGGATTATAACCGCATTGGTTTTGGTGGCTGTTGTACTCAGTTGTATGTTTGCCACTACTGCATATTACCCAATGTTTGTGTTGATGGTCGTTGCTGCAGGTGTGGCAGGTTATGAGTGGTTTAAACTCATGCCACATCAGGGGGAAAAAGTAATTAAGCCGTTTGCTTGGGGTTATGGCTTACTCACAGCAGTTCTTTCAGCACTTGCACTCTATTTTTCAGACATCTCCATGCTGCTTTGGGCGGCATCGATTTTGACCTGGATCCTCAGCATCTATTGGGTTAAATCCTATCCTGAATATGATGGCTGGTACAATGTTACTTTAAATGGCATTGGTGTGATCCTGATCTCGGCGGCGGTCACTGCAATCTATTCAGTCTGGCAGCATTCACCTTGGTGGTTAATGTATCTGTTTTTGCTGGTTTGGGGGGCAGACAGTGGTGCCTATTTTATTGGACGCAAGTTCGGCAATAAAAAGCTCGCACCGAAAGTTAGTCCAAACAAATCGGTTGAAGGGTTGTATGGCGGAATCGTCACATCCATGTTGATTGTCATTACAGTCACATTACTTTATCTCGATATCAGTATTCCCGAACTGCTTTTATTCCTGATTTTATCAGTATTAACAGTCTTTAGTTCTGTACTTGGTGACCTGTTTGAATCGATGATCAAACGTCGTGCTGGTATTAAAGATTCGGGACGTATTCTGCCAGGACATGGTGGTGTATTGGACCGTATTGATTCTCTCCTGGCTGCAGCGCCGATTTTTGCTGCAGGCATGTATGTCTTAAAACTAATTGGCGTAGATTTATAAATGTCACAAGCTGTTTGTATACTGGGTGCTACAGGTTCTATTGGGCAAAGTACTTTAAAAATCCTGCAGCGACATCCTGAAGCTTACAGCGTATATGCTGTGACTGCACAAAGCCGTATTGCTGAACTGGTCGAGATCTGTAAGCAGTTTCGACCAAAAATCGCTGTGGTGCCAGCCTTTAAAGTAGATGAACTGGCACAATTGCTGAAACAGCAACAGTTATCCGAAATAGAAATTTTACCAGATGAAGCAGGCTTGATTGCTGTTGCTGAACATCCAGAAGTAGATATAGTCATGGCGGCGATTGTTGGTGCAGCTGGCCTTTTGCCGACATTGGCTGCGGTCAAAGCGGGAAAACGCGTCCTGTTGGCTAATAAAGAAGCTTTGGTGATGTCTGGTGATATTATGATGCAGGCTGCTCGTGATCATGGGGCTTTATTGCTACCTGTGGACTCAGAGCACAATGCAATTTTCCAGTGTTTGCCGGCGAATTACTTCGATGCTGAGCGTAACGGTCAGCCAAAACTGGGTGTACAGCAGATTCTGTTAACTGCCTCTGGTGGTCCATTTTTAAATCATACTTTCGATCAGCTGCAGACGGTCACACCAGCACAAGCCTGCAAACATCCAAACTGGTCAATGGGTCAAAAAATTTCAGTAGATTCAGCAACCTTGATGAATAAAGGTTTGGAACTGATTGAAGCCTGTCATTTATTTGCAGTAAAAGAACAATTTGTTACAGTTGTCGTGCATCCACAGAGTATTATTCACTCCATGGTTCAATATGTAGATGGTTCAACTTTGGCGCAAATGGGTAACCCGGATATGTGTACCCCGATTGCACATGCCTTGGCATGGCCAGAGCGGATCAGTACGCATGTCGCTCCATTAGATTTATTTGTACATTCACAACTGAATTTCCAGCAACCGGATACCCAGCGTTTTCCTGCATTAAAACTGGCACGCCAGGCAATGCAGCAAGGCGGGATTGCGCCTGCTATTCTGAATGCAGCCAATGAAATTGCCGTGGCAGCATTTTTGCATGAAAAAATTACTTTCATTCAAATACCTCAGATAGTTGAATATACGCTGAATTCGATGGACAATCGGACAGCAGATCAGCTGGAAGTGATTCTTCAGGCTGATCGGCAGGCGCGTGATATCGCCCGTCAATTCGTTGTGAATAAAGGAAGTTAAGCCATGAACGCCTTGTTTATTATCGCAGCTGCAATTCTGTTATTAGGTCCTCTGATTGCGATCCATGAATTTGGACATTACTTTGTAGCTCGAAAACTTGGCGTAAAGGTTTTAGTTTATTCGATTGGATTTGGTCCAACGCTAATTAAATGGACTTCAAAAAAGTCTGGTATCCAGTATCAGCTTTCTGCTTTGCCGTTTGGCGGCTATGTCAAAATGCTCGATGAACGTGAAGGTAATGTACCTGAAGAGGACCTCCCTAAAGCATTTAATCGTCAACATCCATGGAAACGTATCGCGATTGTTGCGGCTGGTCCTTTAATTAATCTTTTCTTTGCAGTGATTCTATTCTGGATTTTATTTTTACCTGCACAAGAGCAGTTAAATACCCGTGTGGGTCAGGTTTTGCCTAATACACCTGCAGCTGCTGTACAGATGCAGCAAGGTGACAAAATTACCGCAGTGGATGGCACTGAAGTCGCAACCTGGGAAAAGCTGAATTATGCCTTGGTTGATCGTGTTGGTGAAACCGGGCTGATTACGATTCAGGCCGAACGTGATGGACAGATAAAAAGTTTCCAATTGCCGATTCAGAGTTTTCTGAAAGATCAGTCACAGTCTCCACTGGATACTTTAGGTTTTATACCGTATCGTCCAGAAATTCCTGCCGTGGTATCTAAGCTCAGTGACGATGGGGCTGCAATCCGCCAAGGCATGAAGGAAGGTGACAAGATCATTGCCATTGATGGTGTGGCGATGAAAAACTGGTTTGATGTGGTACAGGTTGTCCAGGCATCACCAGAAAAATTATTAAAAATAGATGTATTACGTAATAACCAGGTGGTGCATTTACAGGTGATGCCACAGGCGAAACGTGACAATATGGGTAAAGTGACGGGTATGCTGGGTGTACAAAGTGACCCAGGTAAAATTACAATCCCGGCAGAATATAAACAGACAATTCAATATAGTCCGACTGAAGCACTGGTCATGGCTTTTGACAAAACGACACAACTGTCTTCGATGATTCTGAACTCGATTGTGAAGATGGTTCGTGGTCTGATTGGTCTGGATAATTTATCTGGTCCAATCACGATTGCCAAAGTGGCAGGTCAAAGTGCGGAAATGGGATGGCAAACTTTTATTTCCTTTATGGCGCTAATGAGTGTAAGTTTAGGGATATTAAATTTACTGCCAATTCCAATGCTTGATGGCGGACATCTGGTTTACTATTTTATTGAATTATTACGTGGTAAACCTGTTTCTGAACAAATACAATTGGTTGGCTTAAAAATTGGTATGGTATTGCTGGGTAGTATGATGCTACTTGCACTATTTAATGATTTTATGCGTTTATAACAACGTAGATGGAATAAATTAACAAGCGGAAAAGACTGGCATGCAGCACACACATTTATTTATGCCTTTGGCACTCGTTAGTGCTATGGCAGTTGCACAACAAGTATATGCAGCAGATGAATTCGTAGTACAAGATATAAAATTTGACGGACTGGTTCGTCTCACTCCCGAAAATGTGTATGGCCTGGTGCCAATCAATAGTGGTGATCGTGTCAATGATCCGATTATTGCCAATGCGATCCGGAGTCTGTATGCCTCAGGCTTGTTTGATGATATCAAGGCAATTCAAGCTGAAAATACGCTAGTATTCCAGGTAGTTGAACGCCCGGTTATTTCCAAGATCGAACTAAAAGGCAACAAGCTGATTCCGAAGGAAGCTTTGGAAGAAGGTTTGAAAAAAATGGGTCTTGCTGAAGGTGAGGTTCTAAAAAAATCTGCTTTGCAAACTGTAGAAACTGAGCTTGAACAGCAATATATGCAGCAAGGTCGTTATGATGCAGACATTACAGTAAAGACTACGCCGAAGCCAAATAACCGTGTCGATCTTCTGATTGAATTTGTGGAAGGTAAGGCTGCAAAAGTTTTTGACATTAATATTATTGGGAATACGGTCTTTAAAGAAGATGAGATCAAGCAGGCTTTTGCTATCAAGGAAAGCTCTTGGAATTCGATTATTTCCCGTAATGACCGTTATGCACGTGAGAAAATGGCAGCAAGCCTTGAAGCTTTGCGTGCCATGTACCTGAACCGTGGTTATATTAACTTCAATATCAATAACTCAAGTCTGAACCTGAGTGAAGATAAGAAAAATGTCTTTATTGAAGTATCGGTAGATGAAGGTGAGCAATTCAAATTTGGTGAGACCAAATTCCTGGGTGATGCGCTTTATTCAGCAGATGAACTCAAAGTTTTACAACTATACAAAGACGGTGAAATTTATTCACAGGAAAAAGTGAATGCGGTTAAACAGTTATTACTGCGTAAATATGGTAATGCTGGCTATTATTTCGCTGAAGTAAATGTTGTTCCAGAAATTAATAAAGATACTAAACTGGTTGACTTAAATTATTACATCAACCCAGGTCAGCAGGTGACTGTACGTCGCATTAATTTTACTGGTAATAACAAAACTGCGGATGAAGTATTACGTCGTGAAATGCGTCAGATGGAAAGCGCACTGGCTAGTAACGAAAAAATTGATCTGTCTAAGGTCCGTCTGGAACGTACTGGTTTCTTTAAATCGGTTGATATTAAACCGGCGCGTATTCCTGGTTCGCCGGATCAGATCGATTTAAATGTTGCAGTTGAAGAGCAGCATTCCGGGACAAGTACCTTGGCAGTTGGTTTCTCGCAAAGTGGTGGTGTAACCTTCCAGGCAGGTTTAAGTCAAACTAACTTCCTGGGTACAGGGAATAGTGTATCGGTTGATCTATCTCGTTCTGAAACTCAAGATTACTATAACCTGAGTGTAACCGATCCATACTTTACTATTGATGGGGTACGTCGTGGTTATAACCTGTACTACCGTAAAACCAAGCTGGATGATGACTATAACGTAAACAACTATGTTACAGACAGCTTGGGTGGTGGTATTAACTTCGGTTATCCAATTGATGAGAACCAAAGTGTAAGCCTGGGTCTGAATATAGACCAGACTGAAGTGACCACAGGGCCATACGTATCTACATATGTACGTGATTATTTGCTAGCAAATGGCGGTAAGGAAACAGGAAGTCCAGGTAGATACTGTCCAGAAGGTTTGCTGAATAGCGAAGATGGCACCTGTGGTCCTAATAATGAAGGATGGATCTCTTTTCCTGATGAGTTTAAAGGTGATTTCTTAACCTATAACCTGAATCTAGGTTGGTCTTATAATACCTTGAACCGTCCAATGTTCCCGACCACAGGTATGTCACATCGTGTTAATGCAGAAATTGCCTTGCCAGGAAGTGATGTGGAATATCAAAAGCTCACCTATGATGCTCAGGCTTTCTTCCCATTAGGCAAAGACTTTGTTCTGCGTGGTTATGGTCGTTTAGGTTATGGTAATGACCTGCCTTTCTATAAGAACTTCTATGCCGGTGGTTATGGTTCAGTACGTGGTTATGAAAATAGTACCTTAGGCCCTAAGTATCCAGGTGTAACATACAATGAATCACGACAACAAGACTATGGTCCAGAAGAAGTGGGCGGTAATGCTTTAGTTCAGTTTGGTACTGAGTTAGTGCTGCCTGTTCCATTTAAGGGAGATTGGGCACGTCAGGTTCGTCCAGTACTCTTTGCAGAGGGAGCACAAGTTTTTGATACTCAGTGTGATGTACCTCGTGGAAATTTATATCTTGATTCACAAAATACTGATGTAGATGCAAAGCAATACTGTAAGGATAACTTTGGTTTCGATGCAGGCAATATGCGTTATAGCGTAGGTGCTGGTTTCACCTGGATTACCATGATTGGCCCATTATCACTGAGCTATGCATACCCGTTGAATGATAAAGACGGTGATGAAACTCAAAATGTTCAGTTTGAAATTGGACGTACTTTCTAAGAAGACTTTGATCTTAAATACAAATTTTGCTCATGAAGCCATCAGGTTTTGTGAGCAAAATTTTTTGAATGGGTAAAAACATGAAAAAAATGATGATGGCAATGGGTATTGCTTTAGCGGGATTAACTTCATTGTCACATGCGGATGATTACGGAATTGTTGATCTGGAAAAAGTAGTACAAAACAGTATCTATTTAAAGCAGCAAAATGCCACTCTAGAAAATGAAATCAAGCCGCAAACCGCACAGATTGCACAGTTTCAAAAAGACCTTGCTGCAATCAAGCAAAAAGGCCAGGCTGCAAAAACACCAGCAGAACGTGAAAAAATAGCCAAAGAATTTGAAGGTAAAGCGACTCAACTGGCAGGGGTGCAGCAACAGGTACAGGCAACCGTGCAAACGCGTATGCAAAGTGTAAATAAAGCTTTTGAAGGAAATTTGAAGCGTGCTGCTGAACAATTACGCCAAGAAAACAAGCTAGATGTGGTTTTAAATAAAAATTCCGTACTTGCTTATGACGCGAAGTATGATTTAACTGATAAAATGATTCAAAAGGTTAATGCAATTAAATAATCGATGAATCATCAAAAACTTCAGTTAGCTGACCTCGCTCGTCTTGTCCAAGGTGAGTATGTAGGTCAGGCAGATTTATGTTTGAGAGGTTTGGCAAGTCTTGAAAATGCAACCTCTCATGACCTTGCATTTGTCAATGCAGATAAATATCTGGAACAGGCAGCTCAGAGTAAGGCAGGCGCTTTAATTGTGACTGCTGAATTAAAAGAGCAGCTAACTTCCCAGCAGAACTTCATTGTCGTGGCCAATCCTTATCTGGCTTTTGCAATTCTGACTCACGTTTTTGAGAAAAAGCATACGACTCAGGGAATTGAAAGTACCGCACAAATTCATCCATCTGCCATCATTGCTGACAGTGCCTATATTGGTCACTATGCCGTCATTGGTGAGAATTGTGTAGTGGGTGAAAATACGATTATCCAGTCCCACGTTCAGATCGACGACCAGGTTGAAATTGGCCGTGACTGTTTTATTGATGCACATGTGACTTTAACAGGTGCTACAAAAATCGGTAATCGTGTTCGGATCCATGCCAATACCGTAATTGGTAGTGAAGGTTTTGGTTTTGCACCTTATCAAGGGAAATGGCATCGAATTGCCCAGTTGGGTTCAGTCCGTATTGCAGATGATGTCCGGATCGGCTCAAACTGTAGTATTGACCGAGGTGCACTGGATGACACAATTCTGGAACAAGGTGTCATTATTGATAATCTTGTGCAAATCGCCCATAACGTCAAGATTGGTGAAAATACTGCGATTGCAGCCAAATGCGGGATTGCCGGTAGTACCACGATTGGCAAAAACTGTATTCTTGCGGGGGCCTGTGGGGTAGCAGGACACCTACATATTACCGATAATGTGACCTTGACAGGAATGTCAATGGTGACAAATAACATTACTGAAGAAGGCACTTATTCTTCAGGCATGGGATTGTTACCAAATCAGCAATGGAAACGCACAGTGGTTCGCTTAAGACAATTAGCAGATGTGCCATTGACCCAGTTGGTGAAACGATTGGATCATATGCAATCTCAAATTGAGTCCATTGAATCAACATTTAAGTTGCGTAAATAATTATGATGACAGAGTCGAATTTGCCTACATTCACGAAGCCTGAATTGCCAATGAATATTCAAAAGATTCGTGAATATTTGCCCCATCGCTATCCATTCTTACTGGTTGATCGCGTTGTCGATATTACCGAAAATGGCATTGTTGGTTATAAAAACGTCTCAATTAATGAAGAGTTTCTGCAAGGCCATTTTCCGAACTATCCAATCATGCCAGGTGTATTGATTGTAGAGGCATTAGCACAGATCTCAGGTATCCTTGGTTTTGTCATGAATAATGAAACTCCAAAAGAAGGTTCATTATTTCTTTTTGCTGGCGCTGAGAAGGTTCGATTTAAAAAACAAGTGGTTGCTGGCGACCAATTAGTACTTAAATCTGAATTAGTGATGCAAAAACGTGGCATTTACAAATATAATTGTATAGCCACAGTAGATGGCGTAGTCGCAACAACCGCGGAAATTATGGTTTCGCATCAGAAAGTCGAGCAGGCATGAGCAATAACTCCCTTATTCATCCAACTGCCATTATTGACTCATCTGCAGTAATTGCTTCAGATGTTCAAATTGGTCCTTACTGTATTATTGGGCCAAATGTCACTATTGGTACAGGTACCAAACTTCATTCACACGTCGTTGTGGGTGGGTACACACGCATTGGCGAACACAATGAGATTTTCCAGTTTGCGAGTGTGGGAGAAGTTTGTCAGGACCTGAAATATGCAGGTGAAGAAACCTGGCTTGAGATTGGTGATCATAACAAGATTCGCGAACATTGCAGTCTGCACCGTGGTACTGTTCAGGACAATAGCATTACCAAAATCGGCAGTCATAACCTGCTGATGGTAAATACGCATATTGCACATGACTGTATGGTGGGCGATTACAATATCTTTGCAAATAATGTGGGTGTAGCTGGTCACGTCCATGTGGGTGATTATGTGGTAATTGGGGGTAACTCAGGTATCCATCAGTTCTGTAAGATCGACTCTTATAGCATGATCGGTGGTGCATCACTGATTCTTAAAGATGTGCCTGCTTATGTAATGGTTTCCGGCAATCCTGCGCATGCATTTGCAATGAATGTAGAAGGGATGCGTCGTAAGGGTTGGTCGAAAAATGTAATCAATGGCCTACGTGAGGCATTTAAACTGATCTATAAATCAGGTTTAACCACACAAGAAGCAATTGAAAAAATTCGTGCAGAGATTCTGCCAGAAGTGGCTGAAGCACAGCGCTTGCTTGATTCTTTGGAGCAGTCTAAACGTGGTATTGTGCGTTAATAGACTATTCATAAAAAAGACACCTTTTCAGGTGTCTTTTTTATTTCTGAATCTTTTTATTTAAAGAATTTAGCTTCTTCAGACTGCGGATAATTTTTCAACAAGCGAGATTTATATTGTGCAGCCAAGGTCTTGTTTTTCTCTACCTCACTGCTGACATTATACAATTGATACAAAGCACGAGCAGCTTTTGCCGAATTTGGATAGCGGTCTGCCACAATGGCATAATTTCGCTTCGCTTCAGTAAAATTCGGTGGATCAATCGACAGATTAAACTCTGCTAACCAGAAATAGGCATTGCTGATATAGACGCTATTCGGATTATTCTTAATGAAATTCTGCATTGGTGCAATCGCTTTTGCGGCACCGCCATTCTTGTAGGCATCCAGGGCTACTGTATATGCAGCTTTTTCTAACTCGGAGGGTTGGGCAGAAGAGCTCGAAGCTGTTGATGTCTGAGCTTGGCTTAACTTGCTGTTGCCTGCTCCTGAACTGGGTGCAGTATCCTGTTGATTATCCTCCTCAGTGCCTTGTTCAGGATCAATCTTTTGCTGTAGTAACTCAAGACGTTGATCGAGATCGGCATAACGGTTAGCCAGTTCACTTTTTAGTGACTGGATCTCGTTGTCCTGTTCTTCAATCTTGCCGCGCAAGCCACGAATATCACTTTCCAGTTGCTGATTTTTTTGCAGCAATTGCCAGCTCATATTGGTCTGTACCGGGGTATCTACTCCTGAGGAAATCGCAGGCAGGGTGCTGGTAGGTGCTGTACTGTTACCACCTTGGCTTAAGCCTCGAGATTCAATTGGAACTGCAGCAAAGAGTGAAGTAGTACAGAGCATGCTGAACGCGCATAAGACATGTTTTTTAAACATCATCTATTTTATCCATGTTGTTTTTGAATGGACCAACGTTCAAGGTGGTCAATCAAATAAATTATTCAATGTATATGCCACACATTTAAAACGGCATTGCCGGGAATTGCAACATGCTTTTACAAAGTTGAAGGGGTTTTCCGGGCAGGAATTTGTATCTCGGATTTACAGAAAATCCTGAATTAATCCTACATTGTTTTTAAAATAATCAAACGGATAGCTTGTGCCAGATTTTTTAGTATTCTCACTTGCAAGTTCATTAAAAATCTCTATACTCTGTTCTTGCAATGGTAGCCCTGCCGGTTACTTCGCAATTGCACTCTGCGAACCCCGCCAGGACCGGAAGGTAGCAACGGTAGTAGAACTGCGATGTGCCGAAGCTTTGCTGGTAGGGTTGCCACCATATTTTTTATATAATAAAAACAATACCAATTTGAATTTTCTATTCTCAAAGCTAATCTTTTATTCATAAGCTCAAGCTGTATATCTTATTATTTTAATGCTTAGTTCATGGTTGTTTTATTTTCGATTTAAGCTTGTTTCCCAAACTATATGAAATTCAATATTCAAGACTTTTAGTTATTCAGGTTTTTAGAAAAGTAATCAATCTTCTGCTTTACGGTTAATCGCTTTCATAATGGCATCCATTTCAAAACCCCGGTACATGAGAAAACGAATCTGCTTGGCTTTGACTTTGGGATCTTTTGTAACTTCAGGGCCGTATTTCTTGAGCTTCAGTTCATAAGCTTGCTGAACCCAATCGGTTTCTTTCAGTTCATCTATAATTAAAGCTGTATCAATCTTTTTGCTTTTCAGCTTCATTTTAATCTGATTCGGGCCTTTACCTTTGCGCTTTTGGCTGGAAAGTAAAGTTTCTGCAACACGCTGATCACTTTGGTAATTCTCACGGGAAAGCTCATCAACAAGCTCTAGTACTTCATCACGATTTTCTGCATATAAGCACAGTTTTTCGATCAGTTCCGCTTTGGCGTATTCCTTACGAGTCAGTACTGCAAAGGCGTAAGAGCGCAAACGGGAGCCGGTTAAGCCCGGTTTCTTTTTATCTTCCTGCTTGTTATCAAATAAGCTTTCTTCAGGATCAAACTCGGGCAGGGTATCAGCTTGGGATAGAGTTGCCGGCTTGGACGAATCATGAGCATCGCCAAACTGTTGCTTGATGGTTTCATAATCCAGGAGCTTAGTGAACTTTGCATCAGACATAGTGAATCCCATTCATTTTATTACCTTTCCATAATAACAAAAACGCCCCGTAGGGCGCTTTGTAAGACGTTTAAGGATTATGCATCCAGAAAGTCTGCTGGTTCTTCTTCGTCTTTATCTTCAACCACATTGCCTGTCGTCAAAAGCTGCTCACGAATCAGTTTTTCAATGGTATCTGCAAGTGCTTTGTTCTCTTCCAGATAACGAATAGTGTTGTTCTTGCCTTGGCCAATCTTGTCACCTTGATAAGAGTACCAGGCACCGGCTTTCTGTACGATTTCCTGCTGTACTGCAAGGTCAATCAATTCACCGAGATGGTTTACACCTTTACCATACAGAATTTGGAATAGAGCTTCCTTAAATGGAGGCGCCATTTTGTTCTTCACAACTTTAACTTTAGTTTCAGAACCAACGATTTCGTCGCCTTCTTTTACCTGACCAATACGTCGGATATCCAGACGTACAGAAGCATAGAATTTCAGTGCATTACCACCAGTAGTAGTTTCCGGACTACCAAACATAACACCAATTTTCATACGGATCTGGTTAATGAAGATCACCATACAGTTTGAACGCTTGGCATTACCAGTGATTTTACGCAGTGCCTGGCTCATCAAACGTGCTTGCAGACCCATGTGTGAGTCACCCATTTCGCCTTCAATTTCAGCACGAGGGGTTAAGGCAGCTACGGAGTCGACAACGATCAGGTCAATCGCGCCTGAACGTACAAGCATGTCGGCAATTTCAAGTGCCTGTTCACCGTGGTCGGGTTGAGATACCAGCAGGTTGTCGATATCTACACCCAATTTACGTGCATATTGAGGATCAAGCGCGTGTTCCGCATCGATGAATGCACAAGTACCACCAGCTTTTTGACATTCTGCAATCGCTTGTAATGTCATTGTGGTTTTACCTGAAGATTCAGGACCATAGATCTCGATAATACGGCCTTTTGGTAAACCACCAATACCGAGCGCGATATCAAGCGTTAAAGAACCTGTAGATACAGCTTCAACTGCTTGAACGGTATTATCACCAAGACGCATTACTGTGTTTTTGCCAAACTGTTTTTCAATCTGGCTTAAGGCAGCATTCAGCGCCTTGTTTTTATTCTCATCCATCTTACAACCTCAATACGATGTCACTAAATTAGTACTCAAGTGGATGTCTTAAATTAGAGCTTTGTTCCACAGGTATAATAGTGACAGAAAGTTCCCTGATATTCTATAAAATTCAGCGCATTTACGACATACGCTGACGCTTGAATTTAATCATCATTATATGACCAATGCTGGTCAAATAGCTGACTATTTTCGTCTCTAAATTTACTGATGTCACGGCGATCTTTTTTACTTGGTCGGTGATCCGGACGAGCAAGATTATGCAACTTTCTTTGTGATGCAATCAATTCCCGTCGGGCAATACTGACTTCAGTTTCTTCATAAAGTGTTTGCGCAACTGGAGCAGGGCCACGGACATCAGATAGTTCTTTGACAACAACAGTTTTCTTGTCAATGCCTTGCTGGACCGTGATTTCCATGCCGATCCGGACTTCACGGGAGACTTTGACACGTTCGCCGCCAATATGCACCTTGCCGCCTTCAATGGCATTCTTGGCAATGGAGCGCGTTTTGAAAAAACGTGCCGCCCACAGCCATTTATCTATACGCATGCCTACCGCATCTTCGGGTAAAGACGATTTACGCATATTGCTTGTTAACCTCAGCCTGATTTAAATATGTGATTAAATCTGTTAATTGGTGCAGCATCGGGTAATTGCAAGTCTCGCGAGAAACTTTGCTGGAGGAGGGCTGTTTAATACTGAACAGATTCTGAATGCCATAGGCTTTGGCACCATTCAATACTTTTTCCGTATCATCAATAAAATAGACTTGTTCAGGATCAAAAGGATGCAGGGCGTTTAGACCTTGCCAGAATTCAACAAACTCCTTGGCATGCCCGATGGTTTCAGAGCTGACAATCACATCAAAATAATCTTTGAGTTGCAGATGTTCCAATTTGAAGCTGAGTCCGGCACAGTCGGCATTGGTGGCCAGCCAGATCGGGTAGCCATTTGCCTTTAGATAATCCAGTAACTCCAGTGCCTGTGGTCTTAATGCGACTTTGGATTTATGCTCGATTTGCATTGCCAGAACATCTACTTCGACTTTAGCTGTCCAGAAGCGCGATGAGTACCAGTTTAGGGTATGATTATGTTCTTGATAGAATGCATAAAGCGTTGTTCGACTTTGCTCCAGGCTGCAATGGTGCGTTTCAGCATAGCGGACAGGAAGCAGGTCATTCCAGATGAAATCGTCATAGGCAAGATCAAGTAGGGTCCCGTCCATATCAAAAATAATGGGCGGTTTTTCTGAGCAATTCGGCATATAAGGTTTTCTATGTTTAAAGCAACAACAGCACCACAAGATCCGATGATTTTGCAGTTTGTGCCCATTTTGACACAGGCTTGTGAAATTTTGCGAGAAGAATATCAGCAATATTGTTCCGGTGCTGCTTTTGACATTGAAAGGAAAAAGGATGATTCGCCTGTGACGCAAGCCGATTATCGGGTCAATACTTTTTTAACTCAGGTCCTCGCTGAAATTTCTGATTTACCGTTACTTTCTGAAGAAGGTAAACAGGAGGACCGTCAGGCATGGTCCGCATTCTGGCTGCTCGATCCTCTGGACGGTACCAAGGAATTTCTGTATCAACGACCCGAATTCACCATTAATCTGAGCCTGGTCAAAGACAATCTGACGACTTTTGCCATTCTTGCAATTCCGGCACAACAGCTTATCTATTTCTGTCCAGAACAAGGTATGCCGCTGAAATATGACATTCAGCAAGATTGCTGGCATGAATATTTTTCAGCATCTCAACAAGATACTGTGCATATTGGTCTAAGTCAGAGTAGCCAAAAAAAGCCTAAATATGCGGCTTATCTGGAAAGTCTGGCTAAATTTACTGAGTTTGAGGAGTTTAAAGCTGGCAGTGCTTATAAATTTTGCATGATTCTGGAAGATCAGGTGGATATTTATCCGCGCTTTCATCCGACCTGTGAATGGGATACCAGTGCCGGGCAATGTCTGCTGGAACGTATTGGCGGCGGTTTGGTAGATTTTAAGGGGCGGCCATTTAGCTATAACCAGCGCGAGACCTTATTAAATAGTGGTTTTATTGCTTATAAGACCAAAGAGATGAAGATATTGGCCTTTAAAGCGCTGGCTGATATGCAAGGCTGTGATTGAGCTGTGTAACGTTCATGTTATAGTGAAGCTGATTCCGTTGATAGACCAGTTGGCAAGATTGTGGCATTAAAACTGCTTCCACCGAGTATGCTCAGCGCAATAGATTTATTGCCTGATACGAAGACACCTGTGACTCTGTTTACGCGTCATTCCTTGCGTGAAGAAGTTGCTGGTCAAGGCCTGGCAGGCTACGACTTGCAATTAACATCACAGGGGCGTGATCTGGCGCAGGAGTGGGGGGCTTATCTGGTCAATCAAACTGATCGTCATATTCAGCATTGTATCTCTAGTCCTATTCAGCGTTGTGTCGATACTGCCGCCCTTATGATTGAGGGTGCAGATGCAACCAATAAGGCATCGCATACCCATAACATTGAAATTATCGAACAAGGCTTACTGGTCGAGCCTGGCAGTTTTGTGCTGGATATTCAGAAGGCTGGGCCATATTTCAAGAAACAGGGTGCATTAGGTTTTATTAATAGTTTTGTGAATAACGCCTTGCCGGGCATGAAGCATCCAATTCATGGTGTGGTCGATGTCCTGGAGTTAATCTATAACACGCATCCAAAAACGCCGTATGGACTCAGTCTGGCAGTAAGTCATGATACGATTCTGGCAGCCATGATTGCAGTCATGTCAGGTCATCAGGAGGTTAGCCGGGAAGACTGGCCAAAAATGATGGAAGGTTTGTTTGTTTGGTTTGAAGGTGATGTGTTTGAGGAGTCTAAACTGAAATGGATCTGGCGCGGTAAGGTGTATGAACTGGATATTTCCCAGTTTCAGAATGCGGAATTACACACCAGGAAATAAGTTAAAAGCTCAATCATGAGGGGTGAGCTTTTTACATTTGTCTTATGAAAGTGAAATAGAATAATCATCAAAAATCACTATGCTGATATTTAAACAGATATTCAAGTATGGGAAAAACAATGAAAACCATCACAATTTTAAGTTTGGTTATTATGGTGGGTCTAACCGCCTGTCAGAAACGTGATACGGATTCACCAGAGCAGGACAAGACCACAACGCCACATTCTATGGATAAGGATCAATAATTCAAATATTAAACTGGCTGATATTTCCGTTCTTATTTTTATCAATCCTATTTTGGGCAGGAAATAGGATTCCATAAGTTTTAAAGAATATTTTAAAAATATTGGGAAATAAGGAAGAAGAATTGAGTGGAAATAATCTTGTAAAGTTTATTTATTCAAAAATTGTCTTTTTATTGAATAGATCATTTTGTTGATTTACTAAATTTTGGGCACAAAAAAAGCCCTAAAAGGGCTTTTTTCATTTGCGATTAGTTAGAAGCTAATGCTTTAACTTGCGCGTTCAAACGGCTCTTATGACGAGCTGCTTTGTTTTTATGGATGATACCTTTGTCAGCCATACGGTCGATTACTGGAACAGCTTTTTTGTAAGCTTCAGTAGCAACAGCATAGTCGCCAGCAGCAATAGCAGCTACTGTACGTTTAAGATAGGTACGAACCATAGAACGCAAGCTTGCGTTGTGTTTGCGTGCTTTAACGTTTTGACGAGCACGTTTTTTAGCTTGAGCAGAGTTTGCCACTCGTGCACTCCTTGAAATAGATTGGTCTGGGCGGGCTGAAACTCAACTGAAAACCAACATCAGAAGAACTATCACCAGCCCGTAAACAAGTGCCATATTTTGAGGAAACTGAGGGCTTAAGTCAAGTCTTGACATGCTTTGACAACATTTTAGTTGCAGAAAAATTCTAAAGAAAACGTTAGATTAGTATTCAGGCAGGGAGATCGTACAAAAAATGACTAAAACCATAACATATCCAATCATCATTGGTGCCACAGGTCTTGTGGGTAAGAGCTTGGTACAACAGCTGGTTAATGAGCCGAGCTGCAAGCGTATCAGTGTCGTGGTACGCAAGCACCAGCCAGAGTTTGAGCAATGGCCCAAAGTCAAACAACTGGTCTTTGAGGATTTTCTGATGTTGAATGATCAGGATGTCAGCGGACATACCCATGCTTTCAGCTGTCTAGGTACAACTTTAAAGCAGGCAGGTTCCAAAGATGCTTTTTATAATGTGGACTATACCATCAATGCCCATTTTGCTGAGCTGGTTCAACAGACGGATGCGCATTATCTGCTGATTAGTGCCATGGGGGCGAATGCTGAATCCTGGTTTTTCTATAATCGGGTCAAAGGCGAGCTGGAAGATTATATCCAGACCTTAACGCTGGAACGAATCAGTCTGATCCGGCCATCTTTATTAATGGGTGAACGTGGTCATCAACGTTTACTGGAAGATGCTGCACAGAAACTCTATGGCAAGTTTTCGCATTTGGTACCGGATTCTTTTAAATACAAGCCAGTGACAGCCGAGCAGGTGGCTCATACTATGGTATATGCAGCCCTGAATCAGACTGTGAAATTTGAAATTTATGATAATTTAGCCATACAAAAAATGAAATGAGGGTAAAAATCGTGTCCAGCGTACCATTTGTAACTTGTGACCTGCTTGATGATAATCCAGATAAAGACCTGCAGGTTGTAACACCATGCCTGGATGGCAAGTTTTTTAAAAGCTATGGTGCACGTAAAAGCTTTGGTGGCCAGATTGTCACAGTAAAGTGCTTTGAAGATAATTCTCGTGTCAAAGAATTACTGGCAACTGATGGTGCAGGCAAAGTCCTGGTGGTGGATGGTGGTGCTTCGATGCGCTGTGCACTGATGGGTGACCTGATTGCTGAATCAGCAGTAAAGAATCACTGGAATGGTGTAATTATTTACGGTTGTGTACGTGATGTGGATGCGATTGCCGAACTGGATCTTGGTGTGCATGCCTTAGCTTCGATTCCTCAAAAGAGCAACCGCAAAAGTATTGGGGAAGTCGATGTTCCACTGTACTTTGGCGGCGTGACTTTTCAATCAGGTGAATACGTTTATGCGGACAATAACGGGATCGTGCTGTCTAAAGAGAAACTGGTGGACTAATCCTGTTTATTGAAAACATACAAAAATCAGCTATACCGTGAAAGTCAGGCAGTTTAGATTGCTGTTTTCACGGCTTTAAAACAATAAAGAGGACAGACGATATGTTAGGCCATCAGATTAAAGTAGCACAGGCATTGGCATCCGCATTTCTGGAAGGTGGACGAGGAGTTTCCGGAACGCCATTTCCAAACCAGCCTGAAAAACCCTTAAAGCTTTATGAGTACGAAGGCTCGCCATTCTGTCGCCGTGTCCGTGAAGTGATGACTTTACTCAACCTTGATTATGAAGTGTATCCATGCCCACGAGGCGGTAAACGCTTCCGTCCTGAAGTAAAACAGCAGGGAGGCAAACTCCAGTTCCCATTTTTAGTAGATGAAAATACGGGAGATAAGCTTTACGAATCTCAGGATATCATTCACCACCTGTTTAAGCATTATGGCAAAACTGGTAAGACTCCGGCGAAATATTCAAATTATCCAAAGGTGCCGGTGGCTGCAATTGCCGGTACGATGGTCAACGGTTTACGCGGTGGTATGGCAAAACCATTAAAGAAAAATAAACCTGCACCTGAACAGCTTCTGGAGCTGTGGGGGTTTGAAGCCAGCCCGTATACCCGTATAGTCCGTGGTGTATTGTCTGAGCTGGAAATTCCTTATATCTACCACAATGTGGCGAAAGAACGCTGGCAAGATTATGGCCCAGCCAAGCTACGCCTAAAGCCAGGAAAATATGAGCCCTTGCCAGGCGGTAAACGCGAACAGCTGTTCACCATGATGGGGAACAATATCCAGGTGCCTTATCTGGTCGATCCGAATACCAATGTAAAAATGTTCGAATCTAAAGATATTGTGAAATATCTAAAAGGTCAGTATGGCGCTTAATTTTCGTAAATTTTTTAATTAAAGAATTTCCTGGGTCACTAACAAAAAAAGAGGATCAAATGCCCCTCTTTTTTTGTTTCTTATTCTTCTTCAGCAGGCGGAACCAGCATCAGGATGGATTCATTGAGCAGATCTGCCAGGTCTTCTAGCATATCTTCATCAGCAAAGTCCAGATTGAGCATCACAGATTCACCATTGGCGATCAGCTTGAGTTTTTCTGCAAAAGCTTCTGAGACACATAAACCTTCACCATTGCCCCAGAATAGTATTTCATCATCTTCTTCAGTATAAAGCAGGCGTGATGCTGGCTCGAGCATAATGCTATAGCCTTGGTCTAATGCTTCTTCCAGGTCGCCAGTACCAATTTCTTCTGCTTCTGGAATATTTTCTGGGTATTTAGGTTCAGACATCAGGCCCATGATGGCATCTTCAAGTACATTGGAGTTATGTAACTGCTCCATGATTTTACTTTTCAGATATTCAAGCTCATTAGCTGTGACTTCACCGGCAGCACTGATTTGATCACGAATGATATCAGTCAGGGGATTACGTAAAACTTCATTTTCAGCAAACTTGTCTCCAACACGGTCCATCATGTCACTGACATTTGGCATACGGAAACCAAAAGAGAAAGTTAAACAGTCATCTTCAGCTACGCCGTAGTGTGAAAGCCCAGGTGGCACATATAGTAAGTCACCTGGAGCAAGAACTTCATCAAAGTTTACATCCATTTCTGGAAGTAATTTTAATGGCTGACCCGGAACAAACTCAGTTTCTGCATTACACATCTGACCTAATTGCCAGCGACGCTGACCATAACCTTGTACAAGGAAAACATCATAGAAGTCGAAATGCTTGCCTACAGAACCACCCTGAGGCGCATATGACACCATGATGTCATCACGGCGCCATTGTGGAATGAATGGAAATTTCTTCCAGAGTTCCGATAGATCAAAGGAATAGTGATCTACTGCCTGAACAAGGAGTGTCCATAATTTAGGCATCTTCTGGAAATCAGCTTTTAGTAAAGGTGAAGATTTCACTGACCATTGGTTCGGGTCGCGGTCTTTTTGCTTGATCAAGCGTGCAGTCACGTTTTCATCCAGAGCCAGCTCCAGGACATCATCAGGTTCAAGCAGGCCAGAAATTTCAGGCATGGCATTACGTACAAGGAGAGGTTTTTTCTGCCAGTATTCAGCAAGGAATTGTTCAGCGGTAATTCCGCCTAATACATCTAAAGGTTGGGACATGGGATTAACTACAAGATAAATTTTGCTTATTGTCCCTTGAGTTATTGAATGGTGCAAGCGAGATGGTAAGAAATAGGCCTTTTATAAATTCCAGGAGAGTAAGCCAAGTAATATCTATTTTCATAAAATAAATGATGAGAATTTTATTTAAAAATTAATCTATTAAAAAATTTTAGCGCTCTTAAAAATTGAATAAGAAGAATAGCATTTTGAATGAAGGATAAGAATTACAAAGATATGAACTAAATTAGAGTAGCTCAATTAAAAGTGATAATTACGTAAATAAAATAGTGAAAAACATACTTTGATTGACATAAGTGACGAAATGACACAATTTTTTGTAAGGAGAATAAAAATAATTTGGAAAATAAAATGAAAGAAATTCAATTAATTAATAAAAAACAAAAGAAAAAATACAGATGAATGCTGATACGGTTCGAATTGATCAAAGCTCCATTGTAAAAATCAAAATTTCTAAATCAGATATTGTCCAGATGTCTCAAGAAGGTACAAATCTGATTTTAGTATTGAGAAATGGCGAAAGATTGGTGGTTGAAAATTTTTATGCAAACAATCATGAAGGTTTAACGTCTAGTCTTGTGATTGAAGAGCAAAGCGGTACTTTATATTGGTTTGATGAGGTGACCAAGCAATATAAGCAGATTTCAAGGACAGATACCTTATTACCATCTTCCTCGTTTCTTGCAGAAAATTGGGAGTGGATAGCGATTGGTACATTGCTCATTGGTGGAGTTGCAGCGACAGACAGTGGTGAGGTTGAAGATGATGAACAGTTAGA
Source organism: Acinetobacter sp. SM1B (assembly GCF_003289665.1). Taxonomy (NCBI): domain Bacteria; kingdom Pseudomonadati; phylum Pseudomonadota; class Gammaproteobacteria; order Moraxellales; family Moraxellaceae; genus Acinetobacter; species Acinetobacter sp. SM1B. Next base: position 1,160,944 of record NZ_QMBM01000001.1, read on the forward strand.
GCTAAATGAGCCAGTGCCAATAGATCCTGTGCCGGAAGTGCCAGTAGAACCTGAACCGGAAGTACCGGTAGAGCCAGAACCAGAGCCGGAAGTGCCAGTAGAGCCAGAACCGGAACCAGAAGTACCAGTAGAACCAGAACCAGAGCCGGAAGTACCAGTAGAACCTGCACCAGAACCGGAAGTACCTGAACCTGAACCAGAAGTGCCAGTAGAACCTGAGCCGGAGCCAGAAGTACCGGTAGAATCACAACCGGAACCAGAAGTGCCAGTAGAACCTGAGCCAGAGCCGGGGCAACCAGAACCAACAAATCCAACACTTCGACTAGCTCGACTTAACCTAGTTGAACAAAATGAATATACCGTTCCTGATCAAGAAGCTGTGAGCAGATTCAAAACATCACAAGAATTTATGAGGAATAGCTTTGAAGAGCAACAAGTGGCAGTTGATACTAATCATGATGTTATTCCATCAGATGGGAACGAGGACATTATTGATGCTAAACAGCTCATAGATTTTATTTCTTCGGGCTTAGATAGCAATACGCAAGTTTATAAAATACTAAATACAGCGGATGCAATTTCAAATTTAAATAATCAGATGAATCTGTTGTTAGAGGGTACAGAAAAAGAAAGTAGTTTGATGGATATCGACTTTATGCGAACAGATACTGTTTCATTAGCTGAACTGCTTTCTGATTCTAGTCATGTAGACAATATTATTGTAGTAGGGAATGAAGGGGATCAAATTATTATTCAAACTGATGCTGAAGAGGTTGCGCAAGCCAGCGATCCGTTGATATTGGAAAATCAATCAGATCTCATGTTGCAACAGCTTTTATCTGAGCAGCAACAGATTATTGGTTAAATATTTACCTGATCGATAGTTGCTAAAAAGCCGTCCTAAAACTGCTTCCTTACTAATTTTTAAGGCACCAGGATATCCAGCTCACGCAAGATATTGCATAGTTTGATCATCGGCATGCCCATTAACGTCGTCTGGTCCTGACCAATCATTTCTTCAAACAGACTAATGCCTAAGCTTTCACATTTAAAGCTACCAGCGCAGTGCAGAGGCTGTTCAATGTCAATATAACGTTCGATTTCAGCTTGAGATAGCTTGCGGAATTTTACCTTATAATGCTCAACCAGAGTTTGCTCAAAACCGCTAGATTTCTGTTGTACGCTCAGTGCTGTACTAAAATATACAATCTTGTCTGAATTGGCCTGTAACTGGCGAACTGCTTTTTCAGCAGTTAAGGGCTTGCCGATAAAAATATCTGGTGCGCCTTCACGCCAAGCCACCTGGTCAGAGCCAATGACGATTGCATCTGGGTGTTGCTCAGCCACATGTCGGGCTTTTTCAAAAGCCAGTCGCTTGGCTAAGTCATCCGCATGATTTTCACCTTGCGGTGATTCATCGATATCCGGGACGATCGATACGTAGTCAAGACGTAAGCGATTCATCAATTCTTTACGGGTCTGGCTGGAAGAGGCCAGAATAATCTTTGCGGTATTCATTAGACAGCGTATTCTTCTAAAACATGCAGAGGGACATAGGCTAGAACTGCTTTATGGCAGGCTTGTAGCTTGATTGGTGGCGCCTGGCCTGCTTCATAAGCTTCCACCCAGCGCGTCACGCAAATACACCAGAAATCACCTGGCTGAAGCCCCGGAAAACCGACTTCTGGTAACGGTGTAATCAGATCATTACCTACTTCTTGGGAGAAATTTAAAAACTCCGAAGTCATCTGTGCACAAACTGTATGCTGGCCTAGGTCACTAGGGGAAGTGTGGCAGAAACCATTACGGAAATAGCCGGTAATCGGGTCAAAACAGCAGCTCGCCAATGGCTCGCCCAAAACATTTAAACGGTTTAAATCTGGATCTGGATGTATCGACATGGGTACTGAATCTGATGGATGCTTTTTTCTATCATAACAAAACTTTGGCAATCGTTAGCTTTTCTGCAAAAGATGCTAACCTTTTTCTGCATAATCATTTAAAATCGCCTCGTTTTTAATATCTATAAAGAGAGCTCTAGATGAACTTTCAACGTATGACTGACCTTGACCTTGAGGGTAAGCGCGTTCTTATTCGTGAAGATTTAAACGTCCCTGTTAAAAATGGCGTGATTACTAGCGATGCGCGTTTACGTGCAGCATTGCCAACTATTAAAGCTGCCGTAGAAAAAGGTGCAGCGGTTATGGTGTATTCACACCTTGGTCGTCCAGTTGAAGGTGAGCCTAAAGCTGAACAGTCACTTGCACCTGTAGCAGCATATTTGACTGAAGCATTAGGTCAGGAAGTAAAGTTATTCACTGACTACCTGGATGGCGTTGAAGTTCAACCTGGTCAAGTGGTTTTACTTGAGAACTGCCGTTTCAACATCGGTGAAAAGAAAAATAACCCTGAACTTGCCGCGAAATATGCAGCACTTTGTGACGTATTTGTAATGGATGCATTCGGTACAGCACACCGTGCAGAAGCATCTACTGAAGGTGTGGCTCGTCTGGCGAAAGTGGCGGCAGCAGGTCCTTTACTTGCAGCAGAATTGGATGCTTTGGGTCGCGCGTTGAAAACTCCTGAAAAACCAATGGTTGCAATCGTTGCTGGTTCTAAGGTTTCAACTAAACTAGACGTATTGACTTCACTTTCTGATATCTGTGATCAATTGATCGTAGGTGGTGGTATCGCCAATACTTTCCTTGCAGCTGCTGGCTACAATGTAGGTAAATCACTGTGTGAAAGTGATTTGATCGACACAGCTAAAGCAATTGCAGCAAAAGTTTCTGTGCCACTTCCAACAGACGTTGTGGTTGCTAATGCATCTGAAATCAATTTTGATGACTTCCTGAGCTCATTGGCTTCTGCTAAAGCGGTTGTGAAAAAAGTTGAAGATGTTGCTGACAACGACATGATCCTTGATGTAGGTCCAGAAACTGCAAAAGCATTTGCTGAAATTTTGAAAACGTCTAAAACGATTCTTTGGAATGGTCCAGTGGGCGTATTTGAAGTCGATCAATTCGGTGAAGGCACGAAAACTCTATCGTTAGCGATTGCTGAATCGGAAGGTTTCTCGATTGCAGGTGGTGGTGACACGCTTGCTGCGATTGATAAATACAACGTTGCTGACAAAATTGGTTATATCTCGACTGGTGGCGGTGCATTCCTTGAATTTGTCGAAGGTAAAACCCTTCCTGCAGTTGCGATACTTCTAGAACGCGCTTAATTGCATGTTTTAGCCTAAAAAAAGCTGGCCAAGTGCCAGCTTTTTTTATGTCATTTTTTTTTGACAGCGGATACTTACCATTCATGGCTTCGTCATTAAAATGCAATAAATCTGTCATAAGATGCAGATATTAAATCACCAAATGACGAGATTACGTGATGAAAAAACAGTTAACTTTAGCGGCATTATTGGCAGCATCATTGGCACTGACTGCATGTGCGAAACAGGAAAATGCCCCAGCAGCTGAAGCAGAAGCTTCGGCAGCTGTTGCAGATGAGACTATAACGCCAGAACAGCAAGCAGCGATTGATGCAATTGATCAGCCGGTTCTAGATGAAAAAAATACCGACATTCCTGCTGAAATTGCGAATGCTCCGGCAGATGCAGCGACTGCAGACGAGTCAGTTGCAGCAACTTCGGAAGCTGTGGCACCTTAATTGGATCAATGTGAGACAAAATCCCTGCAAATGCAGGGATTTTTTTTAAATAGTGTTATTTGTTGCTGAATTGAAACCTTTGTGCATGTAGAATATGTGGCATTCACTGGGAGGATATTATGGCTCTTATTTCATTGCGCCAGCTCTTGGATCACGCCGGCGAACATGCTTACGGCGTACCAGCATTTAACGTAAACAACTTAGAACAAATGCGTGCCATTATGTTGGCAGCAGACCAAACAAATTCACCTGTAATCGTACAGGCATCTGCGGGTGCACGTAAGTACGCAGGTGCACCGTTCTTGCGTCATCTGATTTTGGCAGCAATCGAAGAATGGCCACACATTCCAGTGGTAATGCATCAAGACCACGGTACCAGCCCTGACGTATGTCAACGTTCTATCCAGTTAGGCTTCTCATCAGTGATGATGGATGGTTCTTTGGGTGAAGACGGTAAAACTCCAACTTCATATGAATACAACGTCGATGTCACTCGTCGTACGGTACAAATGGCGCATGCGTGTGGCGTTTCTGTTGAAGGTGAAATTGGTTGTCTGGGTAGCCTTGAAACAGGTATGGCGGGTGAAGAAGATGGTGTAGGCGCTGAAGGTGTACTCGATCATTCTCAGCTTTTAACTTCAGTTGAAGAAGCGCGTCAATTCGTTGCTGATACTAACGTCGATGCTTTAGCAATTGCTGTAGGTACTTCTCACGGTGCGTATAAATTCACGCGTCCACCTACAGGTGATATTCTTGCGATCGACCGCATTAAAGAAATTCACGAAGCACTGCCAAATACGCACCTTGTAATGCACGGTTCAAGCTCTGTGCCACAAGAATGGTTAGCTGTAATTAACCAGTATGGCGGCGACATCAAAGAAACATATGGTGTTCCTGTTGAGCAACTGGTTGAGGCGATCAAACACGGTGTCCGTAAAATCAACATCGACACAGACTTACGTTTAGCTTCTACTGGTGCAATGCGTCGTATGATGGCTGAAAAACCAAGTGAGTTCGATCCACGTAAATTCTTTGCTGCAACAGTTGAAGCAATGAAGCAAATCTGTGTAGATCGTTACGAAGCATTTGGTACAGCAGGTAATGCTGACAAGATTCGTCCAATTTCATTGGAAAAAATGGTTTCTCGTTACTAATTGCTAGCCTGAAATCATGTTTGAAAGCCCACAAAAAACTTGTGGGCTTTTTTTTATATTAAAATAGCGTACTTAAAAATAATGATGAGCATGCAATGGAACTGATCTTTGCAGCTGCACTATGCAGCGTCATGGTCTCGATTTTACTCAAGACAGGAAGGAACAGGGGACTCAATCCCATTCATCTGATTGCCTGGAACTATGCTACAGCAAGTGTTCTTTGCTATTTCTGGTTTAAACCCGATCTGGCACATGTATCAGTCACTCATACGCCGTGGTTACTGATTTTTGCCCTAGGTATCTTGTTGCCAAGTGTATTTCTGCTACTGGCTCGGGCTTTGCAAACAGCGGGGATCCTAAAGACAGAAATCGCCCAACGTCTATCAGTCGTACTTTCTCTTGCAGCAGCTTATTTCATCTTTCAGGAACAGTTTAGCCAGCTGAAAATCATTGGAATCGGTCTCGGGATCACTGCGGTGATTTGTATCCTGCTGTCCAATCGAAATGATACTGGCACAGGAATTCGAGGTATGCTGTATCTGGGATTAGTGTGGGTCGGATATGCACTGATTGATGTATTATTGAAATACACCACCAGTTTAGGATTACAGTTCGCTGTGACGCTGAACCTGATGTTCATTTGTGCCTTTATTTTATCAATGGCTTATCTATTGATTAAATATCATCATTTTGGTGATTTGAAGCATATTGGCGTCGGGCTGGTTCTAGGGGGACTTAACTTCGCCAATATAGCGTTTTATGTTAAAGCGCATATGCTGCTAAAAGATACACCAGCGATTGTGTTTGCGGGAATGAATATTCTGGTAGTGGTATTTGGGGTACTTGCAGGCCTGGTCTTCTTTAAAGAGCGCCTAAAGCCTGCAAGCAGTCTCGGGTTGGTGCTGGGGCTTGCCAGTGTTATCTGCTTAGCCTATGCCATGTCTGCTTGACATAGGCACTGGCATAATCTAGTGGCAGACGAATCAGGTCTTCTTTTTCAGCCAGGCCCAGAAGCATGCCAGCCTGTCGGCAGTGTGGACAATGCGGATAACGATGCTGTTCATGCTTATATTGATGTAGATAGATTTTTTCGCAGTGTTTGCATTCAAATTTCATTGGTCTGGATGGAAGAACTGACATGGATACCTCTATTGTTATTCTGAATTATAAGTGTTCTTTAGTTAAGCAAAAATTAGGCCCATAATGACAACTAAAGGGGCTTTGCGCCCCTTTTATAGCATAAAATTCTTACAGTTTGGTGAAAACATCTTCAGCTTTCAGACGGGATTTTGGCAGCTTGGCATTGAAATCATTTTCACTGCGGTAACCCAAAGTCATAATTACAGATGGAATCAAGCCTTGTTCATTGAGCTTCAATTCTTCAGTAAGAATGCCTTCATCAAAGCCACCAATGGGTGTTGCATCTACACCTTCGATTGCTGCAGCAATTAACATTTGACCCAGTGCAATAAAGGTCTGGTTTTCCGCCCAACGCTGAATATCTCCTTTTTCATTACGGTAATATTCAACATAACCTGTACGGGTATTGCGCTGTGCTTCTTTGGCGGTTTCATCTTTAAAACGGCCGAGTACATCATCACGTTCCAGAAGATTATTTAAATGCTGCTCAGTAATGTCAGCTTTGGTGCAGAAAAGAATTGTATGCGAAGAATCCAATACTTTTGGTGCATTATATGCATATGTACCCACTAAAGCCTTGGCAATACGTGCTTTGGCATCCGCATGGTCAGCGATAAAAAAATGCCAGGGCTGGATATTAATTGAAGAAGGAGCTAGGCGAAGAATCTCGGTCAAACGATCAAACTGTTCCTGCGGGATTTTCTTGGATGGATCATAAGCCTTTGTCGTATAACGAGATTCAGAAACCCTAAGTAAATCCATAACTGGACTCCATTCGTCTTTGTTGATCTTGGATGGGGGCACACAGTAAAGTCATACTGTAAGTGAAGTGGATTATTACAATAAATTTCCTTCAGGCAAAGCATAAGTTGTGCAGATATCTACTATTTATAGTGTCAGCACTTAGAGCTTTGGCTAATAATAAAAGAGCTTTTCACTATTGGCACTTTTTGCCAAGAGGCGTTTAATAAGCTTATAAGCAATAACATGCAAGCGAGCGGGCGTATGCAATACACCAATTACTTCAAAAGAAAACTCAAAACTAAACAGCAAATCGGGTTATGGGTCGGTCTGGCAGATGCTTACGGTACAGAAATTGCTGCCAATGCCGGCTATGACTGGCTGCTGATTGATGGTGAGCATGCACCTAGTGATTTAAGAACCACGTTATCGCAACTACAAAGTATTGCAGCCTATCCATCGCAGGCAGTGGTACGCCCACCCATTGGCAGTGTACAGCTCATCAAGCAGCTTCTGGATATTGGCGCGCAAAGCTTACTCATCCCCATGGTTGAAACGGTTGAACAGGCCGAGCTGATGGTAAAAGCGGTACGTTATCCACCAGAAGGGATCCGGGGTGTTGGTGCAGCACTGGCACGTGCTACTCGCTGGAATAGTATTCCGAATTAGTACCAAACCGACCACGAAGATATCTGTCTGTTGATTCAGATTGAATCGGTAAAAGGTCTGGAAAATCTGGATGAAATTTTAAAGGTTGATGGTATTGATGGTGTTTTTATTGGGGCAGTGGATCTGTCTGCGACCATGGGGTATCAAGGCAATCCAAATCATCCTGAAGTTCAAAAAGCCGTGATTGACGCGATTCAGCGGATTCGTGCTGCTGGTAAAGCGGCCGGTATTCTGTCGACACAACATGATATTACTCAAAAATATCTCGATTTGGGTGCTGAATTTGTTGCGGTCGGCGTGGATACCAGTGTACTGATGAATTCTTTGCGTGAACTATTATCTAAATATAAGCCGGGTACTGAAGTAGTGAAATCTGAAGGTGGATATTAGTCCACTTAGTATTTTCCAAAATAGCAAAAGCAACTGATTACAGTTGCTTTTTATTTGTCTTGGTTTTATGAGGTCAAGTTTTTAAACTGTTTCACTAATCAATTCAAAGCTGCGATTGCAACTCATTTAGTAATGCCAGGTCGTCAGCTGTATTTCTTGCTCAGGATCACCAGAAAGCTCAAGAATCTGTGCAGATTCTTCTCGCCAGTCGCCTAAGACAATCCGCTTTTTGCCATTTACATCATGAATATTGGCACGATGAGTATGACCATGAATCAGCAGATCGACATCTTGTAGTGCGGTGTTAACAGCATCTTGATTTACGTCCATAACCTCATAGCTTTTGAATTGCTGCGCTTCATGGCTTTTCTTGCGGAAACCTTGTGCCAACTGGGCACGAAAAGACAACGGCATTTTTCTTAAAAAGCCGACTAACCAGGGATGACGGATAATTTTACGGAATCTTTGGTAGCTGATGTCATCAGTGCAGAGTTCGTCGCCATGTTCTATACGAATCTTTTTGTCAGTAATCGTTAAGAACTGAACATCGGGCAAGAGGTGTCCTGTGAACTGATTTAGAAAATCTTTGCCCAAAGCGAAGTCACGATTACCGACTAGAAAATAAACCTGATTACCCGCTTTGGTAAACTGTTTTAAATGCTCAATAATTTCATCCAGCCAAGGAGCGGTATAGTCGTCACCAATCCAGGCATTAAACCAGTCACCCAGAATATAGAGTTGGGTATTCTTATCTTTATAGGCATTTAATAAATCTAAAAACCCCCGAACGAGTCGAGGGTGATCAGGTGACAAATGTAAATCGGCGATAAACAGATGGGTCACAAATCTTTTCCTTTTATTCCTCTCTAGATCCCTCATTCATATGAGGGATTTTCTATTACACCGTTTTAAAGCATCGCTTTAAAACTCATAAAGAACGGAGAGGACGTTTTTTATTCAGAAATGATTTTTGCGGATTCGATTACAACGTTCTCTAGTGGAACGTCAGCGTGGTAGCCACGGTTACCAGTGCGAACACCTTTGATTGCGTCAACAACGTCCATGCCTTCAACAACTTTACCAAATACTGCATAACCCCAACCTTGTGCAGTTTTGCCAGTATGGTTAAGGAAAGCGTTGTTTTTCACGTTAATGAAGAACTGAGCAGAAGCAGAGTGAGGTGCTTGAGTACGTGCCATTGCAATGGTACCAACGTCGTTGCTCAGGCCGTTGTCAGCTTCGTTTTCAATCGCGTCACGCGTTGCTTTTTCTTTGAAGTTTTCGTCCATGCCGCCGCCTTGAATCATAAAACCATCAATAACGCGGTGGAAAATTACGCCATCATAAAAACCGTCACGTACATATTCTAAGAAGTTTGCCACTGTTTTAGGTGCTTTTTCAGCGTTTAATTCAAGAACAATACGACCTTTATTGGTGTTTAATTCGACTTGAGGAAAACTCATTGTGTAATCTCCTGATCATGACCTTTGAAGTCATGGGTTTTTTTGAATGAGAGAAGCATAAGCAAACTGTAATCGACAAGGCAAGCAAAAATATACTTTTCTCGGATAAAATTCTGAAAATCGTATCTTATTTATGCATTGTTCCAGCAGGCAAATCCAGATGGTTGCCTGCGCGTTACCAATTAACAATGACAAATTTTTTTGCAAGAGTATGTTTATTTTCTTAAACAGCGACATGCGATTAGATTTATGAAAAACTTCCGGATCATTCGTCCAAATTTGTATGCAATTGCAGCAGACCTAGCCTCATCATTTTAAAATGATTGAATAGAAAACAAATGCCACAGTTAGCAGTTGAGAGATTGATCACCTAAAGTTAAACTAGGGGACTTTAGTTTATGTTTTACGGCATGTCTAAAGCCTCCCGTAACAGGACATAAAACCCTTAATTTTAACTTTAGAAGTGAATGATTGATCATGAAGCCAAATGATGTTGTTACATCTCTGCCCGAGAACCCGACCCAAAACAAGAATGCAGTCGATTCAGCGCAGCAGCAGGAACAACAACCGGGCTTAGATTTTGTGCGCCAGGTCATCACTGATGATTTAGAAGCAGGCCGTACCCAACAAGTGGTGACACGTTTCCCACCTGAGCCAAATGGTTACCTGCATATCGGACATGTAAAAGCGATCTGTCTGAACTTTGGTATTGCTCAAGAATTTAATGGTTTATGTAATCTGCGTTTTGACGATACCAACCCGGATGCTGAAGAACAAGAATATGTTGATGGTATTGCCAATGATGTGAAATGGTTAGGTTTTGAATGGAATGGTGAGCCGCGCTATGCATCGAGCTATTTTGATCAGCTTTATACCTGGGCTATTCAACTGATCGAACAGGGTGATGCCTATGTGGACTTACAGTCTCCAGAAGAAATCAAGTTAAATCGCGGTAACTTTGTAGAACTAGGTAAAAACTCGCCACAACGTGATGCCACTGTTGCTGAAAACCTAGAGCGTTTTGAGAAAATGCGCAATGGCGAGTTTGCGGAAGGTCAGGCTGTGCTTCGTGCCAAGATCGACATGGCATCTCCAAACGTGCATATGCGTGATCCGATTCTGTATCGCATCCTGCATTCTGAACACCATCAGACTGGCGACAAATGGAAAATCTACCCAATGTACGACTATGCGCATCCATTATCAGATGCCATTGAAGGTGTAACACACTCTTTATGTACACTAGAATTTCAGGATCACCGTCCATTCTATGACTGGGTGATCGAGAAAGTTCAATCACCAGCTGTTCCACGTCAGTATGAATCAAGCCGTCTGAATGTCGACTACACCATTACTTCTAAGCGTAAGTTGCGTAAACTGGTTGAAGGCGGATATGTGAATGGTTGGGATGACCCACGTATGCCAACTGTCGTGGGTATGCGCCGTCGTGGTTTCACCCCGGAAGGTCTGCGTGACTTCTGTAAGCGTGTAGGTGTATCTAAGGTTGATGGCAGTATTGTTGATGTAGCGATGCTGGAGTATTGCATTCGCCAGTCTCTGGAAAATGCGGCTGCACGTGGTATGGCAGTACTTAATCCACTAAAAGTGACTTTAACCAATCTGCCAGCGGATATGGATCTGACGCATTCTCGTCACCCAAATGTGGATATGGGCGAGCGTGTGATTCCATTGACCTCTGAAATTTACATTGATCGTAAAGACTTTGAAGAAGAACCACCTAAAGGCTTTAAACGTCTGATTCCTGGCGGTGAAGTGCGTCTTCGTCATGCTTATGTCATCAAGTGTGATGAAGTGATTAAAGATGAAAATGGTGAAGTGGTTGAGCTGAAATGTTCAATTGATCCTGAAACTTTAGGTAAAAACCCTGAAGGCCGTAAAGTCAAAGGTGTAATTCACTGGGTATCTGCAACGAAAGGTATTCCTGCAGAAGTTCGTATTTATGACCGTCTCTTCACTGAATCTGATCCAGAAACTGGGGATGATTTCCTGGCGAACCTGAACCCTGAGTCATTGAAAGTGGTACAAGCCGTGATTGAGCCAGCACTTGCAGAGGCTAAACCGGAAGACCGCTTCCAGTTTGAGCGTGAAGGTTATTTTGTAGCAGACCAATACGATCACTCAAGTGAAAAGCCAGTGTTTAACCGTATTCTGGACCTGAAAGACAGCTTTAAGCCAGGTAAATAAGTTATTTCGGCCTAGTGACTTAAATTGTATTGATCATTTCCTGTCAAGGAAACCAATTGGCCTCGGCGGATTCAAAACAGTTTGGTTCTAATACCTTTAGATAGCCCAACTTCGGTTGGGCTATTTCTATGGAGAGTAAAACAAAAACATGATCGTCCGTGATAAAAGTAATAGTTTTAGTCTGCTGTTTGCGTGGCATGGCACCATTTTGCCTAAGGTATTACCCGCACTTATGTCAGTAATTTTGATTTCTGGGGTATTGGTGTATTTAAGCCGGGAGCACTTTTTTAGCCTGCCTGCAGTCCCTGCAATTGGCTTCACCATCTTCGGGGTAATTCTTTCGATCTTCCTGAGTTTTCGGAATACCGCCTGTTATGATCGCTGGTGGGAGGGGCGTAAGCTTTGGGGTGCATTGATTGCCACCACGCGTCACTTGAGTCGGGATACTCACATACTCGATACTGAAAACAGGGAATTGCTCTTATACCGGATGATGCTGTTTACCCATTTATTGCGCGATCGTTTGCGTCAGCAAGAGAGTAATATTGAGCATTACCAGCCTGATACTCAGTTTGATCCAATTGCTTTCAGTCAGCTTAAGCAACAGGTTAATCCTGCACAATGGGTGCTGGAACAGATGCAGAAACAGTTAGTAGAATGTTATCGATCAGGGCAGATCTCCGATATTATTTATAATAACCTTAATCAGCATACGGTAGAGCTCGGAAATATTCAGGCAGGTTGCGACCGGATTCTGTCGACGCCGTTGCCATTTTCTTATTCCGTACTGTTGCATCGAGCAGTATATTCTTTCTGTTTTATTCTGCCTTTCAGCCTAGAAGCCAACTTGGGATTATGGACGCCAGTCCTGGTGGCATTGATTGCCTATCTGTTTTTAGGCCTGGATGAGTTGAGTGCCGAGCTAGAAGAACCTTTTGGACTACAGGACAATGACCTGGCGCTTGATTCAATCGTGCGCTTGGTCGAACGGGAAACTTTAAGTTCTATAGGACGGGAAATACCTGAACCTTTAAGGCCTTGGAAAGAGCATCTGAGTTAATTTGGTTATTTTTGTCCATATTAAAAGCCCCATTTATTTGGGGCTTTTAATTAGCGTTTTTTCAGGTTGCTGAGTATGTTCCTGGAATTGTTCCTGTAGCTCACGGTATTGCTGTAAGCGTCGTTTTGCTTTGTCGCGTAATTTCTTTTTAATATATAGTGCCAATGCAAAGCAAGTGGTGGTTAATGTCAGGAACATACTGTTCATGAAGCTCATCATCGAACTGATATAACCAATGGTGGTCAGACGGTTCATCATGCGGATCACCTGCGGGCTGCTTTCCACGCCAGTAATCGCCCAGGTACATAGATGTTCACAGTTATTGATAATCAGATGATAATTATTTTCATGCATGCGTGAACGCATACGACGCACAACTTTACGGCCTTTGTATTTGGTATGTGCATATTCCTGAACTTGGATTGGTTTACCATGACTAAACTTGTCAATCGAGGTAATTTCAATCGGATGCTTTTTAAATAAGTGCGCAAAACCGGAATAATGGATCACACGACCTCGTCCGGCATAAATACCATGATGGGTATAGCCGAAGTGTTTGACCATAAGGTGAGCACCTAAGGGAAAACGTTGAGTTTGTTGCATATGCCACTGAATGCCAATTGATGTACAAATGTTTCAAGAAACCAAGTTTAACGGGTTTTTGTGATTTTATCGATGTTTATGTCTGAAAAATCAGCGAACTGATCAGTTGTGTTAATAATGGAATGATGAAAAAAAGTAGAAAGCTTAAGATTAAAATAGCCTAAGCACTATTGAGGATCACTACTCAACCAAGACAAGAGCTAGAGCAGAACATACAGATTGAATAATGCTTCTATTTAAAAGTTCCAGCCAATAAAAAAGCATTTGCTTTCACAAATGCTTTTTTAAAATAAAGCCTGACCACTACTGTAATGGCAAGTGCTGCAGTTCATTCAGTTCCTTACGGCTATAGCCGCGAGAAGCGAGAACTTTTTTGATACCGACAATCACGTCTTCATCAGTTGCTTTTGCCAATGCTTCAAGAAGCTGTTCATTTGACTTACAAGCGCAGTCATTTTCAACACAAGCAATTTGATTCTTGTGTTCATTTTGTTGTTCAGCAGTGAACAACTTTTGCCAAAAACTCATAGAGCCTTCATACATGATCTAACATAGCTTGAAATATAGCCAATTAAATAAATAAAGCAATAGGACCTATGTGATAAAAGCAGCAAACGGTCTTCAAAATTTCCGATTGCAGCCGGTGTTTCAAACGATATTATTCAGTTGAAATAATGGAATTCATGTATAAGTCCATTATTTTAAAAACAAAAAATGGAGCTATTAGAAACTCCATTTATGTAACAAAAAAATAAATTGAAACAATATTTTTAGCGTTTTTCCAGCAGCACACCTGACTCCACATGATGGGTATATGGGAACTGATCGAACAGGGCAAATTTAGTAATTTTATGCGTCTGAGACAGCTGTTTCAGATTGTCATGCAATGTATCTGGATTGCAAGAAATATAGATGATACGTTCGAAGCGCTGCAGTAACTTGAGTGTTTCATCATCAATACCGGCACGTGGTGGGTCGACAAAGACGGTATCAAAGTCATAAGTTGAAATATCAATTTTGGCTTCTTGCAAACGACGGAACACACGTTCACCGTTATAGGCTTGGGTGAATTCTTCAGCAGACAGACGAGCCACCTGAATATTGTCGATACCGTTCTGCTGAATATTCCATTCAGCTGCATAGACTGAAGATTTCGCCAGTTCGGTCGCTAATACACGACGGAAGCAGGTAGAGAGTGGTAAGGTAAAGTTGCCATTACCACAGTAAAGCTCCAATAGGTCTTTATCAGACTGCTGTGCAGCATTGCATGCCCATTCCAGCATTTTCTGGCAGACTTGCGCATTGGGTTGAGTAAAACTGCTTTCAATTTGCTTATATTGATACTTGCGATCGAACACAGTCAATTCTTCAACAACATAGTCATCAGTTAAAATGACTTTCTGCCCACGACTACGACCAAAAATCTTAATATTGAGTTGTTCTGATATGGCTTTAGCTGCAGCTTCCCATTCAGCAGTCAGTGGGCAACGATAAACCAGTGATACCAACATTTCACCTTTTAAAGTGGCAAGAAAATGCGCTTCAAAGAGACGATTTGATAAAATAGGCTCAGCCTTAAGTGCTGCCAATAAGAGTGGCATTAAGGCATTAATACTGCGGTCGGCAACCGGAAACTCATCAATACGGATGACTTTTTTATTATTGTTCTCATCACGTTCAAACATGGCATAAAACAGGTCATCTTCAGTATGCCATATCCGAAACTCAGCACGCATGCGATAGTACTGTTCAGGTGATTCGAATACTTCTAAAGCAGGTGGTTGATATTCGGCAAATTGCGCGCTAATGCGTTCAACTTTGGCATCCAGTTGTTGCTGATAAGATGAGGTCATATGCAGTAAAAATCGCAAATATTTTGAAAGCCAAGATGGTAGCAAAAAATTGCTGTTCTGCCTAAGACTATTCAGGGAAACAGGCTGGAAAAGCTGCTAAAAAAAAGCCAAATCTACAAAGGGGAGAGATTTGGCCTTAAGAGGAAAGAAATTAAAATAAGTGATAAAGCTGTTTATAAGCCTGACATGGTCATCAGACTGGCATTGCCACCTGCTGCTGCGGTATTAATGCTAATTGCACGTTCAATTACAAAACGTTCCACTGGAATCTCATAATTTCCGGAACTTAGATGAGTAATACCTACAATTGGACCTTGACGTGTTGCAATACGCTGCTGCAGATCAATCAGTGCAGAAACATCACCATGATGCAGTACAGCTTCGAAATCACCAGATTCGATATCTTTAATCACTTTAATGGCCTTTACAACTTTTGCTGGCATACTTTGTAAATGTTTAAGTATGAAAGTATTGTCTGCCAGTACAGCCGGGCGACTACCCACCGATAAAATCGCTAGTAATTGCTGAATCTGATCAGCATCATTCGTTGCCAGAGATAATACACTTTCACGTGGCAAGATCATGTACTGGTTTTCTTCACCTGTTGGACCTTGCAGGCTAAAACTGTGCCTAGTTGTGATTTTAGCCGGAGTGGTTAAGGAAATTGTTGGGAAAGTTTTATATACCCAGGCTTTAAATTCCTGTAGCAATGGATTTTCAAGCGTTGCCTGAGCAGAATTCATCGCATAAGGTTGAGCTAACTTTTTCTCAGATACCTGATGCATTAAACGGTAAATATAAAGTGGACCACCGGCTTTTGGACCAGTGCCGGATAGACCTTCACCACCAAATGGCTGTACCCCAACGACTGCACCGACAATATTGCGGTTAATATACAGGTTGCCGACATGTGCTTTCGAGATCACAGTCTGCATGGTTTCATCGATCCGGGTATGTAAACCCATAGTCAGGCCATAACCTTTACTGTTGATCTGATCTAGCAACTGTGGCAGTTGGCCAGCTTTATAGCTAATCAAATGTAACACCGGACCAAAAACTTCACGTTCCAGATCATTCAGGTTGGGCAGTTCAATTAAGGTAGGCGGAATGAAGGTGCCTTGAGCCAGTTCAGAAGCATCCTGATTAAACATCAATTGATGGACTTTATGGCCTTTGCTGCGCATCTGGTCAATATGCTTCTGAATGTTCTGCTGGGCTTCGGCATCAATGACCGGACCAATATCAGTTTTGAGCAGAACTGGATTGCCAACACGCAACTGTTGCATGGCACCTTTTAACATATGGCGTACAGTGTCCAGATTATCTTCCTGTACACACAATACACGCAGGGCGGAACAACGCTGACCAGCACTATCATAAGCAGAGTTGACCACATCCAGCACCACCTGTTCGGTCAATGCAGATGAATCGACAATCATGGCATTCTGGCCACCAGTTTCGGCAATCAGGGTCACACTTTCGCCAAACTGGTTTAACCGTTTGGCTAC
Organism: Acinetobacter sp. SM1B; assembly: GCF_003289665.1. Classification (NCBI taxonomy): domain Bacteria; kingdom Pseudomonadati; phylum Pseudomonadota; class Gammaproteobacteria; order Moraxellales; family Moraxellaceae; genus Acinetobacter; species Acinetobacter sp. SM1B. Next base: position 1,177,396 of record NZ_QMBM01000001.1, read on the forward strand.
AGTTTTTTGCAGAATTTTCGCCACTTCGGTAGAGCCGGTAAACATGATGCCTTGAATGCGGGAGTCTTGGCTCAGCTGGGTACCAATGGTTTCACCACGGCCGGGTAATAGCTGTAATACATCCTGTGGAATGCCAGCTTCCCAGAGAATTTGTACAGCTTGGGCGGCAATCAGCGGAGTCTGCTCAGCCGGTTTGGCAATCACAGTATTACCCGCCACCAGTGCTGCAGAAATCTGGCCAGTGAAAATTGCCAGCGGGAAGTTCCAGGGGCTAATACACAGTACAGTGCCCAAAGGCTGGATATGGACATTTTCAGACAGATCTGACATCTGGCCAGCATAATAACGCAGGAAGTCAATCGCTTCACGTACTTCAGCAATGGCATTGGCATAGGTTTTACCAGCTTCACGCGATAGCAGAACCATCAGGGGCAGCAGGCGTTGCTGCATCAACTCGGCAGCTTTATTCAGACAGGCGGCACGTTCATTCTTTGGCAGATTGGTCCAGAAATGTTGTGCATTGGCAGCTTGGATCAGGGCAATTTCTGCCTGTTCAGTCGTTGCTTCATAAACGGTACCGACGATATCCTGATGCTGGGCTGGATTGATTACGTGTACAGCATTACTTGTATCAGGTTCTGAAAAAGCTGTGCCCATTGCTGCTGCCTGGAACTGGGTATCAGCCAGACTTGCTGCAACTTCATTTAAAGCATTGAGTTCCGCGTCATTGGCCAGATCCAGTCCAGATGAATTGATACGTGTGCCATAAAGATCTTGAGGATAGGGAATATGAGGATGTTTGGCACCTAATACATTTTCCTGCTGAGCGGTCTTTATAATCGTCTGACGAGGATTCTCGATCAGATCTTCAACTTTTAAGCTCTTGTCCGCGATGCGATTCACGAAAGAAGTATTGGCACCATTTTCCAGCAGACGGCGTACCAGATAAGCCAATAGGGTTTCATGATTGCCGACTGGGGCATAGATACGACATGGAATACCTAGCTTGCCAGCCGCTTTGTCACCGACCACATTTTCATATAGCGGTTCACCCATGCCGTGCAGGCACTGAAACTCGTATTGACCGGCGTAGTAACGTTCCGGGTTGGCAAGTTGGTAAATGGTGGCCACAGTCTGTGCATTGTGAGTAGCAAATTGCGGATAGATATAATCAGGTTCTGCCAGCAGTTTACGTGCGCAGGCAATATAGGACAGGTCAGTATGTACCTTGCGGGTAAATACCGGATAATCCGCCATACCTTCGATCTGGGCTTTCTTGATTTCGCTGTCCCAATACGCACCTTTGACCAGACGGATCATCAGGCGTTTCTGGCTGCGTTTAGCCAGATCAATGATGTAATCCACGACATAGAAGCAGCGTTTCTGATAGGCCTGAATCACAAAACCAATGCCTTTCCAGTCATTGAGTATCGGTTCAAAACACAGACGTTCTAAAAGCTCTAGGGAAATTTCCAGACGTTCGGTTTCTTCCGCATCGATATTCAAACCGATATTGTACTTTTTCGCCAGAACCGCCAGATTCAGTACTTTGCTATACAGTTCATCATTAACACGATCCATCTGTGAGCGCTGGTAACGTGGGTGCAGCGCAGACAGTTTGATGGAAATGCCCGGGCCGTTATAAACATCTTTATCTGTTGATGCCTGACCGATGGCATGAATTGCATTTTGATAATCCTGATAATAACGTTCTGCATCCGGATCGGTTAGTGCTGCTTCACCCAGCATGTCATAAGAATATTGGAAACCTTTTTCTTCCAGACGTTCGGCATTTTTCAGTGCTTCATCAATGGTTTCGCCAGTCACAAACTGTTCACCCATCATGCGCATCGCCACATCGACCGCCTTGCGGATAATGCCACGGCCACTGCGTGCCAAAAGGCCAGTTAACAGACTTGACAGACTTTTCTGCTGTGGGGTTTCCATCAGTTTGCCGGTCAGCATCAGTCCCCAGGCCGCAGCATTGACAAACATCAGCTGGCTTTGACCAAGATGTTCTTTCCAGTTGCCCTGATTGATCTTGTCACGAATTAACAGGTCGCGGGTCGCCGTATCCGGAATACGCAACAAGGCTTCTGCCAGACACATCAATGCAATACCTTCCTGAGAAGACAGCGAAAATTCCTGTAATAGCCCTTGCACAATGCCGGCCTTGCCACCTGAACCTTTACGTTCACGCAAGGAATGCGCCAGATCAAAAGCCAGGCTCTGGATTTTGTTCGTCAGTTCGGAGGAAATTTCACTATGTTCCAGCAGCGTTTCCACGCACTCGGATTCTGCACGTCGCCATGCAGAATTAATGCGCTGTTCATATTCATTTTTATCCTTAAATTCAGCAATGTAATTCGATTGCTTCACTGCATTCGAGTGTGAATTTGGGCGTAATGTGGTGGACATAGTGACTTCCTGTACTGCGTCAATCGGTTCTTTGAGTTGAATGAGTTTTAATCTATAATCCCAAAATAATTGACAAATATCTCACTATAGTTTGTATCATTTTTAGAGAATAATTCTAATGAATAGCCCATATGTAAGCCTTGACCGAATAGATATTCGTATTCTTGATTTGCTGCAATCTGAATCGAAAATTTCCAATATCAAACTGGCAGAAATGGTGAACCTGTCACCAACAGCAGTACTGGCACGGGTGCAGAAATTGACCAAGGAAGGATTTATTCTCGGTTATGAAGCCCGTCTGAATCCGGTCAAGCTGAATAACGGTTTTGTAGTTTTTGTCGAGATACTGCTGGATAAAACTACACCGAATGTACTAGAAGAATTTTCTGAAGCAGTGCAGCATATTCCGGATATTGTGGAATGTCATATGATCAGTGGTGGCTTTGATTTTGTAGTAAAAATCCGCTGTGCCAATATGGATGAATTCCGTAAAATTTCCGGTGATATTTTGTGGCAGTTGCCAGGCGTAAAAGAAACCCGCAGTTATCCGGTGATGGAAGTAATTAAGGAAACCCAGCAGATCAAGCTGAAAGTACCTGCCAAAGCTAAAGTATAAAATGCTGATAAAACAAAAGGGACATAAAGTCCCTTTTAGTTTTTGAAATAGAAAGATTATTTCTTTATTTCTGCCATTTCTTTTTGATATTCGGCTTTCGCCAGTTCAAAACGATTGACTACATCGTGACTTGGAGCCTTATCTAGTAAACTAACAATCACAATGCTAAGCGCTGCCAGAATAAATCCGGGAATAATCTCGTACAGACCTGTATCGCCCATATAATTTTTCCAGGCAATTACGGTTACTGCACCTACTACCATGCCAACAATTGCGCCATTGAGAGTCATGCGTTTCCAGAACAGCGAGAAGATGATCAATGGACCAAACGCCGCACCAAAGCCTGCCCACGCGTAAGCCACTAGACCAAGAACTTTGCTGTTCGGATTGATTGCCAAGGAAATTGCAATCAGGGAAATCACAATCACCATGCCACGGCCAACCCAGATCAGTTCTTTTTGCGAAGCATTTTTACGCAGGAAACCTTTGTATAAATCTTCGGTAAGAGTTGTAGAACAGACCAGCAGCTGACAGCTTAAAGTACTCATAATCGCAGCCAGAATTGCAGCCAAAACGATGCCAGCCACCCAAGGATTAAACAGGATTTTGGTCAGTTCCATAAAGACTGTTTCAGGATTCTGGTTCACGATCGCTGCAGCAGGTAAATCAGGATTGACTGCAAAATAAGCAATTCCGATATAACCTGCAGACATTGCACCCACCAGACACAGGATCATCCAGGTCATGCCGATACGACGTGCAGCGGGAATGGTTTTTACCGAATCTGCCGCCATAAAACGCACTAAAATATGCGGTTGGCCAAAATAGCCTAAGCCCCATGCCAAACTTGAAATAATCGCCACCATACTCAGACCTTCCAGCATATTGGATGCATGTGGACGGGCTGTTTCAAGCAATGTACCGACCTGTTGAGCATTATTACCCAATGCCAGATAGGTAATGATCGGGGTAATTAACAAGGCGAAAATCATCAAACCGGCCTGAAAGGTATCGGTCCAGCTGATCGCCAGAAATCCACCGATACACACATACAGAATCGTGGCAACAGCACCGAGCCAGAGTGCAGTGGTATAGTCCCAGCCAAACAGGCTTTCAAATAAGCGTGCACCTGCAACCATGCCGGAAGCACAGTAAATCGCAAAGAACACCAGAATTACGATTGCAGAGAGCAAGCGTAAAATCCGCTTCTTATCCGAAAAACGGCTGGTAAAATAATCGGGTAATGTCAGGGCATTGTTCTGGTATTCGGTGTGGGCACGCAAGCGGCCAGCCACCAGGAGCCAGTTCAGCCAGGCACCAATAATCAGACCAATCGCAATCCAGACTTCAGACAAGCCAGACAGGTAAATAGCACCAGGCAGACCCATCAGCAGCCAGCCGCTCATGTCGGAGGCGCCTGCCGAAAGTGCAGTTACTACACTGCCCAGACTTCGCCCACCCAGAATATATTCATCAAAATTGGACGTCGCACGATAGGCGTATAAACCAATTCCAATCATGGCGACGATATAAAACAGAAAAGTAATCAGTGTCGGGTTTAGCGAGCTCATAGGCAGAGTATCCTTAAATATTGCACATCATCATCCGGGATGATTTTTTGTACTGCGTTCACAGGGCAGTGATTCAAACACGGTTTAAAAATTACACTCTGTAACAGTTAAGCAGTTTTTATGTATGCTTTATGTAGATTTGATTTTTTAAATATAATCTTATGAAATTTAAAATGGCTAAATAAAGCCAAGAATAGTCTAATTTAGAGCTAAGAAGCTAATTTTTAATAAATAGTTAAAATCATTAAACTTTTGTTATTTTATTACACAAAGTTACAAAACTAACAGCAAATGCGAACTAGACATATTTTGTTGCAAATATCACTTAAAAGATTTCTATTTGTTTCTGACCACTCCGCGCATAGTGAAAGAGCACCATTAAAGTGCATCATCGCCAAGAGTAAAAAATATGGACAATATGCTTCAAATTGACTTGAACAGAATCGAACAGGATTTATTGGGTAAAAAACAGATTCCACAGCATAATTATTATGGAATTCATACTATACGTGCGCTGGAAAACTTTCAGATATCAGGTTTAACTGTAGGACAGCAATTACACTTTATCCGCGCTTTAGCACAAGTTAAAAAAGCGTCTGCACAAACCAATCTACATTTTCAGAAAATTTCAGAACAACAATGTGCAGCCATTCAGCAAGCCTGTGATGAGCTGATTCAACATCCGGAAAACTGGCAGGATGCTTTTCCATTGGATCCTTATCAGGGCGGAGCCGGTACTTCCATCAATATGAATGCCAATGAAGTGATTGCCAACCGTGCGCTGGAACTGATGGGGCATCGTAAAGGGGAATATCATATTCTGCATCCGAATGATCATGTGAATACATCGCAATCTACCAATGATGTCTATCCCACGGCACTGCGTCTAGCGACTTATACACGTTTAGATGAACTGCTCAATGTGCAAAAATCTTTGATTGATACTTTATAGGACTTACGCATTGACAGATTCAAAAAAGTATTAAAATACT
>NZ_QMBM01000001.1:1183092-1191260 GCF_003289665.1 Acinetobacter sp. SM1B
GCAAATATTAACCAAAAAGAAGATCGTTTTTTGATTTATGAAAGAGATCTTATGTTATAAGTCAACTACGTTATCTATTTTAAATAATCAAATGAGAGCCAATGGATGATGAAGATGGATGGTGTGAGCTGATATATGTTGAAGCTTTAAAACTCTATAGACCATCGAGATATAACACAGTGAGTAAGCTTAGATTCCTTACCTCGATTTTAGAGCTATTTGCAGAAATACAGAATGAGAATGCAATTATTGAAGTAAAAGCTGTAAATATAAAATTTAAGTTTAGATCTAAGAATTATGTATTCTGGGTTTTTGAAATGCCTGATTTCAATGACAAGACCCTATACCTCGCATATATGTCTCATCATTTAAGTAAGCTATAAGCCTATTAACAGGAAAGCTAGAAAAATGTAGATTTTTTATTTTATTAAATTTAAACAAACTAGATTAAATTTCCGGTGTAATTGACTTTTAATAATCCGTAATTGAAATAGGTAGCCTATAACTAGATGATTATGTAAAAAATTCGTTAAGACTTTTCTGATTACCGCTTACCGGGCTGGTCTACCATCGAGGTAGGTCTTGTATGAAGCAACTGTTATCATATCTATCCGGCGCATGCAGCTTTCGGCGGTTATAAAAATCAGGTATTGACCGAGAGAACCACAAAATGATGCTGGATCATTTCAGTAAACCAAAAATCTACTGGTCAGTTATTTAACCAAGCCAGCCGGTTTCTTCTAAATTTCATTGAAAAGCGGACTTTGGTTCGCTTTTTTAAAAGATATCATTTCCAAAGATGGCGAAATTGCGATATACATCACATCAGATGATTAAAAGTATGAATCAATTGAAATTTAACTTTATCGGAAAGTTAAAAAAAGTATGAAATTGATTTTACATTTTGAAAAATTATGTTTATAAGTAAATGGTGGTTTTTTAATCAAAACAACAATAGACACTCAGGAAGAGTGAACTACAGAAGCGTATTTATATAATGGTGAAACAGGAGTTTTAACAATGCTTCAGCTTTTGAAAAAAATATTTTGCTTGCACATTTATGAATATCAACACATGGAAGAAATTGGCACACAGCGAGAATGTCGCAAGTGTGGTATCAGTAAAGATTAATACCTACCCCCCAGAAAAGTGAGCATTTGCTCACTTTTTTATGCCTGAAATTAAGAATATTCCGTTAAAATATGGCATTGTTAAAACGTCAATGGGGGCATAATGACTAAAGACTTTCAGGCTGAAACTTATATTGTTGATGAAAATCTCGCAGATACCTTACATTGGCTTAGTATACATCAGGAAAGTTTCGAGTCACTGCATTATGATGCCATTACTCAGACACTTACAGTAGAACATGCCAATGGCAGTGATGTCATTCGGATAGGGGATTACCTCAATGCGAAATATGGCATCCTGATTACGGCACACAATTTTGCTGACACTTCTAACTTCGATCAAAAATAATCTATTTACGTGATTGGAGTTGAATCTGACCTGATAAATAGAAAATCTTTAATTAAAAAGGTTTATGAAGTAAAAAATAAATAAATTTTAAACTCATATCATAAAGCCCACCTAAGGCGGGCTTTATTAACTTCAGAATCGATTTATTCCTATTCACGGTGATTGCCATGAATATTCTGATTTTGCAGATCTGCTCGATGCTGTTTATTTAAAACCCGTTCATCCTGCTCGTGCTGATTGTTCTTAGGCGAATTGACTGGCCCATGCTGCTGAGGTTGCTGCTGTTGCTGAATTTGATTCTGGTGTTCATTTTGCAGCTGTTCCAGTAACTCTTGATTTGGATTTTTTGATGACATCATCGTCCCTCCATTTCATTTCTGAGACTATTTAAATTTATGCCACAGTCTGAAAATAAGGTGTGTAAGGCTTTTAAGGGAATCTGTGACACCAGGTAAAAATAGACAATTATCTGGATTTAGAAAGTTGTTCCTGAATCGACCAATCGATATGTACCTGTACAACTTCATCATGTTGAGCGCGAGAGTTTTGCAAGGCCTGAATAATCGCTGGATTAAATGGCGCATTGCCTAAACCAATAGCAATATTGCGCATAAAGCTTTGATAACCGGTACGCCGTAGCGGACTACCTTCTGTTGAAGCTAAAAAGGTGGGCTCATCCCATTGCCATAAATCCAGCAGGCTGGCCTGATCTAGTCCATTCCGTGGATGAAAGTCTGCAATGGTCGTCGTCTTGGCAAAGCTGTTCCAGGGACAAATCAACTGACAGTCATCACAACCAAATACCCGATTACCAATGCCACGACGAAGATCTTCAGGAATAATGCCTTTATACTCAATGGTAAGATAGGCAATACAGCGCCGTGCATCCAGCATATACGGCTCAACAATCGCCTGTGTCGGGCAGATATCGATACAGGCCGTACAAGAACCACAGTGTTTGGTCGTCGGTTCATCAAATGGCAGTTCCAGTGAAGTAAACAGTTCGCCGAGTACAAAGAAGGAACCGGATTTTTTATGAATCAGCAGCGTATGTTTACCAGTCCAGCCCATACCGGCATTTTCAGCCAGAGACTTTTCAAAAACGGGTGCTGAATCGGCAAAAGGACGTGATTCAAATTCTCCGACTTTTTCTTTGATTTTAGCTGACAGCATTTTTAGCCGACCACGCATGGTCTTGTGATAATCACGACCACGGGCATAGCGGGCAATAATTGCAGAATTTGGTGCATCGGGAACCATTCTCGGTTCAGGTGATTCGACCAGATAATCCATACGCACACAGATCACAGAGCGAGTATTTGGAATTAATAGTGTTGGATTAGCACGTTTGTCCAGATTTTCTTCCAGAAATTTCATATCGCCATGATAACCACGCTCCAGATATTCCTGCAGACGTGGCAATTCTGCTTGAGCATCCGGCCGGGCAATGACACAATCAGAAAAACCCAATTCCAGCGCTTGTACTTTGATCCATGCTTTGAGGGCTTCTGGATCCTCTTGAAAAACCTGAATTTGCGCGGGAGAATCGGGTGTAGTCATAAACCGGGAACAGGGAATAAAAAATGCAGCAACAAGTTTACCATAGCCCCGTTTATCATAGCCAAAGTATTCAAGCCTGGGAGCAGCGCTGGTTTGCTAAAAAAAACAGTTCTTATGGTCTGATGCAGCAAGTCGCCTGGAGCATTGTGCAGTGCCTGATTCCTTTATTTATTGAAGAAAATGTTCAAAAGGTCGCGGTCTGTTGTGGGCAGGGTAATAATGCCGGAGATGGATATCTGGTCGGGAAGTACCTACAGCAGGCTGGTTTTGAGATAGAGATTTATGCAGCAGAAAAGGGTGGTTCACAGGATCTGGCTTCGGCGAGTCAGGAAGCACTTGATGCATGCATAAAAGTCTATCCGCATTTTGATTTTCAGACTGAATATGATGCCTATATTGATGCGTTATTTGGGATAGGTCTTAACCGTGATCTGAATGACACATGGCAACAGATGATTCTAAGGATTAATGCTCAAAAGGGCTTAAAAATCGCAATCGACATTCCAAGTGGTCTCCATGCTAATACTGGGCAACCTTTGCCAGTCGCTATTCAGGCTGATTATACTTACACGGCACTGGGGCTTAAAACAGGTTTGTTTACCGGGCAGGGGAAAGCCTATGCTGGGCAGGTAGAATGTATATCTGCAATTCCAATCGATGCTGAATTGAAACCTGTTGCTCAATTATCTGGTACTCACATCCATTTACCCAAACGTCAGGCCTTTGGACATAAGGGCAGTTATGGACATGTACTGGTGATTGGCGGTCATGCTGATATGGGCGGGGCGGTAATCATGTCAGCTGAAGCTGCATTTGCAGCAGGAGCGGGTAAAGTGACTGTTATTTGTGATGCTAAACATCATACGGCAATCCTTTCACGGGCACCAAATATCATGCTCAAAGATATGAATGCCCTAGATGAAGATCAGCGTGATAATCTGTTACAGCAAGTAGATGCCGTTTGTTTTGGTATGGGCTTGGGACGTGATCTCTGGGCTGAACAGCAGTATCAGTTCTGGTTTAGTGCCATTCAGCAATCTCAGCTGGAGATCGTACTAGATGCAGATGCGCTGTGGTTCCTGGCAAAGCGCCCAGAACAATTAAATCCACGAACTTATTGCACCCCTCATCCGGGCGAAGCAGCAACCTTATTAGGATATAAAACTCAAGATATCGAAGCTGACCGAATCGCTGCCATTCATACCTTACAGCAGAAATTCAAAGGACAGTGGGTCTTGAAAGGCTCGGGCAGTCTGATTCTGGAAGATCAGCTGTATATCTGTACTGCGGGTAATCCGGGTATGGGCACTGGAGGGATGGGCGATGTACTGGCTGGCATGATTGCCAGTCTGAAAGCCCAGTTCCATGAGAATATTCATCTGCATGAAATCGTGACTTTACATGCCTTGGCCGGAGATGAGTTGGCAAAATATGGTCAGCGTGGTTTGCAGGCACAGGATATGAAACAAGCCATTTATAAAGTGGTTAATCTTTAGGGAAGTCATGATACAGGCCGCGAAACTGATTATTTCAGGAACAGTGCAGAAAGTAGGCTATCGAAACTGGTTTGCAGTTCAGGCAGTAGAACTGGAATTAAAAGGCTATGTACAAAATCTGCCAACTGCACCGGTAGAGGCTGTAGTGGTTGGAGATGAGAGAAAAATTCAAGAGATGATTATACGTAGTCAAAAGGGACTAATTTATGCAGATTTGGCTGATATTCAACAACTTGAATTAAATCCTGCTGAATATCAGTTTGAAAATTTTCAGATCAAATATTCATATAATGATTAACGACGTCTGCTGACACGGCTACGCCCACGTGCCATACCTCCAAGCGCATTTAACACAGCCATCTTGCTCATGCTACCCGAAGCATGGGCATGACAGATTGCCGCAGCCAAGGCATCCGCTGCATCCTGTTGGGGTTTGATGCTGAGGTTTAAAATTTTCATGACCATCATCTGTACCTGCTCTTTTTCTGCCGCGCCGTAGCCAACGACAGACTGCTTGATCTGACGTGCCGTATATTCAGCGACTTGCAGATCCAGATTAACCAATGCTGCAATGGCTGCACCACGGGCCTGGCCGAGTTTCAGGGCAGAGTCCGGGTTTTGTGCCATAAAGACCTGTTCTACGGCCGCTTCTGTCGGACCATAGAATTTAACAATACGTTCAACCCCGGCAAAAATTCGCTTTAATCGCTCAGGCATTTCCGCAGTTTCCGTTCTGATGGTTCCTGCATCCACAAAAGACAGTTTGGAACCTTCTTTTTGAATAATGCCATACCCTGTAAGACGTGAACCTGGGTCAATCCCAATAATTAATGACATGCCTGCACTTTAAAAATAAAATAATGCCCATATTGTTACATAAGCGTATCAAAAAAGCTTGATCCTGATGAAGCAGTTGATTACATCCTTAATTATTGAATAGAGATTAGATTAATTTTCATGAAATTATTTCTTATTATCCTTGCTGGCGTAATCCTGGAAGTATTTGTATGGATTGGCGTGGGCGACCTCGTCGGGAGCATGTGGTACGTCTTTTTCTGGTTTGTGGCCGCATTCTTTATCGGTATGAACCTGATTCGCAAATATGCCACCGGACTCATGCCGCAGATGCAACAAATGCAAATGGGCCAGATGAGTGCCGATCCGGCCATGACCAATAATCTGCCGAAAATTCTGGCTGGGTTTTTCCTGCTGATTCCAGGTCTGATTACAGACGTGCTGGCGGTATTAATGCTGATCCCGGCTGTACAGCAGGCATTTAAAGCAGCGATGATGAAAGTCATGATGAAACGCCAGCAAGCCATGATGGAAAAAATGATGGGTGGCATGATGGGCGATATGGGCGGCGCTCAAGGTCAAAATCCATTTGCAGAAATGATGCGTCAGATGCAGGAAATGCAAAATCAGCAAGGTGGTCGTGGCGATTCAACCATTATTGATGGTGAAGCACGTGAAGTGACGCCAGAGGCGAAAAAGATTGAAATGAAAGATGTGAATCCAAAATAATTTCGATTTACATTTATGCAGCCGGATCCCATGATTCGGCTTTTTTATGTGAGTAAATTAAGATAAAAGTACTGCGAAAATTTAAACAAAAGTTATAATGCTGCGGTTTTAGTCATCGCTAATAGAAGAAATATGTCTTTGTTGTTAACCATTTGTGGTTTGCATTTTATTGCTCAACTGAGCCCCGGACCGGACGTCCTGCTGATTGCACGAAGTGCAGCATCTACTAATCGTTCCAATACCTTAAAAATTATTGCCGGCATTTCGGCTGGGATTGTGGTTTGGGTGGTACTGACCCTGGCTGGTTTTACCGTGCTGATTGATCAATTCCCCTGGATTCAGCAAGTACTCATGATTGTGGGTGGAGCATTTCTGGCAAGAATGGGCTGGGCGATGCTCAAAGGCGGATTACAGGCATTTAAACAGCGCCATGAAGCCAGCGATGATCAAATAATGATGAATGAAGCGAAAAATTATTTTACTTTGGGTTTATTGACCAATCTGTCTAATCCCAAAACACTGATTTATTTTAGCAGTGTTTTTTCATTGGCCCTCAGCTCATCAGCTTCAGATTATCTGAAATCACAGCTGGCAGTGATTATTCCACTACAAACTTTCCTGACTTTTGCTTTGCTGATGCTACTCATCTCTCAGCCGAAAATCAAAGTGCTGTACCAACGTGCAGGCAACTATATAGATTTGATTTCGGGCATACTGTTCCTGATCTTTGCAATCTGGCTTTGGTATGACGCATTGGTTTTAATGAATTAAGAAGATCAATCCTGACGAGAGAGATCTTGGTCAACTAAAATAGGGGAAACAGTAGTTTCCTCTTTTTTTTCATCTGTTTTTTGTGAAGCGCTATAACGGTTTGGTTTTAACGTGGCTTCTGTATTTTCTGAACCTTGATAACTGCGACTGCGGTTCGCACGTTCTCTTAAACCACCTTTGCGAATTAACTGCACCATACTCAAAACCTCTACAAGACTTGTATTATTGTAAATCAACTGGGCAGAGCATTGCGGAATTTCTAAGATATATACCTAGTCTTGCAAGAATCAGTGTTTATAAAATGATTTGGCCTGATACTGAATATCAGGCCCCTGAGGAAAATGAACCATGAAAATCATCACTGTTTGAATTAAGAAGATTGTTTTACTTCAAGTTGTAATGCATTGAAAATAGTGTCTTTGGTGGGTACATCCTGTTGGGCTTGTGAAGAGACATGAACCACTTTAAATACGACTGCTGCAGCTAAGCAGGCCAATAGGCACAACATCCAGAAACTATAAGGACTTCTGATGCTGTGTGAGCCACAATTTGGACATGAGGTATCGGTAGATGAAACAGCTTTATTGCAGCATGCACAATGATATTGATACTGCATATTCTTCTCCTTATTTTACTAGTTTTTATGGTTATTATTTTTAAACATCAATTTTGAATTGTGTGTTTATATTATGTGAGGAAATGTTTGTATTCGATAGTGCATAGTGAGGTTAAGCATGTAAGCAATTGTGGACAATGTTTTATCCAGAAAGAGTTTTAATTTATTTAAATTATCTGATGATGAACAGAATTCCCTTTAAAAATTCTCAACGACTCTATTCAAGCATATCGCCTATTTAATGTAGTCTTTAAATAAAAACAGCCTGCATAAAGCAGGCTGTTTTTATTTAATTCAAATGATTACTGACCTGAACGGATGATGTAGTCAAATGCAGACAGTGATGCTTTCGCGCCTTCACCTGTAGCAATGATGATCTGCTTGTAAGGTACTGTGGTGCAGTCACCCGCAGCAAATACACCTTTTACGTTGGTTTCATTGCGCTCGTTAATCACAATCTCACCGCGGTTGCTTAACTCAACTTTGGTTTCTTTCAGGAAATCCGTATTCGGTAACAAACCGATCTGAACGAAGATCCCTGCAAGCTCAACCGTATGTTCTTCATCGGTCGCACGGTCTTTGTATTTCAGTGCAGTTACCTGTGAACCATCACCCACTACTTCTGTTGAAAGCGCATTCTTAATCACCGTGGTGTTTGGCAAGCTGTTGAGTTTGTCCTGAAGTACCTGATCCGCACGTAGTTTGGTATCAAATTCCACCAG
>NZ_QMBM01000001.1:1191270-1336570 GCF_003289665.1 Acinetobacter sp. SM1B
CGCAGCTTCTACACCCGAGTTACCACCACCAATCACCGCAACACGTTTGCCTTTGAACAGTGGACCATCACAGTGTGGACAGTAGGCAACACCACGGGTTTTGTATTCCTGCTCACCCGGAACATTCATCTCTCTCCAGCGTGCACCAGTCGACAGAATCACGGTTTTAGATTCAAGCTTGGCACCATTTTCTAAAGTCACTTCAACCAGACCGTTGGCAGTTTCATCTGCACCCTTGATGTCAGATACACGTTGCAGGTTCATGATGTCGACACCGTATTCACGTACGTGTGCTTCCATCTCGGCAGCAAATTTTGGACCTTGGGTTTTTTGCACTGATGTGTAGTTTTCGATGTCCATGGTATCCATCACCTGACCGCCCATGCGTTCCGCCACGATCCCAGTTTTGATGCCTTTACGTGCTGCGTAGATTGCAGAGGTGTTCCCCGCAGGGCCACCACCAATCACCAACACATCAAATGCATCTTTGGCATTCAGTTTTTCCGCGTCTTTGGCTGCGGCATTGGTATCCAGTTTGGCAATGATTTCTTCCAGTGTCATACGACCCTGACCGATATGTTCATTGTCCTGAAATACCATAGGTACAGCCATGATTTTACGTTCTTCCACTTCTTCCTGGAAGAAAGCACCATCGATCATGGTTGCTGTTGTACCCGGGTTATAGATAGCAATCAGGTTGAGTGCCTGAACCACATCCGGACAGTTATGACAGCTTAAAGAGACAAACACATCAAAGTCAGACTTGATCCCTAAACCTTTGATCGACTCAAGAACTTCATCCGATACTTTCGGTGCATAACCCGAAGTTTGCAGCAATGCCAGAATCAGCGATGTGAACTCATGACCCATTGGCAGGCCTGCGAAGAACACACGAGGCTGTTCACCGGCTTTAGCCACACCAAAACTTGGTGCACGTTTGTTGGTACCATCAAAACGGGCAGTCACTAAATCAGACAGTGCAGCGATTTCTTCTACAAGTTCTTTGATTTTTGCAGATTTATCCGAAGCATCTAAAGTGGCTACCAGTTCGATTGGTCCTTCAAGGCGCTCTAAAAGGGTTTTTAATTGGGCTGCTGTATTTTGATCTAACATTGCTAACGTCTCCAAAGGAGTAATAATTTATTCGATGAAAGAATATTAAGTGAAATAGATGAATAGGTAAAACAGGTAGTTTTTATTTATTCAATCGGAAATTTAGATGAAATGGGAATTTCATCATTGATATCAAGCTTATATTGGACTAATAATGGAATTTTCAAGTGATCTAGCAGTATTGTGATAATTTTCAGTTAAGATGAATCTGCTTCAATCGAGTGAGTAAAATAATGGAACTTCAACGCGGAATTTATCAGCATTACAAAGGTCAATTATACCAGGTCCTGCATGTCGCCATGCATAGTGAGACTGAAGAAAAGCTGGTGGTTTATCAATGTCTATACGGTGACTATTCAATCTGGGTGCGTCCACTCAGCATGTTTACTGAGGTGATAACTTTAGATGACGATCGTGAATTAGAGCGCTTTAAACTGATCACAGCACTATAAAACCTAATCATTTGAATAAGAGAGTAGAGCGTGGAACACATAAGTCATTTTCAAAACTATGTTCGTGAATTATATGCTCGCTTTAGTGCGCATGATGCTGGTCTGAGTGATCGGTTACAGCGCTATCGTAATATCGAACCTGCATCAGCGCAGTTTCTCTCTATACTTATTCGTGCACAACAGTCTAAATGTGTGCTTGAGCTCGGAACATCTACAGGTTATTCCACTTTATGGTTGGCCGAAGCTTTATCAAGCACGCAAGGTCACATGGTGACTCTGGAAATTGATGCAGAGCGCTC
The DNA here is from genome assembly GCF_003289665.1 of Acinetobacter sp. SM1B. Lineage (NCBI taxonomy): Bacteria > Pseudomonadati > Pseudomonadota > Gammaproteobacteria > Moraxellales > Moraxellaceae > Acinetobacter > Acinetobacter sp. SM1B. The sequence goes on from NZ_QMBM01000001.1 coordinate 1,193,135, forward strand.
GAAAGAAGCCCAGCTACATGCTCAACATTTAAAGCTGGACAGTCATATTGATTTTCAGGTAACAGATGCATTGGATTATTTACAATCCTGTCAGCAGCAGTTCGATTTTATTCTGCTGGATGCTGAGCGTGATGCTTATGTTGAATATTGGAGCTACCTGCCGCAATTGTTGCAACAGCAGGGTGGGTTACTTGTAGTGGATAATGTGCTTTCTCATGCAGAACAGGTGGCAGTATTCAAAGCATTGGTCGATCTGGATAAGCGTTTTGTATCTTCTACAGTCGATATCGGTGCAGGCTTACTCCTGATTACTTTTCAATAATAGTTTCGAGTAAATAGTCCGTTTTAATCACTGTAAATCCGGGTAAAATTAAGATCATATTCCAGGTATTTTTTCACAAAGGCCGCCTTGTCATGACGCCTGAGTAAATTGTCATAAATATATTCGGGCACTGGATGATAGAGCTCGGTTAAACCATTGTCATAGAAAATTTTAAGATGGCGGCTTGAAGGATTATATTTCCAGGAAATTACTGTTAAAAGTAGAGCCATACTACACCTCCAATAGACAGGAAGATTTAGATTTAATTCTTATTGGTCTATCTCTTGAACTTAATTCAAGGGCACTGAGTTCTATATAGTTGCTTTGTAAATTTATTCTCTTTCTCACCCTTTCCAAGATGATCAATTCAATCAATAGCTCAGGGTAAAATCTTCATCAAGAAACGATACATTTCAATTAAGCAAAAAATATGCAAACTCTTGATACCTGTTGCAAGAAAATGCTACAAAAAATTTAAAGTAGTTAAAAAAAACTGCTTTAAGATGAGGGGAAAACAATAACGAAGCAGAGTTATTTCTACATGCAATTATTTAAGTGCTCCCACTGCCATCAACCTGTTTATTTTGATAATAATTACTGTACTGCATGTCAACATCTGCTGGGGTTTGATAGCTCAACCATGTTGATGGTGGCTTTAGAATCCAATGCAGATGGATCAATACTGACAGAACCAGATACACAGGCCAAATACCGTTATTGTGCTAATGCCGAGTATGCGGTGTGTAACTGGGTAATTCCGCAAGAAGATCCGCATGACTTCTGTCTGGCTTGTCGCCTGAATCGTGTGATTCCCAATTTAAATGAACCCCAGTATCGACTGCGTTGGCATAAAATTGAACTCGCAAAACATCGCCTGGTTTATTCTTTATTGCGCTGGAAGTTGCCGTTGCAGTCTCGGCAGGAAAATCCTGAATCTGGTTTAGCTTTTGATTTTAAGGCCAATCCAAATAGTCCGGATGAACCTAAAGTCATGACTGGACATGATAATGGAGTGATTACCCTTAATATTGCAGAAGCAGATGATGTCGAACGTGCCATGGAACGCAAGAATATGGAGGAGCTTTATCGCACCTTGCTTGGGCATTTTCGGCATGAAATTGGACATTATTACTGGGATGTACTGGTAGATAACACCGAATTTCTGGAGCCTTGCCGGCAACTGTTTGGGGACGAGCGCATGGACTATCAGGAAGCTTTAGATCGGCATTATCATCAAGGACCGCCCGCAGACTGGATGGAGCGTTATATTAGTACATATGCCACCATGCATCCTTGGGAGGACTGGGCCGAAACCTGGGCACACTATCTGCACATCGTCGATGTACTGGAAACTGCCGATTCCTTCGGCATGCAGATCCATCCACATGTAGTAGAAGAACGTGATGATCAGTTCATGACCTTGGTAAAGCGGATAAATCCTTATTACACCTGTAATTTTGATGAAATTTATCAGGCCTGGTTACCCGTAGCTTTTGCCATGAATGGCTTGAACCGCAGTATGGGGCAGGATGACTTTTATCCCTTCCTGATTAATCCGATCGTGCAACAGAAATTGAAATTCATCCATGATGTGATTCAGACGACAGCTGGTGCACAGCGTAAAGTTGCCTGATACTGTTCAAATAAAAAAGCCACGCAAATGCGTGGCTTTTTTCAATCAGTGCAATCTAATACAGATTAGATTTTACCAACTAGGTCGATTGAAGGAGCAAGAGTCGCTTCGCCTTCTTTCCATTTAGCTGGGCAAACTTCGCCTGGGTGAGCATGTACGTACTGAGCTGCTTTAACTTTACGAAGAAGTTCTTGAGCATCACGGCCGATACCACCAGCGTTGATTTCAACGATTTGGATTTTGCCTTCTGGATCGATAACGAAAGTACCACGGTCCGCAAGGCCGTCAGCTTCGATTAGAACTTCGAAGTTTTTAGAAAGAGTCCAAGTTGGATCGCCGATTAATGGGTACTGAATTTTACCAATTACGTCAGAAGTATCGTGCCAAGCTTTGTGAGTGAAGTGAGTGTCAGTAGAAACACCGTAGATTTCCACACCTAGTTTTTGGAATTCAGCGTAGTTGTCAGCAAGGTCACCAAGTTCAGTTGGGCAAACAAAAGTGAAGTCAGCTGGGTAGAAGAATACTACAGACCATTTGCCTTTAAGGTCAGCTTCAGTAACTTCAACAAATTGGCCATTGTGGAAAGCAGTTGCTTTAAATGGTTTAACTTCAGTATTAATCAAGCTCATCATTGTCTCCATGATTGAGGTTAGTCTTTAATTTTGAATAAGAGTATCGAACTTTGGGTCTTAGCTAAAATGGTATTTTTACATTACAAAAATCGGAAAAACCGAATTATGTAACTGACTGCCAGTTTACCCAAGTCATCTTTATGTACATTCGGCATAGCTAGAGCTGCCTGGATGACAAAACATGTTCGGTCATCAACCTGCATAAGAACATGATGTTTTACGCGACAAAATTCAAGGGTAAAGCTTAAAAAATCTTATTTTTTTCAAATAAATTGATTTAATTTGAGAATTTGAAGACTGCGAAGCTCCTGATTTTATAAATATCTTGTAGTTTGATGATATGTGAAAAGTAAATCGTATCAGTCGTAAGCAAAGGTGTCTTTTTTAAATAGCCTAAGCATTTTATGGCTTATTTTAAAATTTTGACTTGAAATGGATAGCTCTGGGTATTGAGAGAGAAGCCTGAGTATTTACTTGCTGGCAATATTTTAAAAATACGAATCAGCTCCAGATCCGAGCGCAATGTAAATCATAGCTTTTAGTCACGCTGCAACAACCAAATTACGATCTAAGTGCGCATAAGTACATTGGGAAAATGCATGAAAGTGAGTAGAATAGTATGTTTTAGAATAGTTGTAGGGCGCTGACTTGGCTGCGAAAGGTTTAAATGTCGAAAACTGGGTGATGGCACGTGACCTCCACCGTTTAAATCGTTTACGTAAGGGTAAGGATGCCAATGAAAAACAATACCAAGAATTATTCGAAAAATCGCATTTAAAAGTTCTAGAGCGTGTTGAACGTATTCCGAATATCAAACTGAATCAGGAACTTCCGGTCACCCAATATGCCGATAAACTGATTGAAGCGATTCAAGAACACCAAGTTATTATTGTTGCTGGTGAAACGGGTTCCGGTAAAACTACGCAGTTACCCCAAATTGCCATGCTGGCCGGACGCGGTCTGACCGGCCTGATTGGTCATACCCAGCCACGTCGTCTAGCTGCGCGTAGTGTATCGCAACGTATTGCAGAAGAAGTTGGGGAAAAGCTCGGCGAGTCAATTTCCTTTAAGGTTCGTTTTAATGAGCAGGGTTCGCAGGATTCTCTGGTTCGTTTGATGACGGACGGTATCTTGCTGGCTGAGCTGGCCAATGACCGCTTCCTGACAAAATATGACACCATCATTATCGATGAAGCACATGAGCGTTCATTGAACATCGACTTTATCATGGGGTATCTAAAGCAGTTACTGCCACGTCGTAAAGATCTGAAGGTTATCATTACCTCAGCTACACTGGATGTAAACCGCTTTAGTAACTACTTTAATGGTGCACCAATCTTTGAAGTCGAAGGTCGTAGCTATCCGGTTGAACTGCGTTATCGTCCAATTTCTGAAATGACGATTGGCGGTAGTGATGACGATGAATTTGATGATTTTGAAGAAAACCTGCCCCGTGCAGTCGTAGCCGCCGTAGAAGAATGTTTTCAGGATGCGCAAGAGAAAGGTCATCCTGAACATGCCGATATCCTGATTTTTGCCAGTACTGAACAGGAAATTCGTGAGCTTCAGGAGACTCTGATCAAGCATGGTCCACGACATACTGAAGTGTTACCGTTGTATGCGCGACTGGCTTTAGCTGAACAGCAAAAAATCTTTAACCCCTCTGGTGGTGGTCGACGCATTATTATCGCGACCAACGTGGCGGAAACTGCACTGACAGTGCCGAACATCCGTTATGTAATTGATAGCGGTTTTGCCCGTATCTCGCGTTATAACTATCGCTCACGTGTACAGCGCCTGCCAATTGAAGCGATTTCCCAGGCCGCAGCGAATCAGCGTAAAGGTCGTTGTGGTCGTATTGCGCCGGGTGTGTGTATTCGCCTGTATTCAGAAGAAGACTTTTTAAGTCGTCCTGAGTTTACTGAGCCGGAAATCAAGCGAACTAACCTGGCATCAGTCATCTTGCAAATGCAGAGTCTGAAACTGGGTTCACTGGAAGAATTCGACTTTATTGAGCCACCGGATCACCGTTTGGTAAATGATGGTCGTAAGCTCTTAATTGAGCTTGGAGCAATGTCCGAGAAGAAAAATGAGCTGACCAAGATTGGTTATCAAATGGCAAAAATGCCGATTGATCCACGTCTGGCACGGATGATTCTCGGTGGAGCGCATTTCGGCGTTTTGAATGAAGTACTGGTGATTGTTGCTGCGCTGGCTGTCCAAGACCCACGTGAACGTCCAGCTGACAAGCAGATGCAGGCTGATCAAAAACACGCACTGTTCCGTGAAGCAGATTCAGATTTCCTGTTTTATATCAAACTATGGGAAACCCTGCACACCAATCGTGAAAATATGAGCGAGAACAAGCGCCGTACTTTTGCGCGGAATCATTTCCTCAGTTGGCTACGCTTACGTGAATGGAAGAAAACCCATGAACAGTTGGTTGACCTCGCTAAGGGCTTAAATCTGTCTTTTAATGAAAAGAAAGCCAGCTATGAAAATCTGCACCGTGCCTTATTAACCGGTTTGTTGTCTTTCATTGCCAACAAGACTGATGAACGTAATGTGTTTATGGCGGTGCGTCAGCAGAAGGCGCGTGTATTTCCGGCTTCGACCTTGCATAAGACCAATACCCCCTGGGTGATGGCCTTTGAAATGGTGGAAACCTCACAGGTGTATTTACGGACGCTTGCCAAAATTGAGCCGGAATGGATTCTGCTCGCTGCACGTGATCTGGTGAAACACCATTACTTTGAACCGCACTGGTCTAAAAAAGCCGGCGTAGTAAATGCATATGACCAGATTTCACTGTTTGGTCTGATCATTGAACCCAAACGTCAGATCAATTATGAGAAAGTGGATCAGGAAGCTGCACATGAAATCTTCCTGCGTGATGCACTGACCACAGGCAATCTGGGAATTACACCACCATTCTTGAAGCATAATCTGCTCAAGCTTGAAGAAGTGGAACGGGTTGAAGACAAGCTGCGCCGTCGTGATCTGGTAGTGGATGAAGAAACCATTTATCAGTTCTATGCTTCCAAAGTGCCGCCAGAAGTGGCAAGTCGCCGTAGTTTCGAAGACTGGCGTGCTACGATAGAACCCCAAGATCCGCGATATCTGTTTATTGATGATGATGCATTATGGTTGAATGACCGTCCGACCACGCAGCAGTTCCCGGACTATTTGCGTAATGGTGAGTTACATCTGGCAGCCAGTTATCGTTTTGACCCAAGCCATGATGAAGATGGCGCGACCGTTCGTATTCCGCTACAAGCCTTGCCTCAGGTAGATGAAAATCTCTGGTCTTGGGGGATTCCAGGCTGGCGTCAGGACCTAATCGAAGCTTTATTAAAAGCTTTACCAAAAGATAAACGACGTAATCTGGTACCAATTCCGGATACTGCACGTAAGTTAATGGCACGTATTGATGCGACTGATTTGCAGAAGCATATCTTTAGCTTTCTGGCATTCCAGTTGCGTGGTGAACAGATTACCGAAAAAGACTTTTCACTGGAACGCGTTGAGCAGTATCTGTTGCCTTTAATTAAGGTGATTGATGAGAAAGGCCGTGTCATTGAACAGGGCCGCGATCTGGAAGAGCTGAAAGCTCGTTGCCGTACTGAAACACATAGTCCAGTCAAACAGCTGAAAGGTGAATATAAAACTTTCCCGGAAAGCTTTGTATTTGAAGCATCGCAAAAAGTGACAGGTGTGGTGGTGAAACAATACCAGGCTCTTGTACCCACTAAAGACTTTGCTGCCCTAGAGCAAAAAGATGAATCTGGTGTGGTGATTCAGACCTTTAATGATCAGGCTGAAGCGATTCGTCAACATCGTGCCGGGGTAATCCGTCTGGTACATATGCAGCTCGGTGATCTGATTCGCCAACTGAAAAAACAGATTTCTAAACCACTGGCATTGGCCTATTCACCCTTGGGTGATAAAGCTAAACTGGAACAAATGTTAGTTTATGCCACACTCCAGACGGCAATAAAAGAGCTTCCTGTCAATGCGAAAGAGTTCCAAAAGTTGTTAGAAGATGTAAAAAAATCTTTCCTGACTTATGGTCAAGCTGCTTTACGGGATATCACCGATATTTATACCCAGTGGCAGGAAATACGCCGGAAATTGTTGGTTTTAGACGGTTCTGTGTTTGGCAAGAACATTGATGACATTGAGGATCAGCTAGATTTGATGAATCTTTCTGACTTTGTTTATTCCGTACCGGCGGATGTCTGGATTGAATTTCCACGCTATCTCAAGGCACTGATTTTGCGTCTTGACCGTTTGCCAAATAATTTACAAAGGGATGATTCTGCCATTGATCAAATTGACCCTTGGATGGAAAAATTGTTCCAGTTTAAAAATGACGCTCGCCTGAAAGAACTGTATTTCATGGTTGAGGAATTGCGGATCTCTTTATTTTCACAACCGATGAAAACTAAAGCACCAGTTTCTCCGAATCGCCTACAAAAAGTATGGGATCGTCTTGGAATCAGTTAACATATAGGTAATTTCTAAAAGGAGTTTTACATGGGCATCCGCATTACAGGTACTGGTCTGTTTCATCCAACAGATTTCATTACCAATGAAGAGTTAGTTGAAAGTTTAAATGCTTATGTGGAACAGTATAACCTCGAGAATGCTGACAAAATCGCTGCGGGCGAAATTGAAGAATTGCGTGGTTCGAGTGCAGAATTTATTGAAAAAGCTTCTGGCATCAAACGCCGTTATGTCGCTGAGAAAACCGGTATTTTGGATCCAAAACGTCTTCGTCCCTTGTTGCATGAACGTTCAAATGACGAATTGTCTATTCAGGCAGAGTGGGGCATAGCTGCGGCGAAACAGGCGATGGATAATGCAGGTGTGACTGCAGAAGACATCGATGTTGTGATTCTATCATGTTCGAATATTCAGCGTGCTTATCCAGCGCTTGCAATTGAAATCCAGACCGCTCTGGGTATTCAAGGCTATGCATATGACATGAACGTGGCATGTTCTGCAGCGACTTTCGGGATTAAGCAGGCCGCTGATGCGATCAAGTCGGGCGCGCGTCGCGTATTAATGGTAAATGTTGAAATCACCTCTGGTCATACCGATTTCCGTTCACGTGACTGTCACTTCATCTTTGGTGATGTCGCTACTGCTTCAATCATTGAAGAGACTGAAACTAAAACTGGTTTCGAAATTGAAGATATTGAACTGTTCACCCAGTTCTCAAACAACATTCGCAATAACTTTGGTTACCTGAACCTAAGCGAAGTGGATGCTGATATCGATAACAACCGTTTCCGTCAGGACGGTCGTAAGGTATTTAAAGAAGTTTGTCCGCTGGTTGCGAAGATGATCACTAAGCAGCTGGAAAAGAACCAGATTGAACCGACCAATGTAAAACGTTTCTGGTTGCACCAGGCGAACGTGAACATGAATGAGCTGATTCTGAAACTGATCGTAGGTAAAGAACACGCAAAATCAGAACTGGTACCATTGATTTTGGACGAGTTTGCAAATACATCTTCAGCAGGTGTCATCATTGCATTGCACCGTACGGCAAATGAAGTAAATGACGGCGAATATGGGGTGTTATGTTCATTCGGTGCGGGCTACTCTGTAGGCTCAATCCTGGTGAAAAAGCACGTCGCTTAAGCGGGAGCAGACATCTTGCAGGTTAAGCATGATGCAGCCTGGATCAAACACTTAAGCGGATTGTCCAAACTGTATTTTACGCCGACCTTTTTCGGTGCTGAGCACATTGATGCTTCGCGACCTGCAATGTATGTCGGTAATCATTCGATCTATGGGGTATTTGATTCACCCATGATTATTGATTACCTGTACAACGAACATAAAGTGGCTGTGGTCAGTATTGCGGACCACAGCCACTTTTATATTCCGCTCTGGCGTGAAATCTTCAGGAAGTTTGGCGCGATTGATGGTGTGCAGGAATATGTGCGTGAAGTTATGCGCCAAGGTTATTCGATTCTGGTCTTTCCGGGTGGAGGACGAGAAGTGCTGAAACGCCAAGGCGAGCAGTACCAGCTGATCTGGAAACAGCGTTATGGCTTCTTAAGGCTGGCGCAAGAATTTGACTACGATATCATACCGTTTGCTGCTCTGGGCGGTGATGAAATTTTCGAAATTGGCTTTGATGCCCGTCAGGTCGTGGAAAATAAATATTTCCAGAAATTACTCAAAGTTTCTGCACTTAATAAACTCTTGCGTAAAGGGGATGTCATTCCTTCCTTACCGAAAAGTCTTTTTCCAAAACGGTTACCTTTCTATTTTCAGTTCCAGCCAGCTTTATCTGTCTCTCATATCCAAAGCCAAGAAGATATGACACTATTCCGTGATCAGATTCAGCAACAGATCTATCAGGCAATTGAAGAATTAAAAAATATCCGGGCATCCGAGCTATCACCTAAATCCTGAAAAATAAAAATGAACTGGGTTTAAATGCGGGCTATTTATCTGATTTATTTTATTTTGTGAATTATTTTTCTATATGAGCTATTTTACTGGTCTGTGTCAGATGACTTGAATATGCTTAAATGAGTTTATAGTCCATTTTAGGTGCGTGTATGGAACAGGAGAGTTTAGTACCGCAGTATCAGCAGCTCGCCAAGCAGTTGCTTCGTATTTCAGATTGCTTGCATGATATTTATCAGGATCAGTGGGACATTGTGGGGAATTTAAATGCCCAGAATATGTTCAAGCTGGATCATGAAAGATATCGGATCGTCTTGGCAAATGGCCTGTTTCATATCCAGCTGCATACGCCTCAGCATATTCAGCAGGGCACAGCGCAGTTGCTGGCAGAACTACATTTTAGTGTGCAGCATCACAAGTCAGACACTCTGGAAGAGTTCTTTTTACAGGATATCCATTTCCTGACTGGTGATTTAAAACCCCAGCATTCCCTATTCTTGCGTGATAAAGCGCAACAGTTACGTAAGCTGCTGATCGAACAGGTCTATCAATGGGTCAATGGGCCTGCACGTGTGCTGAAATTCGTGCAGCAGCTTTCCGCTGTGCAGGCAGAAATCATTGATCATCTGATGAGAAGAGCAGGTCTGTATACCACGCCAGTAATGAGTGACTGTATCTTATACGGAAAAGAACCACCTCAAAACATCTTGCAGCAAATGCAGAAGATTTTTTCCTTAGAATATTTAGCGCCCGCTGACTTTCTTTCGATTCAGGGACTTATGCACAGTCTGGATGAATTCTGTTTTAGCGCAGCACAATTTTTGCATCCGGCAATCTACCGTATTATGAGTTTGTCCTTTGAGGAACGCTTTAATCTGCATGAACTGAATGATCATGTAAACGATATTGAACTCCTGTTCAGGCACGCCTTGGAGCATAGCAATATGCTGGGTTTCGTGCGTTTGATGAACCGTGATACCTGGGGACGAGATGATCTGCTGAGCAAGAAGCATTTTCTGGAAAATAATCATCAGTTATGGCAGAAAAAAGTCGCGAAACTGCCGTTGTTTGACTGTAATCGGGCGATCAACTGGCTGTTCAAGCAGTCTGCTGAAGTGTTGGACTGGATTAGCACGAATATTCAGCACGGTAGTGTACGCGTTACAGTCACGGCGATCAGTTTTCTGAATACCCATCAGGTACATCCACAGGTGCTGCTGGCGACCTTGCAATATTTTCAATATGCTTCAACGCGGTTATTTATTCATAGTGTGCATCAGTATGCCATACAGTATAAATGGTTCACGCATCCGGATAATAAATCCGTAGTATTAAAAGGAACACGTCAGCCGATTAATGACCACCGGATCGCTATCAGTCCGTCAATTCTGTATCTAGACGAGTGGATCGGCCTGATGCGCGAAGTAGTCAAGATGGATGATTGCACCACCAAGAAGGTATATATGGGTTTAAGCCGGGTCATGCAGGCCTATATGCAGCATTTACATAAAGCAACTTCTCATCTGCCTGAAGCGGTACAGCAATATATCAGGCCAGCTACTCAACAAAATCGCGATTTTTATACCGAGTTGCAGCGTTATCGGATTCAATTGACTGAGTTTCGACAGCTGTTCTATTTGCAAAATGCCAATGTGCGCGAATCAATTTTTGACAGTTATGTACGAGACTATCTGGCAGAATATTTTGCTATACATAAAAATATTCCAAAAAGTCTGACTTGGAACGGTTTGTTTATTCAGGCCATTGCCTGGCATGACCAGATTCAGAAGCAGGAAATTATTGCCCGACTGAAAAAGGACTTTGCACTTAAGGACTGGAAAAGTCTGACGAATGAAGCACATTTCTATTATTTTGACTGGAAATTTCAAGAGCTAAAAAATATAGACCAGATTATTGAGGAAGCTCGGATTTTTCAGAACTGTCTGGCCGCCAGTTATGCACAGCGGATCATAGAAGGGGAATACGTTGCTTTTCATGTCAGTCATGCAGAATTATCTACGCCACTGCTCTTGGGTTGTCATATACACGATCAGGAAATTATTTTCGATCAGTTGGAATATCCCCATAACCAAAAAGCAGATCCGCAATATATCGATATGGCAATTCATTTCACCAGCTGGTTTAACAGACGACTGCATACGTCGTGTATAGATTCTGATTTGGACCTGAATACTTAACTTTTGCCGGAAAAGTCGTTAGGCTATAGCCGTTCTTTCACGGTATAGGTCATATGAAACAGGAAACTGCACTTAAGTTACTCAAAGCGGGCGAAAATGTATTTTTAACAGGCTCGGCTGGTGCAGGGAAAACCTATACCCTGAATCAATATATCAATTATTTGAAAGCACGTAAGGTATCTGTTGCGATTACAGCGTCTACAGGTATCGCGGCAACGCACATGAATGGCATGACCATTCATACCTGGGCCGGTATCGGGATTAAGGACTTCTTGTCAGAAGAAGACCTGAAGCGTATGAAAGAGCGCAAATATCTGAAAGAGCATCTGGAAAATGCTCAGGTACTGATTATTGATGAGATTTCTATGCTGCATGCCAAGCAGCTAAATCTGGTTAATCAGGTATTAAAGTATTTCAAAGAATCTGATGAAGCTTTTGGTGGCATTCAGGTGATTGTTGCTGGCGATTTCTTTCAGTTGCCTCCAGTGGGCAGAAATGATGAACGCAACCGGGATAAATTCTGCTTTATGTCAGATGCCTGGGTTGAAGCCAAATTTCGCGTTTGTTATCTGACTGAGCAGCACCGTCAGGGCAATGATTATCTAAATGATATTCTAAATGCGATCCGTGCACAGGCGATTGGTACAGAACATCGAAATGCCTTGCAAGGAACACGTCATCAGGAGATTGGCGACACTTATACGCGTCTGTATACGCATAATATGGATGTGGACAGTATCAACTTCCGGCATTTAAATGAAATTGATAATGAGCCGCGCCAGTTTGATGCCCAGTGCGACGGCAATGACAAGTTGATCGAAACGCTGAAATCTTCAGTGCGTGCGCCAGAAACCTTAACGCTGAAAAAGCATGCTAAAGTCATGTTTGTCAAAAACAACTTTGATCTGGGCTATATCAATGGCAGTTTGGGTGAAGTTATTGGTTTTGAAGAAGATGATGAATTTGGGGTATTGCCTAAAGTCAAACTCACAGATGGGACGACGTTGCTGGTTGAACCAGAAACCTGGTCAGTAGACAATGAAGCCGGTAAGACTATTGCCAGTTTCCAGCAAATTCCCTTACGTCTAGCATGGGCGATTACGATTCATAAATCACAAGGTATGACCTTAGAAGCTGCCGAAATTGACTTGAGTCATACTTTTGAAAAAGGACAGGGCTATGTGGCACTTTCGCGTTTAAAAACTTTAGATGGTCTACGTCTAAAAGGTTTTAATGAGCAGGCATTGGAACTGGATAGTCTGGCAATTAAGGCAGACCGCCGTTTTCAGGAGTTGTCGAGTGAAGCCGAAGAACACTTTGAAAATATTGATTTAACCAAGCAGCACAATGCCTTTATCCGTCATTGCGGCGGTACGCTGAATGAAACTGAAATTCAGCGTAATGAAAAAAAACTGGCGAAAAATGGCGGCAAGCAGAATTATGCTGCCGCAACGCTGGATGAAACGCGTGAACTGTTTGAAGAAGGTTATGATATTGCCGATATCGCCACTGAGCGTGGCTTAACACCGGCAACGATTATTAACCATTTAGGTCGACTGCATAAAGAGCAAGGTTTAGATATATCTGTAGCTCATCCGGGTGAGGAAGTGGTTGAACAAGTGCGTAAGATCTATAAACGTCTGACTAAGCGACAGGATACCGATCATTTCAATGATGATGGGTCTATTAAACTGCGTCCGATTGTCGAGTTAACCAGTCCACGTATGGGTTATGACCAGGTGCGTTTGGCGCTACTATTTGTGGAATAAGAAAAGCTATCTTACTTTTGACAGGCCATGAGAAACATCGTTTCGCAAGATAAAAGCCCTTTATTGATCTGACAGCATATCCTGAGCAAGCTTTAAGTACTGCTTTATAGCTTGCGCAAGGCAATCAATGTGCGACCTCAATGCCGCTATTCATATGATTTGATATCGAAATATTTTTAGAAATCCTGGGAGAATGGATGTTTGAGTTAGGGTTAACTAAATAGAAATTTTATTTCAAACTTATTGCGTACTAATCAATAATGATAAAATTCCTGCGGCAATTAACGGCCCGACTGGAACACCGCGTAATACTGCTACACCTGCTACTGTGCCTAATAATAGTCCGGCTACCACATCTGGCTGATTGGACATCAGCTTCACTCCACGTCCTCCCAGCCAAGCAACAAAGACACCAATGGCGATTGCCAGTAAAGACTTCCAGCTCAGGAAAGATTTGAGAATACTTTCTCCTGAAATTTTGCCACTGGCAATCGGTGTCAGAACACCAATGGTCAGAATAATAATCCCGATATTTAAACCGTGCGCCTGTACATAGGGTAATAAACTGCTGAGAGGCGTGATTTTTAAAACGATTAACACCGCTGCAGCAATGGTGACGGCACTATTATGACTAAAAATACCGCAAGCCAGTAAAACCAAAAGAACAATCAGATTCAGATCAAGTTGCGACATAAGTGGGAGAGATAGAGTGAAAAATAAAGCTATTGTAGAGCTTTTCAACGCATGATACCTAGAAAACAGCGGAAGAAAACAAAATCATGATTGTTTCAGGATAGAATGCACAGGTCTTCACTCGATACAGGTATGAATAGATGCTATTGGAAAAAATGTTGCAGTCACAAGGTTTTGGCTCACGTAAGTATTGCCAGCAACTGATCAAGAATGGCGCTGTGAGCATTCAGGGTGAAATCATTGATAACCCAAAGCATAAACTGGATCTGGATCAGCTAGAGTTCAATGTATATGACGATACTTATCAATATCGGGAAAAAGTCTATATTGCCTTAAACAAGCCACAAGGTTATGAGTGTTCGCATCAGGCAACCCATCATTTTAGTGTCTTTGAGCTGTTTGATGACTTGCTCATGAATCGTGGAATCCAGTGTGTAGGTCGTTTAGACCAGGATACGACAGGCTTGCTGTTACTGACTGATGATGGTCAATTTTTGCAGGCATTAACTCATCCTAAAAAGCATGTTGCCAAGGTTTACCAGATGGATACCGCAGACCCTGTTACGGATGAGCAGATCAAGCAGCTAGAACAAGGTGTTGAGCTACGCAATGAAAAAGGTATGTATGCTGCTACAGATGTCATTCGTCTTGAAGAAAAGCGCTTGCAAATGGCGGTTCATCAAGGTGTTTATCATCAGGTGAAACGTATGCTGGCAGCTGTGGGGAATAAAGTTGAAAAACTGCATCGGGCTCAAATAGGTCAATTGACTTTGAATGATTTGCCAGAAGGTGAGTGGATTTATTTAACTGAAGATCAAGTGATTCAAGCTAAATACCGTGCCGAATAAAGCGCTGGATTTACTTGAGAAAACAATGAAAAGTGACAAATTCATCATCTCGCATAAATCCCATTGATTCATAGAGTTTATGCGATTGGTGGTTGTTTTTCTGGGTGTCCAGGCTAATACGCAGTGCATTTTCATGTCGGGCAAATAAAATAGCGGTATCAATCAGTTGTCGTGCAGCGCCATGACGGCGATACAGTGGAGTGATATACACATCATCCAGCACATAAAACTTTGAACAAGCTACTGAGGAAAATCTTAAATAAAGCAGAATAAATCCGGTAAAAATATCATCCTTGGTATTGATAAAAATCACTGTTTGCTGGTCTTCAAATCGCTGTTTTAGAAACTGATAAGAAAGTTCCTGATTTGAGGAAGCTCCATAAAACTGGCGATATTCATCAAATAAAACTGAAAGCTGTTGTAGGTCTTCTACCTGAGCACGTCGAACAAGCATTAATTACTCCATGTTTTATTATTATGTATTCATGGAGCATAACGAAGTTTAGGGAGGTGTAGCGTATGAAATTGTTTGAAAATGCGACAGTGTTAAATTTTGTCACTTTCACCCAGAATGGCATTCAGCTCTTCAAATAAATCAAAATGATCATCATCAGCATGTAGATCCAATGCTTCCTGTTCTGTAGTGTCTGCAATCAATCCGGCAGTTACAGGTTTAGATTCACTTTGCTTCAGTTTGCGCAGCTTGATTAATTGTTCAATGTTAATATTCTGATTTTCAATAGAGAAGGGGATGGATTTAGTCAGCACTACCTGTTTGAAAAACAAGCGGACTGCTTGAGCTGGTGTGATTCCCAATTGCTTAAATACGGCAAAGGCTTGTTTCTTTTCTTGAGAATCCAGGCGTATTTGGTAGACTTCAGTTTTTCTCATAATATATTCAAGACTTTAAAATACTTAACTTTTCGCATTCATTTTAATCCATTACATTTGAAATACAATCCTTATACGAATCAATTCTGAAAATAAATCGTAATGACAGCTGCATTACAATGTTAGTACTTGCTCAGAAGAAAACTGCATCAATTGCTGGGTAATAGGGTCAATAAACTGGATATGTCGGGCCAATAACTGTAAGGGCGCAGAAAAATCATTATCTGCTTTATGTGCAACGCTAGGATAAAACGGATCATTCAGAATCGGTATACCCAAAAAGTTTAAGTGCACACGTAATTGGTGCTGCTTGCCAGTATGCGGTTTCAGTTCGTATTTGGCTACATGATCTTGCTGTTCTAATAAGGTGATTTCGGTTTCACTATTAGGCTCACCTTCTAAAACCTGCATAGTATAGAAAGGCTGGCCTTTATCCATGCGTAAACGCACAATTTGCGGAAAGCGAAGTTCTTCACGATAACCTGCAATCGCATGATAGGTTTTCTGTACTTGGCGTGTTGCGAACAGCTGCTGATAAAGTCCACGCGATGCTACATTTTTAGAGATAAGCACTACGCCAGCCGTTTCCCGATCCAGTCGGTGAATCGGAGTTAGGTGCTCAATTCCGGTCTGTTTCTTTAGACGAACCAGCAGGGTTTCCTGTACATATTGTCCGGTCGGGCTCATGGTCAGAAAATGTGGTTTATCAATTACCATAAAATGTTCATTTTCGAACAGGATTTGGTGTTCGAAAGGAACATGCACTTCGTGTGCCAGAAAGCGATAATAAAAACAGTGGCTATTCGCCTGATAGGGGCTATTTAGATTTAAGCTATTTCCCTGTGCATCATAAACCAGGCCCTCCTGAAAACGGGATTGCCATTCACTGGTCTGGATATGTGGAAACTGTGTACATAAATAGTCATAGACTGTTGCAGCAGTGGACGGTTGCAAGAAAACTTTGCTGGCACTGACGCCGTTGATCATCGGTGGGATAAATTCAGCAGAAGTATTCATATGGGGAAGTGGATCTCATTCAGGAAACAAATGCTATGAAAAAATACAGTTTCTCATGCGGCAGAATAGGCTTTTAAACTGCGGCGATGCTATCATATTTGTTCCTTTGAATCATGTCGTGAGTCATATGCCTTATTCATTTACTGTCACCTTAAATCATGAAGAAGATACCCAACAGCTGGCTAAGGTATTGGCCGCGAATTTTAGTACGGGAGTGATCTATCTGATCGGTGATCTGGGAGCAGGCAAGACGACATTGACGCGCTATTATTTACAACAGCTCGGTCATGAGGGTTCGGTCAAAAGTCCAACCTATACATTGGTAGAACCTTATAATATTCAAGGGAAGGATATTTTCCACTTTGACCTGTACCGTTTAAATGATCCCTATGAACTGGAACTGATGGGTATTCGGGATTATCTTGAAACCCCAAAGGCATTATTCTTGTTTGAATGGCCATCTAAAGGTGGTGATGAAATACCTGAAGCAGATCTGATCATCGAAATTCTTAAATCCGAAGATGAGTTGACTCGTACTGCAGCGTTGACTTCATCAAACTCAGTATTACAGCAGGCTTTGGAGCAGCAATTCCCACATGTCGAATGATTTAAGCGTACGCCGTATCCGTTCACTTGATCCTGCACTGGCGAACCAGATTGCAGCGGGTGAAGTGATTGAACGACCTGCATCTGTAGTGAAAGAACTGCTCGAAAACTCGATTGATGCTGGTGCGACTGAACTGGTGATTCGTGTAGAACAGGGCGGTAGTACACTGATCGAAATTATTGACAATGGTCGAGGAATTCACCCGGAAGATTTAGCGCTGGCGGTCATGCGTCATGCCACCAGTAAAATTCAGACAGCAGAGGAATTGCATGCCATCACCAGTCTGGGTTTTCGTGGTGAGGCGCTGGCTTCGATTGCAGCCGTATCGCGTCTAACCTTGACCAGTAGCCAAAGCGAAGATGGCATTGGTTATCAGGTTGAAGTGAATGGTACTGCTTTTGACCATCAGGAAATTCAGGCAGTTGCCACTTCACGTGGTACCCATATCCGGGTGCAGGATCTGTTCTTTAATGTACCGGCACGTCGTAAATTTCTGAAAAAACCGGGCACCGAATTTGGTCATATTGAAGAGATTGTACGTCGTCTGGCACTGACCCATTTCGATATCCGTTTTGTGCTGGAACATAATGAAAGTATCAAGCTGAATCTGCCTGTGGCAGACAGTGGAGCATTACGTTTCCAGCGTGTGCAGCAGTTATTGGGGCGCCAATTTACTGAAAATGCTTACTGGATGGATGCAGACAGTATCAACATGCGTTTGTCTGGCTGGCTCGGTCATCCTTCGGATGCGCGTGCGCAAGCCGATATGCAATATGTCTATGTAAATGGTCGTATCGTAAGAGACAAGACCATTTCTCATGCATTGCGTATGGCGTATGACGGCATTCTGCATGGACACCAGCATGCAGCTTATTTGCTGTTTCTGGAAGTGGATCCGGAAAATATTGATGTCAATGTACATCCAACCAAACATGAAATCCGTTTCCTAAATCAGCGTGAAGTACATGAGTTTGTACGTCATTATGCCAAAGAAACGCTAGCACAGTTCCAGACCGCAACAGCTAATCTGGCTGATGCAATGAAAACTGAGGAACCTGTACCACTTACGCCTCAGCCGCGTTATCAGGAACAATTTAGCCTGCATCAGGCTGCACCGCAGTCCCCTCCTGGACCTTATGCAGTTCAGCAGCATCTACATCCTCGTAATACGCATCAATATATAGAAGCTGAAGCTTCGGATGTGCTGGCTGACTTTGAATCATCGCGTCCACAAACTGTGCATTATGTGCAGGATTATACCAAGCCTTATAGTGGTTCACAGCAGCTTAACAATGCCTTACAAAGCTATTTGGCACCACTTAGAGTAAACTCCGAAACTGAGCAGCTGAGCCCTGAGCAGTCTTTTCAGACACATGTGCAGGCCAAAATAGATGAGCATCCTTTAGGCATTGCGATTGCACAGCTGCATGGGATTTATATCCTTGCACAAAACACAGAAGGTCTGATTATTGTAGATATGCATGCAGCACATGAGCGTATCGTCTTGCAGCAAATGAAGTCTGCCTGGGATAAACCGGAGTTCTGGACGTCGCAGCAGCTTTTAATTCCTAAAGTGGTGTCTATCAGTCGTATGCAGGCCATGCGTGTAGAAGAGTTGAAGGAACAGCTGGCCCGATTTGGTCTGGAGATTGACCAGTATGGTGATGAACAGGTGATCGTGCGCGGAGTTCCTGCGATCCTGCACAAGGCAGATTTTGATGCCTTGATTCCTGAATTACTGAATGATCTGGACCCAACGGATCAGGCGCAAGGCCTGTTGCAAAAGCGTGATCAGATCCTGGCAGGCATGGCCTGTCATGGTGCGGTACGTGCAAACCGTATTTTAAGTCTGTCTGAAATGAATGCCTTATTGCGTCAGATGGAACAAACTGAATTTGCCAGCCAGTGTAATCATGGACGTCCAACATGGCGTGCTTTCCCACTGGCTCAACTAGATAAACTTTTTGCTCGAGGAGAGTAGTGGTACATGTCAAATCAATTGCCGGTCATCAACTTAATGGGACCAACTGCAAGTGGTAAAACCGCTTTGGCATGTGAACTCTATGAGCAAGGAAATTTTGAGCTAATTTCCGTCGATTCTGCACTGGTTTACCGGGAAATGGACATTGGTACAGCCAAGCCAACCAAAGCAGAATTAGAGCAATATCCGCATCATCTGATTGATATTATTAGTCCTTTAGAAGTCTATTCAGCAGCCAATTTTGTCGAAGATGCCTGTCGCCTGATTGATGATATGCATGCACGTGGCAAAACCCCAATTTTGGTTGGTGGAACAATGCTTTATTTCAAAGCATTGTTAGAGGGATTATCTGATAATCTACCCAGTGCAGATTATAAGGTACGTGCGGAAATTGAAGCAAAAGCCGAACGGGAAGGGTGGGAAGCAGTATATGCGGAATTATGTACTGTAGACCCAGTCGCAGGGCAAAAATTTAAAGTAAGTGACAAACAGCGTATTATTCGTGCCTTAGAGGTTTATAAGCTAACTGGCCAAGCTATAACAAAACTACAAGCAGAACAACCAAAAAATCAACCATATCGTTACAGTTTTCATAATTACGCGCTAATCCCAGACCGAGTAGAATTACACAAGCGTATTGAAAAACGATTAGAAATTATGTGGGAAATCGGTTTTTTAAATGAAGTGAAAAGCTTGATGAAAAAATACGATTTTGATGAAAATCTTCCATCCATGCGTTCCGTTGGTTACCGTCAGGCGATCGAATTTATAAAAAACAGTGATCGAAGTGTTGAAAAACAGCGAGAAATGGAAGACAAAGCATTGTTTGCAACACGACAACTTGCTAAACGTCAATACACATGGTTAAGATCTTTGCAAGATAAGCATAAATTTACTACATATTTTACCGCACAGCAGGCTCAAGAAGACTTGCGAAACTGTTACGGATAAAGCAAAATTTACAGACTATCTTTTTTATAATTTTTAATTGAAAAATAAAGATAGTTTTTTGCGCTGATTTTAAAATTTTTTGGAGTTATAACATGTCTAAAGGTCAAACTTTACAAGATCCGTTCTTGAATTCCCTACGTAAAGAACGTATTCCTGTTTCTATCTTCCTGGTTAACGGTATCAAACTACAAGGTCATATCGAATCATTTGACCAATACGTTGTATTATTAAAAAATACTGTAAGCCAAATGGTTTACAAACACGCGATTTCTACCGTAGTTCCTGCACGTAACCCACGTCCTGCTGGTGCTCCTGCTGGTCCTCAAGGTGCTGGCTTTGGCGGTCAAGGTGGCTTTGGTGGCGGCCAACCTGGTGGCTTCGGTGGTCAAGGTGGCTTCGGTGGCGGCCAACCTGGCGGCTTCGGCGGTCAAGGTGGCTTCGGTGGCGGTCAACCTGGTGGCTTCGGTGGTCAAGGTGGCTTCGGTGGCGGTCAACCTGGCGGCTTTGGTGGTCAAGGCGGCTTCGGTGGTCAAGGTGGCTTTGGTGGTCAAGGTGCTGGCTTTACTGATGATGCAAAATTCGAAGATTCTCAAGATGACGAAAACAACCGTTAATCTGATTTAAGAATTCAAAAAACCTCTCAGAAATGAGAGGTTTTTTTATGGTAATAGTCTTATATAGATAATAAAAAAACCGGCCAAAAGCCGGTTTTTTTTAAAGATGCTGAATATTAATTCTTTTTACGGTCCAGTTGTGGATCTTTGATCTCAACAAAGGCATTACTGCGTGTCTCACGTAACCAGCTATCCAGTTCTGTATCAAACTGACGTTCGCCTAAAAGCTGGCGTGCCATACGTTCCTGATATTCTGAAGTCATATCCTGTTGGCGCGTATCTGTCACCTGTAGAATATGCCAGCCAAACTGAGACTGGAACGGTTCGCTAATTTGGCCCACAGGCGTTTTTTTCATACGTTCTTCAAATTCTGGGACCATCACACCTGGATTCACCCAGCCTAGACTACCACTGTCACGTGCTGAACCAGGATCATTGGAGAAGGTAGCCGCCAGTACGGCAAAGTCTTCACCATTTTTTAGGCGGGTATACAGACTGTCAATCATCTGTTTGGCATTTTCAGGACTCACTACTTCGGAAGGCTGAATCAGAATATGACGCGTCTGATATTGTTGTACGAGTGCACGCTTTTCACCCGCTTTACGATCAATCAGCTTAAGAATGTGAGCACCATCGCGGGCTTCAATCAGTTCAGAGGTTTGACCAGGCTGAAGGCTGGTTACACGTGATGCGAGCTCATCTGGAATATCTGAAATATTACGGAAGCCCATGTCAGCAGCTTCAACTTTGACACCATTTTTGGAGTATTTCTTCTCAATTGCTTTCAGGTCGGTAGAGCTTTCTAACTCTTTCTTTACCTCTGCTGCAACTTGAGCTGTATTGTCACCAGAAACACGGACATGTTGTACATGAACCTGATTGCCGAGTAATGCCTGACCTTGCGGGGTTTTTAGGAAGTTCTCCACATCCTGATCGCTGATTTTGATACGGGAAGTCACAATCTGTTGACGTAGACGGTTAATCGCAAGGTCTTCTGCAATACGGTTACGTAGAGCAGCATAAGTATTTGGTGCAATTGAATCCAGCTTTTGCTGGAAAGCTTCCAGGCTGGAAAAACCAGAGTCGCGTGCAACTTTTAATACTGCATCATTAAGCGCTTTTTCATCAGGACGAACATTATAACGCTTTACCTGTTCAAGTTGAGCCTGACGTAAAATCAGTTGCTCTAAGGCTTGTTGTTGCAGGATTTGTTGTGACGGTGCAGGCTTCTTTTGCTTTTCGAGTTGATGAGAAATCTCTGCAACGCTTTGATCCAGGTCACTGCGAAGAATCACGCTATTGTCGACAACAGCTACAACTTCATCCTTGGTCTGTGCAACAGCAAAAGTAGGTATTGCTGCAGAAAGGCATAGCGCAAGTGTGGTTGCTTTAAAAAAATGTTTTAACTGTTTTGTCTTCATTAACGTTCTGTCCAAGTCTGATTGATATTATTAAAGCCCAGAATACGGTTTTCCAGTAGTGATGCCAATTTATTGTTGAATCCACCCAGGCCTCTCAGGCTGAGTTCTGCCATGATCATGCGTTTTGGTTTAACACCAGCTTCATTGATGTCATCCAGATCATTGTAATATGAGCGGCCATAGACGGAAACACCCCAACAGCATGACTCATAGTTCACGCCAAGTAAATATTCACGTGCAACGTTGTTTTCCAGATCGTATTGAGCATGACCAATCAGACGCCAGTTATTGAAAACAGGCTGAATGAATGAACCAACCACCTGATCATAGCTTTTTTGACGGTCAGTAATTTCTTTGCGATAGAAATAGCCTACATTGTAGAGATTACCTTGTTCACCAGTGTAATAGGCTTGCACATCGCGCTGTGCATTCTGACCATTCGACATCCATGCTGAGTTAAAGTTGACATGGAAATTATTGGAAAGCTGGCTGGATAGTTGAATTACAGGACCAGTATGCGTTTCACGGTCATATTCATCAATATCCCGTTCTAAAGTCACGCGACGGTCTTCGAAGAAGAAACTTTGGCCTATACTGGCACGCAGGCGTTCTAAACCAACATCATTGAACAGGCTGTAGCTTAAGCCTACGGATGCAAAGTTATTGTCTTCTAAACGGTCATGACCATAGAAACGACGTGGGCTGAATAGCTGATCATAGCTGATCGAAGCATTCACTGAGTCAAAATTTGGCTGACCTTCTTGATTCTCGTAAGGTGCGTAAGCATAAAACAGACGAGGTGTTAGTGTCTGTAAATAGCGTCCTTCTTTTTCAAAAATCAAACCAGCATCGAGAGTGAATTCTGGCACTACAATAGATTTATCTTCACTTGAAGAATTAGTTTGGTTCTGGTCTAAAAGATCAATCGTGTCCTTGTCATAGAAGGTATTAATGTTGCGCAAGGACAATTGAGGAAGCAGGAATAAGCCAGGCGTTCGATGATTATAGCGAACTGCCAGATCGTTATAGATACGTGTACCACTCGGTTCGTAACTGCCTGTAGCTGGATTTATATTATTAACATCTTTTTTGAAATAGGCAGTATCGTGATTGGCTTCGAATTGCCAGCCGAGTGGGTTGCCCGTTTTATAGTTAACCAGGAATTGTGGCAAACGCGCATAAGGACGGTCTTCATCTGCAACTTCTGGGTCTAGGGTCTGGAAATCTTCTACTTTTAACTGTGCTTTTAAGCCAGGAATACCATTTTTATAGTTAATTTCCCAAGCACGACGTAAATTCAGATCAGTTTTAGAATTTGGGTTGTTATTTAGATCTGAGAAGAAATCTTTATCTGAAGCATAGTTATATTCAAGATTGGTTGAGAACTGCTCGTTAATCTGCCAGTCATGACGGAAATGCAGGTCTTTACGGTCTTGATCGTCATAGCTACGATCTGAAGGTAAAATGCCCCCCCAGATTTGACCATAGCCAAAGTTCTCGGTTAAGTAACGGAACTGACCATCCAGCATTGCACCACGGTCAGCGATATAACGTGGTGTAATGGTAGCATCATAATTTGGTGCCAGATTTAGATATACTGGAACGCCTAGTTCTAAGCCACCATCATTGGTAAAACCAAAACTAGGGGTCAGAATTCCGGTGGTGCGACGATCATCAATCGGGAAGTTAAAATAAGGTACTGCAAGAACAGGCACATCTTTAACGTATATTTTGGTATTACGAGTTTCACCACGACCTGTTTCCTGATTCAGCTTGATGCGATCCGCCTGAATTTTCCAGGTTGGCTTCTGTTCAGGTGGGCAAGTGGTATAGGTTGCATTTTCCAGCTCAACTGTTTCAGTGGAAGTTCGGGCGATTTTTTCTGCACGCCCATGCGCATGTTGTTCTTCTGCAATATAAAAGCTGTTATTTAAGTCGCCTTGTTGGGTTTTTAGGTTGTAATTAATATCATCACTTTGTGAGAGCAGACCTGCTTGTGCCAGCTGTACTCGACCTTGAGCTTTGGCGTAGGTCTGGGTCTGGTCAATAGTCACTTGATCTGCACGAATCTGACGACCTTGCTGATCAATGATGACATTGCCTTCTAAGTAGGAATCGCCATTCGGATTATAGTGGCCATAGTCAGCAGTAACAGTAGAAGTCGCTTGATCTGGAGCAACTGCTTCCACTGCAGGTGAAACTGGAGTAATCCAGGTGCCTTGACAATAGGCAGAACTTAAATACTGTCCCTGTCGTTGTTGTGCTTCAGGCGTGGATTTGTCAACATAATATTGAGAGAAAAATGCTTCACCAGGATAGGTTTCCTGTAAGCTTTGTTTAAGCTGCTGATTGTTGCTGTTGGATGAGTCATTTTCTGCAGCATAGCTTGAAATTGAGCTACCACATAACAAAGTTAAGATCGCAGTCGCTAAAGGATTATATTTAAACTGATGCTTCATTTGTCTCATTAACCAATCATGCTTTTATCGCAATTAATTATTGTCGCATCATAGAGAAAAAGTTGATAAGTAGCTACACTTAGTACTTTAAAAACTCAGCCTGTACTAGAATTTATTGCAAATGAATACTCAACGCGAACAATTGATACAATCTTGGATTGCTTCTGTACTCGGTTCAGATCAATTTGAAACTCATTTTTTAGCAGGCGATGCCAGTTTTCGTCGTTATGCACGAATCAAACTGAATAATAAAACATTTATGCTAATGGATGCACCACCAGAAAAAGAAGATTGTGTGCCTTTTGTGACGATAGATGAATTTTTTGATGCGAATGGTGTTCGCGTGCCGCACATTGTGGCGAAGGATCTGGAAAATGGTCTATTACTGCTCGAAGATTTCGGCAATGTGATGCTGTCTGATCTGCTTAATGACGCCACTGTGGATGCTTATTATGAGCAGAGTTTCAAACAATTAGTTCAGTTGCAGTCTATTCAAGGTATAGGGCATTTCCCTGAGTATTCTTATGAAAAACTGATCTCGGAAATGGAATTGCTGACTGACTGGATGTTACCGGCTTTAAAAGTCATTCCGACCGCAGCGGAAAGTGCGCTGATTAAGCGTACCTTTGCTATTCTGGCGAATGCAGCATTAGCTCAACCTCAAGTGATTGTGCACCGTGATTTCCATAGCCGTAACCTGATGCAGATTGCAGGTGAAACAGATCTGGGCGTGATCGATTTTCAGGATGCCGTGATTGGTGCGGATACCTATGATCTAATCTCGATTACCCGCGATGCCTATGTGCAGTGGAATGCTGACCGTGTCTATCGCTGGTTTGAAATTTTCTATAACTTATTGCCGGCTTCTGCCAAAGAGGGTCGTGATTTTGGTCAGTTCAAGAAAGATGCCGACATGATGGCCATTCAACGTCATATCAAGATTTTAGGTATTTTTGTGCGCCTGTTTGAACGTGATGGTAAATCGGGATATTTGAAAGATTTGCCGCGTGTGATGTGGTATCTGCTGGAAGAAAGTAAACCTTATGCAGAATTGCAGCCGTTTATGCAATTTATCAATGAGCGCGTATTGCCAGCTTTTGAAGAAAAATATGGTTCATATGAGGTGGCTGCATAAATGAAAGCGATGATTCTGGCTGCAGGCCTAGGTAATCGCATGCGCCCTTTAACGCTGCATACACCAAAGCCACTCTTGGAAGTTGGGGGCAAGCCTCTGATCGTCTGGCATATCGAAAAGCTGGCGGCGATCGGTGTGAATGAAATTGTCATTAATACTGCATGGCTCGGTGAAAAGCTTGTGGAAGCTTTGGGTGATGGTTCGCAGTTTGGTGTCAAGATTTTATGGTCACATGAAGGTGAGGGGCTGGAAACTGCTGGTGGTATTATCAACGC
The DNA here is from genome assembly GCF_003289665.1 of Acinetobacter sp. SM1B. NCBI lineage: Bacteria > Pseudomonadati > Pseudomonadota > Gammaproteobacteria > Moraxellales > Moraxellaceae > Acinetobacter > Acinetobacter sp. SM1B. The sequence continues at coordinate 1,219,010 of NZ_QMBM01000001.1, forward strand.
TTTGCCTTTATTAGGGGGTCAGCCTTTTATTCTGGTGAATGGTGATGTCTGGACCACCATGGATTTTGCGCCATTATTGACAGTGGAGCTGGGTGAAAACCTGGCACATCTGGTGTTGGTGCAAAACCCACCTCAGCACCCACAAGGTGATTTTAGCTTGGTTGAAGGTAAAGCTTATACCTTTGATCAGAGTGTTCAGGGTGAAAATCTGACCTTTAGTGGTGTCTCTTTGATTGATCCAAAAATGTTTGTAGGTCTGGAAGCAGGTAAGCGTCCACTGGCGCCATTACTCAAAAAGGCGATGCTGGCAAATCAAGTCGCTGCCTCAAAGTTGATTGGTGACTGGGTTGATGTAGGGACGCCAGAGCGTTTGGCTGCACTGGATGCTGAAATTCGTGAAGGGAAATATGCTTAAGTGAATATTCACTAAGCACTCCCTACTGTGCCAATATAGAGAAAGCGGTATACTTTCTTCTAATTTTTTCGAGCGTTAATTGTTTATGCATACGTTTTTTCAGGAATTAAAGCAGGGTAGCCAGGCTTTAGGTTTAGCATTGAGTGATGAAACTTTAAATTTATTACTCAAGTACCAGGACGCTTTGGTGCTGTGGAATAAGGCATACAATCTGACTGCCATTCGTGATCCGAAAGAAATGCTGGTCAAGCATCTACTAGATAGCTTAAGCATTTTAAAGGATCTGCCATCAGGCCGTCTGCTCGATATTGGTACCGGCGGCGGGATGCCAGGCATGATCATTGCATTATGTCAGCCGGAACGTAACTGCGTACTATTAGATTCAAATGGCAAGAAAATCCGTTTCCTGAAGCAGTTTATTGCTGACTTGAAGCTAAAAAATGTGATTGCGGTGCAAACACGTGTTGAAAATGAAGACAGTATTAATGAACTCGGTCAGTTTGATGTGATTACCAGTCGTGCCTTTGCATCATTGACCGATTTTGTAAACGCATCAAAACCTTATATGCATGAGCAAAGTATTATTGCTTCCATGAAAGGTCTGATTCCACAAGATGAAGTTAGTGCTTTAAAAGATGAATTCAGTTGTGAGATTATTGAACTAAAAGTTCCGCGATTAGACGAACAACGTCATTTACTTTTATTAAAACGTATTTAAGATTTTCAAAGGAATTGGGTTCAACATGGCACAAATTATTGCGATTGCAAACCAGAAGGGTGGCGTTGGCAAAACCACAACCGCAGTAAATTTGGCGGCATCTCTCGCAGTATTAAAAAAACGTGTGCTGCTTGTGGATATGGATTCACAAGGTAATGCTACGATGGGCTCGGGCATACAGAAAAATGATTTACTTTATTCAGTAACGGATGTGTTGCTTGGTGAAGTGCCGATTGAAACGGCAATTACCAAGGCGGAAGTTGGATATAAAGTATTAGGCGCCAACCGTGATCTGGCTGGTGTAGAGCTGGCAATTGCCGAACAGGAAGGCCGTGAATTTATTCTGCGTGATGCCCTGCAGGAAATTGAAAAATCATTTGATTATATTATTGTAGATTGTGCACCAAGTTTAAGCCTGATTACCGTAAATGCCTTGGCTGCCGTGGATGGCGTAATTATTCCAATGCAATGTGAGTATTATGCATTAGAAGGATTGGCTGATTTGACTCAGACCATTGACCGGATTCAGCAGGCTTTAAATCCTGATCTACAAATCGTGGGTGTATTACGTACCATGTATGATGCGCGTAATGCACTGACACGTGATGTCTCTGAAGAATTACAACAATATTTTGGCAAGAAACTTTACGATACCGTGATTCCACGTAATATCCGTCTGGCTGAAGCACCAGCACATGGCTTGCCAGTGATTTATTTTGAAAAAAGTTCCAAGGGTGCAGTTGCTTACCTCAATCTGGCGGCTGAAATGTTAAAGAAAAGCAAAGTGAAAAAAGGAAGTAAAGCATGACCGTGAAGAAACGTGGACTCGCCAAAGGTCGTGGTTTGGATGCATTACTGGGGTCAATTCAAAAAGAAAAATTACAGCTTGAAGCACAAGGTCTGGATCATGGTCAGCTGAAGCAGATTGATGTGAATCTGTTGAAACGTGGTGAATACCAGCCACGTCGCTATATCAATGAACAGGATTTGCAGGAACTGGCTGCTTCAATTGAGAAGCATGGCATCATGCAGCCGATCGTCATTCGTCCGGTAGATGATGAACGTCATCCTTATGAAATTATTGCGGGTGAGCGTCGCTGGCGTGCAGCACAATTGGCAGGCCTCACTGAAGTTCCTGCGATTGTGCGTGATCTGAATGATCAGGTAGCAATTGCGCTGGCTTTGATTGAAAATATCCAGCGTCAGGATCTGAATCCAATTGATCAGGCAATGGCGCTGCAACGTTTCCATGAAGAATTTGGTCTGAGCCATCAGGAAATTGCCGATACTGTAGGCAAGGCGCGTACGACAGTCAGTAATTTACTGCGTTTGCTGACCTTGGCTGAAGAGGTAAAAGACTTTATGCAGCAAGGGCTGCTTGATATGGGGCATGCGCGTGCGATCCTGACTTTGAAAGCCAAAGACCAGCTGAAAGTGGCTGAAATGGTAATTGAGAAGAGCCTGTCCGTACGCCAGACTGAGCAATTAGTGCGTGATTTCAATACCCCAAAACAGGATAAACCAAAGCCAGTCGTAGCGCCGGATATTCAACAACTAACACAACGTCTGTCAGAACGTTTTAGTGCAGAAGTAAAAATTGATTATAACAAGCAGGGCAAAGGCAAACTGGTCATTAGCTATCATTCACTGGAAGAGCTAGACGGTATTCTTTCGATCCTGGATGACGAATAAAACTTGATTCTTGATTGGGGACAAATCAGATGTGGGAATTGGTAAAAGCAGGTGGGTGGCTGATGCTACCCCTCGTATTATGTTCGATTTTCATGGTGGCCATCTCATTAGAGCGATTTATTCGCCTGAAAAAGAGCCTGATATTACCTAAAGCGCTTTTGATGGGTCCCGGGCAAAATGCCAATCATGTGATGCAAAAACTAAATATGGATAAATCCCTGCAAGGGAGTACATTAGGCCGTGTTTTTGCAGCAGGTGCTGCCAGCCAGCAACAGACCGAGCAATATGCACGTGCCCAGATGGAAGTCGTTGCTTCGCAGGAAATTGGTTATCTGGAAAGAAATATTAATTTTTTAGGAACTTTAAGTGCAGTTGCACCTTTGCTGGGTTTGCTCGGTACAGTGATCGGAATTATTGAATCTTTTCTTATGATTGACGTGGGTACTACCAGCGATCCAGTGCTGATGATGCCGGGGATTTCCAAGGCGTTAATTACGACAGCTGCCGGGATGCTGATCGCGATCCCTGCCTTATTTGCACATCGTTATTTCCAGCGTCTGGTACAGGAATATGTAGCTGAGCTGGAGCAGCAGGCGACTTTATTTCATGCTGACCTGTTTTATTCGCATGCTTCAGAAGCGGATGAAATTCTTCAGAAGGCGAGCTGAGGTGAGTCATGAAATTCAAACGCAATCAGGTTGAAGATGTTCATATCAACCTCACTCCGATGATTGACTGTCTGTTATTTATCTTGGTATTTCTATTGCTTTCTACGACTTTCAGTCAACTCAGCCGTATGAATTTGACCTTGCCAGACGCGCAAGGAGTTCCACCGAAAAACTTTGATCAAAAGGTTGAAGTTACTGTGGATGCAAATGGGCACTATGCAGTGAATGGGCAGTCATTGGCGAGCAAAGAAGTGGCTGATTTAAATACCGCAATTAAACAGATTTCTAACGAACGACGTGATTTAATGTTTGTGATTGCTGCTGATGCAAAAGCAGCACATCAGGATGTGATTCGCGTTATGGATGTTGCAGGGCAACTTGGCTTTGTGAACATCAACATTAGTACGAAAGTACCTACCCGAGGTTATTAGTGAAGCAAGATTTAAAAGTCTATTTACGTCTTCTCAGTTATTTAAAACAATTTTGGGGATTGGCCTTACTGGTTATCCTGGGTTTCGCCATCAATGCTGCAACAGAAGTCTCCGTTGCCAAGTTGCTGGAATATATTATTGAAGCGATTCAGACTCGTGATCAGGGTTTTACAACGATCTTCCCGTTTCTGGTGGTCTTGCTGATCTTTTTCCGCGGTGTAGGTTTGTTTTTGGGTGGCTATTTTACTGCAGTCATTTCCCGAAATCTGGTCTTTAATATTCGTCAGGAAGTCTTTGCCAAGCTAATGCGTCTGCCTTCGCAATATTTTCTGGATAATACCAGTGGTCACATTACTGCTAAAATTATGTATAACGTTGAGCAGTTGACTGCTGCCTCAAGTGATTCACTTAAGGTGATTGTGCAGCAAGGTCTGATCACAATCGCGCTGATTGGTTATCTGCTTTATACAAACTGGCGTTTAACGTTAATTATTCTGATTTTTGCACCGATCATTGGTCTGCTTATTCGCAAAGCTGCACAGCGTATGCGTAAGCTGTCCAAGCAAGTGCAGAACACCATGGGTGATGTGAACCATGTGGTACAGGAGTCTGTAAATGCCAATATGGTGGTAAAAGCTTTTGGCGGTCAAACGTACGAGCAGGAACGTTTTAGAAAGCACTCTCTAGAAAACTTGCGTCGTGGCTTGAAAATGGTTGTAGTGAAAGAGCTCAACAGCCCGATCGTACAGCTTATTATGTCTATTGCGTTGAGTATTGTCATGTTTCTGGCTTTGCGCCCGGAAATCTTGCGTGATACGACTGCTGGTGAATTTGTTGCTTATATTACCGTGGCAGGCATGTTGTCCAAACCGATCAAGGCACTCACTGAAGTCAATGAAAAAATTCAGCGTGGTATGGCGGCAGCTTATTCAGTGTTTGAATTACTGGATATGCCGGAAGAAAAAAATGCAGGTACTTTTAAAGATACTTTAAAAGGTAATATCCAGCTGAAAAATGTGAACTTGACTTATTCTGATGGGTATCAGGCATTAACCGATCTGAATCTTGATGTAAAAGCCGGACAAACAGTAGCATTGGTAGGTCGCTCAGGTGCAGGTAAAACTTCACTGGTGAACCTTTTAATGCGCTATCAGGAAGCAAGCTCCGGTCAAATCCTGTTTGATGGCAAAGACATTAAAGATTTTGAGCTGAATGCTCTGCGTACCCAGATCTCGATGGTAAACCAGCAGGTGGTGCTGTTTAACCGTACCGTGCGTGAAAACATCGCTTATGGTCAGCTGGAAGATGCTGCAGAAGAAGATATTATTGCCGCGGCTAAAGCTGCTTATGCCCATGACTTTATTATGGCTTTGCCAAATGGTTATGATACCGAGCTGGGCGCACAAGGTCTGAATCTGTCTGGCGGTCAGCGCCAGCGTATTGCGATTGCGCGTGCCATTCTGAAAAATGCACCAATTCTAATTCTGGATGAAGCAACCAGTGCGCTGGATAATGAATCTGAATACTTTATTCAGCGTGCTTTTGATGCGGCAATGCAGGATCGTACCACTATCGTTATTGCTCACCGTTTATCAACGATTGAGAATGCCGACAGTATTGTCGTCATGGATCAAGGTCGCATTCTGGAGCAGGGAACCCACCAGGAATTGATCAACCGCAAGGGTGCTTATTACCAGTTGCATCAACGCAACTTCGAGGAACAATAAGTATGTCACTGGCACAGGTCATTCAGGATGCCTGGAATACACAGGCTAAATGGCTGATTGTATTTCGGCCATTGTCCTGGCTGTACCAGATCGGATTTAGCTTAAATAAAGCTTTATATGATAAAGGTTTTAAAGCAAGTTATACCGCACCTGTACCTGTGATGGTGATTGGTAATATTACTGTGGGTGGGAGTGGGAAAACTCCATTACTGATCCATTTGGTTGAATATCTAGAAAAACAAAATGTCCGGGTTGGCGTGATCAGCCGGGGTTATGGAGGTAAAGGTCCATTTCCTTGCTATGTCGATACGCAGGCGACCGCAGAAAGTGTGGGGGATGAACCCGCACTGATTGTCCAGTCGACGGGTGTACCGATGGCTGTTGGTCCTAATCGTCAGCAGAGTATAGAGCTGCTATTGTCCAAACATAATCTGGATTTGATTATTTGTGATGATGGTTTACAGCACTGGGCTTTGAATCGTCAGATTGAGTGGATCGTACTGGATAATAATCGTGGTCTGGGCAATCAGAAACTTCTGCCTGAAGGTTATTTACGTGAGCCGGTTGAACGTCTAGAAACTGGTACTGTAATTGAGCATACGGCTTATCCGCAATCTGACTTGCATATGCATTTGGCTCCCTCACAGCCGTATTTACTCAATCGGGCAGGGTCGCAGGCTTTTGATCCGAACTTACCTTTTTATGCCGTCGTCGGGATTGGTTTTCCACAGCGTTTCTATCAGACCTTGGAAAGCTTGGGTATTCAGCAATTCCAGTGCCATGAATTTCCGGATCATCATGACTATGAAATTAAAGATCTGCAGTTTGAAGATAATTATCCGATCATTACCACTGAGAAAGATGCAGTAAAGATTATGACTTTACTCAAACAGAATCCGGCATTTAATCGTGATATCTGGGTGGTGCCTGTTGAGGCAATATTATCGCCAGCCTGTTATGCGATCTTGCAGCAACAACTTGGTGAATACGGTATTTCTATTTCTTAAGGTTTATTCATTATGAAACACATTGTCATTCCTGCACGCTTTGCCAGCTCACGTCTGCCGGGTAAACCTTTATTAGAGATTCATGGTCGTCCAATGATTCTGCGTGTGGTCGATCAGGCGCGTAAAGTAAAAGGTTTTGATGATCTATGTGTAGCGACAGATGATGAACATATTGCAGCCGTATGTCGTGCTGAAGGTGTGGATGTTGTCATTACTTCACCTGATCATCCATCGGGAACCGACCGCCTAAGTGAAGTAGCAAAAATTAAAGGTTGGGCAAGTGATGATATTATCGTTAATGTCCAAGGTGATGAGCCGTTATTACCTGCGCAACTGGTTCAGCAGGTGGCTCAGCTACTGGTCGATCAGCCAGAATCGTCTATGTCGACACTTTGTGAGTCGATTCATCAGCTTGAAGAATTTCAGCGTGACAGTATCGTGAAAGTGGTGATGTCAAAGCACAATCAGGCGCTGTATTTTAGCCGTGCAACGATTCCTTATGACCGTGATGAAGCAAAACAAGCTGAGCAGAAACTGCATGATCAGGCTTATCGCCATTTGGGGCTGTATGCTTATCGGGTGAAGTTGCTTCAGGAATATGTAACCTGGGAAATGGGTGTTCTGGAAAAACTAGAATCTTTAGAACAGTTGCGTGTGCTGGAAAATGGTCACCGTATTGCCATCTCTGTTGCTGAAGTGAGTTTGCCCCCTGGTGTAGATACCCAGCAGGATCTGGATCGTCTGAACCAGCTTGATCCATCTGTATTCGCCTAATTTGAGAATTTAGCATGCCGCTTGATGCCACCGCACAAATTTATCCTTGGCAACAACAAGTCTGGGATACGCTTACTGGGCGTTTTCCCCAGCTTGGGCATGGACTACTGTTTTATGGCAAAAAGGGTTGTGGTAAGGAAGCTTTTACCCAGCAATTTCTAGCATGGGTATTATGTCAAAATCGTCATATGCGCAATTTGCCATGTGGTGAATGTGGCAGTTGTCAGTGGCTTAAAGCAGATACTCATCCCAATTATGTTTATATCAGTACCGATGAAGAAAACAAAAAACAGAATGCCAAAATCAAGATTGAAAAGATCCGGGATTTATTGCCATTTGTGCAGCAAACTGTTGATGGTTGGCGTGTTATTGTCATAGAGCCTGCTGAAGCACTGAATATTGCCTCTTCCAATGCTTTGCTGAAAACCCTGGAAGAGCCGGGTGAAAATATTGTCATTATTCTGCTGGCTGATCATTACTTAAAATTACCCGCGACAATTCGTAGCCGTTTACAGCATTTTGCTTTGGATCGCATTACATCAGATCAGGCCACAAATTATTTAAACGAATATTTACCAGATGCAGGATCTTCCCAACAACAATTATTAATGAATCTGGCCAATCAGATGCCGTTACAGGCGATTGAAGTGGCTCAGAGTGCCTGGATGCCAATGCGTCAGGATTTTTTGCAAGACTGGAAAAAATTAGTCATAGAAAAAAATATGCCGATCGCAATCGCGACGAGATGGAATAAAAGCCTGAATTTTAGTGATTTCGGGCAGATGTTTGAATACTTGTTGTCGGATTTGATTTGTGTCAAGCTAAATCAAGCCGTTAAAAACATCGATTTGGAATTTGATGTATTGGCTGAACAATATTCATTAGAACAGCTTTTTGATATTTATGGGGAATTTCAGCAGTCCAAGCAGTATCTGGAACAGAATGTACAAAGCAATCTGGTTCTGGATCAGCTCTGTATTCGACTGATGAATCTTTAACGAACAAGGAGAAGAATATGCAATCACGTATGGGGGGGATTATTCAGGCCAATATTCCTGATATTGAAACTCTATTTGCCAGTTATATGCCATTTGTTGCAGGCGGTGGTCTTTTTATTCCTTCCAATCAGACAGTAAAGCTCGGGGATGAAGTTTTCGTCCTGACTACTTTACCTGAACAATCACAAAAAATTCCTTTAACCGGTAAAGTCATCTGGGTATCACAAAAACAAAATGGCATTAAACCACAAGGTTTTGGCATCCAGTTAAGCGGTGATAAAGGCATTTTCTTTAAAAATGAGGCCGAACGACTGACTACGGGGCTTAAATCTGCAGGGCGTAGAAGCTACACTATGTAGATTCTCCCTGCTGAAAAGGACTGCACCGTGTTTGTAGATACGCATTGTCATTTAACTTTACTCGACCTAACGCCTTACAGCGGTGATCTGGATCTGGCATTGGCACAGGCACGTGAAGCAGGTGTTTCCAGGTTTATGAGTATTTCGGTAGATCTTGATGATCATATCGAACTGGCCAAGATTGCGGCACGACATGCTGATGTAGGCTACACCGTGGGTGTGCATCCTTGTGAAGATGCTGCAACCATGGCGCGCGCAACTACGGATTATCTGGTTGAGCTGGCACAGCCAGAAAAAGTTTGGGCTTTAGGTGAAACAGGTCTGGATTATTTCCATAGCACTGATTTTATCCAAGAACAGAAAGAATGTTTCGCGCGTCATATTCATGCTTCCCAAGTCGTGAAAAAACCGGTGGTGGTCCACACCCGTTCAGCCAAACATGACACAGTAGATATCATTCGCGCTGAAAAATCTACACATGGCATCTTGCACTGTTTTACCGAAGACTGGGAAACAGCCAAAGCAGTTCTTGACTGTGGTTATTATGTCTCTTTCTCAGGCATTGTTTCTTTCAAAAATGCGCAGGATTTACGTGATGTGGCGAAACAGGTTCCACTGGATCGCGTGTTGATAGAGACAGATAGTCCTTATCTGGCACCCGTGCCTTATCGGGGTAAATCAAATGAACCGAAATACGTTCCATTTGTAGCCAAAGCCTTATGTGATGTATATGATAAGAGCTTGGAAGAAATGGCTGCAATCACAATGCAGAATTTTGAAAATCTTCTAAGTTTTAAGTAATACGAATTAAATAAGAGCAGAAGAGAGTTATAGGGTGAAGATGGATCGTCAGGCTCAGTTTCGAGCAAGAGAAACCTTGATTTTTCAAGTGGCAGAACAGCTGCTACTTGAAAATGGTGAAGCCGGTATGACGCTAGATGCGTTGGCTGCAGAACTGGATTTGGCTAAAGGCACACTCTATAAACATTTCCAAAGTAAGGATGAGCTGTACATGCTGCTCATCATCCGTAATGAACGTATGCTGCTGGAAATGATCCAGGATGCGGAAAAGGCTTTTCCAGAACATTTGGCTTTCTTCATGTTGCATCATCTGCATCATCCGGAGCGTACGGTACTGTTTCATCAGATTGAGGAACGCTTATCGACGACTGGGGTGGGCATTCAGCAATTATTTACTGAGCTTTACCAGATCCGGAAACAGCGTTTACGTCTGATTATTCGCATGACAGAAAGCTATCTGGAATCAATTAAAAGCAGTATGCCAGTACGTGATTATCTGGCTTCGATCTGGTCACTGACTCATGGTGCAGCTGCAATCCTGAACTCCAGTTTCTATCAGCGTTACCTTGGTTCTCGTGATACTTTACGTGTGGCCTATATCGACCAGGCTCTGGCTTTACCCAAGAAAATTAATTCGGTTGAGCCGTTTGCTTAAAGGCATTCCATGAAAATCCAGTCTCTATCATCAAATCGTGGTTTTACACTCATTGAGTTGATGGTGGTGATTGTCATTATGGGAATTCTGGCATCTCTGGTGATGCTGAATATAGGTGGGGTAGATCAGCGTAAAGCGATGCAGGCACGTGAAGTGTTTATGCTGGATTTACAACGCATTTTACGTGAAGCGAATGATCAGGCTCGGGTGCTCGCCTTGCAGACCCAGCCGGCAACGGATGTCAGCCCATTTCAGTACACTGTTGTGGAATATCAAAAAAATCCCACCAATACCGATTTTAGCTTAAGTAGCACATCACAGAAATGGATTCACTATACTGAATTTAAGACCCAAGCTTTGCCAGATAAAGTATCTTTGCAGATTCAACCCTTGGATCAGCGTTATGAAAATGCACAAAACCGGGATTTGACCATGCAGGATGCGCCAAAATTGATTTGGCTCGGCAATGGGGAAGTGAAGCCGGTACGGATTCAGTTTTATCTTGATAATAATGAAGTCGGTTCTGCGATTGAAATCGACCACCTGGGTAAAAGCAATGAAATTTAAATATTTCAAGCAGAGTACTGAGGCTGATGCAATCAAGCCATTTAAGGCGAGTGCTGATCGATTTCATTATGTGTACCTCGAGCATAGCTCTTTATCTTACACAGCGGTGAAGCAGCATTACACTCATCGCAGCTCCTCAAGCACAGCTTTTGAACTTTCTTGCGCGACAATGCCGCTCAGGTCGAGTATTACTCGATTTAATCGTATGCACTCCGAACAGAGTTTGTCATCTTGTGCTCGGAGGAAACGTTGTTTTATTTATCGCTGCTCCTCAAGCATAGCTTTCGGACTTTCTTGCGCGACAATGCCGCTCAGGTCGAGTGTTACTCGACTTAATCGTGCCTCAGGTTTTACTTTGCTGGAAGTCATGGTCGCACTGGCAATCTTTGCTACCGCAGCCATGGCACTGACTAAAGTAGCAATGCAATATACCCAGTCGACTTCCCATGCCATCTTACGCACCAAAGCTCAATTTGTTGCTTTAAATGAAGCAGCACAAATGGAAATCAATCAGGAATGGCTAACAGGAACTTCATCCCGGCAAATTACCCAGCAGGGTGAGTCCTGGCAGATTGATAAGAAATCTGAACCAACCATTAGCCCAAATGTACAGCGTGTTGATATACAGGTCGGTATTGTCAATGCCGATACCGGACAATTGGAATCTGGTGTCAGCAGTCTGGTGTTTTTTAATCATCGGGTGAATCAGACACAATGAAAAAAAATGGATTTACCCTGGTCGAGCTTCTGGTTGCGATTGCGATCTTTGCCGTATTGTCTGCATTAGGATGGCAGGTCTTTGATCATATCCGGGTCACGCGCGATCAAAATACCCTTCATGAACAAAAGCTAAATCAATTACAGCAGGGCTATCAGCAGATTCTGCGTGATATGGTGCAAACAGTACCCTTAACCGCAAATGTAAATGGTGATATTCAGCCAGCTTTAGTATTGCAAGATGGTCGTTTTAATTTTAGTAAGACTGGTGTTACGGATCCGCTGGAACAAGGCATCGCGCCGGATGAGCGGGTGGAATATCAATATCGGGCGGATGAGCAAAAAGTCTATCGGCTTAAATTCAGGAACCTGAACCAGACCGGACGCGATCAACCTGAATCGAGCATATTGCTGAGTGATGTAGAGCAGTTTCAAATTACTGCACTGAATCCAAATGAAATCACACAATGGCCGGAAAGTGGACTGGATTTAAATCGTACTGAAAACAAGCAGCTTTTACCGAAAGGCATCAAGATCAATCTGATTGTACAGGGTGTGCAATATGAATGGTTGTTCAGTCTGCTGAACACAGATTATCTGTCAAATAATACCAATAATATAGGCAGCTCATAGGATCGAAGTATGAAGCAGCAACAGGGTATCGCATTAATAACCATTCTGGTGATGGTTGCACTGGCAACCATCCTGGCGGCAACGATTGCTAAACGTCAGGCTGCGACTGCGGAAAGTACAGCTTATCTGATGCGCCAGAATCAGTCCTTGATGTATGCCAAAAGTGCTGAAGCCTTCTTTTCCGAATTGCTTGTAGATGATGCTGAAAATGCCGCTGATATTGATCATCTGAACGAAACCTGGGCACAACAGATGCCTCCTTTTCCTGTGGATGATGGCTATATTGCTGGCAGGCTAGAGGATGAGTCGGGCAAGTTTAATCTGAACAGTCTGGTGGCTGAAGATGGAACCGTAAATGAACCGGCGAAAAAATGGTTTGAACTGATTTTGAAACGGGTTGGATTACCGGAACAATTAAGTGAAGCAGTGATTGACTGGCAGGATCAAGATGAACTGCCAATTGGTGCTATGGGAGCAGAATCCATTCATTATCAAGGTTTGCCAAATGCTGCATTGCCACCCAATGCCAATTTTCATAGTATAGAACAACTCAAGCTGGTACGAGGTTTTGAAGAGAACCGCTATAAACTGCTGCTACCATACGTAACGGCAGCCCCGCTAAAGGATACGCAAGTGAATATCAATACGGCACCAGCGGCTTTGCTGGCAAGTCTGGATGACAAGCTGGATGTGAATGCTGTGCAACAAGCTTTGGATCTTAAATTTGGTAAACAGGAGCACTTTGCTAATGTATCTGAACTTTGGCAAGTTGCTCCTTTTGATCAGATAGCTGCTGAAAATCGTAACCAGTTTGCCACACTATTGGGCGTAAAGTCCCAGTTCTTTAAAGCACGGATTGAAGTGATGCTGAATGAGCGTAAGCGTCAGTTTAGCAGTGATCTGATACGGCAAGATAAGCAGGTCTATGTCTCGTATCGCAGTATGGCGCCATTTTAAATTATCTTCATACTTCAACCAGAGTGCGTAGAAGCTGTATATGATCCGTTTTGTCTATTAACGTGAACTGCAAAATTAATCCTCCTTCTTCTAGTTTTGCTTTATAATTGTAGTGAATTCACCTATTTTTTGACGACATTACGGCACATGTTAATTCGTAAGTTATTTAAGTTTGAAAATGCTCATATCGTGCGAAATTGCACATCGGATCGCTGTAAGCGTTCGATCCATGGTCATAGTTATAAAGTAGAATTATTACTGAAAGCCTCTAAGCTCGATCATGGTCAGATGGTATATGACTTTGGCTTGCTAAAAGGTGTCATCAAGGACTTTTTTGATTCATTCGATCATGCTATCTGCTTTTGGCAGGACGATAATCCCGAATACATTCAGGCCTGCAAGAATTTTAGTGCACGTTGGGTGTCATTGCCAGTATCGCCGTCTGCTGAACAGTTCTCGCGTATTTTCTTCTTTTTAGCGCAGCAAGTGCTGGCTTCAACCATTACCCAGAATGGTGAAGGAGATGTCGAGGTGTATTCCGTGATTGTGCATGAAACCGATACCGGTTACGCACAAAGCTTTTTGGAAGATATCGAAAATGAGCAAATGGGGCTACTTAACCTGGATCAGATTGAATTTTCTGAACAGGTACAAGCTGAATGGACCGATCCTGATATGTTCAGCAAGTTGAAACAGGGGGTTCCATTCCACAACCCAACCGTAGACTTACAGGTAAAAGTTTAAGCTGTTTCAGTTTTAAACTGCATGACATCAATTTAGGATGAAAAAATGTCTTTATTAACTGAACAGCAAATTGCAAAACTGAATAAAGTCCAGCTGGATGAAAGCTGGAAATATAGCCTGAGTGATTTTTTACTCGGTGCAAAAATGGATGCACTTAAAAATTTTCTGATTGAAGAAAAGAAAGCAGACAAAGTTATTTATCCACCGAATCATCTGATTTTTAATGCGCTAAATACGACACCGTTGGATCAGGTGAAAGTGGTGATTTTAGGACAGGATCCTTATCATGGCCCGAATCAAGCACATGGCTTGAGTTTCTCGGTGCAAAAAGGGGTTGCATTACCTCCATCTTTGCGTAATATTTTTCATGAGTTGCACTCGGATCTGGGCGTGCCTATTCCTAAACATGGCAACTTGACCCATTGGGCAGAGCAAGGTGTATTGCTCCTGAATGCAGTATTAACCGTAAAAGCGGGCCAGCCGACTTCACATCAAAAACGTGGCTGGGAAGAATTTACTGATCACGTGATTGATGTCATTAATGAACAACGTGAAAATGTAGTCTTTATTCTTTGGGGTGCTTACGCGCAGCGTAAAGGACAACGCATTGACCAGAATAAACACCTTGTACTTAAAGCCGCACACCCGTCGCCGTTGTCGGCAAACCGTGGCGGATTCTTTGGTTGTAAAGTATTTTCCAAAGCAAACAATTATCTTAAACAACATGGCATTGAGCCTATAGATTGGCAGCTGGACGCATGACATATTCTCCTGTATCAAAACAATATCACTCGGATTTGATTGTCGAAGAAGCCCAAAATGGATGGCGCATCGTTCGATTAAATCGTCCGAAATCACTACATGCACTGGATGAAACCATTGCATCGGCCTTGCTTGAGGTTTTTGAAGATTTTCATCACGATGACAATGTAAAAGCAATCTGGTTCGATTCGACCACCCCTAAAGCATTCTGTGCAGGTGGAGATGTACGTAAATTGCGTCAGTTAGTCATCAATGACGAAGTTGCAACTGCGAACAAATTCTTTGAGCAGGAATATGCTTTAGATCTGTTGCTACATAACTATGCCAAACCAGTGCTGGTATGGGGCGAAGGTTATGTGATGGGTGGTGGTCTAGGTTTATTTATGGCGGCACCGTTCCGTCTGGTAACGCCATATTCCCGTCTGGCAATGCCTGAAATCAATATCGGTCTGTATCCAGACGTTGGTGCAACGCGTTTCCTGGCAGATCGTGGTGCAATTGGTTTATTTACCGGTTTAACAGGTTCAATCATGACCGCGGCTGGCGCGTATGGTATTGGCTGGGCTACCCATATCTGCGATATGCAGCGTGATGCTGTTCTGCACAAAATGGTCAATGTTGACTGGGAGCATTATCCGGCGGGAGATTTCCGCGCTATTGATGATACGTTAAACAGTATGCATCGTCCTGTAGGGCCTGGACCATTGCAAAATTCACTTGATGTCATTCATAGTGTCTGCCGTGGCGTTAACTTTGAACATGATTATGAAGCTATTGTTGGTTTAAAGGTTGCGCGCAGCGACTGGTTGCGTCAAGCAAGTGAAAATCTTCAAAAAGGTTCTCCAGCGACTGCTGCCTTAACTTGGTTATTATGGCAATGGGGTAAACAGGTACATTCCTGGAATGAAGTTTTTGAGCTGGAAATCCAGATTTCCGACTGGAAAATCCGTCATCCGGACTTTGTCGAAGGTGTGCGTGCACGTCTGGTCGATAAAGATCTATCTCCGGAATGGGAGAAAGGTACTGACCTGAGTCTGAAAGGTATCTTTGGCAATAATCCGCCAGTTACTCAAATTGACAGCTGGAATGCGCTATTAAGACAGTATGGTGTCATCAGCTGATTCATGACTGAATATATTAAAACCGATGCAGAATGGATGCAGTTTGCCTACGAGCAGGCTGCATTAGCGGCAGCGCAGGGAGAAATTCCTGTGGGTGCAATTATTGTCAGTAATAACCAGATTATTGGTCAAGGCTTCAACTCTCCAATTTCATTGAATGACCCTACCGCACATGCAGAGATTGTGGCCATCCGTGAAGCCTGTCAGGCCATTCAAAACTACCGCCTGCCTGATGATGCAGTTCTCTACGTGACTTTGGAGCCTTGCACCATGTGTGTAGGAGCACTGGTACATTCACGGATTTCCCGCGTGGTTTTTGGTACTACAGAGCCGAAAGCAGGCTCACTGATCAGTGCACGTAAGCTCTTTGAGACTGGCTACTACAATCATGTTTTTGAGTTTGAATCGGGATGCTTGCAAGCTCAGTGTGCCGGGCAGCTCAGCGATTTCTTTAGAATGCGCCGGGAACAGAAAAGACAATTAAAGTTACAAGAAAGGCAAATGAATGCTCAGAATCAGGCCTGAATTCTGTTTAATATTAGCCCTTAAAAATAACAACCTCAACCAGGACTTATGATGAACGCCATACAAGTAAAAAAAGAATTTCCTGCACCTTTAGCGCAGGTGTTTGACCTGTTGTCTAAGCATGCAACTTATAATGTAGCCTTTGCACCGATTCAGGTGGAACGTATCAAGGATTCTGCGGATCCTGAACGTCCTGATGGTCTGGGGTCAATTCGTAGCCTGGGTATTGGGCCGATCAAGCCGTTAAAGGAACAGATCACACTGCTTGAGCCGAATTCGAGGATTGAATATAAAATTATTAAAAATCCGCTGGTGAAACATCACTTGGGTATTATCGAGTTTGAAGCAGTTTCAGATGATAAAACGCTGGTGACCTATACCATTGAATTGCAGGCTCGTGCACCCTTTGTCAGCAAATTAATCCTTGCACAGCTAAAAGCAGGGATTAAACTAGGCTTCGCGAAACTCGCAAAATCTGTTTAAACAACAATGGAAAAGCAATGACAGTTCAAATTATTACCATTGATGGACCAAGTGGTTCGGGCAAGGGGACACTCGCTGCGAAAATTGCAGCACATTATGGTTTCCATCTGTTAGATTCAGGTGCGTTATATCGCTTGCTTGGATTGTCATTGCAGCAGCAGGATTTGCTGGAATCATTAGATAGTGAACTGGAAAAATGCGTACACATTGCTACAAATTTAGACATCCAGTTTACAAGTACTGCAACCGGAATACAGGTATGGTTAGAAGGTGAGGATGTGACCCACACCATCCGTACTGAACGTGTTGGTGAGTTTGCTTCAAAAGTTGCCGCAATTCCTGAACTTAGAGCTGCATTAGTGGGCCGCCAGCATGCTTTTGCACAAGCACCAGGTCTGGTGGCAGATGGTCGTGACATGGCAACCAGCATCTTTCCGAATGCCCAAGCCAAGATATATTTGACCGCATCGGCTGAATCACGTGCGAACAGACGAGTAAAGCAGTTGCAGGGCATGGGGCTGGATGCTAAAATAAGCGACATTTTAGCTAATATACAGGCTCGAGATAAAAGAGATATGGAACGCACGGTCGCTCCACTCAAGCCGGCAGCAGATGCTTATATCATCGACAGCTCAGAACTGGGTATCGATGAAGTATTTAATCTGATGACCGCTTATATCGACAGCCAGTTAGCTCATTAACCGAATTATCAAATTCAGCAGACGCATAGCTCGATCAGTTTTATATGGGACTATGTAGACGCTTAACTAAACCGGCCTTGTCTGATCCAAGACCGCTGACTTTATCGGAAATATCATGACCGAATCTTTTGCAGCCCTCTTTGAAGAAAGCGAATTAAACCTCAACGTTGAAAAGGGTGCAGTCATCCAAGGCGTTGTAGTAAGCATCGACTCTGACTGGGTAACTGTTGACACTGGCCTTAAATCTGAAGGCGTTGTTGACCGTGCTGAGTTCTTAAATGAACAACGCGAACTTGAAGTTCAAGTTGGCGACACTGTAGACGTAGTTGTTGAAGCACTTGACAACGGTATGGGTCAAACTGTTCTTTCTCGCGAAAAAGCTAAACGCGCTGAGACTTGGACTAAACTTGAAAAAATCTTTGAAGACGGCGAAATCGTTACTGGTGTTATCTCTGGTAAAGTTAAAGGCGGTTTCACTGTTGACATCGGTCCAGTACGTGCGTTCCTTCCTGGTTCTTTAGTTGATACTCGTCCTATTCGTGATACGACTCACTTAGAAGGCAAAGAGCTAGAATTCAAAGTAATCAAGCTTGACGCTAAACGTAACAACGTTGTTGTTTCACGTCGTGCTGTTATGGAAGCTGAATCTTCAGCTGACCGTGAAGCGCTTCTTGCTCAACTTGAAGAAGGTCAAACAGTTACTGGTACGATTAAGAACCTTACTGACTACGGCGCGTTCGTTGACCTTGGCGGTATCGACGGTCTTCTTCACATCACTGACATGGCTTGGAAACGTATCAAGCACCCATCAGAAGTTGTGGAAGTTGGTCAAGAAGTTACTGTTAAAGTACTTAAATTCGACCGCGAACGTAACCGCGTATCTTTAGGTCTTAAACAATTAGGCGAAGATCCATGGTTAGCGATCATGAGCCGTTACCCTAAAGGTTCTATCGTTAAAGCCCGCGTAACTAACCTAACTGACTACGGCTGTTTCGCAGAAATCGCTGAAGGCGTTGAAGGTCTAGTACACGTGTCTGAAATGGACCACACTAACAAAAACATCCACCCATCTAAAGTAGTTCAGATCGGTGACGAAGTTGACGTTATGGTTCTTGAAGTAGACGAAGAGCGTCGTCGTATTTCTCTTGGTATCAAACAAACTCGTGCTAACCCATGGGAAGAGTTTGCTAAGAACCACGACAAAGGCGAGAAAGTATCTGGTACGATCAAGTCTATCACTGACTTCGGTATCTTCATCGGTTTACCAGGCGGTATCGATGGTCTAGTTCACTTGTCTGACATCTCTTGGAACGAACAAGGCGAAGAAGCGATTCGTCGTTACAAGAAAGGTGACACAGTTGAAGCGGTTATCTTGTCTGTAGATGCTGAAGGCAACCGTATCAGCCTTGGTATCAAACAATTGAACAGCGATCCATTCAACGATTTCTTAGCTGCTAACGAACGCGGTGCGCTTGTTAAAGGTACTGTAACTGCTGTTGACGCTAAAGGTGCTACAGTTAAGTTAGCTGACGAAGTTGAAGCGACTCTTAAAGCATCTGAAATCAACCGCGACCGCGTTGAAGATGCAACTAAGTTCCTTGAAGTTGGTCAAGAAGTTGAAGCTAAGATCATCAATGTAGATCGTAAATCTCGCTCTATCAACTTGTCTATCAAAGCGAAAGACGAAGCTGAAGAGAAAGAAGCTGTTGCTAACTTGAAAACAGCTGCTGCTGGTCAAGAAAATGGTCCTAAGACTATTGGTGACCTGATCAAGGCGCAAATGAGCAACTAAGTAAGCACAGGAAATGTATTGTTAATGTAAATTAACTAATATTTTCTGAACGATTACTGTAAACGGTAGCGTAGTATTTAATTATTGCGCTACCGTTTTGTATTTAAACAGGTTATTATCGCCATAGAGAGTCCAAGTAGCTTGATAATTAAAGAGGTCGCAGATGACTACTGAAGCACTTAATAAGTCTGATTTAATAGAGCGTATTTCCCTAAAGAACCCGCATTTAGCTGAGCCTTTAGTTGAAGAAGCTGTGAAGATCATGATCGATCAAATGATCGAAGCATTATCGACAGACAACCGTATTGAGATTCGTGGGTTTGGCAGCTTCGCATTGCATCATCGCGAGCCACGTATTGGCCGAAACCCGAAAACCGGTAAGTCTGTTGAAGTCGCAGCAAAAGCGGTTCCACACTTCAAACCAGGTAAGGCACTACGTGATGCTGTAAACGAATCAGCAAACAAATAATTCAAGGGGTGTGTTATGCGTTACGTACTCGTCGTTTTATTACTCGTTGTATTTGGGTATTCACTGGCACTGGTATTGCAAAATGGAACTGAACTATCTGTAGACCTGTTATTTACTCAGGTTCCTGCAATGCGTTTAGGCCTGTTATTGTTGTTGACACTGTCATTGGGTGTCATTCTTGGCCTACTGCTGGGTGTACAGGTATTTAAAGTTTTCCAAAACAGCTGGGAAATTAAGCGACTGCGTAAAGACATAGACCATCTTCGTAAAGAGCAGCTGAATACAGCGAAACTGATGGCAGCAGAAGCAGCTGCTCATTCACGCCATGAAAAGACAGTTGTTGATATCCATCCTCAGGATCGACCTTCGACACCTTTATAAGGATGTGATGTCATAACTTTGACTATTTAAACTTCTCCTGATTATATTTAAAGCACTCTGAGTCTTGCTCAGGGTGCTTTTTTATGCTTTAAGTTTTATAAACCCATTAAAAATAAAATTAATTAAAAAAAATGTTTTACAAATAAGGGATTTAAATTGAATTAAGAAACAGTTTTCATAATTTATATATTTGTTCATACAGCTGAAATCCGTATAATGCCTTAATTTTGTCAATTTAAAGGGTCTTGTTATGAGTATTATCGTTGCCTTGGATGCAAAAAGCCAATATGACGCATTGACGATTGCCGAGCAATTAGACCCTGAGCTTTGCCGTGTAAAAATTGGTAAAGAGTTATTTACCCATGAAGGCCCATCAGTCGTCAAAGCACTGCAAGATAAAGGTTTTGAAGTTTTCCTTGATTTGAAATTTCACGATATTCCAAATACTACTGCGCAGGCAGTATGTGCAGCCGCAGACTTGGGTGTATGGATGGTGAATGTACATGCTTCTGGCGGTCGTAAAATGATGGAAACCTGTGTCGAGCGTCTTAAAGCTGGGAATTATAGTACCCAACTGATCGCGGTAACGGTATTAACTTCAATGGGCCGTGAAGATTTAAAAGATATCGGTCTGGATATTGAACCCTTTGAGCATGTGAAACGTCTTGCTGCTTTGACCAAAGACAGTGGTCTAGATGGTGTGGTGTGTTCTGCGCAAGAAGCAAAAATGCTGCGCGAAACACTTGGTGCAGACTTTGCATTGGTAACGCCGGGGATCCGTCCGGAAGGCTCAAATGCTGATGATCAAAAACGTATCGTAACGCCAAAGCAGGCAATGCTAGATGGTTCGACGCATTTGGTGATTGGTCGTCCAATTACCAAATCTGAAAATATGCGTCAGACTTTAAAAGATATTCTGGCAACCTTGTAATTCTATCAATCCGATAAAAAGCCTTTCAAATGAAAGGCTTTTTTTATACATTGAAAAAACAATATAAAAATAAAAAAGGAATTTACAATGAAAACGCGAGAACAAAAATTACTGGAACAAAATCATGAATTGGAAAAAATAGCAGATCAGCTTGAACAGCAACGACTCCAGAAACAGTATAACTCTGCGAGTTCATGGAACTGGATGTCGCGTCTTGATGGTGTTGATATTGTAGAGCTGGCTTCAGAGATGGTTGATACAGTAGGAGAGCTATCAGGAGATTAACTTAAGTATTTGAACATGATTCTTCAATATTTTCCCTCACCCTTGTATACTCAAAATATATTTTGAAGCTCTTCATTTTCAAAGGGGGCTTTATTCTATTATTTTAAAAGCTTCGCTTCTCTCCCTTTGGGAGAGATTTAGAGAGAGCCAATGAATTAGATGGCTGCTAAAACACTGACCATCACCGGTGCCAATACCGACAAAATAAAACCGCTTAACATGGCATGCGGAATAAAATCATTACCACAGGCCTGTTTTACCATCGGTAAGGTGACATCCATTGATGTTGCACCTGCAGCTGCAATAGCGGCACGTGGATAACGCCAGCCAAGACAATACATCAGTAAAATTGCAAAAATCTCCCGAAACAGATCATTCATCAGTGCAATACTGCCCAATTCAGCATTCCTGAGTTCAGTCACCACAATACCGCTCATCGAGTAGAAGCCATAACCTTGCGATAGCATAATCAGGTCTTGAAGTCTGATATCAGATTGCCATATGCCATAGAGCAGTACACTCAGTAGTGAACCGAGAATACAACCGAGTGGTACCAGCAGAATTTTCCAGTTTAGCCATGAGCGGTCGAGTGGGGAATAGGCAAGATCGACTCCAATCAGGAACATAAACACAAGCAGTAAATGCCAGGTACTGATTTGTGCCTGAATATTTAAGCTACCTAAACCCGCATGCAGCAAATAACCTATGCCGAGCGCAATAAAAGCATAACTGATATTGATGAGTGATTTAATTACCAGTTGTGTAGAAACCCATCCTGAGGAAGGTTGATAACCTGCCCACTTAAACAGCAGATAACAACAGGTAAAGGCACCGAGTGAAGTGATCGCTGCAATACTGAGAGAAGTACTCAGAATTTGATAAGGGTGCTCTAGTTCATCGAGAAGTTGTGAAAACTCAAAAGCAATCGAGATCAGTAGCACATAACTAAAATAGGGTAGAACGGCAAAAGATACTTTAACAACAGTTTGAGGCAACTTTCTGGCATACAGAAAGCCGATCGCCAGACAAAAAAGTAATTGGAAGATAAGCCAAAAGGATTGCATAATCAGGAAAAATAAAAATTTTCCATATTATGCCATCCCTTTAACGAATATGTTGTTGCTTTAACTGGCTTTACTCAGTAAATGGTAATCTGATGGATTAGCCCACTTGGTTTTCAGCCAGTATTTCCAGGTGTAGGTGGGCCATAAGGCAAAATTTTTGCCGCCATCCTGTTGATACCAGCTCACGCAGCCTGATTGCCAGACAGTATTCTCCATCATGTGTTGTACCTGTGCGTTAAACTGATCATGTACTTCATCTTTGACCAAGATTGCCTCGGTATGCGATCGTTCAACCATCTGGATTAACTGCAGGATATATTCTACTTGTGACTCGATCATAAACAGGACCGAGTTATGCGCCAGCACAGTATTTGGACCAAGCAGCTGGAACAAATTTGGAAAACTCTTGAAACAGATACCATAATAGCTTTCCGCACCATCTTTCCAGACCTCATTGAGCTTGATGCCATTTAGACCAGTGCATTCAAAGTTTTTCAGATAAATACGCGGATCAGTAATAAAACCTGTGCCATAAATCAGGCAGTCAATCGGCCATTTTTTACCATCTGCAGTAATAATGCTGTCTTCTGTCAGTTCCCGAATTGTGTCAGTGACCAGTTCGACATTAGGCCGATTAAAAGTGGGAAAATATTTATTGGAAACCAGAATCCGTTTACAACCCATGATGTAATCTGGGATTAACTTTTGGGCAACTTCCTTATCTTTGACCTGATAGCGGATATAAGCTTCAGCCAGTTTCTGTGTATATTTCATCACGGTTGGTTTTACGATAGGGACGACACGGGATTCATTCGACCAGTACAGACGGATACGATGTAATTTACGAAACCAGTCAAAGCGTGCAAAAAGCTTCTTTTCCAAATCATGATACAGCCGCTCATCACGTGGAATCACCCAGGCTGCAGTGCGCTGCATCACATAGAGCTGTTTGCATTGTGTAGCGATTTCTGGAATGTACTGAATGGCACTACCCCCGGTTCCAATCGAAGCGACATTTTTACCAGTGAGGTCATAGTTGTGATCCCATTGAGAGGAGTGGAAGACTTTACCTTTAAATTTTTCGATTCCGCTAATCTTCGGAATTTGCGGGACATGCAAAGGACCGGATGCAAAAATGACATATTGTGCTTCCAGCTGTTCATCTTCATTTAAAGTTAATGCCCAGCGACAACGCTTTTCATCATAATGTGCAGCTTTAACTTCGGTATTTAGACGGGTAAATGCAGGAACATTGAATTCTTTGACCAGTTGTTGAATATAGGCAAAGATTTCCGGCGCTTCTGCATATCTTTTTGACCAGTCAGCTTTCGGTGCATAAGATAGAGAATACATGTGAGATTGCACATCACAGGCTGCACCCGGATACTGATTTTCACGCCAAGTACCGCCAAAATCATTGGACTTTTCAAGAATTATAAAGTCTGTAATTCCTTGTTGTTGCAAACGAATGGCCATTGCAATTCCGCCAAAACCTGCACCAATAATAGCAATTTTGGTTGTGTTATTTTTCTTTGTAGTATTCATGCTGTGCAATCCGTGCATATCCAGATTTATTAGAATATTGTAAAGTTCTAAGATCAAACATGATTAATAAGACGACAAAATTGATCAAAACGGCAATAGAGAATTTGTAAAATTTATAGTAAAACAGGAACAATCCTATTAAATTCAAATCGCAATGAAGAGATCGATACTCAGTTTGATGTACTTGATTCAGGGGATGCGCAAGGCAGGCATTGCATTGGAGCATAAGCTGGACAATATCGGGCTGCGTATAGATGACCTTGATCCTACGTCTATCATTCATCCCAGTCTGGAATATGATGTACTCAAAGTTGTAGGTGAGGGGGTTGCACCAGAAAAAGGGATCTTGATCGGACAGCATTATGCACTGGCGGGATATGGCCCGCTGCTCATGTTACTGGTGACTAGCCCTACCGTGAGAGATGCACTAGTTCATGGTATCCGTTTTCAGCAGTTAACCCATCTGACTGGGGAAATGAGTTTCAAGCAGGCTGGGCATCGCATTGCACTTTGCTATCGTCCGAGTAATTTGCAGGATCAATTAGGTCAGCTGGTCGCGCAGGCTGAAATCTCTGGGACTTACAAGTTTATTCAGGACCTATACAAGATGATGGGACTTTCGGTGCCTGAAGTAAGGATTGAATTGCCATTTCCAAAGCCGGAAGAGTTAAAACAGTTACAGCTCTACCATGATTATTATGGGCATCAGGTACAGTTCAATGCCGATCAGGCCGCTTTCTGGTTTGATGAAGCGGTGTTAAATGTCAAGATTCCTTCAGCAGATGAGATGACCTTCAAGCTGTATGAAAAGAAGTGTATTGCTGAACTGGAACGATTGCGTGAAGATGAAAAGACACCTTCATTAATCCAACGAGTGCAGGACTATTTGGAGCTGCAAAGTGGAGGAATGCCGACCATGGCAGAAACTGCGCAAGCCTTGAATATTCCGGAACGGACCTTACGGCATCAGCTACAGCAGCTGAATACCAGTTATAAGCAGATCCGTGAAGATATCATTAAGGATAAAGCCTTAAGAATGATTGAATATAAACAATATTCAATTGAAATGATTGCAGAATTGCTAGGATATTCTGAACCGGCGGCGTTTAATCACGCATTTAAACGCTGGTTTGGTCAGAGTCCGCGCCAATATGTAAAATAGCCTAAGTTTGCTAATGCCAAAGTGTTATGGCTTGAAGTTAAATCTTCGCTATAATTTTTTATGAATCTCAATAGTAATGAACCTTATGTCCGACTTAAATTCACATCAGCACAACGCCTTTAGCCCCTTATCTCCTGCAGAACGTTATGCACAGGCACTGTCTTCGGGGCAGTTCATGCCGGATGATGCACAAGCGATTGCAGTACATGAGCTAGACCGTGTCTGGGTGGAGTTAATTCAACGCTTTAAGGCTTCCAAGAAAGCATTCCGCCGTTTCCGCCGTCAAACCTCACCGAAAGGTGTGTATATGTGGGGTGGTGTAGGTCGTGGTAAAACCTGGCTGATGGATCAGTTCTACGATTCCATTCCATTTCGCCGTAAAATCCGCATGCATTTTCACCACTTTATGCAGCATGTGCATCGTGAGCTGAACAAATTATCTGGTCAACGTAATCCGCTAGATTTGGTGGCAGACCAGATTTATAAAGATGCCGTGGTCATCTGTTTTGATGAATTTTTCGTATCGAATGTAACCGATGCCATGATCCTTAGTGATCTGTTTCAGAAACTGTTTGAGCGCGGCATTACCTTGGTCGCGACCTCGAATATTGCCCCAGATGGCCTATATAAAAATGGCATCCACCGTGACCGTTTTATTCCGACCATTGAGCTGGTAAAAAAGAATTGTGTAATTCTAAATGTCGATGCAGGTGTGGATTATCGTTTGCGTGTACTCAAACAGGCACAGTTATTCAAGTTCCCGTTAACGCATGATAATAAAAACTGGATGGCACAGCGTTTTAGCGCACTAACCCAGACCCAGCAGCATTCTGATGAACCGATCATCATCAATAACCGTATTGTCGAAACTGTGGCACATACCGAAGATGTATTATGGTGTGAATTTGCAGAACTGTGCCTGAAACCGCGTAGTCCGGCTGACTTTATTGAAATCGCCAATATCTATAATACTGTGCTGGTCAGCAATGTGCCGCACCTGACCGACTTCTTGAATGATGGTACACGCCGTTTCATTTACCTGGTAGATGAATTCTATGACCGTGGTGTGAAATTACTACTCACTTCTGAAGACAATATCGTTGACATTTACCAAGGTGAAAAACTGGCTTTCGAGATTGAACGGACCCGTTCACGTCTGCTGGAAATGCAATCAGATGAATACTTGCATTCGGAGCATCGCCAGATTGAGAAAATTGCCTCCAGCAATGCTGAATAAAGTTTCAAAAAGCGTCGGCTAACCGGCGCTTTTTTTTATGCAAAATTACTGGGCAGTTTATCGACAATAAGCACATTTCATGGCTTAATCGGACTTCAAGAATGACAATGTATATGGAAATGCGTGATTTTTGCGCGAAAATCTGAACTTAAGTCTAATTTCTACATTTCGAAAACTTTATACACTGTCATTAGGGTATTTAGTGAATTGATAACGAA
Source organism: Acinetobacter sp. SM1B (assembly GCF_003289665.1). NCBI lineage: Bacteria > Pseudomonadati > Pseudomonadota > Gammaproteobacteria > Moraxellales > Moraxellaceae > Acinetobacter > Acinetobacter sp. SM1B. The sequence goes on from NZ_QMBM01000001.1 coordinate 1,245,549, forward strand.
ACATTCCGATCAATATTAGCGGACATGAGGGTGACGCTAAATAAAATGATCATTATTTAGGAATGTGATAGTACTATTCAGCTAAATTTTAATCGTTATACTAGAATCTCTTGTATAAAAAGTAGCAATATCAGGAAAGACAATGACTGCACGTATTCAAAAAGGCAAGTTAGCGATTGCTAAAGAACTTTACGATTTTATCGAAAATGAAGCACTACCAGGTTCTGGTTTGGACAGCGAAACATACTGGAAAAACTTTGAACAAGTCGTTGTTGATCTTAGCCCTAAAAACAAAGCACTTTTGGCTAAGCGTGATGACATTCAGGCGAAAATCGATGAATGGCACCGCAATAACACATTTGAATTACAAGCTTACAAAGCTTTCTTGACTGAAATTGGCTACTTGCTACCAGAAGTAGAAGATTTTCAAATTACGACTGAAAACGTAGATGAAGAAATTGCACTATTGGCAGGCCCACAGTTAGTGGTACCTGTACGTAATGCACGTTACTGCTTAAATGCGGCAAACGCACGTTGGGGTTCTTTATACGATGCACTTTACGGTTTTGACGTAATCTCTGAAGAAGATGGCGCAGAAAAGGGTAAAGGCTATAATCCAAAACGTGGCGAAAAAGTTATCGCATTTGCGAAAAACTTCTTAGACGAAACTTTCCCATTGGCAAATGGTTCACATGCTGATGCAACCAAATATGCGGTTGAAGGAAATGCGCTTGTTGTAACGCTAAAAGATGGCTCTACAACAACTGTTGCAGATGCATCTAAATTCGTCGGTTATAACGGCGAAGCTGCTGCACCAACAGAAGTTGTACTTAAAAACAATGGTCTACATGCAATCATCCAAATTGATGCAGCAAGCGCAATTGGTCAAACTGATGCAGCTGGCGTAAAAGACGTAGTTCTTGAAGCTGCTGTAACGACAATCCAAGACTTGGAAGACTCAGTTGCAGCCGTTGATGCAGAAGAAAAAGTAGAAGGCTACCGTAACTGGTTAGGCTTGATGCGCGGTACGCTTGAAGAGTCAATTGAAAAGAACGGTAAGACAGTTACCCGTAAACTGAATGCTGACCGTACCTTCAAAAATCTTGAAGGTGGTGAGACTAAAGTTCACGGCCGTTCATTGATGTTACTTCGTAACGTAGGTCACTTGATGACTAACCCGGCGATCTTGGTAGATGGCGAAGAAATCTATGAAGGCATCATGGATGCATTGGTTACTCCGCTTCTTACGATTGCTGACATTCGTGGTGAAAACACGATCAAGAACTCACGTAAAGGTTCGATGTACATCGTGAAGCCAAAAATGCATGGTCCAGAAGAAGTGGCATTTGCAGTAGAACTGTTCGAGCGTGCTGAACAAGCGCTTGGCTTACCTGCAAAAACCCTGAAAATCGGGATTATGGATGAAGAACGCCGCACTTCTGTTAACCTGAAAAACTGTATTGCTCAGGCCAAAGACCGCACGATCTTCATTAATACCGGTTTCATGGACCGTACTGGTGACGAAATCCATACCTTCATGGAAGCAGGTCCATTCGTTCGTAAGGGTGAAATCAAAGGTCAAAAATGGTTCCCGGCTTATGAAAACCGTAACGTAATGATCGGTTTGCAAACAGGTTTGCGTGGTAAAGCACAGATTGGTAAAGGTATGTGGCCGAAACCGGATATGCTATTAGACATGTACAAAACCAAAACTGAGCATCCAGAAGCAGGCGCAAGCTGTGCATGGGTACCGTCTCCAACAGGCGCAGTGATTCACGCGATTCACTACCATCAAATTAATGTGGCAAACCGTCAGCAAGAATTACTTGCAACTGAAGCATTGCCTCTTGATGACTTGTTAACACCACCATTGGCAGCTAACACCAACTGGACAGAAGAAGAGAAACTGAAAGAACTGGAAAATAACTGTCAGGGTATCCTGGGTTATGTGGTTCGTTGGGTTGATCTGGGTGTGGGTTGTTCAAAAGTGCCTGATATCAACGATGTAGGTTTGATGGAAGACCGTGCAACTTTACGTATCTCTTCTCAACACGTTGCAAACTGGTTGCGTCACGGTATCGTAACTCGTGAACAGGTTGAAGAAGTGATGCAGCGTATGGCAAAAATTGTGGATGAGCAAAATGCCAATGATCCATTCTACACGCCAATGGCGGCTGACTTTGATAACAATATTGCATTCCAGGCTGCTTCTGACCTGATTTTCAAGGGTGGTGAGCAACCTGCAGGTTATACAGAGCCTTTACTTCATGCAGCGCGTTTAAAATTGAAAGGTTATACAGGTGACTAATCCTGTCTGATCTAAAAAAGCCTCTTCGGAGGCTTTTTTGTTGGCTGTCTAAAATGAATCAGTTATTAAAAATAGAGAACATATAAATTTGTCGATAAAAGCGTAACAATTCGTCGCTCAGCTCTGATCTATAAAATTGTTCTGATAAAGTAGAGAAAAATTCACAAGTTGTAGGGATGGAAATGACAGCCTATCAAAATCTAGATCAACAATTTATTGGCGGGCAATGGCAGCAAGGCGGCTCGATCCACACGATTCAAAATTTTAATCCCTATACTCAACAGGAAATTTTTACCTTGCAGGCAGCAAGTACTGAAGATGTAGATAGTGCTTATCAGGCAGCGCTTGCAGCGTTTGAGCAAGGTGCCTTAACTTCGGTTCAGGTGCGTAAAGGGCTGATCCAAAACCTGGCCAATATCATTCAGCGACGCCGTGAAGAGATTGTAGACTGGTTGATCCAGGAATCTGGTAGTACGCGCTTTAAGGCAAATCTTGAAGTAGATGCATCGCTGGGAATCATTCAGGAAAGTGCTAAATTTCCGGATCTAATCCAGCCAGAAGAGCTGGAAAGTCGAGATCCTGCACGTAAAAGTATTGTGATACGTAAACCGCTTGGTGTGATTGCAGTAATTAGCCCTTGGAATTTCCCTTTTCATTTATCCATGCGTTCAGTCATTACCGCAATCGCTTGCGGAAATACGGTGGTACTCAAGCCGGCCAGCGATACGCCAGTCACGGGTGGAACACTGCTTGGAAAATTATTTGAAGAAGCGGGTACACCACATGGCGTCCTTAATGTGGTAGTCGGTGCTGGTAAAGAAATCGGTGATTATTTTGTCGAACATCCTATTCCAAAAATGATTTCATTTACCGGTTCAACTGAAGTTGGGCAGGGTGTGGGAAGTAAAGCACTGTCAAGTTCGCGTATGAAACGTCTTGCACTGGAATTGGGTGGTAATGCACCACTGGTAATTCTGGATGATGCGGATCTGGATCTGGCAGTAGAACTTACTGTTATGGGACGCTTTATGCATCAAGGACAGATCTGTATGAGCACCAATCGGGTCATTGTTGATCAGAGCCTGCATGATGCTTATGTAGATAAACTGATAGAGCGCGTGAAAACCATCCCTGTTGGTGATCCAAATTTGCCAGAAACCATCATTGGACCAATTATTAATCAGAGCCAAGTTGAAAAGCATTGTAAGATTATCGAACATGCTAAACAACTAGATGCACAGCTGGTCTATGAAGGCGGTATAGAAGGAAATGTAGTGGCACCGCATATCTTTACTCATGTCGATCCTTACTTTGAAATCGCTCAGGAAGAAAGTTTTGGTCCGATTCTACCGATCCTAAAAGCAGATGATGAAGAACATGCACTGAATTTGGCAAATAACTCTCGCTTTGGGCTTTCCAGCGCAATCTGTACCTCAAATATTGAACGTGGTGAACGTTTTGCTGCTCAAATAGATGCGGGTATGACGCACATTAATGGAATTACGGTTGCAGACCAACCGAATGCACCATTTGGTGGGGAGAAAAACTCAGGTCTGGGGCGTTTTAATGGACGTTGGATCTTTGAGGAATTTACCCGCACACATTGGATGACCTTGCCAAAACAATAGTCCTGTTAGCAAAAACACACAGGTCTGTGATCACCGAAGTATTATAATATTTCGGTGATTTTTTGTTTTTAAAGATTTTATGTGCGCTAACTTTAAACCGCTCACCTTACAGCAACTGCATGACCTTAATCTTCCTGAAATTCCGTTTGAATATCCGGAAGAAGTCTATCCCAATTATCAGCTGCCTTTGTTATTCAAGTCAGAATTTGGTTTGGAATGGCGCTCGGTGAATTTTGGTTTGATTCCAAAATGGGCTGAGGATAAAACCATCGGAACTCGCACCTATAATGCTCGTAACGAAACCTTGCTGCAGAAGCCTAGTTTTGCCGAGGCAACAGCGAAATGTAAATTTGGCGTAATCCCGGTAACAGAGTTTTATGAGTCTAAATATTTTGATAATAAGCCACAGCGCTGGGGTGTAAGACGTAAGGATGGGAAAGCATTTTATATTGCTGCCCTATATGAAATTGCACGTGTGCAGGATGAGATCGTACGTTCAAGCACTATGATTACCATGGACGCAATTGATCATCCTATGATGAAGGATTTCCATGAACCGGGAAATATCAAGCGTTCTGTTATTGTGATTCCACATCAGCGTATGGATGAATGGCTAAATCTGAAATCATCGAATATACAGTCTTTTGTTGAGGGATTTCCCGTAGAAGAGTTTGAGTGTTCACATGTACCCAAGGAGGTGATCAAAAAATTCAGTCCCCAAATGAATTTTTTTGAATGATTTCTGAAGAAGCAGAAAGATAAAGCTAGTCTATGAATTCATCTTTCTGCTTAAGTCACGCTAGTGCCTGATCAGTTTTTTATAGTTTTTAGATCAGCGCGCAAGGTTTTTGAAGATGTGACGTAAACTTTCCATGGTTTTTTCGATTTGAAGTGGTGTTAGGCCTTCAAATGACTGTTCCAGAACAATGTTAGTCAGGTCATTAATCTTATGGAACATCTCATGTCCTTTTTCTGTAAGAACCACACGCGTAATACGTGCATCGTCTTCACAAGAATAAGTATTAACCAGGCCTTCGTCTTTAAGACGATAGACGATTTTTGTGGTGGTCGACATTTTAGAAACCACCATCTCAGAAAGATCAGACACGCTCGCATGTGGTTTCGCTTTTAAGGCAAGCAGAATACGGCGACGTGAATTGTCAACGCCATATTTCTTGAGCGCGTGGTCAACATTTAAAACATATTGTGCGTGGACTTGAGTAACCCAATAGTAGGGAAAATTTTCTAAAGTAAATTCTTCTGTTGAAGGTAAAAACTTCGCATACTTTTTAGTCATGGTAGATTCCTTGTATTTATTTTTGTAAGGCAGTTACATTCTATGAAAATGTTTATATAAGTTTCAACCATTATTTTTAAAAAATGCGACAAAATGTGAATCAATGTTTTTAATAATGCTAATAATTGACACAAATTACCGGCTGGTCGAGAAAGACCTAAGTTTACCTATTTTTAACTCATCTGTTACCTATTCACTTCTGCCATACATCGGGAAATTTGTTATGAATTTTGATCCAATTATAAATAAAATTATAGGAAAGAAAGATTTAGTAGTAAGATTTAAACTTGAAGGTGTATTTAACCCGATGAATGTCACTTTAATTTTTAAAATAAAATAAGGAAAGCGTGGGAAAGATCAGTGATTGGAGGATAGTGGCGTCTTTATTAAGTCATTCTTCATTCCGATGATATGAAGAAATTCGTTACTAAAACTATTTATGAAAATATCTCTAAGCATTATCTCTATTTAGGGATATATCTGAGAAAAGCTGGTACTGATATTGATGATGATAGGGTGATTGTTTACGAAAACTGATGAGTGACTTGGAAAGCAACGCTTTTTTCGCATATCAGCTAAACTAATACGACGACAGGGGTTAAGTGAAGCACTGAAGAACAATCTTGGCTATTAATCATTAACCAGTTTGTATAGACTTCTATATAAACAAGTATTTACGGAATTAATATAAAAAGACCATTACAAATTAAAAGCTTTGTGCATAATAAGAGAGTCTTAAGTCAAAAAGGTTACTTTTATGGATCCGTCGCCGTGCGCAGGTCTACTTTATATTTCGATTTCAGCTAACTATCTCGGAGATATGAACTAATGGAGTTTTTATTAGATCCGGGGATATGGGTTGGTTTGATTACGCTTATTATTCTAGAAATCGTATTAGGTATTGATAACCTAGTCTTTATTGCAATTCTTGCAGAAAAATTACCCCCAGAACAGCGTGATAAAGCCCGTGTTATTGGTTTATCTTTAGCGTTACTTATGCGTTTAGGATTGTTATTTGCAATCTCTTGGTTGGTTACTTTAACCGAACCGTTAATTACCATATTTGAAAAAACCTTCTCAGGACGTGACCTCATCCTTTTGGGAGGCGGTTTATTCCTTGTCTATAAGGCAGTAGGAGAACTACATGAGAAGATGGAAGGTAAACCCGAAGTCAAAGTCACGACAAATGTAGTTTATGCAAGCTTTACCGCAGTTGTAGTGCAAATTATTATTTTAGATGCAGTTTTTTCTTTAGACTCAGTCATTACCGCAATTGGTATGGTCGACAACATCTATGTGATGATGGTGGCAATGGTTGTCGCAATGTTGGTGATGTTACTTGCATCTAAGCCATTGACTGCTTTCGTAAACCGTCATCCAACAGTGGTAATTTTATGTTTAAGCTTCTTACTGTTAATTGGTATCAGCTTGATTGCAGAAGGTTTTGGCTTCCATATTCCAAAAGGCTATATCTATTCAGGTATTGGTGTTGCTATTGCTATTGAGGCGTTTAACCAGTTTGGTCAGCGCAATGTTGCAAAACATGAAGCAAAAATTCCATTACGTCATCGTACTGCCGACTCGATTTTAAAATTGATGGGCGGCCGAGTAGAAACCAGCAGTCCAGATATGAATGCTGAAGCACAAGAAACCTTTGCAGATGAAGAGCGCTATATGATTGGTGGCGTGCTCACTTTAGCGGAACGCTCTGTAGCATCTATTATGACACCGCGGGGCCATATTTCTTGGGTAAATCTTGATGATAGCCCAGAACAGATTCGTGAAAAAATCTTGTCGGTACCGCATAGTCTGTTTCCAGTCTGTCGTGGCAGTCTGGATAAGGTGATCAGCGTTGTTCGTGCTAAAGAATTGCTGGATGTATTGGAAGAACCAGAAGCGTTAAAAGCACTGATTAAGCGTCATCGTCCTATCTTTATCTTTGAAAATATGAAGGTTATTGATGCAATTAATACCTTGCGGACTTCTAAAGGTTCTTTGGTTCTGGTGAGTGATGAGTTTGGTCATGTACAGGGTCTGATTTCACCACTAGATGTATTTGAAGCGATTGCAGGGGAATTCCCGGATGCAGACGAACAGCTGGATTTAGTTCGTGTGGATGATACGCATTGGATTGCTTCAGGCATGCTGGATCTGTATCAGCTGGAACTAGAGCTAGGTATGCTGGATCTGATTGAAGAAGATGCTGGTTATATCAGTGTTGCAGGTCTGATTCTGGATAAAACCAATGGTCATGTAGAAGTTGGTACAACACTGGAGCATCAACAGGTTACTTTCCAAGTGACTGAAATGGAAAACAATCGTATTAAGTCGGTGAATATCCATTACCAAGGTTAAGTTTGATGTTCTGACTTAAACTGGTTTATCTAGGAAAAGCCAGCAAGTAGTTACTTGCTGGCTTTTTTATGCCTAAATACTGTGATACAGACAGTAGAATAATTTTAAGCTTGGAAATTAGTCAGTCAGCTAAAAACTATAAAAATTGCTTATTTTCTTCAAAAAAATCGAGGTTAAAAATACATAATTAAATAAAAGCTTGATACAGGTCTCATAATTTATATATAATAACTATTAAATTCAATAACTTAAATTTATAGTGAACTATTTGGTAACGGATAAGTCTGATATTGTGTATAAGAACTTAAAAATCCTATGCTAATCTGCCAAATCAGAAGATTTACTAATCACACGCTTTTAGCTCGGAATCAGTAGAAAAGTATCATGAATTAACTGATCTGCCTGCCGCTTCAATGGATGACATACATGAAAATCAGAGAAACCATCATTGATTTTGCAACTTTGCCAGCCCAGTAGAAACATGATTTTTTTCAACAGATGCTGGAATTTGATCAACTCATTTTTCCCTTTGCGTCTGTTGAACAGCTATATCAATATGTACATGATCCAGAAGCAGTCTCTGTACCAGTCATACAGTATTTCGTCGGAGAGCAGCTGATTGGCCAGAATATTATGCCAATTCTCAAATTGCAGCTGCAGGACAAACCTGTTTTTGTGGTGACTTCACGTGCCGGAGTACTGGAACAGTATCGTCGTAGTAATCTAACTTTAAAGACTGCCATTCGTGTGGCTTTACGCTATCGTTTACGTTATCCGGCCATTCCACTTTGGTTTGTCACCACCTTGATGCAACCGAAGGTCTATACCTTGTTTGCCTCACGTAGTCGTTATTTCTATCCAAGAAAAGGTTACACCATGCCGACTGCTCATCAATCCGTACTTGAGCTGATGCACAGATACAAGTCTCAGGTAGATAAACGTGGACAGGGTATTTATGTTGCACCGGCACTGATGCCTAAAGTCACGCCAGATCAGTTGATTCGACTGCGCAAACGCAGTGATGTTCATTACCAGTTCTTTATGCAGCACGTGCCAGACTATTTTGATGGGAAAGGATTGATGTGTGTTTGCCGCTTAGATTTCAAAACAATTTCTGAAACAATTATGAATCTGGCTTTCGGGAAATCTGTGCACTAGACACAGCTTTCCTTAATGATAATAAATCAAAGCAGCTCAAAATCAGCATATTGTTGAATAATTTCAGGATTCAACAGATGAATCTGATCGATAAAGGCAACATTAAAGCTGCCCAGTGTAGAGGTAATTTCAGCAGCCCTTTTACCGGCAATCGCGAAATGCAGATGTGCAGCAGTTGCCGCAATTACTGGGTTAGCCACAGCACTATAAGCTGCAATCAATGCACCCAAGGCACAACCTGTTGCAGTCACACGTGGCTGTAATTCTGATCCGCCCATCACCTTAATCACAGGATAATCCTGGGAGATAATGTAATCTGATTCTCCGGAAATGGCGATGCACTGGCATTGTGCCAGCAATGATTTAGCTTGTTGATAGACTTCTGAGCTGTCTAATGTCGTACCTACACCTTTGCCTGTAACCTGTTTGCCTGCCAAAGTACCGATCTCGGAGGCATTGCCACGTACAATAGTTGGCTGAAATGCCATTAATTGGTCAGTCACTTCTGAGCGCCAGTGCAGAATTGAACCATAACCAACGGGATCCAGCACCCAGGGTTTTTTAATCGCATTCGCAGTCTGTGCAGCAATCAGCATGGCCTGAACTTGTTCAGATGTGGGTGTTCCCAGATTTAAACTGATGGCTGCTGCAATACGGGCAAAATTTTCAGCTTCAAAAGGATTGTCAATCATGGCAGGTGCAGCATTCGCAGCCAGTAGAACATTCGCTACATAATTACTGGCAACAGCATTGGTCATGATATGCACTAAGGGTTGCTGTTGTTGTAATGCTGTCCAGGCATCACAAACCCCTTCTAGAATGTCATGGTGCAGTTGAGAAAGATTGGTATTCATATTGATATTCACAGTGCGTCTGGCTGAATCCATCAGCGGGTAAAATAATGGTCTTGATGGTTGCAGTTGCGGCAGCAGAGAGTGACATAGTCCGTGGCATCATAATCCACGGTCAGTTCCTCGGAACCACAATGCATACAGCGTTTATTGGAATAGAATTTTAAACGAGGCTCAATCTGCTGCCATGAACGCCAGATTGGCTGGAAGAAAATATTTTCATCATAGCCAAGAAAATGAAAGAACAGAATTGCACTCATTTTGCTTAAAGACAATTGTGGTGGGCGCGGCAGGGTAGAGGTTTCCCATTTTTCGTTGATGGCACGTTCACGGTACTGCTGCAGGGTTTTTTTCAGTAAATTCGTATTGATGAAATTTTCATTGCGGGCTTGCAAGGCTTTCTGTTTGTATAAGTATTCCAGCGCCGTTTGTACCAGATAATAAATCTGGCCGACTGCCAATACATCCAGCATGCGGTAGCAGAAAGTCTGAAAACTTTTATTACCCGCAATCTGAATGCCCCAGCTACGACAATAAAACTGGGCAAATTGAATCACTTCCTGATACAGCAGAAAATATAGGGTTTCTTTAACTTCATCTGCACTTTTAAAAGGCACACCTTTGCTTAAGTTCTCAAAGAACCAATGGCGTAATTGCTGGGTAATGCTGAACAGGCTCGGCTCTGAATAACCATCCAGACGCACATTAATATAATAGTGCTGCTGATCGGCATTAAAGTCTTTCAGACTCAGAATATTTTCCTTGCTGAGGCGTTTAACCAAAGCATTTTGCATCAGATAATTTGGACTGATGTTGTGATATTTGATCTGATCCCAGTCTATATATTCAGCGTGCTGGCTGTGCTCATGTACATGATCATCCAGAATCGCCAGCAGAAATAATTTGTTTAAAAAGCTGAGCTGACCTAATTCATATTGATGTACATCTTTCTTACTTTGATGCTGGCGATTTTCCTGGAGACGTGTTTCCTTCATTTGACGTCTACGATTGGCCAGACATTTTTCACAGAAGCAATTATGTTTTTGGTCAGGATAAAGCTGATGATGACAGTGACTGCATTCGTGATAATTCAGTTCCTGATCAAATTGTTCTGCCTCGACCCAGTACATTGCTGCCTGACACAAGGGACATGCGGTACTTTCATCAAGCTGTTTTTGCAAAACATTAAGCGTCATATCAACTAGCAGTCATAAAATGAAGAAGGAAAATCATTATACACAGTGCAGCTTGGGGCAGGTGTGGTTCAGGCTAAAGTTTTCATCATGAGCTGATAATCAGACATGCAAGAAGACCACTTAAGTGGCCTTCTATGTATTGTTGAAAATGGCCTTTAGACTGGGCAAGGCAGGGTTTCGTCCTCTTCACCCAGATGTTTGGCATTAATTAAAGCCTGGACTTTTTTAGGCTGAACCTTTTTGGAACCAAGTGCAGTATGGCTGTTCAGAATAGCACCCACTTCATAGGCTTGCATCTTGATGCCTTCACAGCTCATAAACAGTGCAATTACTTTATGGTCAATATTGGCTTGATCGAGTGCTTGCAGGGTCTTGATGTTTTCAACACGTACGATATGTTCTTTAAGATACATAGTTTACCTCATTTTTTATTGTAGATATAGTTGTGTAATCTGCACTGTTAAATAAAAGCAAGAAGTATGCACAAAACAGTTTTTTTATGTGCTGAACTTTTGAAATACAGAATAAATTGAATGTAGGATATTGATTTATTTAATATTAAAAATATTTAAAATCATTATTGAAATGAATGGTTTCTGGCTTGAAGATACATAATTTCATATTAATGTGCTTTTCAATGCAGACTTGTGCATGAAAATGTACATAGGCTTAAATACATGCACGCAACCGATTGGCTAGCTTGCGATTCAATGCTTCCTTTCTTGCCAGATTTAGCTGTATTCCAAACGAGATTGGCATATTCAGTTGTGGGCTGGTATACACGGCAAAAAGAATTTTATTGTCTTTATTTACAGCAAACGTATATTCACCTGTTTGTTTTTCTCTGAGCATTTCAAAGTAATTATAATGTATGAGAGAGGGTGGGTTCCCCACACCCATAGCAGAATCGTACGATAAATCAATCTGCTTTAAATGTGGAAAATACATCACATCCTGAATCTGGTCAGGTTCAGAATTGGCGACACTGATCATTAGAATTGTATTGGTTTGTGTGGAAGCCAGACATTGATAGGGCATTTTCCCTGAATAGTTTGCAGCCTGAACAGAAGCGATATGGAAAACAGAAAAGCCGGCAAACATTAGAATTTTTTTCATATTTATTTTAGTAATATCTTAAGACGGCATATTTTTGTTTATTGTTTAAATATAAGTCAATTACTTTCAGTAATTTAAATGTCTGAATTGAAATAACTCCAGTTTAGTCCCATATATAAAAACACAATGAAATGCACAGACAGGCAGAATAAGTTGTCGTATGATCAATATGATTAACATTTTTTGCTTTACATAAGCGGTGTAAAAAGATCAGGACATTAATATGAATATTGCGGCTAATCCAGCGATTGAAGCAGATCAAACCATTTATTTAAAAGACTATCAAAAACCTTCTTATATCGTTGACTCGGTTGAGCTCAATATTCAGGTTTATGCAGATCATACGCTGGTCAGCGCTACACTGGTAATGCAGCGTCAGACTGAAGATGAGCTGGTTTTACTCGGTCGTGATCTGGAATTACAATCAATTCATGTTAATGGTAAGCCACTTTCTGAAAGTGAGTACAAGCTTGATACTGAACAGTTAGTGATTGGCAATGCACCGGATCAGGCTACGATTGAAACTGTTGTTCGTATTCATCCTGAATCCAATACCCAATTAGAAGGCCTGTATCAAGCCAGTTCGGATCTGTTTGTGACTCAGAATGAACCAGAAGGCTTCCGTAAAATTACCTTCTATCCGGACCGTCCGGATGTCCTGTCTGTTTTTACTACACGTGTTGAAGCAGACAAGAAATTCCCGGTACTTCTTGCCAATGGTAACCTGATTGAAACGGGTGAAGCGGGGGAAGGCCGTCACTATGCAATCTGGCAAGATCCAACCAAGAAACCAAGTTACCTGTTTGCTTGTGTGATCGGTGATCTGGCTGTGATGAAAGATCGCTATACCACTTCTGAAGGCCGTGATGTAGCACTTGAAATTTATGCTGAAGAGAAAGACATTCCAAAATGTAAAATTGCGATGGAAGCCTTAAAGCACTCTATGCGTTGGGATGAAGAACACTATGGCCGTCCTTATGATCTTGATAATTATATGATTGTTGCCACCAGCGCGTTTAATATGGGCGCAATGGAAAACAAAGGTCTGAATATCTTTAATACTTCATGTGTACTGGCAGATGAAGAATTTACCACTGATGCTGCAATCATGCGGGTACAGTCAGTAATTGCACATGAATATTTTCATAACTGGACCGGTAACCGTATTACCTGCCGTGACTGGTTCCAGTTATGTTTAAAAGAAGGTTTGACTGTCTTCCGTGACCAGTCTTTCTCTGAAAATCTGCAGTCTGCAGCAGTGCAGCGTATTGATGATGTTGCAGTGCTTAAGGCGCATCAGTTCCCTGAAGATTCAGGTCCATTGTCGCATCCACCGCGTCCAGACCATTTTGTAGAAATTAATAACTTCTATACTGCGACAGTGTATGAAAAAGGTGCGGAAATTAACCGTATGATGGCGACCTTGCTCGGCAAAGCCAAATTCCGTATGGGTACAGATGAATATTTCCGCCGTCATGATGGTGAAGCAGTCACTGTTGAAGACTGGGTTGCAGCATTAAGCGCAGGTTCTGGTGTTGATCTGTCCAGCTTCCTGATCTGGTATAACCAGCCAGGTACCCCAAAGCTGGAAGTGCATGGTGAATATGATGCAGAAGCACAAACCTATTGCCTGAACTTTAAACAAAGCCTGAAAGCACATCCGAAATATCCAAATCTGCAAGCTGTCCCGATTCCGGTGGCATTGGCCCTGTTTGATGCAGAGAGTGGTGAACAGCTGACTTTAAATTCAGCAGCGCTGTTTGAAAATGGTGTCAAAGATGGGGTGTACCTGTTTGATCAGGAGCAGGCACGTATCGAATTTACTGGGGTAAAAGCAAAACCAGTGGTGTCATTACTGCGTAACTTCTCGGCACCAGTCAATCTGGAATTTAACTATTCGGATAAAGAGCTGGCCTTCTTGCTACAGTATGAAACCAATGGTTTTAATCGCTGGCAGGCGACCCAGACTTTACTTGAGCGTATTCTCCTGAATGATCAGCCTGCGGACATTTATGTTCAGGCGATGTTGAATACCTTGCCGGGGGTGATTGAACAGGATCCGTTATTGGCATCTCGTCTGTTTGATGTGCCAACTGAGGGTTATCTTGGCAGCCGGATTGATGTGGACTATCGTCCAAGCAAGATTCAGGAAAAACGTAATGCCTTGCTGAATAAATTGGCACGTGCTTTTGCTGACACTGCCAAAGAAATTTACCTGTCACTTGATCCAGATCTGCAATCTGATTTCTCTCAGGCAATGGGTACCCGTGCATTAAGAAATATCATGCTTACCATGATCGCACGCCAAGGGGATGACTCTGCTTTTGATTTGGCTTATGAGCAGTATCATACCGGGAACATGTCTGAACGTCTGGGAGCGCTTAAAGTCCTGGTCTGGAATGATGCACCACAAGCCCAAGAAGTTCTAGCAGACTTCTATAGCCGTTTTGAAGATGAAGCTTTATCTTTAGATCAATGGTTTATGGTTCAGGCGGCGCATCCTCAAGCAACTGCTGAAACGATTGCTTATCTGACACAGCATCCTGATTATGATCTGGCTGTGCCGAACCGTATTCGTGCTGTAAGTGGGGGTTTGAATGCAAATCCGGTCAATACCTGGGGTTTTGGTGTACAGCACTATATTACTTTGGCGAAATATCTGGATGAGAAAAATCCGATTGTCGGTTCACGTCTGCTTCAAGTTCTCTCTCGTTGGTATACTCTGGCTGAACCGCAACGTAGTGAAGTGAAAGCTCAGCTTGAAGCTCTGAAACCCCTGGTAAAATCTAAAAATGTTTGTGAAACCTTGAACAGTATGCTCAGTGTTTAATTAACCCATGTTGAAAAAGCCGGGTTTAATATCCGGCTTTTTTATTTAGAACATCAGTAATATTTATTCAATATGTTATTAAAGAAAGTATGTATTAAATTTTGCTTTACTATAGCAACACATATCGAAGTATGTGTGACGCCAATTTCAGGCGCTCACAATGTAAAGATCAAGATGATCTGATAATTGGGCAAATTGAAATGTTATTTAAAATTGAAGATGGATTTTATTTAAATACTCAACACATTATTGCTGTGCGAGTCATCAAGGACAGTACGCGTGGAGTATTCGAACTTCATCTGGAATACACGCCAAATTCGGTACAGAAATCTGGTGAATATATCAAAGTGTTCAGCTCCCAGTTGGAAGCGGAAATGTTCCTCAACCAATTGAACCAGAAAATTCGCTAGTTTCTAGAAAATCAAAAAGCCTGTCATTAAGACAGGCTTTTTGATGAGCAAGGAAGGGTATTTATTCTTTGACAATTAGTATTGGAGTTTCAGCCAAGCCGAGTACATTTTGTGCCACGCTGCCTAAAATCAGTTTTTGTAATCCTTTACGCCCATGTGAACCCATCACAATCAAATCTACAGGTAATTCATGACTGGTTTGCAGAATGCCCTCCGAGGGTGACATGCCGTGTAGAATCCGAATATCCAGATCTATACCTTCACGTGTAAAGGTATGTTTTAGATCATTAAGCCTATCCAGTGCATTTTGCTCGGCCTGCATAAAATAATCGGTAACAGCTGGGGCAACCTTGTAAAAATCTACTCCAGAAAAAGGATCAACCGCAATGACGCTGATTAAGGTCACTTTGCTGCCAAAAACTTTTGCAATATCGAGCGCATGTTCTGCAGCCGCATAAGAGATAGGCGATTCATCAATTGCGACCAGGATATGTTGATAATGCTTCATAAAAATTCCTGATAATGATGCACGCTTGGAAACAGGCTACAGCTGTAGCTGGCGTGATGAATAATAGCAGTGCTTTAAAGCATGATTTATTGTCATGCGCATCAAGGGATGCGCAGAACCAGATTATTTTTTAATGATCAGCACTGGAGTTTGCGACACACCAAGAACATCTTGTGCAAAGCTGCCCAGAATGATCTTCTGGAAGCCTTTACGACCATGTGAACCCATCACAATCAAATCTGCACCAGTTTCTTCTGCAGTATTTGCGACATGCTCGGCATTGACCAAACCAGTCACAATATGTGTTTCGGCTTCCACACCTTCCTCTTGGGCAATGATGCTTGCTTGTTTCAATGCTTTTTTGGCATTGGCATGTGCTTCAACAAAATATTCTTTCATAATGGCAGAGCTATAGTAGAAATCTGCCTCAGTAAAAGGATTTTCTGCAATCAGACTGACGAGTGTCAGTCTGCTACCAAAAGCTTTCGCAATTTTTGCAGCATGACGTACTGCTGAAAAGGAAATTTCTGAACCGTCCACAGGGACTAAAATATGTTGATAGGCCATCTTATTTATACTCCGGTTTCGTTTTTGTCTTGCTTTAAACTATTGATAGCACAGTGATGGAGGGGGTTCAATTGCAAAATATAAAAAAATCTGAAAATTCATTAAATTACAGTGATATATTTACAAAAAACTGTAGACTGATTGGCAGATAAAACAGACTGGAATACCCGGATTTTAAGCAAGTTTGCTCAATCTCTATTAAGCTGGTTGGGTTAAAATATATAGAACGTTGAAACTTGGAAAATTATTAGTGGAAATATTCAAGATATGGTGAATACACATATAGTCAAAGCTGGAAAAGGGTTATTAGGCTTAATCTTTTTATGTGGGTTATATGGCTGTCAGAGTACGGCACAGAACAGTAAAATTATTGCCACTGCTTTTAATATGACGACAGCTGTACAGCAGAAAATCATGGATCGTTATGCACCGGATGATGTCATTGTGCAGCAAAATATTCTCTATGATTCTGATCGGCGGTTGGGTTTGGACTTATACCAGCCACAAAATATGACTCAACTGGAACAACGCCCAACAGTGATCTGGATTCATGGCGGTGGCTGGATTTCCGGATCTCGGGAACATGCACGGGGTTATTTTAAACTGCTGGCATCAAAAGGTTATAACGTGGTGTCTGTGCAATATCAGCTTGCTCCTCGGTCAACTTATCCAAGCCAGCTACAGCAAATTGATATGGCATTGGCTTATCTCCAGACGCATGCTTCCCAATACAAGATTGATCCAGATCAGCTTTATCTGGCTGGAGATTCTGCCGGTGCCAATCTCGCCAGTCATTATGCGGCCTTGTTAACCAATCCGGTTTTTGCCCGTAACTCTGACTTTGTGCCATCAATCCAGCCTGCACAGCTTAAAGGGCTGATTCTACACTGTGGCATTTATGACCTGAACGCGTTTGTGGATACGGCACCAGAAAAAATCAAACTGATTGAATGGGGAGTTCATAATATGGTGCAGGCCTATACAGGCGATCGCCGGCATGATGCGGAGTTCCTGAAAAAGATCTCACCTATTCAGCACATCACTCCAAATTATCCCCCTGTGCTGATCAGTGGCGGAAACAAGGATTTTCTCACAGAAACGCAGTCCTATCCATTTGTGCAGGTTTTGAAAGCGAATCAGGTGCCGGTAAAGGAAATCTTTTATTCAGATTCAAAAGCCTGGCTGATTCATGAATATCAGTTTTATATGGGTAAAAAAGAAAGCCAGCAGACCTTTGAACAGACACTTCAATTTCTGCAATCACCTACTGGTGTGTTATCCAACCTTAATTAAAATAAGACTCTTAATAAGTTTTACGCCATTTAAAGAACAGATGTACTATCAGGCCAAACAATAGTCCCCAGAATGCTGAACCGATGCCTAGGAATTGCACTCCTGAAGCACTAAACAGGAAGGTTAATAATGCCGCCTCGCGTTCATCCATGTGGCTGAAAGCAAGTGTAATGTTATGTCCAATGGTGCCCAACAGGGCAATACCTGCCAGTGCAGTAATAAACACGGCGGGGAAAGCTAAAAGAATACTGGTCAGTGTGGCTGCAAATAAGCCCATGAGGATATAGAAGAAACCACAGCTCATGCCAGCAATATAACGTTTCTTGCTATCTGGATGGGCCTGATCATCCAGGCTGATAGCGGCGCTAATCGCTGCAATATTGACGGCAAAACAGCCAAAAGGAGCCAGTAAGGTCTGAGCAGTGCCGGTCCAGCCAATCAGCTGATTAACATGTGGCGTATAACCATAACTTTTAATCATTGCCAAGCCTGGTAAATATTGCGATGCCATATTAATAACAAAGAGTGGCAAGGCCAGACCAAGAATCGCAGTCCAGGAAAATTCAGGGCTCACCCAGACTGGATGAGCCAGTGACCAATGCAGGCTCGGTGGATTAAAGTCCAGAAATATGGGACATAGGGCGACACCAGCAATCACGGTAACCACAATGCTATAACGGGGCGATAGCCGCTTGGCAATGATATAGGCAGCGAGTAGACACAGGATAAAGCCCAACTCATGTTGCAAGCTGGCAAACAGACCAATTCCGAATTTAAGTAAGACTCCTGCCAGCATTGCGCTGGTTAGACTTTGCGGAATCGCATGCAGAACTTTCTCAAAAATACCTAAAAACCCCAATACGGCAGTGACAAGGCCGCAGACCAGAAAAGCGCCCAAAGCTTCAGGCAGGCTATAGCCTGTGCCGGTTGCCAGGATTAAGGCCAGACCTGCGGTTGACCAAGAGGTTGCTACTGGATATTTAAACTTCCAGGAAAGAATAAGCCCGCAAAGACCAATCCCGATCCCTAGGGCCCAGAACCATGAAGTAATTTCAGCTGTGTTCGCGCCTAAGAGCTGTGCAGCCTGAATTACCAGCACAGAGGAAACACTGATCCCAACTAAAAAAGTAATAAAACCGGCAAATGCTGCGGGTAGGGAGACGTCTTGAAGGAATTTTTGCATATCCGTTGCAGAGATAATCGGTATGAGTGAAAAGTGCACTTATGATACGCGCTTCAGTAATGCTGTTAAAGACAAAAACAACCTAAATCACGTAGGGTTATAAGTTGTTGGGACATCATGCATTTCATAAAGTTGAAGTCGCAAGTTTTAGCCCAAAGCCACAAAACAGGATTGCCACACTGGCTACACAAAGTGAAGTCAGACGGTAACGATGCCCAAAAAATTGAGCCAGCGTAGCACCTGAAAAAATCAGAATACTGAGATAAGACATGCTGATGATCTGCAAAATAATTGCCAGAATCGTAAAAGTCAGTGCAGGGTATGAATAGGATGGATCAACAAACTGCACAAAAAAAGAAAGATAAAACAGAATCGCTTTGGGATTCAAAATGCTGATGGTCATCGCCGTACGGAAGGGATGTAATTGCTCCAGATTCTGCTCGGCTTGCTGGATCTGTGCATTGCTATGTACGGTATTCCAGGTGTGGTAAGCCGCAATCAACAATTTAATACCCAGATAGCTCAGATACACCGCACCAATAATTTTCAGAATAGTAAACAGGACCGGAAAAGCATGCAGTAAAGATGCTGCACCGAGTGCGGTCAGGAAAATTAGAATCATATCTCCAGCATAGACACCGAATGCGGCCCGATATCCGGTTTTAATCCCGTAGCGAGAAGCTACCGACATGACGTAGAGGGAATTCGGTCCGGGTAACATCACAATTAACGCTGTTCCAATGATAAAGGTCGTTAAATCAGTGATACCAAACACGCAAAATCCACATACAAAAAAGCCGATGCGGCATTATACCTGCATCGGCTTAGAGCTGAATTAAGATTTAAGCCTTAATTTCTGAATCTGTTGTAAAACTTTGGCTTAACAGGGTAGAGAGCTGTTCACGTGCTTTAATAAAGCCCTGAATACCCGCTTCCAGTAACTGGGAAGCCATTGGATCTTGCTCTAATTGCTGTTTAAAGTCTTCCTGGCTAATTGGAGTTAAAGTCCCTTGCTTTGGAACATGATCCGAAGACAACTGCGGCTCAACAACACGGTTATCCTGTTCAAGCTGATCGAGCAGGTTGGGTGCAATAGTTAACAGGTCGCATCCAGTCAGACCCAGCACCTGATCAATACTACGGAAGCTGGCACCCATCACTTCAGTCTGTATACCGTGTGATTTGTAGAAGTTATAAATACTTTTTACCGATAACACACCTGGATCTTTTTCAATCGGATACTGATCTACACCTTCAGCCTTTTTGTACCAGTCCAGAATACGGCCAACAAATGGCGAAATCAGGGTAACTTTGGCATCTGCACAGGCATGTGCCTGATGCTGACCAAAGAGCAGGGTCAGGTTGGTATGAATGCCTTCGGCTTCCAGCGCACGTGCGGCCTGAATACCTTCCCAGGTCGATGCGATTTTGATCAGGATACGATCTGAAGCAACGCCGTACTGTGCGTACAGTGCCAGTAATTCTTTGGCTTTGGCAATCGTCGCTTCAGTATCATAAGATAGGGAGGCGTCTACTTCAGTGGAAACACGGCCTTCAATCAGTTTAAGAATTTCCACACCAAATTTAACCGTAAGAATGTCAATAGTACGTTCAATCAGTTCATTACCCACATAACCTTCGGTTTTAGCCTGCGCATAGGCGTCTTCAATCAGAGCTTTGTTTTCAGCCTGATTGGCTGCAGTAGTAATCAGTGAAGGATTGGTGGTTGCATCGAGTGGACGGAATTTTTCAATCGCAGCTAAATCGCTGCTGTCCGCAACAATGGTGGTGAATTGTTTTAGTTGGTTTAACGCACTTTGTGTCATTTGGATCTAGTTCTTAGGTTATTGCTTATGCATTCTGTTATATCACAAAGTGCTTATTTCCCAAGTGTTCACCGACTATTTTCAGTAACTAATCTGTATTTTGCGTTGATTTCTGATGTGATTAATCAAAAAATGTGCAGCCTGACCGAGTTTTGTTTCACGACTCCAGACCAGATCGACAAAATAATCAAACTTTGGGGTGAAATCATACAGATCCAGAATATGCAGTTGTTCCTGAATATGTGGATGTTCATGCAGCATTTCCATCGGTAAAATCCCCCAGCCTAAACCCTGTTTAATTAATCGATAGGCGGAGTGATGGTTGTCGGTACGCCAATAGTTTCTGGAAAATAACAGTTCTGGCTTGATCTGATGATCACGGCTGGCAACTACAATCTGGCGACTATTCAGAATCTGCTCATAGCTGACCTGATCA
Organism: Acinetobacter sp. SM1B; assembly: GCF_003289665.1. Classification (NCBI taxonomy): domain Bacteria; kingdom Pseudomonadati; phylum Pseudomonadota; class Gammaproteobacteria; order Moraxellales; family Moraxellaceae; genus Acinetobacter; species Acinetobacter sp. SM1B. The sequence continues at coordinate 1,266,511 of NZ_QMBM01000001.1, forward strand.
AGCTGACTTAAAGCATGGGATTTCGCGGCAACGGCAACCAGCGTTTCTTTTTTCAGTTCTACAAACTGCTCCCGGGTCTCCAGTTGCTCTCGTTCAAACATTAATGCAAGTTGGGCAGCACCTTCAAATAGCAGTCGGTGAGCATCTTCTTGCGGGGCAGAAAATACATTGATTTGTAAATCCGGAAACTGCTGTTCCAGTAAGACTACATAATCGGTCCAGCGTGTATGTAGGAGCTCAGATACAATGACAATATTCAGTTCAGATTCTAGCCCTGAGCTTAATGCTTGAGCATGTTGCTTCCACTGATTCATTTCTACTAACAGTTGTTCAGTCTTTTCATACAGCACTTGAGCTGCTGTTGTAGGCTGTGGCTCACGGCCAATCCGTTTAAAAAGCTGTAAATCCAGATCAATTTCCATGTTGGCAATGGCCATACTCACAGCAGAGGGCACTTTGCCAAGCTTGCGTGCGGCTGCCGAGAAGGAGCCAGTCTCTATCACTGCTTTAAACAGCAGTAATTGTTCCTGATTAATATTCATATTTTAATCTGTCAATATTTTTGAAAGATTCTAACTCGAATAATCAAATAATAGGAAATAAACTAGGCACTATTATTAAGCTATTTGAGTAAGCAGAGATGTTAATTTCAAGCAGAAGGATAGTGCATGCGCTGAGCTATGAGATCATTCTGTTGGTCATCATTGCCATTGCCCTGAGTTATATCTTTCAGTTGCCAATGGAAGTGACCGGAACTTTAGGTGTTGCCATGGCAGTCACATCCGTAGTCTGGAATATGCTGTTTAACCATTATTTTGAAAAGATCGAGGCGAAACATCAGCTAAAAAGAACCATTAAGGTGCGTATTGCACATGCTATCGGTTTTGAAGGTGGCTTGATGCTGGCGACCATTCCGATGGTGGCATATGCCTTAGAGATGAGCTTGTGGCAGGCAATTTTGACAGATTTGAGTTTAACGCTATGTATTCTGGTCTATACCTTTATTTTCCAGTGGTGCTATGACCAGATTGAGATCAAAATGGGAATTCGCACTGAATATGCTAAAAGTTGATTTGTCTTAAAGCATTGCGTGACTAATAAAAAAGCACCTCACTTGAGGTGCTTTTTTAAATCAGGTGTAAAGATTATTTTTCAATAATCGCAGTCACACCTTGACCGCCAGCCGCACAGATCGACACCAGTACACGACCTGAACCTTTCTGGTTTAATAGTTTCGCAGCAGTCGCGATGATACGGCCACCTGTCGCAGCAAATGGGTGACCCGCTGCCAGTGAAGAGCCTTTTACATTCAATTTGGCACGGTCGATTGAGCCCAATGGTGCATCTAGACCTAAACGCTCTTTACAGAATTTCGGATCTTCCCACGCTTTTAAGGTTGAAAGTACTTGCGATGCAAATGCTTCGTGGATTTCATAGTAGTCGAAGTCTTGAAGTTTCAGACCAGCACGCTCCAGCATACGTGGAACGGCATAAGCAGGTGCCATCAACAGGCCTTCTTTCTTCTCTACAAAATCAACTGCCGCAGTTTCCTGGAAAGTTAAGTAAGCCAGTACTTCATGACCATTGGCTTTCGCCCATTCTTCAGACGCTAGCAGTACACAAGATGCGCCATCCGTCAGCGGAGTAGAGTTACCCGCAGTCATGGTACGTGCATCGCCCTTACCGAAAGCAGGTTTCAATTTTGCCAGTTTTTCAACTGAAGAATCTGGACGCAGGTTATTGTCACGCTCAAGACCTAGGAATGGTGTGATCAGGTCATCAAAGAAACCTTCTTCGTATGCTGCTGCCATTTTCTGGTGTGAAGATGCAGCCAGTTCATCCTGTGCTTCACGAGAAATGCCCCATTCCAGTGTTGTGATTGCCTGATGGTCGCCCATAGACAGGCCGGTACGTGGCTCACCATTTTTCGGTGCATCCATCAGGTCTTTCACATTAATTTTGGTTAAAGCTTTCAAACGATCTTTTGCTGTTCTAGCAATGTTCAGTTCAAGTAAAGCTTTACGTAAACCATCACCAAATGCGATTGGCGCGTCAGAGGTAGTATCTACACCACCAGCCACACCGACTTCGATTTGACCTAATGCAATTTTATTGGCAACCAGGAATGCAGCTTGCAGACCAGTACCACATGCCTGCTGAATGTCATAAGCCGGAGTTTCAGGTGCAAGGGCAGTGTTCAGTACGCACTCACGCGTCATATTAAAGTCACGGCTGTGTTTCAATACTGCACCAGCTACGACTTCACCCAGGCGTTGACCTTGTAAATTAAAACGTTCAATCAGGCCATTCAGGGCTGCGGTGAACATATCAGTATTGGATGCCGTAAAGTAAGCACCGTTAGAACGTGCAAATGGAATGCGGTTACCACCGATAATAGCAACGCGGCGAACTGTATTTTGGCTCATGTTTTGGTCCTGTTGAACAGAAATCTGTGTTTTTGGTGTTAAGGTTTTATTGCTTGAAGTCGTATTTTCCGCACGATTAGACGCAGCACGGGGGCGCGTGGTTTTCGTCGGACTTTTTTCTGCAGACGTTGCGCTCGTCGTTTTGCTTGTGCGCTTGCGTGCTGTTGATGGTTTTGACACGCTTTCGGCTACAGGATTCTCGACCGCTGGATTTTCTTGAGTTGTTTTGCTCATAAGGCTTTACCAGGCAAATTGATCATCTTCTTGGTCGTTACATTAACATAGAAGGCTATAGGCTGAATTGACTAGAATGACATTACAGAGTGCGCTTAGGTCAAGTCATCTGTTTATTATCTCAAGTATTATTGACCAGAATCTGATGGATCTATTGAATTATAAGTATCTGACATTATATTGAAGTTAAAGCATAACTTTAGATCGATCAAAAATTAATTTGTATGAGAGATAATAATCATGACTGACCAGTACCAAGCGTTCGCAAAATCTCCTATTGGTAAATTTGTCATTAAAAACCTAGGTCTTCCATCCCCAACCTTCCTTGAGCGCTATGACTCTGCAACTCCTGTAGTCAAAGGCGCCGTTTTAGTAGGTGCTGCACCTGGCAGTACTTTGACTGGTTCAATTGCACAAGTTTTGGCAAATATTCATGCCAATAGCTATGCGGGAAATAATGCTGAACTGCAACAGGCAGCTGCACAAGCGGGTCTGAACCTGGGTGCATTTAATCAGGGCGACAAAGAATCAAAATTTAAAGTAGCAATTTTTGATGCGTCTGGTATTCAGAATTCGGACGATTTAAAAGCGTTATATGATTTCTTTAATCCGATCGCGCGTCAAATCCAGGCATCTGGTCGTGTGGTGATTGTAGGAACCACTCCTGAATCAGCAACTTCAGTGAAGCAGGCAATTGCACAACGTGCGCTTGAAGGTTTTGTAAAATCAGTGGGTAAAGAATTCAAAAAAGGTATCGCAGCGAACCTGATCTATGTGGACAATGGGGCTGAAGCAAATCTCGAATCTGCACTCCGCTTTGCGATTTCTCCACGTTCTGCCTATGTGTCTGGTCAAGTGATTCGCGTATCTCAAGCAGCGACTCAAGATGTAGACTGGACTAAACCTTTGGCAGGCAAGACAGCTGTAGTCACAGGTGCTAGCCGTGGTATTGGTGAAGCGATTGCTCATGTACTGGCACGTGATGGTGCACATGTGATTTGTCTGGACGTTCCGCAGCAGCAAGCAGATCTTGACCGTGTAGCAGGTGAGATTGATGGTTCTACCTTGGCAATTGATATTACTGCAGCTGATGCTGGTGAAAAAATTAAAGCTGCGGCAGCTGCGCAGGGCGGTTTAGATATTATCGTGCATAATGCCGGTATTACCCGTGACAAGACTTTGGCAAACATGAAGCCTGAGCTTTGGGATCTGGTAATTAACATCAACCTGTCAGCGATTGAACGCGTTAATGATTACCTGTTGAATAATGATGGTCTGAACGCTAACGGCCGTATTATCTGTGTATCTTCAATCTCTGGTATTGCGGGTAATCTGGGGCAAACTAACTATGCAGCTTCTAAGGCAGGTGTAGTCGGTATTGTGAAATATACAGCTCCAACTTTAAGCAATGGTATTACCATTAACGCCGTTGCTCCTGGTTTTATTGAAACTCAAATGACTGCTGCAATTCCTTTCGCAATTCGTGAAGCTGGCCGCCGTATGAATTCAATGAGTCAAGGTGGTTTACCAGTCGATGTCGCTGAAACGATTGCAATGTTCGCTTCAACTGCATCTACAGGCTTGAATGGCAATGTGGTTCGTGTCTGTGGTCAGAGCCTGTTAGGGGCTTAATTCTTTCTGAAAAGTTCTTTTCTCTCTCTACGTTAACCCGTAGAGTAGATCAAGAATTCCCTCTCCTCGTAGGAAAGGTTAAATAAATTAAATAGAAGGTAGGATGAGATATTATCCTCATCCCAGCCTTCTCCCAGAGGGAGAAGGGGCTTTCAATCCAAATTGAAATAAAAATATTCCAAAGGTTCAGTATGCATACTCGCCATTTTAATCAACTTCCAAAGCCGTATCTTGCTTATCCAAAAATCATTCAGGGTCTCATTTCAAAAAAACCAAAGGGTGAAAAGGTCCTGCCGCAAGTTGAATACGTGGTAGATTCATTCAAGGTCGATCAAAAGCATTTAAAAGCTTACAACGCCGTCTGTGGTTTTAAGAATAATGGTTATATCCCGGCGATCTATCTGGCAGTACTTTCACAAAGCCTGCAAATGCATATGATGACCTCGGAAGCTTTCCCATTTCCAATTCTAGGATTGGTGCATATCCGCAATCAGGTCAAGCAATACCGTAAAGTGGGTGTGAATGAACAGCTGACTTTATCTTGCACGTTCGGTGAGTTGCAGCCACATGACAAAGGCGTACAGTTTGATTTCATTACTACAGTGAAAGTCGGTAATGATGTCGTGGTTGAAGCATTAACCACTTATTTGTCCCGTCAAAAAACTGATGCAAAAGCATCTGCAAAAACCACAGAAAGCAAAATACCGAATTATAAAGTGAATGCTGAATGGGACATTTCTGAAAATACTGGTCGTCGCTATGCCATGTCTTCAGGTGACTTTAACCTGATTCACATTCATGCACTAACAGCTAAAGCCTTCGGTTTTAAACAGGCGATTGCCCATGGTATGTGGAGTAAGGCGAGAGCTTTAGCCAGCCTGACCCTGCCAGATGCCTATGAAGCGGACGTGTGGTTTAAGCTACCGATGTACTTGCCATCTAAAGTGCAGTTCACGACTGCGAAATCAGACAATGATACTGAATTCCTGATCCGTAATGCGAAAAGCCAGAAACCGCATGTTTCAGGTAGCATCAAAGCTTTATAATGATCTAAAAAGCCTAAACTTGATTTAGGCTTTTTTTATTTCAGCCTGTACAAATATTAGATCTCATTTGAAACATGTATCAAGGAAGGACGCATGAAACCGATTAAACAATATCTATCTGCCAGTACCGAAAACTATCAAGGTTATGTTGATCCTCGCTTTCAGGATCTGGCCGTGCAGTTCAGTCGTTTTCAGGATGCACGTGCCGAACAGGGTGGTGCTGCACTGGTGGTTTATCATCAGGGTGACAAAGTCCTGGATATTTATACTGGCAAAAAATCTGAACAAGAACTGTGGCAACCGGATACGCTGTCAGTGTGTTATTCCACAGGCAAAGGTGTCTTAGCGACCTTGGCACATATCCTGGTCAGTCATGGGCTGATCAGCTATGACACACCTGTAGCAGAATACTGGCCAGAGTTTGCCCAGCAAGACAAAGACCAGATCACGCTGGCACATATGCTCAGTCATCAAAGTGGTTTGTATGATATTCGCAATATCATCGAGGATGCCCGGGAAATGGTAGATTGGCCGCATATACTGCAACGCGTTGCCGCAGCCAGACCACGTTTTGCTTTAGGAACGGATGCAGCTTATCAGCCGCTCACTTTTGGCTGGCAAGTCGGTGGTGCATTGGAAAAAGCGACTGGCAAAACCCTTGCTGAGTTGATGGAGCAATATCTGGTGCAACCATTACAGCTAGATGGTGCTTACTTTGGTGTGCCTGAGCATGAATTGCTACGTGTTGCTCGTCCGATTCACCGGAAAAAAGAACAGACTCGGTCACGCGCAGATCAAACTCATCAACCAAGGAAGCCTAATCTGATGGAACGCGCCTTAGAGCTGAGTGGTCAAAATCCGCAGGATTTTCAGGATGCCATGATTCCTAAAGGTATGAAACATCTTAACTTCTTTAGTGATGAAGGGCTTAAAGCCATTATTCCTGCCGCAACCGGGGTATTTACTGCTCATAGTCTGGCAAAAGTCTATGCCATGCTGGCACAACAAGGCCAATGGCAGGGACAAGACCTTATTTCCCAACAGACTTTTACACGTTTAAGTATGGTGCACTATACCCATCGTGACCGGATTATGCCGTTTCCGATGCATTGGCGTCTGGGCTATCACCGCATCCTTACCTTAGGAAAATCAACGAAAGGTTTTGGTCATGTCGGTTTTAATGGCTCTGGAGCCTGGTGTGATCCGGAACGTAAACTGAGTTTTGCTTATACCCATAATTTTCCTACTGCTTCCATTACTGGAGATTACCGTCTGTGGGGCTTAACTCAGGAAGCCTTACGTTGCGCTGATCAGATCCAGACCGGACGTAAGGGCTGGTTTTAAGATTCCCGACAAATTAATGCAATTTACCTCACGGTATTCACTATGGTATGTTGCCGCATAATCAACATGCTGAATCTAGAATCATGAAGAAAGTTGTTTTGATTCCACTCGTGGCAACGGCGGCACTATGGGGTTGTCAGGATACCAAACAGGATAAAGCCCAAACCGCAATTGAAGCTCAGGCGATGCAAACGGCCTGGGCGGGTGAATATCAGGGCACAACACCGTGTATGGGATGTTTATCCAGCTGTGAAGATTGTCCGGGAATGGCTGTAAAACTTCGACTAAATGAAGATGAAACCTTTGTGCTGGAACGTGAGAGTCTGAGCGGTCATAATGAGATTGAAACGATTAGCGGTAAAATCCGTTTTCAGGATGACAGTCGACAGAAGATTGAATTGCTCAACGTCGCTAAACGAAATTTACTGTTTGTTGATCTGGAAAAGGGTTTACTCGAAATTCGTGAAGATCAAACAGGCAAACGCTATCAGATGCAAAGTGATTTTATTTTAGCTGAAAGCCTAAATTCTTGATAAAAGTTTTTGTTTTATATCCCTTTTTTTATCTGAATAAAAAAGGGATTTTTATTTATTCAATTCCTGCATTTATTTCACTATTTATCAAAAAAACAGTATGCTTAGACCTGTGAAAAGGAGCATACATGTATCAGGTACTTGCACGAAAATATCGTCCTCGTAATTTCAATGAATTGGTGGGTCAAAACCATGTTTCTCGTGCCTTAACCAGTGCGCTCGAACGTGGCCGTCTGCATCATGCCTATTTGTTTACGGGCACGCGCGGTGTGGGTAAAACGACGATTGCACGTATTCTTGCAAAATGCCTGAACTGTGAAACAGGGGTGACTTCAACGCCGTGTGAGGTCTGTCCAACCTGTACTGCCGTGAATGAAGGCCGTTTTATTGACCTGATCGAGATCGATGCAGCTTCCCGTACAAAAGTTGAAGATACACGTGAACTGTTAGATAACGTTCCCTATGCACCCACTCAAGGGCGCTTCAAGGTCTATCTGATCGATGAAGTACACATGCTCTCCACCCATTCTTTCAATGCCTTGTTAAAGACGCTGGAAGAACCTCCTGAACATGTGAAGTTCCTGTTTGCAACCACAGATCCGCAAAAACTCCCGATTACGGTTATTTCGCGTTGTTTACAGTTTACTTTACGTCCATTAGCAGTCGATGAAATTACTGATCACCTAGGGCATATTTTACAAAAAGAAAGTATTCAGGCTGACCAAGATGCAATCTGGCAAATTGCTGAATCTGCACAAGGTTCATTGCGTGATGCACTGTCGCTGACCGATCAGGCCATTGCTTATGGTCAGGGTGCGATTCAGCATCAGGACGTGAAAGAGATGCTGGGCCTGATTGACCGCACCATTATCTATGACCTGATTTTGGCGGTTCACCAGAATCAGAAGGCCCGTGTCAGTGAACTTTTACTCCAGTTCCGGCAGCAGGCACTAGATGTATCTCTAGTATTAGATCAGCTGATTTCGACCTTGCATGAACTGGCACTTTTACAATATTTGCCAGATTTAAGTCTGAAATATAGTGCTGAAATTAACCAGAAAATCATGCAGCTCTCAGGACTGATTTCGGCACAAGATCTGCAGCTGTATTATCAAATTGCCTGTAAGGGTCGTGCTGATCTGCAAATGGCAGTAACGCAGGAGCAGGGCTTTGAAATGACGGTGCTGCGCTTGCTGGCTTTTCGTCCATTACAGCCAAATGAGATTCCAGCCAATACTGTACCAGTACAGCAAGTGACACCTGTATCTGCACAGCCAAGTATTGTACCCCAACAGGAAAGTGCTCCAGTTGCATCACCGGTGGTCGAAGATTTTCCATTAGATGATGGTTATGAGGATGAGCCAGAATATAGCTCAGCCACTGCGCAGTCTGAATCATCTTCTGATGATTTTCTCGATGTGGAAGATGAACCAGATTTACATACTGCGCCTGTCGAAGCACAGGCAGCAGAACGTACGACAGTTAAGCAACCAAGTCCGGATCAGATTATGTTTGATCCAAGTGTGGAAGATGGATTGTTTGGTTTTGATGATGTGCCGGCAGAGTCATCTATAGCAAGCACAGAAGCCAGTAGTGATGATTTCCTGTTAGAAGAATATCTTCCTGAAAATCGTACTGCTGCGCCTGTAGAACAGAATGAGCCTGAATTCAGTTTGTCTGCAGCAACACCTGAAACAGAAACTTTTGAAAATATTGAAGTTAATTCTCAAGAACAACCTATAGCTCCGACAGAAGTTGTACATATCCAGACAACAAATACAGATATTTCAACAGATCGTAATCTAATGCCACAGGATATCCTGCAAATTCCGGTACAGGACATGCAGGGTGAATGGACTGTAGAAAAATGGGAATTCTGGTTCCGCAATAGCCAGCTTTCACCGGCCGTACAGGAGCTGGCACAGTACGGCATTATGACCGGGCAGATTGATGGAGAATCAGTTTTTCATATTCCGGAGCGTTACCAGCAATTACTCGGTCAGTTGCAACATACCTTAGAAGAAGCTTTAAAACAGCAATGGACAGGTACGCAATTCAAGGTGAAGTTTGAAGATGTCAATGAACTGACACCTTATATCATGCAGCGTGAACGTAAAGTGCGTGCATTTAAACGCGCTGAGGAGTTGCTACATGCAGAGCCTGCTGTGAAAGATCTGGTACAAAACTTCGATGCAGAATTGAAGAATATTCAGCTGAAATAAGTTCTAGATTTCACAGCTACTGTGCATAAATGGACATAGGGCATCTCGCATTTTATTTGAAATCGGGGTACTTTTTCGTGTATGACGATCGACAAAAACATGTACAAAACTGCCTTGGGCAGCAGCCTGGTCGTTGCCTTGCTTAAAAATAGCCAGGTCATAAGTCAGGGAAGAGCCTCCTAGCTTGGCGATATTGACACCAACTTCAATCACTTCAGGATAAGACAGTTCCTGATTGAACTGACAGCAGGAATTCACCACCAAACCGATATTCGGAGACGTTCGTGGGTCAAAACCGGCATGCTGGATCAGCAGGGCATTGGCTGCGGTATCAAAATAGCTGTAATAGGTGACATTATTGACATGACCATATAAATCATTGTCCGCCCAGCGGGTCTGGATGCTGAGGAAAAAAGTATATTGCTCACGGGTTTTGACAGGTGCTTTGCTCATGAATCATTTCTTATAAAAATTGAGTTTAATTTAAGCTTTTAATTGGTAAACATTAGGCATAAATCGCCTGATAGATCTGTAAAGCATCCTCTACAGTCATATCACGCGGGTTGTTTTGCAACAGTCGAGTCTGTTTCATGGCATCTTTAGCCAATATCATCAATATATGCTCAGGAATATCCAGCTGAGCAAGTTTTAAAGGTAAACCACTGCGTTGCAGATGATTATTAAAATGATCAATGAACAGATCAGTTAAGCCATCATGACAGCCTTTACTGTGGGGATCGAGCCAGGTCATTAATTCGGCATATTTCTGTTTGGCAGCAGGGGCATTAAACTTCAGTACTTCTGTCAGCACAATCGCATTGCTATGCCCATGGGACAGATGAAAATGCCCGCCAAGTGGATAAGCCAGTGCATGTACCGCACCGACAGGTGCATTGGCAAAAGCCTGACCAGCCAGCATGGAACCGACCAGCATATTCTGGCGTGCTTCCAGGTCATCTCCATCATCCAGAACACGAGTCAGGTTGTTGTTCAAAAGCTTTAATGCCTGTTTGGCCAGCATATCCGAATAGGGATTTTTCTTGATTTTCGATGTATACGCTTCTATGGCATGCACCATCGCATCAATGCCGGTCGCTGCCGTAATATGTTTAGGTAAACCACGGGTAAAGCTGGCATCCAGAATTGCAATATCAGCAAACAGCAAAGGCGAAACAATTCCGGTTTTAGTGGTTTCACCTGTGGTCACAATTGAAATGGGGGTGACTTCCGAACCGGTTCCTGCCGTAGTCGGAATCAGGATCAGTGGTAGACGTGGGCCTTCAATTTGATCGATACCATAGAGTTCATTCAGGCATTGGGTTTGCTGTGGATGGCTCAAGACCGCAATAATCTTGGCCACATCCAGTGAACTGCCACCACCAAAACCAATCACCACATCGATCTGTTCCTGACGGGCGAAAGAAATGGCATCCGCTATGATATGTTCTGGCGGATCTGCCTGCACATCGGCATAGATAGCATAATCCAGACCTGCTTCATTGATAATGTATAAAACTTCCTCATGTAGATTCTGCGTAATCATGCCTTGATCGGTCACCAGTAGCACGCGGACATATTTGCCTTTCTGTAGAATTTGGTGCAGCTCACGAATCGTGCCAAGTCCGGCAATGATGTTGGGAACAGTCTGAAATTGAAATCTTTGCATGGCTGCTTCCTTAATTTTTATCCAAATTCATATTATTGTGGCGTTGTGATATAGGATTCACTATACAAATAACTTAACATAAGAATCCTGAAAATAAAGTAGTGCTGAGGTTGTTTATGTCATCCAGAACGCCATTTAAGGTGTTATGTGTTTGTCTGGGAAATATTTGTCGTTCTCCCACGGCAGAGGTGGTCCTCAGACATTATTGCGATGTACATAATCTCAATATCATGATTGATTCGGCGGGAACCAGTAATTATCACCCGGGTAAAGCGCCTGATCTGCGCAGTCAGGAACATGCCCTAAAGCGGGGTTATGATCTGTCTGCATTGCGTGCCCGTCAGCTGACTCTACAGGATTTCCTTGGTTTTGATCTGATGCTCGCGATGGATGAAGACAATCTTAGGGATATTCTTGCACTTCAGAAACGTGCTCAACAACAACTTGGCCAATTACGTGCTGAAGTCGCCCTGATGAGTGAATATGATTCTGACTATCCAAAACAGGCAGTACCCGATCCTTATTATGGCGGTGCTGAGGGTTTTGAACGTGTACTCAATCAGTGTGAATCCAGCAGTCTTGCGTGGATCGATGTCTTTAAAATGCAACAAAAAGAGCTTAAGGTTTAAGTCATGCAAATCCAAACACAGGTTCAACTTAAACCTTTTAATACTCTCAGTCTGGATGCAATTGCATCACATTACTGCAAAATTCAATCAAATGATGATCTGATTCAGGCTCTGGATTTTGCCAAACAGCAACAGCTGAATGTTCTGATTCTGTCTGGTGGTAGCAATATGCTTTTACCGGAACAGATTCATGCACTGGTATTGCATATGGACATTCAGGGCATTGAACTGCTGGATGCGGATGATCAGGTGCAACGCCTTCGTGTTGGAGCAGGCCAGAGTTGGCATGATTTTGTATTATGGACCACACAGCAAGACTTTTATGGCCTGCAAAATCTGGCTTTAATTCCAGGTCTTGTTGGTGCTTCGCCAGTACAAAATATTGGTGCCTATGGGGTAGAGGTCGGGGAATTTATTGAAAGCGTTGAAGTCTATGATCGTGAAAATCACAGTTTTAGCTCAATCAAAGCAGCAGATTGTGACTTCGCCTACCGTCATAGTATCTTTAAAGATCATCCGGGTCGTTACATTATTACCCATGTCATCTTCCGTCTGTTGAAACAGCCGGAGCTTAAACTCAATTATGGTGACCTGAAAACAGCAGTGGGTGAGGAACAGACGCCAGAAAATCTGGAGCGCCAAGTGATTCAGATTCGTCAGAGCAAATTGCCTGATCCTAAAGAATATCCAAATGTGGGTAGTTTCTTTAAAAATCCAGTAGTTGATTTACAATTCTTTGACCAAATTGCTCAACAATTCCCGAATTTACCTCATTATCCACAGCCAAATAATCAAGTTAAAATGGCAGCCGGCTGGTTAATTGACCAAAGCGGATGGAAAGGTAAACAGCTGGGGTCAGTCGGTATGTTCCATAAGCAGGCGCTGGTGCTGGTGAATTATGCCAATGCCTCGCTCAAGGACGTGCGTGCAACCTACCAAGCCGTACAGGCGGATGTTCAGGAAAAATTTGGGGTTCTGCTTGAACCGGAGCCAGTTTTATTTGCTGAAAATGGCATGATCCGCTCACATCAGGATTAAAGGATAAATAGATGGATAAAGCACACTGGATGGTTCGAATAGTTCAAGTAGTCTCAGTACTATTTGTGCTGTGCGCACTGTTCGTAGTCTTTCTTTATTCGCCGTTTTATTCACATCTGGTGGTCAAAGGACTGAACTATTTTGTTCCGGTCGAGGTCAATCAGATCGCGGCTGAAAGCCAGAAACAGGCTTCCTTAAGTGTTAATGAAACACTGGAGCCAGGTTCTGAGCTATGGATTGCGCGTCAGGCCTATCTCAAGGTGATGGAAGAAGATATTTCCAAAAATCAGTCACAGAACCTGTCACTGATTCAGGCACGCTATAAAGCTTTACAGCAGTTACTTGAAGATGAACGTGAAGCTGAGGCAGAAAAATCTGAACAGCAGAAAGTTCAGGTACCATTGCTGGTGACTGAAACAGAAGCAGCTGATGTAGTAGAACCAGATGATCTGACTGAATTGTTAAGCTTGAGCAGTGATGAAAATGCTGCCCAGATGGGACAGTTTATAGAATTCTTGAAAAGCTATGATGTTGAACAGCATCAGCAAAATATTGCGCAAATGACCAATGTGGAATTTGCCGAAGACCTCGCGACTTTAAATCATGACCAAACTCAGCCAGTGCAGGATGAGATGTCCAAACCTTATGCTATTGTGGTCTTGGGCGGCGGTTTGACCCTGCATGAAAATGGCAAAGATATTATCGTCAATGACTATACTCGTCTGCGCCTGGAAAAAACCCTGGAAACCGAAAAACAGTATGATCTGCCGATTGTTTTGAGTGGTGTAGAAGCACCGTATATGCAACGCTGGTTGCAGGCCTATGACGTAGATGCCAAACTTCTTGAAGACCGTAGTATGAATACCTGTGAGAATTCCCGTTTCAGCTCATTGCTGTTACAGAAGAAGGGTGGAGCCCCTACGGTGATCTTGATCACGGACCGCTATCATATGCCGCGTACACGCCGTCTGTTCGCACTTAACGGTATTCAGACCATTCCGGTGGAAGCGCCAATGCCAAATTCACTTACTACATGGCGTCCAAGTATTAAAAACTATGATCATAGCCGACGGGCTAACTATGAACTCTTAGCAACACTTCGGGATGTGTGGTTTGGATCAAGTGACTGTCGGGAGGTACCTTAATGTCAGATATCCCATTTTTAAACCCGACAATTCTCAAACAGCTGGAATTACCAGTCCCCAACCGGGATATTACACCACAGCTGTTGCAACCATTAAATCTGAATCGGGACATGCAGTCTACGCTGGAATTACAGGCTTACCGGAAACTGTATGGTTTTGACCTGCTCAATGCGAAACACTGGCAAGGTTATGTGCAAATGCCATTGTTTAAATTGCATGTGCAAGTCTTTGAGCCGGATCTGACCGAAAGCCGTTTTGATAAAATTCAGGGAACGGTGTTTCTATTGCATGGCTATCTAGAACATAGCGGGATCTATCAGCCAATTGTCAAAGAGCTACTGGAAGAAGGGTTTAGTGTACTCACCTTTGATTTGCCGGGGCACGGTTTGAGTAATGGTTCATCAGCCAATATTCAGAACTTTGACCATTATCAGCAGGTATTGCATGCAGTACACCGTTATGTACGTCATGCAACGCAGTTGTCAAAACCATGGTTAGGTATCGGACAAAGTACTGGTGGTGCAATCTGGATGCACCACTTGCTGGAGTTTGCAGAACGTCGTGAAAATCCCTTTGTAGATCGCGTACTGCTACTTTCACCACTGATTCGTCCAGCTAAAACAGCATGGTGGCATAACTCTGTAGGTCTCGGGATTATTCGCCGGATTAAGCGTGAAGTACCACGCCATTTCAGACGTAATAACCATAACCCTGAATTCCTGCGCTTTGTACGTTTAAAAGATCCATTACAACCCCGTATGATGGGCATGGACTGGATTCTCGCGATGTCACGCTGGATGCAGCAGATGGAAGACCGGCCAGCTTGCCGTATTCCGGTATGGCTGGCACAGGGTGCGCAGGATCAGACGGTGGATTGGCGTTATAATATCGAATTTATTCGGCGTAAATTCCGCCTGCAAACCTTGTTGATGTTAGAGGAAGGTTCGCATCAGTTGATTAATGAGCGCGCTGATATTCGTGCGGCACTGACCGGTCTGATTCCAGCCTTTCTGCATGCGCAGGGTGGTCGAACTTATTATTAAGTTCAGATGATGAATAGTAGATAAGGCGATTCTAAAGAATCGCCTTTTTCATTTAGAAGTACTTAAAATTTTTCTGCAGTTGCGATATTCCACATACGGTAATAAAAGTTTTCTTCATCACGATTTTCACAATGGAGGAGCTCATTTTCCTTCATCCAGAAGTGCAATTGTGCATAGTTTTTAATCTCATGGCTGTTGATGCGTTGAGCCAGTTGATGAGGTTTAATACCAGATGGATGACAAACACCAGCAGAAGCGATCATTTCGGAGAGGGCTTTAAGGGTGCTTTTATGATAATTATAAACCCGTTCTGCCTTGCTTGGCACATGTAGCGCCTTTTGGCGGCTCTTATCCTGAGTAGTGACACCAACCGGACACTGGTTAGTATGACAGCTTTGCGCTTGAATACAGCCAATAGCAAACATAAAACCACGCGCTGAGTTGACCCAGTCTGCACCAATGGCGATCGTACTGGCGATATCGAATGCACTAATGATCTTGCCGCTTGCACCAATTTTGATCTGTTTGCGTAATCCTGCACCCACTAATGTGTTATGAACGAACAATAAGCCTTCACGCAGGGGAACGCCAATATTATCAATCATCTCAATCGGTGCTGCACCTGTACCGCCTTCTGAACCATCGACCACAATAAAGTCCGGCAGGATTTTGGTATGCAGCATCGCTTTGACGATACTCATAAATTGCCAGGGCTGCCCCAGACATAGCTTAAAGCCAACCGGTTTGCCACCAGATAGCTCACGTAATTGCTGAATGAATTCCATCATTTCAATTGGTGTGCCAAACGCAGGATGACTGGCTGGTGAAACACAGTCATGTTCGCGGCTAACTCCGCGAATCTCCGCAATTTCCTCAGAAATCTTGGCTTTTGGAAGAATCCCACCATGTCCTGGTTTCGCACCTTGAGACAACTTGATTTCAATCATTTTCACTTGTGGAATTTTGGCTTTCTCCGCAAATTTGACCGGATCAAACTGGCCGTCCAGTGTACGACAACCAAAGTAAGCACTACCAATTTCCCAAACTAGGTCTCCGCCATTTTCCAGATGATAAGGGCTAATACTGCCTTCACCCGTATCATGGTAGAAATTGCCCATTTTGGCACCCAGATTAAGCGCGCGGATGGCATTGGCACTCATACTGCCAAAACTCATGGCGGAGATATTCATGATTGAAGCACTATAAGGCTGCTTGCATTGTTCATTGCCAATCGTAATCCTGAAAGTTGCTGGATCTGCGGGTGGGCAAGGGATAATCGAATGCGTGACAAACTTATAGTCATGGTTATAGACATCGATAATCGAACCAAAAGGTTTGTCAGAATTTTCATTTTTGGCACGTTGATAAACTAGACTGCGCTGCATACGGGAAAAAGGCAGGGCATCCTGATCGGCTTCAATAAAGTACTGGCGAATTTCAGGACGGAACTCTTCAAAGAGGAAGCGGAAATGACCCATAATCGGATAGTTCCTGAGAATAGAATGCCGGTGTTGCAGTACATCATATAGCCCCACCACACTCAGAACAGCGCTAATAATCCACAGCGTATTGACCAGCGTTTGAGGCATGAAATAGTAAATATAGCGGGGCGAATAGCCGATATGAAAGCCGGTAAATACCAACGCAATAAAGATACAAAGGAACCAGATGGAATAGCGTGAAAAGAAGGTATTCAGCAGTTTATGCCGGACAAGTTGAGCTGGATTTGCCATAAAATCTTGATTCCCTGTTGTTCTTATCAGACCTTCAGATTTTCAAGGCTTGGCGGTTTTATACAAGAACAAAATTGTTATTCGATTTTATAGGTTTAACTTGGAAAGATGGTTTAGATTAAAAATTAACCAAAATAATATGTTTAGCAGGAAAAATCCTATGAAAAAAATCTGCAAAAGGCATCGCTTCTTTTTATTTCACATGCAGGAAAAGCTGGTTTAAAGTTATTTTATCCAATAGCGGGGGAGATGGTATGACGAAGAAATCAATCCGGTTCAATACTGCAGAGCTGGCGTGCTCATGTATGTAATGCCCTTAACTATGAAACTTCCTTACTGCATATATCTGGGGGAACAAGACAGATATATGCAGGATCAGCAGCCGATTAACCAGAACAATAACAAAAACAATATAAAAAATTATGAGTCCCGGGAATGGGACTTTTTTATGTCAGTTTTTATGCTTCGTCTTGTTGATATACGGCTCGGAAAACGTGCTCAGGTTCAATTTTTTGAATTTTGTTACCAAAGCTGCGTAGCCACCATACCAGCTGTGAAGTAAAAGGAACCGTGGCACTAATAAGAGCCATACCATGATCAAGTTTTTCAATCTGTTGGTCGCGGCTGAGCTGGCTTTCTTCAAAATAATGTGCATCTGCTTCAGGCATGTGCAGCTTCAGCATGACATTTTCAGTAGGCTGGTCAAAGTTGACCCGGAAGCCCAAAGCACCGGATTCAATATATTCATCAATATCAAAGTTCACCGGATGCAGGGCACGCGTATTTAAAACATTCGCAGACTTAAAGCGGTGCAAGGCAAAGGTCTGAATATCGGATTTGTCATGACGGGTACATACCAGATAAATGATCGAACCTTTCTGTACTAATGCCAGCGGATTAAGAATATAGGTTTTTTCTTCACTATTTTGCCCACGACCCTGATAGATACATTCCAGCTGCTTGTCCTGTAACAGACCTTCATAAACCGCCTGTTGTGCCTGACGGTCGACAACAGGTGGAATCAGCGGCTGAGTCGCAGGAACGATACGGACCCGGTTAATCCATTGTCGTACATTGTTCTGGGTTGACAGGCTGCGACGTGCGAGATCAAACCAGGGATTCATTTCTTCAATCAGACTGGGTGGTAACAGATGTTTGAGATGTTCCTCAACCATCATAAACGTCACTGCTTGTGAACTGGTCATGTGCGGCAGACTTTGAATCGGTGCATCGGAACGCCAACGCCAGCCCTGTGGAATAGTTTTGCTGCTTTCAATGGGAAAACGCTGCGCAATCTGATTCAGGTCACGCTGAATAGTGCGCAAACTAATTTCCACACCTTCACGTTCCAGGATTTCCTGCAATTCGCGAGTGCCCATCCATTTCCCGGTCGTCAGGCGCGATAAAATTTGCCATTGGCGATAAAGGCTATTCGAAGTTTCTTTTTCTTGTGCGGTCATAAGCTGAAATCAGGATCTGCAAATTGAGAAAAAATCATTAACACAATAAAAAATCTCTATTTTTTTCGCAAGTATTTTAAGTAATCGAGGATAGCAGAATAGATACACATTGGTGCAAAAATGCCATTGAGTCCCTCGGAAATAAAGGGATTAATGGTAGGTACAAAAATACCGCATGGCATGGATATTGCTTTGTTAAATATACAATTTGATTACAATACGACGAGGTTTGTATGCTAAAAGAAACCCAGGATACAAATATCACAACGACTATAGAAAATTTTACAACAACGGCGATTAACACTAATTTTACAGAAGCGAAGGACACGGTAGTAACTCACACAGGCAAACCTCTACAAGTGCTGCAGCAAATGGCATCTAAATTCTTTAATGAAATGCGTGATGACCAGAATATGAATGGTCTGGCTGGGCAAAAAATCGAAGAGTGGCTGTCAAATCATACTTTAGATGAGCTTAACACCCTGAATAAATTGGCAAAAGAACATTTTCTTTATGAAGGAATTACCTTTACGGTTTATGGAGATGAAGAAGGCACCGAACGTACTATCCCTTTTGATATTATTCCACGCGTGATTGCGCGCAAGCAATGGAATATGGTGGCACTCGGTTGTGAACAACGTGTTAAAGCGCTGAACCTGTTTTTGCATGATATCTATCATCAGCAGGACATCCTGAAAGCAGGGATTGTGCCTGAACTGCAAGTACTGAGCCATGAGGCTTATCAGCCACACATGTATCAGCATAGTCTGAAAGGCAGCATTTATAGTCAGATCAGTGGCATTGATATTATCCGTGACTCAAAGGGTGAATTCTATGTACTTGAAGATAACCTAAGGACCCCTTCAGGTGTGTCTTATATGCTGGAAAGCCGCAAGATTAGTGAAAAACTGATGCCAGGCCTGTTTGAACAGACACCTATTGCTGGTGTAGAGCAATACCCACATTTACTCAAAGAAATTCTGGCAGAAAACTCAGCTGTCGATAATCCCTTTATCGTGGTTCTGACTCCGGGTCGTTTCAATAGTGCTTACTATGAACATGCTTTCCTGGCAAGGGAAATGGATGTGCCATTAGTGACATCACGTGACCTTTATGTAGAGAACGCGAAAGTTTATGTAAAAACTATACGTGGTCGTCAGCAAGTAGATGTTATTTATAGACGTGTCGATGATGCCTATCTCGATCCGCTTTGTTTTAAACCTGATAGCGCCCTTGGCGTACCAGGCCTGATGTCTGCCTATTTGCAGCACAACGTTGTTATTGCGAATGCACCGGGAACCGGTGTAGCAGATGACAAGTCGATCTATCCTTATGTGGATAAGATGATCAATTTCTACCTTGGTGAACAACCCATTCTGAAGAATGTTCCAACTTACCAATGCCGTGAGGCTAAAGATCTCAGTTATGTATTGGCACATCTTGATGAGCTGGTTGTGAAAGAAGCCCAAGGTTCAGGTGGCTATGGCATGCTGATCGGTCCACAGGCGTCTAGACAGCAGATTGAAACCTTTAGAGAGAAAATCATGGCTGCGCCACATTTATATATTGCCCAACCAACCCTGGATCTGTCCGTCAGCCCAACCTTAACCAATTATGGCATTGCAGAACGTCATATTGATTTGCGTCCATTTGTACTCAGCTCACCTTATCGTACTGAAATCGTACCGGGTGGACTGACACGTGTAGCAATGCAAGCAGGTTCGCTGGTCGTAAATTCCTCCCAAGGCGGTGGCATTAAGGACACCTGGATTGTCGATAATCTCCATTCATAAAAATAGCAAAGAAGGAATTTGTCATGCTTTTACTTAATTCCAATGCGCAACATATTTTTTGGTTGGGTCGCTACTTATCAAGAACGCAGTTTTTATGTACCCATTTTCCATTTTTAGAAGATGATGCGGCAGTCGCGTATGCGCATGCATTCTGCCTGCCAGCCTTTGATGCCAGTTCGCTAAATGAACTGGTGCTGGATCCGGCTCAACCTTATTCATTCCATCAACAGTTTAAAGTGGCGCGTGACAATATTCAGGAACTACGTGGTGTACTGTCTGCCAAAGCTTATGCAGAACTGAACCGCCTGATTCGTACTGCTGATCAGAATGCCGGTTATATCTGTGATGTCGTGACAGATTGTCAGGATATTCTGGAAGGTGAAGCTCCGGATGTGTTTCTGTTTTTTAGTCTGGGTCAATGTCTGGAAAAGCTTGATCAGGAGCTACGTCTAGGTGAAGATACCATCACTACAATTGCAAAAATTGATTATGTGATTGAATCCTTGGTGGAGATGGGCTGGTCAGATCTGAATGAATACTGGAACCAGCTACGTGACCATACTGACCTGATCAATTTTTACCAATTCAGTGATTATATTCATCATATGTTTGAGATTAATGTATGAAGTTGATGGTGAATCACCAAACGCATTATAGCTATACCGAAACTGTCACCAGTAGTATTCAGTACATTAAGATGATGCCTTCCAGTAATGTACATCAGCAAGTGCATTCCTGGGATGTCAGCGTGCTGGGCAGTCGGGAGCTAAGCCGGGATGCCTTTCATAATTTGTGGATTACCAGTACTCAGCGCACACCTTATCAGTACTTAACCATTATGGCGCAAGGTATAGTCGATTTAAATCCCTTGAATAATGATCAGGGAATGAATGACCAGATCAATCCAAACCTGTTCTTGCAGCCGACTTCAACTACTCAGTGTAATGAGGAAATGAAGGACTTTGTAAAACAGTATGTGCCAGCTTCAACACGTCTAAATCTGATCGCCTTGGCTCAGGCGGTATTGGAGCATGTACCGTATATAACAAATAGTAGCTCGGTACATGGATCCGCCATTGATGCTTTTGAGGCGAAACAGGGTGTCTGTCAGGATCATGCACATATTTTCATTGCCATGTGCAAATATCTGGGCTTACCGGCACGTTATGTTTCGGGTTATCTGTATGCTCAAAATACTTCTCATCTGGCCAGTCATGCCTGGGCAGAGGTATTTATTGACCAGGCTTGGTATTGCTTTGATGTAAGTAATCAGTTATTTGTACCTAGTGCACATATTTATGTTGCCATTGGGCGTGACTATTGGGACGTCGCGCCAGTACGTGGGGTAAGAGAAAAGGGCGGAGTGGAATCCATGCATTCCATCGTCCAGGTTCTAAGTTGTTAGTAAGGACAAAAAATGACTTATTGTTGTGCGCTTCGTTTGGAGCAGGGGATGGTGTTCATTAGTGACACTCGCACAAATGCAGGTGTGGATCATATCTCGGTGTTTCGCAAATTATATACCTTTGGTATTCCGGGTGAGCGCGTCATTGTTATTCAGGCATCGGGAAATCTGGCTACGACACAAGCGGTGATCGGGCATATTAAAAATCAGCTGGAACTGAATCAGGAACCTAATATTCTCAGTTTGCATACCATGTTTGAAGTCGCGGAACTGGTCGGTCGCACCTTGAAGCATGTGATTGAAAGTGTAACTACAGATACCATGGAGCAAAGCAACTATTATTGCAGCTTATTGGTGGGAGGTCAGATTGCCGGACAAGATATGCAGCTCTATCATATTTATCCGCAAGGCAACTTTATCTGTGCAACCAGTGATACGCCGTATTTCCAGATCGGGGAAAGTAAATATGGCAAGCCGATTCTGGATCGGGCACTCAGCTATGATATGCCACTAGATGAAGCACTGCGATGTTCACTGATTTCCTTCGCTTCGACTTTACGTTCCAATGTTTCCGTAGGGATGCCGTTGGATGTGCTGGTTTATCATAAAGACACATTTGAAATTCCGGTAGGTAAACGCATTCAGGAAGATGATGAATATTTCACCAAAATCAGTAAGCAGTGGTCGGATACTTTAAAGAAAGGTTTGCAGGAATTACCTAAGCCAACTTTAGATTATTTTCAATAAAACTATCTATCTGTTTGATATCAGGTTACAGTGGCATGCTAAATTTAAGAAAATTTAAATTACAGAGGTTAGCATGCATCATTTTTGTTATGCCAGTCAGAGTACCTCTGATAAGTCGAATTTGCTCGATGACTTAACGGATATTCTGGCCGAGGCACGAGATTTTAATTATCGTCACGATATTACTGGGGCGTTATATTTTGCAGATGGCTATTTTTTTCAATGTCTTGAAGGCAAATTGGAACATCTGAATGTATTATTTGAAAAGCTAAGTAAAGATCCACGGCATGAGAATATCAAACGTTTTGAAATGCGCCCGCTTGAGCAGATTAATTTTGCCGGCTGGTCGATGAAGTATATTTCACGACGCGATGAAATCCGGGACTTTTGTACAAATATGGGTTTTAATGACTTTACACCACATAGTTTTGAACAAGTGCATGTAGACGCGCTATTAACTCAGCTACAAACTCAAGACCAAGAAGAAACTACAGAAAATTAAATTAAAAAGCCCAATTAATATTGGGCTTTTTAATGCACGGTATTTTAAACTAGTTTTCGGACTGGACGTGCAGACATACGACACAGCAATTCATAGCCGATAGTGCCATTTGCTTCAGCGACATCATCGACCAGGCGGGTTTTACCCCACAGTTCTACTTCAGTGCCAAGCTGCAGATTAAGATCAGTTGCATCTATCGCAATCATATCCATTGCGACACGACCAATCACGCGAGTCTGTTGTCCATTAATTGCAACATAATTCTGTTTCGGGAAGGCACGTGGATAACCATCACCATAGCCAATTGAAACAATGGCCAATGTCATGTCCTGATCTGCGGTGAAAGTCGAACCATAACCGACGTGTTCACCCGCTTTAATATGATTTAGCGCAATGACTTCAGCTGTGAAAGTCATCACTGGTTTTAAATCCAGATCATGAATCGTTTTATCTGCAAATGGGGTCGCGCCGTAGAGCATGATACCTGGACGGACAAAGTCAAAATGCAGTTCAGGATATTTATAAATCGCAGCCGAATTACAGCATGACCCCATGAGTGGGGCACAGTCATTTTTTACTTCAAGGAACTGCTGGATTTGCTGTTTATTCAATGGGTGATCAGCATCTGCATTGGCAAAATGCATCGCAAGTACACAAGTAAAACCTTCAGCTTTGAGTTGATTGATCACCTGTTTAATCACATCAATTTTAAAGCCCAGACGGTTCATGCCGCTGTTCAGTTTCACCCAGACTTTAAGGCCTTTAGTGATATAAGCATCTTTATGAGCCAGTAGCCAGTCAAGCTGTGCCTGATGATGTACCACAACTTCAATATTCTGATTGATCACGATCTGAATTTCATCAGCAGAGAAAACACCTTCAATCAGCGTAATCGGTTGCTGATAGCCGAGTTCACGAATTTCCAGTGCTTCCTGAAGGCAGGCGACACCGAAGGCATCGCTATCTTTTAAGGCTGCTAAGCAGTCTTTAACTCCATGTCCGTAAGCATTGGCTTTAACCATGCTGACGATTTTAGCGGTTGGGGCAAGTTGTTTGACACGGTTTAAATTATATTGCAGTGCTGTACTGTCAATATAAACTGTTGCTTGGCGCACCCTAGATACTCCTTCGGGATGACAAAATGATGTTGTGTGAAATACACAAAAGAGGGAGAGAAATAACTGTATTGATAAAACAAAATCAGTCATTTCAAAATTGTAAATATTGTAGTCCTATCTGCCACAAATGGACATGCTCATTTATATAATTTCCTCCAAGGTATGCTTAAGCAATAAAAAAAGAGACCATTTGGGTCTCTTTTTTTAATCAGTTTCAAACACAAGGTTTATTCTTCATCGTCATACTGCGCATAGAACTCAGGAGAGAGGTTACTAAAGCGCGTGTACTGACCTTCGAAGGCTAGACGCACAGTACCAATTGGACCATTACGCTGTTTACCGATAATAATTTCGGCAGTCCCGGCTTCTTTAGATTCCTTGTTATAGACTTCATCACGGTAAATAAACATGATCAAATCGGCATCCTGCTCGATCGCACCAGATTCACGCAAGTCAGACATGACTGGACGTTTGTTTGGACGGTTTTCCAGAGAGCGGTTCAACTGCGATAAGGCAATGACAGGACACTGCATTTCTTTAGCGAGCGCTTTTAAGCTACGGGAAATTTCCGAAATCTCGCCGACACGGTTATCACCCATGCCAGGCACTTTCATGAGCTGCAAGTAATCGACCATGATACAGCCGAGCTTACCGCCATGCATTTTGGCAATGCGACGCGCACGTGCACGAACTTCCGTTGGTGGCAGAGCAGAGGAGTCATCGATATACAGGTTCTTTTCCTGCAAATGCACAATGGTGCTGGTGACTTTAGACCATTCATCACTGTCCATTTTACCAGCACGTAAATGACCCTGATGCACACGACCAAAGGATGAAATCAAACGCATCGCGATCGAGTCGGCTGGCATCTCCATCGAGTAAACCAGGGCAGGCAGATTGTTGTTAAACAGCACACTTTCTACCAGATTCATGGCAAACGTGGTTTTACCCATCGATGGACGGGCTGCAACAATAATCAGGTCACCGGATTGCATGCCGGAGGTTTTATTGTCGAGTTCGACGAAGCCGGTGGTGAGACCAGTAATCGAACCTTCCATTTGTGAAAGTTCATTCAACTTATCAAAGACATCTGCAACGACGGTATTGATTGCCTTCGGCCCTTGTGCCTTGGCATTATTATTATGTTGCTCGGCAATCGAAAAAATATTGGTTTCTGCCAGATCCAGAATTTCACTGACGCTACGACCTTTGGTGTCATAGGCATTTTGCAGGATTTCAGAACTGACTTTAATCATGCTACGTAAGGTCGAGAATTCCTTGATCTTGTTGGCGTAAGTTTCCAGGTTGTAGAAACTTGATGGCGAGTCAGCCATGAGCTGCATCAGGTATTCTTCACCACCAATGGCATCCAGCAGATTCTGTTTAATTAGCCAGTCATGCACCAGTACGGCATCGTAAGGAGAGTTGTCCTTGGACAGCTGATCAATCGCACGGAAGATATATTTATGACGGGTTGCATAAAAATCGTTCTCAGTAAGCACATCACCGACTTGTTCAAAAGATTCGGCAACCGTCATTAAGGCAGCAAGTACAGCTTGTTCAATCGCTAAATTGTGTGGAGGCGTGCGAAACTCCTTGAGCTGAGTATCAGCAACAATTTCTGGTTTAGCGCTGTTGTGCTTAGTGCTGGCATTCGCCTGTGACATATAAAGCCCTGAATTTTAATACAATGGTTTAAATATTCTCGGAGATGGATAGCAACTATCAACTACGAAGTGAAATAATACGCGTTCCGTTAAAAAATGCGAAGTGTATTTTTAAAATTACGCGAATAATAAAATGAAAGTGAGATATGCCATATCTTCGAATTATTTTAGATAAAAAAAGAGCATGCCAAAGCATGCTCTTTTTCTTGGTGAGAAATTACTCAGCTACGATAGTAACTAGAACTTCTGCAACAACATCATGGTGCAATTGGATTGCGATGTTGAATTCACCAGTGTTACGAAGTGCGCCATTTGGAAGACGTACTTCTGCACGGTCAACTGTAAGACCAGCATTTGTCAACGCGTCAGCGATGTCACGAGTACCGATAGAACCGAACAGTTTACCTTCATCACCAGCTTTCGCAGTGATTACGATATTTACTTCGTTCAATTGGTCAGCACGTGCTTGAGCAGCAGCTAAAATATCAGCTTCAGCTTTCTCAAGTTCAGCACGACGAGCTTCAAAAGCCGCAGTGTTTGACTCAGTAGCAGCAACTGCCATACCTTGTGGGATCAAGAAGTTACGGCCGTAACCAGCTTTAACTGAAACTTTATCACCAAGTTTACCAAGGTTTTTAATGCGTTGTAATAAGATAATATCCACAGCTCAACCTCACTTATGATTGTCAGTGTAAGGGATCAAAGACAAGTAGCGAGCTTGTTTGATAGCAAGCGCTAATTGACGTTGGTAACGAGCTTTAGTACCTGTAATACGGCTAGGAACAATCTTGCCGTTTTCAGTGATGTACTGTTTTAAAGTGTCGATATCTTTGTAGTCGATGTACGTAACGTTCTCAGCTGTAAAGCGGCAGAACTTGCGACGACGGTAAAAACGTGCCATGTTAGGTTCTCCTTATGCTTCAGCAGAGTCTTGAGCGTGTTGTGCTTCTTCACGTTGAGCTTTACGCGCACGTTTTTCTTCAGCACTCTTAGCCAATAGTGACTCTTCAGTGATAGCGTTTTCACGACGGATGATAAGGCTACGAATGATTGCGTCGTTATAACGGAATAATTCTTCAAGCTCATCAAGAGTAGTTTGACCACACTCAACATTCATAAGAATGTAGTGAGCTTTGTGGATCTTGTTGATTGGGTAAGCCAATTGACGACGGCCCCAGTCTTCAAGACGGTGGATTTGACCTTCAGCTTCTTTGATGTGAGTTAGGTAACGTTCTACCATACCCACAACTTGATCGCTTTGGTCTGGATGTACCAATAGTACGATTTCGTAGTGACGCATTGTCAGCTCCTTACGGTTTAAACAGCCCCAATTTTTAAGTCAATTGAAGCAAGGAGTCACAACCAAGGTTGTGTCGCAATATTTGTGAAGCGTGAAGTTTAGTGGGTTTTGGGGAGAAATACAACCAGATTGGCAAGAATTGCATAATTAAACAGCAGTTTTGTACGGGCTGGAATGAGTAGCACAGAAAAGAGAAGAGAAAATTGACTGAGATTAATTAATTGGTGATTCAATGATGGTTGGTAATGAGATAATTCTAATCTCGCCATAATGAGTATCTTTTTATTCAAGTAGAATTCTTATTTTATGCGTTAAATGCACTTTAGAAAGATTGAAGTGTATTTTTGCAGTTGGTTTCAGAAAGACAGGGTTTATAAAGATAAGAGCAGAAGTATTTAAAAAAGAGTCGGGGAAATAACAGGCTCAAATAAAAAAAGATAGAGTAAAACTCTATCTTTTTAAAAAATGATATAAGGCATCTTTGGAGCAGTCGATGTAAAGCAGAACAGAATACTGATCACAGTAATCAGCTTCACAGAATACATAAAATACTGCTTGGCCCACGCCTCATCATCTTTAACCTTAAAGCCCTGAATACTTAAATAAATCCAGTACAGGGTTAAGATGTTCAACACCGCCATATAGAGCCAGTTGGCATAGCCAAAGAAAAACAGGCCATTCATGACAACACCAAACAGAATCACATAAATCAGCGATTCGACCTTGGTGCGGTGAATTGAACGTGCTACAGGTAGAATAGGAATACCTGCATTTTTGTAATCTTGAAAACGGTAAACTGCAATTCCCCACGAGTGAGGCATTTGCCAGAAGGCATACCCAACGAAGATCAGCAGGGCACCTAAGTCAAACTGATTTGCAACAGCGGTATAACCAATCACAGGCGGAGCTGCGCCAGAAATACTGCCTACCAGTGTCTGGTGAATAGTTGTTCGTTTTGTCCATAAGCTGTAAAAACCAACGTATACGACAAAACCAATAACTGCGAATAGGAAAGCGTATGCATTTACCCAAAGCCAGAGAACACTAAAACCGACCAGACCTAATACAAAAGCAAAGACAAGTGCGACAGGTTCAGAAATGGTTTTTTTAACAAGAGCACGATTTTGTGTGCGCTGCATTTTCTGGTCGATGTCTTGGTCAATTACATTATTGACCACACATCCTGATGCTACAACGAATGTAGTACCAAAAAGGGTAAGGAGCAGGAGAAGGAAATCTACAGAACCTTGAGCGGCTACAAAGTAGCCGCCCAAAGTGGTAACAAAGTTACCAAAGAGAATTCCTGGCTTAGTCAGGAATAAATACTTTTTCAGCATGACAACCAGTTTAGATCATCATGTTGTAGTGAAGGTAGTTCATGATCCATACAGAACCTACTAAAAGAATAGCAATGGTTAAGATGGTATACACAAATGCAATTACGTTCCAGCGTTGCTCTGAAGAAGAGTTCATGTGCAGGAAGTAAATCAGCTGTACAAGAATCTGAGCAACCGCAGTGATCGCGATGACAGTAATCAAGATACCACGGCCAAAACCGCCCGCCATAACCATACCGAATGGAATTACAGTAAGGATAACAGACAGAATGAAGCCGATAGTGTATTGCTTCACGTTACCGTGTGATTCGCCAGCAGCGTTATGATCATGACTCATTACAGAACTCCCATCAAGTAAACTACGCTGAATACACAGATCCATACGATGTCAAGGAAGTGCCAGAACAAGCTTAGGCAAGCTAGACGACGCGTGTTTGCAAGAGTCAAACCATATTTCTTGATTTGAATCATAAGCACGATCATCCAGACCAGACCAGAAGTTACGTGAATACCGTGCGTACCTACCAAAGTAAAGAACGCAGATAAGAACGCACTTGTGCTTGGACCGTGACCCGCATGAACTAAGTGATTGAACTCATATAGTTCCATGCCGATGAAGATAGCACCGAATACCCAAGTAATCGCTAACCAAGTCAGTACTTTTGCAACGTCTTTTTTGTATGCAGCAAGAACTGCAAAACCAAAGGTTACAGAAGAGATCAGAAGGGCGAAGGTTTCAGTAAGAACGAAACCTAAAGAATCGCCAAACAGATCTTTCGCGCTTGGAGTGCCCACAGGAATGTGGCTACTCAAAACAGCGAATGCAATGAAGAGTGTACCGAAAAGGACAAGGTCACTCATCAAGTAAGTCCAGAAACCAAAGACAGTGATGTCAGTATCATCGTGATGATGATGCTCATCGTGTCCGTGGTTGTCGTGATGAAGTACTTCAGCCATGGTCTTAGTCCTTCTTCAAGTGTTTTTCAAGGATCGCATAGCGTTCACTTTCGATACGCTCAACTTCAGCAGCTGGAACATAGTAATCCACTTTCTTGGTGAAAGAAGAAACGATGAAGCTGATGATAGATGCAACGAAAGTAACAACTACTAACCACCAGATGTGCCAGATTAACGCGAAGCCCATAACAGTGATGAACATGGCGATAACGAAACCAGCAGCACGGTTAGTCGGCATATGGATGTCTTCGTACTTGGTTGGTTTTGCGTATGCAACACCATTCTCTTTGTCAGTCCAGAAAGTATCAATACCATTGATCTTTGGAAGGTAAGCAAAGTTATAGAATGGAGATGGAGACGAAGTAGCCCACTCAAGTGTACGACCATCCCAGATATCGCCTGTATAGTCCATATTTTGTTCGCGTTGCAAGAAACCAACAACGATCTGCATAATGAAGCAGGCAATACCTAGTGCAATAAGAATCGCACCGAACATCGCGATATTTACATATGGGTCCCATTCTGGGTTGTCAAATGTATTCAGACGACGAGTCATACCCATGAAACCAAGGATATAAAGTGGCATGAATGCAAAGTAGAAACCGAAGAACCAGAACCAGAATGCTGCTTTACCCCAAGTTTCATTTAGTTTCCAACCAAACATTTTTGGCCAGTAGTAAATGATACCTGCGAACATTGCGAATACTACACCACCAATAATTACGTTATGGAAGTGAGCGATCAGGAATAAAGAGTTATGTACCAGGAAGTCCGCTGGTGGAACTGCCATCAATACACCTGTTAAACCACCGATACCGAAAGTCACAAGGAAGCCAAGTGTCCATAGCATTGGAGTAGTGTAAGTAATGCGGCCCTTGTACATGGTGAACAACCAAGAGAAGATTTTTACACCAGTCGGGATCGCAATAATCATGGTCATGATACCGAAGAACGCGTTAACGTTGGCACCAGCACCCATGGTAAAGAAGTGGTGAACCCAAACAACCAGTGAAAGAACACCAATTGCTACAGTTGCGTACACCATAGATTTGTAGCCGAACAATGCTTTGCGTGAGAACACTGAAGTCACTTCTGAGTAAATACCAAAAGCTGGTAATACCAAGATATAAACTTCTGGGTGACCCCAAGTCCAAATCAAGTTCACGTACAACATTGGGCTACCACCCATGTCATTTGTGAAGAAGTGGAAACCGAAGTAACGGTCAAGAGACAGCATTGCAAGTGTTGCAGTTAACACTGGGAAGGTTGCAACGATTAACACAACTGTTACAAGCGAAGTCCAAGTGAAAATCGGCATATCCATCATCTTCATGCCAGGCGCACGCATTTTGATGATGGTAACAAAGAAGTTAACACCAGTAAGAAGCGTACCTAGACCTGAAACCTGAAGTGCCCAGATATAGTAGTCAACACCGACACCTGGAGAATATTCAATGCCTGATAATGGAGGGTATGCCATCCAACCAGTTGCAGCGAATTCACCAAGAGCCAGAGACACCATCATCAGACCCGCAGCACCAGCAAATAGCCAGAAGCTTAGAGAGTTCAATAATGGGAAGGCAACGTCACGTGCACCGATTTGAAGCGGTACAGCTACGTTCATTAAGCCAACTACAAGACCCATTGCTACGAAGAAGATCATGATCACGCCGTGCGCGGTAAAGATCTGGTCATAGTGTTCTGGGTGCAAGTAACCTTCACCACCACCTTTTGCAAGGAACTGCTGAAGACGCATCATGATCGCATCGGCGAAACCACGCACGAGCATGATAATCGACACGAAGATATACATGATACCGATTTTTTTATGGTCTACAGATGTGAACCATTCGTTCCACAGGTAGCCCCATTTTTTGAAGTAGGTGATACCAGCAACAACTGCGATACCGCCTAAGATCATCATTGCAACAGTAACCAATACGATTGGATCGTAAGGAATTGCATCTGGACCTAACTTACCTAATAAGTTCATGTCTTATTCCCCTTGAGAAGCAGTCGCATGTGCATCAGCTACATGTGCTTCAGAAGCAGCAGCTTCTTCGTGCGCAACACCGTGCTCTGCAGCAGGAGCTGAGTGGTCAGCACCATGGTAGTTGCTCATGTAGTGATTAATCACAGATTCAAACAAACCTTGCTCTACAGAAGAGTAATAAGTCACTGGATGTGGCTTAGTTGGGTAAGGCTTCATAGCTTCAGCAGCAGCCTTCTCTTCAGGAGTATTTGCTTTTGCGATCAGCGCTTCAATCTGGTGTTTACCACGGTTGCCGTCACGCAGAGATGCGAATTCAGCCTGGTCTAGAACAGTTTTTTGAACTGCTTCTGGATTTACTGAAGTACCGTTACCTGCTTGAACAGCAGAAACCCATTCAGCAAACTGAGCATCAGTCACAGAGTGAGCGCGAAAGCGCATTTGTGAGAAGCCATAACCAGAATAGTTAGAAGAGAAACCGCGGTAGCCTTCAGCTGGGCTAGTTTCATCTGCCAACAGGTTCAGGTGAGTTTGCATACCCGCCATTGCATAGATCTGACCACCTAACGCAGGGATGAAGAATGAGTTCATCGTGAAGTTAGAAGTGATACGAAGGCTAACCGGAGTTTTCTCAGGGAAGCGGATTTCGTTAACAGTCGCAATGCCTTGCTCTGGGTAGATGAAGACCCATTTGAACTGTTCAGCAATAACTTGAACGGTCAATGGTGCCTTGTCAGCCTCAAGCGGACGGTACGGGTCGTACTTGTGGGAACCCCACCAAGTTAACCAGGCAAGAATAGCAATAATAATAACTGGGATACCCCAAACTACAATTTCAATTGCAGTAGAGTGTGCCCAAGTAGGTTTATAGTCTGCGTCTTTATTCGATGCGCGATATTTCCAACCGAACCATAATGCCATGATTGCTGATGGAATAACCACCAGAAGCATTAAGTAAATCGCAGTCATCATCAGGCTACTTTGGCCTGCTGCAACTGGACCTTTAGAGTTCAGAAGTACTAAATCACCACCACACCCTGTTAAAAGTGCGGACATCGCAGATAAAGACAATACAGCTAAAATCGTTTGTCTCATTTTACAACCTCGGTGAAGAGTCCCATTCCCTAAATTAATATGGGATAGCGATTAAAGTGTCGCATGATTAAAAAGATTCATTTGTTAACAAAAAATCTTCCTAATCATGAGACACCGCTACGTTGTAGGGCATTATGCCTGATTACAACAAACTAAGCTATATATAAAGAGGCTTTAAATGACTGTAATAAAAACCGATTTTACTGCTCGGGATTGTCGAATATTTATAGTAATTTTATTTTAATTTCAAAGTTATGAGCGAAAAAAGGGATGCAGAGCATCCCTTTAAAGAGAACTTAATTTTATTGCTTGATCACCTTGGTTTTCGCCAGTTTATCGTGCAAAGTCTGACGGTTTTTGCCCAAACCGAAAATCCAGTCCACAAGCGAGAACAATGGAATAAAATAAATTGTAGGCAAAATGAACACGATACTGCGCAAAGTAAAGGCACGCATGAGTGAGGTTTGAGTACCAGTTTCAGCATCTACAATCTTAATTTTAGTCAGTTTTTTACCAATGCTTTGACCAGATTTTGCAATCAGGTAACCTTGGATAACCAGCATGATCAGCAGATATAAACCTGCTGCTGTCCAAGCCTGAGTAGAGAACATATCCAGCATTTGAGACTGCAATTCCAGCACGCTGTTCTGATCTGCATTGCCACCCATAGCCTGCGTCATGATCTGCTCATTTAGCTGGGTAAAACGCAGTTTTTCTTCAGCTGTGAAGAAGGCAGTCAAAATGAAAGTTGCTGGAATCCAGAGCAGCAGGTCGACGAACTTGGCAAAAATACGTGCAGGAATACTCGCCAGTTCAGATGTATTCGCTTTTGGTGCAGGACGTGCATAAGTATTGGTTTGTGCTGCAGGCTGCTCAAATGGTGCTGCTGGCTCGGCAACTGGTGCAGGTGGAATATAACCTTCAGGTTCATAAACGAATTTACCCTGCGTGAGCTCACCCAAAGCTTTCCATTCGGTCATGCCTTGGTGCCAGGCCAAATCAGTCAATAATACTTGCTGGCTTGCAAGCATCTGATTTAGCTGTTCAAGCGTATATGGTCCAGCTTGTTGATTATTTCGTGCCAGGTAAATCTGCATAAAGACTGAATCTCAAAATGTACGTTGAAAAGGTTTAGCTTCGATTTTATTGAATTATAGCCATAACACAAACAAAATCTTAAGCTAAACATGCGCATATGTCGGACATTTTTAGGTGAAGTACAACCAAAACAACACAAAAGAAAACGAATTTGATTTAGGAAACTAAAAAAATCCAAATTTTTAGCCATCTACAAAAAATAAAGTATCCAAGATTGATGGTTTAAAAACTGTAATTTTAATGTAATGACGAAGAATTTTCTGCTGATAAATATCAAAGGGATGATTAGTTAAATCTAATATCTTAAATTCATGTAAAATTTATTACTGAAATAAAAAAGACCCTCATTTGAGGGTCTTTTTTATTTACTGAATTTCAGCTTATTTAGCTTCTTGATCAGCAAGGAAGAACCAGGTATCCAATACTGAGTCTGGATTTAAAGATACAGATTCAATACCTTGTTCCATTAACCATTTTGCAAGATCTGGGTGATCTGAAGGGCCTTGACCACAGATACCTACATATTTACCTGCTTTACGGCAAGCCTGGATCGCCATAGAAAGAAGGACTTTCACAGCGGCATCACGTTCGTCGAACAGGTGAGATACGATACCAGAGTCACGATCTAGACCTAGTGTTAACTGAGTCAAGTCGTTAGAACCGATAGAGAAGCCATCGAAGTGTTCAAGGAATTGATCAGCTAACAGCGCGTTAGTTGGCAATTCACACATCATGATAACTTTAAGACCATTTTCACCACGTTTCAGGCCATTTAATGCCAGTAGCTCAATGACACGTTTCGCTTCGTTTACAGTACGTACGAAAGGAATCATGATTTGTACGTTGGTCAAACCCATTTCGTCACGAACTTTTTTCAGTGCACGGCATTCAAGTTCGAAGCAGTCACGGAAGTTGTCAGAAACGTAGCGGCTTGCACCACGGAAGCCCAGCATCGGGTTTTCTTCTTCTGGTTCATACAACTTGCCACCGATCAGGTTCGCATATTCGTTTGACTTGAAGTCAGACATACGTACGATCACTGGCTTGTCAGCGAATGCAGCAGCAAGGGTAGAAATACCTTCAACCAGTTTTTCCACATAGAATTCGATTGGAGATGCATAACCCGCAGTACGCGCCATCACAGCAGCACGCGTTTCACGAGGCAGACTGTCAATGTTCAGCAATGCTTTAGGATGTACACCGATCATGCGGTTAATGATGAACTCAAGACGAGCAAGACCAATACCTTCGTTCGGAATTTGTGCGAAGTCAAATGCACGATCCGGGTTACCTACGTTCATCATGACTTTGAATGGAAGTTCAGGCATAGATTCGATTGAGTTCGTTTGAACTTCAAAATCAAGCGCGCCTTCGTAGATGAAACCAGTATCACCTTCAGCACAAGATACAGTCACTTCCTGACCGTCTACCAGTACTTCAGTTGCATTACCACAACCAACGATTGCTGGAACACCCAGTTCACGTGCAATGATTGCAGCGTGACAAGTACGACCACCACGGTTGGTCACAATTGCAGCAGCACGTTTCATCACCGGTTCCCAGTCCGGGTCAGTCATGTCAGATACAAGTACGTCACCGTCTTGTACTTTGTCCATTTCTTTAATAGAGCTAACAATACGAACTTTACCAGAACCGATACGTTGACCGATTGAACGGCCTTCACATACTACTGAACCTTTCTGTTTCAACAGGTAACGTTCCATCGTACCAACGTTCTCACGGCTTTTTACAGTTTCAGGGCGCGCCTGAACGATGTACAGTTTGCCGTCATCACCGTCTTTTGCCCACTCGATGTCCATTGGCGCACCGTAGTGTTTTTCAATGATCAGTGCTTGTTTAGCTAGTTCTTGAAGTTCCTGGTCATTTAAAGCGAACTGTTGACGTTCAGCTTTTTCAACATCTACTACAACTACTGATTTACCAGCAGCGCCTTCTTCACCATAAATCATTTTCTGGTGTTTAGAACCAAGATTACGACGCAGGATCGCGTGCTTACCAGCATTTAGAAGTGGTTTAGAGATATAGAATTCGTCAGGGTTAACTGCGCCCTGTACAACCATTTCACCCAAACCGTAAGAAGCGGTGATGAATACTGCATCACGGAAGCCTGATTCAGTATCCAGTGTGAACATTACACCAGCTGCGCCAGTTTCAGAGCGAACCATACGTTGTACGCCAGCAGAAAGGGCAACCACGTCATGGGCAAAGTTTTGGTGTACGCGGTAAGAGATTGCGCGGTCATTGTATAAAGATGCGAAAACTTCTTTGATCGCAATCAATACATTGTCGATGCCACGGATGTTCAAGAAAGTTTCTTGCTGACCAGCAAAAGACGCGTCTGGTAAGTCTTCTGCAGTTGCAGATGAACGAACAGCAACCGCGATGTCAGGGTTGCCGTTAGAAAGTGCGTCAAATGCTGCACGAACTTCTTGTTCTAATGCTGCAGTAAGCGGAGTCTCTACAATCCATTGGCGAATTTTAGCGCCAGTTTCAGCAAGAGCGTTTACGTCATCAACGTTTAGGCTGGCAAGCTCTGCATTGATTTTAGCGTTTAGGCCGCTTTGCTCGAGAAATTCACGATATGCACCAGCAGTTGTTGCAAAACCACCTGGTACAGATACGCCAGCGTTTGCTAGGTGGCTGATCATTTCGCCCAAAGATGAGTTTTTCCCACCAACAAGCTCAACATCGTGTTTCCCTAATTTTTCCAGACCAATTACGCGCGCTTCCAAAGTTGTTACTCCACTTTTGCAGTATTAATCATTATCTTGGCATGAGAGTATAGCAAATCACCTAGGTGGATGATTTTACTAAGCGACAGTCATGTAAGATCGGTTTACTATAAAGATTATATAGTACGAAGACAAATGTTTGAGGAGAATTTTAATGTCGGAAGGTAAACAGATAAAGCGTAGTGTTTTCTTCATTTCTGATGGTACTGCGATCACCGCAGAGACGCTGGGACACTCACTTTTGGCACAGTTCCCTCATGTCGATTTTGATATACATATCATTCCCTATATAAGCTCTGAAGAAGCTGCGACCAATGTCGTAGCCGAGATCAATGCACGTGCCCACGAGGAAGGACAGAAACCACTGGTTTTTGATACTTTGGTGGACCCATATGTGCGTGATATTATTAATACGGCTAATGCAGTAAATCTTGATGTATTTGAAGGGCTTATTAGTAAACTATCCGAAGAGCTAGGTACAGATCCAACGACGCTGGTAGGACAAACTCATGCGGTAACCGACTCTGCTTCCTATAAAGCGCGTATTGATGCTGTACATTTTGCTCTGGATAATGATGATGGCGCGCGTACTCGTCATTATGACAAGGCCGATCTGATCCTGATTGGGGTATCACGTTCTGGTAAAACACCGACTTCGATTTATCTTTCTCTACAGTTTGGAATTCGTGTTGCAAACTACCCACTGACTGAAGAAGATCTGGATGATAACCGTCTGCCAGCTGTGCTGCGCCCGCATAAAAACAAGCTTTTCGGCCTTATGATTGATGCTGATCGCCTTGTGGCAATCCGTACTGAACGTAAGGCAAATAGCCGTTATGCCAGCTTTAGTCAGTGCCAGATGGAACTGCGTGCGATTGAAGGAATTTACATTTCAGAGGGTATTAAATATCTGAATGTGTCCGAGATGTCGATTGAAGAAATCTCGACACGTGTACTGCAAATGACTGGTTTAAAACGTCGTATTGGATAAGGTCCTAGTTCATGGAGTCAAAGCTGGTTTTTGACTCCATTGGTTATCAAAATTTATATATTAAAATAATTAATGATAGGAATTAACGATGATAAGATAGTTGATATCAATCAGTACTATTTCGCTACGAAATACCTCATAGAAAAAATATAGACGTATTTTGATGCTAAAATTGTATAAAAATTGATCAATAAAATTTAGGGCTTTATTCTTTTTTAGTATTTTTTATGGAATATATATCAAAAAAAAATAAATAGATTTTTATTTAAAGGTTTGAATAATGACATCAACCGGATAATTTTCACCATGTATGCAATGAATTGCATGATCAGAAATTTTCAAAATTGGCCAAGTAATAAGCTGGCAGTTTTCACGTTGCAGGGCGATATAGAAGCTATCTGACTTAAAGTAATGACGATTAGAGGCTGCCAGATTAGGCATGAGCTGGCGTCTTAACCAGGGATTTTTGACCTGCTGTTCTAAAAAGCGTAAAGACAATAACCCTTTAATCCGGTTACTAATGAGATTTTTATTTTTGCTGATTAGCGGATGATTCAATACGCGTTGAAGCGTGCGGCTGGTACTCGGCATCACAAATTGCGGTTCAATCTGAAAGACTTTAACAGATGCCGCTTGCTGGCAAATGCGGTCAAGATGACTCACACTAAACTGGTCAAGCCCAATTACTGCCACATTTAAATCCTGAAAATCCATATCTTTAAGGGCGGCAGAATCGACTTTAGTCCCATTAAAGCTTTTAAAGTGCTCAGGGTTGTTTTGAAAAATACCGGCACCTGTATCCTGCTTAACGCCCATATTGATATCCTGTAATTATTTAATTTTTATTCTGTTGTGATAGATATAGACAATATCGGCAGGGGCGTAAAGTCACTTTCATGGAATCTCGAGTCATCAATAATTCGACATTTTAAAATCCACTTCAGTTATGGATTTTCGGAATTATATTGATGTAATTTTTCTTGAGCTTTTTAAAGGTTGTGTTCATACAGTTTAATACCGTAAGTAATAGCGCCAATAATTAAAGTGTCCAACCTGCTGCAACAAAGGTTGCAGTCGGTTTGTTAATATAATGATTGATGTTTTTATCCTGAACGTATAATTGTTAGTTTTTTTATTTGAATGCAGATTGCATTTAATAAAGCAATGGATTACCTCCTAAAAAGAAACCGCTGACTGGCAGCGGTTTATTGAAAGATATTTATAAAAGGGAAATTTTATAAGTCCTGCTTAACCTGCATTAACAAATCGAAGTTATATAGACGTTTGTCA
Source organism: Acinetobacter sp. SM1B (assembly GCF_003289665.1). Classification (NCBI taxonomy): domain Bacteria; kingdom Pseudomonadati; phylum Pseudomonadota; class Gammaproteobacteria; order Moraxellales; family Moraxellaceae; genus Acinetobacter; species Acinetobacter sp. SM1B. The sequence goes on from NZ_QMBM01000001.1 coordinate 1,304,705, forward strand.
GTGTCATAGATGTCACAAGTAAAAATAAACTCATCTACATCATATTTAGCTAAAAGTGCTTCCAGTCCTGCCTTGACTGTTTCCTTGGAACCGACCTGTGCCATGGCAAAGAAATTATCAACGGACATTTTTTCGGGTGGTGACCAGAGTCCTTCCATTGAATCAATAGGTGCTTTCAGTTTCAGGCTTTGACCACGAATCAGGGAAAGTACACGTTGATAGGCGCTGGTTGCCAGATATTGAGCTTCTTCATCCGTATCTGCGACACAGGTCGGTACGCCCATAGAAACATAAGGACGATCCAGGTATTCAGACGGTTCAAAGTTTTCACGATATAATTGAATAGCCTGGCCCAGCATACGTGGGGCAAAATGCGAAGCAAAGGAATACGGCAGGCCAAGTTTCGCTGCCAACTGAGCACTAAACAGGCTAGAACCAAGCAGCCAAACCGGAACATGAGTACTTTGACCCGGAGTAGCTACAATGCGTTGGCCCGGAATCGGATCTTTAAGGTACTGCAAAATTTCTAGTACATCTTGAGGGAACTGATCTTCAGTTTCCTGACGACCGCGACGCAAAGCACGCATGGTCATCTGATCGGTGCCGGGTGCACGTCCCAGACCAAGTTCAACGCGCTCAGGATATAAAGTCGCTAAAGTACCAAACTGCTCAGCTACGACTAAAGGTGCATGATTCGGCAACATGATGCCACCTGAGCCTAAAGTTAAGGTTTTAGTATTTGCCAGTAAATAGCCAAGCAAGACAGCGGTTGCTGAACTGGCAATACCATCCATATTATGATGCTCAGCTAACCACATGCGGCGGTAACCCAGCTTTTCTGCAGTTTGTGCCAGTTCCAGAGCATGTTGCAGGGAGAATTGAATGGTTTTATCGTCACGAACAGGAACCAGTTCAAGAATGGAGAACTGAGTATCGTTAAGCGTACGCATAATATTACTCTTTATTTGACATGACTAAGAGCATACGATGTTCAACCGGATTTGTATATCGAAAAAAAACGATATAAGTGTAAACGAAATGTATAGGCAAAAAAATAAGCATCCGAAGATGCTTAAAAGAGGGAAGGTTGTAAAAGAGATTAAGCTTTGTATTGAACGCTTAACGACGGCCACGGTTGTTATAGCGATAGTCGTTATAACGGTAATTACGTGAGGAATTATAACGGCGGTCATAGCGGTCATCATAACGACGGTCTTCACTTACTTTCTTGCCAAGAGCAGAACCACCCGCAGAACCCAATGCTGCACCAATCAGGCCACCATTGTTACCACCCATATTTTTACCTACGGCATAACCTGCACCGCCACCCAGTGCGCCACCGATAATGGCACCGTTGCGGTCACGTTTATTCGCTGAAATGGCTGCACCTGCACCACCACCGATTGCAGAACCGATTGTTGCACCAGTTGTGCCACCAACTCTATTACCTACTGCAGCACCAACTACGCCACCAAGTGCAGAAGCAAGAGCAGTATTCGTTGTATTACCCGCATTCGCTGCTGTCATACCCATGCCCATAGCTGAGGTAGCAACAACCGCGATCATTAGAGATTTGTAGTTCATGAGTACACCTTTTATATATATGGCTGTATTTGTCTATGAGTTAAATTTAATCTAGCAAGAGCGAAATAGCATGGAGAGTCTGTAGACGAAATGTGTTTTTTCTCTCCTTAATTTATTCATAATTACTAAACAATATTTTTCAAGTATTACAATTAGTTAGACTCATTTAGAAGCAATTAAAAAAGCACCCGAAGGTGCTTTTTACGTCAAATGTAAGATGCGATTGAGAGACTATAAGTACTGAATTAACGGTAACGTTTTTTCCAATGTTTCGCACGTTTTTCAGCTCGACGGTCTGCTGTTTTGTCTTTGGCAATTTTATTGCCTAAAGCTGCACCACCTGCTGCCCCTAACGCAGAACCGATGTAACCACCGTTAGAGCCACCCATGCTTTTACCTACGCTATAACCTGCACCGCCACCTAAAGCGCCACCAATGGCAGACTCAGTACGGTTCTTCTTGTTACTTGCTACAGCTGCACCACCAGCACCGCCAAGTGCTGCACCAATTGTTGCACCTGTGTTGCCCCCCATGTTTTTACCCAAAGCTGTACCAGCCACACTACCTAATGCACTTGCAGCAGCAACACGAGCAGTGCTGTCGGCATGAGCATTAACGGTCATCATTGACCCTGCGGCTAAAGCGGTACTTAATAAAACTGCGCTCAGTTTCATGCTGGAACTCCATATCCGTGATCGGATTATATTGTGTTTCGATGGCGGAAAATGTAACAAAAAATCGTCATTACATTGTGAAGAAAGATCTCCATATTTAGATGCTTTATTTGCGAGTTTGTAAAATAAGTAAAGAATGCGGATTAAATTGATTAAAAAAGAGGCATTAGCCTTAATTTGGATCTTAAGAGAGATGCTTATCTGGATGCTTTAGCCGCAGAAAGCTTGTACTGAATAAAGATGTTCTTTATGCCTGAGAATCGTTAAACTAGGCGCAATTTTTGATTTCGCTGTGCTAAGACCTTTATTTAGCTATAGCCTTTGTTTGAGATACTTTAAAAAATGAAAGAATCGTTACGTTTACGATTAGACCAGCTCTCCGACCGTCACGAAGAACTCACTGCCTTATTGGCAGATGCCGAAGTCATTTCAGATAATAAACGCTTTCGCCAGCTTTCCCGCGAGCACAATGATCTGACCGAAATTACTGAAGTATGGACCAAGTATAAACAGGCTGAAGAAGATATCGAGACTGCTCAAGCCATGCTGAGCGATCCTGACTTTAAAGAAATGGCTCAGGAAGAGATTAAGGAAAATAAAGCCCTGATCGAACAGCTGGAAGCGGATCTGAACATTTTGATGATTCCGAAAGATCCGAATGATGCGAACTCGGCTTATCTAGAAATCCGTGCCGGAACCGGTGGTGACGAAGCAGCGATCTTCTCGGGTGACTTGTTCCGTATGTATAGTAAATATGCAGAGAGTCAGGGCTGGCGTATCGAAATCCTGTCCGAAAACGAAGGTGAACACGGCGGTTATAAAGAAGTGATCTGCCTGGTCAATGGTGAAGGCGTCTATGGTCGTCTGAAATTCGAAAGTGGCGCACACCGTGTACAACGTGTCCCAGCAACAGAATCCCAGGGCCGTGTACATACTTCAGCATGTACAGTCGCGATTCTTCCTGAGGTTGATGTGGATACTTCAGTTGACATTAACCCCTCGGATTTGCGTATTGATACCTATCGTGCATCAGGTGCCGGTGGTCAGCACATTAACAAAACCGACTCTGCGGTACGTATTACCCACATTCCAACGGGGACTGTGGTGGAATGTCAGGATGAGCGTTCACAGCATAAGAACAAGGCTAAAGCGATGGCGCTTCTGGTGTCACGTCTGGAAAATGCCAAACGTGCAGCTGCAGATGCGGCAACTTCTGAAATGCGTCGTGACCTGGTGGGTTCGGGTGACCGTTCAGAACGTATCCGGACTTATAACTATCCACAGGGTCGTATGACTGATCATCGTATTAACCTGACTTTATATAAGCTGGATGCGGTGATGGAAGGTGATTTGACTGAATTGCTCGATAGTCTGCACCGTGAATATCAAGCGGATCAGCTTGCCATGCTCGCACAGCAGAATGGTGGATAATGAATATTTTACAAGCGCTGGCTTTGCGTGGTGAACCAGAGAGCTATGAACGTCAGGAAAATGCCTGGTTGCTGGAACACATTACCAAGATTGATTCTTTTGATCTGGTGATGAAAAAGAATCAGGAACTGACGCTTGAACAGGAACAGGCTTATGTTGATGCTCTGGCGCGTATTGCTGCGGGTGAGCCTTTGGCTTATGTCACTGGTTCACAACCGTTCTGGACACTGGATCTGAAAGTCACCAAAGACACATTGGTGCCACGTCCCGATACAGAAGTATTGGTTGAAACTGTACTTAAGCTGGACTTGCCTGAAGATGCTCGTGTGGTAGATCTGGGGACAGGTACTGGTGCGATTGCCTTATCCTTGGCTTCGGAACGTCCAGCGTGGTCAGTTACTGCAACTGATATTTATGAACCGACTCTAGAGGTGGCCAAGTTCAATGCTGAACAGCATGACTTGTCGCAGGTACAGTTCGTATTGGGTTCATGGTTCAAGCCATTGGGTCGTCAGTTCTTTGATGTGATTGTTTCCAATCCACCGTATATTGATGCAGCCGATGAACATATGCAGGATCTGGCGACTGAACCAAAACGTGCTTTAGTAGCAGACAATAAAGGTTTGGCTGATTTAGAACAGATCATCGCTCAAGGCAAAAAAAACCTGACTGTAAATGGTTGGGTAGTACTTGAGCATGGTTATGATCAGGGGGATGCAGTGCGTCATCTATTTACCCAGGCTGGTTATAAACAGGTGCGTACTGTTAAAGATTATGGTGGTAATGACCGAGTGACCTTAGCTCAGTGGCCTCATTGATTTTCCAAATCTTGTTTTTAATAAAAAAGCGACCCTTAAGGTCGCTTTTTAGTTTCAGGATTTTTTGATGACATCGCGCCAGCGCAGCAGACGATGTTCAAACAACTTCATAATACTGTCAGTAATCTTACCCAACACTGCCAGTAGAATAATGGCAATAATTACAATATCCGGTCGAGAGGTCTCCCGGCCATCACTGAGTAAATAGCCAATCCCTTGAGTCGCTGCAATCAGTTCTGCTGCAATCATAAACATCCAGGACAAGCTTAAGCTGTTTCTTAAACCTGTGAGAATTCCCGGTGATGCCGCAGGTAACACAATCTGATGAATCTGTTGCCAATATTTCAGCCGGTAGACTCTGGCCACTTCAATCAGCTTGCGATCCACACCCTGAATGGCGGCAACGGTATTGGTATAAGTAGGGAAGAAGGCACCAATTGCAATCAAGGTAATCTTGGAGCCTTCATCAATACCTAACCATAGTAACAAAAGTGGAATCCAGGCCAAACTCGGAATAGATTTGATTGCAGAAAATGTTGGTTCCAGGAAGTCTTCGGCATGACGATTTAACCCGACTAAGATCGCAAAAACTAAGCCCAAGCCAATCCCAATGCCAAAGCCTAAAAAGACACGCCAGCTACTTGCCCAGAGATGCTGCCATAGATCACCTTCAGCCAGTTCGGTCAGAGACTGCCATAAACTGCTGGGTGCAGGCAGTAAATAAGGCTCAATTACACCATTGCGAACCAGAATTTCACATGACAAGATCAGGATCACCGGAATGGTGATCCCTTTCAACAGACGAATACCACGGGGAAGGGCAACAGATTTAGGTTGATCTTCCTTCACAAGTTGTTCGGAGATAGTGTTTGGTGCAGACATTACTTCTTAACAACCTTTTGCGCATATTTGCTATCAAAGAGCTGAGTTACGACCTGATTGACATTGGTGCCTTTACGTACCAAATCTTCTTCAGTCAGAATAGAACCTGCTTTTTGTAATGCAGCAATATGTTTTGCTGTTGGAATGTTTTGATCCAGATTGGTACGGCTCAGCTGTAATTTCGCCACTTCAATTGGTAGTTTGGCTTCACGGGCTAACAGTTCGGCCAGCTTATCCGGATTGGCTTTGGCCCATTTACGCGCCTGTTCATAGACTTTAATGACTGCATCAACGGCTTCAGGACTTTGCTTGGCGAAGTTTTCTTTAATACTGAGTACACTATATGAGTTAAAGCCGACATTGCGATACAGCAATTTCGCACCCGACTGCACCTGCGCAGAAGCCATCAACGGATCAAGACCCGCCCAAGCATCGACCTGTTTACGCTCTAAAGCTATTTTTCCATCTGGGTGTTGCAGGTGTACTAGCTCAACATCACGTTTACCCAAGCCGACGGTATCTAAAGCCTGTAGCGTAAACAGAAATGGATCGGTGGCTTTGGTGGCAGCAATTTTCTTGCCTTTTAAATCCTTGAGAGATTTGATATTGGAATCTTTGTTAACGACCAACGCAGTCCATTCAGGCTGGCTTTGAACATAAACCGTTTTGATTGGGCTACCATTGGCACGGCTAAGTACTGCCGCCAAACCTGCGGTTGAAGCAAAATCTGTACTACCACTGTTCAGATATTCAAGCGAGCGATTACTGCCTTGGCTAAATACCCATTTAATTTTGGTTTTAGGCAATGCTTTTTCCAGTAGTTTTTGCTCCTTAACCACCAAGCTGGTAGGTGCATAATAAGCGTAATCCAGTTTTAATTCGCTTGGAATTGCTGCTGCTGTCAACCCGCTCACTAGAGAGATAGAAATAGTAATTAAGCCTAATTTTGTTGTTGCTAAAGTTTTTTTCATGAGGAGCTCTAATTTATTTAGGAAATTTTCGACATAAATAGCGGTAAATGAATAAACAGACAAAAAAGAAAAACAGATAATCAAATCAACAAATAAAATATAAAGGTGTAAATTTTAATAAGTTATTGTTTATAATTAATTTAATTGTAATGAAGGTGACTTTTTTAGACTTAGCTGAAATTTCTACAAGATTATGGCTGGATTTGATAAGCAAATATTTTTAAATCTCATTGCATTGATTCTGCACAGGATAAACCTCTATAAAAAAGCGACACTTAAGGTCGCTTTTTTATTTATATTTTTACATTGGATAATCTTGTAGACAGTCAGAAACTTCGACCTGATCTAGTGTATTGGTTTCCATTGCCAGACATAGGGTTACCACTTTTAATGTATCTGCAATGAACTGTTCATCTTTCAATGCAATCCCTTGCTTCAGGCTTTCAATACGTTCAGCAGAGATTTCAAGTGCCGCCGCCGCGTCAAGAACATCGATACGATTGAGGAAAGTCACCACTGCATCTTTCAAAGCTGAATCAGATGCGTTCAAAATCCCTTGATTGAGCTGTTCAGAAAGAAGGTCCGCAGAATGAAATAAAGCATTAGAGAAGTTTTGAACCAGGTTTTGGCCAAGAACATCAGTCATGTTTAACATAAGAGTACCTTAAGTAGGGAGAGGAATGAGCAACTAAATAGATGCATCAAATTGTGTGAAAAATAATCTAAATTAACGATAAATACAAAGATATTGGGATGACCGTAGAGTCTCATTTTATTTGGTGATAAAGCTTGAAAACCAGATGTTCTGTAAAATTAAAAACTTAAATATAAAAAGCTGATATTAATCGTTTTTAAGTCTAATAAAATATTTTTAATTGATAATTAAACTGCTGTGGTCATAGTTTGATTTGCTTCCTATTTGGGCAAAGATTAGTCTAGTAAAAATTCAAAATGACATGGATGAGCTATGGATATTCAAAATAAAGTCTTTGTAGTGACGGGCGGAGCTTCAGGACTCGGTGCCGAAACATCACGCTATCTGGTGGAGAAGGGCGCTCAAGTCGTACTGGTCGATATGAATCTTGAACTTGGGCAGAGTCTCGCACAAGAACTTGGGGAACAGGCGCAATTCCAGCAATTAGATGTGACTGATGAAACAGCTGTCAGTGAATTTTTTAAGGCATTAGAACAGACGCATGGGCAACTCAATGGATTGGTAAACTGCGCCGGTATTGCGCCGTCTGCTAAAGTACTTGGTCGTGATGGATTGCATGACTTGGCAATGTTCCAGCGTGTGCTGAATATCAATGTCACGGGCACCTTTAATATGCTGCGCTATGCTGCTGAGCTAATTTCGAAATATGAATTAAAACAGGGCGAAGAGGAACGTGGTGTGATCATCAATACCGCCTCTGTAGCTGCATTCGATGGACAGATTGGACAGGCTGCTTATTCCGCATCTAAAGGGGCAGTAGTTGCCATGACTTTACCACTGGCACGTGAACTCGCTAAAAATGCGATTCGTGTCATGACGATTGCTCCGGGAATTATGGAAACGCCGATGCTAAAAGGTTTGCCGCAGAATGTACAGGATTCTCTTGGGCAGATGGTACCATTTCCTCCACGTTTAGCTAAGCCATCTGAGTATGCAAAATTAGTCGGGCATATTCTTGAAAATACCTATCTGAATGGTGAAGTCATTCGTTTAGATGGAGCAATCCGGATGGCAGCAAAATAGCCTAAGCTATATTGATTCCTTAAGTTACCGGTTAATGCTGATCCTAAAATAAGTGTAATGGATTAAAAAGAATTCAACTTTTTTCGAAATGAGCTTCTACTAAACTAAAAATATACTTTCAACATGCAAAAATTTAGCCTCTTAGATAAGAGGCTAAATGATAAATAAATTCGCTTTAATTTTTATAATTGTACTTTTGCATGATCAGTATCTGGCTCTTCAGGCTTGCCAGTAATATTGCCTTTTAAGACTTTTAGTAGATGAGTAACTTTATTGTCCTTCACATTCCAGTACTCTGCGCTGACTGCTTTGGCAATAAGCACACGTACACTCGGATCATCCTTGCCTTCAAACCAGTTTTCTGCCCAAGGGTTCCATAATTCTTCAATCAAGATACGGTCGGTACTGATTTCGCCATGAGCACTGATAGAGACATAGATATCATCTGATGGTTTGGCAAAGGATAAACCAAGATGCTGACGACCTGCATTAATTGCTTGGACAATATCATTAGTGTCTTTCATGATGAAATACAGATTCTGACTTTCATGCATTTTTTCTGAATTAAGCATGGTCATTGGCTGGGAGTGAATTTCTTGAGTTTCAGCCTGATGGCTGATCATAGTGAAACGCACATCTTTAATGAGTTCCCATAATTTTTCACGGTCATTGTGTTCTGAATATTGTTCTGTCATATGCTGCTCCATATTCTTGTTAAAGGTTAAATTTGGATAACGTTAAGCAGCTTAATCATATTTATAGCAGGATGCTGTAACTCTCACTGAACTCGTACATTTACATACTTAAATTGAGAAGAGCACTACACGAATTACCATTAAACAGGTTTTAGTTACAGCACAGTAAAAATTATCCGATAAATTTTTTAGATAGAAGCTAACAAGAGAATCGGAGCAAGCAAAGCATAAAAATAATGATAAGTTCTGCAACATTATTGTAAGTTAAATTAATGAGTTAATTTTGAGATTTTATTGTAATTACAAATTGTAGACGTTTTTGAGTGTTTCAAAACAAATACCTGATTTTATATTTTTCAAAAAGAGACTTTTAGCTAGTTTAAGTACTCATTCTTTAAGAAAGCATCAACCGAATTTTTGAAGCAAATAAACAGAAAAGGAGATCCGGATTAAGAATTCTGTCGATCCTATATAAAACCTAATTTAGGAAGAATGCAATATCTTTGGGGTCAATATAGTGCAGGGATTTTTGTTTTCCATTGACCATAAGAACGGCACAAAGATTTTGACCACAGAGAATTTTATAGGCTTCCTGATTTTCTTGAGATTTAAGTTGAACTTTTCTTAATTTTTCTGAGTAATTCATTAAATCATTTTGAGCACGTTGCTTTGCTTCAGTTTCGATATAAGATAAATATTTTACTGAGCCTAACAATAAGACCAGAATAAAGTAGGAGGCAAAAAGCTTACGATTAAATTGTCTTTCATTTTCTAATTTAAAAGAGCTGTTATGGATCACTGGTCTATGCTTTGTATCCGTATGAATAGCGACCCTTAAATTTTATAATTTTTTATGGAACCATATATTGCCTCCAAAATTATTAAAGATGGAAGGTACAGCAATAAAAAGTACAAATAAAGCCAAAGTAAAATACAGTGTATGAACAAGGCTCTTTAAAAAGCCATAATACAATTTATCTTGAACGGTAAGATTTAGTACAGTAATGTCGGCGCCAAATATACTGATATAACCTGCAAGAAATACCTGAGCTACAAGATAAAGTAGTGCAGTTAAAGCAGTAATGATCAAGGCAGCATCTAATGAAAAATTAAATTTCATTTTATCTAAGTTATTTTTGTTGAATGCTTTATTAAATGTTATTCATTATTTTAAATCAACAAGATGGATTGAAATTATAGATTCATCTTTTAAAGAACACGGACGGTATAGTGGTAGACGCTTTAAACACTGAATTCGAACTCACCGATGCGGAAATGCATTTGTATGCACGTCAAATCCTGTTAGAAGGCTGGGACATCGAAGCACAGGAAAAACTAAAATTTTCCGATATTTGTATTATTGGCTGTGGGGGAATTGGCTGCGCACTCGCGGAGTTGCTTGCCCGTGCAGGTGTGGGAAAAATTACCCTGATTGATCCGGACACGATTGAGATCAGTAATCTGCAGCGTCAACTCGCATTTACCCCACAAGATGTTGGCTTTTATAAAGCAGAAACGCTAGCGAAACGTTTGCAACAGATTAATCCGTATGTGCAAATTGAATATTATAATCAGGCAATATCTATCGATAATGCACAAGTCCTGATTCAGCACCAAGATTTGGTTTTGGATGGATGTGATCAATTTGAAACCCGTTATCTGGTGAATCAAACCTGCCGACAGTTTGATGTAGCATTGATCAGCGCCTCTGCGATTGGTCTACAAGGCCAACTGTTTATGGTGGAAGGTGATTCTGCCTGCTATAACTGCCTGTTCCCGCAAGAAGATCAAACTGATACAGCCATGCGCTGTGCGGATTCTGGTGTGCTGGCGACAACACCGAATGTCATGGCAAGTCTGCAAGCACATCATGCTTTGCTTTATCTGGGGCTTGGAAAAATGCCATTGCGACAAAAACTGCTGTTATGGGATGGTCAGAGTATGCAGCAACGTATTCTCAAATTTGAGAAAGATACGAATTGTCTAATTTGTCAGGCAAGATAGAACAGATCAGCCTGAATATTTGTTACACTCGAGAAAATTTGAAATTACGCTGACATTATGAAAAATAATATCTTCCTGGATGGTTTGCGTTCTGTGGCACGTGTCGGTGAAACCGCCGTCATTGCTGCACGTGCAGGCATCAAGTATGCGACTGAAAAACCAAGTAATGCTAAACTGATGCGTGAAACCTTTGAATCCTTAGGTTCAACATATATTAAATTAGGGCAGTTTATTGCCTCTACACCCTCTTTATTTCCTCGTGAATTTGTCGAGGAATTTCAGGGTTGTCTAGATCAAACCCCAAGCCTGCCATTTAGCTATGTACAGCAGGTGCTGGCATCTGAGTTTGAAGGCCGTAATCTGGATGAAATCTTTGCCTCGATCGAGGAAACGCCATTGGCTTCAGCATCTATTGCACAAGTACATGCTGCCAAACTGGTTTCTGGCGAAGATGTGGTGATTAAGGTACAAAAGCCAGGTGTAGAAACCATTCTTTATACGGATCTGAACGTACTACATTGGGCAACCAAGCTGCTTGAAAAAGCCGTGCCAAAAGTGAAATTTGCATCTTTGGCAGATATCGTTGAAGAAATTAAAACACGTATGGTGCGTGAAGTTGACTTTATTGAAGAAGCTAAAAATCTGGATGACTTCGTTAATTATCTGAATGTCACCAATAATCATGCAGCGACAGCACCAAAAGTCTATCATCAGTATTCCACGCGTCGTGTACTGACCATGCAGCGTTTGTATGGCGTGTCATTGACCGATTTTGATGTAGTGAAGAAAGTGGCTAAAGATCCTTCTCAGGTGCTGATTACTGCAATGAATACTTGGTTTGGCAGCCTGATGATGTGTGAAAGTTTCCATGCAGACTTGCATGCCGGTAATCTGATGCTACTCGAAGATGGCCGTGTTGGTTTTATCGATTTTGGTATTGTCGGTCAGCTGAATCCGGAAGTCTGGACAGCATGTATGGCCTTTATGGATGCACTGCAAAATACCAATTATGATCTGATGGCAGAAAACATGCTGAAAATGGGCATGACTGCAGTTGCCATTGACACGAAAGTATTGGCCGCAGATCTTGAGCGTTTATTTAGTGGTGTAATTATGGCAGATCCACAAGAATTGCTAAGTTCCAATCCAAGTGACCTTAATGATGTCATGATGGATATGGTCGCCGTTGGTGAACGTCATGGCATTCGCTTCCCGCGTGACTTCGCCTTGCTGTTCAAGCAAATGCTGTATTTCGACCGTTTCATGCGTATCCTTGCGCCATATACCGATATCTATGCGGATCAGCGCTTACAGATGATTCAGACAATTGACCCGAATTTATTGTTGAAGCATTAATTCTAAAAGATGAATTCCTCCCAACCTCCCTTTGAAAAAGGGAGGAGCTACACGCTCATAAAAATACTTCGAGATGTAGAATTCCCTCTTTCATAAAGAGGGACTTAGGGAGATTATTGAAGTGATTTTAAAACTCCTGAGCAGAAATATGGACGCAATTATCATTGAAGGTTTGAAGGTTGAAACAGTAATTGGCTGTTTTGACTGGGAACGTCAGATTATTCAGCCTTTAATGCTGGACTTGGCTATTCAGACAGATTTGGAACAGGCATCCAATTCTGATGCCTTGGCAGATACACTAAATTACGCCGAGATCTGTGAAATTTCCGCACAGGTAATTCAGCAGGCACAGCCAGAATTGATTGAACATGCAGCAAAGTTAGTGCTAAACGCACTTTTTACTACCTTTACAGCAATTGAATCGATTAAGATTACTATTCGTAAGCCTGCCATTATCGCGCAAGCCAATTCTGTAGGGATACGTCTTGAACGCCACCGAAACGATATTCGCCTTAGCACTGGCGAGTAATTGTCATCCTCAGCAACATTTTCAAGCTGCACAACAATGCATTTCTACTTGGGGAGAAGTTCAATTCTCTCCCATCTATATTATTCCGTGTCGTGACGGGATTGGTGAGAATTACTGGAATTCAGCATGTCTATTACAGGTTGAAATGACAGTTGAAGAAATGCTTCAGCAGCTTAAACAGATGGAAGTGGATTCAGGACGAGTGCGTCCCTCACATCAGATCAGCTTGGATATCGATCTGATTGCCTGGGGCAGTGATTTAAGTCAAATGCAGTTTAATCCAAAAAAGTTACCGTTGGCTTTAGATGTCAAAATTCCAATGCATGAGATCTGGTCACATCCGGCATTCGAATATGACCATCAACTACATTACCCACAGGTTAAACTTAACGCAGTGCTATAAATCCTGATGCTAAACCTTGTGCAAAATAGGGTTTAGAAAGAGGAGTGGAAGCATATGCTGGTATATTAAACGAAGTTTTTTCTAGGGTTAAACCTTTAGCAGTTGTGCTGATGTGTAGCACATGTTTTGTCGGTCTAAAACGGAGTTGCAATCAGATTAGTCCCTTATAAAGCAAAAGATAAATGGTTTCATAAATTAGAAAATTGTCAGATATATATGCTGGGTTAACAACTGTCCGAAGAGAAGTGCGATGGTGATATTGGCTATATGTATGAACTGAAAATTAAACCGGAACGGATCAAATTCAATTAGTATGACATGAGACCTAGACGGGCAGGTTTATAATTTAAGCTTGGCTAATCAACGCATTTTTTATATTAAATAACAAGAATTGACTAAAACTGGTTAAAGAAAAGCGCGCCGATTATTTTTTCTTGTTATAAAAAATAATCAGTAGTACAGTAATGATCGCTAATATGACAAGAATTATAACTGTTTCCATAACATGACCTTAATGAATATTTTTATTTAAGCTTTTAAATTAGCCATAAAAGGATGGGAATGACCAGCAACCTTATCTATTTTATTAGCACTCCCGGAAAAAACAGGATATTTAAAGATAGTAAAATTATAACATCTATTATCAACCCTCTTCTTTAAGAAAATGTGACGGTCTATGAAGAGGTGAGCTAGAAACTCGCTTATCTATATGACCTATAAACGAATAACAGAGCTTAACTTTTTATATTTGTTACTAAAATTACCAATACAAATAATAATTTAGAGCAAATTTATTGTTGAGCTGGCGTCACGATAAAGAGAATAATCATGAAAGAAAAAAATGCAACTTATCCATGCTTGGTATGTGGAAAATATTATTCCTTAAAAAATCTTACCCCGATGGGAACGGTGAGAAAAGTCATTACCGAAGAGATTGCTAAAGATATTCCAGACTGGTCACCTGACCATTATATTTGCCAGACAGACTTGACCAAATATCGCATACAGTATGTTCATGCATTGTTAAAGTCTGAAAAGGGTGAAGTCACTAATCTTGAATATGAAGTGATCAAGAGCATGCGCCATCATGAGCTGATTACCAAAGATGTAGAAGCCTCCCTGGAGCAAAAGTGGACTTTTGGTGAAAGATTGGCTGATAAAATTGCTTCTTTTGGTGGAAACTGGTCATTTCTGATCTGTTTTACTATTTTTATTACCCTCTGGATCGGAATAAATACGATGGTTATCGTAACCAAACCGGTTGATCCTTATCCCTTTATTCTTTTAAATCTGATACTTTCCTGTATTGCAGCGATTCAGGCGCCGGTCATTATGATGAGCCAAAATCGGCAAGAAGCCAAAGACAGATTGCGTTCCCAAAATGATTATCAAATCAACCTCAAAGCTGAACTTGAAATCCAGCATTTACATGAAAAACTGGATCATCTTCTTCAGCATCAGTGGGAAAGACTGGCCCAGATACAGGAAATACAACTCGATCTGCTTTCCGAGATGAGTAAGAAGTATTAAGTATAGGAGCCTGAAACCTTTGTAGTATTTTGTGGATTGAATACTCATAGAAAAGCCCACGTCAATGTGGGCTTTTCTAGCTAAATGGTTAAATATAATAACTGGTCTTGGTCATTAATTTAGAAATGCCGGTCATGGCAATTTTGACCGGTAAAGGCAGATCTACACCACCCGCTGCTAATGCTGTATCACGGTGATGCAATTCATCTTCATTCATCTGTTCCAGAATACGGCGTGAACGCTCATCATGCGGTGGTAACTGGCTGATATGGTGTTGCAAATGCAGGCTGACCTGACGTTCTGTTTCAGCAACAAAGCCAAGGCTGTATTTGTCGCCAGCAATTCCGGCAATGGCACCCATACCAAAAGAAAGACCGTACCAAACCGGATTCAGCAAGCTGGTATGACTCTCTAATTCTTTTAAACGATCTTCACACCAAGCCAGATGATCCTGTTCCTCAATTGCTGCCTGTTCCATTTCACGACGGACATTTGGCAGTTTGGCGGTCATCGCCTGACCATGATAAAGCGCCTGTGCACAGACTTCACCACTGTGATTCACCCGCATCAGACCCGCAACATGACGAGCATCAGAAACCGCCAGTTGGCTATCAGTATTTTCAGCAGGATTAGTGCGCTGTGCAGAAGTCGTACCTGGGACAAGACTACGTAATGCCTGGTCAAAAGAATGAATGAGCTTATCGACACCTGTAAATTGACGCATGCATTAATCCTCCAATGATGCTTGTGCAGAGTTGATCATCGGTTTAAGGCGCAGTAATAACCATAAGGTAAATATGCCGCTTAAGACCGCTGTAATACAGAAAAGTATTTTAAGATCAAACTTTAAGACACTTAAAATAATAATCGAAAATATAGCAGAAGATACCATGAAAACTGCATTCAGAATGTTATTTGCTGCAACCACCCGTGCACGATGTGAGCGGGGAGAATGTGCCTGCATCATGGCGTACAGTGGAACAATATAAAAACCACCACTGATACCCAATAAGGTCACGGCAAACATGACATGGTAATAGCTCCAGCCCTGACGGAATACATCTGCCAGACCCAGCAGTTCGCCAGTACGCTCAGGTATAAAGGCCATGCTGACAGCCAGATAAATAGCAAAGACGGTCAGTCCAACTGCACCAATTGGCACCATACGAATGTTGACTTCAGTCCCACCTAATCTACGGCACAGATAAGATCCCAAGCCAATCCCGATCGAGAAGAAAGTCAGCAGTAAACTTGCAACATTTTCAGAAGCATGCAGGTTCTGCAGGGTCAGTTGTGGAATCTGGGTTAAATAGGTCGCGCCATAGAACCAGTACCAGGAGTTGCCAAGCAGAATCAGAAAGATCAAAGGCAGGCTTTTGGCATATTTCAGGGTTTGAAAACTGGTACGGAAAAAGTTCCAGTCAATTTGAATATCAGGTGCAGGAATGCTTTGCTTTAAAATAAAGCGGCTTGATAAATAACCGAGGATGGCAATAACCACTACGGTTAAGCTGATCCAGAGTAAATTGCCAGCCGATGCTGCAATCACCGCACCCCCCAGAATCATACCGAATAGGATCGCCAGGGAAGTTCCAGACTGAAAGAGTGCATTACCTGACATCAATTCCTCTTTCTTCAGCACTTCTGGCAAAATTGCATATTTAATCGGACCAAAGAAAGTCGATTGCGTCCCCATTAAGAACAGCGCAAACAGTAGAATCCATAGATTACCCATCAGGAAACCGATAGTACCGAGAATCATCACCACGATTTCCAAGATCTTTAAATAACGAATCAATTGGGAACGTTCATATTTATCGGCAATTTGTCCGGCAGTCGCAGAAAAAATAAAATAAGGCAAAATAAAGAGTAATGCAGCAAGATTATTTAAGGTGCTAATGCCCGCACTTTGCTGAATCCATCCATACGTAATGACCAGTAATAATGCCTGTTTAAATACATTATCATTTAACGCCCCGAAGAATTGCGTCAAAAACATGGGTAAAAAGCGACGAGAGCCTAACAAATGTTCGTTATTGTTCATATTGGACGTGCTACATTAAGATTTATTAAGAAATGTCAGTGATGCGTGAACATCTTGAAAAATCATGTAAGATACCTTTGACCACGGAAATGGCAAAATCCTATAGATTCAAGTTTCTTAGCTTATATTTTTCGGTCAAATAATCAATTAAAGAATGTATTTGTTTAGAGTTTGCTATGCCTGCAAAAATAAAATTTAAAGAAACGGTACTGAGTCAGAGCATGAGTCCACTCATATCTGCACCTACAGGCAGTTGCCTGTGCATGAGTATTTTCTTGATGATGTTGGCCCAACATGGCATGGCACAAACTCCAGAAACGGAAACACCCGTGGCAGTTTCACAGGCGGAAATGATTGATGAACTGTCTAAGCAGGCGGTGCAACAGGGTGTAGCTAATTCCGAAGACGAAGCTGCCGGGAAAATTGAACAGGCTTTGCAGCCAGAAAATGAAATAGACAGCCTGGAAATGCTGCAACAGCAGGAACAGCAAGGCGCACAGCTGGATGTATTTAAGCCGATTGAGTTTGAAGATTTAGAAGAATTACCGGTTCAACCGATTGATCAGGCGATGGCGGATGAAATTTACCGAGTGGCTGAGCAAGCCAAGCAGGAAGCACAAAGCTATCGCCAGACCCAGCAGACAGAAACCGTGGTTGCCGATATCAGCCAGCAGGAACTGGTGGAAATCAATCAGGCGCCAGTCAATGTTGATCAGCTGATGCAAAGTATTCAGTCTGACAGCCAGATCATTGTGCAGGCAAATGAAATAGGCAATACCTTGCCGGAAATTTCTCCACAGCAACTTACGCCGGCAGATGACAAGAAACCGAATATTTTTAAACGACTTTTTTATAAAATCCGTCCGCCACGCCAGATCATGACAGCTAGTGTGCCGCGGATTGATGCAGACGTGGTTATACGTAATGGTGAAAGCAGTACTCAAACGAGCAATGGATTAAGTTCGGCTGCACGTATACAGGCCTATGAAAACCTGGCAGAGAATATTGAAAATAAACTGTCGAGTTTCACTCAGGAATCCTTTAGCGATTTTCCATCTGCATTGCCACAATTACGTAGTCTGTCTAACCAGGCTGCTCAGGCAGTTGGCTTCTATAATACCGAATTCCGTTTTGAAAAAATTTCTGAATCACGCGTCAGGGTGCATGTAACTCCGAATGAGCCAGTCATCATTCAAAGCCAGAACCTGGAATTTACCGGTGCTGGTGCTGAGCAACCACAGTTCCAGGTCATTAGTGTATTGCCAGATCAGGAAGTGGGTGATGTGTTTAATCATGGTGAATATGAAAAAACCAAGGAGCGAATTGTCGAAGCAGCGAGTAATAACGGCTACTTCGATGCGCACTGGCGGCTGCATGATGTCAAGGTCGCACAGCCACAGAATACGGCAGAAGTAAATCTGCGTTATGAAACTGGCGATCCTTATAAACTTGGACCGGTGACCTTCCGGATGAGTGATCCGGATGAGGAATTCCCGCTAGATCCAGATATCTTGCAAAGTCTGGTGCCTTGGGAAGATGGTGCCGATTACCGTTTCTGGCGGGTAAACACACTAGCCAATAATCTGACCAACTCACGATATTTTAACTATACCCTGGTTGATGCGGTGAAACCGGACCCAGTCGAAGCGGAACTTGAACTGGCGCCTGATCTGCAGTTGCTGGTCGATCAGCAAAAAATCTCTGAAGGGGTTTTGGCCCAGGAGAAAAAAGCCGAGGCTTCTTCCAAGGAAGTTACCCAAAACGTGGTTGATGAAAGCCAGTTTGCTGGTAGCCGTGAGGAAGAAAACCTGGATGTACGCGCCATGCGTACTGCGCAGGAAACCAAGGCCAATGAGCAGGAACGTTTAAAAGCCCAAGCACGTGAAGAGAAAGAGATTCCGGTGATTGTGACTTTGAATGCTGACAAGAAAAACAGCGCTGAAGTCGGTCTAGGTTATGGAACCGATACTGGGACACGTCTACGGGGTCAGTACCGCCGTGCCATCGTTAACAAACGTGGACATTCTTTTGATGCCAACCTCGAGCTTTCAGGAATCCGTCAGTCTATTGATGGCCGCTATAATATTCCGTATAAACACCCGCTCAATGATTACATCAGTATTGTCGGTGGTTATGAGCGTGAAGAACGTGATGATGTTGCACAAGGCGATGGACTCTTGATCGAATCTGCCGTAATTGGTGCCGATCGTTATATTAAAAATCCACGAGGAAGCTGGCAGCATACTTATGGCGTGCGTTATCGTCTGGATCAATTGACTCAGGACGGTACTGTGAATGCCGATGATATTCCAGATGCTTTCCTGGTCAGTACTGCAGAAACCCAAGAGTCTTTATTATTCGGTTATGAAATCGCTCGTACCACCAGTGACCGTCGGGTAAACCCAACCAAAGGCTTTAGACAGACCTACAAGATTGAACTGGGAAGTGAGGCACTGTTATCCGATGCAGATATGGTCATTGCCAATGCTGGCTGGCGCTTTATCTATTCACTGGGTGAAAATGCTGATCATCAGTTTGTCGGTCGTGCCGATGCAGGCTATATTTTTACTGAAGATTTTACCAAAGTACCGTATAACTTAAGATATTTCACTGGCGGTGACCAAAGTATTCGTGGTTTTGATTATAAGAGTCTGTCACCAGAAATCGATGGCTTTAAAGTAGGTGGACAGGCCCTGGCCATTGGTTCCTTGGAATATAATTATCAATTCAGGGAAGGCTGGCGTGGGGCAGTATTTGCAGATGCTGGAAATGCCTATGACAAGGACTTTAGTAATCCGACTGAATATGGGGTAGGTCTTGGCGTGCGTTGGGCATCGCCAATTGGTCCGATTCGTATTGATGTGGCCTCAGGCATTTCGGATGATAACCATCCAATCCGCGTGCATTTCTTTATTGGCTCACAGCTATAAAACAAACTGATTAAAAATTTTAGATATTTGGGAAGAACATGGTCGAGAACCAGCAACCACAAGAAGCAGAGCCGGAAAATACGCCTTTACCTAAAAAGCGCCGTATTTTAAGAAGCATCTTACTGTCGGTGCTGTTTTCTATTCTATTTTTACTCGCGGCACTGGCGATCATGTTCTCGACGGATCGTGGCAGCAAGTTTTTACTGGATCAGGTACTGCAACGTCAGCAGATTATTCATTATGAATATGAAGGCGGTAATCTGTGGCGCGGGATTATTGTGCGCAATGTGCTGGTGACGCTCAAATCGGTTGATGTCAAAATTGACCGTGCCGATGTCATTCTAGGCTGGCGAGCAATTCTCAAACGGGAAATTCATTTAAATAATGCAGATATGCGCAATCTGCAGGTCATTAGCAAGAATCCGCCAAGTGATAAGCCGTTTTCTTATAATGATATTCGTTTGCCATTTGTGTTGCGGGTCGATCATCTGGATCTGGATCACCTGCTGATTAAAACACATAGTTCCTCAGTTGATTTTTATGATGTGGTGATTAATGAGGGACTCTGGTCGGGAACTAAGCTGACCTTCGAAAATTCGCGTATGAATATGGGCTATCTGTATGTTTATGATGCCACGGGTGATATGGACTTCCATGGTAAATATCCACTGAATGCGACCGGCGTACTGAATATTCCATCATTAAACAATAGCCTGAATATTCGTGATATTCGTATAGCAGCCCGAGGTACCTTAGAGACTATTGAAGCCGGTGTTGCTACCTATACGCCAGACTTGCTGACTGGCTGGGCCGTGATTCATCCGATGAATTCACATGTGCCGATGTTCGGTAAACTTAAATTTGAGCAGTATCACTGGCCAATATTAGAAGATCAGAAACTATTCTCCAAAGATGGTATGGCGGAATTTAATGGTGATATCAAAAAACTGAATATTAATCTCAATACAGACCTGAGCGGCAAGGATATTCCGGAAGGCCAGTACAATGCCATGATGCATACCGATCTGGTCAATCAGCTGAATATTACTGATTTTAATGGACAATTAATGAAAGGTTCAGTCAGTCTGGCAGGTATGGTCGGCTGGCATGATCAAGTGACCTGGGATGTGTCTGGCCGTGTGAATCGTCTTAATCCTAAAGATAAAGTGATTCCACAGGTCGTGCAGGACTTTCTGCCACCAAGTCTGGATGGAAATATCGCTTCTAAAGGCACATTGGAAAAAGGTTTACACCTGACAGCGCTGGTTGATTTCGATCGTTATGAAACTTGGAACATCAAGCTGGATCAGAACGAAGCGAAAAATAAAAAAGCCCAGCCGATGCTGATGAATGTGGCATGGAAGAATATCGACCGTGCAGTGCCTTATGTAGGCTGGTTAAAGAGCGAATCCGGAGATGTAAATCTGGCGCTAACCGAAGGTCAGCAGGACATCTTTGTGGCAACGCAGGTGGCTGCCCATGAGCAAGGTATGCTGCCAACAGGTATGTATCAGGCGAAACTGAATCTGAAGAATAACATTCTCAAAGTGCCGAGCTTCAATTATGCTGCGCAAAGTGGTGGCCTCACCGGTAACGCCGTAGTAGAGCTGCCGGATAAAAAACGCCAGTTAAAATGGAGCGCTGTGCTAAATGCCAAGGATCTGAATACGCAAGCACTGGCAGCGGCATCACCAGTCGATCGCCTCAATGGTCGCGTTACAGCGAGTGGTTATGCCAAGCCAAATCAGCAGATTATCAACTTAAAAGCGATCGATCTGACAGGACGCCTTGCTGGTCAAAATGAGACAGTGCGACTGACCGGTAGCAGTACGGCAGCATTGTTATTCCATGATGAAAAACGGGGCGGTGGCTTCAAGGGCTATGCAGTAAATTATGATGGCAATTTAAATGCCAGCCAGTTCGCTGCAAGTAAAGGTCTACTCAAATTCAAGGTATCCGGTACACCTGAATTATTGAAAATCAATGAATTCAGGCATGATGGTATTGCGGGCAAGATCAATGCCAGTGGTCTGGTGAATCTGGCGAATGGTTTTGGCTGGGATATCAATGCTTCACTGGTTCGCTTTAAGCCACAATATTTTGCGTCCAGTGTCAAAGGTGAGCTATCGGGAAATGTGAAAACCCGTGGCGTATGGTCAGATGCGTTGAAACGTATTCAGATTGAACGTCTTAATCTTGCCGGAATACTGAATAACAAGCCGGTACGTGGTAGAGGTAATCTGTCGATGATTATTGATAACAAACAGAGCGGATTTGTACCACAGCAGTTTGAAGCCAATAATCTGTTCCTGTCTTATGCCAGTAACCAGATTCAGGCAACCGGTAATGCACAGAATCTTCAACTCAAGGTGAATGCGCCAGCGCTCTATGAGTTATATCCAGGACTGCGTGGTCGTGCATATGGTTATATCAATATGCAGGCGCAGCCACGTTTGCGTGCTTCAACCAACCTTGCAGTCGATGATTTTGCCTTTAATAATCTGTTTAGCGTGCAGAAAATCCGGGTACAAGGCCAGTTGCCGACTTCACAAAGCACACCAACCCTGCTCACCGCAACCATGGATAACCTGCGTAGTGGTAATCGTCAGATTACCCGCGGTGAAATATCTCTAGCTGGGACACGTGCAGCGCATATCTTAAAAGTTCAGGCAGAAAACAAACTGACCAAGTTTTATGTACAGTTGGCCGGTGGTTTTAATGCACAAAACAATTGGCTGGGGCAGATCCAAAATGGTGATTTCGATTCTCTGCGTACGCGTCTGGTACAGCGTCAGAATGCTTCTGTAATCTATAACACAGCACAGTCAGATCTGTTTGTCGGTGCGCATTGCTGGATGAGCCAGCAAAGTCAGTTGTGCTTTGACCGGCCAATACGTGTCAACAAGACACGTGGTAGTGTCTCATTCCAGACCCAGAACCTGGATCTTAATGATTTTAGTGCGTTCATGCCTGAAGGGCTGGCAATTACCGGTAAGGTCAATGGCTACGCGCGTGCAACATGGGCGCAAGGTGCGAAACCGAAGATTGATGCGCGACTTGTCACCCGAAATGGTGTGGTGGGGCTAGCTGCTGAAGATCCGCAATATCTAGGGCAGACCCTGAAATATGATGAAGTCGGATTGGTCGCGAAAAGTGTTGCAGATGGCTTGCAAATTCGTCTGGATGTGAAAACACCGGATATCGGAACGGGATATGCCAATGTCATTATTGATCCATATCGTGACAGTAAACCGATGCGTGGTGAAGTCGCTTTTAACGAAGTACAGCTAAAAGTATTCAAGCCATTTATTCAGGATGTGCGTACGCTGGAAGGCACCTTATCTTATGCGGGTAAGATCGGCGGTACACTAACCCAGCCATTATTAAACGGTGAGATTCGCGTAAAAGATGGGGCGATCAGTATGATTTCCCTGCCAGTGAATCTGACCAATGTGCAACTGTATTCATCTGTACGTCAGGATTCTGCGACAATTAATGGTGCATTTAACAGTGGTCGTGGTGTAGGCCGCTTGACTGGTTTGGTGGACTGGAAAAACGATCCACGTGTTCAGTTACGTCTCAAAGGTGAAAATCTGCTGATACGCCAGGCACCACTGATTACAGCTGTCGTCACGCCAGATTTGGCTTTGGACCTTTATCCATTTAACAAGAAACTCAGTCTGAATGGTTCAATAGAAGTTCCACGTGCTTTGATTTCTATGCCGGAAGCGTCTAAACCAGTTGTTAATATTTCTTCAGATGTCCGTATTGTACAGGAAGGTCAGGATCAGCTGGCAATTCTAAAATCAGCACGTCCATGGGATATTCGTGCTGATGTTGCGGTGTCACTGGGTAACCAGGTGATCTTCCAGGGCTTTGATAGCCGTATTCCATTGATTGGACGGGTCAACCTGTCTCAACGTGGTCTGGAAACAGCGATGCGTGCCAATGGTGCGATTGGTGTGTCCCAGCGGGTAAAAATCGAAGCGTATGGTCAAAGTCTGGATCTGAACCGTGCCATTGCCCGTTTTAACGGTCCATTGTCTAATCCGACCCTGGATGTTGATGCCAACAAATCTGTTCAGGGTAGTGTCGTAGGTGTACGTGTTACCGGTACAGCCTCAAGTCCTGCGATTCAGGTGTATAACGATGCCGGCTTGTCTGAACAGGAAGCATTAAATGCCTTGATCACTGGCCGGATCAATGAAGGTAGTTCAGCATTAAGCCAGTCTGAAAGTTTCAGGTCTGATGTTAACAATACCATTGCCGCTGCGGGGATCAGTTTGGGTCTAGGTGGTACACGGGCATTGACCAATCAGATTGGTCGTACTTTCGGTTTGAGCGGCCTGGCATTGGATGCACAGGGTACAGGCGATGATACCCAGGTATCAGTCACTGGTTATATTACGCCAGACCTGTATATTCGCTATGGTGTAGGTGTCTTTACCCCAGTGAATAAACTGACTTTGCGTTATCAGATGAATCAGCGTCTATATCTGGAAGCGAGTCAGTCTCTCGAACGAGCCATCGACTTGTTCTATAATTGGCGTTTCTAAAAGAAAAAAAGCCCTTCAAGTGAGGGCTTTTTTTAATTGTGGAGTTGAAGCAACTCTTGTCTTTTTAAAATGATAAAGATGTATAACATTTCTAGCCTTGATGTTGGGTTCCAATCTGTCATATCTATGGGTTAAGCATATTGAGTAAAGGAACACATATGACCAATCTATCAGAGCAATCAGATAAAGATGTTACGCCACATAAAGAATCCAACGATGACAAGGGCAATCAGGCTTCTTATAAGAATGTTAAGCCTGAGAAAAAACCCAATGCAGAGCCTGAAAATCCGCTAAGAGAGCAAAAATAGACTGTTCTCATCTAAAAAAGCCTTCTTCATGAAGGCTTTTTATATTCGAAAAATAGCCTAAGTTATATTTTAAACCTTATTACTTGCTCTAAAAAATAAACATAATAGGAGATAAAACTTAAATTTTATTCCTTAAAAGTGTCATCTAATGCTTGCTGTACTGCATCGACACGTGTTTTACAGGCTTTATAGGCTGCCATGGATTCCTCAACAATCTTCATCAGATTATCAATATCCGGTTCCTGCTGGGCATCCAATAATTCCGCATTTCGTTTCAGAATTTCATAGCCTTCTTTAAAGCTTAAAGTATTGTCATTATTCATGTGGATTTACCTGTGTGATATTGGCTGCAAAAGTTCCATCCTGCATTTCGACCTGCACCTCACTTTCAAGTTCATGGACAGAACGCACAGCATGACCTTGTTGACGGACGATGGCATAGCCTTTGGAAAGTACTGTTTTCGGATTCTGGATCAGCGTTTCACGTAACAAGGCTTCAATCTGTTGTTGTGCAATTCGGGTTTGCTGACGAGCCAAATTGCCGATATTGGATTTCAATTGGGTAACTTCTTTGAAAGCATCCGAGACTTTGGCATTGGCAATACTTTGAATCAATGTCATCAATTGATCATTCTGGTTTTGATAGGCCTGAATCTGCTGCCGGGAACTACGCTGAATAATTTGCAGATTGGTAATGACATCCTGCACACGCTCCACAATGTGATTGCGAATCCCAGCGATGACTTTACTCGGGGTATCATAGGAACGATGTGCAATTTCATCCAGAATGGTCCTGTCTTTTTCATGACCAATACCAACCCAGATTGGCACACTACGCTTACACAGTAGGGCAGCCAGTTCATAATCATTCAGGTAGGCCAGATCATTGACTGCACCACCACCGCGGATAATCACGATTAAATCAGGCGCCGTTGTGTAATCTTCTGCCCACTGTTTCAGCCCTTGTGCCAGGCTTTGGCGAATACTTTGTGGTGCAGTATTTCCCTGAAAAGTCGCCGAGTGATAAACAAACTCGCATACCTGTGCATCCGCTAGTGCATCTGCATCCTTTTTAAAGTCACCTAAACCAGCAGCATTTTCAGGAGCAATCACCAGAATCCGGTTTAGGTCGAATGGTGTTGGTAATTGCCGGTTGCGTTCAATCAAACCTTCTGCCGTGAGTCGTTGTACGATTTCCTGATAACGTCGGGCGATATCACCGAGGGTATAACTGGAATCTATTTCAACGATATTCAGGGAAAAGCCATATTGCGGATCAAAACTGGCTTTGACCTTAATCAGAACATTTAAATCACGACTTAACTCAATCCCAGTTTCCCGTTCAAACGGGGTCACAATTTTCTGTGCAGCAAATTTCCAGATGGTGGCACGGCAACTGGCAATCACCTGATCATTGTCAGGATCTTTTTCTGCCAGTTCCAGATAGTAATGACCTGCCTTGATATTCAGGTTGCGTATCTCTGCCTTGACCCATACCGGTGTATCGAAGGTGAGTTTAATCACCTCCTGCACGGTAGAGAGATATTCCTTGAGCGAGAATTGGGGATCTTGCATAGCCGCAGAAAAGTTTAAAATTCAAGCAAATTTTAGCTTAAACCTGCATATCACTCAAACCAGATTACTAAGTATTCTTGTGGCTTAATTGCAGCAGGGCAATATAAAAGCATCATAATTTATCGCTGATAGTAGCTTCAGCATTGATTTACATACATTTAGATAAACTTTCTTGAGTATGACTATGTTAAATTAAGTCGGAATGGTCCTTTAGAAGAAGATCGCCAATGAAAAGAATCATGTATCTGGGCATGTTGATCGCCGTATTAACAGGATGTGCAGCACAGCAACCAGAAGAAACACCGCGTATTGGCATGCCGAATCCTGCCAGTGCTTATTGTGTGGATCAAGGTGGGAAGCTTGATATCCATAATGAAGTGGATGGTCAGGTGGCCTATTGCCATCTGCCAGATGGTAAAGTGGTGGAGGAGTGGGCATTGTATCGTAGCAATCAGGACATCTGCCTGTCTGAAGCAGCACATAATCTGATCGGTCAGTCTGGTCTGAGTGAAGCGCAAATCAAAGCCAAAACCAAAGCTAAAATTGTGCGTATGATACAACCGGGACAAGCAGTAACTATGGATTTCCGTGAAGACCGTGTTACGGTCACCGTAGATCCAAAAACTGGAAAAATTGTTCAGTCCAGCTGCGGCTAAATCATTTTGACAACAAAGCCCTGTAGAGGGCTTTTTTGTTGCAGCCGGACTTGGCAAATTAAATGACAAATGCGCTGTGATCTTTTATATTGCCCTGCGTAAGGAGAAGTTCATGAAAAAGTTATTTGCTTTATCTGTTTTGGTGGCTTTGGCTGGCTGTGCCGAAAAGAAACCACTCACCCCTGAAGAGCAGTGGCAAGGTTATTGTCGTAGTGTGGGCAATGCTGCACGCAGTATCATGCTGGACCGTCAAAATGGCATTGAGAAAGAAAAAGCTGTTGAACATGCCAGCAAGGTTGAAGATGAAACTACCAAAGCATTCGTCATGACCATTATTGATGACGTTTATAAAATGCCATTGGATGAAATCACCAAAGATGTGAAAGAATCGCGTGAAAAAATCCGTGCTGAATATACTGAAAAATGTATTGCAACACCGCATGACGAATTGCCAGATTATAAACCGTTCTAAGGAACGGTTTTTTTATAGCTTTGCCATATTCAAATTATTTTATGCAAGCGTGAAGAAGTTATTTATCTAATACTAATTTCTTATAAAAATAGCCTAAGCGGCTTGTACAATTTGTGACAAATTCTAAATCTAAAATATAGCAATACTTATCTAAATATCGAATAATGAAAATATCTCCAAAATAATTAAAAAGGAGCAGCATTATGAACGTTGTGGGATACTTACATCATGCAGACCTGTTGCTCGAAGATGAACAGGGCATGGCGATCATTGGTGGTGGAAACTACGTGCTGAGCGTTGGTGATAAAGTCAGTTTAAAACGTATTCTTGATCAAAATAAAAAACTCTATCTGGTCGATATTTCCTTTGCCAGTAACAATCATAACGGCACCTACGAAGACCAGTGTGTACTCAAATTTGAAGGCTGTCGTGATGCATTTAACCAATATTTGAGCACAAGCACAGTACACTAAGGTGGAGTATCTTTTTTCTTATAACTCAGGCAACATTCGTGTTGCCTTTTTTATAAGTGAAATTCAGCTAAAAGTGCTCAATTAGAGCTTAATTTATGCAAGAAAACAGATTTTTGACTATCAAATAATCATTATGCACATCATTTATTTACAAAATAATGAGCATCACAAAGAAACACTTTACTTGCATTAACTTTTAACTGGAATTTTAGTAAAATTTGAGAGTCCATATTATTTGTGAAGCTCTATAAAGTAGGAATTCACAGATAATTTTTTAAAAAAGAGGAATAAACCGTGCTAGAAGCTTACCGCCAACACGTTGAAGAACGTGCCGCACTCGGAGTCCCACCGAAGCCACTTGATGATGCTCAAACCGCTGCATTAGTTGAATTATTAAAAAACCCGCCAGCTGGTGAAGAAGCTTTCTTGGTTGATTTGCTTGAAAACCGTGTTCCAGCGGGTGTAGACCAAGCTGCTTATGTAAAAGCTGCTTTCCTGTCTGCTGTTGCAAAAGGCGAAGCGACTTCTCCATTAGTTTCTAAAGAACGTGCGGTTTACTTACTAGGTACTATGCTTGGTGGTTATAACGTAGCGCCTTTAGTTGAGCTTCTGGAAAATGCTGAACTTGGTGGTTTAGCGGCTGATGCCCTGAAGAAAACCCTGCTTGTATTTGATGCATTCCACGACGTTGCTGAAAAAGCAAAAGCGGGCAATGACAATGCGAAAGCAGTACTTCAATCATGGGCTGAAGCTGAATGGTTCACTAGCCGTCCA
This sequence comes from Acinetobacter sp. SM1B, assembly GCF_003289665.1. Classification (NCBI taxonomy): domain Bacteria; kingdom Pseudomonadati; phylum Pseudomonadota; class Gammaproteobacteria; order Moraxellales; family Moraxellaceae; genus Acinetobacter; species Acinetobacter sp. SM1B. The sequence goes on from NZ_QMBM01000001.1 coordinate 1,333,108, forward strand.
GACGTTCCAGAAGAAATCAAACTGACTGTTTTCAAAGTAACAGGCGAAACGAATACTGACGACTTGTCACCTGCACAAGACGCGTGGAGCCGTCCAGACATTCCATTGCACGCAAATGCAATGCTGAAAAACGTTCGTGATGGTATCAACCCAGAAGTTCCTGGTGAAGTTGGTCCATTAAACCAAATTAAAGAACTGATCGCGAAAGGCAACCAGGTTGCTTACGTTGGTGACGTTGTTGGTACCGGTTCTTCTCGTAAATCTGCAACCAACTCTGTGCTTTGGTTCTTTGGTGACGAACTGCCACACATTCCAAACAAAAAAGATGGCGGTTACTGCTTAGGCGGTAAAATTGCGCCAATCTTCTTTAACACCATGGAAGATGCGGGTGCATTACCAGTTGAAATCGATGTTTCTAACATGAACATGGGTGATGAAATCACTCTGAAAATCGATCACGCTGCTGCAAAAGTAACTGCGTTCAAAAACGGCGAACAAATTGCTGAATCTGAACTGAAAACTCCAGTACTTCTAGACGAAGTACGTGCTGGTGGCCGTATTAACCTGATCATTGGTCGTGGTTTAACGGGTAAAGCACGTGAAGCTTTAGGTCTTGAGCCATCTTCTTTATTCCGTACTCCAGTACAACCTGCTGACTCTGGCAAAGGCTTCACTTTAGCGCAGAAGATGGTTGGTCGTGCATGTGGTCTTCCAGAAGGTCAAGGCGTTCGTCCAGGTACTTACTGCGAACCTAAGATGACTACTGTTGGTTCTCAAGATACAACAGGTCCAATGACACGTGACGAATTAAAAGATTTAGCGTGCTTAGGTTTCTCTGCAGACTTAGTAATGCAATCTTTCTGTCACACAGCTGCGTATCCAAAACCAGTTGACGTTCAAATGCAACACACGCTTCCTGACTTCATCATGAACCGTGGTGGTGTTTCTTTACGTCCAGGTGACGGTATTATCCACTCTTGGTTAAACCGTATGCTGCTTCCAGATACAGTAGGTACTGGTGGTGACTCGCATACTCGTTTCCCAATTGGTATTTCTTTCCCAGCGGGTTCTGGTCTTGTAGCGTTCGCTGCTGCGACTGGTGTTATGCCACTGGATATGCCTGAATCTGTACTTGTGAAGTTCAAAGGTAAAATGCAGCCTGGTATCACTTTACGTGACCTGGTACACGCGATTCCTTACTACGCAATTAAAGAAGGTGACCTGACTGTAGAGAAGAAAGGTAAGAAAAACATCTTCTCTGGTCGTATCTTAGAGATCGACTTAACAGAAATGGAAACTGACCTGACTGTTGAGCAAGCATTCGAATTGTCTGATGCTTCTGCTGAACGTTCTGCTGCAGGCTGTGCGATCACGCTTTCTGAAGAGAAAGTTGCTGAATACCTACGTTCTAACATCACGATGCTGAAGTGGATGATTTCACAAGGTTATGGCGATGCTCGTACTATGGCGCGCCGTGTTGAGAACATGGAAAAATGGTTAGCGAACCCATCACTGCTAAAAGCTGATGCTGATGCTGAATACACTAAAGTGTATGAAATTGACCTTGCTGACATCAACGAACCTATCCTGTGCTGCCCGAACGATCCAGATGATGCGAAACTGCTTTCTGACGTTCAAGGCGACAAGATTGATGAAGTATTCATTGGTTCTTGTATGACTAACATCGGTCACTTCCGTGCAGCTGGTAAGTTATTAGACAAAGTTCCTGGCGGTTCTTTATCTACTCGTCTATGGTTGGCTCCTCCAACGCGTATGGACGAACACCAGTTAATGGAAGAAGGTTTCTTCAACATTTATGGTAAAGCGGGTGCGCGTACTGAAATGCCAGGTTGTTCATTATGTATGGGTAACCAAGCACGTGTAGCACCGAACACAACTGTAGTATCTACTTCTACACGTAACTTCCCGAACCGTTTAGGTCAAGGTGCAAACGTTTACTTGGCTTCTGCTGAGCTTGCATCTGTTGCTGCGGTTCTTGGTAAATTACCAACTCCAGAAGAGTATCAACAATACGCTTCTCAAATCGACAGCATGTCTGCTGACATTTACAAGTACTTGAACTTCGATCAAATGTCTGAATATACAGATGCTGCTGAAAATGTAGATACCAAGAAAATTGCTGCTGCTCAGTTGTCTTAATTGATTAAGTAGTTGAAAATAAGGGCTGATTTATCAGTCCTTATTTTATTAAACTTAAATAGAAAAGCTTAACTTATCTAAAAGGCTATAAAAATAATCTGGATAGTTGAATAAATATATTTAAAATTAGTCTTTTTTGATACACTAGAAAATATGAATGATGTAGCAATTTTATCTATCCTAAAGTCAAAAAATGTACCGATTACGAGTGCAGAAATCTCTTTATCTTTAATGTTAGGAGAAGAAATAATCTATGATTATTTGATAGATAATATTTTACTCAATGGTGAAAATTCTTTGTTTTCAAAACTGCATCAAATAAGTTCGGATTAAGAGAGTGGTTAAAAACTGAAAGATACTCCGAGGTTTATCCAACAAGCGCAACAAAAATTAGTCCTCTTGATGAAATAATTTCCGTATTTCCAATCGAAAATATCTTAAATTTTAATATCAAAAATAAATTTAAATATATTGATTTTAGTGAATCTAATTTTAAAACAATAATAAAGCCAATGCAGAGATCAGTAGCTGAGCAGGATCATAGTATAGTTCAGCTAGTCTCATGTTTTGTTGTAGGAGATTGTAAAGATAATATAATTACCTTTTATAAAACGAATTATCAACCTGAAAAAAGGCTTAATTATAATAAAAAATGTATAAATTTTGGGGGGCATATTCTATATGAGGAATTCTTTACATTATTTGATTGTTTAGATACTTCTTCTGATTTTCCCTTTGTATTAAGGGAGTTATTTGAAGAAGTTAATATAGATAGTACCCAATTAATAAAGGTCTCTCAACTTGGACTATTATATGATGATAGTACAGAAATCGGTGCTCAGCATCTTGGTTTAGTTTATAAAGTATTACTTAAAGATATTGGTAGTATATCAACAAAAGAAAAAAAATTATTTTCAAACTTAAAAATTGAAAATATAGAATTTCTTAAAGTTAACTATAACTCTTTAGATAGTTGGTCAGAAATTATTTTACGGAATCTAAAATGAATTTTTTTGATGAAAATTCTTTAGCCTATACAATATTAATTGGCGCATTGGGCTCTATAATAGGGGCGGTAGTAATTTCATACTATCAAAGTTTTTTAAAATTAATAAATAAATTTATTAGTACCTCCCAAGTCTTAGCTTTTTTATCAAGACATTTAGTTTTTATTATTATAAATTTATCATTTATCTTATTATTTTTTCATACAAGTGATATTGTGTGGATAGGCTTTCAATCTATTTATCTAAGGCAGAGTAAAACTTGAAGTGCGACATAAACCACCTAATTAATTTAAAGG
>NZ_QMBM01000001.1:1336670-1344221 GCF_003289665.1 Acinetobacter sp. SM1B
CAAAGGAGGATTTTAAGTATTTAAAACCAATTCTTCAAATGAGGACACGCACTAGACTATTCTGATTTTGATCATGTCGCTCATGTTCTACAATAGGATGGGTTTTTCAAAAAGTATCCAAAGCAGAGGGACAGCTCTGTATTTTCAGGATTTTTCAGGGGGTAGGGTAGTTCAAGCCAAATATAATGCTAAAGGCCTGCAATACCATAAAGATGATTAGCTAGGGATTCTCATCTTCTTCATCCTCATGTCTTTGACGGATCTGGTCGCGTTTAACTTGGGGATCTTTATCTACACCTAATTGACCACGTTGAATTTCCCGATCCTGCTTTTCTTGCGGGTCTAATTCCTCCTCAGGAAATTCTTCGTTCAATGCTTCCTCAAGTTCTTTGTTTTCATCTGGATTTGCCATAAGAGTTTACCTACTTCTTCATGAATCACGTTATTGGATATTTTTTCTATTATAAAAACCCAACCTCCCAAGTCTGTTGTATTTATAGCTCGGCTGATTTAAAAAATTGTTGCCGATGTAAGGGATTTTAATAACTCGCTAATAATCCTAATAAGTGCTTTATAAATGTTAATACTTGTTTAGAAGCATTAGTTCACAATTTCTTTTTCTCCTGGACAGATCAATGTATTAATCTAAGCCTAGTGCCAAATATCTTATGACATAGAGAATGATAAATTTCATATAAAAATCAGTTTTGGTGCCTGTTGCTGGCAAGTAAATTGCAATAACAACATACCGTCAGGTTCTGTGCCAGAAGTGCAGAGCCTAAATTAAACCCTCGGCTTCGCCACAAGCGAAAAAGAGTTTTAAAGGTTAGCGTATATGGCAATTCAATCTAATCCTCGGGTGATTTACCCGACGCGTCGTCCTACACCGCAGGAGACCAGAAAACATACTGCGTTTGAAGACCTACAGGCCTTATTTTCAGGTTCTCTGTTTGTCAGTATCTGTATGACCATGTTTGCTCAAGCGGGTTTATTGACCGGGAGTACCGCAGGGCTTGCTTTTGTGCTGCATTATGCTACAGGCTGGTCTTTCAGTCTGATTTATTTTGTGATCAATATTCCTTTTTACTGGTTTGCCTGGAAATATATTGGCAGGGAATTTACGCTTAAGACTTTTATTTCTGTCGCTTTACTCTCACTGATTACCTTTATTGCACCTCGGTATTTGCATATTGATTATTTGCATCCAGCTTTTGCCGCGATTGCAGGTGGCTTTCTGATGGGAACCGGTGTGCTGTTCTTGGCCCGACATAAATCCAGTCTCGGTGGTGCAACCATCATTTCCCTATATGCACAGGAAAAGTGGGGTATGAAAGCAGGCAATGTACAGATGGTAATTGACTGTATGGTGGTGCTACTTGCACTCTGGATTGTGCCATTTGATAAAGTGCTTTGGTCAATTCTGGCAGCAGTGATCATGGGAAGTTTTCTGGCGATTAATCATCGACCGGGACGCTATAAAGGGCATTAAATAAAAGACAGGATTGGAAAATAACCTAAGCATTAATACTGGTTCATAAATCTAGAAAAGAGCAATAAACAACAAGGCCTGTTGCTCTTTAATATTGAATCAAACCACGTCCATCAGAACATGATCGCTAGGATGTGTACTGATAGCTAACTATATTAACTTTAATTGAATTACTTTAATTTGCTATCTAAATGACTTTCTTTTACGTGACTTCTTTCCGCCTTCAGTTTTATAGCTGAAGGCTTTTTTATAACAAATATCTACAATAATTTATTGTGTTAAAAGTAGAGCAACACCCCTTATGAACATCTCAAAATTACAATCCTGGAGTAGATTACTGATAAATAAAAAAGTATATTTTTTAGCTTAAATTTGCCGATTTATTCATCTAAAACACTATAATCAGAATAAAATTAAAAACAGTAAAATCATCATTTTCACTACCATATTCAGATTTTGTTTAAATTGACCAAGATGTTTCAAGTAGTCTGTCATTAAGTCCAACACTGAACAAATCTGTTCATCGTTTTTTTGTCTCTTTTAATAGTTAAAAACTTTGATTGCCCTGAAATAGGGCTAAAAATGATGATGGTGAATAGTCTATTTGGCTTTTTAAAGTAAAGGTATTTATAAAAAAGCTATTTTCTATACGGTGAATAACCTGAGTAAACCTAAGGATTCATTAGAACTTATCAGCTCTAAAAAAACTATATATTAGAAAAACTGCTAAATATTCTTTAAAAATAGGCAGAATAAGAATAATAGATTTTTTGTATATGAAAGATGAGGAAATTGAGTGGATTATAATCAATAGAAAATTGCAACAAATTGTATAATTTTTCAGCAAAATCACAACTTGAAATGATATTTCGTTGACTGTAAAGCAAGGAGATACGATACTCTCAAGGTTTAATGCAAACATATCGGTTCACAGGGTCTGAGTCAAAAGCTTGATCCTCAAAACTCTATCAAACGCAAGGGGCTATATATGGCTGGTGGAAAGTCAACAATCATTTACACACTGACCGACGAGGCGCCATTGTTGGCGACCTACTCACTACTGCCGATCATTGAGACCTTTACTAAGCCTGCTGGCGTTGAGATTGTCAAAACTGACATCTCTGTTGCAGCACGCGTGCTCGCAGAATTCTCAGACTACCTGACTGAAGAACAGAAAGTAGCTGACAACCTTGCTGAGCTAGGCCGTCTTACACAAGATCCAAGCACAAATATTATTAAACTACCTAATATCAGTGCTTCTGTAGCTCAGTTAACAGCATGTATTAAAGAGCTTCAGTCTAAGGGCTATGCAATTCCTGATTACCCAGAAAACCCAACTACTGAAGAAGAAAAAGCACTTAAAGCACGTTTCGGTAAATGCCTCGGTTCTGCTGTAAACCCGGTATTACGTGAAGGTAACTCTGACCGTCGTGCCCCAACTGCCGTTAAAAACTACGCGAAAAAACATCCGCACTCTATGAGCGAGTGGAAACAGTGGTCACAAACTCACGTTTCACATATGGACGAAGGTGACTTCTACCACGGTGAAAAGTCGATGACTTTAGACCGCGCACGTAACGTGAAAATGGAATTGATCACTAAGTCTGGTGAAACCATTGTTCTTAAGCCAAAAGTTGCGCTTCAAGACGGCGAAATCATTGACTCCATGTTCATGAGCAAAAAAGCGCTTTGTGACTTCTATGAAAAAGAATTAGATGACTGTAAAGAAGCAGGCATCCTGTTCTCTCTACACGTTAAAGCGACCATGATGAAAGTGTCACACCCAATCGTATTCGGTCACTGTGTGCGCATTTACTACAAAGAAGCGTTTGAGAAACACGGTAAACTGTTTGATGAGCTAGGCATTAACGTAAACAACGGTATGGCTGGACTTTACGAAAAGATTGAAACACTTCCCACTTCTTTACGTGAAGAAATCATCCGTGACTTACACGCTTGTCAAGAACACCGTCCAGCGCTTGCAATGGTTGATTCTGCGAAAGGTATCACTAACTTCCATTCTCCAAACGACGTAATTGTAGATGCTTCTATGCCTGCAATGATTCGTGGTGGTGGCAAAATGTGGGGTGCTGACGGCAAACCTTATGACTGTAAAGCGGTAATGCCTGAGTCTACTTTCGCGCGTATTTACCAGGAAATGATCAATTTCTGTAAATGGAATGGTAACTTCGATCCACGTACAATGGGTACTGTACCTAACGTTGGTTTGATGGCGCAAAAAGCTGAAGAATACGGTTCACATGACAAGACTTTCGAAATTCCTGAAGCAGGTATTGCGAACATCACTGATCTTGAAACAGGTGAAGTGTTGATGTCTCAAAACGTGGAAGAAGGTGATATCTGGCGTATGTGTCAGGTGAAAGACGCACCGATCCGCGACTGGGTAAAACTTGCTGTAACGCGTGCACGTAACTCTGGCATGCCTGCAATCTTCTGGCTTGACCCGTACCGTCCACACGAAAACGAACTGATCAAGAAAGTTCAAACTTACTTGAAAGATCATGATACTGACGGTTTAGACATCCAGATTATGTCTCAAGTACGTGCGATGCGTTATACGCTTGAACGTGTTGCTCGTGGCCTGGATACTATTTCAGTAACTGGTAACATCCTGCGTGACTACCTGACTGACTTGTTCCCAATCATGGAACTGGGTACTTCTGCGAAAATGCTTTCTATCGTGCCATTAATGGCGGGTGGCGGCATGTACGAAACTGGTGCGGGCGGTTCTGCACCTAAGCATGTACAACAGCTGGTAGAAGAAAACCACTTACGTTGGGATTCTTTAGGCGAGTTCCTGGCACTTGCTGTTTCTCTAGAAGAAATGGGTATTAAAGAAAATAATCCACGTGCGAAACTACTTGCAAACACACTTGATGCTGCGACTGGTAAATTGCTTGACAATGACAAGTCTCCATCACGTCGTACTGGCGAGTTAGACAACCGTGGTAGCCACTTCTACCTGGCTAAATTCTGGGCTGAAGAGCTTGCTACACAAGATCAAGATGCAGAATTGAAAGCGAAATTCGCGCCTATCGCACAAGCCTTGGCTGAAAACGAAGCGAAAATCGTTGAAGAACTGAATACTGTTCAAGGTAAAACTGTAGACATCGGTGGTTACTACGCAGTTGATCCTGCGAAAGTAAATGCTGTAATGCGTCCAAGTGCGACATTGAACCAGATCATTGAATCACTACAGGCTTAATTAGAAGCTGCACTGATTATCAGCTTAGTGAACTGAAATAAAAACCGGTGCTTAGGCACCGGTTTTTATTTACCATGATGAAAACTAAAGGGATGCTTTATTGTCGAAGCATCAGCCTTTAGAGCTATAGGTGAAATGAATAAACAGCCATTTCATATAGATAAGAAGATGGTTCGTTTTGAACGCCCCAAAAATTTAGCTTGAACACCCGATTAAAGGTATAGACAATATAATGAATATATTGAAAGAATTAGATTAATACTCAGGCTGAGTAATTGCAGGACTCAAATGTCGAGGAGGTATCTGAATGTCATATCAGTTCATCCAGCCTATTCAGGGAGATCGGTTCGACATTGTGGGTGATATTCATGGTGAGATCGACGCCTTAAACAGTCTCTTACATGTCATGGGCTATAATCTTAAAGGTGAGCATCCAGAACAGCGTAAGCTGATCTTTGTGGGTGATCTTTGTGACCGTGGGCAAAACAGCGTCGCGGTAATTCAGCAAGTGAAGATTCTAATGGAGCGGGGCCAGGCCTACTGTGTGCTGGGCAACCATGAGCTGAACCTGCTAAATCAATCCTATCGTGAAGGCAATGGCTGGTATTTTGGCTCACCGCATATGGATGACCATAAATCTTTTTACTCTGTACCTGCTACGCCAGAAGACCAGCAGTGGATTCTACAATTTCTGCAAACTTTACCCATTGCACTGGAATCAGATCAAATTCGGGTTGGGCATGCCTGCTGGGATACACACTCCATTCAACAACTAAAAGCACTGGACAAGCTGCATTTACTTGAAGCCTATGAACATTTTGTCCAGCAGACCCAGCAACACATTAATGATGCAGGTATTACAGAACAGGCATGCCAAGAAGCAGAGCAGTTTCGTGAAGCGCTCACTGATCCGAATAGCGATATTCCCTGGCTGAAATATCTGGCACAAAAGGAATGGATTGAGCAGATGTATAATCCAATCAAAGTATTGACCTCTGGTGCCGAATATATGACAGATAAGCCCATTTATGCCGGCGGCAAATGGCGTATGAAAGACCGTCTGCCTTGGTGGGAGGATTATCAGGAGGATATTCCCGTCATTATTGGTCATTACTGGCGTAAATTTGACTTGGCTGAAGTGAAAGCTGGCCTGTTTCAGCAGATTGATCCGCTACAGTGGTTTGGGCATAAGCAAAATGTGTTCTGTGTGGATTATTCAGTCGGGAAACGCTATCTGGATCGGCAGCAGCAACGAGAATTTTCAAGCAAATTAGCGGCTCTTAGATGGCCTGAAAAGCAGGTGATTTTTGAGGATGGTTCAACTTATTTGACTTCTTAAAATGGTGTTGGTCTGATATCAAATAACAGATAAAGAAAAAGCGGTCTAAGTGACCGCTTTTATAACTAGATCAGCCGGATTATTCAGCTTCAATAATTTCAAAATCGTGCGTAATTTCCACACCGCCATCAGATAGCATTTTGCTGGCTGAGCAGTATTTTTCGGCAGAAAGCTCGACAGCCTTAGCCACTTGTTTCTCTTTAATGCCTTTACCTGTCACCACAAAATGCAGGTGAATCTTCGTAAATACTGCAGGAATCGCGTCGGCACGTTCTGCATTGAGTTCACAGCGAACATCAGTAATGTCCTGACGCGCTTTCTTTAAAATGGTGACAATATCAAACGAAGCACAACCACCCAAACCGGTTAATAGAAGTTCCATTGGACGAGGACCACGGTTCTCACCACCGTATTCTGGCGATCCGTCCATGACGATACTGTGACCACTTTGCGTTTTTGCTTCAAAAGCAACATTCTCTAACCAATGAACGCTTGTTTGCATTGCAACTACCTAAAAAAAGCTATAAATTTACGAAGTAACTGTACACTAACATAAATTGGGTTGATAAGGAATTTCATTCCCACTGTGTGACAAGTTCACATTAGGTCTTGTGCGATCTAAAAATTATCCTTATTTGGAACTGCTAGCATGACTTCAAACTTTTCACAATTAAGCACAGATGCACTTTCTCCGGGACAATTGCCAGAATCCGTGAAGGCATTATTAAAACGTGCATATATCAACCGTTACCCAAAACGTACAACGATCGTTGATGCAGGAACAGAATCTAAATCTTTATATTTGATTCTGAAGGGGTCTGTATCGATCATTCTTCGTGAAGATGATGAGCGTGAAATTGTCGTGGCATATTTGAACGCGGGTGACTTTTTTGGGGAAATGGGCTTATTCGAAGCAAATCCACAACGTACTGCAGAAGTGCGTACGCGTGACGTTTGTGAAATTGCAGAGATTAGCTACGAAAACTTCCATGAACTGAGCAAACAATATCCTGACTTGAGTTATGCGGTCTTTGCCCAACTGGTTCGCCGTCTGAAGAATACGACACGTAAAGTAACTGACCTGGCATTTATTGATGTTTCTGGTCGTATCGCACGTTGTCTGATTGATCTTTCAGCTCAGCCTGAAGCGATGATCTTGCCAAATGGCCGTCAGATCCGTATTACCCGTCAGGAAATTGGCCGTATTGTAGGTTGTTCCCGTGAAATGGTCGGTCGCGTACTGAAAACCCTTGAAGAGCAAGGCATGATCGAAACGGATGGTAAAGCAATTCTGATCTTTGATGCCTCACTGGAGCAAAATGAAGTACCAGCTGAAGATGATTCAGAAGAATAAACTGTAATTTTGAGAAAAGGGCAAACCTTCGGGTTTGCTTTTTTTATAGCTGCGAAAAATCCAACATCACAAATAAGAACAAACTTCTTAGAAAATAGGACTTACGCACTGTTATTTATAGACTCTCTGTGGTAGCAGATGAT
>NZ_QMBM01000001.1:1344321-1397103 GCF_003289665.1 Acinetobacter sp. SM1B
AATTATATCGCTAAAAAAGCCTTTACAGATAGGTTTGTGCAACAAAGCCAAAAGACACTGTAAATTGGATCCTGAATTGAAAATCTATAATCAGGAAATCAATAAAAGAAGAATCGGAATTGAGCATGTATTTGGCAGCCTGAAAACCTTCAAAATCCTTGCTGAGCGTTATCGAAATAGAGGTAAAAGGCTTGGTTTGAGATTCAATTTAATCGCTGGAATCTACAACTTGGAACTGAGCAAAAAATGATTTATGAAAGAGGTCTATTATAAAACTCCTTAAATAGCCAGGGTAATAAATCAGGTCGCTGTAGTATCCAATAACAATTCAGCGGGATAAACCGCCTGCCATGAAGTTTTAAACTGTTTATGCACTTGGTCAATTGGGAAAGTACTGAGTTTTGCAATATTTTGCGCTTTTTGAATGTTGTCGGCGTGCATATATGCAATTAAATAGTCCTGACCATGAAGTTGCAGATAAAACCAGGACTCGACATGAACCTGTTCAGCCTTAAGCGTTTCAATTACTTCGTCTTGACGTGCTTTTAAAGTGCGCTGCCAGTCATGAACTTGCTGCATGTGTAAGGGCTTAAGTTGAATGAGAACTGCGCCGACATCCATAATTTTTATTTTCTTTTGAGTGTCATTATTATATAAATGATTTATATGAAAAAAGCGACCTAAACCGGTCGCTTTCAAGCTGTTAAGAGGCATTTAGTTGGGTTGAACCAATCCAGTGCTTGGAAAACTGATAGGCAGCACGTCCTGAACGTTGACCGCGTGCCTGACACCAGCGTAGGGCTTCAGCACGAGTTTCTGTAGTAAGTTCCATATCTGCTTGTATTAAATAATGTTCCACAATTTCCAGATAAAGATTTTGATCCATCGGGTAAAAAGATAGCCACATACCAAAACGGTCTGATAAAGAAATTTTCTCTTCGATCGCTTCTTGAGGATGTAATTCGGTATATTGCGGAACATCTACTTTAGTAACGGGCATATTTTCATGCATAAATTCTGGCAGTAAATGACGACGGTTACTGGTTGCATAAATCACAAAATTACTGGAACCGGATTGCAATGAACCATCTAATACACTTTTTAAACTACGGTAATTTTCATCTTCGGCATTAAAAGCCAGGTCATCACAATAGACAATGAACTTTTCCGGACGGTCAGCGATGAGTTTCTGGATTTCGGGCAGATCTGATAAATCATCACGTTCAATTTCAATCAGACGTAAGCCTTGATCAGCATATTCAGTGAGCAGGGCACGAACAATAGAGGACTTACCTGTACCACGCGAACCGGTGAGCAGTACATCATTGGCAGGCAGGTTATTTAGAAACTGTAAGGTATTCTGAATCACTTTCTCTTTTTGCTTTTCAATTCCTTTCAAATCAGCCAGTTGAATCGATCTCAGCTTATGAATTGGTTTGAGTTGGCCATCTTGCCATTTGTAGGCATAAGCAGAGAAATCCGGTACGGTTTTAACTTCCGGCAGGCTTTGCTGAAGCTGCTGAAGGACAGTGGAAAGGGTATTTAGAATATGGTCGGGTAAATCAATTGTAGCCATGATCTCGGATTACGCATTTAAATTATGCTCATGATACTACCACTGCAAAAAAAGCAGTCAAAGCTAGAAAAATGTTATAATTTGCCCAAGAAAGGAGATTTTTCGCTATTGTCCCGCACATATGATCTGCTTAATTTAAGTATGTGACAGATCTTGTAGCAGCAAAAATAAACATAAGGATCACGCATAGCATGTTGTTAACAGATTTTACTCATCAGATTAATCCTCATCAGGCTTATCGCATCAAGAAATTAAAGCAACAATTGCAAACTGCGGAAACTTATGAGGAGTGGAAATGCATTGCGTTAAAATTGGATGAAGAATCAGGTGCGCAGGAATGGAAGCTTGATAACTCTTCCGATTATTTTGATGCAGAAGTGATCTCTCATCGTCTGGGCAAACTTCGACGATACCGCCTGCAAAAGCGTACTCGTGATCTGATGCATATCTTGCGAGAAGGGCTCAGTTATGACATTGCCAATATCGCGCATCCTTTATTATTTATAGAAACTTATGTTGGCACTAAAAAAATTATTGAAGATTATGTTGAAGAAGTAAGTAAAGGACTGGCTTATATCGCTTCGCAAGAATGTGAATGTCTGACGCTCGAAGAAAAAATAGAATATTTCGAACGTTGCCAGCGTGCTTATGGTCAGCCAGCGCTGATGTTTTCTGGCGGTTCAACGCTGGGACTATTTCATACTGGTGTGTGTAAGGCGTTAATGGAACAGGATTTGATGCCGAAAGTGGTATCGGGTTCGAGTGCTGGTGCCATCATGACAGCCATGTTGGGGGTATCCAAGCCATCTGAATATCCAGATATTCTTCAGGGACACAATTTCTTTAATGAGGCCTTTCATTTTCGGAATTTCCGTGAGTTGATGAAGGGTAATGGCGGTCTGGCAGATGTGAAATACCTAAAAAAATTCCTGATTGAAAATTTAGGTAATCTCACTTTTGATGAAGCCCTTAAAAAATCAGGCTTACATATTAATGTTGCCGTTGCACCTTATGATGCGACTCAAGATGCACGGATTATGAATGCTTATACTGCACCGGATCTATTGGTCTGGAGTGCAGTACTCGCATCCTGTGCTGTACCGATTCTATTTCCACCTGTGCGCCTGACCAGTAAGCGCAATGATGGCAAATTCACACCCTATATGTCCTCGACACGTTGGGTCGATGGTAGTGTACGCAGTGATTTTCCACAGGAGAAAATGGCACGGCTGTACAATATTAACTATACCATCGCCAGTCAGGTAAACCCGCACATTGTGCCTTTCATGCAGGACGATGCAGCCCGATTCCGTAAGGATATGCTGAGCTGGCCACAACGAATTGCACGACGCCAAGGCAAGGTGTTTGCCAAAGGCATGATGGACTTTACTCGTGAGCGGGTGGGAAGTGTACCGCCTGTACGCCGTTTGCTGGATCATGGTTATGGTGTAGTCGATCAGCGTTATTATGGTGATGTGAATATTGTCGGCAAATATGGTCTGCGTCATTATACTTATATGTTGCAAAACCCACGTCCACACCTGTTTAAAATCCTGCAACGTGAAGGCGAACGTGCCACCTGGCCGAAAATCTCCATGATTGAAACCCAGGAGCGGGTAGGGAAAACCATACAGCATTGTCTGGAACTTTTAACCTATCAACATGCACCTGAACAGCAGAAAGAAGAATATATTCCAGTTGATATCTAGTCATGACCTAAACCAGATAAAATTTGAACTCAACACAAAGCCGCGAAGTCTGGCTTTTGGCCGTCGGCTCTATAAAGGTAGCTTAGGTGAAGAAATTTACTGGCTTAAGGTGCAAGCGAAAAACTCAACTGTATATAGTCAGCGTAGTTTTGAAAATGAATTCGGTTTTTATCAGGCGCTTTCTACTAACTCAAAAGCTAAATTTCTGGCGCCGCATTTACTGATTAATTCAGAGATCACTATTGCTGGTGAAATTTTTCAACAGGGCATCTTGCTACAGGATTGTCCTTCTCATTTTGCGATTGATCCGGCTGATTTAAGCGTGTCTGAGATTCAGAAACATTTGCTTGCAGCCTTGGATGCTGTGATGCAGTTATATCAATATGGTTATCTCCATCATGATTTAAAAGCAGAACATTTTGTCCAGTGCAACGGGCGGGTCTGTCTGATTGATTTTGAACACGCATATCGAATCTCGGATGAATCACCTCCAACATTAGATGCAACACCACGTTATATGGCGCCAGAATTATTTCACGCCGAAGCAAAAACGATTCAATCGGATATTTATGCATTAGGAATCATCTGGCTGGAATGGTTAAGTCAGAGACGACTTGGTGCTGGAAATTATGAGGACTGGGCTTATCTACACTGTCAACGATTGGAAATTAATCTTCCAGAAAAATTTAGGTCTTTTAAAACTGTGTTAAAAGGCATGCTTGCTCGGCATAAGTCGGCTAGGGTTGCTGATTTTGAAGAGATTAAAGCTGTTTTGTTAATTGTAATCGACTGATAAAAATACAAAAATCAATACTTTGTTTTTTATTTAATCAAATGATAAGCGTTTTATGAAAAAGTTCTTGTCAGGCTAAAATGATCTCTATAATATACACAGCCATCGGGGACGTGGCGAAATTGGTAGACGCACTGGATTTAGGTTCCAGCGCCGCGAGGTGTGAGAGTTCGAGTCTCTCCGTCCCCACCAAATTTACTTATGAGAATGAGTAGAGATGGTCGAGTAGAGGATTGGTGTAATGGTAGCATGACGGTCTCCAAAACCGTTCGTCAAGGTTCGAATCCTTGATCCTCTGCCATTAAAGTTTGAGAAATCCAGCGATAAGTTGGTACCCGATGGGGACGTGGCGAAATTGGTAGACGCACTGGATTTAGGTTCCAGCGCCGCGAGGTGTGAGAGTTCGAGTCTCTCCGTCCCCACCACTCAAAAGAGACAAGGTTGATGCCTTGTTTTTTTTCGCCTGAAATTTAACGGCAAGCTTTCCTCTCTGATTCGGTCTTTGAAAAAAACATACGGTTCTTTTAAACTCTATATCAATCATCTAGAAAAAAGCCAAAGAGTTTAATGCATAAAAAGATAACTCTTGCTCATTTGGAGATAGAAAAGGGTAGCCAGTTTTTATAAGGAATCTAGTTGGTAAAAAGAGCCAAGATTTATTATTTTTTAAATCATAGAATTAATAATGATTGACCATATGTATTATTACTTATTTAAGCGCACTCAAAATGGGCAATTGAAAAAATCTGAATGAATAAAAGTTTTTGGATCAAATTGTTTTTAATTTTTAAAATCTGACTATCAAAATGCTTGGATAAGTTAATTGCTTAATTTTTGATTAAATAAGGCTTTATTGCTTATTTAAGCGCTTGTCAATAAAGCTTGATCTCTATAATATACAGTTCAGCGGGGATATGGCGGAATTGGTAGACGCACTGTGTTCAGGTCGCAGCGCCTTCTGGGCGTGAGAGTTCGAGTCTCTCTATCCCCACCAGATTTTAAAAAACAAGGTTGAATACCTTGTTTTTTTTTGCCTGAAATTTGGCAGGGTAGATGAATGAGTCTTTATTAGACCAAGTGATTGGAATCGAAACGATAAAGAAACTTCTGATTCGCTATAGTTAAGTGAACGAGCTGAGGAGACAGAAAAATGATTGTAATGAATCGATTTATAGAAAAAGAATAAAAATGATGCATTTCTCTGTATTAATTTGATGAAAAATAAAAAAATAGATTTAACTGCTTAATTTATAGCAGATTAGACTCTAATTGCTTGTAAAGTGGCTTGTCAAAGGGAAATGATCTCTATAATATACACAGCCATCGGGGACGTGGCGAAATTGGTAGACGCACTGGATTTAGGTTCCAGCGCCGCGAGGTGTGAGAGTTCGAGTCTCTCCGTCCCCACCAAATTTACTTATGAGAATGAGTAGAGATGGTCGAGTAGAGGATTGGTGTAATGGTAGCATGACGGTCTCCAAAACCGTTCGTCAAGGTTCGAATCCTTGATCCTCTGCCATTAAAGTTTGAGAAATCCAGCGATAAGTTGGTACCCGATGGGGACGTGGCGAAATTGGTAGACGCACTGGATTTAGGTTCCAGCGCCGCGAGGTGTGAGAGTTCGAGTCTCTCCGTCCCCACCACTCAAAAGAGACAAGGTTGATGCCTTGTTTTTTTTCGCCTGAAATTTTATAGCTATAAAAAAAGCCCATCGAAATGGGCTAGCTTGGCGTTAACTTAAGATGTTTGAATTGATCTTTCGCGTTAAAAGTAACGCAAATTAAGCCTTCAAATGGTCTTCGAATTCTTCACCCAATTGCATCGCAAGGGTATTGCCAGAGAGATCACAGGTCACCAGACCGTATTCTTTTTTAAAACTAAATGTAAAACCACGGTTGTCTGCCAAGGTACGTACGGAATACCCCAATTTTTCAAGCCATAGACGGAATGCCAGAAGATTTTTTGCTTTCACCACTTTTTTCACGAGATAACTCCTTCATCACTGTTCCTTAATAAATTAGGGTGAATAAAAAATTTTTAAAGGGGCAAATTTTAAAAATTCTTTAAATTTCCTGAAAATGCTTTTTTTATAGACAAATAATTGGATGAACTTTCACTAATAAATAGCTAAATTTATGATTTATGAATGCTTTTGGATGTTGTAACTAAATATTAGAAATCGCACTCTGATTGACTGAAATTTACGCATTATAAAGTTTTGAGTATGTTGCAACTAGGGGGAGTCTACAACTGGTCGAATTGTTATTCATTTCAATTTGGGTAGAGATTGCAGCAATCATCTGGTTGACCATTTTTTGCAATAAGTGGTCCTCGATCAATGTGTAGAATAATTTATACTTGCAAAAAATAGTGAGTCTGAATATGACACAAGTAAATATTGAACAGTATGTAAAGGATTGCATTGAACGTATGCAGCAAGAGGATCAGACACCGGTTGCTGTCATGTTGGGACATGAGGACTGGATTGAATTTACCGTACAGTCTCAAGTGGCATATACGCCATTCGGGAGCGCAAGACGTTATCAGCCAGCACTGGGCGGTTTATTACTGGTTCGGGTGGATGAAATTCATGCTTTACGCGTTGTGACCCAAGCAGAGCTGGATGCCTACGCGCAAAGCAATCAGATTCTATAAAAACCCTAATTAGAAATTGTCTTTCAAGGTTCTTAAACGGGCAAATTCTTCAACGCTGTCTGCACGCAAGAAAGGATTGGTTTTAAGTTCAATTTCAATCGTGCTGGGTAAGGTGCATTGGCCTAGCATTCTCAGACGTTCAACCTGTTCATGGCGCTCCTGAATTTCCAGATTATCCGGTTCTGCATGCAGTGCAAACTGGGCATTGGAAAGTGTATATTCATGTGTACAGTACACCTTGGTGCGCGGGGGTAATGCAGCCAGACGGGATAGAGAGTGGTACATCTGTTCAAAAGTACCTTCAAACACCCGTCCACAGCCCATTGCAAACAGGGTATCACCGCAGAACAGCACATCTAGCGCATCGATAAAGTAGACAATGTGGCCTAAAGTGTGTCCCGGTACACTGATGATGCTGACATCGATACCATGAAAATTGAATTCATCTTCATGCTCTAGAGGATGGCTGATGAATGGAATTTTACTCAATTCCTCACGAGGACCATATACCGGAATGTTTTTATCCTGAATCAGTTCAGGAACACCGCCAATATGGTCTTTATGCCAATGGGTTAACCAGATCTGCGCCAGTTCCAGCCTATACTGCTGGCAATATTCCTGTACCAGACCAGCTTCCGTGGGATCAACAGCCACGACCTGTTTGGAGTCTGTATGTTCCAGCAGCCAGATATAGTTCTGTAAGATATTTTTGACGTCTATACAGTGAATTTTGAAAGGCATCATTTCAGTTAAACCGTTTGAAGTTATTTAGTAAATTAGCATAATTACCCGGCATATGCAGATGCTGGATCGATGTTTATGGATGATTCATGTATCTGATTTTAAGAGTGTATAGGTTGGGTGATCAGTCTATATCATCCGCTGAAACCGGATCACCAATGCTATAAAAATGCCCCCCTGCAATATGGTGAATGCTGCGCCATTCACGCTCCACGTCCTGATAATACCAGTGTCCATCACGGAACACGCGCTCGTCAGCATAAGCCGTAATGACCTTGCCAATAAACAGGTCATGAGTTTGCTGATTATGGGGTTCAGGAATCAGTTCACACAGCAGCCAGGCTGCACAACCCCTTACAACCGGAATGTCTGACTGATCAAACTGGAACAGTTCCACACCACATTGTTCTAACTTATCGGGTTGATCATGCATGCTGATCGTTCCAACGGCTTGCACCATGTTCAGCTGTTTAAGCGTGGGAACTTGCAAAGCAAAGTAACCAGAATTTTCAATAATTTTGCGGGTTTTGGTACTTTTATCTAAAACTACAGTGACTTTGGCTGGCTGGAATTCTAGTGCACAAGCCCAGGCTGCGGCCATAACATCCGTATTTTCCTGATCCTGGGCAGAAACCAGCACCGTTGGACCATGATTGAGCAAACGATAGGATTTTTCCAAGGGTACAGCTTTCAGATGGGGATTAGACATTGCAAACCTTAAAATAAACAAATGTACGTGCTAAAAATTATGCACTTATTGGCTTATTAACATATATAAATTTTTTTGGCGAAAAAAGCTTTTAAACTAAAGCGCTAAACAAAAGGAGTTTAAGCAATGAAAATGTATCAAGTGGATGCGTTCACTACGGAGCTATTCAAGGGCAATCCCGCTGCGGTGATTGTGCAGGATGAGTGGCTGGATGAGAGCCTGATGCAAAACATTGCGCTGGAAAATAATTTATCTGAAACTGCCTTTGTGAAGACCATTGATGCAGAAAACTATGAAATTCGCTGGTTTACGCCAACGAAAGAAGTTGATTTCTGTGGGCATGCAACCTTGGCCAGCAGCTTTGTATTATTTCTGGATTATACCTCGCATAAAACCATTCGATTTCATGTAAAAAATCTCGGTATTTTTATAGTTAGTCAAGATGAAGATGGCAAAATCCGTATGAACTTCCCGATCCGTCGGGCAGTTTTGGTCGATGAATATCCTGCTATGTTGCGTGGAGCTTTGACCAAATCTTTTAAAAATGTCTATTTAAATGAACAGGCCTATATTATCGAATATGAGTCGGTACAGGATGTGCTGGATGAGGCTCCGGATTTTGAATTACTGAAACAGGTCAATGATCGCCGTACCGCGATTACTGCGACTGGCGCATTGCTGGATGTCGCCTTAACGGCGGGTGCAGAACAGTATGACTGTGTATCGCGTTATTTCGCGCCAAGTAATGGTATTAATGAAGATCCGGTGACGGGTTCAATTCATACCGGAATCGTACCGATCTGGGCAGAAAAACTCGGAAAACAGCAGCTGGTTGTTTATCAGGGATCAAGCCGGGGTGGTGTGCTGTATTGTGAGATACAGGATAATGACCGGATTGAAATTTCAGGTTATGGCAAGCTGTATATGAAAGCTGAAATTCTGCTTTAATCAGATAGAATATCTAAAAGCTGTTGTGAACAGCAGCTTTTATAAAAATACAACTCACAACAAGAGAGTCATTCTCTATGATGTTCACTGAATAAAAAGTTCATGTTTAAATTTGCTGGATCCAGAATGTCACTACGTTTTAAAAAATTAACACTTTCCATGTTTTTAATGGGCGCAGCGACGCTCAGTTTTGCTCAACCGGTATTGGTAAAAACAGAACAAAATATTGAAGAATATAAACTGGATAATGGTTTAAGAATTGTCCTTGCACCAAATGACAAAGAAAATAAGACTTTTATGAATACGGTCTATTTCACCGGTTCATTGAACGATCCGCAGGGGAAGGGTGGTCTGGCACATCTATTAGAACATTTAGCCTTTAAAGGGACTGAAAATATTAAAGGCGATGAATTTCAGCGTCGTCTGGATCAGTACACACTCTCATCGAATGCCAGTACGGATTATTATTCCACCAAATATACCAATCTGGTTCGCCCTGAAAGCACTGCACTGGCTGCGGTAATTCAGCTTGAAGCAGAACGGATGGATAAGCTGGTACTGCAAGAAAAATATGTGCCAACTGAAATTGATATTGTTAAACGTGAACGTGAAATCCGTCTGGATCAGCCATTTTCAGTATTGATGGATCAAATCTTTAAATCGGCTTATGGTAACCAGCATCTCGGTCGTCTGCCAATTGGCGATTTAAACGAACTGCAATCGATCAATATGCAGGAACTGAATCAATTCTACCGGACCTGGTATGCACCAAATAATGCCTATATGGTAATTTCAGGCAAGTTCGACAAGAAACAGGTACTGAAATATATTGATCAGCATTTTAGTCCAATCAAGGCACGTTCTGTACCAGAACAGCCGAAAGTACCAGAGTTAAGTCCTGAAAAGATTAAACAGCGTGAGTTTACTGTGGCCAAAGGCAGTGATTTTGCCAAATTCAATATCTATCTGAACCGTTCAGAAGTAGCTAAGCAGAACGCATTATCGGTAACACCAACGCTATACACCTTGCAGCCGAGCGGGCATCTGTATCAGGGGGTTGTCGAGCAGGGAACAGCGACAGCTGTACAGTCTGCTACCTGGCTAGATAAGGACTTCAATATGGTCTTCATGGGGGCAGTCTATGCGCCAAATCATGATGCGAAAAAGGTCGAACAGGCGTTGCAGAATGGTGTCGAGCAGGGTAAAGGTTTTAATGAAACTGAGCTGAACCGGGTTAAAAATATGAGCCGCAATGCCGCTGAGAACATTAAAAATAATGCAGCAGCACTAGGTTCACGCCTGAGTGATTATATTGCATCTTCGAATGGAGACTGGAGCAAATATTTTAAGGATCTGAATGCAATTCAAAACCTGACTGTGGCAGATGCTAACGCTATCTATAAAGATTTTTTTAAGGCGGAATACCGCATTCAGGGCAATATTGTACCTACGCCTGAAGATCAGAAAAAAGCCAAACAGCAAGAGCAGTTTGCAGCAGCCAAACCAACCCTGGATCAACAACCTGTCACTGAAGAACCATTAAAAGATGTTTCGGTTTATCAGACTGAAGTAAAGCAGTACGTAAAGGAATCTAGAAAGCTACTGGCCAGCAAAGAAAAGCAGATCCAGCGTGGCAAACTGCAAAATGGCATTCAGTATGCTTTGTTCCCCACCCAGACCCGCGATGACAAAGTCTACTCGACGATTGCCCTTGATTTTGGTACAGCTGAAACACTCAAGCATAAAGGGGAATTGCTGGATCTGATGGCTTACTTGATCATGCGAGCTTCTGAGACTCAGAGCCTGCAACAGATTTCAGACAAAACTATTGAAGTGGGTGGCTCGGCCAATGTCAGTGCATCAGGCAATGGCCTGAATATTTCGATTTCAGCCAAGAAAGAATATTTTGAAGAATATTTTAAATACATTCTAAATGTATTGAAAAATCCGACTTTTGAGCAGAGCCAGTTTGATCTGATCAAGTCTCAGTCTTTGTCCAGCTTAGACCGTCCTTATACAGAACCGGATACGGTGACCAGTCTGACTTTTGCGCGTCTGCTCGAGCGTTATGAGCCGGGAGATTTACGTTATCATTTTGAGCCTGACTTGGCTAAACAGCAGATCAACGCAGCGACGCGTGAACAGGTCCAGCAACTGTATCAACGTTTCTTTAAAACCCATCATGCCCGCGTTGCGGTCACTGGTGAATTTAAGCCTAAGGCGATGCAGACGCTGATCAAGCAGGAATTTGAGGGCTGGAAGAGTAATGAGCCTTATGCCCGCCTCAAGTCTGAATATGTCGCGCGTACTGCTGAAAGGGTACATGCATTATCGGAACAGCGCGAGTTTGGCAGCTATGTCGCCGCCATTTCAATTCCGGTGGGTTCAGATCATCCAGATGTACCTGCATTACTGGTATTAAGATACATTTTGGGTGATTCACAACTGTCTTCTCGTCTGGCACAGGAATTACGTGAAAAGAATGCCTTGGTCTATGGCTTTAGTGCCAATGTAGATTTCGCTGAATGGGACAATGCCGGTGCCTTGGCCTTTGGCGCAAACTATACCGCAGGACGCTCTGGCCAAGTATCGGATTCAATACGTAAGGTAATTGCTGAGCTACGTAGCAAAGGTGTCACTGCACAAGAAGTCGAAGCTGCAAAAGCCAGTATTCTGAAAAAACGTGTCACAGCACTGGAAGATGATCGCCGTATTCATAGCATGCTGGTGCCTCAGCTGGAACGGAACCGTGACCTGAATTATCGTCAGAAACGTGACCGCGCGGTGGCAGCCTTAACCAAAGCAGATATCGATGCAGTGATTCAGAAGTATCTGAATACCGATCAGCTGGTAGAAGTGATGTCGGATCAATATGGGCAGCCAGTAAATCAGACCACGCTTACGAAACGTTAAATCTGTCTAATTCTGATAAAATTGACTAAAAAACCTCCTCAATACAGGAGGTTTTTTTATAAGGAAGGGAAATGTTTATTCTTTAATAGTAGTAAATATCTTCCATAAGGTGAAAAGTAATGGATATTCCATAATTTCTGGCCATTTTCTCAACCTTTAAAGCCGGTAAAAACCTTTAGCATTGTCATAAAAAACAGATTTTAAAGCATTTTCATCATGACTATGTACGATATCGCTAAAGGCATCAATGATATCAACTAGATTTGCACTGACCCGATCCATCGGAAAATTGGAGGCAAACATGGCACGATCCGTTCCAAAGCATTTTAGGGCATGCTGAATTAGAGGTGTTGCAAGTTCAATCAGCTGTGCTTTGGAAGCTAATTGTCGCTGCTGATGAAAATGATGACCCAGCACTGGCATAAATAGCGCAGAGATTTTGGTCATGACATTCGGACATTCTGCCAGTTTGGCCAGATCTGTTTGCCAGTTTTCTAGAATCCGTTGCCTTTCCTGTGCAGTTTTTCCGGTACCTTTACCCACTGTGCCAAATAGTCCAACAGGTGTGCCGAGATGATCCAGAACAATCGGTGTTTCAGGGAAAGTCTTGGCAAGATGAATCACATCAGAAATCTGGGTGGAATAGACCCAGGCATCAAAACTCAGCCCGGCTTTGGCCAGATGTTCAAACCCTTTCAGGAATTTTTTATTAAGGTACAAATGGGGTTCATCAGCCCAGGCATGCACGCCTTTATCCGGATGCACGGAAGCCATTTTACGGATCCCACGAAACTTGGGCGAAACTTCCTGATGGAGTTGCAGTAATTTTTTAAAGTCTTTCCTGCGTGGATCCGCCGTAGCCACAATTGCACCTAATGCCAGATCGTGTGCCTGAAAAGGCAGACCGGCTACAAATCGGGTTTCATTCACGACACCTGTGCCTTTGTGTTCATGCCAGCCAGCTTCAATATGTACCACCTGTTCAACCTGATAACGACCAATATCCTGTTTATAATGGGCAGGTAAATAAGGTGCGGTAATGTGTTCAGTCAGGCCTATCGTTTCAATAATTGGTTTGGGATTCAGGAGGCGCACCATACGGTCCAGCAGGCGAGGATGCTTACCAAACAGTTTGACTGCCAGTGCTGCCGCATGAGGGGTGTGATAGGGATCCCACTGATGGATATGTGGGTCGATAATGGGGAAGCTAAGCTGCATGACTTTCCTTGTTGTTATTGGAATTATTCTTATTGCTATATAGAAGTAAAATAATACGGGCGTCAATGCAAAAAGTTGATCTAAAAATGCCAGGTATAAAAAAAGCCCCGAAGGGCTGAGCATTAATGATCGTGGTCATGATCATGTTTATGCTTGTTAGCATGGAATTCTTCGTTATGACGGAAGCGCAAATAGTTTTCGAACTGCTCGCAGTATTCATCATAATTGTCTTCCAGCATCATCTGGAACTGCTGAAGAATGTAAGACATCACCTGATCTTTGGCATCACGCATTTCATTGCCGTCTTTGAAATTGTTGGCTGCCACCCAGGTATTAAAACGGGCAGTTGCAAACAGCATCGAAGCGCTGACTTGACCACGCTTTTCTGCAGGATTGTCCTGAGAGCCTTTTTCTACGCGGCTAAACTCATTGGCTTGCTTGATAAATTCATCAGCACGTTCAAAGAATGCAGCATTTAACGCTTCTTCTTCGGTTACATCGGTCGCTTCAATCTTTTGAACCATGAATTTTTCCTGACACTAAAATCTTAATCGACTTATTATAGGCAAAGCCTTGCAGAAACTAAACCTTTGCCTTAATCTAAAAATAGCCTAAGCATAAAAATGTGATTCCCATGCAAGATGCAATTGCTGTACAAAGCCTAAAAAGTGACATTGCCTTATTACGCCAAAATATCTGGCCACCAGTCAATCTGACCAATGTTGAAGGACTACCAATTTATTATGGCAGCAAGTCGCAGGTGGAAGAATATTATCATCAGTGGACGGGTCTGATTGAAAGGGCGCAGGATCTGTTTCAGCCTTTTATGGAAGATGAAGTGCTGGATGCAGTTCATCTGCCTAGCCATTTAAATCTGCCATTATTCTATTTTCATGTCGATCGTATCCGGATCAATAAAACCCGCGCCAAAGAATCAAAAACTTTTCGCGGCATTGCCAGTCTGGTAGAAAAATGCGGTCAATTCGAGCCGGCACAGATTCAGGCGATGCAACGCTGGCTAGACAGTGATGAGACAGCAGCGCTGGTGGCACATCGGGAATTTGTCGATTTACGCACTTATGTGTTCCAGCATGGGCAAAGTGAATATACCCGGACTCGATTCTATGTGAATGGTATTGTTCTGAGCGTAGAGCAGAATTTCGAACTGGTAGATGCACGAGATAAGCCACGTAAACAGCGCAGTGACAGTTATAACGATCCGCTTGCCGATAACAATATCTGGAAAGTTTACGGTAAATATCGTTAAGTATTTACTGATCTATTTCTTCCAGAAAGGCTGTACCTGGGCAAATTGCTGTAACTCTGCCTGAATTTCCTTTTGCAGGCGCTGTTGCTCCGCATGTAACCAGCCCAGCACAAACCATGCTTTAGGCTTTCGTTTCACATAAGGTTGATATAGGCTTTCTGCAACATGCAGGTCATTATATTGACCCAGGCTTTCCTGTAGCGGTTTTAACGCTTTAAGATAATTTTTCACCTGTTTGGCTGGAAACAGGTTTTGCAGAAATTCGATGTTATAGCGTAAACGCTTGACCCGCTTACGGGTACGATGCTGATCTTCAATTGCCAGCTCACAAAACTGTTCAGCATCGGCACAGATCTGCTGATGTAATTTGCCTAGACGCTTATACAGCATACGAATATCTGTAGCGACCTGTTTAGGTTCAGCCTCACTATAACGCAGTAAGTCCAGTATCAGATAATTGGTTTCTGGTTCCCGGAATAACTGTTCTACATCGACATTTTCTTCTGTTGCCGGTGGTAAGCTCAGAATCGGTGATCCGGCAGCTTCAAGTTGTGGCAATAAGCTTTCTGCCAAGGCATCGCGATCACGTGCTGCACCGAGTTGCTGAAAAAGCTCAGTCAGTTGCTCCACCCAAATAGGAGGAATTTCTAGCTCATCGACATTAAAAAAGCGTAAGGCACTGCGCAGACGACGGATAGCGACCCGAGCTTGATGGATATGTTCACTATTATAATATTCAGTAGATAGCGCCGTTGCATTAGGAAGTAGGTGCTGCAAAGTATTTCTAATAATTTTCTGCAACATGCCATGTAAGTTATCATCCTTGCCTAATACCAGCGGCAGTTGATGTTGAGCAGGTGTAATGCTGCTGCCTTCAAGCAAAGCATAGCCACGATCTGACTTGCTACGGCTGTCTAGCCATAAGTCATAACGTTGGATCCAGGGTTGTACAAATTCGATCAGTTCACTCAGCTGTCCCTGTTTGAGTTCAAATTCCAGCTCATAAATGGCAATAAATTCTGTACCATGCCGGATTTCACCTTGATCAAAAGCAATTTCAATCACACTGTTTTTATAGTTTTCTACATGAATAGAACGTTGCACTTCAGTTTCAAATTGCAGATGTAAAGGAATTTTTAGTGACCCTAATGCTTCTTTGAGCAGTTCACTGACTTCAGGATAATTTTTATAGTGTTTAAGGTCACATTGTTCAGGCTGTTCTTTTCCTAACTCAAATTCCACCTCCAGACGTTCAAAAGGCTGTTTCCCAGGAGCTTTAAGGGTCTGTAGCCAGATTTCATTTTCTAGGCGCTGCCGTAAAGCAATGCCATGCTCGCGCAGCTGTAACTCAGTCGTATCAAAATAACGAGCCCAGAGATGATTACGCACTAGCGTTAAACTGATGAAGTCTTGTTGCAGCTGTGCGTGCATGTGGGAGGGGACTTGAAATTTGAGTTCGATTTCTGCCATCGGGTGCTCCTCCTCGATACGGCGTCTAATAATTATAATAGTGAATATAGCCCAAAGCGTTTGGAAAAGATAAGCTGCAAATGCAACAAAAAAGCACCTCTGCGACTGAAGTGCTTTAGGATAGATTTTCTACAACTGCAATAAAACTTGATAAAGCGACTTTATTTTAAAAACTTGCGGCTTATCAGAAACTGTTCTGTGGCCTCTAGCAGTTTTTGCGCATAAACTTCCTGCTTTGCAGTCAGCCAGCCCAAGACAAACCAGTCACTGGCTTCAAGCTCAGTCTGCTGAATATAGACTGCTGAGGAGGCTAGAGTCTGGTATTCAGCTGCTGCCAGCTGCGCATCATTCAGCGCCTTGCTGTATTTCTGTAGATTTTTCACATCATAAATTGAGGTCAGAATTGGAAAGCTGAACTTCAGTTCCTGAATACGCACCGCAAGTAGATCCAGTTGTTCAAAATCATGGATTTCAGTCTGGTTCATCTGCTCTTGTAAAGCTTTATATTGCTGTTGCAAAGTTGCCTGCGCTACGGTTTTTAAATCCTGTGTGCTTTTGACATCTTCTTTCAGGCTAAAGATCAGCAGTTCCAGATAGTGATGCACATTCTGTGTCGACTTCACCAGATTACCCAGTTTTTCCTTAGTATATAGAATATCTTTACTCAGGTTTTCTGCAGTAGTCGGATTCTGTAAAAAGGCGGCTAATGTGCTTTGCATATGCTGTAAATGCTGCAAGTGTTCAAACTGCTTCTTAAAAGCTTCCAGCTGATGTGCCCATTTATCCGAAATGCCAGAATGCCAGTTTTTAAATAACAGAACACTTAGATACAAATGCTCTAGCGCTTGCTGAGCCTGATCGATATGATCCTGTTCAGCTACCTGTGCCGAGATTGCTGCGATATTCGGCAGTAAATGCTGCATCTGCTGGGCAATCAGACTACATAAAGCTTTGGCTGCACTATCTTTTTTGCTGAGCTGGAATTCTTTTACCTGGGTTGCCGGACTGACTTTTTGCTGAGTTGCAAGCAGGTTACCGATTTCTGCTTTGCTGCGCACATCGAGCCATAGCTGATATTTCTTAACCCATTCAAAGCTAAATGCCAGCAATTGTTCAACTGAACCACTTTTTAGTTCGAATTCGACTTCATGGACTTCCTGTTCGGCATCTAGAGTACGGATCGCACCGATATCGAGGGCAACTTCAATTCCAGTGCCTTCATATTCAATCACGCGCAGGGTACGGGTGATATCCGTTTCAAACTGTAGCTTGAGCTGGCTGATCTGATCACCCAGTGCATTATTTAAAATTTGTTGCGCTTCTGGTGCAGCGGCATAAATATTCAGATCCAGTTCAGGTGCCCGTTCCAGTTCACCCAAGTCATGATTATGTTCAAAACGTTCAATATGGCTTTTACCGGCTGCTTTTAAGGTTTGTACCCAACGAGTGCCTTCCAGACGCTGACGGAGGGCTACGCCACTTTTTGAAAGCAGACGGTCTTCGGTGTCATAGTATTTGGCTTGTAGTTGAATCTGTTCGGACTTCTTCGGATCAAGTGCCTTTAACAGCGCAGTGCGGCGTGCTGCAGGAATCTGAAATTTAAGTTCAACTTCAACCATGATAAATATCCTGTTTGTACTGTCTATAAAGGTGATAGACAGAGCTGATGGTGCTTTGTATATGCTGTGGATGTGAGCACATATACGCTGCAATCATGTTTTTAATTTTTAAGTCGAAGATTGTAACTAAAATCATTTTTTTAGTAAGACTTGACCGGGCTAAAAAAATCATGAACCTGTTTAAATTGAAAGAATTTATTCATACCTAAGCAGTTGAAAGCATGCTAGATTCAAGGAAAATTAAACATAGCTGAGAAAGCTCACTGCATGAAATCGCACTTTTAAATGTTTAAATAATGCGCTAATGTGAAATTAAAAATATCAGGATGATGCCATGAATGCACAACTAGAACCTAAAGCGGATTTGACGCTAGCAGTTAGCCAGCCAATGCCGATCCGTGATTATCATGAATTTTATCGATTTTATCTGACTGAACACCGCAATATTATGAGTCGCCGTCTGCATGTAGCAGGGAGCAGTATCGGGCTGTATTTCTTTAGCAAGGCGATCATACAGCGTAAACCTAAATATTTTCTTTATGGACTGGCATCGGGTTATGCCTGTGCCTGGATCGGACATTTTATTTTTGAGAAAAACAAGC
This sequence comes from Acinetobacter sp. SM1B, assembly GCF_003289665.1. Classification (NCBI taxonomy): domain Bacteria; kingdom Pseudomonadati; phylum Pseudomonadota; class Gammaproteobacteria; order Moraxellales; family Moraxellaceae; genus Acinetobacter; species Acinetobacter sp. SM1B. The sequence continues at coordinate 1,362,542 of NZ_QMBM01000001.1, forward strand.
CTGCTAGCTTTAAGCAGCCACTATATAGTTTTGTCTCGGATTGGCGTATGTTTGCTGATGTATTGCGTGGCAATATCAGCCTGATTAGTCGTGATCAGGACAAGATTCCAAGTTAGAACTGATTAAAAAATAAAAAAATGTATTGATGGGTCATCAAAATTACAGGAAAACGCTTGCAAGCTTAGAGTTAATGTTCTAATAATTAAGGCGTTGTCTAAAGGTAATATTTTACCAAAAGATACAGCGAAAGAATTACACAGTTTTCCATGCCTGGAGTGACCTTCTCCGGGCTTTTTTTATGTCCAAAATCCAACAATATGAAAGTAAAAAAATCTGACATTCTGCCATTTTCCCTAAAAGTTGGGCATATAGGAATCAGGGTATCAAATGAGTGATTCATAACTGATGATTATTTTTATGTGATTTATTTAAGTCAAATAGCAGATATGAATTATCCCTGAAATTATTAATTTTCCACATTAAATGAACTGGTTATTTTGATACTGCATTCTTTGTATTTATTTACTGAAAATATGTCGTTATATAAGTTTGCATGGTGTCATCATGCTCCTGGTTATGCCTATAATAGCTGATGTATTTTGAATGGCGGCAGTCATGCGCGGTTTGTATTTAATTACCAATGATGATCCAATTGAACTTCTTCTCGCGAAACTTGAAGGTGCGATGGCAACTTATGAAGTTGCAGTGCTTCAGTATCGTCGTAAAAAAGTTGCGAAAGAAAATCAGGCTTATGAAATCGAATATATGAAACAAATGTGTGAACAATATAAAGTTCCATTTGTGATTAATGATGATTTAGAAACTGCGGTGAAATATGGCGTAGGTGTGCATTTGGGGCAGGGTGATGGCTCAATTCAGGAAGCTGTTGAACGGTTACCTAAAAATGTTTTGATTGGCCGTAGTTGCAATAACTCACTTGAGCTGGCTGAACAAGCCATTGCAGATGGTGCAAATTATGTGGCATTTGGTGCGATCTATGCCACTGATAGTAAACCTGAAGCGGGCAATATTGGCTTGGAAACCTTAAAGCTGGCCAAGCAAAAATTAAATGTACCCATCTGTGCAATTGGTGGCTTAACTGTTGAAAACTCCAAAGAAGTGATTGAGGCAGGTGCGGATCTTTGTGCGGTTATTAGCGATGTTTTAGGTCGTTCAATGTCTACTGTCGGTCAACGTGTGTATGACTGGTCAGAACTATTTGCTGAACAAGCTTAATTTTTTATTTCTTATCTTATTTTTTTGAGTTGAGTGATTTTCATGAGTTTATCTCCAAAGCAAGAACAACTATTTAAACAAGCCAATAAACATATTCCAGGTGGCGTAAACTCACCTGTACGTGCTTTTAACGGCGTAGGCGGTACGCCAGTCTTTATCGAAAAGGCACAAGGTGCTTATCTATACGATGTTGATGGTAAACGTTATGTGGACTATGTTGGTTCATGGGGCCCGATGATTCTGGGTCATGCGCATCCAGCGATTATTAAAGCTGTTCAGGATGCTGCGGTAGATGGCTTAAGCTTTGGTGCACCGACGGTTCATGAAACGACTTTGGCGGATATCATTTGCGATATCATGCCATCAATTGAACTGGTTCGTATGACCAACTCAGGTACTGAAGCAACGATGACTGCGATCCGTCTGGCACGTGGTTATACTGGCCGTGACAAGATCGTGAAGTTTGAAGGCTGTTACCACGGTCACTCTGATTCCTTACTGGTAAAAGCAGGTTCAGGCCTGTTGACCAAAGGCGAGGGTGAGGCGACTTCTGCGGGCGTACCAGCGGACTTTGCCAAACATACCTTAACACTTCCATATAATGACATCGCTACCTTAAAAGAATGCTTTGCCAAGTTTGGTTCTGAAATCGCTGGTGTGATTCTTGAGCCTGTGGCAGGTAACATGAACCTGGTGAAACCAATTGACGGTTTCTTGCAAGCCATTCGTGATGTATGTGATGAGCATGGTTCAGTTTTCATTATTGATGAAGTAATGACAGGTTTCCGTGTTGGTCTTGGCGGTGCTCAGGCACATTACGGCGTAACTCCTGACTTAACCACTTTGGGTAAAATCATCGGTGCGGGTTTGCCAGTGGGTGCATTCGGAGGTAAACGTGAAGTGATGGAATGCATCGCACCGCTTGGTAAGGTATATCAAGCAGGTACTTTATCAGGTAACCCACTGGCAATGCGTGCTGGTATCGAGATGTTTAAGCATCTGCGTGAACCGGGCTTCTATGAAAAACTGACTGTGCAACTTGAGAAACTGCTGGTTGGCTTACAAGCAGCTGCGGATGAAGCTGGTATTCCATTCAAGACCCAACAAGTCGGTGGTATGTTTGGTCTATACTTTACTGATCAAGAAGACATCACCAGCTTCGATTCAATGTTGAAATGCGATGTCGATGCTTTCCGTAAATTCTTCCATGGGATGCTCAATCGTGGCGTAAATCTGGCGCCATCAGCATTTGAAGCTGGCTTTATTTCTGCTGCACACAGCGATGAAGATATCGAATTCACGATCCAGGCTGCTAAAGAAACTTTTGCAGAAATGAAAGAGTAAATTTGCTTTTTTAGAATCCTCCCTAACCTTCTCTTGGGCTTCATTTTATAAGCAATGCTTTTAATATTCGCTCAGGAGAGGGTATTCATCGTTGTAAATAAAAATCACACCTCTCCCTAACCCTTTCCTAAAAGGAGAGGGAAGCTTCAGTTAATTTGAGATCAAAATGCAAACCAAACATTATTTGACTTTAAGCGATGCGGAATTTTTATTAGACCAAGCCCATCAATATGCGATTCAGAATAACTTTAATGTCAGCATTGAGGTGGTGGATGAAACGGGTAATTTACTTGCGATGAAGCGTATGGATGGTGCTTCACCTATGACGGCTAACTTATGTCTGGAAAAAGCCAAGTGTTCTGCCATGAGTCGCCGTCCATCCAAGCTATTTGAAGATATTATTAAAGGCGGCCAGATGGGTTTTCTGACAATGGATACCTTCTCGGGTATGTTGGAAGGTGGTGAGCCGATTCTGTATCAAGGGCAGTTAGTGGGTGCAATCGGTGTATCTGGTGTGAAGTCGTTTGAAGATGCGGAGATTGCTCAGGTAGCAATTGAGAAGTTTTTAGCACAGCTGAGTTAATTCAAAATAGAAATTGATTAATTCAATTCAATAAATTGTTCCAAAATGAAGCGTGAAATATCAAATAAAAGCCCAATCGGTAATGAGGGGGCTTTTCTATATAAAATAAAAATCGTATTTCATGTCACGTTTATTATATTTTCTCCAATTTTAGAAAAAGTTTAAATTTACCTTTCGAATATTTGGCCTATTTCTAGTCTAGTGTAACCACGTTCTTTAAAAATCAAAACAATAGCTTGTCTATAATCTTCAGAAGTAGAAGTTCTATATTTATTAATTAATTGCTGCTCAGAATTAAGCTGGAGGTCATTTTTTATCGTCAATACTTCTGTAGAGACTTTATTAAAAATCTTGAAATTCAACATACAGGCGCTCTTTATCATTATTGTAGCGGCCCGACTACAACACACACCTGCCTTAGCTTAGTTAGACACCCTTAGTGACAAGGATTACAAATTAAAAAAGAATCTGCAAGTTTTTCTAAAGATGGAGCATGAATAATTTACTAAATTTATGTCTATTTAATATAAGGGTATTATATGAAATTAGTTCAATAAATGTTTGTGCAATCAAAATTTTTTCAAATTGAGATTAGACAAAAATATCATGAATCCTCATGCCATTTTGTATTTATAAGAGTCTACTATGCTGTACCCAATGCCTAAAAAAATCCAGTTTGCACCTTCCCAAGCCAAATGGCAGCTGTCCTCAACACAATCTGTGCTAGTGCTGGTTGGGTTGCATAATTTAAGGATGCAGGCAGGGATTCAAGATAGCCCATTGATGCAAAATCTGATCCAAATCAGCAACAAAGCCAAAGCACTCGATATTCCCATTGTTGACCTGTACGGTGATGATCTGATTCAAGGTATGCAGCAACTCGGTGAATATGCCTCAACCCATCCACAGTTAATCTTTGCAGGCACAATCACCCCAGTGTTGAAACAAATCCTGCCACATTTACAAAGTGTGACTGAGCAAATTTGCGTGATTGATGATGCGATCCTATTGTCAAATCAAGAACAGCACATTCAGTGGATCGATAATATTTCTGCACAAGGCTTGCATCATATGAATAGTTATAGCTTGACCCGATTATAGAATCTGAGTGCGCCAGCAGAATATGTGTTGTCGAGCAAAGGTATTATGTTAGCATTAGCAGAACAGCTGGATATGGATGTACTAGATATTGATCCACATGTAGATTTAAGACAATACGGACTGGACTCGATCGCTGTGGTAAGCCTGGTTGGTGTGTGGCGCGCTAATGGTGCAAATGTCGGTTATGAAGATGTTTATGAATATCCTTCACTAGAAGAACTGGTGAGTTTTGTTCTGCAATCAGCACGCAGATAAGCACGAATTGGGTAATTTTCTTAATATAATCGGAAATTTCATCGGCAATTACAGAAAACGACATTGTAATTCTGTGCCAAGCTTTCTATCATTGCCGCCTTGTTTTGCGCGATCAGCCAGGGATTGAACTTTGAGCAATTTTCTAACCGAACATCTGATTCATCGTGATGACGATTTTATGGTCATTCATAAACCAGCAGGTTTACTCACAGTACCCGGTAAAACAGAAGATTTGCAAGATTGCCTGATTAACAGATTAGTAGAATTAGAACCAAAAACACTGCTTATTCATCGTCTCGATCGGGACACTTCAGGAATTCTGGTCTTTGCCTTAAGCCGTGAAGGACAAAAATCTATTTCGCGCCAGTTTCAGGAACGCCAAACCGATAAAACCTATCAAGCTATTGTCGCCGGAACATTAGACGGTGAAGGTACTGTCGATATACCGGTGATCTATGATCCAAGCCGTCCACCATTACATGTTGCTGAACCAAATCATAATAAGCCCGCATTGACCCACTGGCAGGCAGTCGAGCATTTTGAAATTCAGGGACAGCCCGTTACTCGCGTCAAACTGACACCCATTACCGGCCGTTCACATCAGCTTCGTGTACACATGCAGTATCTCGGTCATCCAATTATTGGCGATACTTTATATGCTACAGTGCAACAGCAACAGTTGATGCCACGCCTGTGTCTGCATGCAGAACAGCTCAGTTTTATTCATCCTAAAAATGCAGAAAAAGTCGAGTTTTATTGCCCTGCACCATTCTAGGAAATACTTGTTTAATCGTCGTTATTGATGCCCACTTTTGGTGGGCTTTGTGTCAAAATATATTGCTTGAAGGTGTGAAATTTTGCTCAAATGATGTGTTATTTTTGAGCATAATCTTTACAGTCTTGTACTTAAGATAAAGGTGGAAAAATTGCAGCAGTTTGCTATTGGTCAACGTTGGTTATCAGATACTGAAACAGAACTCGGTCTGGGGGTTCTCATTGATGTTGATGAGCGATCGGTCAGCATTTTATTCCCGAAAAGCGACGAAACCCGTGTCTATGCACGTAGCAATGCGCCTTTGTCTCGTATCATTTTTAATGTAAATGATGAACTGCAAGACCAGGAAGGCAATACCTGGACGGTTGAATCTTTTGAAGATCGCAACGGCGTGGTGCGTTATCAGGTCGTACGTACTTTAAGTGATGGTACTGAAGAACGTAAAGCTCTGAATGAAACCCGTATTGGTGCAACCATTCAGTTGTCTAAGCCATTAGACCGTTTGTTGGCTAGCCAGATCGATTATAAAGAATGGTATGATCTGCGTATTGAAGCTATGCTCATGCAAGCCAATATGCAAAGCAGCCCGTTACGTGGTCTGGTTGGCTCACGTGTAGGCCTGATTCCGCATCAGCTGTATATCGCACACGAAGTCGGTAAACGTTTTGCACCGCGTGTATTGCTGGCGGATGAAGTAGGTCTGGGTAAAACCATTGAAGCCGGTTTGATCATTCACCAACAGTTAAAAACTGGCCGTTCTGAACGTATTCTGATTCTGGTACCAGATTCACTGCAATATCAGTGGATGATTGAAATGCGCCGTCGTTTCAATCTGGAATTTTCACTATTTGATTTAACCCGTACTGCATCGATCAAAGAACACGATCCTGATCTGAACCCATTCCTGACTGAACAACGCATTATTGCTTCTATTGACCTGATGATTGACCACGAAGACCTGCGTGAGCAGGCACTTGAAGCTGGTTTTGATCTGCTGGTTGTCGATGAAGCGCATCATTTGATGTGGAGTGAAGAAGAGGGTGGTAACGACCGTTACGATCTGGTTGAAGAACTATCTGAAAAAACATCAGGCGTATTATTGTTAACGGCAACACCTGAACAGCTGGGTGTGGAATCGCACTTTGCGCGTTTACGTTTGCTGGATCCACAACGTTTCAGTTCATTAGACCGTTTCCTGGATGAGGAAGCACAATATCAGCAGACTGCAAAAATTGCGGAAGTGTTGATGTCAGATATGCCACTTGAAGAAGGGCATCTGGCAGCACTTGAAGGTCTGCTTGGTCATCGTATTGAAGATAACCCTGAGCAACGTTTCCGTGCGATTCACGAATTGCTAGACCGCCATGGAACAGGTCGTATCCTGTTCCGTAATACTCGTGAAGCCATTCAAGGCTTCCCGGGGCGGGACTGCCAGCCAGCACCATTACCAGCACCTGAAAACTGGTCTAAAGATGGCAAGTTACGTGAACAAATGTGGCCAGAAGAATCACAGCTTGATGGTTCCTGGATGGAATCAGACCCACGAGTAATGTGGTTGATGGAAAAACTTCGCACTGATCTCAAACACAAAAAAGTGCTTTTGATTGCGCGTAGTGGTCCAGTAGTAGAAGCACTGGAAAATGTGCTACGTCTTCATGCTGGTATCCGTACTGCGATGTTCCATGAAGGCATGAGCCTGCTGGAACGTGACCAGGCAGCAGCTTATTTCGCTGAAGAGTCTTATGGCGCACAGATTTTGCTGTGTTCAGAAATTGGTTCTGAAGGCCGTAATTTCCAGTTTGCTTCTGACCTGATTCTATTTGACTTGCCAGCAAATCCAGATGTGCTTGAGCAGCGTATCGGTCGTCTGGATCGTATCGGTCAGGAAAATCGTATCCAGATCCATGTGCCTTATCTGGTCGGTACTGCACAAGAGCGTATGTTCCGCTGGTATAACGAAGCACTGAATATTTTCAGCAATATTTCGCCAACTGCGCAAACATTGCAAGAAAACTTCATTATTGAATTAAAAGACTGTTTACTTGCTGATAAAGGTCAGGCTTTTGAAGACCTGCTAGAAGAAGTGACTGTACAACGTCAGGCGCTGGAAGCAGAACTGCAAGAAGGCCGTGACCGTCTGTTGGAATACAACTCTTGCCGTCCAATGGTGGCACAGGAAATCGTCACTGCGCTTGAAGACTATGACGATAATACGACTTTGCCAATGTTCATGAAGCGCTTTATGGCATCGACCAACATTGATTTTGATGAGCAAAGTAATGGTACTGTGATCATCAAGCCAACCGATCAAATGCAGGTGCAAGGTCTGACTCTGGATGAAGAGGGCATGACTGCAACCTTCTATCGTGATCAGGCACAAATCCGTGAAGATGCTCAATACTTGACGCTTGAACATCCATTCACTGAAAGTGTGATGGAAATGATCAATACGCAAGGTTTTGGTAGTACCAACGTTGCGGTGTTGAAGTCTGCTGCATTGCCACAAGGTTCAGTATTGCTTGAAGTCTGGTTTAAAGTGGATGTGGTGGCACCGAAAGCACTGAACTTGCCATCAAGCCTGCCACAGCAATTGGTTCGGGTATTGCTGAGCGAAAAAGGTCAGGATCTGTCGCAAAAAATTGCACCAGAAATCCTGAAGCCATACTTGCATCATCTGGATGGCAATAGCTGCCGTCAGGTCGTAAAAGCGCGTCGTGAAGTAATTGAAGCACGTTATCAACAGGCACTGGAACTGGCTCGTGCTGCTTTGCCGCAATTCAAGCAACAGGCGAAGGAAGTATATGGCAGTAAGTGGCAATATGAAATTGACCGTCTGACTTACCTGAAACAGTTCAACCCAAGCATCCGTGAAGATGAAATTTCTCGTCTGCAAAAACTGCAGAAAGAAGGTTTAAGCTTACTGGATGGTCTGTCTGTAACCCCAGAAGCAATTCAGGTGATGGTGGTGGTTAAACCATAACAATCATCTAAGAAAAGGCAGCCTTCGGGCTGTTTTTTTATGGCTATTTTTCTACAAGAAATCTGGATTGAAATTATGAGGATTTATATGATTAAAACTATTTCATTTAGATAAGAATATTTGTTTGAAGATATAAGCTGTCAGTAAATGGTTGTTGTTAAAAATCATCTTCGGTTAAAATGGTAAAAAACCATAACAAGAAATCAAAATAATGTCTCAGGCGTTTATTACTCTAGGCTCGCAAACTTCACATGGTGGTGTAGTTGCTGAAGCGGAAAATTCTATATTAATTCACGGAATCGCTGTGCATTTACAAGGCATGAAGCATTACTGTCCCAAGTGCAATAGCGTGGTAACCGCCATTGCTAAAAATCAATCCATAACTGTTTTAGGGCGGGCTGTGATTGTCGCAGGTGACAAAGCCAGTTGTGGTGCCCAGTTTCTGGCAAATCAGCATCTGACAGTTTCGCAAAAATAATCCAGCTGCTTTTATCCTTCATTCGGTGACTTCAAGGTCATGCTTAGGAAGAATATGTGCTCATTTTTAGTCATCTTTAAGGTTAAGCTTGCAGACATCATGGATTGAAAAACTATATAACCGCATGAAGCCAGCCTTACATTTTACCCATGCCAATGGCATTCCATCAGCGACCTATCGGAAGTTCCTGAACGGTTTTCAGGATGAATATACGGTTAAAAGTATTCCTTTGATCGGCATGAATCCAGATTATCCAATTACCACAGACTGGCGTTATTTGGTGGATGAGGTGATTGCCGATATTGAACAGCAATTTTCAGGAAAATCAGTGATTGGACTTGGACACTCTTTTGGTAGTTTAGTTACGATGATGGCGGCTTATAAAAAGCCAGCTTTATTTTCTAAGCTCATCATTATGGATCCGCCTTTTGTGATTGGGAAAAACAGTGCGTTATTTGAACTGGTAAAAAAGCTCAATTTAAAAAGTATTGATCGCTTTACTCCGGCAGGTATTACTTTAAAGCGTAAAGACCACTGGTCATCTCAGCTGGACGCGGTAGAGGCGCTGAGATCGAATCGTCTGTTTAAGCATTTTGATGAACAGTGTTTTCAGGACTATATCGACAGTGGAATTGTTGAAGATCAACAGCGCGGTGGTGTAACTTTAAAAATTCCAAAACAGGTTGAAGCAGAAATCTTTCGGACAGTTCCGGCCTGGTGGTGGCGTACCCCGCGTAAAGCACCGCAAGTTCCCATTCACCTCATCACTGCAGAACAGAGCCAGTTCTATCAACAGGGTCTACCGCAAGGCTTAAAGAAAATTTATCAAATTGATTATTCAGTCTTGCCAGGTGGACATATGTTTCCACTGGAACAGCCAAAACAGGTAGCTGAATATGTAAAAGCCAAACTGAAAACTTTGGGATAATATCGAATAAAAAGAGATAACCGGCATCTCTTTCTATTTAGCTTGCATTCATTAGGATTAACGGATTTGAGACTGATCGAGATGTCGAGCACCTTCCAAAATCATGCGTATCATGATCATGGTCTGCTCAGCAATTTCCTGACGTTCATCAGCTGGCATATCTATCACTTTGGCACCCATGTTAAATACCAGCTGGGTAATCGCTTTGGCAGCAATATCCGGATAGAGCAGACGGCTTTTATTTAGTCTTTCCAGACGTACCAGGTCTTCCTGTAATTCCTGCTGAAAATACTGGAGTTGACGTTCTACCGCCTGTTTATATGATTGTGAACCAGTATAGCCTTCACGGAGTAACAAACTCAGGTTGCCTTCATCAGCATCTAACTGGGCAATAAATACTTCTACTGAACTACGAATAATACTGTTCTGTTTCGATGCCTTTAAACGCGATTCATTCAGAATCTTACGCAATACCAGACCGGCACGGTCAATCAGTTCAATTGCCAGTTCATCGATATCTTTAAAGTGACGATAAAAGCTGTTCGGTGCAATACCGGCTTCGCGTGCTACTTCACGCAGGCTTAAAGAGGCAATACTTTTTTGTGGGCCAATCAGATTCAAGGCTGCCTGAAACAGTTCTTCTTTGGTAATGGTCGCCTTACGCCCCACGCTGCGTACAATGATCGGTTCATCAATGTTCTTTGTTTTGAGTAGGGAAGCGTCACTGCTTATTTTCATTGAAGACTCGTCATGTATTGGATATGAGGCATTCCAGTATTATAGCGAAGCCCAGCAAACTTGTGAAATGAATAGAAACAATACAGGTGTATATACAAATATATATACATGTGTATAATAATTCAAAACCCAACAAGATTGCTATGAAGATGCAGGTACTCGCAAAACGTAAATCGCCGATCGATTTCTTTAAAGAAAGCGTGATTGATCAGCATGCGATTAATTTCTGGATGCAGAAATTTAACCCACTCTGGTCGTTGAACCAGCCATTGGGCAAGATTGTGCATAAAGAAAATGCTGCCCAGGATATGGTCAGCCTGAAAATTCAGGTCAATCGCTTGTTCAAATTTGGCGAAGCGGGCCAGCATCATCCAGTTTACGTTGTGGTAAATGGTATTCGTTACGAGCGTAGCTATAGTCTGACGCAGCTAGATCAGCAACATGTGTTACTGACCATCAAGAAAGTTGAAGATGGTAAGGTAAGTCATTGGGCGGCAAATATCGCTCAAGTTGGTGACATTATTGAATTCGGTTTGCCATTTGGTGATATGACTTTAGCTGTTGAAGCAACACCAATGCTGTTGTTGGCAGCGGGTAGTGGTATTACACCTATGCTGAGTTTGCTCGAAGCATTGAGCAAGACTGGCAAGCTGAGTCAACAGCCAGTACAGCTTCTGTACTGGGTAAAGCATTATCAAGATGTCGCATTCAAATCACGTTTTGAAGAATTTGCTGCGCAGTATCCAAACTTTAGCTTTAAAGTATTCGCGACTCAGGAACAACCGGCTGCGGAACGCTTGAATCAAAGTCATCTGACCGATCTTCAAAATATTGATCAGACAACAGTCTATGCTTGCGGTCCATCAGGTTTTGTCGCTCAGGCAGAAATACTGTTTGCTCATGCCAAAGTATTTAAGTCTGAAGCTTTCAGCATGAGTCTGGACGATAACACTGAAACAGGCTTTGTGAATGTCACACTGACGCAATCTAATAAAGTTGTTAGCATTCCAAAAGGTCAGTCTATTCTGGCGAGTCTGGAACAGCAAAATATTAAACCGAACCACGGCTGTCGTATGGGTATTTGTAATAAATGCGCTTGCAATAAAGTTGAAGGTTCTACCAAAAATTTAGTCAATGGCGCACAAAATAAAGAACCAGGAAATCTCCTGAAAATTTGTGTGAATTCAGCGCAGACTGACCTTGTCATCGACCTATAAGCGAGTTGATCACTATGAATATGCCAGTAAAATTTCAGTATTTTAAAAATCCGAAAAACCGTGAACTGACACAGACAGAATTGGACGAACTTGCGCGTGAACTTGATGCGATCAAGCAGGAAGTGCTAGATGACTTGGGCGAGAAAGACGCGAAATATATCCGTCGTGTCTATTCTGCAATTCGTTACTCTTCTATTGCGGGTCGTGCGTTATTGTTCGCAGGCTGGTTCCCTCCAGCATGGATTTTAGGTACAGGTCTGCTTGGTTTTGCCAAAATCATGGAAAATATGGAGTTGGGTCATAATGTCATGCACGGTCAGTACGACTGGATGAATGATCCTAAGATGAATGGCCAGACTTATGAATGGGACATTGTGGGTACTTCTGACAACTGGCGTCAAACCCATAACTTTAAGCATCATACCTATACCAATATTAAAGGTATGGATGATGATATCGGCTATGGTCTGGTTCGTCTGTTCCCTGAACAACGCTGGAAACCGGGTTATTTATTGCAACCGATTTACAGCATTCCATTCTGCCTGTTGTTCCAATGGGGCGTAGCGATTCAAAACCTGGAACTGGGTAAATATTTCAAGGGTCGTAAAACCAAGGAACAGACCAAAGAAGAATGGAAACCAATGCAGCGTAAAATTACCAAGCAGCTGTTTAAGGACTATATCTTCTTCCCATTAATTGCAGGTCCTGCTGCATTGCCGGTGTTTGCTGGTAATATGGTGGCAAATGGTATTCGTAACGTTTGGACATTTAGTATTATTTTCTGCGGTCACTTTACCAAGGATGTTGAAGTATTCCCGAAATCAGTACTGGAAAACGAAAGCCGTGGTCACTGGTATATGCGCCAGATTCGTGGTTCATCGAATCTGACAGGCTCTGAAGCATTTCATATTCTGACTGGTCACTTGAGCCATCAGATTGAGCATCATTTATACCCTGATGTACCTGCACGTCGTTATCGTCAAATGGCGCCAAAAGTTCAGGCAGTCTGTGAGAAATATGGTCTGAACTACAACAATGCCAGTCTGGTAAAACAGTACGGCAGCGTGATCAAGCGTATTGTGAAATATGCTTTTCCGTTTAAAAAATAAGTTTAGATGATTTAATAGAAAACCACTTCAATTGAAGTGGTTTTTTTATTCCTTTAATTATATTTTCAGTCTTGAACATGGCTACGTAAAATCCGAATGAGATTGATATAGTTTCCTTTCTTTGCGGCTGAAATGACACGATCGATTTCTTCTTTTTTCCATTTATGCCGACGTGCAGCACAAATAAATTTTGATAGCAAAATAAAAGGATTTTCACCGTATTGGATATATAGATTTCTTATGTATTTGGGGGGATTAAATTGATTCATAGTTACATTGCCTTAATGAAATTAAATCGCTGTACTAGGTTATTTGTGTGAAATGTATCACGATAAATGGCGTGTTATGATATTTATAGACTAAAGTTATAAGTATTAGATTTTATTTATATAAATATGAAAAATTATTATTTAGTCTATTCTGTTTAAAAATTTAAATAACCAGCTTAAATTATCTTTATATTTAATTATGTATCATGAATATTTAATTATAATTTCAACTTGAAAATACATTTATTATTTAAAGAATATTAATTTGAGAGTTTTTTTATAGTATTTAGATTTTCTAATACGGGTAATTTCTTGTCAAAGCCCACCATATAGCTATGCTGCGCTAAACTCAGCATTTCCTTATCTTCCTCACTATTCCCATAAGCATAAATCGTCTCGTAATCTACAAGATTGATTGCTTCTAAAATCCGTAATTTCTTTTGCAAACAGCTACAGTCGGGTGTTAGATATTTCCCTGTCAATTTTCCATTTTTGATTTCCACTTTGGAACAGAGCAGCTCAATACTTAGAGTATTAGCAATCATTTCCAGATATAGATCAATGGTTGCTGAAACCAGTATAACTTTATGTCCTAACTTTTGATGCATTTTCAGCTGCTCAAACAGGGCAGGGTCAAGATTCCCTAAAATCTTATTCGCGTATTGCAATGCTAAAGGGTAAATTATTTTTACATCAGCATCTTTAAACATGGCTAAATAAAGCTTTGGTCGCATGCGATGAGCAGGATAGAGTTTGAGATAATAAGCAGTAATCCACGGCAAAATTTTCAGACCACGCCAAATAATATGTCGTTTTTTCAGGACAGAAAAAATAAACCCTGTAAAGCTGTCATGTGGATACAGGGTGCCATCAAAGTCAAATAAGGCTAGAGCTTGAGGTTTTTGATTTTGCGCATGCATGTTTGGTAACGGCCATCTACACGGCTAGCAAACCAGTTGGTATTGTAATCACGACTCAATTTTGGTCCAGAAATCACCACTTCAGGCATGATGGCATAAAAAGGTTCTTTACCCGTTTGTTCCTGATATAGTTTCGCTACACCACGATAGGTCATGGTGTCTTCAAAATCCTTTTCCTTTTCCTTCTTCAGGTCAGAACGGATCTGACGCTCAGTAATAATGAAATTATGCTTGGCAAATACATTGATTAATTCACGTTCAGACTGACTTTTCTGAGAGCGGATACTGCCATCTTTGCTATATAGCAAGAGATCGCCATCCAGATCCAGTTCGGCTTCAGTCAGGTCATTGAGCATGCTCTGGAAGGCAGCATTACGACTGGAATACATGCCTGAATTATAGTCGGCAAAACGATAGATCGGTTTATCATAATCTGCCGGATACATCATCAGACGATGAATACCATAATACAGACCGCCATACTGACTATACAGATCGGTACGCAGTTCAGCGATATTGCCACCTTGACGCTTATGCTCCTTGGCATAGCTAATATGCACCTGCATCGAACCTAAAGTCGTAATCGGATTAAGCTTTTCGCCGATGTTTTGACCAAAGAGTTTGGCTGCACCCGTTAGGGCACTCACGTGATAATGTTTGGCCATATAGTCAAATATTTCACGATACAGTTCATCCAGTTCACGTTCAGTTTTAACCTTACGCATCTGGCTGAGATAGTTGTTATCCGGAGTGGGATGATTCTTCAGAACATCCTGGAAATATCCTGCAACTGTTCCACCGATACTTTCACCAAGTTTCTCGGTAAATTTTTCTTCCAGACGGCCTTGAACTTCTTTTACTGCTTTTTCGCCCAGACCAGCAACAGTTGGATTTGCGTGGAAATTAGATTCCTGATCCACCACTGCGACGATGGTACAGATATTCTGTTTAGTTTGGGGAATACCCAGTTGTTCGGTAATATCATAGATATCTTTAGCCCATGAATCACGATTGCTGACACGTGATGGAATCGCTTTAGGTATCTGGTCAGCTTCCATAGTTGGCTCATCAGAAGACCACCAGGAACCATTGCCACAGCCAGCAAGACTTAGGGATAAAGCAAGGACAGACCACGATTTAACAGTAAAAATTCGGTGAAGTGTGTTGTTCATGTTGTCTAAATCAGATTCCAGCAGATGAGCGATCAAGGCAGATGCAGTATACTATGCTCATCAACAAAGTGATGAATTTATATGTATATTGGTCCGTATCAACTATCAAATAATTTGATTGTTGCTCCCATGGCAGGCGTGACAGACCGTCCGTTCCGTACACTATGCAAATATTTTGGTGCAGGTCATGCTGTTAGTGAAATGATGACTTCAGACAAAACCCTGCGCATGAGTAAGAAAAGTTTGTACCGTGCTAATTTCGATGGCGAACTGGCGCCAATTTCTGCACAAATTGCCGGTTCAGATCCGCGTGATCTGGCAGAGGCGGCACGGTATCAGGTTGCGAACGGCGCACAAATTGTTGATATTAATATGGGTTGCCCAGCTAAAAAAGTCTGTAACAAGCTGGCTGGTTCGGCATTACTGCAAGATGAAGATCTGGTTGCACGTATTCTGGATGCCGTTGTTGCTGCAGTTGATGTCCCCGTGACTTTAAAAACCCGTCTGGGTTATTTAAATGGTCAGGAAAATATCATGCGTGTGGCCAAGCGGGCAGAAGAAGCCGGTATTGCGGCCTTGGCATTACATGGCCGTACCCGCGAAGATATGTATTTAAACACAGCGCGCTATTCACTGATTAAAGATGTGAAGGAGATATTGAATATTCCCGTGATTGCGAACGGAGATATCGACAGTCCAGAAAAGGCCAAATATGTACTGGATTATACCGGTGCCGATGCAGTGATGATTGGGCGTGCAGCACAGGGACGTCCATGGATTTTTCGTGAAATCGCACATTATTTAAAGACTGGAGAACAGCTCGCTGCACCAAGTATTGCCGAAGTTAAAGAGGTCTTACTGGGTCACTTGGCTGAACTGTATGAATTTTACGGTGAATATTCTGGCTGCCGAATTTCCCGTAAGCATATTGCCTGGTATACCAAAGGTCTGCGTTCCAGTAATGAGTTTCGTCAAAATATGTATAAGGTGGAAAGTACCGCAGATCAATATAAAGTGGTAGAAGACTATTTCAATAACCTGCTGGAGTATGGTCAGATCATGAGTGATGTGCAGGTCGAGCAGGTGAATCTTCTGGAAACAACCTGATTTTCCATATTACCTGAAATGAATTCCTTCTTAAGGTACTGTCGTTTAAACAGTACCTTTTTAATATCTGTATGCTGCAATACAGCAAGGTGTTTACATGATGGAAATACCTGTACAGAGTTAAGTACTAACTTCACTAAAACCGGACAGGACTTGGACAGTATTAACCTGAATTTTCTCTATGATAAAGGACATGTGCAAGATGAATTTCAATTTTGTCTAAATAAAATCAAGGGAGAATCAGAATGACAAATATTAATCGTCCAGTTTCAGAGATTAATCCAACTACTCAAACCGATCTGGTTGAGGACAATAACGCAATAAAACATGAAGAAGTTGTGAAAATGGATCCTTCAATCGCACAAGGTACTGATCCTAATTTAAATCCAGCAGATACTACAAGACCCCTTGATCCAGATGACAAAGAGGCTGAAGCTGGAGATCAGGCATTGGCAACTGGTGCTGGAAGTGTAGGCGGAGCGGCCATTGGTGCAACACTCGGTATGGTGGGTGGACCAGGAGGCTCCTTGATTGGTGGAGTCGTTGGCGGAGTACTTGGCGGAATCGCAGGTAAGGATATTTCAACACCAGATCATCCAGACCATGGTATTGAGAATTCGAGTCTATTAGGTGACCATGACAAGTACTGGCGCGAAGAGTATCAGAGCAGACCTTATTATAGTGAAAGCCGCAATGTGCATGGTGATCTGGATTATGATCGGGATTATCGTGGTGCTTACCAACTCGGTTATGAAAACCGTGAACATTATAGTGGTAAAGAATTTAATGAAGCTGAACCTGACTTGCGAAGCAAATGGGAACAATTCAAAGGTGAGTCTCGTTTGACCTGGGAACAGGCTAAATATGCAGTCAAAGATGCATGGGATCGCACAACTCGCTAAATCACATCTTTAGATAAAACCTCTCTACTTCGGAGAGGTTTTATTATTTTTTTACAAATACAAACTTAACCGTTATTTGCTTTACAGCATTAGTCTGAATCCTTCAGATTAAGACTAGCTATTTTTAATACGTCTATTATATCCGAGAAATCTAACAGTCATCATTGAAAATAGGCAAGAGGATAATGTATTTAAAACGACTATTCATGAATAAATATAAAATTGGGAATTTCAAAAAATTATAATTACCTGGTTATAAAAACTATACTTATTTGATGTTTATTCATGCAATTTAGACATGCCTGTTACATCCGTAGTCTACAGGTACATAGCGTAGTATATATTCACTGAAACCGGACAGGACTTGGACAGTGTTAACCTGAATTTTCTCTATTATAAATAGATCAAAGACAAGATGAGATTTCTATCTTGGCTATAAAAGATCAAGGGAGATTTAGAATGACAAATACCAATCGACCAGTTTCAGATATTAATCCAGCTTCACATCGTGATTTGTCTCAAGAACGGACTGATGTATTAAGAGATGATGAAGCATTGAAAAGCAGCCCGACCACTTCAGGCAGTGCACGCCCAGATTTAAATTTACCAGATACCGAAAGCCATCGTGTTCCCGATATGAATGAAGCGGGTGATCATCCTGTGGCGACCAGTGCTGGAACCTTAGGTGGCGCTGCAGCAGGTGCGGCGATTGGAGCAGTCGGTGGTCCTGCAGGTGCAGTCGTCGGCGGCCTTGTTGGGGGAGTGGTAGGTGGCCTAGCTGGAAATGAAATGGCAGAATCAGCACGACCTACGCTAGATACACCAGAAGGTATTGCACTTTCAGGTTCAGAGAATTTACAGGACGATGATCACTACTGGCGTGAACAGCATCATCAGACGCCTTATTATAGTGAAAGCCGTAATGTCTATGGTGATTTGGACTATGATCGAGATTATCGTGGTGCATATCGCCTCGGTTATGAAAACCGTGAATATTACAATGGTAAAGAATTTAATGAAGCTGAACCTGATTTGCGTACCAAATGGGAACAGGTTAAAGGTGACTCCCGTCTCAATTGGGAAGAAGCCAAGTTTGCAGTGAAAGATGCATGGCATCGTGCGACTCGCTAACTTCTATTACTCATAAAAAAAACCTCTCAATATTGAGAGGTTTTTTTTATTTTAATGAGAAGAAAAACTGCTTATTCTCGATGTTTAATCTCCAGAACCAGCTGGTTAACCAGATCCGAAGCTTCCATTTCGCGTGTTTGTGCGGCGTTTGAGCCAGCCCAGAAAGCACCATAGCCATGATCGCCCTGTTGAACGGCTGCTGCATGTAATTGCTTGGCCAGGTCATAAGTATATGGATAGGCTGGTACATCTAGACGATCCGGGGTGTCGATATCAGTATGCCAGTGATTGATAATGCCACGCGCAGGACGACCAGAAATGCTTGCAGTCACTTGAGTCAATGGTTTAGACAGCAAGGCTTTACGATAGGCTTCATTGGCATTAGAGGTTTTGCACTGTACAAATGCCGTTCCCAGCTGAACGGCTTCAGCACCAAACTCCAGCATCTGTCGTGCCTGATAGCCGTCCATAATGCCCCCAGCGGCTACAATAGGCAAGGAGCAATACTGTTTAATCAGCTTGATTAAATTCGAAGTTTTGACTGAGGCATCAAATTTGGTGCTGAAAATTCCACGGTGCCCACCTGCTTCAATACCTTGAGCAATCACCACATCAATGCCAGCAGCCTCGATCGCACGTGCTTCAGCCAGATTGGTCGCAGAAACCATGGTGATAATTCCAGCCTCTTTAAGTGCTTGAACCTGATGCGAATGCGGAATACCAAAGTGAAAACTCACCGCTTTTGGACGTGTTTCCAGAACCAGATTCAGGAAATCATCATTGTCCCTAAAGCTTGGATAAATGCATTTCAAGGTTCTGGGTGGTTCTACACCAAACTGGGCGAATTTATCCTTGAACTGCTCGATCCAGGCTTGAGCGACAGTGTCATCTAAGTCTTCAGTTTTATGGCAGAAGAAATTGACCTGAAAAGGCTGATCGGTCAGCTCCTGAGTTTTAAGAATCTGTTCACGCGCAGACTGTACGCTACTGGCACCTAATCCTAATGAACCCAAAGCACACTGATTAGAGACTTCAGCGGCCAGCTCAGGTGTGGAGACACCGGCCATGGGTGCTAACAGAATTGGGTGTTTAATGCCTAATTTTTCCAATAAAGACATGGCTTTGCTCCTTGTTATCACCTTACTGTGCCTTCGCCTTGAAAATTAAGCAAATCATATTGGTTATTTTATTTTGAAATATTCGACTATAGTTACATAAGCTTTACATTTGCGACGACACTCATTGTCGCTGTACTGATCGATTGCATAGTAGATGAAATCCTGCAGTTTTATAATACTGTTTTAGTTAAATTTTCCTGAACTCATGTCTGATCGTATACGTGAAAAATTACAGATTCTCGCTGATGCTGCCAAATATGATGTGTCCTGTTCATCTAGCGGCAGTAATCGAAAGAATAAAGATAAAGGTCTAGGCAATACCGGCAACGGGATCTGTCATAGCTATACTGAAGATGGCCGTTGTGTTTCCTTACTGAAAATCCTGTTTTCCAATGTCTGTATTTATGACTGCTCGTATTGCGTTTCGCGCCGTTCCAATGATGTAAAACGGGCCGCTTTTACCGTGCAGGAAGTGGTTGATCTGACCATGAACTTCTATCGTCGTAATTATATTGAAGGGCTGTTCTTGAGTTCAGGTATCTTTAAGTCTGCCGATTACACCATGGAGCGTATGCTGCAGGTAGTCAAGAAACTGCGGCTGGAAGAAAACTTTAATGGTTATATTCATCTTAAGACCATTCCGGGAGCTTCGCAGGAAATTATTACTGAAGCAGGTCTCTATGTGGACCGGATGAGTATCAATCTGGAAATGCCAACAGAAGATGGATTACGAAAATTTGCCCCAGAGAAAACTCATGCTGAAGTACAGAAAGATCTGGGCATTGTGCGTGATCGTCTGATTCAAATGAAAGACGAAAGTAAAATCATCAAGGCTGTACCCAAATTCGTACCGGCAGGCCAGACTACACAAATGGTGGTTGGGGCGCATAGTGAAACGGATCGTGATGTCATTTTGATGGCGGATCGGCATTACAAGGAATTCAAGCTAAAACGGGTATATTTCTCCGGTTATATCCCGATTAATGCTGAAGAAAAAGCACTACCGGCCGTGGGTTCAGCGCCACCATTATTACGTGAAAACCGGCTGTATCAATCTGACTGGTTAATGCGTTTTTATGGTTTTGATGCTGAAGAAATTGTCGATGATCAGCATCCGAATCTGGAACTGGATATTGATCCGAAGCTCAGCTGGGCATTACGTCATCCGGAAGCCTTTCCAGTCGATATTAACCGAGCCGAATATAAAATGATTCTGCGAGTACCGGGAATCGGAGTACGCTCAGCCAAAAAAATCGTTCAGGCGCGCCGTTTTGGTCAGATTCATATTGATCAGCTGAAACGTATGGGGGTAGCTTATAACCGTGCGCAGCATTTTATCCACTGCGCCGATACACCAAAATTTAAAAAAGAACAGCAATCACAACAGATTCGGCAGCAGATATTGCAGTCGGGTTATTCAAAATATCAGCAGCAACTTTCACCTCAACTGGGATTAGGGTTCTGATGGCCTGTTACTATTTTGATGGCACGATGACAGGACTATTGAGCTGTGTATTTCGTGCTTTTGAATTTCGTGAATTTGAGGTCAGAATTACTGCCAATCCACATGCACAAAATGGTCTGTTTGATGATTTTATTCATGTGGCGTCTAATGATGCGCATGGCCAGCGTGTCTGGCAAGGCTTAAAGCAGAAAGTCGGTTCAGGCAGCTTGAGGGCTTTTTACTATACCTTTTTGGCGGAGCAAGAACAGGCTTTTCAGGTCCTGTTTGACTTTGCGATATATGTTTTTCAGAGTCAGCGTCCAGTGGATCAAGACTATGGTCATGCTGCGGTATTGGGTATGTCACAATGGGCAAAACAGGTGGGACGCGAAAAGCACCGGATGGAAGCTTTTGTGCGTTTCAAAAAATGTCAGGATGGTTTGTTCTTAAGTTTGATCAAGCCAGATTTTAATGTGCTACCGATTATTAGCAAACACTTCAAGGAACGTTATCAGGATCAGACCTGGCTGATTTATGATGAACAGCGCAAATATGGTATCTACTATGATTTAAAAAATTTACATCAGGTAGAAATGAATGCAGTACAGATAGATCCACAAGTCCGGCTTGGACATAGTCAGTCTTTCAGCGTTGAACTGGATGATGAGGAATTACTCTATGACCAGCTTTGGAAAGACTATTTTCATAGTGTAAATATTCAGGCACGTAAGAATATGAAGCTGCATATTCAATATGTGCCTAAGCGCTATTGGCGATATATGAATGAAAAAGCACTTTGAAACACATGCTTTAGGATTTTCAGGCATAATCAGAGCGCTATTGTTTTTTGATTGAGTGATGTGTTTATGAAGGTATGGCTGAGTACATTGGCGCTAGGCTTGACGTTGACTGCATGTTCGCAAGAACCCGAAAAGGTTGAGGTCGACCCCGCTCAGTATCAGGTTAAAAATGCTCAGGAATTACAGCAACGCTTTGATACCCTCAATCAAAAACTGGCAACTGACTTTAGCCAGTTTAAGAAAGTCGAAAGCATTGCCTTTGCGCATCAGTTCCCCTTAGATGTAAATAACCTGAGAACCTTGAATCAGCATTTGGTCGCAAGCACAGCACTTAAGTCCAGTAAAATGGCCTATTGCGATATGATGAATGGCTATTTTGCCGAGATGTATCGACTGGGACATTACAATCTTAATTTAGTGAATGATATTCAGCTGCCAAATACAGAAAAAGAAGATCTTAAAGCGAATTTCTCAACGGCTGATCAGTTCTATACCTTTATTCTGGATCGATATACCAGCTATCGTCAGGTACAACAAACCATGAACTATGGTTGTAATCTAAAAGCGGCACTATAAATTTTTAAAATTATTCAGTGCATAAAGAAGCCCATCATCAGATGGGCTTCTTTATGCTGGAGTATTAACAGCCGGTCAGTTTTTCTGGCTGAGGTTTTTCGCCCGGGAAGAAAATCGGACGGAGTTTTACCCCAATACCATTCCCCACAAAGGCAAATATCAGCCATAACCAGCCATGTACACTGCCTGAAGCAATACCACTGAAATATGCGCCAATGTTACAGCCATAAGCCAAACGTGCGCCATAGCCGAGCATTAAGCCACCAATGACTGCTGCCAGTAATGAACGTTTTGGAATATTGAAATTGGGTGCAAATTTACCTGCCAGACTTGCAGCAAGGAGGGCGCCAAGCATGATGCCAAAGTTCATCATTGACGTGATGTCAAACCAGAGTGATTCTGATAATGCTTTAGCATTGCCTGGTTGCTGCCAATATGCCCAAGAAGCAACATCTACACCTACGAAACTTGCCGATTTCGCTGCCCAAACGGCAAGGGCAGAAGTTACCCCCCATGGACGTCCAGCCAGTGCCAAAGTCGCAAAGTTAAGCAAGGTTAAAATGATACCGCCCCAGATCAATGGCCATGGACCACGAAGAAAGCGTTTCCAGCCTTGATATTGGCTTTGTGGTTCAGCTTCCAGACTGCCATGGCGTTTCTTTTCGAGAAACACAGTCGCAGCGGCAATAACTGCAAATACTAGAAAGCTGAGTAACAGTGCAGGCACTACCCCGAAGCTTTTCACAATCGAAATTGGTGCCAGATGTGGCAGATTAAACCACCAGTCGAGATGAGACGTTGCAATCAGCGAACCTGCACAGAAGAAGAACAGAGTTACCAGCATACGCGCACTACCACCACCAACGGTATAGAGCGTACCTGATGCACAGCCGCCACCGAGCTGCATGCCAATACCAAAAATAAAGGCACCAATCATGACTGATATGGAAACGGGATTAACATTACCTTTGACAGGATTACCGAACAGCTCACCGGCACCAAGGGCGGGAAAGAAAAGTAATACTGCCAGAGCGAGCATAATCATTTGCGCGCGTAACCCGCGACCGCGGCGTTCCTTGATAAACACACGCCAGCTAGAAGTGAAACCAAAAGAGGCATGGTACAGGGTCATGCCCAAGGCGCCACCGACCAGGAACAAAAGCGCCTGATTCAGCCCTACGATTTGATAGGCACCGACCGTACCTAAAGCAAGTAAAATAAATGATACCCAAACCGATATATTAGATCGGTTTGAGGATGCAGCAATCACTGACATAGGAGAGATAAAATATCAAAAAATAAAGTGTGTCATTTTACAGTGCTGCTTTTTCAAAGCGAGTCCAAAACCTAGAATTTACATTCCAATATCTGATTCTTCATATCAATTTAATTTATATTAAATCAGATTGAAGTGAAAGAGCGAGATATTCCAGGAAAGGAACAGCATGGCAGCGATAGCAAAAAAGGGAATATATTAACTGGCACTTAGCTTTAACGTCTTGGTAAAGTAAGCTGGTAATCGCGTCTAAAATTGCCAGTGAAAACATACCTACAATTATTTCGGCAGCTGAGATCAGTTGCTTAAGCCTGAGCAAGATTTAAGACGTGGGAAATAATGTTCGTACAGAAAAGACAAGGGTAGCTGGTCTGCTAGTTTTTAATGATTTAGCGGTGGTATTGGCATGAACACTGATCTCATCCCAAGCACGAGCTAAGGCTCCAATGCATGATGATCCAGCTATATTGCAACCTTACGTCAGTTCTTGAGTAACCACGCATAATATAAATTCAGATCAATTGGCTGAGTTCGGCTTCAGGATTCACTTTTCCAGGTATCAAATCTGAAAGATAGGTGAGAGAATAAAAAAGCCTGCAAAATGCAGGCTTTTTAAGGCACTGGAGCCTTGAAAAAGAATCAAGTAACCAGAATTAATTTTCAGCTTCTTGGCGTACTTTTGCTGCGCCTTCTTCAACTGAACCTGCAACAGATGCTGTTGCATCTTTGGCTGCTTCTTTAGCACGTTGGGCTGCAGCTTCAGCACTTGCAGCAGCTCTATCTGTTGCTTCCGCTGTATTTGCTGCTGCATTATCCAGAGCTTGGTCGGTTTCAGCTGCAGCTTCGCGGCTCGCATCTTCCATATCATGACCTGCCTGTTCTGCAGCATTTTCCAGGTGCTCACCTGTAGTTGCGCCAGTTTCAGGTTGTTTTTCCTTGCTACAGCCTACAAGTGCCACAGTTGTCGCCAAACCTAAAGCAATAAGAAGTTTATTCATTGTGTTATATCCTTTTGTTTTCATAGATCACTGATATAAAAATATTATCGGAATCACGTGCTTCAGAATGCTACAAAATGTGGTGTTCGTGTAAATGTTGTCAACCATTTTATAAACTATTGAAAACAAAAAAGCCTGCTCGAAGGCAGGCTTTTTAAGCAAGAAAAATTACAGACCAGCAGAAGCACGTAATGCTTCAACCTTATCTGTTTTTTCCCAAGTAAATGCAGTGTCTGAACCTTCACGACCAAAGTGACCATAAGCCGCAGTCTGTTTATACATTGGCTGGATCAGGTTCAACATACGGGTAATACCGTATGGACGCAGGTCAAAGTGCTCACGTACCAATTGAACGATCAATTCATCCGACACTTTACCGGTATTAAAGGTATTGATTGAAATAGAAGTTGGCTCAGCAACACCAATTGCATAAGACACCTGAATTTCACATTTATCAGCAAGGCCAGCCGCAACGATATTTTTCGCTACATAACGACCTGCATAAGCAGCAGAACGGTCAACTTTTGATGGATCTTTACCAGAGAATGCACCACCACCATGACGCGCCATACCACCGTAAGTATCTACAATGATTTTACGGCCAGTCAGACCACAGTCACCTACAGGACCACCGATTACGAACATACCGGTCGGGTTGATGTGGAATTTAGTCTCTGCATGGAACATTTCAGCTGGAATGATTTTCTTCACGATTTCTTCAATCACAGCTTCTTTCAGGTTCGCTTGTGAAATTTCAGGATCATGTTGAGTTGAAAGGACCACTGCATCTAAACGTACCGGCATGCCATTTTCATAAGCGAAAGTTACCTGGCTTTTCGCATCTGGGCGTAACCATGGCAATGAGCCATTACGACGTAATTCAGCCTGCTTTTCCATTAGGCGGTGCGCATAAGAAATTGGCGCAGGCATTAATACGTCAGTTTCACGGCTGGCATAACCAAACATCAGGCCCTGGTCACCGGCACCTTGATCTTCTGGCTTTTGACGGTCTACACCCTGAGCGATTTCAGGGGACTGTTTACCGATCATGTTGATCACGGCACAGGTTGAACCATCAAAGCCAAGATCAGAATGGTGGTAACCAATGCCATTTACGGTTTGACGTACGATCGCTTCAAAGTCGACGTTTGCAGTTGTTGTGATTTCACCGGCAAGTACAACCGCACCCGTTTTTACAAGCGTTTCACAAGCAACCCGCGCATATGGGTCTTCTTTTAAGATTGCATCCAAAATGGCATCACTGATTTGGTCAGCCATTTTATCTGGATGGCCTTCGCTTACAGATTCCGAGGTAAATACAGCGTACTCGCGCATAAGTCCTATCACAGTTAAATTTAAAGACCCGATATGTTACATCGTGTTGCGTCGAAGGACTAGGTTTGAACGGTAAAATTGGCTGAAATTGTTTCAATTTAATTTGTTTTTATTTGAATATTAGTATTTGAAAAACTGATATACCACTTATATCAATGGTTTTTGCTTATGTTTTGCTCAAGAAAAATACGGCAGCTTTTTTTGGTCATTTTTTGTAGCAGTAGGGCTAGGCTCCTTATACCTTAGATTGCTTCTTCCGAAGAAGCAGCAATCTTATTGTTTGAAAATGCATTTTACTGTCGCAAAAAACTCCATCAATCGTGATGATTTAAGCTAAGGTTAATGAGCTAAAAACTCTATTAATCTGATCGACATAAATATATAGAAGGATTGCATCAAGACTTTGATCTAAAATTTATAAAATTTCATTGCATGTATAAGCCTACAGACTAGGCCTTATTTATTGAAAACGAAGAAGTGGGCAAAAGGTAAAATACAGCAGCGAGCTTTAGTTTATTTTTAGTCCTGCCGATGAGGGAAATAATTTGAATCAATAAAAGTCATATATGTATATTTAAGTAGCTGACCTTTTTAAGAGAATAATAAAAATTTGATAGAAGGGAACTCGCTTGTAAAACATAAGAAAATTAGGGTTTTTATTGTGATGAAAATTGAGTATTAATCGGTGCCTGTACTTAAAAGTGTAGATTAAATGTACGTTGACTAATCTAAACAACAATAAAGTGATAAATATTGTAGGCTGGTCTTTACCCCTCGCTGTTTTTTTAAGACAATATGCAGCAGTTTTGAAAGTCTTTTCATCATTTTCTATTTCTGAATTATTTGGACACTGATTTATGACAACCCCGCTTAATGAACGTCGTGTTGCAAACGCAATTCGTGTATTGGCAATGGATGCTGTGCAAAAAGCAAACTCAGGACATCCAGGTGCTCCAATGGGGATGGCAGACATCGCTGATGTGGTTTGGCGCGAATTTTTAAGCCATAACCCGACTAACCCGAATTGGGCGAACCGCGACCGTTTTGTATTGTCGAACGGTCACGGCTCAATGCTGCAATATGCACTTCTTCATTTAACGGGCTATGATCTTTCAATCGAAGATTTGAAATCATTCCGTCAATTACATTCTAAAACTCCAGGTCATCCGGAATTGGGCTATGCACCTGGTATTGAAACCACTACTGGTCCATTAGGCCAGGGTATTGCCAATGCCGTAGGTTTTGCACTGGCTGAAAAAACGCTTGCTGCGCAATTCAACAAAGACGATATTCAAGTTGTTGATCACTTTACTTACTGCTTCCTGGGCGATGGCTGCTTGATGGAAGGTGTTTCTCATGAAGCATGTTCATTAGCGGGTACTTTGGGTCTAGGCAAGCTGATCGCTTACTATGATGACAACGGCATTTCGATTGATGGCGAAGTTGAAGGCTGGTTCTCTGACGATACAGAGCAACGTTTCAAATCTTATGGCTGGCAGGTCATCAAAGTTGATGGTCATGATGCGGATGCAATCCGTCAAGCGACTGTAGAAGCGAAAGCTGAAGCGAACAAACCAACCATCATCATGTGTAAAACAGTGATTGGTTTAGGTTCACCAAACAAACAGGGTAAAGAAGACTGTCATGGTGCGCCTTTAGGTAATGATGAAATCGTATTGACTCGTGAAGCGCTTGGCTGGTCAGACGAAGCATTTGTTATTCCTGCTGAAGTTTATGCAGCATGGGATGCCAAAGAAAAAGGTTCACAAGCTGAAGCAGCCTGGAATGAAACTTTTGCCGCTTATGCAGCAAAATACCCAACTGAAGCAGCTGAATTAAAACGCCGTATTTCTGGTGATCTTCCAGCTGACTTTGTTGCAAAAGCAGATGCTTACATTGCTGAAGTAAATGCAAAAGAAGAAACGATTGCGACACGTAAAGCAAGTCAAAATACGTTGCAAGCACTTGTGCCTTCTTTGCCTGAAGTGCTTGGCGGTTCTGCTGACCTTGCAGGCTCTAACCTGACTTTATGGAAAGGTGCGCAAGGCGTACAGGACAATCCGGCAGGTAACTACGTACACTATGGCGTACGTGAGTTTGGTATGACTGCAATTGCTAATGGTGTAGCACTACACGGTGGTTTCATTCCGTATGTAGCAACATTCCTGATGTTTATGGAATATGCACGTAATGCAGTGCGTATGTCTGCCCTGATGAAACAGCGCGTAATTCATGTTTATACGCATGACTCAATCGGTCTGGGTGAAGATGGTCCAACGCACCAACCCGTTGAACAAATCGCATCTTTACGTGGTACACCGAACCTGAATACATGGCGCCCATGTGACACTGTTGAAGCCGCGATTTCCTGGAAATCAGCTTTAATGCGTTCAGAAGGCCCAACGGCATTAATCTTCTCTCGTCAAAACTTGCCATTCCAGACCCGTACTCAAGCACAAATCGAGAACGCTGCGAAAGGTGGTTATGTACTGGCTGAAGAAAAAGGCGAATTGAAAGCGATCATTATTGCAACGGGTTCAGAAGTATCTCTGGCAATGGAAGCGTATGCACAACTTGAAGGTGTACGTGTCGTCTCTATGCCATGTGCTGAAGAATTCATGAAGCAAGATGCTGCTTACCGTGAAGCAGTTCTCCCTGCAGCGATTCGTGCACGTGTAGCGGTAGAAGCTGCACATGTGGATTACTGGTGGAAATTTGTAGGTCTTGACGGTCGTGTGATTGGTATGACTACTTATGGTGAATCTGCACCTGCGAAAGATCTGTTCCAGTTCTTCGGTATTACCACTGAAGCAGTTGTAGCAGCTGTAAAAGAGATTACTGCTTAATCAACTGATTAAACAGTTTTTAAAGGACGCCCCAGTTTTGGGGCGTCTTTTGTTTTTTCACTTTTTAGTGTTGTTTTCATGTGGCAACCGCTAAAAAGTTCTCCCATAGTCGAAATGAAAGAGTGAGATGAACATGAGCTTGTATGAACAAATTAACGATGAAATTACTTTAATGGATGCAGGCGAACAGAAATGGATCGGGCAGGATCTGCCTCTTGAAGCAATGATGGCAGTTGAGCTGTTACTTCAGGATCTGGCGGCTGAAAAAATTATTAAAGTGCGTCGTAAGAACCATGAAAAACATTCTGGTTTAAAGCAGATTGACCGTATTCTGGTGGAAAAGCTTTAAAGTTGAAGACTTAAATAGCCCCACATGGGGCTTTTTTTGTACAAAAATAATCATCTGTATGAGTCATAGATATATTTTAAAAAATTGGTATGAGTAAAAATAAAAAATATCTTATCTTAATCATCAAAATAGCCTAAGCTAATTGAATCTATTTGAAATAGAAGAATCGTATAAAAATGATGATACAAGACCAGATTCAAATTGAGCCTCTAGAAAATATTACACAGCAGGAGTGGCTGCCATTATGGTTGGATTACCAGAATTTTTATCAGACTCAGCTCAGTGAAGAGGTAGATCAGCATACCTGGCAAAGGCTTACTGATCTAGCATTCGGCAATATGTATGGATTCGCAGCGATTCTGAATCAGCAAGTTATCGGCATTGTGCATGTCATTCAACATGACAGCTGCTGGACTTTAACGCCGTATGCCTATTTGCAAGATCTTTATACGCATATTGATTTTCGAGGGCGGGGTGTGGCACGAGCCTTGATTGAGAAAGTATATGTAGATACCAAACAGCGTGGATGTGATCGAGTGTATTGGTTAACTCATGAGAGCAATCGACAAGCACAGCAGCTTTATGATCAGGTTGCCAAGAAAACCGGTTTCATCCAATACCGAATGGATTAATAGTAGAAATTTAAAAAATAACTTACAAATTTATTGTTTCATCGCTGCAACAAAACGTTTTATCTTTAGGGCTGTAAATATTTCTGAATTCTATACACTTGAAAACATCCAAAACGAGAGATAAAAACATGAATTTCAAAACATTAGCATTAGGCTTAGCGGTTTCATCGGTAGCAACATTTTCTATGGCGAAGCCGGTTGCGTATACCATTGATCCAGGCCATACCGCGACCGTATTTAGTTGGAGTCACTTTGGTTTCTCGACACCATCTGCGAACTTTAGTGATATTCAGGGCACGATTACGGTTGATAATGAAAAGCCTGCTAACTCATCAGTGAATGTAACTATTCCGGTATCGAGTATTAATACCAATGTTAAAGCACTGGATGAGCATATTCAAAAAGCAGAATTCTTTGATGTAGAGAAATATCCAAACATCACGTTTAAAAGTACCAAGGTTCAGGCTTTAGGTAAAAACAAATATAAAATCACCGGTAATTTGACTATAAAAGGTGTAACCAAGCCAGTTGTGCTGGATGCAGTGTTAAATAAACAGGCTATTCATCCAATGACAAAACTGCAAACAATTGGCTTCAATGCGACTACATCATTTAACCGTTCAGCTTTCAATGTGGGCGCATATGTGCCAAATGTCGGTGATAAAATTACTGTAAACATTACCACCGAAGCATCTGTACCCGCTGCGAAAAAATAACAAAAGACAAATTTAAAAAGCACCCTGTTGGGTGCTTTTTTATGGATGAAAATTAAGCTTTGCTAGAAATTAGTAGATAGCTAATCTGAATAAATATCTTTTATCATCCACTTAATTTGAAGAATAAAAATTAGCTGGTTTGAATGTGCTTGAGAAATTCTTGAAGAATGGACACCGATACAGCTTCTAAAGCAGCAGCATATTGCTGATTGTCGGCACGTAAGGCTGCAATGTCGATCTTCGCATGACGCAGCTCACAGGTATGGCCAATCAGCCATTTCTCCAGACGCTCAGCTTCCACTTCAGCATGAAATTGCAGTGCCAGAATATTGCTGCCAATCCGTAAAGCCTGATTTGGATAGACCGCAGAACTTGCCAGAAGCTCAGCCTCTGTGGGCAGGTCGAACGTATCTCCATGCCAATGTAATACTTCAAGATTTTCCAGATTTTTTAGTGGATTATTCTCTACAGATGCAAGGCTAAGCTTGGACCAACCAATCTCTTTGCTATGACCTGCATACACTTTTGCTCCTAATGCATGCGCAATAAGCTGTGCACCTAAACAAATTCCTAAAGTCGGCAAATTTTGCTGTAAACGAACTTTCAGTAAGTCTATTTCCTGTTGTAAGAAAGGATAGTCTTCAGTTTCATAAACGCCGATTGGACCACCTAAAATCACCGTCAGACCTGTATGTTCAAATGCCTGGGTCAGGTCATCGACCCCTGCTTCAAAATAACGTACGCGTAGGCCGAGCTGATAGAAAGTATCTTCCCACGCGCCAAGGTCTTCAAAGGCAAGATGCTGAATGGCATAGACCGTATCTGGAAATTCGTCAAAATTAAGCATGATGGTGACTGATCAAAGAAATGATTTAATTTAACGTGAATCATATGACTTGGAAAGCTGAATTCAGCTTAATGAGCTCCTCCATTTAGCAGTGGATTGGTTGCAATTGCTTAAACTCTGTAAAGATACTCCGCTATTGTTCACTTCAGTTTGGGTATAACTTGGAACTTGATGACCGTATGCAATCCCATAGTTTTATATACTGATAACAACTCCATTAGGGGAGCCATGCTATGCAAAGTCTAAGCCTTTATATTGATCGTAAAAGATTAAGTCCCTATGCCATGTCGGTTTTTGTGGCCCTGAGAGAAAAACATGTCGATTTTAAAGAGATTAAAATCGATCTGGATAAGGATGAAAATAAAACAGATACCTATTTAAGAATCTGTAAAACTGGAAAAATTCCCTGCTTATCTGTGGATGGCTGGTCAATTTTTGAATCCATGGCAATCACTGAGTTTCTAGACGAGCTTTTTCCAGCACCTGATTATCCGGCTCTTTATCCGGCAGATATTCGGGCGCGTGCTAAATGTCGGGCGGTTCAGGCATTGCTTAAATCTGATTTTAGTCTGATATGTCAAAATATGCCTTCAACAGGTATCTTTCAGCCATTACCAGAACCCTATGTTCCAGACCGGCATACCCAAATGGAAATTGATCGATTAACCAGAGTAAGTGAGGCTTTGATTGGCGATCAATGGTTAAGTTCACAATGGAGTATTGCAGATTTTGATTTAGCCTTCATGCTACATCGATTATTGAGTTTTAAAGTTCCTATTTCTGAAAAACTTTATAGTTATGTCATGCGGAATTTTCAGCGAGAATCTGTACATGTCTGGTTTAAACTAAGAGAACTGGAACGAGGTACATGGGATCCATCACCATTTGATGTGCCGTGAGTTGAGAAAAGCATTCAAGGTTGATGGATTTTAGTCATGATTTAATTGTTTAAATAACTCCTGAATTGAGCAGAAATCAGGAGTTATTTATTCATGGGGATCTTTAGGATATTATTTTAATAAATCTAACAGGGCATCCGCCGTTGCTGCAGATGATGCTGGATTTTGTCCGGTGATCAGTAAGCCATCCTGCTGCACATGGACTTGCCAATCATCAGCTTTGGAATAGTTCCCGCCATTTTCCTTCAGCATATCTTCGACCAGGAATGGAACAATATTCGTCAGGCCGACTCCCTCTTCTTCGGTATTGCTGAAACCAGTCACTGATTTGCCTGACACAATTGAGTGGCCTTCACTATCTTTTACCTTTTTCAGTACTCCTGGCGCATGACAGACCAGTGCGACAGGCTTATTGGATTGCAAGGTTTCTTCAATTAAATGGATTGAAGTGTAGTCATTGGCTAAATCCCATAACGGACCATGCCCACCTGGATAGAATACGGCATCAAACTCATCTGCATTTACTTCGCTTAATTTATGGGTATTGGCTAAAGCACGCATAGCAGTTTCATCTGCTTCAAAACGTCTGGTTGCTTCAGTTTGGGCATCTTCAGCACTGCTTTTAGGATCAAGCGGTGGGTGACCACCTTGTGGGGAGACTAAAGTGATTTCGGCTCCCGCATCAATGAATCGATAATATGGTGCAGCCAGTTCCTCTAGCCAGAAACCGGTTTTTTCGCCTGTGTCACCAAGTTGATCATGTGAGGTCAGAACAATCAAAATTTTCATATGTTTACCTAAGATTATGTCAGATTTAAAATTTAATAATTAAAATTATTGGATAGATGGATAGGAGAAAAATTGTCATCGTTAAACTGGAAGCTTAAATTTAAAACAGCTTGGATTTGATATTTTCTAGCAATCCTTAAAACAAATGTTTTAAACACCTATATATATGAAATGTTTTAAAAAAATCATTACGATTGATCAGAACTTTTCTTTTTCTTTCCGCCACCATCCTGTTTATTGACTGTAGACCAAGCAATACGTTCAGCTTCTTCTGCAGAACGTCCTTGTTCTTTCTCACTTTCTTCAATGTGTTTAGCTTGCCGTTTCTGTTTTTCCGTATAGGCAGATTTATCACCTCTAGGCATAGGCTGATCCTCACATGCGGTCTGATATGGGAATAACTATAACAAGGACTTGATTTAGGCAAAGTAAGCTTCTGTCAGGATTTGTTTGAATTGTTTTATAGCTCATTAAATGACTGGAACATTTATATCTAACTTATTTTTAGTTCTAAAGAGAAGTCAATTTTAAAATCTTAATTTTGAACAGGATAATGACCCCAGAGCCATCATCCTAAAGCTTTTATTTAGCCATTAACAATGCTGCCACCATTTACGTGGATCACCTGACCCGAGATATAGCTGGCTTCTTCACTAGCCAGAAATAAATAGGCTGGAGCGACTTCACTTGGCTGTCCCATGCGGCCCATCGGTGTCTGCTTACCAAACTCTTTTAAGGTTTCTTCATCAAAACTACTTGGAATAAGTGGGGTCCAGATCGGGCCGGGTGCAACCCCGTTAACACGAATACCTGTCTTGTTTTTCAGCAAATTGGTCGAAAGACTACGGGTAAACGTGGTAATTGCACCCTTAGTGCTGGAGTAGTCGATCAGTTCATCATGTCCGTGATAGCTGGTAATACTGGTGGTATTAATAATACTGTCACCTGCCTGCATATGTGGGAGAACCGCCTGAGTTAAATGAAACATACCCAGAATATTGGTGTTAAAAGTTTGATATAGCTGTTCAGGAGAGATATCGGTAATACTTTTCTGCGGATATTGTACTCCTGCATTATTTACCAGAATATTAATTGTCTTGAATTCCTGAATAGTCTGTTTCACCAGATCTTGAATTTCTTCTGGTTGCTGCAAGTCACATTTGATCAGTAGACAGCGCTGTCCTTCTGCTTCAACCATTTTCTTTGTATCTTTTGCATCCTGATCTTCGTCCAGATAGCAAATCGCGATATCCGCTCCTTCACGGGCAAACAGGACAGATACCGAACGGCCAATCCCACTATCTCCACCGGTAATAAGAGCAACTTTGCCTTTCAATTTCTCGCTACCTTTATAGTGAGGTTTAATAATCTCTGGCTTTGGGTTCATTGCAGTCTGAACACCAGGCTGATGGTCTTGTGTTTCGGTTGAATTTGGGGTTTCAGGATAATTATTCATATATTTTCAGGTCCATTGTTGAGTGTAATGACAGAAAAATATATTAGGGAGATTTTCCAGAAATAGGCTAAGACCTGACATTTCATAACAGAATCTATGCAGGAGATTGCATTTGTTGAATTAGGTTTACATTTGAAGGTTTATATAAAGATATTTAAGATAAATTAAATATTATAATATTTAATTGGCTCTAGACTAGCAGAACAGATATGTTAGTCTAGAATCATGATAGAAAA
>NZ_QMBM01000001.1:1397203-1443335 GCF_003289665.1 Acinetobacter sp. SM1B
ATCTGCTACCACAGAGAGTCTATAAATAACAGTGCGTAAGTCCTACTTTATATAGTAAGGCTACAGAATTTCAGTATGTGATCAAGATGGGCCGTACTCAATTGCAAGATGCCGTTCCTATGACTATGGAGCAGGAATTCCGCGCTTTTGCGACTTTATTAAAAGAAGATTTTAAGCTGATTGAGCAGATGCGTCAGTTATTGCTGGAAGTTAATCTGGGTGCAACAGCAATTGGAACTGGTGTAAATACACCAACGGGTTATGCCAAGCGTGTTGTAGAAACTTTGGCACACATTACTGGTCTGCCTTTAAAAGGCGCGGAAGATTATGTAGAAGCGACCAGTGATTGTGGCGTATTCATTATTCTGTCTAGCAGCCTGAAACGTCTGGCAGTCAAGTTGTCCAAAATCTGTAATGACTTACGTCTTTTAAGTTCTGGACCACGTACCGGTTTGGCAGAAATCCGCTTGCCAGAATTACAAGCAGGTTCTTCGATCATGCCAGCCAAAGTGAATCCAGTGATTCCGGAAGTGGTGAATCAGATTGCATTTCGGGTAATTGGCAATGACCTGACCGTGACCATGGCAGCGGAAGCTGGACAATTACAGCTCAATGTCATGGAACCTGTCATCGCGGTATCTTTAAATGAATCGATTCAATTGCTGACCCACGGTATGCAGACGCTACAGCAAAAATGTATTGCCGGCATTCAGGCTAATGAGCAGAACTGTTTAAATGCTGTAATGCGCAGCATCGGCATTATCACTTTACTGGAACCACTGCTAGGGCATGCCATGTGTGATGAAATCGGAAAACAGTGTATTCGTGAAAATAAAACTGTGCCTCAAGTCGTACTGGAGCTGGGTCTGCTCAGTCAGGCTCAGTTAGATCAAATCTTTGCCTTTGAAAATCTGGTCTCGGAAGTACCTAGCGAGATCAATCAGCTGGAACAAGTATCCTGAAGTTCTTAAGGTTTTGAATCACGATTTATAGGATCGTGCTGATTTTAACCATTTGCCCCAGATCCAGTCTGTGGATTTGGGGTATTTTCATCTAGACTAGATAAATCCCACGATGAATTCGGAACATAGCATGTTTGATAAAATCAGCGCTTTATTCAAATCAAATAAACCTTCTCCTGCACTGCTTTATCTAGAAGAAAATAATATTCAATATACCGAAGAAACTGGCTATATCGTAGATGGGATTAACCTGAATCAAGAGTTAGGTGAAAGACTGGAATATCTGTCTAACCGACGCATGAAAACATTTGATGATCTGAAAGAATTATATTCTACAGCCATGATCATTAATGAAAAAATTGATCTGGAAATTGCCAATCAACGTTTTAATTCAAGATTGGGCAATACTGAAGAAAACTTGCTGCAATTTAAAGTAATCGTAAAAAAGTTGAATGATTACTACCGAAATTTTCTGCGTGAGAAAAAATAGCATTTGAAGTGGAAAGAAACCATTATTTTCCTGATAGCAAAGACTGCATAAAAATAACGAAATGCGCAGATACCATCGTGATAGTATAAGAGATATGTTGTTTAGACTTTAAAGCTATATACATGTTCCAACAAGAAATTTCCCAACTCAATTTAAAACAACTCAAGGCTGGTGAACGACGCTGGTTAGGCAACCTGCAGGGATCATCCACAGCATTATTGCTGAAGGAAATTGCCAAGCAGCATAAACAGTTATTTGTGATTGTGGCCCGCAATAATCAGCACCTTGGTCAGCTGGAAAGTGAACTGGAATTTTATGGCATCAAGCCGACTATATTTCCAGACTGGGAAATTTTGCCTTATGACCGTCTGTCTCCGCATCAGGACATTGTCTCTGAACGTCTGGCAATTCTTTCCAATATGCCGCAAACCGGGGTGTTGCTGTTATCTGCTTCTACGCTGGCACAGCGTGTAGCACCAAGCTCATGGGTATTGGGTGAACACTTTGATATTCGTGTCGGGCAAAAGCTTGATCTGGAACAGCAAAAGAAAAAACTGATTCAGGCGGGTTACCATCTGGTTGATACGGTATATGACCATGGTGAATTTGCAGTCCGCGGCAGCATCATGGACATTTATGCCTCTGGTCAGGATGCACCGATCCGGATTGACCTGTTCGATGATGAAATTGAAACGCTGAAATTTTTTGATCCGGAAACCCAGCGCACTACGCAAACTTTAGAACAATTTACCGTATTACCGGCACAAGAATTTCCACTGAAAAAAGGGCGCGCCACTTTCCGGGACCGTTATGGTGAGCTGTTCCCGACAGCAAACCCCAAGAAAAACCCGATGTATCAAGATGTCATGGATGGTATTGCTTCGCCGGGTATTGAGTTTTACATGCCGCTTTTCTTTAGTGCAGAAGCGATGCAAGCTCACAGCACCTTGGCTTCATACTTACCAAAGAATGGCATTGTCATTACAGATCGCAGTCTGGAAGAGTCATTAAACCAGTTTTGGGCTGAGGTGGTACGTCGTTATGAGGATCGCCGTCATAATGTGGATCAGCCAATTCTACCTCCGGAAATGCTGTTTACCCAGACTAATCTTGTGCTGGAACAATTGAACCAGTTTGGTCGCATTATTGCCTCTCAAGATGTTTTTGATGAAAAAGCTGGCGTGATAAATCTGGATACTCAGACACCGCCACGACTGCCGGTCGATCCGAAACGGGAAAAGCCATTCATCGAAGTTAAAAAATATATCGATGCAGCTAATCATCCTGTTCTACTCGTGGCTGAAAGTGCAGGTCGCCGAGAAACTCTAAAAGATGCACTGCGTCCAAGTCTGGGTGATATCCCGACTGTCGAGAACTTTGATGCCTTTGTCGCATCATTACATGCGATTGCCATTACTAGTGCACCCTTAGAACGTGGTCTGGTTTTGACTGATCGTATCACTGTGATTTCGGAAAACCAGCTCTATGAACATCGGGTGGTACAGCGCCGTCGCAAGCGTCAACAGGAAGTATCCGAAGAATTCCTGATTCGCAGTCTGACCGAGCTGACCATTGGTGCCCCAGTTGTACATATTGATTATGGTGTAGGGCGTTATGCCGGCCTGATTACTTTGAGCATTGACGATCAGGACCATGAATTCCTGCAACTGGATTATGCCGTTGATGCCAAGGTTTATGTACCAGTCACCAATCTGCATCTGATCAGCCGTTATAGTGGTGGTGATCCTGATCTGGCACCACTACATAAGCTCGGAACAGATGCCTGGAGCAAAGCAAAACGTAAGGCACTGGAACAGATTCACGATGTCGCAGCCGAATTACTGGATATACAGGCACGACGTTCATCCAAGCCCGGGATTAGTTTTGAACTGGATCAAAGCCTGTATATGCAGTTTGCCAGTGGCTTTGCCTATGAAGAAACGTTAGATCAAGCCAATGCCATTGAAGCGACTTTATATGACATGCAGCAGACCAAACCAATGGATCGTCTGGTTTGTGGTGATGTGGGCTTTGGGAAAACTGAGGTCGCAATGCGCGCTGCTTTTGTGGCGGTGCAGAATAACCGTCAAGTCGCAGTTCTGGTCCCAACCACTTTGTTAGCACAACAGCACTATGAATCCTTTAAAGACCGCTTTGCGGACTGGCCAGTACGCATTGAAGTGTTGTCACGTTTCGGTTCTTCTAAGGCACATACTAAAACGATTGACGACCTGGCAGAAGGCAAAGTGGATATTGTGATTGGTACGCATAAAATTTTGCAGGAAAATGTGCAGTTCAAGAATCTCGGTCTGATGATTGTCGATGAAGAACACCGTTTCGGGGTGCGGGACAAAGAGCGTATTAAGGCTTTACGTGCTGATGTGGATATGTTGACCCTGACCGCAACACCAATTCCCCGTACCCTAAATATGGCTTTTAGTGGTATGCGTGATCTTTCAATCATCGCGACACCACCAGCACGTCGTTTGGCAGTAAAAACCTTCGTTCAGGAACAGACCAATGACACCATTAAAGAGGCGATTTTGCGTGAATTGCTGCGTGGCGGTCAAGTTTATTTCCTGCATAACGAAGTGGATACCATTGACCGT
Source organism: Acinetobacter sp. SM1B (assembly GCF_003289665.1). Classification (NCBI taxonomy): domain Bacteria; kingdom Pseudomonadati; phylum Pseudomonadota; class Gammaproteobacteria; order Moraxellales; family Moraxellaceae; genus Acinetobacter; species Acinetobacter sp. SM1B. The sequence continues at coordinate 1,401,265 of NZ_QMBM01000001.1, forward strand.
GCTGCAGAAAGCCTACGTGAACTGGTACCAGAAGCGCGTGTCATTGTTGCCCATGGGCAGATGCGTGAACGTGAGCTGGAGCAGGTCATGCAGCAGTTCTATCACAAGGAATACAATGTTCTGGTGTGCTCGACTATTATTGAAACCGGAATCGATGTGCCGAGTGCCAATACCATCATTATTGAACGTGCGGATAAGCTCGGTCTGGCCCAGTTGCACCAGTTGCGGGGGCGTGTTGGTCGTTCCCATCACCAGGCGTATGCTTATCTCTTGGTTCCATCGATAAAAGGTTTAAAAGGCGATGCTGAAAAACGCCTGGATGCGATTCAACGGGCTTCAAATCTGGGCGCGGGTTTTATGCTGGCAACCGAAGATCTGGAAATCCGGGGTGCAGGTGAACTCTTGGGTGAACAGCAAAGTGGTTCGATGCAGGCGATAGGTTATAGCCTATATATGGAAATGCTGGAAAAAGCCACCAAAGCCATTCAAAAGGGCAAGACACCGAACTTTGATGCACCATTATCTTTAACGGCAGAAATTAATCTGCATATGCCAGCCTTGATTCCGGATGACTATCTGGGGGATGTACATCAGCGTCTGCTGTTCTATAAACGTATCAGTAATACCAATACCCAAGACAAACTCGACAATATCCGTATGGAGCTGATTGACCGTTTTGGTATTCCACCACAACCAGTGAAGCAGCTATTTGCAGTACATCAGCTTCGTCTAAAAGCAGAACAGCTGGGCATTACCAAAATCGACATTGGCGGTCAGGGCGGGCATATCGAATTTGCTCCGGATACGCCAGTGCAGGCCATGAGTATTATCCAGATGATGCAGAAACATCCGACCTATTTCCGGATGAATGGCGGGCAACGTCTGAAAGTCATGGTCATGCTCGAAGACTATCAGAAACGTATTCAGTTTTTAAACGATTTGCTGGATAGCCTGCTGAAAGAGCTGCATTAAAAAGTTTTTAAAAAAAATGGTTCAGAAAAGGAATTCTGACCATTCGTTTAAATCGATGGCGAAGTCACCCCTCAATGGAAAGAAAGTCTTGATTAATTTGTGTGATTCGGTAAAGTCTGAGTTGTGACCGAGTTCATGACAAATCCTCCAAATTTGTATTTAAACACATTGCTCACAATATTCAGCTAGCACTGGATATGTTAGTATTAGCCATCATTCTAATTTTGCATCATTTATAAAGATATGTTTAGTTTGCATCCTCAACTTGCTCAAGATACGTTTTTTGTAGGCGACTTTCCTTTATCAACATGTCGTTTGATGAATGATATGCAATTTCCGTGGTTAATCCTGATTCCACGTGTGCCGGGCATTACAGAATTATATGAACTTAGCCAGGCCGACCAGGAACAGTTCCTGCGTGAATCAAGCTGGTTGTCTAGTCAGCTTGCGCGTGTATTCCGTGCAGACAAAATGAATGTGGCTGCATTAGGTAATATGGTTCCACAGCTGCATTTTCATCATGTGGTTCGTTACCAGAATGATGTGGCTTGGCCAAAACCAGTGTGGGGAACTCCTGCGGTTCCTTATAGCAGTGAAGTTCTTGCTCATATGCGTCAGACGTTAATGCTGGCTCTACGTGGTCAGGGAGATATGCCATTCGACTGGCGTATGGATTAATCTGATCCCATGCTGCAATCAGGCCTGTAAATTATACAGTGCTGCAAGGAGCAACTGAGTGCAAATAGACGATTGGGTACATAAAGAGCCGAAACAGTTTGAATATTTCCATCGACTGATGGGATATATCATGCTGTCGCTGGTCATCGTCGTTTTTCACTATACAGAGCCTGATACGCAGTACCAGATTTTTATCCCGTTTTTCTTTCTTGCGATTATACTGGCTCTGCCGAAGCTGTCGCGCTGGCTCATCTATCGCTACAATACTAGTATCAAGCGTAATGTCTTCTTTGTGCTCGACATTGCTGTAATTGCAGTCATTCTTTCTGCAATGCATATGAGTCTGGTACTATCTTTATTGGGACTGGTCGCATTGCTGTATACCGCAATCAGTAACAAAATTTCATTTTTGACGTTTTCATTGGCAAGCCTGATCGGTATTGCCATTTTTTATTTCTGCAATATTTTTATCTTTGGTTTTGGTGAATATTTTCAGCCAACCAGCAATGAGTTGACGGTTCTGGGCTTCCTTTGTCTGGTGACCTATTTTGGTGTAGGGAATTACTATCAAACCACGCGTGCACGTTATATGGCGCAGAAAAAGAATCATTATTATGATCAGATGAACCGCTATATGGAATTTGCCAACCAGCTGAGCCGTTATGCACCCTTGCAGCTATGGCAATCAATTATGAAAGGTGAGTCTGAAGCCAAGATTGAATATAAACGTAAGAAACTTACCGTATTTTTTTCCGATATTCAGGGTTTTACGGAACTCTCTGAAACGCTCATTCCAGATGACTTGGCCTTCCTGCTGAATGACTATCTCAGTCACATGACAGAAATTGCCAAGCATTATGAAGGCACGGTAGATAAATTCATGGGTGATGCGATCCTGATCTTTTTCGGTGATCCGCATTCTGATGGTGTTGAGCAGGATGCCAAAAACTGTCTGGATATGGCGATTGCCATGCGTCAGCAGATGAAAATCCTGCGTGAACGCTGGGTGAAAATGGGCTATCCACCGCTACATATCCGTATGGGTATTTCGACGGGGTATTGCCACGTTGGCAATTATGGCGCTAATCACCGTATGGCTTATACGATTGTGGGACGGGATGCCAACCTGGCAGCACGATTACAATGTGCTGCTGAAGTAGATGAAATCCTGATTTCTGAAGATACCCATACACTTATCAAGAATGACTATCTTTGTGCAGGAAAAAAACCAGTATTCCTGAAGGGGATTAAAGAGCCAGTACGTACTTGGCAGGTAATGGAGCGATTTACTTCAGAGAAAATTGATTATCAACGCTGGTTTGATTACGAATATAAAGGTTTCCATCTGTTACTTAATCTGGATGAAGTACAGAACTACGAATATCCTAAACTGGTCAATGTGCTTGAAAATATGATCAAGCGGATTCAGACCCAGCAGAAGATGACCAATTCACAAGGTATTGTAAAGTTAAAACTTGAAGATGAAGTCATTGAACATCTACCAGCGAGTACAGCAGAACCTGTGGTATTAGAAAAAGAGGCTGAGAAGCAGGAACATGAAATCAGGTCAGATCAATCAGAAAAAAAGACCAGTCGCGCGAGTTAAGACAAAAATCAATCGCCATAAAGACGAGATGTAAAAAAAACCACGCTCAAGCGTGGTTTTTTATGAAAATCGCTTAGTGATTTTCTGAAGCATGGTTGATGGTGTATTTCGGAATTTCAACTTCCAGATCTTCGTCCACCACTTTGACCTGACAAGACAAACGTGAATCAGGCTCAAGGCCCCATGCACGATCTAACAGATCTGCTTCAACATCATTCATTTCTTCCAGGCTGTCAAAGCCACGACGCACAATCACGTGACATGTGGTACATGCACATGACATATCGCAAGCATGTTCAATCTTGATCCCGTTATTTAGCAGGCTTTCACATAAATTGGCATCTTGTTCAACTTCAAACTCAGCACCTTCAGGGCAAATTTGCGCATGTGGAAGAACTTTAATACGTGGCATAGTCTTTACCTTAAATTAGTTTGAGTTTGACCAGTCGTCGAGTTTAGTACCTTTCAGTGCTGCATCGATATGCTGGTTCATACGAGCAGCTGCAAATGCATCACTATGTATTTTAAGCTGTTCTACGGCAGATTCAATCGCTTTGATATCTGTACCTTGCAGCTCCTGTTCAAGCTTGGCTTGAGCAGCTTGCAGATCAGTAAGCTGCTGTTCACTTAACAACGCCGCATCCATTTTCAGGGCCTGAGTAAGTGCTTCAAGTTCACGTTGTGCTTCAACTTTGGTTTCCTGAAGATGACGCAGGTTCTTGTCTTCTTCAGCAAATTTATAACCTTCAAGCAGTAAACGCTCTGTATCTTCGCTCGATAAACCATAAGATGGCTTGATATCAATCTGTGCTTTAACACCAGATGTGGTTTCTTGCGCAGCTACGGTTAATAGACCATCAGCATCCACCTGGAAAGTCACTTCAATACGTGCCTGACCTGCAGTCATTGGGGGAATACCGTGGAGCACGAAGCGACCCAAGCTACGGCAATGCTCCACCAGATCACGTTCACCCTGAACTACATGGATCAACATCGCGGTCTGACCATCTTGATAGGTGGTGAATTCTTGACGGCGTGCCACAGGAATCGCGGTATTACGTGAAATCAGACGCTCTACCAGACCACCCATGGTTTCAAGACCCAGAGACAATGGTGTTACGTCTAATAACAATGAACCGTCGGTTGAATTACCAATCAATTGATTCGCAGTAATCGAGGCACCAATTGCAACTACTTCATCCGGATTGATGGTACATAGAGGTTCTTGATTGAACACTTCACGCACTGCTTTCTGAACGGCATAGGAGCGGGTAGAACCACCTACCAGAACTACGTTTTGAATATCATCCAGTTCCAGTTTGGCATCACGCATTACACGTTTACAAACGCTAATCGTTTTATCCAGTGCAACTTTAATGATTTCTTCAAACGTTGGACGATCTAATGTTAAGACATGGTCCAGCAGTTTTACTTCTACAGATTCAGCATCAGAGAGTGCTTCTTTGGCCTTGCGTGCAGCTGTAATGAAATGTGCATATTCAGCATCATTGAGGGTTTCAATATTCAGCTGTTTCTTGGCCCATTTTAGAATTAGACGATCCAGGTCATCACCACCCAGAGCAGTATGGCCACCAGTCGCTAATACTTCGAATACGCCTTGCGAGAAACGCAGGATAGATACGTCAAAAGTACCACCACCTAGGTCATAGATCACATAGTTGCGATCTGTACTGAGGTTGGTTTCCTGATCCAGACCATAAGCTACAGCAGCAGCAGTAGGTTCATTCAGTAAACGAAGTACATTTAAACCGGCCAGTTGTGCCGCATCACGAGTTGCCTGACGTTGTGCTTCATCAAAATATGCAGGAACTGTGATGACAGCGCCATTAATCTCATTTTTCAAGCTTGCTTCTGCACGGTCTTTCAGCTGTTTTAAGATTTGTGCTGAAATTTCGACGGGTGTTTTACGACCTTGAGCAGTTTCAAATGCTGGCATTTCATTCGCTTCACCCACTAAGGTATACGGGTGCTGGAATTTAATATCTGCTTGAGAACGACCCATAAAACGTTTTACAGAAATGATGGTATTCTTTGGGTCGGTCATTATGAATGGTGCAGCTTCATAGCCGTACTGAGTGCTTTGCTCTGCATAATGAACGATAGAAGGAAGTAACACACGTCCTTGTTCATCATTAAGTACTTTGGCTTTACCTGAAAGAACCGTGGCGACCAAAGAATGGGTGGTGCCTAAATCGATACCAATCGCAATGCGGTGTTCATGCGGTGCACTTGATTGACCTGGTTCTGCAATCTGCAAGAGAGCCATAGTGTTACATCCTTTGCACGTTAAATATTAAAGAGAAAAATTAAAAATCGTCATCGAGGTCAAAGCTATCGTCATCGAGGAAACGGTCTTCCGCTTTATCGATATCGGCCATGACTTTGACAAAGAAGCGCAGTTTACGCACAGTATCGCGAGCCTCAGCCCAGTCTTCCTCTTCATAATCTATTTTGAATTCACGCACCAGACCATCAATCCACTGTTGAACTTCAACTTTTAGGGAAGATAAGTCTTCTGCCGAAGCTGCATCATCAAGCTGCTCACGAATTTCAAGCGCATCTTGCAGAAACTCAAAATCACTGATGGACTGATCCAGATGATAATCCTGTTTTTTCAATGAAAGTAAGTAAGCAGCGCGACTATCCACGGCCGACAACACCTTATATGCCTGATTGATTTCACTTGATTTGATCAGGGCCTGGTCTTTGTCTGCAGCTTTATCTGGATGATATTGTTGCTGTAACTTTAAAAATTCAGCTTTTAAAGCAGCTGAATCAATATCAAGTGCGACAGGGAGGTTGAACAACTCAAAATGATTCATGGGAGATTGGATCCACGATTAATATGCAAATTAACTGCAATGTACAGCTAAAAACTACTGCCTAAATGCAATTAAAACAGTGTAGATGACACTGTTTTAATGCTGCAAGGATAAATGTACGCTAATGATTAAGCCTTATACAGTGAAGGATTCACCGCAGCCACATTCACCTTTTTTGTTCGGGTTGTTAAATTCGAAGCCTTCATTCAGACCATTTTTTACGTAGTCCATCTCCATACCTTCGAGATAAACCAGGCTTTTCGGGTCAACGAAAACTTTAACACCAAACTGTTCAAATACTTCATCATGTGTATCAGCGTCATCGACGAATTCAAGCACATAAGCCAGACCAGAACAGCCTGAAGTTTTCACACCAACGCGAATGCCTTCACCCTTACCACGATTTTTCAGGTAATTGCTGATATGAGTTGCAGCATTTTCAGTTAAATGGATCATGAAAACTCCGTTAATCTTTCTTCAAAAATACACGTCAGCAATTAAGCTTTCACTTTTTTGCTACGATAATCTTCTACAGCAGCTTTAATGGCATCTTCAGCAAGTACAGAACAGTGTACTTTTACTGGAGGAAGAGCAAGTTCAGTTGCAATATCAATATTCTTGATCGCTTGAGCTTCGTCCAGAGTTTTGCCTTTTAGCCACTCGGTTACCAGTGAGCTAGATGCAATTGCTGAACCACAGCCGTAAGTTTTAAAACGTGCTTCTTCGATTACACCTTCATCATTCACTTGAATCTGAAGACGCATCACGTCGCCACATGCTGGTGCACCCACCATGCCTGTACCTACGTTTTCTGCATTTTTGTCTAAAACACCAACGTTACGTGGGTTTTCGTAATGGTCGATTACTTTTTCGCTATAAGCCATGTTGCTTCTCCAAACCTCGGGGTCAGCCTAATATTAAATATGGGGATTAAAAAACTTTTATCAATGAGATAACAACATAAATGCTGTTATCTTTGATGCAAGATTAGTGTTCAGCCCATTCAACTGTAGAAAGGTCGATACCTTCTTTGTACATATCCCAAAGCGGAGAAAGTTCACGTAACTTCTCAACAGCAGCTTTAGTGACTTCAAGTACATGATCAATATCTTCTTCAGTGGTGTATTTACCAAAGCTAAAGCGGATTGAGCTGTGTGCAAGTTCGTCTGATAGGCCCAATGCACGTAGAACATAAGACGGTTCTAGTGTTGCAGAGGTACATGCTGAACCTGAAGATACTGCTGCATCTTTTAGAGCCATCATTAGTGATTCACCTTCAACAAAGTTGAAGCTCACGTTCAGGTAGTTCGCAACGTTATAAGTTTCGTGGCCATTCAGGAATACCTGTTCAAGGTCACGTAAACCATTCCAAAGTTTGTCACGAAGTACACGTAAACGCGCTTGTTCAGAATGCAAGTTTTTACCTGCAAGTTCGAATGCTTCACCCATACCTACGATCTGGTGAGTCGCAAGCGTACCAGAACGCATGCCACGTTCGTGACCGCCACCATGCATTTGTGCTTTCAGGCGTACACGTGGGCTACGACGTACGAACAGAGCACCGATGCCTTTAGGACCATAGATTTTGTGTGCAGAGAAGCTCATCAGGTCGACTTTCAGTTGAGAAAGGTCAATTTCAACTTTACCTGCAGCCTGTGCAGCATCTACGTGGAAGAAAATTTTCTTGGCACGAGTGATTTCACCAATTGCAGCAACATCCGTTACGGTACCAATTTCGTTGTTTACCATCATCAGGGAAACAAGAATGGTATCTGGACGAATTGCAGCTTCAACCATGTCTGGTGTAATTAAACCAGTTTTTGGTTGTGGTTCCAGGTAAGTAATTTCAAAGCCTTCAGACTCCAGCTCACGGCATGTATCCAAAATTGCTTTATGTTCAATTTTAGACGTAATGATGTGCTTACCTTTAGATGCATAGAACTGAGCTACACCTTTTAGGGCAAGGTTGTCAGATTCAGTCGCACCAGAAGTCCATACGATTTCACGTGGGTCAGCTTTGATAAGGTTAGCGACCTGTTCACGTGCGTATTCAACTTTTTCTTCCGCTTGCCAGCCGTATGCATGTGAACGAGATGCAGCATTACCGAAGGTACCTTCGAAAGTTAAGCATTCCATCATGCGTTCTGCAACTTGAGGGTCTACAGGAGTGGTTGCTGCATAGTCAAGATAAATCGGACGTTTCATGTCAAATACCTGTAACCGATAAAAGAGCTGAATCAAAAGATGCTGAATTTTGGCGAAGTGAAACGGTTTGAACGTTGTCACGTGCTACGAGGTCAGCAAGCGAGATTTTTGCGAGATAATCGGCAATGTGGTGGGAGAGTTCCTGCCATAAATCGTGAGTCAAGCACATCGCACCATTCTGGCAGTTGCCTTTATGGTCGCAGCGAGTAGCATCAACAGTTTCGTTTACAGCTTCAATGATTTCTAACACAGTGATGTCCTGAGCATTACGCGCCAGATGATAACCACCATTGGCACCACGAACACTTGAAACTAAGCCATGACGTTTTAGTTTCGCAAATAACTGCTCAAGATAGGCAACGGAAATAGTTTGACGAGCTGCAATTTCAGCAAGCGTGATCGTTTGTTCAGTTGGCTGCAAAGCTAGATCAAGAAGAGCAGTCACTGCGTAGCGACCGCGAGTGGTTAAGCGCATGATTCGATACACATGGTTAGACTAGATGTGTCGATTTTAAGAATCCTGACTAAAATAGTCAAGTTTTTTTATTATGCAAAGTGAAACGTTAAATCGTACCAAAAAGAAGGCTTTATTAAGCAAGCCAATTATATACTAATAACGTAATTAAACCTACGGTAATAAGACCAAAGATTATATTAATTTGCTTCTGACGACGTTGCATGCGTCGAATCCGGTTTTCATACTGCTTAACTTCCACTTGCAGGGTATTAATTTTAGAACGTTGCTGGTCAATTTTATCTAGAAGTGGGGCCAGACGATTACGTGAAGTAACGACTTCAGACTCGTCTCTTGGTTCATACAGCCACTGTTTCCAGTCAGCAAGCAGTTTCGGCAGGGCAAACAGGGTCAGCAGATCTCGGAATTCATCTTTCAGGATCTGATTGCCATCAATACGCATAGCCTTAATACTGCGACGATTGCCAAAAATAAAGATTTTGATCAGATCGGACAGATTAATACGCACATCAAGATCAATGATCTTATTTGGCGCTTTATGGTCAAATAGCAGACCCTTATCGGTAAACTGCACATAAAAGTCGAAATAAGGAATATAACTATTAATCTTAATAGCGATATTTTCATCAATAAACTTTTTAGCTTGTAATGCAACAACGCGATCATGTTTTAGAATAAAAGTGAAAATCGTTTCTAAAACAATTAAAGTCATTGTCAGCAATAAGTGCGGCTGCTTTTGACTTTGCTGCGATTCGCTCATAGATACAACCAATCCTTTCCTGAAAAATTTGAAATATAAAACATCCTGCCTAATTGATATTTCAGGGATTAAACTTAAAACATGAAATAAATTGCTTTGTAGAACAGTTTAGCAAAACTGGCAAGTATTAAATTTGCTAATATGCTGTAATTTTGTAGATTTCTATATAAAATTTGCATAGAAAATAATCAGGAGGCGTGCACATGGACAAATCTGAAGCGGCACTGGATGCAATTCCGGAAACAGAACGAAAAACATCAAAAGCTAAGTCGAGATTAGGATCAGAGCGTAAGTCGGTCCTCGACTTTCGAAAATATACCAAACAAATCTGGCTGGCTGGACTGGGTGCATTCTCTCGTGCCGAAGAAGAAGGCAATAAATTATTCGACTCTTTGGTCAAGGTGGGAGAAGAGTTAGAATCCAAAACGACTGACATTGCCGACCAAACTGTCGAAAAAGTCTCAGAAAAGGCCAAAGAGTCTGTCACAGATACCAAAGATAAAGTTGAAAAATTAATTGATCACTCTGTTCATCATTCCTTGAATCGTATAGGATTAGTGACGCTGAAGGACGTACAGCATCTAGAAAAACTGATCCTGCAGCTGCATGCTAAAGTCGATCAGTTGATGGAAGAACAGGGGAAAATACAGGATGAATTGTCTAAAAAATCACAACGAAAGTGACTTTATTCATTATTCAATGTTTTTTTCGCTTATTTTTTAAAAAAAAAGAGGTCGAAGAGTATTGCGTTTAGCCCTAAACCATTGTTATAAAGTCGCTATGGCAATTTAAACAAATTCTTGGACCTTAAATAAACGATATTAAGAGGACGTAATTTTCATGAATAAATCAGAATTAATTGATGCAATTGCAGAGAAAGGGGGATTATCTAAGGCTGACGCTGGTAAGGCTTTAGATGCTACAATTGCTTCTGTTACTGAAGCGCTTAAATCAGGTGATACAGTTACTCTCGTTGGTTTTGGTACTTTCGGCGTTAAAGAACGTGCTGCACGTACTGGCCGTAACCCACAAACTGGTGCTACGCTAGAAATCAAAGCAAGCAAAGTACCTAGCTTCAAAGCTGGTAAAGGCTTGAAAGACGCTGTAGCTTAATCGCCAACAGCAACCAAACGCGCCTCACTAGGCGCGTTTTTTTTATTGATTAATTAAATAGTCAGGATTAACACATTCATTCAGTGGGTTTTTTCGGGTAAAATCCCATGCAAATAAAATATTGGAATACTTATGGAATCTTTTCGTAAAGTTATTAAGGGTTGGCTGGGCAAGGTCTTGCTCGTTCTGTTTTTAACCCCTTTAGCGCTTGTAGGTATTGAAGGATATTTTAGTGGTGGGAACAAAGATACAGCCAAGACGGTAAATGGCACAGATATCTCTAAAAAAGAACTGGAATCTCTGACAAAATCATTCAAAGAACAATATCTCAGTTATGCCAATGGCGATGAAACATTATTAAATCAGGCATTCATTGATCAAAAAGCAATGGATACGCTGGTTGCACGTACAGTTTTGCTGCAACAAGCTGAAAACCTGGGCATCAGCCTCAGTGATCAGCAAATTGAGCAAATGATTGCTCAGCAACCGAGTTTCCAGCAAAATGGTCAATTTTCAAATGCGCTCTATGAAAACTATTTGCGCTCTGTAGGCATGAACAGCCAGCAGCTGATTGCAAGCCTGCGCACTGACCATGCTCTTAAAATGTTGTCATCTACATTTATTGACTATCCATTGGTTAGTAAACTGGAAATTCAGCAGATTGCTGACTTGCAGACTGAACAGCGTCATGTGCATATTGCCAGTGTCAATCTTGAGAACTACAAGAAAAACGTTAAGGTGACTGATGCAGAAATTGCAGCTTATTATGAAAAGCATAAGACTGTATTCAAGCAGCCAACGAGTGTGGATGTAGATTACGTAGTTTTAAAAGCGGGTGATATTAATACCGCTGCTGTTACGGTAACCGATGCCGAACTACAAGATGCCTATAACAGTTTTGTTGCGGCACAAAAATCGACTGCCAAGCCAGAAGTGAAACATATCCTGATCACTGCGGATAACCGTTCTGAAGCTGAAGCGCAAAAACTCGCAACAGATGTAGCAGCTAAGATCAAAGCGGGTACAACATTTGCTCAGGCTGCAGCTCAGTATTCAGAAGATCCTGAATCTAAGGCCAAAGGCGGTGCAATCGCAGTTTATGAAGCGGGTGTGTTCGGTGATGCTTTTGATAAAGCTGTTGCTTCATTACAATCTGGTCAGGTTTCTGCACCCGTGAAAACAGATTATGGTTATCACATCATTGCTGTACAGGCACCTGATGTAGCTGTGCCATCATTTGAATCACAAAAAGCACGTCTGACTGAAGAGGTGCTGGCTTCTAAAAAATCAAATGCATTCTCTGATACTGTGAATAGCCTGAATGATATGGTGGTCAGCAGTGACTCACTGGATGTGGTAACACAAGAAGTTAAAGGTGTTCGCGTACAATCAGCCAAAGGCGTGACATTGTCTACACGGGATCCATTACTCAGTGATGCCAATGTGAAAGTGAAGCTGTTCAATGACGATGTGAAGAATGGTGACCGTAATGTATCATCTAGCATACAGTTGGCAAACGGTGATGTGGCCTGGGTGAAAGTGCGTGATTACCATACAGCAGGTGAGCAATCACTGGCGGAAGCGAAACCACGTGTTAAAGCAGAACTGATTGAAGAAAAAGCGCGAGCTCTTGCAAAAGCCCAGATTCAGAAATCATTGGATGAGTTTAAGACCAAACCTGCTGCTTCTGTAGCAAAAGGTAATCTGGTGTTTGAAGATGCGGGTATCTATACCCGTGCTGAAGGCTTGCTAAAGCGTGATGTACAGCGTGCAGCATTTAGCCTGAAAGCACCTAAAGCTGGATTCTGGTCTGTGACGACTGCAAGCTTGCCTAATGAGCTGGTAGTAGTTGCTGTATCTGAAGTGAAGAAGAATCCGATTGATGTCTTAAGTGAAGAACAGCGTACTGAACTGGCAAAACTTTATGCCCAGTTACGTGGTCAGCAAGAATTTGATGATTATACTCGTTATCTGAAATCGCAAGCGAAAATCAAATAACAGATTTTCCTTTAAAAAAAACCGGCTTTCGAGCCGGTTTTTTTATTTTCTGGGAAAGTTTTTGCTCTATAAGAGCGCCATCTTTAGAGTCAAGGAGGCATTGAAATACTGAAATGTGTTCTAAATTTTGGTAGTAAATTCCCTGATGAGTAAATAAAAAAAGAGGGACATTTTATCCCGCTTTTTTAAATAGTTCGATTTACTCAGCACGAACCTTAATTTCATAGCCGGTATATTTACGGATATTAATAACACCGGTATCCAGGATCAGGTACTGGCCTTTGATACCTTGTAATTTGCCACGGATCACTGGGGTTTTATCCAGATTATGTGATTTGATCTTTTCAGGATAGCTTTCTACCGGATAAATAAACTCGCGTGGGCGTTCTTGTTCCAGAATCTCGACATTTTCATTAAAGTCCAGACTCATGCTGAATTCATCACGAATACTGGTAATTTGTGGTTCGAATTCATCCAGCAGCTGGTCACGGATATCAATCAGGTTAAGGGGCTCAGCCTCACCTTTGAGCAGTTTGCGCCAATCGGTTTTATCGGCAACCTGGGTGCCGAACATGACTTCCATTTGACCTGAAAGACGACGAGAACCTACTTTCATGATGGGTAAGGCTTGCGTTGCACCCTGATCCAGCCAGCGTCCTGGCATATGGTTGACACGGGTAATTCCGACTTTAAGTCCACTAGAGTTAGCTAAATATACAATATGAGGCTGGAAACATACTTCATGCGCAAAGGTGTCTTCACGGCAGGTACCTAAATGATAGTGGCAGCTCTCGGGCTTCATAATACACATGTCACAAGACGCTTTGGTTTTAAAGCATTTGAAGCAGTGACCTTGAGAAAATGATTTTGATGTTTTGGTACCACAAGACACGCAGTAGATATTACCGGTCCAGTCGATCTCGATTTCTTGACCCAGACTAAATGGAAGATCAATTTCTGAACGATCTAATATGAATTTATATTCAACATTTGCCCTGTGTATATCTTGATCAGTTACACTAAGGTTCTTGAGACCGGCATGCATTTTATGGCAAATGCCTTGAAGTTCCATATAAATTACTCACTTAAATCATAAGGATGCTGTTATGGCTGAACAGAATGTCATCACTTCGATGCTAGACGATTTTGCGCAGGAACAGCCCATAAAAACTGCGATTTGTATTGGTCAGGATTTGACCCAGATCAAGTTTAATCAGTCCATTCAATGGCATTATTTTAGCGTATCTGACTTTTTAAGTCTGCCTTTTCAGCAACGTTATGATCTGGGAGTAGTGATGCTAGATACACCTGAAACGAGTGAGTTATCAGATCAATTGATCAGTCAGATATTAGTCAAGCTGCGTGACTTATTTGCAAAACGTCTGGTCGTAGTAAGCCGTTTGCAGGATGAGAAACTACTCCGTTCTTTAGGACTAACCCAACTTATTGATAAAACAACACATAAGGCCGACTTTGCTCTATGGCAATTTAATATTCTGACTTATAAGCATGTACCAGACTGGTTTAATTCCAAATTCTGGGCCAATCCGGAAAATTGGAATAAGTTCCGCTGGTAAGGAAAAAATCTACTAAATTTCATTGCAAATATTAACATATTCATCCATTTCAACCTTCTGTTCAGCACGTATGCTGTAAGAAAGATTGACAGGATAAGCAGTATGACAAACCTCAGTAATATTGTAGAGATGCTGGCCAAGCAGGCCTTGGGCGGTAGTCAGCAACAGCAGAATACCAATCAGCATCAATCCCAAAACCAGTCGCAACAGTCACAAGGTGGGTTGGGTGGAATTCTTGGTGCCGTACTTGGACAGTTAAATCCGGGTAATACGCATCAAACTGGTCAATCCCAGCAAGGCGGCTTGGGCGGGATTTTAGGTTCTGTATTGAGTCAACTGGGTGGTGCTGGTCAGTCACAGCAGCAGCCAAATCAGCAGACGCATCAGCAACCTCGATCATCAGGATTGGGTGCAGGTGGAACCAAGACCTTGCTTATTGCCGTATTGCCATTGGTACTTGCTTGGATTCAAAAGCAGGGTGGTTTACAGGGAGCATTGGATAAGCTGAAAGGTCAAGGCTTAAACAGTCAGGTTGATGACTGGGTGTCTACAGGTCCTGGTGAGAATGCGCCCGTGGATAACCAGCAGTTACAGCTGTTATTTGATGATCAGGAGGTGGAACAGGTGGCGGAGCAGGTGCATGCCCCAAAGCAGGATGTATATAGCGCCATTTCCAAAGTCTTACCGCAGATAATTGATTCATTAACTCCGCAGGGTGAGCAAACCAGCAAGCAGGAAGCCAATAATGATATTCAGAATGTCCTGAATATGGTGTCAGGTTTCTTAAAGCGTTAACTGAAATTTCTTTAAAAAAAGCCCGGCTATAAATGCCGGGTTTTTTTGTATTTTTATAAATTATGAGTGTTCCAAATCCAAGCTAAACAGACGATTAGATTTGCTGATTTTTTTGGCAACATAATGTGATTTGCGCAGACGTATTAAAATAATCTGAGATTGGAATTCTAGCTCACCAAATTCCGGCTCCACCTGCACATAATGTAGCTGACCAAATTCATCCCTTACACGGGCTTGAGCTGAAAATCCGGGACGAGCATTGCCACTGGAAATGGTTGCCAGACGACCAATCAGATTGACATGGTGCTTTTTGTATTTAGGTGGAATCACCTGATCCAGACAGTGAATCATAAATACTGTAAAAAAAATTGCAATAATCAACGCAGGAATAATCAGGTAATACGCCGGTAGAAATTCCTGTTCCTGAGAATAGATCAGCAGTTGCAGCACATAACCGGCAACACTGAAATTCATCAGCAGGAAAAATACAATTAAGATTTTCGAAAATTTAACATTAAGCAGGTCGAGATTGCGGAAGTAGAAAGGGGAAATCTGTTTCAAAAATTTCGTCGGGCGAATTTTGAATAAATAACCTAAGGTTTCTACCACGCCCAGCAAAATCACAGCGAATAAACTTAAATGAAAAGGCATCAAGTTATAGTCTAGGAAAAATGCCGGCATGGTAGCGTCCAATTTCAGAGTTATTCTGTGAGGTAAATCCCACCATCAGAATGCACGTTAATCTCTACTTTTTCAAGTGCTTGACCTTGACATGGACCAGAAATACATTCTCCGGTTTCAACCAGGAATAAAGCACCATGGGTTGAACACTCAATAAATTCCTGATCACGATCTAGAAACTGGTTTTCCAGAAACTCCAGTTCAACCTGCAAGTGTGGACACAGGTTCTGGTAAGCATAGAACATACCATCGCGTTGAGTAATGAAAATGGTGTCGCCATTTGGCGTTTCAAAAGAACGTGCTTCACGTTCCGGGATGTCTTCGGTCATGCAAATTTTAAACATTAAGCGCATTCCTTTTGGAAGTTTTCCAATAACGCAGCATAGTCAGCAATGGCCAGACGTGGGCCAAATTGTGAAACCACCTGACTTGAAATCAGAATTGCCAATTCAGCTGCAACTTTCCAGCCTAGGCCTGCATTCAGTGCATACAGGAAAGCACCGGCAAAGGCATCACCAGCACCATTGGTATCAACTGCAGTTACAGCACGACCCGGTACAGTAAAGCTTTGACCTTCATTGCAGATCAACGCGCCTGTGGCTGACAATGTAATGACAATGTGTTGGCTGATTTCTTGCAATTTAACTAAAGCGGCTTCAATCGTTTCAGTCTCAGTGTACATCAAAGCTTCCTGTTCATTGCAGAACAATAGATCTACGCCATCTGCAATCATTTCGTCCAGGCCGGCACGTGCATATTGCACCATGGCTGGATCAGACAAGGTTAAAGCAATTTTCGCATCACTGGCACGGGCAATGGTACGTGCCTGTTCTACAGCATGACGGGCAGTTTCTGAAGTCGACAGATAACCTTCAAGATATAGCCATTTTGCAGTTTTGAGAGGTGTGAAATCAATTTGAACGTCAGTCAGTTCCGCAGTGATACCCAAATAAGTATGCATGGTACGTTCTGAATCTGGACTTACCAGTACCATACAGGTACCAGTAACACCTTCACTGATTGAACGGGTTGTGGTTTGTATGCCGGCTTCATTTAAACCATCCAGGTAGATTTGACCCAGATCATCATTCCCGACACGGCAGGCATAGAAAGCTGAACCACCGAGCGCAGCAAAAGCCACAGTCGTGTTTGCAGCTGAACCACCAGATGCCTGGCCTTTATAGTTTTGCGTGGCTTTCAGGTTCTCATACAGCGCAGCTTGTGTTTCACCATCAGTCAGTTGCATGGTGCCTTTTTGCAGGTTGTGTGCAGTTAAAAAGTCGTCAGATACTTTAAATTCCTGGTCAATTAGCGCATTACCAATTGCAAAAAGATCAACATTTGCCATGTCAGAGAGTCACATTCAAAAAACGAAAGTCATAAGTTTACACGAATGCTCAGGTTTGCTATAGGGTGTTAAATCATTTTCAAAAAGTTTTAGGGTATGCTGTAAGGCATTCATTTCGCACTTTGGTCGAATTAAAGCAGATAAATTTCGTAATCCTGCGGTCGTGCCATTGATTTAAATAGCGGATTTTATTTATAAGTGTTATATCACCTGTAACTGCATATTCATGCAAATGCAGGTTGAGCCGAGACTACAATTTCTGACAGTGTGTATATATGGATATTAAAATCGTAAAAGCCGAGCAATTACCAGATCAAATCGAAACTTTTGCTGCTCTGGCAAAAAAGGAAGGCTATGATTTAATTGAGAAATTAGTTGAAGAATATCGCACAGGAAAAAACTCCTTCAGTAAAGATAATGAATATCTTGCTGTGGCTTATGATGGAAACAAGCTGATTGCTTGTGGCGGTTTGAACCAGCAATGGGGACCAGATGGTGTGGAAGAGCGTATTGGCCGTGTACGTCGTTTCTATGTACATCCGAAATATCGCCAGCATGGAGTAGGCAAGCAATTACTGGCTTATCTGGAACAGTTAGCACGTCCGCATTATTCTGCACTTTGCCTGCATACTGAAACCAAACTGGCGGCGAGCTTTTACCAGAAGCAAAATTATGTGTTTGTCGAAAACCATCCGAATTACAATTACTTTAAATATCTGATCTAGCCGATTTTCAATTTTACAAATACGGTTCATAAACTTGGTGATTCAATTTCTGAATGACCAAGTTTACTTAATTCGATCAAAATGATCGGTTTTCAGCGTGAATAATAACAAAAACTACAGCTATAATGCGATCAGTTGTTTTTTATCTAAAAATTAGGAGATCGCATGACTGTAGATGTCACTGAAACCATTTCACAAACTGTACATCCTGCGTTTCAGTTGGTACGTCAACACCATGTTGAAGCTTTAGACATTTTAGTGTCTGAATATAAACATAATGTGACCGGCGCCATTCATTATCACCTGGCGACCAATCACGATGAAAATGTCTTTTTAGTGGCTTTCCGTACGCAGCCAATGGACTCTAAAGGCGAAGCGCATATTCTTGAACATACCGCGCTTTGCGGTTCAGAAAAATTTCCGGTACGTGATCCATTCTTCCTCATGATTCGACGTTCCCTGAACACGTTCATGAATGCCTTTACTGCGGCGGACTGGACAGCTTATCCGTTTGCCACCCAGAATGATAAAGACTTCCAGAACCTGTTAGAAGTATATATGGATGCTGCTTTTGCAGCGAACCTGAATCCGCTGGATTTTGCCCAGGAAGGGATCCGTATTGAGCTGGAAAATGGTGAACCGGTTTACAAAGGTGTTGTGTTTAATGAAATGAAAGGTGCAATGAGTTCACCTTCAGATCAGCTCTATCATACGCTGGCGCATTACCTGTTCCCGGATACCACCTATCACTACAACTCAGGTGGTGATCCTAAAGATATTCCAGATCTGACTTACCAGGAATTAGTTGATTTCTATAAGTCACATTACCACCCAAGTAATGCGGTATTCATGACCTTTGGCAAGAAGTCAGCTTATGAACTGCAAGAACAGTTTGAAAACTTGGCACTGTCTAAATTTGAACAGGGTGAGACTTTATACTCCACACCTGAAACCCGTTTGTCTGCACCGGTATCAGTGACTGATACTTATGCAGTTGATGCAGAGGATTTACGTGATAAAACCTATCACGTTATTTCCTGGTTACTACCGGAAGCAAGCGAAATCAAACTTCGTCTGGGTATGCGTTTGGTAGAAGGTATCCTGTTAGAAGATTCGGCATCTCCACTACGTCATTATCTGGAAACCTGTGGTTATGCAGATGCAACAGGCCCATTTATGGGGGTGGATGACTCTAACTTTGAAATGACTTTCTATTGCGCAGTTCAAGGCTCAAATCCAGAACATGCTGAAGAATTTAAAAATGGCGTATTCAAGATTCTGGAAGATGTTGCTACGAAACCGGTAGATCAACAAGCAGTAGATGCGATTCTGCATCAGATTGAATTGCATCAGCGTGAAATCAATGGTGATGGTACGCCATATGGCTTAAGCCTGATCCTGAACGGTTTAGGTAGCGCAATTCATCACCGTGATCCGGTTGAAGTCTGGGATGTGGATTCTGCAATTGCCGCAGTTAAAGAAGAACTGAAAGACCCGATGTGGCTGTCTAATCTGATCAAAGAACATCTGATTGATAACCCGCACCGTGTGCAACTGACACTGGTTCCAGATGCGACCAAATCTGTCAAAGAGGCCGAAGCGGAAAAAGCACGACTGGCAGAAATTGGCAAGACACTGACTGAAGAACAAAAAGCTGAAATCGTTGCGCAGACTGAAGCTTTAAAAGTTCGTCAAGATACACCGGATGACCTGAACCTGTTACCTAAGGTTGGCCTGGAAGATGTGCCTGCTGAAATGCAGATCGTACAAGGTCAGTTGCGTGAAGTGATTTCCAATGGCATCGATACGCCATTAAACCTTTATTATGCTGGTACCAATGGTATTTATTACCAACAAGTCTTGGTACAGATTCCTGATGAAGTGGTGCAATCGCCATATTTTAACCTGCTGTCGATTCTGGTTGGTGAAGTGGGTGCGGGCGAATATGATTATCTTGAATTCCAGCAAATCCAGACTGCTGTTAGCGGCGGATTGGGTATGGGAGCTTCATTACGTTCAAAAGTAGATGACAAGAATAAGATTTCTGCCTGGTTAACGCTCACAACTAAATCTCTGGTAAATAACCTGCAAGCGATTCAGTTGCTGAAAACCGGTTTTGAGCAGCTTCGTTTTGATGAAAAAGGCCGTATTATCGAATTACTGCAACAGCGTAAAACACGTTGGCATTCACGTATTTCGGGTTCAGGACATAGCTATGCGATGCAGGTAGCTTCACGTCAGCACAGTGCTTTAGCGACCCGTGATTATCATAACACTGGTCTTGGTGCATTGAACTGGCTGATGAATCTGGTTGCTCAGATTGAGAAAGATGAAGCTGCTTACGATGCCATGATTGAAGAGCTGAAACGCATTCATCGTATTTTACTGCAAGCTCCAAAACAGTTCTTACTGGTTTGTGAAGAACCGCAAGCGGACCATCTGGTAGAAGAAGTTCAGAATGTTTGGGATAAAGTTGCTGTGGACCGTAATCCGGTACAACTTGCTCAAACTGAAAAAGTATTGAATGAAGCAGATGAGGCATGGCTGATTCAGGCCAATGTTCAGTTCTGTGCAGCAGCTTATCCGGCAGTGGAAGTATCTCATCCTGATGCAGCACCATTGATGGTCTTGGCAGGCTATTTGCGTAATGGATACCTGCATAGTGCGATCCGTGAAAAAGGCGGTGCTTATGGTGGCGGTGCCAGCTATGACGGTAATGCCTGTTCATTCCGTTTCTACAGCTACCGTGATCCACGTTTAGCAGAGACTTTCAAGGACTTTGATGCAAGTGTTCAGTGGCTATTAAATGCGGAACAACAGCCACATCAACTGGAAGAAGCGATTCTGGGTCTGATTGCCAGCATGGATAAGCCGGGTTCACCAGCAGGTGAGGCAATTACAGCTTGTTATGCTTACCTGCATCAGCGTACTCCAGCATTCCGTAAGCAGTTACGTGAACGTCTGCTCAATGTGACGCTGGACGACCTGAAACGTGTGGCTCAGCAATATCTGGTAGAACAACAGCCGTCGCGTGCTGTGGTTGCACCAGTAGCAAAACGTGAAGCACTGGAACAGCTCGGATTTGTGATCCAACAAGTTCAATAAAAGAAAAAAGGAAAATTGAATGGCGCTTAATTCGTTTAAGCGCCCAACTTTGCAGCTGAGCATTTTGCTGGGCTGTATGGGTGGGGCGCAGGGGTATGCAGAAGAAAATCAAACAACTATTCCCAGCAGTCCGATGCCAGCAACGGCTGAGGCCTGTGCCGCGGTAGAAACCAGTGCAGAACGTCTAGCGTGTTATGATGCTTTGTTCAAAGTACCAGAAGCTGAAAGAGTGGTACTGGTATCTGAACGTCGCGCAGCTGCTGAACTTGCGCCTGAACCCGATAACCTGAAAGCTAGAATTGATAAAACTGTTTCTACGGTAACGATCAGTGAAGGCTCGCCACTGAAACCAAACCTGTCTTTATTGGACAGCCGTTGGGAACTTTCACCGGAAAGTAAACTGGGTACTTGGAATATCCGTTCTTATCAGCCGGTGTATGTATTACCAGGATTTTGGACCTCTGAGAAAAATGAGTTTCCTGAAAGTCCGAATGAACGTAATACGGTAACAGAAGATCAGAACCTGAAATCCATGGAAGCCAAGTTTCAGCTTTCACTAAAAACCAAAGCAGTAGAAAATATTTTTGGTAATAATGGTGATATCTGGCTGGCGTATACCCAGTCTTCACGCTGGCAAGTATATAACTCTGAAGAATCACGTCCATTCCGTGAAACCAATTATGAACCAGAAGCCAGTATTGTATTCCGAACCAATTACGATTTATTTGGTCTGGACTGGCGTATGCTAGGTCTGACCATTAATCATCAGTCCAATGGCCGTTCCGATCCACTATCACGTAGCTGGAACCGGGTGATGCTGAATCTGGGCTTTGAGCGTAATAACTTTGCCCTGATGCTACGTCCTTGGTATCGTTTTGAAGAAGACTTGCCAGATGATAATAATCCGGATATCGTCGACTATGTCGGTCGTGGCGATTTGACTGCATTTTATCGCTGGAAAGATCATGACTTTTCACTTATGTTGCGACATACCTTAAAAGGCGGTGATGACAGTCGTGGTGCAGCGCAATTTGACTGGTCATTCCCGATCAGTGGTCGTCTGCGTGGACATTTTCAGCTGTTTGATGGCTACGGTGAAAGCCTGATCGACTATAACCATAAGGCGACGTATGTCGGCTTGGGTGTTTCGTTGATGAACTGGTTCTAACAAGCATTATCATCAAAAAATCCACGTGCTGACATGGATTTTTTGTTTTATATCGAAATTACCCAACCTGAATTTCTGAAGGTGGATGTTTAAGGCGGCTCTTTTTCGGTGTGGCAATAAAATAGGCCAAGGTCAAAGGGCCTAAACGACCTGCAAACATTAACAGCATCAGAATCAACAGACTGGCTGGCTGTAATTCAGAAGTGATGCCACGAGACAACCCAACTGTACATGCGGCAGAAACCGTTTCAAACAGCAGATCCAGAAAGTCCTGATCTGGCTCCAGAATAAGCAGACTCATAAATCCGGTTGCAATCAGGAGAGCAGTAATACAGACCACTGCCAATGCTTTAAAGGTGGTTTTCTCTGGAATCGAATGCTTGAATAAACGAATTTCATCTTCACGCCGTAGGAAGCTAATTACACTAATCACTACAATGATAAAAGTTCCGACCTTAATGCCACCTGCGGTACTTAAAGAACCACCACCAATAAACATCAGGAACATGGTAACTAAGGTGGATGCATTGGTCAGCTGATCCATCGGCAGGCTGTTAAAACCTGAAGAACGCGGTACTGTGGCATGGAACCAGGCATTGACCGCCTGATCGCCCATACTCATCAATGCCAGTGTTTGAGGATTAGAAGCTTCCAGAATCCAGATCAGGATAAAGGCAGAAAGATTCAGTGCAGCAATGGTACTCAAAATCAGCTTACTGTTGGTACTCAGTTTGCGCCAGCGTTTATGCTGTCGTACATCCATCAACACCAGAAAGCCAATGCCGCCAATGATATACAGCATGCTAATGGTGAAGGTAATAAAATACTGATCGGCAAAGCTCATTAGACTATTCGGGAACAGGGAAAAGCCACCATTGTTAAAGGCAGAAATACTATAAAAGGAAGCGTAGAAAAAAGCCTGGGCAAAGTTATAGTCCTGTAGCCAGGCAATAGTCAGAATTACTGTGCCAATTGCTTCAAAGAACAGCGAATATAGAAACACACCTTTAATGGTAGTACTGATCTTTTTCAGGCTGGTCTGACCGATGGACTCCTGAGCCATGACCTGTTGCCTTAGTCCCATTTTAGGCGCCAGACTCATGGCAGCCAGAATGGCAAAGGTCATAAAGCCGAGTCCGCCACATTGCAGGAGAATCATGATTACGATCTTGCCGAAGACCGTATAAGCTTCTCCGACATTGACCACAGACAAACCAGTAATGGTCACCGCAGAAGTTGCAGTAAAAACAGCCTGAAACCAAGTGACATCACCATGATGAGAAACTGGCAGTATTAACAAGATTGAACCAACCAGAATCAATGCCAGAAATCCCAATGCGATAATGCTGGGTGGACTGAGGTTAATAGTCCGGTTTTTATGAGCAGTTATTTTCATAGATTTTTAAAATGTTTGGACAGGCGACGTAAAGGTTCCAGCAAGCCCTCAACAAGCAGAATATCACCTTCTTTAAGAATAAGATGCGGGTCGAGGATATATTGAACCACGGGGCCACGCTTGTGCAGAATGGTTTTAATTTCTGATGCATGATCCATCAGCTGATTGAGTTTGATACCACTTTGTTCGGTATGAATCTCAATTTTTACCAGATAACGATTATCCTCAAGCGCCATATAGCGGCTGACCATCGGATAACTTAAGGATTGCGCGATCCGAACGCCCATATCTTCCTCGGGATGAATAATCTTATCCACCCCAAGATGAGTCAGGATCATATGATGGGCTTTGGACTTGGATTTGGCCCAGATTTTTTTAACTCCCATATTTTTGAGGTGTAGGACGCAGAGAATACTGGCTTCAATATCTTCACCAATCGCCACCACCACCGCTTCACAGTTTTGAACATTTAGTTCGTCCAGCACATGTTCATCCGTGGCATCTGCAATCACGGCATGGGTGAGTTCATCTGAAATGCTTTCGACATATTTTTTATTCAGGTCGATGCCAATTACTTCATGTTTGAGTGACATCAGTTGTGTGGCAACAGTGGCACCGAAACTTCCTAAACCGATCACAGCAAACAGTGCCATGTATTTTTCCTAAAGTTGCTGCGCTTATACATGCGCTTTCTATTAATTTACGTGCTTATCTTAGTGCTTAATTAATTTTTCAGCTATTTGCTTTACATAAATATTATCAAAGACCTGCGTTCTTATTTGCTTATATCAAAAAACCGCCTCGAAAGACGGTTTTGATTGTTTGGATATCAGAATCAGAAATTATTTCAGGAAGCGTTGATAACCCAGGTTATTGGTAATCTCGTCATATGGATAGGTGATACTCTCCAGAGTTTCTATCAAACCGTCTGGATTCTGTTTTGCATCTTCCGCTTCCAAGCCGACCAGTACGCGACCTTCAGCCGCACCGTGGTTGCGGTAGTGGAACAGGGTGATGTTATGAGTTGGGCCTAGACGTTCAAGGAAAGTCAATAATGCACCTGGGCGCTCCGGGAATTCGACACGGAACAGACGTTCATTTTCAATGTCTGCATGACCACCAATTAAATAACGGATGTGCAGTTTTGCTACTTCGTCGTCAGACAGATCATCAACGTCATACTGGAATTTCAGGTTTTCATAAATTTCCTGACGTTCTTTTTCGCCATTTTTCAGGCTAATACCCACGAAGACCTGAGCTGCAGTTGCATCGCTGGCACGGTAGTTAAACTCGGTGATGTTGCGGCCTTGCAGGGCACGACAGAAACTCAAGAAAGCGCCTTTCTGTTCAGGAATAGTCACGGCAAAGATTGCTTCTTTACGCTCACCGAGTTCAGTACGTTCCGCGATATAGCGTAAACGGTCAAAGTTCATGTTGGCACCACAAACAATGGACACGATATTTTTACCTTGAATGCCGTGTTCAGCCACGTATTTTTTAATCCCTGCCAACGCCATTGCACCAGATGGTTCTACAATACTACGGCATTCGTCATAGGTATCTTTAATTGCTGCACAGACTTCATCAGTATTGACCAGTACCACATCAGGTTCAACAATTGGACCAGAATTATCTGATTTTTGCAGGCGGATGACCTCAAAAGGTTTTTCACCAATTTGTGCCACTGCAGTACCATCGGCAAATAAACCGACAGATGGAAGAATCACACGTTCATTGGCTTCTAAGGCCGCTTTTAAGCACGCGGATTCATCATATTCCACAGGAATAACTTTGACATGCGGAGCAACATCTCCCAAGTACGCTGCAACACCGGCAATCAGACCACCACCACCAACAGCAACGAAGACATATTCTACATCACGCCATTGACGCAAAATTTCATTGGCAATGGTGCCTTGACCGGCCATCACCAGTTCATCGTCATAAGGTGGAATAAAGGTCATGCCATCTTCTTCGGCACGTTGAATCGCATATTTATTGGCAACGTCGAATGAATCACCGTGCAATACGACTTCGCCACCTAAGCGTTTTACCGCCTGAACCTTGATATCAGGCGTAGTTTTTGGCATCACGATAATCGCGCGAATCCCCAGCTTTTTCCCTGACAGCGCCACACCTTGGGCATGGTTGCCTGCTGAAGCTGTGATAACGCCACGTTCGAGTTGTGATTTCGGTAATTGACTAATACGGTTATAAGCACCGCGTAGCTTGAATGAAAAAACCGGTTGTAAATCTTCACGTTTAAAGCGAATGTTATTATTTAAGCGCTCGCTAATTCGTGGCGCTGCTTCGAGTGGGGTTTCGATTGCAACATCGTATACAGTTGCTTGTAAAATTTGTCGAACCAAACGAGACAGCATGTTAATTTTCCATCTAACAGTTTAAAATAAGCACTTATTGTAACAAACCACGCGGCTTTGCGGTTTAAAATTACTGCAAAAGTCCAAATTAGTTGAGTGATGTCATGAGTCTATATGCAACCCAAGATGAGAAAAAGCAAGCTGCAGCCAAAGCAGCGTTAAAGCACTTACCAAAAGGGGGCATTTTAGGCGTCGGTACTGGGAGTACTGTCAACTTCTTAATCGAACTTTTGCCTGAACTTCAATTGGAAGCAGCAGTTGCAAGTTCTGAAGCCACTGCACAACGCCTTAAAAAATTAGGCATTGAGGTTGTTGATATGAATAGCGTAGGCGGTCTGGATGCCTATGTCGATGGTGCGGATGAAATCGACCGCCATATGCACATGATCAAAGGTGGCGGTGCTGCGCTGACACGTGAAAAAATTGTTGCATCTATTGCGAAAAAATTCGTTTGTATCGTCGATGATTCTAAGTGGGTGGAACAGTTAGGTCGTGAATTCCCGCTTCCTGTAGAAGTGATTCCAATGGCACGTTCTGCAGTCGCACGTAAAATTGTTGCTTTAGGGGGGGACCCTGCATACCGTGAAGGCGTAATCACTGATAACGGTAATGTAATTTTGGATGTTTATAACTTAAACATTTTGAATGCATTAGAGTTAGAAAAAACTTTGAATGACATTCCAGGTGTTGTTTGTAACGGTATCTTTGCCTTAAATAAAGCTGATATTGCTGTGGTTGCTACTGATAACGGTATTGAAGAGCGTACTGCGGTTTAATTAAACTTTCTAAAAAAATCCCCCTAAATCTCCCTGAGTGAAGTTTTAAAGCACTGCTTTAAAACAAGCGCAAGAAGGGAGACTTTTGAAAGCCCCTCTTTGAGAAAGAGGGGTTTGGGGAAATTAAAAAAAGAATAAAAATGACTTTATCCGACTTACCTGAAATTCAAATTGTCCGAAATATTCGCTCAACACGTTTAAAGCTTCGTGTGGATGGTACTCAAATTCGCCTGACTGCACCCGTATTTTGCACAAAAAAACAAATCCAGAATTTTATTAATGATGCCGAAAGCTGGTTACTCAAAACCTGGCAATCCCAACAGGAAAAAATACAAAGTGTTGATCGTAGTTTACCTGCTAGCTTGCAGCTATTTAATCTGAATCAGCCAATATCAGTTCAATACCAGGCCCAGAAGCATAATTTTATTCTGGATCATGGAAACTATACGCTCTATATCAGTGATCGAAATCCTGAAAGCTACTTAAAAGCTTTTGTAATTGCCTATGCCAAAAAACAGTTACCGGTTTATCTCGAACAGGTTAGTCGGGAAACAGGATTATCTTTCAATGTCTGTAATATCCGCCAGCCGAAAACCCGTTGGGGCAGCTGTTCTGCCAGACATGACATTATGCTGAATAGCGGTATTATTCTGTTTCCTGAAAATATCGTTCGTTATCTCTGCGTGCATGAACTGGCACATACCCGGCATTTTGATCATAGCCCGCATTTTTGGACTGAAGTGGCCCGGCATGATTCAGACTATCTAATCCATCGAAAAATATTGAAAAACACTGCAATGCCATGGTGGTGGGTCAGTCAGAATTAATGCAAGAATCATTAGACTTCTTTCATAAGTCATTTTTTACTCAGCTCCAAATTATAGATTCCCGCGATTAAACTAAATCTTAATCCTAGTCTTTTGCCTCTGTTACGATATCGCTCGGCAAGGATTTTGAAGGTTTTCAAACTGCCAAATACATGCTCAATCCCAATTCTTCTTTTATTGATTTCCTGATTGTAAGGTTTTAGCTCGGGATCTAGTTTGCAGCGTTTTTTTTGTTTTTAATGGCAATAAGCTATTTGGATACACTGTATAGATCCCTTGATAACCCTTATCTGCAAGGATAAAGGCGCCTGCAGGAATCTGATTCAAGTTGCGTTTGAAAAGCTCGAAATCATGTACAGCACCACGACTGGTGCGTAAACTCAGAATTTTCTGAGTTCTATAATGAATGATGGCTTGAACTTTGAAGGTATGTGTTTTCTTTTTGCCACTATAGCTTTTTTTCTGTTTTTTTAGGCCTTTGTATTGGAATTTCTGTGGCATCTACGATCACTACATTCCAGTCGATGCCTTCACCTTCGGGCAAGTTTTTTCGGTAAATTAAATAGTTTAGACTGAATCAGGCAGTCTTCAACATGACGGACGATTCTTGAGGCAGTCGGTTCTGAAACCCCATAACTCGTAGCAACGTGAAATAATGTCCGGTATTCACGCCAATAGCTCAGACAGAGTAAAACCTGATCTTCTACACTTAACTTAGATGGTCTACCTTTAGCAGGGACATGCATTTTCAGTTGTTCAACCATTAAATCAAAGGTTGACCATGAGATGCAGGTGTATCGCTTAAACTGTGTTTCAGAAAGCTTCTTTGAATCGATGTATTTCATCCGCAGATTATGCATGAATATTGAAAATTCTTCGGTACAAATAAGCAGCAAAAAGTAGATCATTTTTTGATTTATGAAAGACATCTAATGATAACGATAAATTAGAACTCCTCATGATGCGGTTAATCCTCATAATTTTAATTTTTATAGTCTCGCTTCCTGCGCTGTTTTTTTACGGACTATTTTTATACAGTATTTTTTTCCCAAGTTTACCCATGGATTATCCTTTAACCGTCAAATTTTTTATGCTGACAGGAGTGCTCGCGTGGGGAATGCTATTTTATATGGCTATTTTATGGATTAAACATCGTCAAATACCTAAAAAATTTTCAGCCAGTGCAACACTATTGGCCATTTTAGGGTTAATTCCATTTATGATTCGACTAGACGCCATTATCTTTTTGGCATTACCTGCTTTCTTATTTGTAATTTATCTTTGTCATTATAGTTGGTCTACTCCAGTAACGACCAAACACACATAAAGGTGTTTCAATCTTATCTTTAAACATGCATTTCAAAATAGATAAAAAATCAGCATTCCTCAGTGAAAGAGTTTAGAAAACGTGAACTTCCTGTCATACTACCTGGCATAAAGGAAACATCTAGTTAGAGGTAATTATCGTGATTTCAGTGGGTATTGTGGGTGGCACAGGTTATACAGGCGTTGAACTTTTACGTCTATTACTGCGACATCCAAACGTTAGCGTCAAAGCACTGACATCACGTACCGAAGCAGGCCGCCGTGTAGACGATATGTTCCCAAGCCTGCGTGGTCATACTGATCTTGAATTTTCTGATCTCAGCCTTGATTTATTAAAATCTTGTGATGTCGTATTTTTTGCGACACCACATGGCGTTGCTATGAAACATGCAGAAGAACTGCTAGCTGCAAATACCAAGGTAATTGACCTTGCCGCAGATTTCCGTTTACAGAATTTGGCACAGTTTGAAAAATGGTATGGCATGGAACATGCTTGTCCATCTGTATTACAAGATTCTGTATATGGTCTGTCTGAACTGAATCGTGACAAGATCAAACAGGCGAGTGTGATGGGTAACCCGGGTTGTTATCCAACAACCGTGCAGCTGGGCCTTGCACCAGTATTAAAATCTGCGGAAGCCTTAGTGAAACCTGAAAGTATTATTATTGATGCTAAATCAGGAGTTTCAGGTGCAGGTCGTAAAGCCAGCCTAGGCATGATCTATTCTGAAAATGCAGATAACTTTAAAGCTTATGGCGTAGCAGGTCACCGTCATCATCCTGAGATTGTAGAAGCGTTAGAAAATATCTCAGGTCAAAAAGGTGTATTTGACCATATTTTATTTGTACCGCATCTGGTGCCAATGATTCGCGGTATGCTGTCAACCATTTACATTGACTTGACTGAAGCAGGCCAGACAGCAGATTTGCAGGCACTCTATGAACAGTTCTATGCCAATGAACAGTTCGTTGATGTCATGCCATCAGGCAGTTCACCAGAAACCCGTTCAGTACGTGGTGCCAATGAACTCCGTATTGCACTGTACAAGCCTCAACCAACGAAACTGGTTATTCTGGTAGCACAAGATAACCTGGTGAAAGGTGCAGCAGGTCAGGCGGTACAGAATATGAATCTGATGTTTGGCTTTGCTGAAAATGCTGGCTTGCAAAACATTGCTTTATTACCATAAAAAACGTATTACAACTTCACACACATTTGAATTTCGATTTAAATGTGTGTCTTGAAAAAGATATAAGAGATGACAATGCCGAATAATGAACCTCACGATCTGACCACAGATGATAAGAAGAAAATGCCATTTCTGAAAGGGAACACGCCACTTGCGATAGGTGCTGCAATTCTGGTACTGAGTAGTGGTTTACTTGGCTATTCGATAGGTCATCGTCAAGGTCTGACTGTTGTAGGTTTTGAGGCGGATGCTGAACAGCTGGTTGAAGTCGTACAAAAGCAGAAAGCCAGTCTGGAAACACTGAATAAAACCCTGAATACAGCAACGCAGGAACGTGATCTGGCAGTAAGTAATGCCAATGACCTGTATCTTGCGATGAATAAAACCCGTGATGAATATACGCAGGCAGAAAGCCTGGCGACCTTATATCGTGAAGTACTGCGTCAGCGTGGTGGTATGCCTTTATCTGTTCAGCATCTGGCAGTAAAGCCTCTACCTGAAAATGCCTTTGAATATCAGCTTGATCTGATTCAGGTAAGTCCAAGCAAAGGGCGTGTTTCCGGTTCGGTTGAATTGCGCCTGATTCGGGGAACTGAAATTTTAGTTGTGCCTTTGGCAGATAAAAACTTCAATTTCGAAAATTATGAACGTCTGACTGGTCGTTGGACGATGCCGAAAGGTTTTGTACCAGAATTTATAGAAGTTCGCCTGACTGGTACAAGCAAGCCTGTTACCCGCCGTTTTAGCTGGAGTAAGGGCGAGGCAATTGAAAATCAATCTGCATTCCTGTCAGAGATTCCTCAGACAGAAGCCAATGCAAACTAAAGTGTGAAATGTAAATCTTATGCCTAGCAACAAGCGTCATATTTGTTTAAGTGAAATCAAGAACTCTTTTAATCAGTCCGGTGTGGTTGACTGGCACATAAGCCCACGCTTGGCAAATGACCCTTTTCATGATGAAGATGCTGATATTGCAGTACAAACAGCACCGCCAGAGTTGAAGCGTCCACCGATGTATGCAGTGGTATTGATGAATGACGATTACACCCCCATGGAGTTTGTAATTGAAATTTTACAACAATACTTTGCAATGAATCTTGACCAAGCTACGCAAGTAATGCTAACTGTACATTATGAAGGAAAAGGTGTTGCTGGCGTCTATCCAAGAGACATTGCGGAAACGAAAGCGAACCAGGTCAATAATTACGCTCGATCACAAGGTCATCCTTTACTTTGCCAGATAGAGCCTAAAGATTAAGGGGGTTGCATGCTCAGTCGTCAATTAGAAGTATCACTACGTTTGGCTGTTAGCATGGCTCGTCAAAAGAGACATGAGTTTCTGACAGTAGAACATTTATTATTGGCTTTACTCGACAACGATTCTGCCGTGAATGCCCTTAAAGCATGCGGTGCAGACATTATTGTACTGCGTAAAGAACTTGAAGAATACGTAGAACAACACACTCCAAAACTCGGCGAAAATAACGATCAGGCACCTCATCCGACTGAAAGTTTTGACCGGATCCTGCAACGTGCCATTTTCCATGTACAGTCAAGTGGTGGAGACCGTACGGTAGAAGGTGCGGACATTCTAGTTGCGATGTACTCAGAACGTGATTCGTTTGCAGTGTATCTGCTGAAACGTCATCAGATTAACCGTTTAACCTTGACTCAATATCTGTCGCATGGAACCCGCAAGGAAGAAGTGCAGAACGAAGAAGAAATTGAGGAACTGGATGGCGAAACTGGATCATCGAATGCTTCAGGTCCACTGGATCTTTATACCACTAACCTGAATCACGAAGCGCAAAAAGGTAAAACTGATCCATTAATTGGTCGTGAAAAAGAAATTGAGCGTGCTGCACAAATTCTTTGTCGCCGTCGTAAAAATAATCCGTTGCTGGTCGGTGATCCGGGTGTGGGTAAAACATCGATTGCTGAAGGTCTGGCTTGGCTGATTGTCAATGGTAAAGCACCTAAACCATTAGAAAACGCTGAAATCTATAGTCTGGATATCGGTGCACTGGTGGCAGGAACCAAATACCGTGGTGACTTCGAAAAACGTCTGAAACAACTTCTCAATGCCTTGAAGAAAAAACCGGATGTAGTGCTGTTCATTGATGAGATTCATATGATCATCGGTGCAGGTTCTAGTATGGGCAGCACCATGGATGCTTCGAACCTGATTAAGCCAGCACTGGCAAATGGTTCATTGCGTTGCATAGGTTCGACCACATTCCAGGAATACCGTCAGGTCTTTGAAAAAGATCATGCTTTATCGCGTCGTTTCCAGAAAATTGATGTGAATGAGCCTTCCATCTCTGAAACTATTGATATTTTACGTGGTCTGAAATCTAAGTTTGAAGATTTCCACCATGTTCAATATGAAGATCAGGCTTTGGTATCAGCGGTAGAACTGTCAGCGAAGTTTATTAATGACCGTTTCTTGCCAGATAAAGCCATTGATGTGATCGATGAAGCGGGTGCGCAACGTCGTTTAAAAGCCGAGCAAGACGATAGCCTGATTACGGTAGAAAATATCGAAGACATCGTGTCGAAAATTGCCCGTATTCCACCAAAAACAGTTTCTAAAGATGACAAGACTGTATTAGAAAATCTTGAGCGTGATTTGAAACGTGTGGTCTTCGGTCAGGATGAAGCCATTGAAGCACTCGGTTCCGCAATCAAGCTGTCTCGGGCAGGTCTGAAATCTCCTGACAAGCCAGTCGGTAGTTTTGTCTTTGCTGGTCCAACGGGTGTCGGTAAAACTGAAGTCACCAAGCAATTAGCAAAACTGATGGGCGTGGAGCTGGTTCGTTTCGATATGTCTGAATATATGGAACGTCATGCGGTATCCCGTCTGATTGGTGCACCTCCAGGCTATGTTGGTTTTGACCAAGGTGGTTTGTTGACCGATGCGATTCATAAGAATCCGCATTGTGTATTACTACTCGATGAAATCGAAAAGGCACATCCGGATGTATTTAACCTGTTGCTGCAAATTATGGATCATGGCTCCTTGACCGATAACAACGGTCGCAAGTCAGACTTCCGTAATGTGGTGCTTGTACTGACCACCAATATTGGCGCCGAAAGCATTTCACGTGTCAGTATCGGTTTCATGGAACAAGACAACAGCAATGATAACCAAGAAGCGATGAAAAAAGCATTCTCACCTGAATTCCGTAACCGTCTCGATGGTGTGATCCAGTTCAAGGCCTTGCCAAGTACGATCATTGAAAATGTAGTCGACAAGTTCTTAACCGAATTGCAGGCACAGCTAGATGAGAAGAAAGTTATTCTGGAAGTGGATCAGAGTGCACGTGAATGGATGGCTGAAAATGGTTATGACCGTTTAATGGGTGCTCGTCCAATGCAGCGTCTGATTCAGGAGCATCTGAAAAAACCATTGGCAGAAATGATTCTGTTTGGTGAGCTGGCAGATAATGGCGGTAATGTTGCTGTATCTGTGAAGAAAAAAAATGGCAAAGCTGTAGGCTTGAAACTTGAAGTGTTTGAAGATCAGACTGCTGAACCAGCCTAAATTCTACTCATCGTAAAATAACCCGTGCTTGCACGGGTTATTTTATTTCTTTATTGCTATGATCTGATCAAGATTTATTGTTTGGCAAAGATTTAACAAGATATGGAATTTCAGTTCACTAAACTTATTACGACTTTTTGTCTGTTCCTGGTCACGGCGGTGATGGAAATTCTAGGCTGTTATTTTCCCTATCTGATTTTGAATCAGGGAAGTAGTCACTGGTTATGGATTCCGACAGCTCTGGCTTTGGCAGCTTTTGTCTGGGTATTAACTTTACATCCCGCTGCTTCAGGCCGGATCTATGCAGCTTATGGTGGTATCTATATCTTTACTGCTTTGATGTGGTTGCGTTTTGTGGATCAGATCAGCCTGTCTCGATGGGATTTGCTTGGTGGTGCAGTGGTGATATTTGGGGCGCTGATTATTATCATGCAACCCCAAGGTTTAATCCGTTGATTTACTTCCTGTAGAAACTTAGTTCCCTTTACAGTCCTTCTGCGATATTTCAACGTCATAAGATCGAGTAGTGGAACTCAGTTCTAGCATCACTTTATAGGGATTTTCTAACTGATAACGGTGCTCAAAGAAAATACCGCAGTTCTGTAATAAGTTTTTGCGGATAAGCTGAGTCACTTCCTTAGGACCTAGATCTTTTTCAAACTGGGCAAAGTCTGGAGTAATAATTAAACCTTTTAATTCGGTTTTATTAGCAGTGAGTTTCAGTTGTTCAATAATCGTGTTGTGATCAATTTGCAGGGGCAAAGTTTTAGAATCTTCCGCACTTAATACAGCCAGCATTTCATTCAGTTCTGCTATTTTCTTGATTTTAAATTTTGAATCAATGATCTGTTGCTGTTGCAGGTATTGATCAAATTCGGAAGCATAAACCTGACTACTAAGAAAACTAATGCCAAGGGTTAAAGCAGTGAATAGATTTATTTTATATTTCATGTAAGGCCACAAATTATTACTGTGTTTTGCGGATTATAAGAGCATGAATAAGATCTGTACGCAACTCCACCATGGTTAATTTATCTGTTTCCTCAGATTCCTTCTTTTTACTTATTCTTAAACATTGAAGTTTAAAAGACTTTTTATGTGAAAAATCTATTAATAATTACACTTTATTTTTTGTGTTGGATTTCATCTAGGTTTATAGTCTTACACCTCCCCACGCAGCATACCGGTAAGTACGTAGGGTGCATGCAAAAAAATATCTAAGTTTAAAGGCATAAAATATTGACCTATAAACAAGAAACTTCAATGATTTAAAAATAAGGATGTCATATTTTGAGTCAAGCTTATTCCAAGCAGGAAAAAAACAGTCGTATTAAAGGAATCGTCGGGGCAGCCTCCGGTAACCTGGTCGAATGGTTCGATTTTTATATCTATGCTGTATTTGCGGTTTATTTTACCAAGGCACTCACTGCACCAAATATGGACAGTTCAACTCAGGCAATTTATGTCTGGGGTGTATTTGCTGCCAGCTTCTTTATGCGTCCGATAGGTAGCTGGCTATTTGGCCGTATTGCCGATAAACATGGCCGTAAAAAATCCATGGTCATTTCGATCTGTTTAATGGCCATCAGTTCATTCCTATTCGCAGCTTTACCAACTTATGAGCAGGTGGGTATGGCAGCACCATTCTTGCTGCTGCTGGTGCGTCTGTTACAGGGCTTATCAGTCGGTGGTGAATATGGCGCTGTTGCGACCTATATGAGTGAGCTGGGTTTAAAAGGTCAGCGTGGATTTTTCTCATCTTTCCAATATGTGACCTTGACCGGTGGTCAGTTGCTGGCAAGTTTACTCGGGGTTATTTTCCTGGGCTTTATGAGCGAACAACAGTTACTTGATGGTGGCTGGCGTATCCCGTTTGTGATTGGTGGTATTGCGGCAATTGTTTCTTTATTGGCACGTAGCCGTCTTGAAGAAACGCTATCTACGGAAGATAGCGATAAGGAAGATTCAGGTACACTTAAAGAATTGTTCAAGAACCATTGGAAAACATTCTTGCTGGTGGTTGGCTATACTTCAGCGGGTTCACTAAGCTTCTATGTGATTACGGTTTATTCAAAAACCTATTTAACCAATATCGGTATTGATCCAAAGACTGTCGGATTTATTATGACGGCCTGTATCTTTATATTGATGATTGCACAGCCATTTTTTGGTGCTTTATCGGATCGAATTGGTCGTCGTACCTGTATGCTGCTGTTTAGTGGGTTGATGGCGATTGCGATTTATCCGGTCATGGCGGTCGGTATGCGGGTCTTCAGTGATACCCCAGTGATCGTTGCATTATTGCTGATTTTCCTGATGATGTTACTGAGCCTCTATACCTCGATTGGCGGTATCGTAAAAGCAGAAATGTTCCCGCCACATGTACGAGCTTTAGGAGTAGGTTTCTCTTATGCAGTGGGTAATGCCGTCTTTGGTGGTTCAGCACCTTCGGTCGCATTACAGTTTAAATCAGCAGGTATTGAAAATACCTTCTTCGTGTATGTCATTGTAATGCTGATTATATGTTTCTTCTGTAGCTGGCAATTACCGAAAGAACCAAAATATTTAAAAGATGATCATTAATCTTTGAGCAATAAAAAAGCACCAAATTCGGTGCTTTTTTATTGAAAGAAAATTTAGTCTTTTTTCAGATTTTCATTAATCAGAAATTCAACCAATGCTTTCTGAGCATGTAGACGGTTTTCAGCTTCATCCCAAACCACGGCATTTTTGTGATCCAGCATATTTTCTGAAATTTCTTCGCCACGGTGTGCTGGCAAACAGTGCATAAACAGGCAGTCGGGGTGAGCCAGATCCATCAAGCGCTCATTGACCTGATAATCAGCAAATGCTTTTTCACGGATTTTCTGTTCTTCTTCCTGTCCCATACTTGCCCAAACGTCAGTCACGATCAGGTCAGCATTGACTGCTGCATCTTCAGCTGAGTCAACCAGCTCTACACAGTGTGCAAATTCAGACAGGAATTTTTCTTGTGGCTCATAACCTTTAGGCGCAGCAATTTTCAGCTTAAAGCCCCACATATGCGCAGCTTCAATATATGAATTACACATATTGTTGCCATCACCGATCCACGCCACAGTTTTACCTTCGATTGGACCACGATGTTCCAGGTAAGTCTGCATGTCAGCAAGCAGCTGGCAAGGATGGTGGTCATCAGTCAGAGCGTTAATCACGGGTACTTTTGAATAAGAAGCAAAACGTTCAACGATGTCATGACCAAAAGTACGGATCATCACTACATCAAGCATGCTTGAAATAACACGTGCAGAATCTTCGATAGGTTCGCCACGGCCCAATTGAGTATCACGTGAAGACAGGAAAATTGCGCTGCCGCCGAATTGGGTCATGCCAGCTTCAAACGAAACACGCGTGCGGGTACTGGATTTCTCAAAAATCATTCCCATAACTTTACCAACAAACGGTTGGAAAACTTCATTGTTATGCTGTTTGCGCTTGAGCTCGATGGCGCGTTGCAGTATCTGGTTAAGTTCTAAAGTCGATAGATCGCGTAAAGTCAGAAAGTGACGGAGAGCCATTCGTTACTCCACAATAATTGCTGAAAAACTGGTTCAACAATTAGTTGTTGGTTAGTTAAAAAAATACGGAATCGGCTAATATACTATATGAATAGGAAATTGCAAAAAAACTAGACTTTTTGATGACCGTCCAGGAAACGATCGACACAATAATTCACATATTCGACAGTTTCCTGATCAGTTTCATCGCTTGGCAAACCCATTAAAATGCGCCATTACATATTTCTTAAAATACCGAAATATAATTGTGCAGAAAATAATGGATTTGGACAGCTGAGCAGACCTTTGGCATGTGCCTGTGACAAAACTTCAGCAATAGAGTGCTGGATATGTTTTGGCCCCTGTTCATGAATATGTCGAGCAATATCCAGATTGCGTCCACTTTGTTCCAGCACCAGCCGCATAAATGCGGCATTTTCCGGCTGTTTGATATGTTGGTAGAAGTTCAGCAAGGTCTGAATCAAATAGCTTCTAAAGTCTTTAGAACTGTTTAAAGAAAAGGGGAGACAAATATCTTTAAAGAACTGGGTACGGCGATAATCACAAATCGACTTAAACAGGCCTTCTTTATTGCCAAAGTATTTATAAATAGATGCCTTGGAGCCACCGGCATGATTGACAATATCATCCAGTGATACAGCATCATAACCATGTTCCAGGAACAGCTCTGTTGCACTGATCAAAAGGGCGAGACAGCGCTCATGACCACGCTTGGTCTGTGGCACATCTTTGGCTAAGGGTTCCAGTTGAACGAGATCCTGCATATTGACGACTAAATCAGCACTTTTCGATTATTTCAGTTGCCATCATAACAAAGTTGTGCGCACATTTCATGGAGACTGCTGTATCTATTATCTCGACTAAGATTTATGCTAAATCTATCCGCATTATTTGACTAAAGTTTTAGAGTTTTTATTCTATCAGGCCATGGATTGAGCGTTTTGAATAGGTATACTCGAACTTCAATAATTATAGCCAACACTGTGGAAAGGGAAGATGACACAACAAATGTCTGCAGGTTTAAAGTTTAGAGAAGCATTAGAAACTGAGAAACCACTACAAATCATTGGAACCGTAAATGCCTATGCAGCCATGATGGCGAAACAGGTCGGTTATAAAGCCCTTTATGTCTCTGGTGCCGGTGTGGCCAATTATTCTTATGGATTGCCTGACCTGGGTATGACCAGTCTTGATAATGTCCTTGAAGATGTACGCCGTATTACTGAACGTGTGGATACGCCATTACTGGTAGATATTGATACAGGCTGGGGTGGTGCATTTAATATTGCTCGTAGCATTAAGCAGATGATTGCAGCTGGCGCAGCAGCAGTACATATTGAAGACCAGGTAGCACAAAAGCGTTGCGGCCACCGTCCAAATAAAGAAATCGTATCGCAACAGGAAATGGTAGACCGGATCAAGGCGGCAGTGGATGCCAAAACGGATTCTAACTTTGTGGTCATGGCACGTACCGATGCCTTGCAAAAAGAAGGCTTACAGGCTGTGATTGATCGTGCTTGCGCCTGTGTAGAAGCGGGTGCGGATGCGATCTTTGCTGAGGCAATGACGGACATCACCATGTATAGAACAGTCTGCGATGCGGTGGGTGTACCTGTTTTGGCAAATATCACTGAATTTGGTGATACACCGTATTACACCACCGAAGAACTGGCTGAGCAGGGCATTCGTATGGTGCTATATCCACTGTCAGCTACCCGTGCAATGCAAAAGGCGGCTTTAGAAGTGATGCAGTCGATCCGTCAAAACGGTACTCAGGTAAATGTACTGGACAAAATGCAACAACGAAAAGAACTCTACGAATTTTTAGATTATCACAGCTTCGAAGACACATTAGATAAACTGTTTAAGCAGGAGAATTAAAACAATGGCTGAAGGAAAAGTACTCACTGGCGCAGGATTGCGTGGACAAGTCGCAGGGAAAACGGCACTTTCAACAGTAGGCAAAAGCGGTGCAGGACTGACATATCGTGGTTACGATGTGCAGGATCTGGCAGAACACTGCCAGTTTGAAGAAGTAGCCTATCTGATTTTCTTTGGTGAATTGCCAACTGCCGAGCAGCTTGCAGCTTATAAGGCAAAACTTAAGTCATTACGTCGCCTTCCGCAAGCACTGAAAGAAGTGCTGGAACGCATTCCGGCGGACTCGCATCCAATGGATGTGATGCGTACCGGCGTCTCCATGCTGGGTAATCTGGAAACAGAAAAGTCTTTTGCTGAACAGCAGGATGTAGCGGATCGTATTCTGGCAACGCTACCCGCGATTATCTGTTACTGGTATCGCTATAGCCATGAAGGCATCCGTATTGATGAAAATACCGATGATGATTCAATCGGTGCTCAATTCCTGCACTTACTGCGTGGTGAAAAGCCAAATGCGCTGCATGAGCAGGTGATGAATGTATCACTGATTCTATATGCAGAGCATGAATTCAATGCTTCAACTTTCACCGCACGCGTATGTGCATCGACATTGTCTGATTTGCATTCTTGTATTACCGGTGCGATTGGCTCACTACGTGGTCCCCTGCATGGTGGTGCCAATGAAGCCGCGATGGATATGATTGAAAACTGGACGTCGCCAGAAGAAGCTGAGCGTGAAATGCTGGGTATGCTGGAACGTAAAGAAAAGATCATGGGCTTCGGTCATGCAATCTACAAAGACAATGATCCGCGTAACGGTATTATCAAGCAGTGGTCAGAGAAGCTGGCGAAAGATGTAGGCGACACCGTACTTTATCCAGTCTCAGTCCGTTGTGAAGAAGTCATGTGGCGTGAGAAGAAATTATTCTGTAATGCTGATTTCTTCCATGCATCTGCTTATCACTTCATGGGTATTCCAACCAAACTGTTTACACCGATCTTTGTGATGTCACGCGTTACCGGTTGGGCAGCGCATGTGATGGAACAGCGTGCAGATAACCGTATTATCCGTCCAAGCGCAGACTATACGGGTCCGGAACTACGTAAAGTGATTCCAATTGCTGAGCGCGGCGCTGTAGCAGTTTAAGTTACAGCTATTGTAAATAAAAAAATAAGGTCTCTCGTCAGACCTTATTTTTTTATAGGTTATATTTATTTAATCTTCATTTAATGGCTGAGCAGGGCGGGATCTTCAATGTGATACCCAGTTTCAAATTGAATGCCTAAATATTTTACAGTGACCAGTAATTTATCCTGTTTCGGAATTTTATAGATCTGATTTAACCTTAAATCGGGTTTATAGCTGATAGCCTGTTGTATTGGACTCTTATAGTGACCTGATTCAATCCGATATTGATAGGTCCATTTAGGTACGCTTTGTTTCGGATCATGCCATGCAGGTGCAGTGCCTTTTCTGGTCTTTAGTAACTTGAGCTGAATATTCTGCTTCGGAAGAGGAACTACCGGAGTCAAACGTTTCTTGATTTTGGCAATTTCCTGATCAAACTTCTTGCTATTCTGATCATAGTCAATTTTCTTGGTTTTAGGATTGATATATAGGGAATTGACCTGAATCAGCTGGTTTGGCATCTTGGATTTAAAATTATAATAATACAGTTGAGGCAGACGTCCACGCCCATCCAGATAATGGCGCAACAGATATAGTTTTTGGTCCTTGGCTTCATAACCCAAAACTTCAAGGTTTTGTGGGCCACCCACCGTCGCAAGGCTCAATGGACTAAGACAAATACCAAGTAAAAACAAACTAATATTGACTTTCATCATTATCCTCATCCACTAATTTTTTATAAAGACGCGAAATTAAGCAGTTTTGCTATCAATTAAATCCATCATTTGATCAGCAATCTGTTCCGTCAATATATCCAGGCGTTCCTCAGGTGTACCATCAATCAGATAGCGATAATCATAAGTTTGACCTTCATAGAAAACCGAAACAAAAAACGTTCCTACCGGCTTTTCTTTACATTCACTACCACCAGGTTTGAGCAAGCCGGTACACGCTACGATCAAATCGGCTTCTTGAAACAGCTTCTGGCCGGTAATCGCAAGCGCATTCGTCACTTCCGGGGATTCAGGTGAATATTTATCAATTAAATCCTGAGGTACCCCTAAGATTGACATTTTCAGATTGGCATCATAACAAACCAGTCCAACGAGTAAAATTTGTGCACCACATTCTTTATAAAGCGAAAACTGGCTGCTTAAATAGCCTGAGCTTGCACTTTCTACAAAAGCAACTTTCAGTTTTTTTTGTTCGAGTAAATCACAACATTCTTTTAACATGGCTATCATTTTTATTTGAGGGTGATGTATTCAATGTATAGACGAAATGCGGATTCTTCAATCACCCTTACGATTGTATACATTTATACAAAACATGCTGTTAAAAGCTAAATATGAGATACACATGTTCAAAATTCAGCGAATGAGTGTGTTTGACCAAGAGTTAAGCAAAATTTGCATTTAACGGTATCATCTAAGCTTAAACAGTGGTAAAAATAAAAATAAAGTGCTTGATGAAAGTAGGTTGTTACAATGAAAACTACAGTTAAATATGTAGTCCTGAAAAGTCTGGACTATCAGTTGGGTACCCCTTTATTTCAGGAAGAAATTGATGCGGATGCACAGTATTTTGATCAGATTCCTGCGATTATTACCTACCAGAATTTAAAACTAAAGGTGAAAAGCAAGGAGTTAAAACGTTTGCAATTACCCGATGAAAAAGAAGATACTCAAACGATTATTGTAAAAATGGTCGCGATTTAATTAATAATTTGAATAAGATTGAAAAAACCTCTTTTTTAGAGGTTTTTTAATAAACTATTAGATAACAATATATTATAAAATGTTTGCTTACTTATTTTTATTTATTATTATGTTTAATTAAAGTGTTTATAATGCAGTAATTAATATCTTAAAAGGGTTACTTTTTTTGTTTTTGTTTCTCGTTTTAATCATATATTAATAATTAAAAATAAAATTTCCCTTCATTTTTAGGGGAATATCATGAAAAACTTGGCAGAGTAAAACTTGAAGTGCGACATAAACCACCTAATTAATTTA
>NZ_QMBM01000001.1:1443435-1488259 GCF_003289665.1 Acinetobacter sp. SM1B
TGATTATCATAAGACTTTTCAAACTGTCGCACCTCATGTTTGAATTCGCCTAATTATAATTTGGTACTATTTATTTAGATTGGAGCAGAATGGAGTTTGTGGAGCTGATGAAACAATTGAAAATGGGATTGATTATAATAGAACATTAAAATTAATAACC
This sequence comes from Acinetobacter sp. SM1B, assembly GCF_003289665.1. Lineage (NCBI taxonomy): Bacteria > Pseudomonadati > Pseudomonadota > Gammaproteobacteria > Moraxellales > Moraxellaceae > Acinetobacter > Acinetobacter sp. SM1B. Next base: position 1,443,596 of record NZ_QMBM01000001.1, read on the forward strand.
CAAGATTTTCGTTTTATTGGTGTTGGTGCAAGTAAATTAACTAAAAATAGAGAAGCGTTTGCTGAAGCAGTGAGAAGAGTTAATTCCAAGAATGGTAAATTTAGATTAATTTTATGTGATCCGCAAAGTGAAGCTTTAAAACTATTAGCTAAAAATGCTCAAACTAAACAAAATGGGATAAAGGAAGCATCATTTCAACAGAATGTGAAAAGTTCTCAAGAAACACTAAAGGAATTAGTTAATGATTACAACCTTACTATTGAAGTTAAATTATATAAAGCTGACCAAATATTTAAAATGCCTATGTTTAGATTATCATTAATAAATAATAATTTTTGCTTAGTAAGTTATTCATTATTTAATGATCCCTCTCATCAAGGTGAGCAATTGGCACAATTACATTTGAAAGAAAAATATAATACAAATGGATATGATGTATCTTTATATTCAGGTTTTGAAAAATATTTTGATCATCTTTGGGAGTCGATACCAGAATCCCAAATATTGGAGTTAGAGTAGTGATTGGTTGTTCCAACAAAATTTCTTTTGCAGAAATGTTAGAATATTTTAATCATGATTATGATTACTTGAATTTTAATAATCAAAATATTATGAGTGGACTTGGAACGACGGATTTAGTGTATCAAGGAACTTTGCCGTTTAAAAAATTTGTAGATATATCTTTTAAACATTGTAATAATGATTTATTGGTTTCAGGTGAGACTGCGAAGTATGCTTTTTTAAATTTTGGTATTAATTATAATTTATCTGTTAAAGAAAGAAGTTGCCAAATTAAATATATAATAGATTATTTAAAAAATAAGAATATTAATTTGATAAATGCACATACAGTATTTGCTGAAAAATCTTTTATTTCTTTAACACTTATTTCGGATAATATAGGTAGTAAAAAGAAGCTTGAAGAGGGTAATTTATTTTTAACAAAACCATTAGGTGGTAGATATAATTATGAAAATAATAAGTCATCTATAGATTTGCTAGAAAAAGATAATAGTTTTATTCTGAATATATTTAATAATATACTATTTGCAACTGATATATCTGGTTATGGTTTATATAATGAGTTGTTCTTATTTAATAAAATTTATAAATTTAATATTAATATATTTCTCAATCAAATACCTTCTGTTTTTGAAAATGTAGACCATTTAGATTGTAGTGCTAAAAGAAATATGTTTCATGAATTTGAAAAGGATTTTACAAATATTGAAAGTCAAAAAATATTCGGTAGTGAATTTAATGGACCAATACTTTTTTTAAGTCCATTAAATGAGATCGATAATTGTTTTAAAATTGGTTTTTGTAAGAAATGTGATCAGGGTGGAAAAATTGAATTATTCTAAAGCTTGCATACATGGTAGATTTCAGCCATTTCATAATGAGCATTTAAAATATTTTATGCAAGCTTTTGAAAAATATAATTATTTATATATTGGAATTACTAAGCCTGATATTTCTAATATTTCTGAAACAGATTTCTTGGATAAAATGTACAGAGATGATCCAGAGAATAATATTTTTAGTTATGAACAGCGTTGTAAAATTATTCAATCCTCTTTAGTTGAAAGTGGTATCAATAAAGATAGATTTAGTTTTTTACCTTTTGATATTGATCAGATTGAAAACATAACTTTATCTAAAGACATTATCTGTGTATCAAATATTGTGGAAATTTGGAATGAACATAAACTTAATAAGCTAAGAAATGCTGGCTATCAGATTGATATTCTTTATAAAGATTTACTTATTAACAAAATGTCGTCGACAACTATTCGTAAATTAATTAGAGAAAATGATGAATCTTGGAAGCAATATGTGCCAAGTGGAGCTATATCTATTATTGAAGATATACTTAAGATACAGAAGTAGAATAAAGGATTTAATTAAATGCCCTCACAATCCCGATTCCTCTGTATTGGCGGTTTCCTCATTGGAACACAAGTCAAAGACCAAGGCGACAGCTTTGTCTGCGTCGAAAATGGTAAACAGGTGAATTACCATAAAAAGGAAATCTTCCATCAAGATGCTTGGGATCATGATTATTATGTTTGTGAAAGTACGACAGACCAGCAAGCACACAATTGGGTTTATGATATTCCATCGTATTAATTGAATCTATTTAGGACATAAATTAAACAATTACTAGAAACAATAACTTGCATAACATTTCTAAAATTGATTTTTCATACTGTTTTCCTAAAACTGTATGAAAATAAAGCTAATAGGGAATGTTATGAATTATGAAATCGATGCCTTTGGCACCTTGGTGATTGCAGTATTTTTTCTTTTTATTGGGCGGTATCTTGTTAGTAAAATTGGCTTCTTTAGAAACTATAACTTACCTGAACCTGTAATCGGCGGTCTAATCGCAGCGATTACAGCTTTTATTCTCTATAAATTTTTTAATATCAGTGCCACATTTGACTCAGAAATTCAAACCATTCTGATGCTGATGTTCTTTACCTCTGTTGGTTTAAGTGCAGACTTTACCAAGCTCAAAGAAGGTGGGAAATCACTGCTGATCTTTCTGGTCTGTGTCATTCTATTTGTAGTTGTACAAAATGCGGTTGGCATGAGTTTAGCCACAGCACTTGGGCTTGATCCATTGATTGGTCTGATTGTCGGTTCTGTTACCTTAACGGGTGGACATGGTACTGCCGGTGCTTGGGGTGAAGTGCTTGAAACTCAATATGGAATACAGGGGGCAATTGTCCTCGGAATGGCAAGTGCTACTTTTGGTTTGATTATTGGTGGGCTTGTGGGTGGTCCGGTTGCCAAATTCTTGATTAAACGAAATCAGTTGGCAGAGACAGTAGCGCAAGAGACCAATGAACAACAACTCGATACTAGCATCAACACCGCACCCTTCGAATATCCAAAGAAAACCCGGTTGATTACAGCCAGTAATGCAGTGTCGACTTTGGGGATGTTTGCGCTATGTATTTTTGTTGCGAATGAAATGACAGAGATCAGTCAGGGAAGATGGTTTGAACTGCCGACCTTTGTCTGGGCTTTAGGTACAGGAGTAATTGTACGTAACTTTCTGGAGCATGTACTGAAAGTCGATATTTTCGACCGTGCCATTGATGTATTTGGCAACGCGTCATTGTCCCTGTATTTATCTATGGCTTTACTGTCACTGCAACTCTGGTTGCTGGCCGATTTGGCAGGCCCGCTCATTACCATTTTGTTTGCGCAGACAGCGGTACTGATTTTATTTACCGCAATTGTGACCTTTAGAATCATGGGAAAAATTACGATGCAGCCGTATTGGTAGCAGGGCATTGTGGTTTTGGTATGGGAGCAACCCCGACTGCGATTGCCAATATTCAGGCGGTCACCAATAGCTATGGTCCATCACATAAAGCCTTTTTAATCGTACCGCTGTGTGGTGCATTTTTTATTGATATTGTGAATGCTGTGGTGATTCAGAGTATCATTGCATTTTCCGGTTAAATTTTAATACGACTTCAAAATCATATAGACATTAAAAAGCCCCATGGTTAGGGGCTAGTCGTATGCACATCTGAGGCACATACTGTAAGAGGCTCATCTCATACTCAGCGTATTAAAGCACATTCTTTTACTTAAACCTACGAAAGTTTTTCTGATCTGCTGGTTATAAATGGAAGGTCATAGTCAAAAGTGGGGGGGAGGAGCAAGTTTTATCGCTCAAAATTAAGCATTTTTATCTGAAATTTGGATGTTTTGAATTTCTCATTTCATCGCTAAATAGTTACAAAAGTTTTCCAATAAGATGGAAAATATTACACAAGAATAAAAGAATTTAATCATTTACCAAGTTAATTAAAGTAAAATTTATATAACTATTCATCTTTTAAGTCATGCAAAATAGCTTGAAATTAAATCAAATATTTAAACGCTTAATTGAGTTTTTATCCCTGATTTTGGTGATTTTTTCAAATAGCCCATAAAACAATAAGTAACAATAATGACAATGGTTGTTGTTAAATTATCTTTATGCTCATGAATGAAGTTATACAGATAAAAACTTCAGAAAATAATAATTTATGGATGAGCGTATGAAAGGAAAACTGGTATTCAATAGCCTCAATATTGCGGTGTGTAGTGTCATATTGTATGGCTGTGGTGGCGGAGGTGGAGATTCTTCCGGTTCAGGAACATCTTCAAAAGTAGAACGGGAAATGGTGGAGGTGTTATCCACCCGGCCAGATTTAATTACAGACTCGGATGTATTGCTGAAACTGGATCTGCCCGATGATATTCAAACTACGGCGTTGAAAGTGTCCCTGAATGGACAAAATATTAGTGATGCATTTGCCAATGAGCAGCGCCAAGCCTTAGTTGAAGGACTTAAGCTGGGCGATAATCAACTCAAGGTTGAAGCAGGGCGTTATTATCAGCATTTAAGCCTGATCAATCATCCTTCGAGTGGACCATTACTGTCTGGCCCGCAGTTAAAGCCCTGGACCTGTACTAATGCGTCGACCGATCAGTTCTGTCAAAAGGCTGTGCAATATAACTATTACTATAAAAATCGCTTGGGACTCATTAAAAGTTATGACCCGGCACAACCGCCGGCCAGTCAGAATATTGCCACCACCACTACCGATGAAGGACTAACGGTGCCATTTATTGTGCGTGAGGAAGTGGGCTATCAGAACCGCGATGAATACCGTTTTGCGGTGTTGTATGATCCGAACCAGCCGTGGACCGCCTTAAAGCCACAAGCGCAATTTAACCATAAACTGGTGGTCACGCATGGCCAAAGCTGTGGTAATGATTACCAGTCTGCCTCTGCGCCAACGGTCATTGCCACTTCAAGTTCCATTTTGCCTGATGTCACCATTTTGGCTTTAGGCCGCGGCTTTGGGGTGATGTCGACCGCCCTGTCCCATAGTGGTCATAACTGTAATCTGGCGATTCAGGCAGAATCGCTGATTATGGCCAAAGAGCGTTTTATTGAGCAATATGGCACCTTACGCTATACCATCGGGCAGGGCTGTTCAGGTGGTGCGCTGGCAGCGCAATGGGTAGCCAATGCCTATCCGGGAATTTATCAGGGGATTTTACCCACTTGCTCATTCCCTGATGCCTGGAGTACCGCTTCACAGTTCGCCGATTATCACCTGATGATTAATTATTTCCAGACTCCAGAAGGCCGTTTAAGCTTCTTGCCGCATCAGATTGCGCATGTTCAGGGACATATTTCTGAAATTAATGGCTATGTCAGTGAGCTGGCCCAGTTTGATGTGGCGCGGCCAAATACCATCTGCAAGGGAATTTCATCGGCGCAGTTATATCATGCCACCAATAATCCTCAAGGCATTCGTTGCTCGATTCAGGATGCTGCAATTAATTTGCTGGCCCCACGTCCAACGGAGCTGTGGACCGAAACTGAAAAACGCATTGGTCGCGGTTTTGCCGGCCTGCCGATGGATAATGTCGGGGTACAATATGGCCTAGACAGCTTGATGAAAAATATCATCACCCCAGAACAGTTTGTACAGTTAAACGAAAAAATAGGCGGTGTGGATATTGATATTCAGGCGGTGCCTAAACGTCTAGAAGCCAATTATACGGCGCTGAACAATGCCTATCGCAGTGGCTTAATTAATGTTGGGAACAACCTGAATAAAGTGGCGATTATTGACTGTCGAGGTCCGGACCCGGCGCTGTTCCATGACGCCTATCGTACCTTTGCCATTCGGGCGCGACTGGAAAAAGCGCATGGCAATTATAATAACCATGTGATTTATGGCGGTGATCTGGTCATGATTGCCGATGTCAAATGTCTGGAAATCAGCTTTAATGATATGGACCGCTGGTTAAGCAATGTCGAAAAAGACTTAAGTGATTTGCCTATTGCCACCAAACTGACCCAAAACAAACCGGCAGATGTAAAAGATGCTTGTATTACTGCCGGCATCATTAACCGCGAGAATCTGTGCAGCACGCGCAGATTACCGGTATATAGCACACCGCGTATGGTGGCCGGGGACAGCCTGACCACCTATGCCAACAAGTGTCAGCTGAAACCTTTAAATGTGTCGGATTATGGCAATACGGTCCGCTTTAGCAATGAACAGCTCCAGCGATTGCATCGGGTTTTCCCGCAAGGCGTGTGTGACTATAGCCAAGCCCCAGTTGGCTTTGCTGACACCATTGGCTGGATGAGTTATCAGGATCGGCAGGGCAGCGTAGTTTATGGAGGACAACCTTTGCCTGCGGTCAGTTCATCGGCTGCACGCGGCTGGGCATCTAAAGCTTTCCAGTTGTTTTAATTCTTCACACATTTTTTGTTTCACAAAAACCAGTGATTTTTCACTGGTTTTTTTATGATTCATTTTGATTTTTAGTTGAAAATTCATGTAATATAACGACGGTTATTTCGCCGTTGTGTAGATGGCAGGCAGATAACCTTTGGTCGAATTAAAATGTTAACCAGATCTCATTAATTCGCTGAATTATCAGGTTTTTTAGCGAGAAAGCCCAGATAAGCGTTGTAAAATCATTAGATTAAATTTACTCACAATTATTTTGATTAATATGAATTATTTCATATAATTACAATGATTTATCACAAAATGGACAAATCCAGGAAAATAGTGATAACTGATTCCGGGTTGTGACACTAAAATGAGTCTGAAAAATTAAAACAATCATAGGGTGAAGGATTATGGATATCACTGAGACGGTGTTTGACTTCAAAGCCTTATCCACACAACAACAAGATTATTTTTTTGAAAAAATTGCCGAGTTTGATCAGCAGGTGTTTACGTTAACCTGTGAAAAGGAGCTAAAGAAATATCTGTATGACCCGCAGGCAATTTCGGTCACTATTATTCAATATCATCATCGTAGCAGCTTGTTGTATGCACCAGCCACACTAATTCTTGCGGTATTGGCTTATTATTCTCAATTTTCAGAAACTATAAATCTGATCTGTGTAGTATTGAATCTTGCTTTTTTCAGCTTCTCAATTGGGGCTTATATTCTGCATGGCGTGCTGAAAGACACCACCAACCAATTCAAAAAACCGCATCAATTGGGCAAGGTTCAGTTACCGGGCATATTAATGACTTTGGCGATGATCGGGTTAATTGTGGCAGAACTAGGTGGAACAGGAATCTTACTTTGGGGCGCAACACAGGGGCTGTTTTAGATTATTTTTATTCTGATTGGAAGGAGAAATACTTGAATTGGACTTTTCTTTTTCTTCTACCACATGGATGAGTGGCCAAGTCATCCATGTGGTTCAACATCAAGGTTAATTAGCGATATTTCTGGTCAATGACCACCCATAGGTAAAATGCAGCCGAGACGATCAGCGCATACGCTAAATACTCTGGCTTTAAATTGCCTTGAATTACGCAGTGAACGATTAAAGTCAACATTAGCGCAAAGGTAGTGCTTAGAAACACCACAAGGTTAGAATTGGCTTTAAGAGCGTCAATGAAGACTTGCTTTTTGAAATGTACTGATAACATCTCCATCCCTCCTATTTTTAGTGTTATTGATGTCCAAAACTGAGTGGATTGATCAGAATTGAACATACAGTTGTACTTCGAATACCAGAACTTTTCAATAGCTCCGGATGACTGTTCTGGTGAAATACAGCAACTTTAGTCGTAGAGCTATAAAAATTATCAAAGTACAGCAATTTACCTGAACCATTTAAATGCTTAAATTAGGGTTTAAGGCAGTGCTGGGTGATAAAACTTAAATGGCACAAGCGGAAAAATGCAAATTTTACGCCACAATATGTAGTTTACTCGACAGAGAATGTAAGCACGTGTATGCGGGATGCTGAAGAATTATAAAATTTGTTAGAATATTGATATAAGTAAATGAAATTGAATAATTTTGGAAATGATTAGGGTAGTTTAGCTAAACGAATGGTTAAATTGTGTATCAGCTAAATTTTATCTACTTTTAACTGAACGCTTGCTTAGTGATAATCATGCAGTGAATTGAACCAATAAATGTCCGTTTGGGTAAAACCTGACAATTATTGATCATGCTTAAATCGTATTCTGGGTAAAAAGACGATTTATTGACACTGCGCAGAAAGATTAGTTTCTGATACGGTCAATTACAGCTGAAATCACGAGAACAATCAGGGCTGGGATAAGCCATGCCATGTTTTGCTCAGAAAGCGGCAAATTCTGAAGTGCAGCAGGTAAATCAAAACCGGCAACTTTAAGACCATCAAATATACCGAAAATAAATGCAGCCAGTGTGGTTGGTGCAACAACTTGAGCAGGCTTTTTAAAGAAATGTCCACAGAAGCTCAGCAGGATCAATGCAATTGCAGGCGGATAAATCGCGCTCAGTACAGGCACAGAAACGGCAATCAGTTTGGTCAAACCGAGGTTTGAAATCACCAGCGAGAAGCCAACCAGAACAAATACAAAGGCTTTGTATGGTAAACGAGTAATCGATGAGAAATATTCAGCACATGCACAGGTCAGCCCGATCGCAGTTACCATGCAGGCAACAAAGATCATAATTGCAAGGAAATAGGCACCCATATCACCAAAGGCATGTTGTACATAAGCATGTAGAATAATCGCACCATTGGCAGCATTTGGGGCAACTTCATGACTACCCAGACCCAATTTAAACAGGCTGAGGTAAACCAAGGTTAGGCCGATCCCGGAAATAATGGCAGCATTTACCGCATATTTGGTAATCAGCTTACGGTCAGTGACCCCACGAGAAGTAATTGCACGCACAATCACGATACCAAAGACCAAGGCACCCAAAGTATCCATGGTCAGATAACCATTGACGATGCCTTCAGTGACCGGGCTAGAAACATAATTACCAATCGCAGCAGGTGGATTACTGGCAGGAATAAGAACTGCAGCTACACCTAAAATGACCAAGGCAATAATTTTCAATGGAGACAGGAAGTAACCCACAGTATCCAGAATTTTATTTGGGTACAGCGAAACCAGTGTCACTACAGCAAAATAGATCACACTATAGATCAGCAGATTACTTGGCTCATTACCAAAATAAGAGGAGAAACCAATTTCATAGGAAACGGTTGCAGTACGTGGTGTTGCGAATAAAGGTCCAACAGTGAGATAACAAACCACGGTCAGTAAAAGACTTGCGGCTTTACCTAAAGGTGAACTTAAGATCTGGATTGAACCTTCAACACGAGACAGTGCCACGATGGTGATAACAGGCAGGCCAACTGCAGTAACCAGGAAACCTAGAGCAGCTAACCATACATGCTCACCGGCTTGTTGAGCCACAATCGGTGGAAAGATAATGTTGCCGGCACCGATGAACAGTGCAAAGGTCATAAAACCTAAGGCAACAATATCCCGAGTACGGAGACTTGTCATAGAGGGAGAATAAACGCACAAAAGAAAGCGATTTTAAAGGAAATATGCTGATTTTTGGAGCACCTTTTGGCTTGAGCCTCGATGAATTTCCTTGAGTAATTTTCTGTTTAACTGATAGGTAGAACTTTGGTGAAAATAAATTTATGAATTCAATCAAATAAATTTATAATTCATAAAAATCATCATAAATTATCAATATTTTTAAAAAATCCTGAATAGTTTTATTTGTTTAATCTATAAGCAATACATGTTTTAAATATACATTTTCCGATCACTGTTATTGAAGGAATTCACCGCATCTTTCGAAAAAAGGGTCTATAATTCAAGGATTGACCAAGAGGATGAACACATGAGAGCTTCGACGATAAGTCTTAAAACTGAACAGGATATCGAAAAACTTCGTATATCGGGCCGTCTGGCTGCTGAGGTTTTAGCAATGATCGGAGAGCATGTGAAGCCAGGTGTCACGACAGAATACCTGGATGACATCTGTAATGATTTTATTGTGAATAAACTCCATGTTATTCCGGCGAATGTGGGGTATTACGGTTATACCAAGACTACCTGCATTTCACCTAATGAAGTGGTGTGTCATGGCATTCCATCAGCAACTACCGTATTAAAAGATGGCGATATCATCAATATCGATGTTGCGATTATTAAAGATGGCTATTTTGGTGATACTAGTAGAATGTACTATGTTGGTACGCCTTCGGCTGAAGCAAAAAAACTGGTTGAAACCACTTATGAAGCAATGGTCGCCGGTATTCATGCGGTTAAACCGGGTGCAACGTTGGGTGATATTGGTTATGCCATCCAGTCTGTGGCACATCGTGAAGGTTATAGTATCGTACGTGAATACTGTGGTCATGGCATAGGTAAGGTGTACCATGAACAGCCAAACATTCTGCACTATGGTCAACCGGGTCAGGGTCTGGTACTAAAAAAAGGCATGGTATTCACTATTGAGCCAATGGTGAATCTGGGTAAAGCGCGTGTTAAAGAATTTAAAGATGGCTGGACAGTGGTGACTGCAGATAAATCGTTATCTGCGCAGTGGGAGCATATGGTTTATGTGACTGACACTGGCTTTGAATTGTTATCTCCATGGCCAGAAGGCACGGGCTCTTATCCTGCAATTTAAATAAAAGATAAATCTCTGATTGTGAAAACACTGATTTTTAAAAAATCAGTGTTTTTTTAATTGTAAATGAGCATACACATACGTTTTCAAAACAATACAAAATATTACGCCTTGCAGTGGTGCAAATGAGATTCATTCTCTATATTTATATGAGTTAGATAGATAAGCTGTATCAATCTCTTTTATTTATTCTTGCTCGTATAATTAACTGATTAAGAGCCAAGATAATGATCTAAGCGATATATTTTTTGATTTACAGAGTAAATATTGTTACCCCTTAATGCTGTAGTGACTCTGACTAGCTCATCCTCCGTAGATGAGCTTTTTTTACTTATTATTTTATTTTACTTAGATGCTCATTAATCTAATCATGATGCAGGTGCTCAACCAGATAATCGATAAAGACCCGAACAGCAGGTAACAAGCCACGACGTGACGGATAAACCATATGGAAAATACCATGTGCTGCTTTCCATTCCGGAAGTACACGTACCAGTTCACCACGTTCCACATATTGCTGCACGACGTTATCAGGTAATAGGGTGATACCACAGCCTGAAGCAGCCAGTTGTGCCAGCATACTTAGATCGGAACCAAGCACTGTCGGCATAACGCGGATCTTTTTCTGTTGTTGCATATTATTGTGTAATATCAAAAACTGTTCAGTATGTTCATCCGCCATGCTCAGGATTTTATGCTCGGACAATTCTTCCGGATTTTTCAGATGACCAAATTCATTCAGATAGCCCTGACTGGCAAATAGATGCTGTTCGATCTGGTCAAACTGACGGATTACCAGATTTGGATCATCATCCAGACTGGAACGGACGCGTAGGGCAATATCAAAACCTTCATTGATGATATCCACACGACGGTTCGTGACCATCATCTGAATTTTGATTTCAGGATATTGTTTCAGAAATGCAGGGAGAATCCGTGCGATTTCGTTTTGTGCAATAGAAACTGGCAGGCTGAGTTTAATAATGCCGCGTGGTTCAGTACTGAGATGATCGACCAGATCATGGGCGGCTTGGGCGGCACTGAGCATAACCTGGGCATGACGGTAAATGTTCATACCGATATCAGTCACAGCAAAATGACGTGAGCTACGTTGAATTAGCCGAACACCGAGACGTTCTTCCAGATTATAAACCCGGCGACTGAGTTTGGATTTGGGAATGTCAGTGGCGCGTTCTGCTGCACTAAAGCCACCATGTTCCACCACTTGGGCAAAACAATAAAAGTCATCCAGATCTGTCAGCATGAGTTCATTCCATATACGCAACAATAAGGTGATTAAAGAATTATTGTTGCAATGTGTCAATGCTGACTTTGTCTTTTTATTGACTATCTAGCTTCATTGAGCAGTTTATCTTTCAGATATTGCATGCCTTGGGTAGCAGTCATGGCAATTTTCTCAAACTGAGGAGGTAAGTGCTGCTGATTGGCTTTAGGATCAATATAGTAAGCGCTGCAATTCGATGAAATCTCATGAATCAAGCCAGCAACCGGATAAACCTGCAAGCTGGTACCAATCACAATGAAAATATCAGTATCCTGCGCACAGTCCTGTGCTTCTGCATAAGCAGGTACAGCTTCACCAAACCACACGACATGCGGACGCAGTGGATAGCCATCCTTACAAAGGTGTTTATTGAGATCCAGTTCAGCTCCATCAATTGGATAAAACTCGGTGGTGTATTGCGCTTTTGGTCCAGACGTTTTTGCCAGCCGGATATTGCCATGCAGGTGAATAACTTTTGAACTTCCAGCACGTTCATGCAGATCATCAATATTCTGGGTAATCACATGTATGTCATAAGCAACTTCCAATTCAGCAATCATTTGATGCGCAGCATTGGGTTGTGCAGCCAGAATCTTTTTGCGCCGTTCATTATAGAAGCGCTGTACCAGTTCGGGATCACGTCGCCATGCTTCTGGTGTTGCCACATCTTCTACGCGATGCTGTTCCCAAAGACCATCACTGTCGCGGAAGGTATTGATTCCGCTTTCAGCACTCATACCTGCACCAGAAAAGACCACCAGTTTTTTCATTTTGTTTCTTTTTTCCTCTAAGCTGCGTGATTGCTGTGCTTAGCACTGGCTTTTAAGAATGCCGCGATTTCCTTGCTAAATTTTACCGGTTCAGTCAAAAGTGGAGTATGCCCGGATTTTTCAAAACGTACCTGTTTGGCATGTGGAATGCTTTGGGTAATCAGGGTTTGACCTTCAACTGGATAAAGTTTGGATTGTGAGCCGCTAAGGAAAGTCACCGGGCATTTTAGTTTTTGAATCGCCGCACGGTAATCCTCTCGATGGTAAAGATAATTATTGATATACCAGGCCATATAGTCGACCCGGTTTGATGGTAATAGCAGACTTTGCAGGCGTGGCTGATTCATAATCCATTCAAAGGCTTTCAGGCTGTATTTATTGTTATTTTGCAAGCCAATAAACTGCAGCCAAAGTTTGGCAATCTGATGGCGAGTGTTACTGTCCAAATCTTTAATGTATTTTACATTCTGATGTGGTGCCAGTAATTCTGAAATCTGGGTCAGAATAGAAATAAATACCGGATGATGTTCACCAAACAGGCCATAGCCCCAACTGTCATCTACCGGGATTTTTGGGGTCTGGTCAATATGCAGATAAGCAGTGATATGCTCGGCGAAATCAGCATAGTGCATACCATGCATGGCCGTAGTAGCACCCATGGAATATGCAATCACCATCACCTTATCAAGATGTAATTGCTGGATTACCGACTGCACATCCAGCCAGTGACTGGAAATCGCATCCATATCTGGAATCTTGCAATCACTGGAAGCACCAAAACCGCGCCACTCCGGAATAATAAATCTGAACTGATGCCGATGCGGATAGAGGAAAGCCGCCCATTGCCAGCTCAACATCCCCAGGCCGGACAACACCAGTACCGGCTGACCCTGTCCATATTCGCGTACAAAAAGCATTTCGCCATCGGGCATTTTGTAATATGACATCGACTGAGTCCTTATTTTTATATGCTAGCCAGCAGCTGCATTATTAAATTGTTTTAATTTTGGAATCATGATTTCTAACCAGCTAATCCAGCCTACTTCCAGATCGATACCCAGTTGCAGAATCATTTTATGAATATACAGTGTGCGGTTATTTTCGTCAGCTGTTGCAAAATCTTTGGCAAAAATCTGTCGGTAAATATTCAGTTTTTCCCGGTGCAACTCTAGATGCCTTTCCAATTCTGGCAAAATAGTATTGCTGCCCATTTGGGCTTCAGCACGTAAGCGTACCATTAGTTCTTCACGCAGTTGAGCCGGTGGACTTTGTTCCAGCATCCAGTTGGCCAGTTCTTCACGTCCTGGACGTTCTACCTGATAAGTCTTTTTACGTGAACCGCTATCTTCATCTTCTATGGTAGAGATCCAGCCTTTTTGTAACATGGCATTCAGTTCACGATAGATCTGCTGATGGGTGGCATTCCAGAAAAAGCCCATCGAACGGTCAAAACGGCGTCCTAACTCAATACCGGTACTTGGTTTTTCCAGTAAACTGGTCAATAGAACATGCGATAAAGACATAAACGTCTCAAGAAAAATGACTCGAGATTATTATGCAACATGTTGCATAAAAATCAATTCTGAACTATAAATTAATGCAACAAGTTGCATAAAAGCTGATGACTGAGGGGAATTTCACATCAGCCGATATAAAAATAGCCAGCTGACAGGCACGCTAAGGAGTCGAAATGTCAAAGTATCCGCATTTACTTGCCCCATTAGATCTGGGCTTTACCACATTAAAAAACCGGGTTTTGATGGGTTCTATGCACGTCGGGTTGGAGGAAGCCCCAGGTGGTTATGATCGTATGGCGGCATTCTATGCTGAACGTGCCAAAGGGGGTGTGGCCCTGATTGTGACTGGTGGCATTTCGCCAAATGATCACGGTGTGACTTTCCAAGGTGGCTCTAAGCTCGATACGATAGAAGAAGCTGAGAAGCACAAGGTAATTACTCAAGCAGTGCATGAAGCTGGCGGCAAGATCGCCATGCAGATTTTGCATACCGGACGTTATTCCTATCAGGCTGAAAATGTCGCGCCGTCTGCGATTCAGGCGCCAATCAATCCGGTCAAACCACATGCCCTAACTTCGAGTGAAGTCCAGCAGACTATTGATGATTTTGCCAACTGTGCACGCTTAGCCCAATATGCCGGTTATGACGGTGTGGAAATCATGGGATCGGAAGGCTATCTGATCAATGAATTTATTGCCGCACGTACCAACCATCGTGATGACGAGTGGGGTGGCAGTTATGAAAACCGCATCCGCTTCCCGATTGAAATTGTGCGCCGGACCCGTGAAAGCGTAGGTGAGAACTTTATTATCATCTATCGTCTGTCGATGCTGGATCTGGTTGAAGGTGGTTCAACGCTGGAAGAAGTGATTCAGCTGGCACAGGAAATCGAAAAAGCAGGTGCAACAATTATCAATACAGGGATTGGCTGGCATGAAGCGCGTATTCCAACCATTGCGACCAAAGTGCCACGTGCAGCTTTTACCTGGGTAACTGAAAAGCTAAAAGGTTCAGTCAAAGTTCCTTTAATTACCTCAAATCGTATCAATACTCCAGAAATGGCAGAATATGTCCTGGCTGCCGGTCATGCGGATATGGTTTCCATGGCGCGGCCGATGCTGGCGGATGCCGAATTTGTCGTGAAAGCCGAGCAGGGCCGTAGTGATGAAATCAATACTTGTATTGGCTGTAACCAGGCCTGTTTGGATCATATTTTCTCGATGAAAATTGCGACCTGTCTGGTCAATCCGCGCGCCTGCTATGAAACTGAACTAATTTTCAAAGAAGTGTCTACACCAAAAAATATTGCAGTAATTGGTGCGGGTCCAGCTGGTTTAAGTTTCGCGATTTATGCTGCAGGTCGTGGTCATCATGTCACTGTTTTCGAGGCATCCAATCAGATTGGCGGTCAGTTTAATATTGCCAAAACTGTTCCGGGCAAAGAAGAATTCTACGAAACCATTCGTTACTTTAAACGCCAGATCGAATTGCAACCCCGTATTCAGCTCAAACTGAATCATACAGCGACTTTTGAGCAGCTGCTGTCTTCAGAATTTGATGAAATCGTCGTAGCGACTGGGGTGAATCCACGTCAACTGGATATTCCAGGCATTGATCATCCAAAAGTGCTGTCTTATCTGGATGTGCTAAAAGAGCGTAAGCCTGTGGGTCAGCATGTTGCCATTATTGGTGCAGGCGGTATTGGTTTTGATACCGCGGAATATTTAAGCCATGAAGGTGAAAGTGGCAGCGTCAATCCGCAGAAATTCTATGATGAATGGGGAATCGATACCGATTATGACAATGTCGGTGGTTTAAAACAGCCAAGTGTAGAGCAGCCAAGTCGTGAAATTTACTTGATGCAGCGTAAAGCAAAATCCGTGGGCGCAGACCTGGGTAAAACAACCGGATGGATTCATCGTACAGGTCTGAAACACCGCCACGTAAAAATGATCCCTGGTGTCAGCTATGAAAAAGTGGATGATCAGGGCTTGCATATTACAGTCAACGGTCAGCCAACGTTGCTTGAAGTAGATAATGTCATCATCTGTGCAGGTCAGGAATCTTATACTGCCATGTTTGATGAGCTGAAACAGTCAGGCAAGAGCGTGCATCTGATCGGGGGAGCTAAAGAAGCCGGTGAACTGGATGCCAAGCGCGCGATTCGTCAAGGTGCTGAATTGGCAGCGGTGATTTAATAGCTTTCAAGTCCTCTCCCTCTGGGAGAGGATTTAGGAGAGGGTAATTGAATTCTTTACCTCTCCCTGACCCTCTCCTTAAAGGAGAGGGAACTACTTTTAAATAAAATGCTTAAGGAAGTCCCCCTTTGAAAAAGGGGGATTTAAGGGGATTGAAAATATGAAAAATCCCTTCCAACCTCCCTTTCTTGCGCTTCATTTTAAAGCACTGCTTTAAAACTTGCTCAGGGAGGAGCTCTAAATTAAAAAATACGAATAACAAAAAAGGACCCAAAAATGACTCTACAAACCACCAAAACTTCACTCGTATTCTGGCACGAAATGTTGGAAAGCCGTGACATGAATATTCTGAATGAACTGCTGGCAGATGAAGTGGTATTTCGTTCACCAGTGGCATTTAATCCATACTCAGGTAAGCCTGTAGTCTTTTTTATTCTGACTAATGTGATTCAGGTATTCGAGAACTTTACTTATCACCGTACTTTCTATTCAGAAGACGGTAACCATGTTGTACTTGAGTTTTCTGCCAATGTGGGGGATAAGAAATTAAAGGGTATCGATATGATTCAGTTCAATGATGAAGGAAAAATTATCGACTTCGAAGTGATGATTCGGCCGAAGTCAGGTCTTGAAGCGCTTGCTGCACAAATGGGACAGCGGATGATGGCCTTCCAAAACTAGTCTGATTCAGGAGCCATCATATAACCCGGCATGAAATTTGTAAGTCACTGAAGGACAACTGGATGGAAAGACAAATGAAAATGTTGATAAAAAAAGTAGTTCAGCTTTCAGGTGAATATTTGGACCGTGTGATTGGTGCGGACACGCCTACTTTATATTACAACCCAAATGGCGTATTTCAGAACCTGATTGATCATTTACCACAATTAAAGCAAAAATACCGTCCTACACCGTGGCTATGCAATGCGCATGCCCATATTCTGTATTTTGACTTGATCAAAAAGAAAACTATCAAACTAAAATATGATGCAATTGAGCAGCTGAACATGTCTGATGGCGGAATCACTGGTATTGCCTGGTATGGACTCGACCTGCCAGTAGATACGCCAACGATTGTTTTACTACATACCATTACCGGTTCACCAGAATCAATGGGTGAGCTGGTCAGAGATCTGCATCTGCACACGGGTTGGCGAGTGGCATTATGTTTACGCCGTGGTCATGCCAATTTACCGATGCCTGTTCCGAAAATGAACCTGTTTGGCTCCACTCAAGATTTACGTGAACAGTTACTTTATATTCAGGATAAATTCCCGCAATCCGAACTATATGGTGTAGGTTCTTCCGCTGGAACAGGTTTGTTGGTGCGCTATCTGGGGGAAGAGGGTGAGCAAACCCCACTCAAAGCAGCTTTTGCACTGTGTCCGGGCTATAACACTGAAAGTGGTTTTGCTTATGTGCATCCATTTTATAGCAAGGTTATGGCTAAAAAATTACTGAAAAAATTTATTCATCCTTATCAGGACACCTGGAAAAATATACCTTCCTGGGAGCAGATTCTTTCCGTTCAAAATCTGGCCGATTTTGAGAAGCTGTATTTTCAGTTGGCTGGCTATGAAGACTATGAAACCTATACCAAGGCCACGAACCCAATTTATGTCTTTGAAAATGTCAAAATCCCATTGATGATTCTGAATGCAGAAGACGACCCAGTCTGTCATATTAACAATCTGCATCCATATAAAGACCGTATTCGTGCCATGCCGAATATTATTGTAGTTACTACGAAAAGGGGCAGTCATTGCGGTTTTTATCAGGGCTTCACCAGAACTGAATCATGGGCTACTCGTCTTATGGCACAGTATCTGAAGCAGCTTTCTATGGCCGCGGCAGAAATAGAAGAAGCAGAACCTGAATACGTAGCATTAAAAAACCCAGCATAAGCTGGGTTTTTAACTGAAAAATAATCAGTTTTCAAGTGCTGGCGTAGCAGCTGCAATGGCTTCTGCCACAGCATCATCCTCTGACTGTTCTGCACCTGAATTGGTTTTAGGCTTGTATTCAGTCTCAGAATCCTGGGTGTTTGGTGCTTGAGCAGGTTGTGATGCTGCCGGTGCTGTAGCAGGAGTACTTTGAGCAGGTCGAGTTTCACGACGAATTTCAGTTGTGGTATTCGGCGTTTCTTCACGAATCACTTCAACTGTTTCAGGAATTTCTTCAATTAAAGGCTGATCTTGTTCTGCTGGTTCCAGTGTTTCGAAATTCGGCTGTTCTACTGGGGTTGCTTCCGATGCTGCAGCAACTTCAGTCTGTTCCTCTTCCTTTGGAGCTTCTTTCTTTACACATGCAGTAAGTAAAAGTCCGGTTGCAAGCGCGCCACAGATTAAAAGTTTCTTATTCATCATTACTTCATAGGTAAATGTAGAGGGGATTACAATATTATAGCAGTAAATTAGCAGATAGAAATGATCTGAACTTACTCTAATTTTTTATCGGAAATGCTGCTAGAATAGTCAATTGTTTATTGTTCTTTGAATTGATGCGGATTGACTTTGCTTTCTAGGTGCAAGGTAAAGTAAAATTGCGCAACATTGCAGGCCTATTTAGGCTCGATTGTACGAGAAACCCAATGACCCATTTTATTTTCGTTACTGGTGGTGTTGTATCATCACTAGGTAAAGGTATTTCAGCTGCTTCTGTTGCTGCACTTTTAGAAGCCCGTGGTTTAAAAGTGACCATGGTAAAAATGGATCCATACATTAATGTCGATCCGGGGACCATGAGCCCATTCCAACATGGTGAAGTTTTTGTTACAGAAGACGGTGCTGAAACAGACTTAGACTTGGGTTACTACGAACGTTTCTTACGTCGTGCGAAAATGACCAAACTGAATAACTTCACATCAGGTCGTGTTTACCAGGATGTTCTGAATAAAGAACGCCGTGGTGACTACCTGGGTGGTACTGTGCAAGTTATTCCACATATTACTGATAATATTAAAGAACGTGTACTTCGCGCCGGTGAAGGTTATGACGTTGCGATCGTTGAGATCGGCGGTACAGTAGGTGACATTGAATCTCTCCCATTCATGGAATCTGTACGTCAGTTAATGGTTGAACTTGGTCACAAGCGCACGATGCTTATGCACTTAACGTTACTCCCATACATTAAGTCTGCAGCAGAATTAAAAACCAAACCAACACAGCACTCTGTTAAAGAACTTCTGTCGATTGGTATTCAGCCAGACATTCTGATCTGTCGTACTGAACACGATGTTGATGCAGATACTACGCGTAAAATTGCACTGTTCACTAACGTTGAAGCACGTGCAGTTGTCGTATGTAAAGATGCGCGTACGATTTATCAGATCCCACGTACATTCTACGAACAAAATGTTGACGATTTAATCTGTGAACGTTTTGGTTATAACGACCTTCCTGAAGCTGACTTAACAGATTGGGATAACGTTGTAGAAGCTTTACTGAATCCTGAATACACAGTGCGTGTTGCAATGGTCGGTAAATACGTTGAACTTCCAGATGCATATAAATCTGTGAATGAGGCACTTTTACATGCAGGGATTCAAAATCGCGTTAAAGTTCAGATCGACTATGTGAATGCTGAAGAGCTTGAAAGTCAGGATGTAAGCGAAGTACTGAAAGATGCTGACTCGATCTTGGTTCCAGGTGGTTTCGGTGAACGTGGTACTGAAGGCAAGATGCAGGCAATCAAATACGCCCGTGAAAATGGCGTACCATTCCTGGGTATCTGCTTGGGTATGCAGCTTGCGGTAATTGAATATGCACGTAACGTGGCTGGTATTGCTGATGCAACCTCGACTGAATTCAACCGTTCAACCAAATCTCCATTGATTGGTCTGATCACTGAATGGTTAGATGAGCGTGGTGAAGTGCAACAGCGTTCTGTAGATTCTGACCTTGGCGGTACCATGCGTCTAGGTGCACAGAAGTCTGAACTGGTACCAGGGACCAAGACTGCTGCTGTGTACGGTTCTGATGAAATCATCGAGCGTCACCGTCACCGTTACGAAATGAACAACCGTTATATCCCAGTGCTGGAAGAGAAAGGCATGAAGATTTCTGGTTATTCACCAGTACAACATTTAGTAGAAACTGTTGAAATTCCTGAACATCCTTGGTTTATTGCGGTACAATTCCACCCGGAATTTACAAGTTCACCACGTGATGGTCATCCATTATTTGCTGGCTTCATCGACGCTGCAAAAAAACAGCATCAAAAAGCACAATAATTGGTGTCAGGACACAACTAGGAAGTTTAAATGTCGCAGTTAAAACCACAAGAGATTGTACGTTTAGGCGATATACAAATGGCAAATCATTTGCCATTTGTACTATTCGGCGGGATGAACGTACTCGAGTCCAAAGACCTGGCTTTTGAAATTGCAGAAACTTATGTAGATATCTGTAAACGTTTGGGAATCCCATACGTATTCAAGGCAAGTTTTGATAAAGCCAACCGTTCAAGTTTGAACTCTTTCCGTGGGCCTGGGCTCGAAAAAGGAATTGAGTGGTTAGTGGACATTAAAAAACACTTTAATGTGCCGATCATTACCGATGTACATGAGCCGTATCAAGCGGCTCCTGTGGCAGAGGTTGCCGACATTATTCAGTTGCCAGCTTTCTTAAGTCGTCAGACTGACCTGGTTGAAGCAATGGCAAAAACTGATGCTATTATCAACATCAAGAAAGCCCAGTTCCTTGCTCCACATGAAATGCGCCACATTCTGCACAAGTGTCTGGAAGCAGGAAATGACAAACTGATTCTTTGTGAACGTGGTTCGGCATTTGGCTATAACAATCTGGTTGTAGACATGCTGGGCTTCGACATCATGAAGGAAATGAATGTACCGGTGTTCTTTGACGTTACCCATGCGCTTCAAACGCCAGGCGGTCGTGCTGACTCTGCTGGTGGTCGTCGTGCCCAGATCACGACACTGGCGCGCGCGGGTATGGCAACAGGTCTTGCAGGCCTGTTCCTGGAAGCACATCCGGATCCGGAAAAAGCCAAGTGTGATGGTCCTTGCGCATTGCGCCTGTCACAGCTTGAGCCTTTCCTGGCGCAGCTGAAAGAATTAGATACCTTGGTCAAAGGTTTCGCAAAGCTAGATACACATTAATTCAATACACATTGATGCGTCTTTTTTGACGCATCATTTTTATTAATCAACTGAGGAATAGTTCATGAGTCAAATCGTTGACATTCGTGCACGTGAAATTTTGGACTCTCGTGGTAATCCAACCATCGAAGCAGACGTTATCTTAGCATCTGGCGTAGTTGGCCGTGCATGTGCACCATCTGGTGCTTCAACTGGTTCTCGTGAAGCTTTAGAACTTCGTGATGGCGACAAGGCACGTTACCTGGGTAAAGGTGTTAAAACTGCGGTTAACAACGTAAACACTTTGATCCGTGAAGCTTTGGTTGGTAAATCAGTATTTGAACAAAAAGACATCGATAACACGATGATCGCTTTAGATGGTACTGAAAACAAAGAAAAACTAGGTGCAAACGCAACTCTGGCAGTTTCGCTTGCTGCTGCACGTGCTGCGGCTGAAGAAAAGAAAATCCCACTTTTCCAATACATCGCAGACCTTCGTAACAACAGCATTCTGACAATGCCTGTTCCAATGATGAACATCCTGAATGGTGGTTCACATGCGGACAACAACGTTGACATTCAAGAGTTCATGATTGAGCCTGTAGGTTTCACTTCATTCTCTGAAGCACTTCGCGCTGGCGCTGAAATCTTTCATTCACTTAAATCAGTACTTAAAAAACAGGGTTTAAATACTGCTGTTGGTGATGAAGGTGGTTTTGCTCCGAACTTACGTTCAAACGAAGAAGCGATCACTGTTATTCTTGAAGCAATTGAAAAAACTGGCTACAAAGCGGGTTCTGACATCATGCTTGCGCTTGACTGTGCGTCTTCAGAATTCTACAAAGATGGTCAGTACATTCTTGCAGGTGAAGGTAATAAAGCATTCACAAGCAACCAGTTCTCTGACTACCTTGCAGGTCTGGTAAATCAGTACCCGATTATCTCGATTGAAGATGGTCTGGATGAATCTGACTGGGAAGGCTGGTCTTACCTGACTTCGATTCTGGGTGACAAGATCCAGCTGGTTGGTGATGACCTGTTCGTTACGAATCCTAAGATTCTGCAACGTGGTATCAATGAGAAAGTAGGTAACTCTATTCTAATCAAGTACAACCAGATCGGTACTTTGACTGAAACTTTAGATGCAATCTACCTTGCAAAAGCAAACGGTTACTCTACTGTAATTTCTCACCGTTCAGGTGAAACTGAAGATTCAACTATTGCGGATCTTGCAGTAGGTACAGCAGCAGGTCAAATCAAGACTGGTTCACTTTGCCGTTCTGACCGTGTAGCGAAATATAATCAATTACTTCGTATCGAAGAATTGACTAATGCTGCATATCGCGGTAAAGCTGAATTCAAAGGTTTGAACTAAGCGATTATCGTTGATGTTAAATGTATTCGACTCTTTGATGAGTAAAGTACTGTTGGGCCTTGCGATCCTTGTGATCGCAGGGTTTCAATATTTATACTGGTTTGGTGAGGGTGGTTATCAAGACCATCAGGCACTGACACAGAAAATACAACAACAAGTAGAACTGAATGAAGAGCTGAAAGAGCGCAACCGTGTGCTGGCAGCTGAAGTTTATGATCTGAAAAATGGTGATCAAGCCATTGAAGAACATGCACGTCTGGATCTGGGCTTAATTAAGCCGCATGAAACTTTTGTGCAGATGAGTACCATCAGTACTCAATATAAACCGATTTATCTCGATCAAAATTCTAAAGTAGACCTGCGTACCAATGAGTCAGCTGAAAATTCAAGCACACCATAAATTATGGGCTATCATTCCAGCTGCAGGTTCGGGTAGCAGATTCTCTAAAACAGAACTAAAGCAATATCAAATGATTCAGAAGCGTACTGTTCTTGAACATACGGTTGCACGTCTGAATCAACTTCCACTGACCGGTTATGTGCTGGCGATCGGTAGTCAGGATAATGTTGCTATAACCTTGCCATTTTCCAATCAGGATAAAGCCCATTTTTGTGCCGGCGGTACAGAGCGGGTCAATTCTGTCCTCAATGCCTTAGCTTACCTAACTGAAATCACTTCAGAAGAAGATTGGGTATTGGTACATGATGCGGCACGTCCATGTGTCAGTCAAAATGCATTGATTGATCTGGTCAATACGGCGACTGAAACTGATCAAGCTGCTATTTTGGCAATTCCAGTCCGCGATACCTTAAAGCGCGTCGTACAAGGTCAGGATATCGAAACTACAGTAGACCGTTCGACTCTCTGGCAGGCTCAAACACCACAAATGGCCAAACTAGGCCGGTTAAAACATGCCATTGAACAGGCATTACAAGATGGTGCCAATATTACCGATGAAGCTAGTGCACTTGAGCATGTAGGTGAAACCGTACGTGTAGTTCAGGGGCGATCTGATAATCTCAAAATTACCTATCCGGATGACCTGGAACTGGCTCGTCTGATTCTGGCAGCACAAGCCTAAATTTATTTGAAGAAATACATAATAAATAGAGCACTGGCGATCAATTCTCCGCTGCTTTCACTTATAATTTCGCCATTGTTAGTTTTGAACCTTTTGTCACAATGATACCTTCACAGCAGTATCGTTTTTTACGACAATCCGCACGTGATGGATTGAGTATAAAACACGATTCCTCAAGATGGACCAAGCTACATCTGGACCCGTGGTTGCTATGCTTCCTTTTACTGAATGCTGCCTTGGGGTTGATGGTAGTTTATAGTGCGACCTCTGAAAACTCAGGCATGGTGATCCGTCAGGCGATCAGTTTTGGTGTCGGTTTTGTGGTGATGTTTATCTGTGCGCAGGTTCCGCCAAAAGTGTATCAAGCCGCAAGCCCGTATTTTTATGCCTTCGGGATTTTTATGCTATTGCTGGTCTTTGTGATTGGTGAAAGACGACTTGGAGCAACACGCTGGATTACTTTGCCGGGCGTGGGAAGTATGCAGCCGAGTGAAGTGATGAAATTTGCCATGCCACTGATGATGGCCTGGTACTTCGCGCGTAAGCCATTTCCACCCAAGTTTATGCATATCATCGGTGCCTTAATTTTGTTGGGTATTCCATTTGTGCTTGTGGCATTGCAGCCTGACTTGAATATCGGGCTGGTGATTCCGGGGATCTTTGTTTTATTTCTGAGTGGTATGTCCTGGCGCTTGATTGGCGGTGCAATGGCAGCATTAGCTGTGGTCGCACCATTAATGTGGATGTTCCTGTTACAGGAATATCAGAAAAAACGTGTCCTGACGCTATTTGATCCTGAATCAGATGCACTCGGTGCAGGCTGGAATATTATCCAGTCTAAAATCGCCATTGGTTCTGGAGGAATGACTGGCAAAGGTTATTCGCAAGGGACACAGTCACATCTGGGTTATCTGCCAGAGCATCATACTGACTTTATTATGTCGACTTATGCCGAAGAATTTGGTTTTATCGGTGTATTTTTATTATTTAGTCTGTTTACCGCTATTATTATTCGTTGCTTGATGATCGGAATGAACAGCTTTCATAACTTTGGCCGTCTATATGCGGGTGCTACAGGTCTAACCTTTTTCTTTTTCGTATTCCTGAACTCAGGCATGGTGAGTGGTATCCTTCCAGTGACAGGCGATCCATTACCACTGATGAGTTATGGCGGAACCGCTGTGATTTCTTTGCTCGCCGGTATGGGTATTGTGATGTCAATCCATACCCATCGCTAAATAATAGAAGAAAAGAAAAAGCCAGATTTATTCTGGCTTTTTTATTGCTTGAGATTTTATGTTATAAATATTCAATAACTTAGATAAATAACTATATTTACAATATTGGGGTCGAGATGAAGAAATTAATGTTGGTGATTGGACTTATGGGATTGTCAGCAACTGTATCGGCAAAGCCATTGAGTTCAGCGGAATTTAAATCTCAAGTTAAGCAGCATTATGATGCATTAGAGTTAAAACAGGCTGCACTCAATGTGTCGGTGGATCGTCGCGAGCATCCAACAATTATGATTGCTAAAGCATGTGAATATTCTAGAGATCTAAAACAGCTTAAGCAGTTTTCCGAACAAAATCTGCATCTGGCTGGAGCTAAGGATGAACTGCAATTTATTCGTTCATTGGATACAAGCTTTAATCAGTCCTTCATTGATTTGGGTATTACTTATGAAATGGAGTGCCTAAAACGGTAGGAGGTGAATTCTACCTATACGGTTCACAAAGGCTATAAAGACGCTTTAAAAATGGCATTTTTATTTGATTAAAAGTTAGGCTTTACATTGGTTGGTTTTTTCGGGTCTATGATTTTGCTTTAGTCGCCATCCAGCAAAGCAGTGAACCAAAACACACCATCAATGCACCTTTCCAGAAGCTGAAGGTTAATTGTGTGCTCAAAATCAATGCTGAAACCACAGAAGAAAAAACCGGGATAAAGTATGAAGCTGTTGCCAATACAGTCACATTTCCATGCATAATTCCGATATTCCATGCCCCATAGCCAATGCCCATTGCAAAAGCAGCTAATACCAGATAAATGCTGGAATTCAATTCGAAATTCGGTATGGGCTCAGCAGAAAAAATCCATTGGGTCCATAGTACAATCGACACCAAAATAAAGAATAAGGTAATACCATTTTTACCATTGGCAGCACGAGCAGTCAGGGTACAATAGGCAGCCCATAGAAAGACACCGGTTAAAGCCAGTCCATAACTCAGTGGATTGGCCTGTATATTGGACAGCATTGTTTTAAAGCTAAATCCAGCTTCACCACCAAGCACCAGACAGATCCCTGCCACAGATAAACATATCCCGGGAAAGATAAGAAAATTGGCTTTTTGCCTGTTAAAAATAATTGAAAATAGAATCGTGGCTGTCGGCCACAGATAATTTACCATTCCGATTTCTATGGCTTGTCTGTTATTGCTTGAATAACCTATAGACAGGGCAAGACAAATTTCATAAGCCACAAAAAGCAGGCTTCCCCAAATCAGATATTTAAGGGGGAATTCTTTCAGATGTGTCCAGCCAAATGAGAACAATAGAATAATCGAGGCGCATGAATAGATTAACGCAGCTCCCCCGATCGGTCCAAAGTAATGACTGACTTCTTTGATGAGAGCAACAATGAGACTCCATAAGAAAACTGCCGTAAGACCAATCAATGTCGCTTTGTTTGAGTTCATTACTCTTGTTCAGGATAAATTTAGAAGATAGTTTAGGCCAAAATTGATAAAAATATCATTGTTCTTTTTAAAAATATGAGAGTAAAGATCTTGTATTTATCAAATTTAAGCTCTCCGAAAAGAGCTTAAATTTTGTTTGAATGCTCAGGCGATGAACCAGGTGTAATAGCCCCAGATCATTAAAGGCCATGCTAAAAATGGACTAAAGAGCCATTTCCAGAACCAGTGGCGTGGCATAAAGCCTACACCATGAACAAAGCCTCCAGAAATACCAATCATAATAAACATCATGGCTCGATGACTATATGCACCATTGTCATCCAGCATCGCAGCTGGATGTACCAGTAACACCGCTGCGAGTGGAAATGCCAGCAGGCAGGAAATCACCATCGCAAATTTGTTGGGTTTCTTGTCTATAACGGGTTTCTCTAGCGCAGCTTCAGTCATGATTTATTCCTCATCCAGGTCTTGGTGCTGTTCCATGTAAATTGCAGCAATCACACTGGCAAAACACGCCATAAGTACTCCTAGAATCCATGCAAAATACCACATAATTTTGTCTCCTTAGGACACAGGCTTAGTACAAGCTGTGTGAATTCTCTTGAATGTGTTTGTTGGTGATTACGCCCCACATCTTGTAGTAACACCAAGTGGTGTAAAGCAGGATGATTGGAACAAAAATGCATGCAGCGACAGTCATTACCGTCAAGGTATTTTTACTGGATACTGCATCCCACATGGTCAAGCTGGCAACAGGGTTAATGCTAGATGGCATTAAGAATGGGAACAGGGCAAAACCGGCAGTCAGGATGGCACCGATCACCGCCATAGATGAACCTAGGAAGCTCAGGCCTGCTTTAGCTTTAGAGGCAGCCAGCACGACAATAATACCGCCAAAGATACCCATAATTGGCGCAATCATGGTAATTGGATAAGTTGTATAGTTATTCATCCAGCCAGGATTGCCATTGATCAGTACTTCTTTAGCCAGTGGATTTGCAACACCATTGGTGTCATATGGAGTCACCAGCGTATAACCTTGAATGCCGCCGAAATATAACCATGCGCCAGCAGCAAGGAAAGTCACCAGATAAACCAGTCCCATAATTTTGGTTGCTTGAGCAGAACGTTCACGTAATGCACCATCAGTACGCAGCATTAACCAAGCACCACCGTGTGCGCACAACATAGACAAGCTTACAATACCGCATACTAAAGCAAACGGATTCAGCAGGGCGAAGAAACTACCGGAATAAGTTGAACGAACAGTTTCATCTAGGGTGAATGGTACGCCCAGGAACATGTTGCCGAAAGCGACACCGAAGACTAATGCAGGAACCGCACCGCCAACAGCTAGGCCCCAGTCCCAGGAATTACGCCATTTGGTATTTTCCAGCTTGGAGCGGTAGTCGAAGCCGACAGGTCGCAGGAACAGTGCAAATAGTACTAACAGTAGCGCCCAGTACATGCCAGAGAAAGCAGTAGCATAGACCATTGGCCATGCTGCAAACAGGGCACCACCTGCAGTGATGAACCAGACTTGGTTACCATCCCAGTGTGGAGCAATTGTATTGATTGCCGCACGACGTTCCTGATCATTTTTACCTACAAATGGCATGATCGCCATTGAACCCATATCGAAGCCATCAGTCAGTGCAAAGCCAATCAGCAAAACGCCAACCAATACCCACCAGATAATTTTGAGCAGTTCATATTCAATCATGATTTCACCTCGCCAGTTGCACCTTCTGGAAGAGCTGCAGCTGCGTCTTCTTGCTCGGCAGTTACTTGAGAATTAGGTTTTTCGAAATGGTATTTGCCAGTATGTAATGAGCTTGGTCCCAGGCGAGCGAACTTGATCATCAGGTACATTTCAATGATCAGTAATACTGTGTAGAACGCTGCCAGTGCCAGGATTGAACCCATAACATCGCCTGTGCTTAAAGTAGATGCAGACAGGTGGGTAGGTAATACTTCACCAATGGTCCAGGGTTGACGACCTACTTCAGCCACATACCAGCCAGTTTGTGCAGCAATCCAAGGCAGTGGTAAAGCAAACAGGGCAAATTTTAATAACCAAGGTTTGTTTTCAGCATTGCGTTTCGCTACAGCAAAAGTCGCTAATACGAACAGCAGCAACATCAGGAAGCCAGAACCTACCATGGCACGGAATGCCCAGAACAGACTTGGTACATGTGGAATAGTGTCTTTGGCAGCAGCTTTGATGTGTTCGTCAGAAGCATCGACGACATTTGGAGTGTATTTTTTCAGAAGCAGACCATAACCAAGATCTTTTTGGGTATTTTCAAATGCTGCTTTTACTTCAGGAGATTGATCGCCTGCACGTAATTTTTCAAGCTGTTCGTATGCCAGCATACCGTTGCGGATACGACCTTCATGTTCAACCAGCAGGTCCTTGATCCCTATCACTGGAGTATCTATTGAACGGGTTGCAATGATCCCCATGACATAAGGAATTTTGACTGCATAATCTGTACGCATGGTTTCCTGATTTGGGAAACCAAACAAAGTGAATGCAGCTGGGGCTGGTTCTGTTTCCCATTCTGCTTCAATCGCAGCCAGTTTAGTCTTTTGTACATCACCAATTTCGTAGCCAGATTCATCACCTAGTAAAATCACTGAAAGTGTAGAGGCCAGACCAAAAACTGCAGCAATAGCGAAAGAACGGCGGGCAAAAGGCAAGTCACGTTTTTTTAGCAGATAGAAGCTTGAGATTGCCAGAACGAAAATCGCACCTGTTACATAACCTGCAGAAACAGTGTGAACAAATTTTACTTGAGCGACCGGGTTAAAGATCAGTGCACCAAAATCAACCAGTTCCATACGCATGGTTTCATAGTTGAATTTAGAACCCACCGGGTTTTGCATCCAGCCATTGGCAACCAGAATCCACAATGCAGACATGTTGGAGCCGAGTGCCACTAACCAGGTTACACAGAGATGCTGAACCTTAGACAGACGATCCCATCCAAAGAAGAACAGGCCAATGAAAGTAGATTCCAGGAAGAAAGCCATTAAGCCTTCAATCGCTAGTGGTGCACCAAAGATGTCACCTACATAGTGCGAATAGTAGGCCCAGTTGGTACCAAACTGGAATTCCATGGTCAGACCGGTAGTTACCCCGAGTGCAAAGTTAATCCCGAAGAGTTTCCCCCAGAATTTGGTCATGTCCCGATAAATTTCCTTACCGGAAATCACATAAGTGGTTTCCATAATGGCCAGGATAAAGGCCAGGCCTAAGGTCAACGGAACGAAAATAAAATGATACATCGCAGTCATAGCAAACTGGAACCGCGAAAGATCGACCACGCTTTCAGCAATCATCAACGTGTCTCCTTGATTTGGGAAGGACTGCCGGCAATACGCTCGGCAACTTGAGAGTCAAAATTTTTGGGAATCGTAGGCGCATCAAACCAGATATGTTTGATTGTCAGTAGTAGAATGACCTTGATGATTAAAATCAAAGTGATCTCTCTTACAACTTTTTGATTTAGATTTTCTGGAACTAAGCTCATGTAAATAAGCCTGTCTTTATAACGTGTTAATTTATTATTAATCTAATATGATAAAAAATAAATAGACTAAACAGTTTAAATAAACATATATTTATAACTATTTGAATATTAAATAATTAAAATTATAGTTTTTTAAAGAATAATCAAAATATTTGTGATTATTTTGTGTAAACATAATTATTTTTAAATCCGACTTTTTTACTTATATTTAAAAATTAATATCCTATTAAAATGGTTGGATTAAGAAAAAAATAATATTTTAAATCTTGATTATTTTACTTGGTTTATTATATTTTTATTGAAAATGAGAATAGATTAAAATTTTAGGGATTAAAACGAGAAGGGTATTTCGTGGAATCTAAAGGTGAGGTGGATTCTTATTATTGAGAAAAAGCAGGCAAAAAAAAGAACATACATGCAGCATGTTCTTTTTAAGCTTTTGGAGGAGAGTAGAGCTTAGAAGTCGTAACGCATACCTACAGACAAGCCCATTGCAGTTTCACCTGCTGCATTTACACCTTGGGATGAACCTGCTTTATTACTACGTGCTTGTGACCAAGGTGTCAGGTTAGCAGCGTCATCATTCAGCATGGCTGCCAGGTTGCCATAAACACGGAACTGTTTATCTAGGCGATGCTCTAAGCCCAATGCAAGTAGGGTTGAGTTAGCATCAGCTGTATCAATATCACGGTGGAAAACGTGACCGCGTAATGTATTTTTATCTGTTAGTTTATATTCCGCGCCTACACCGAAAACATTAGCATCCGCATTGGTGCCACTGCCATCATCCAGTGCAGTAAACTGGTAAAGTGCGCCCACATTCAGTTCAGGCGTTAATTTATAAGCTGCTGCTAAACGGATACCATCTCGTTCACCGCGGCTCACATCTTCTGCATAATGTTCATAAGCAGCCGCGACATCCCAGTTACCCGCGTTATAATTTAAACCTAGGTCATACGCTTGAGATTTTTCATTACTATCCTCAGTCGTATCATTGCTGATCATCGTGCCATCATGTAAAGATAAAGCTGCTGTTGCAGTGAAACCACCACCAAATTTTGGTGTTTTATACTCAATCGTATTCGGGTTACGTTCATCGAAGCGGTGATTGTAAGCACGAGTGATATTACGCAAGTCGC
The DNA here is from genome assembly GCF_003289665.1 of Acinetobacter sp. SM1B. Classification (NCBI taxonomy): domain Bacteria; kingdom Pseudomonadati; phylum Pseudomonadota; class Gammaproteobacteria; order Moraxellales; family Moraxellaceae; genus Acinetobacter; species Acinetobacter sp. SM1B. The sequence continues at coordinate 1,474,804 of NZ_QMBM01000001.1, forward strand.
CGACCTGGTCACCAAAGAAGTTTGCCGGACCACGTGCCGCTTTAAATGGGCTGTCAAAACGGCCCACTTTAACTTGACCAAAGTTACCTTTGACTCCGACATAAGTATCTCGGGTAGAGAAGTTTATAGAATCCTCACTATCATCCGATCCGCTAGAAAAGTTGATTTGCTGTTCGATCTGAGCGAATGCAGTCAGATCTTCATTAATCTTGTGATCGACTTTAAAGCCTAAGCGTGATGAGTTTGAGGATAAAGCCACCTCATTATAGTCCTTGCCGTCATCCAGATAATCCAGAGAAACGTGTGCACGACCATATACTTTAACGTCAGCAGCAGCTGCCATTACTGGTGTTAAAATTGTTGCCCCAACTGCCAATGCGCAAAGAGTTTTTTTCATGTGTAGCTCCAATAAGACTTGTTTTGGTCCTAACAAGGATGTTGTGGTAGCTTTGTTAAATTTTGCTACCGTCCTGTATTGGTGCTAAGTATCGATTACAAATAAGACAATAAGATTAAGGAAATATTTCAAATATATTAAATGTTTCGTTATGTAAAAATATGAATAGTATATGTTTTATTTTAAGAAATTTATTATTTATCAATATATTAAATTGTTTTGTTTATCGGCTTTCATCAAGATTAATATTTTTCATTTTTGGGTGATAAAAAAAATGGAGCCAAAGCTCCATTTCTATATCGGTTTAATCTAGCATTATAACGCTGCTTTGATTTTCTCAGCTAGCGCCTTGATTTTCTCCTGATCACCCATGACCAAGGCATGTTTGCCCAGATTGTGCAAAGAGGTAGGAACCAGATGGAAATGTACATGGGGTACGGTCTGACCCGCTGCGGTACCTGATAATTGCATCAGCACGATACCCTCTACACCTAGGCCTTTTTCGATGGCTTTGGCAACCTTTTGTACGATCTGAATGGTATATGCAGCCACTTCAGGATCCAGATCAAGTAGCGTCACCGCAGGCGATTTAGGAATGACCAAAGTATGACCGTCTGCCTGAGGCATGATGTCCATAAATGCAAGAACCTGGTCGTCTTCATACACCTTGATTGCAGGCAGTTCACCGCGCAGAATTCGTGCAAAGATATTTTGATCATCGTAAGTCATGAGGGCATTCCTTGAGCGTCATTGAATTAAATTATTTACAGTTCAATTCTTTCTGACGATCTTTGATCGCGTCAAGACGTTGTTGCTCTTTTTCTGAAAATTTTGGCTTGGTTGTGTAGCAATTGTCATTACCATACTTTGCTTTGGCATCTGGATCTTTAAAACAGAAGCCCTTGGAAGCATAAATCACATCATGATCATTTTTCAGTTTTTTGCATTCTTGTTCAGAAGCTAAAACTGAAGTTGAAGCCCCTAGCAATGCTGCAAAACTCATCACTGTCGCAACAGTCAATTTTTTCATGCGGGTTTCCTCTGGTGTTGAATCATGTGTCTATACCTAAACACAATATTGGGTTTTGTTCTCACGATTCAATGGCGATATATTACTCAATAGTAATTTTACTCCATGATTCATACATTTTTATTGCAGCAGAAAAGTCACTATTTTCTTCTGCCTGAAGGTTAGCTGCCTGAATCAGGTTCTGGGTAAGCGATAGCAATGGTGCAGACAGCTTGGCATCACGAACCAGATCTACCGCAATCCCTGTATCTTTGGCAAGTAACGGTAATGCAAAGGTAAGCGGGAAACTGCGGTTCATAATACGCTGCGGCATCACGGTCTCAGTTACGTTACTTTTACCGCTTGATGCATTAATACATTCCAGTGCTTCATTCAAACTTACACCATGCGCTTTCAGCGTCATAAAGCCTTCTGCAACTGCACACAGGTTTACAGCCATTAACATATTATTGACTGCTTTCACTGCAAAGCCCGCGCCAGATTCACCAACATGCTTGATCAGCTTGCCGAAAGCCTGAATCGCGGGAAGGGCTTGTTCAAAACCTGCTGCACTACCACCAATCATAACAGTTAAAGTGCCATTTTCAGCACCGATCGTCTGACCGCTGACGGGTGCATCCAGAAAAATCACGCCTTGATCTGCTAAAGTTTCTTCCAGACGACGAGCTGCATCAGGTACACCACTGGTGCAGTCGACCCAGATACTGCCTGCTTTTAATTCCAGACCTTGGACTAAAGCTTCAACATCAGCACTGGTGGGTAAGCAAGAGAAGATTATATCTGCCTGGATGGCCTGTTCCAGACTTGCTGCCTGTGTACCATATTCAGTTGCATGCTGCTCTGCCTTGGTAGCAGTACGGTTCCAGACATAGACCGTATCAAAATGCTTTGGTAAATGCGCAGCCATGCGATAGCCCATAGCACCCAAGCCAAGAAATGCAACTGATTGAATCATGATAACCCTCAAAATCTTTTAATTAAAAATTATAAGCTTGAGGGCATCTCTCGAATTATTGCGCTAGTCGAGTAGAACGCTGCTCAAGCCAGGTGGTTAGTTTAGGCCAAAAAGTGTTGGCTGTCTTTTGATTTGACATTAAACCAAGGTGCCCACCTGGAATCATGGTAAAAGTAATATCTTTGCTGCTGGTCAGCTGGGTGAGTGGTTCTGCAGCTTCTCGGGTAACAATCTGATCCGTCAAACCAGCACCGACCATGAGTGAGCAGGAAATATTTTTTAAATCAATCTTATTGCCATGCAGATTAATCGAACCATCTTTAAGAGGATTCTGTAACCACAGGTGCAGCACCATATCCTGATTGACTCCACCCGGGTAATCGATCATTTTATTCAGGAAATGACCCATGGTGGCGTGTTCATAGACATAGTCGGGTTTTTCCAGATTCAGCAAAAACTGTTTCTGACTTTTAAACCAACCCACAGGATCCAGCAGTTTAAAGCCTAAGGCATTCAAAATACCTGGCGTATGAATATAGTGTTTGGGGATTAATCCCTTATGTACGGTATTTCGCAGGGCTGGATTTTGTGAAATCAGTTTATTGGTGGTTTCAAACAGTTTACCGATGCGGCCAGAGGCATAGCTGTCAATTGGACTGCCCATTACCATCAGGTTTTTCACATGCTCTGGAGAGTGTAGCGCAGTATATAGGGTGACAAAGACACCTGCCATACTCCAGCCATGCAGGGAAATATAGGGACTGTCTGCATGTTCGCAAATATGCTCTATGGCATCTGGAATGGATTGATCGATAAAGGACAGAAAATTCAGCTCTTTGTGTTTGAAGCTGAAACGGTTCCATTCCACCAGGTATACTTCAAAACCGCTATGCTGGAAATGCTTTACTAATGAACGGTAGGGATACAGATCATAAATACCCATGTTAATCGCCAGCGGCGCAACAAATACCAAAGGTTCCTTAAACTTTCTTTCAGGTGCTGGATAATGCCGGACTTTATATAATTCAGTTTCCTTGATGTACTCAAACGGGTTTTTTTGAGACAGCACCAGTGAGGAGCTGTTGAAAAACCGCGCACGCAGGTGCTTGAGTTTTTTCTGTTGACGTTGCAGATTTTGTTTTAACTGAATCATAAAGATAAATTGTCCGTGTGCGGTAGGGAGTGATCGAAGTCTAGGCAATAATTGCTTATTATGCCTTGACCTGAAATAGCATAGGCGCTCAAAATGTTGGCAATTTTTTACAACAGGCAGTCCGCCAGGGCTGAATTAGAGCGATGAGCCAACAAGACGATTATCAATTAGATACTTTAGCCATCCGTACAGGTCATACACGTAGCTTTGAGGGTGAGCACGGAGAACCGATCTTCCTGACATCTTCTTTCGTCTATGAAAATGCGGCCGAAGCGGCAGCAAAATTCTCAGGTCAGGAACCTGGCAATATTTACTCACGCTTTACCAATCCTACGGTCGCAATGTTTGAAAAACGTCTGGCTGCGCTTGAAGGTGCTGAGCGCGCCGTAGCGACCAGTTCGGGTATGGCTGCGATTATGGCAGTGGCAATGGCCTTCCTGAAAGCAGGTGACCATGTGATCTGTTCACGTGCAGTATTTGGTTCTACGGTTTCTCTGTTTGAAAAGTATGTAGGCAAGTTCGGTGTGGCAGTTGATTTTGTGGACTTGACCGATGTCGATGCCTGGAAAAATGCAATCAAGCCCGAAACGAAACTATTCTTTGTAGAATCTCCGTCAAACCCACTGGCTGAAGTGGCTGATATTCAGGCGCTTTCAGATCTTGCACATGCTCATGATGCATTACTGGCAATTGATAACAGCTTCTGTACACCTGTATTACAACAACCAATCAAATTTGGTGCTGACCTCGTTGTATATTCAGCTACGAAGTACCTGGATGGGCAAGGTCGTGCATTGGGTGGTGCAGTTGTCGGTAATCACAAATTGCTTGAAGAAATTTTCGGTTATGTGCGTACCACAGGCCCATCTATGAGTCCGTTCAATGCCTGGGTGTTCCTAAAGGGTCTGGAAACCTTACGTCTGCGTATGCGTGAACACTCCGCAAGTGCACAGAAACTCGCTGAATACTTAAATGCACATCCAAAAGTAGAAAAAGTGTACTACGCAGGTCTGCCTGAGCATGTAGGTCATGAACTGGCGGCAAAGCAGCAAACCGGCTTCGGTGGTATCGTATCATTTGAAGTGAAAGGTGGTCGTGAAGGTGCCTGGAAAGTCATCGACAATACTCAGTTTATTTCCATCACGGGTAATTTGGGTGATGCGAAATCAACGATTACTCACCCGGCAACGACAACGCATGGCAAACTTTCACCTGAAGCAAAAGAAGCCGCAGGTATTCGTGAAGGTTTAATTCGTGTTTCTGTTGGTTTGGAAGATATTGATGATATTATCCGTGACATTACACGCGGTTTAGATCTAATCTAATTTTTATAAATTTATGTTCGGAGATTTTTATGAACATTAACATGTTGATGCAGCAAGCTCAGCGCATGCAAAAGGAAGTAGAAACCAACCTGAAAAAAGCCAAAGAAGAGCTTGCGCTGGTAGAGGTTCATGCTGAAGCGGGTGGTGGTCTGGTAAAAGTAACGATGACTGCACGTAATGTGGTAAAACGCATTCAGATCGATCCAGAACTTCTACAGGATGATCCGGATATGATTGAAGATCTGATCGCGGCTGCAATGAATGATGCGGCACGCCAAGCTGAAGCAATTTCAGAAGAACGTATGAAGTCTGCAAACCAGGGCATGGGCTTACCTCCAGGTCTGGCTGGCCTGTTCTAAGGAAATTTGCGCAATGTTTAGTGATCGTTTTGATCAACTGGTTCAAGCATTACGCATCTTGCCAAGCGTTGGGCCGAAATCGGCTCAGCGTATGGCATTGCATCTGATCATGAAAAACCGTGAAGGTGCGATTGGTCTGGCACATGCATTGACTGAAGCGACCAACCATATTCATGAATGTTCAATCTGTCATTCACTCACTGAAGATGAAGTCTGTAATATCTGCACCTCAACTGAACGTGATGATGAGCTGCTTTGTGTGGTGGAATCACCAGCGGATGTGATGGCTATTGAGCAGAGTGGCAGTTTTCGTGGTAAATACCATGTATTGGGTGGACATTTGTCACCACTAGATGGAATTGGGCCTGAAGAAATTGGGATTCCATATCTACTCGAGCGTTTAAACAGAGGTCAGATTCGTGAAGTGATTCTGGCTACGAATGCAACTGTAGAAGGACAGGCGACTGCGCACTACCTCATGGAAGCCAGCAAGCATTTACCGATTCAGATTACCCGGATTGCCCAAGGTGTACCACAAGGTGGTGAACTGGAATATGTAGACAGCCATACCTTAAGCCAAGCTGTACATAACCGCATGCGGATGAAATAAACCTGTTTCTCTGCATGCGTTTTACTAAAGAGAAGAACAAGTTAGAAAAAATACAAGAATATTCATTTAATTTATCGATATTGTTATTGCGAAATTTTATAGCTAAATGTTTATTTTTTTATCATAAATATTATAAATATCAGTTAAGATAACTATATTCGGACATCCACATTACGCTGATTCAGTCATTTATGTTTCAATTTATTCAAGATCAAGCTGGACTCGATCAAGTACTCGCACAAATGGATCAAAGCTCGGTTTATGCTTTGGATACAGAGTTCATCAAGGTCGATACTTTATGGCCGAAACTTGGTGTGTTCCAGATTAATGTCTGTGGCAATGTCTATCTGCTCGACGGCACAACGCTGGATCTGACCGAGTTCTTCAAGCGTCTCTTTGCAGCACAACAGAACATTTTCCATGCCTGTGGAGAAGACATTGATCTGATCTATCACTATACCCAGCAAAAATCTCTAAGTAATGTTTTTGATACCCAAGTAGGGATGGCGTTTCTGGGGCATGGTTTGCAGGTCAGCTATCAGAATGCCTTGAAGCAGATGCTGGATGTAGAAATTGAAAAAGATCAAACCCGTTCAAACTGGTTGGCACGTCCTTTAAGTCATGAACAATTGTTGTATGCAGCCAATGATGTGCATTATCTGGTGCACTTGGGTGATCAGATCAAGCAGGAGTTGAAACAAAAGCACCTGTTAGACTTGGCACTGGAAGATTGCCGCTTCATGACCCGGGAAATTGGCGAGGAAACACCAACAGCCTTGTTATATCAGGATGTTGGCAACTATCGTCATTCACGCCGTCAGCTGATGCAGCTACAGCAGCTTGCAGTATGGCGTGAGCAGATTGCCAAGGCACTGAATATTCCGCGCAGTTTCATCATGAAAAACTCTGCCATGATTAATCTGGTGGAAAAGAACCCTAAGAATATGTTCCAGCTCAGCACTGTGAAAGATCTGCGTGCCAATATTATTCGTGATCATGGCAAGATGATTCTGGACCTGCTGAAATTTTTGCCAGATCAATCCGAGTGGCCATTACGTCTGGCACGTCCAATCCGTCATTCTTCAAGTGAAGTCGGTACAAAAATTGATGCCATCATTCAAAATGTTGTAGATGAAACTTCCATCCCGAAAGAAGTCCTGATGCGCAAAAAATGGATGAATGCGTTGTACCAGCATGTTGTTTTCCACAATGATGAACAGGATTTGCCGGAATTTTTACTTGGCTGGCGTTATGATCATCTGACCAAGCCCCTGGTTGAGCTGCTACGTCAGGATGAATCCTATCTTTCTAGACAGATGAAAGTTGTCGACTAAAGCCTGGATAGAAACTTAACTGCAAAACTGATTAAAGAAAGAGCAATTATACAAAATCACGACTGATGCGTTAATTATGGCTAATGCCTCAGGTGACGTTTTAAGGTATCCTTGCTACTGATTTTTCTAAATTGTTGTCTAAATCAAAATCATGCAAGTGTCTATCTACAAATCGAGCAAAAAGGATGAAATGTACCTTTATGTGGCTCGTCCAGCTGAAGAAAATGAAGCTGAAACTTTCGATCCACTTCACGTACTGGGCGAAGCTGTCCGCGTAGCATTTGGTCGTGCGACTTTTGTCATGCATCTTGAACTGAGCGAAACCCGCAAGCTGGCACGTGCTAATGTGCTGCACGTGATCGACTCGATTGAAACCCGTGGTTTCTTCCTGCAAATGCCGCCTGAAGGTTTGATTAACCCGAATGCTGTAGAACCAGAAGGTCTTCGTGGTGCTTAATATTTATTCAGGAGTTGTGAAATGAATGGTTATGTAACTGTATTAGATTCAATTCCTGAAGAATCGATTGCCATCGCGGTATACCTGATTGGCAGTATAATTGCACTGTTGTGCTGGTATGGCGTGACTAAGCGCCTGCCAAAACCGGCAGGTGGCTTTCTCTGGATTTTAGTGTTTGCCATCCTGCTAACGCCGACAGTATCCGAAGGCCCGAATGCCTCATTAGCCCCAGCGATTTTCGGACTGATATTTGGTGTATTGACCAAGGAACAAGAACTGGTCTGGATCAATGCCTCACTCATTCTGTTTGTGATTGGTATTGCTTCACTGATCGGCTATTGCTGGTCAAGCTATGTAACAAATAAAGCAAAGATTGCTGTAAACAAAAAAACTTCACCACTGTAAATAAAAAAATAAGGTTAAATCATGTCTGTGGATCATCAACAGTTTTCTGGTACAAGTCAGTATATTGCAACTGATAGTTTAAAATTGGCTGTCAAAGCCGCACGCAGTTTACAAAAACCGCTGCTGGTCAAAGGTGAGCCGGGCACAGGTAAAACCCTGCTGGCAGAACAGGTGGCTGAAAGCCTAGGAATGAAGCTCATCACCTGGCACATCAAGTCCACCACCAAAGCCCAGCAAGGCCTTTACGAATACGATGCAGTATCGCGTCTGCGTGACAGCCAATTGGGCGATGACCGTGTCTATGACATCAAAAACTACATCAAGCCAGGAAAACTGTGGGAAGCATTTAGCAGTGAAGAGCGCTGTGTATTGCTGATTGATGAAATCGACAAGGCAGATATTGAATTCCCAAATGACCTGTTACATGAACTCGATAAGATGTCGTTCTTTGTGTATGAAACAGGCGAAACTATTACTGCAAAACAGCGTCCAATTGTCATCATCACCTCAAATAATGAAAAGGAATTGCCGGATGCTTTCCTGCGCCGCTGTTTTTTCCATTACATCGAATTTCCTGATGAAGCAACCATGCGTGACATCATTGATGTGCATTTCGAGAATATTTCAGCAACCTTGGTAAATGAGGCATTGCAAGTATTCTTTAAATTACGTCAGGTTCCGGGCCTGAAAAAACCACCTTCAACTTCCGAATTAATTGACTGGTTAAGTCTGTTAATGGCAGATGATATGCCAGAAGATGTATTGCGTAATGCCGATAAATCTAAAGCCATTCCACCGCTGTATGGTGCGCTGATCAAAAACGAGCAGGATGTCCAGCTGCTTGAACGCCTAGCATTCATGTCACGCCGTTAAGGGAGAAACATGCATGTTCGTGCGACTGTTTTATACCTTACGCAAATACGGCGTACCGGTATCGACCCGTGAGCTGATTGATCTGAATCAGGCAGTTGCCGCAGAACTGGTCTTTGCCGATCAGGACGAGTTCTATCAGCTGGCCAAAACCGTCATGGTCAAAGACGAGCGCTATTTCGATAAGTTCGATCGTGCCATGAAGGACTATTTTGATGGGATCGCCACTTTCGATCTGGATGAATTGCTGAATCAGGTGCATAAGCTGCCCAAAGACTGGTTTGATCTGGAACTATTGGAAAAGCATCTGACACCAGAACAGCGTGAAGAGCTGAAAAAAGCCGGTTCACTAGAAGAACTGATGAAAATGCTGGAAGAGCGCTTGCGCGAGCAGCATAAAAAACATCAGGGCGGCAATAAAATGATTGGTACTGGCGGCACTTCACCTTTTGGTGCCTATGGCGATCATCCTGAAGGTGTGCGTATTGGCGGGCCGGGGCGTAAGCGTTCAGCAGTCAAAGTCTGGGAACAGCGTCAATACCGTAATCTGGATGATGACCAAATTTTGGGTAGCCGTCAGATGCAGTTGGCACTGCGTCGCCTGCGTAAGTTTGCCCGTCAGGGTGCTGCTGAAGAACTGGATATTGACAGTACCATTCTTGAAACAGCCAAGCAGGGCATTCTGGATGTGCAATTGGTGCCGGAACGCCGTAATCGCATCAAAGTGCTTATGCTATTTGATGTTGGCGGCTCCATGGATGCACACATTACCCAGTGTGAGAAACTGTTTAGTGCTGCCAAAACCGAGTTTAAGACTTTGGAATATTTTTATTTCCATAACTGTTTGTATGACTATGTCTGGAAAGATAATTTTCGCCGTTCCAGCACCCGTATGAATACCTGGGATCTGCTGAACACTTATGGTCGCGATTATCGGGTAATCGTGGTTGGTGATGCCAGTATGGCGCCATATGAGCTGCATTCAGTGGGAGGCTCGGTGGAATATATGAATGATGAAGCAGGACAGGTCTGGTTGCAGCGTCTGCGTCAGCATTTTGAAAAAACAGCCTGGTTAAATCCGGAAGAAGAGCGTTACTGGCACTATACGCAGACCATCGGATTGATTCAGCAGATCTTTGAAAAGCATATGTATCCAATGACCCTAAAAGGCATTGAAGATATGACCAAATATCTGGCGCGCTGATTCCATTTATCTATTGATGACTTTATTTATAGTTATTAGTCCTTTAAAACAAAACATTTTAATATAAAGTAGTTTTTATAAATTTAGTTCAGATTGTTAAGGATCGCTATGGATCATCAAATTAATGGTATTGCATTGCCAAATGAAGAGGGTTTTTTTGGGAACTACGGCGGTCAGTTTATTCCGCCAGATCTAAAACAGGCAATGGATGATATTAATGTTGCTTACCAGGAAATTCGTCAAACTGCTGAGTTTCAGAATGAATTAAAAGACCTGTTTGCAAACTATGTTGGTCGTCCGAGTCCATTATTTCATGCCAAACGTCTATCTGATCAACTCGGTGGGGCGCAGATCTACCTAAAACGTGAAGATCTAAACCATACAGGTGCGCACAAAATCAATCACTGTCTGGGTGAAGCATTGTTAGCAAAATACATGGGTAAAACCAAAGTGATTGCTGAAACAGGTGCCGGACAACATGGTGTTGCTTTGGCAACGGCGTGTGCATTGGTTGGTATTCCATGTGAAATTCATATGGGGCAGGTGGATATCGAGAAAGAACACCCGAACGTGGTGAAAATGAAAATTCTCGGTGCCAAACTGATTTCAGTCACTCGTGGTACAGCTACCTTGAAAGATGCGGTAGATAGTGCTTTTGAGGAATATTTAAAAGATCCCAAAAATTATATCTATGCCATCGGTTCGGTGGTCGGACCGCATCCATTTCCAATGATGGTACGTGATTTTCAGTCGATTATTGGTGATGAAATCAAGGTACAAAGTAATGATCGTTTTGGTGCAAACCCGGATTATGTCGTAGCTTGTGTAGGGGGCGGTTCCAATGCGGTGGGCGCATTTACTGCGTTTTTAAATGAACCAGAAGTAAAACTGGTGGGTGTAGAGCCGGCAGGTCATGGTCTGGATACTGACAAACACTCTGCAACGCTGACTTTAGGTAAGCCCAGCCAGATTCATGGTATGGCATGTTATGTATTAGAAGATGAGCAGGGTGAACCTTTACCAGTGCATTCAATTGCATCTGGTCTGGATTATCCAGGTGTCGGTCCGCAGCATAGTCTGCTTAAAGATTTGGGTCGTGTGGAATATACGACGGCAACAGATCAGGAATGTCTGGATGCCTTTATGACTTTATCACGTGTAGAAGGTATTGTGCCTGCGTTGGAAAGTTCACATGCGGTGGCTTGGGCGATTCGTGAAGCAGGTAAATTGCCAAAAGATGTGAAAATTGTTGTGAATCTATCAGGTCGTGGTGATAAAGACTCTGACTATGTGGCTGAAAAGTTAGGTCTCAACTAATCTAGCTATAGCTGTAAATAAAAAACCGCTCAATATGAGCGGTTTTTTATTTCTATCATCTCTTTGTCAATCTAATGTCATTACAAAATGGCTTTTTGAATTAATATTTAACCCGAAATATATTGTTGCAGTTGATCAATCAAAATTTGTTGATCATTCATGGCCGCTTTAACCAAGTCACCAATTGAAGCCAATCCCACCAGTTTTCCTGCTTCTACCACTGGTAAATGACGCAAATGTTTATTGGTCATTAAGCTGAGACAGTCCGGCACAGAAGTGTGGCAATCTACCGTGATTACATTAGAAGTCATGATCTGGCTGACAGTCGTATCAAAGGAAGTACGTTCCATCAGCACAATCTTTCGAGTGTAATCACGCTCGGAAAGAATTCCGACCACTTTATCTTCTTCGACCACTACAATCGCACCGATGTCTTTATCTGCCATTAAAGTAATGGCTTCAAGAACCGTTGCTTCTGGATGAATGGTATAGATTTCTTGAGAGGGCTTGTCTTTGAGTACTTGCGCTACATTCGTCATTATTAAGTCCTTAGCTGTTATTATTTATCCTGAAGTTTAAGCTGTTTATCTTCAGGTAATTGCTGTACTGACTCTATAAATAACATGTTATGCAGCGAAGTGCAGCCCTTGTCCTGAAAAAAAGAAATGACGCACCTGTCCAATTGTCAGCTTAATTTGTTTGCCACTGCCACGTACCAGAACAGGAGTGACATTCAGACGATGCAAGGTGGGTAACAGTGCCCGCTCAAAGTCCTCAGGCGTGATTTTGCGCGGATTATAATTTGGCCAGTTCTTTTTGGCATAATTTGCCGCATGAGATGAATTAAGCCAGAACGGGAACAGGGTTTCATCCTGATCGCGCATCATGCCCCAGCCTTCATGGAACAGTCCCCAAAGTACCCCGCAGTACATCATCGATTTCAGGATGGTGATTTTGACCGCAAGGTCTTTAGGCAGTGGTTGGATATCTTTAATATTTGGCATTTTCATTATGATCAAGCTATCGTAGAACAACGCTGTCATTTTAAGAAAACTATATGAAATTACTGTTTCAGCTTTGCAAGAAATCGTTATGTTAATGCTTCATCATGTATAAGTAATATTGTAAATATAAAAAAACGCCACCGGGGTGACGTTTTTTTAGGCTTGCATGGTGGCCATGTTTTGCCAGTATTGGGCTTTCATTGAGTCGCGCTCTACACGGAAACCTTGATAATAAAGTTCAGCTAAAAAAAGCGCCGCTTTACCATGGCCTGCACGTGCAGCATCTTCAAGTTGTTTGACAGCATCTGAAAAATTCATTTGTGACTGAATTGTATTCACAGCTTCAGCATACAGATGTTCAAGTTCATGTGGAGAGAATTGTTGAATCATATAAAAACTCCTTAATTTTAATTATGATTACGGATAGACTTTTTAGTCTAACTACAAATATAACTGAGTAATGTTAAACTAATATTACAGAATGGGTGAAAAGTCAATTATTTCATCGAATTTTATTTTTGTTATGTAGTTTACATGATTAAACTATCATCAAATATATTTTTTATTACTATAAGAAGTAACTATTAAGCTAACAACAAGGAGAATAACATGTCGCGCACATTAGATGGAATTGATTTTGATATTCCCCCGACAGCTGGCCAAGTAATGGCATTGGCGCAACTGCACCGGAAAAAATTAGATGCAGCTATTTTCCATAAAGAAATCCATTTAGGGGAGTATAGTCTGGCACAGCGTAAAGCAGTCTATGATTTTACCCGTCAGCTAGACGAGAATCAGCGTGAACAATTCTACAAACTTTATAATTCAGAACTGGTACGTCTTGCCGATCCCGACCGCCTGCACCCAGCCAGTGCAGAGTCTGGGCTGAGCAAGTTTGCTATCTTCCTGATTCTGGCAATTACTGCTGGTATGCTGGGAAGTACCGTTTTTATCGCTTTATTTAAATAGAACAGGCAATACTCAACTAAAGTAGGACTTACGCACTGTTATTTATAGACTCTCTGTGGTAGCAGAT